>CAWFRF010000017.1:0-35427 GCA_963818135.1 uncultured Actinomycetota bacterium
ATCGCCGCCCATCACGACGTGCTTGACGAGCCGGGGCTGCATGCTCTGTGCGCCACGGCGCGTGATGTCATGCAGGGCGACCACGCCGTCGGCCGCGTCATCGCGCGGCCGTTCGTGGGCCCGCCCGGTGCCTTCGTGCGCACGACCGGCAGGCACGACTACTCGCTCGAGCCGCCTGCTCGCTCCTATCTCCAGGAGCTCCAGGTCGCCGGTGTCAGCGTCCACGGTGTCGGCAAGATCAGGGATCTGTTCGCCGGGGTCGGGGTCGACGTCGCGCATCCGGGCGCGACCAATGTGGAGGCGATCGCCTCGGTCACCGGGCTGGTCCGGACGCTCGATTCCGGCTTCGTCTTTGCGAACTTCGTCGACACCGACCAGGTCTTCGGCCACCGTCACAACGTCACCGGCTTCGCCGACGCGCTGCGCGTGATCGATGATGCCGTCTCCGAGTGGTTGGGCCTGCTCGACGATGACGACATGCTGATCCTCACCGCCGATCACGGCGTCGATCCGACAGCCAGCCACACCGACCACACCCGGGAGTACGCGCCTCTGCTCGCGCGCTTCGCCGGCGGGCGAGGCGGCGGTCGCCACGACGGCCTGCTGGCCGACGTCGGCGCCAGCGTGCTGCAGTGGCTGGCCGGACGCAACGCCCCGGGGATGCCGGGTCGGTCGTTCGTCTGAGCGCCTGGCTCGGCTCATCGCTCGTGCAGAGTGCTAAGGGCATGAACATCGCGGCCATCATCTTCGACCTCGACGGAGTACTGATCGACTCCGAAGGAGCCTGGGACGCCGCCCGCCGTGAGGTCGCGCGTCAGCACGGAGGCCACTGGACCGACGACGCCACGCAAGCGATGATCGGCATGAGCTCGACCGAATGGTCGGCATACATGCACGGCCAGCTCGCCGTCGAGCTGGATCCGAAGGAGATCTCGGACGCCGTCGTCGCGCGCCTGCAGGCGCTCTACAAAGAAACCTGCCGCTGCTCCCGGCTGCACGCGAGACCGTGATCAGCTTGGGCGAAAGCTGGCCTCTGGCGCTTGCGTCCTCTGCGCAACCGGCCGATCATCGACCTGGTTCTCGCACTCGCCGACCTGCAAGCTTGCTTCGCCGCGACGGTTTCATCTGAGGAGGTGGACACGGCAAGCCGGCGCCAGACGTCTACCTGGAGGCTGCGCGCAGGCTGGGTATCGCGTCCGAGCACTGTGCCGCTGTGGAAGACTCCGCAAACGGCCTACGCAGCGCCGCCGCCGCGGGAATGCTCGTTTTCGCAGTACCCAACCGCGAGTTTCCTCCCGCCCAAGACACACTGTCGCTGGCGGCCGACGTACTTGATTCGCTCTCGGAGCTCACGGCCGCCCGAGTGCGGCGAGTCGCGGCGGACACGTCCGGCTGAGGGCCTCCGCCGAGCCTGGTGGTCAGCGCTGTACGAGAGCACCTGGGCAGCGTGCTCCCAGGGCCCTGGGCCGCCAAGTTGCCATCGGCGGTGGATGAACTGGACGCCTGCGACCGCGAGCCACCAGCGCAGCTCATCGCCTGTTGCGAGCCACCGGCTCTGAAGCCCGCTCATATATCCGGCACCGACGGCACTCGCGCGGGCCTGGTGGTCGCGAGCGATGTAGCCAGATGGTCCCGAGCCCAGAAGCGCGATGAACCTCAATCGGCCGAGGTCGAGGCCGAGCGGCGCCGATGTCGAGCCTCCTCCCAATCGATCAGTGAGCCGGACGAGCCGGTATCGAGGTAGTTCCCGGGCCCGGGATCACCGTGGGTGAGAACCAGTCGAGTCGAACCGGGCAACGTTCCGCTACTGAGCTTCGCCCAATCCGCGATCGAGCGAACGAACGGGGCCAGCCCGCGAGCCGAGGTCGGTGACGCGCTCGGCGTGTGCCTTTGCGAATGCGTCTTGATCGAAAACCGGCACGCCATCTTTGGGGTAGCCGAGCTCAGCGAGGCTGGCGACCGCGCCACCCATGCGCCGCCAGCCCGCCTCAGTCTCGGCGGCGATCCCGGCACGCGTTCGCTCACCAGACAGGTGACCCGCGCTCCCGCCAGGGTCGCCTGGCCAAACGCGATCCGGCCTGGGCGCCACGCCGGGCCGCGCCGCCGCCAACCAAGCGAGTACCGCTCGCTCCCGTTCCAGGGCTCCCGGAATCCGTTCGACCTTGACGACGACCCGTGCATCCCCGTCTGCCAGCGCGCCAAACAGAATCTTGTGCCTGCTGCCCTGCGCCGGCTCGCCATCGAGCCGAACAGTGGGACCGTCGTCGATCGTCAGCCGGTTCCGCGCGGCCAAGGGGGGCTAACCGATCACCGCTGTCATGCGGATCGAAACGAGCAGGTCCGGGATCTCAACACCGAGTTTCGCAACATAACGTGCCGGCGGATCGATCGACCACCAGTTCTCGTACGCCTCATTCATCCCCGTGAAATCCGCGGGGTTGGTCAGCAGCACGCCAACCTCAACGACATCCTCGAACTTCGCGCCCGCCCCTCGCAGGATCGCCTCGCAATTCTCCAGCGCTTGGCGCGTCTGCTCCCCGATGGTTGGGCCGGCCAGTTGCCCGGTGTTCACGTCGATTCCAACCATGCCCGACACGTACACATGTTGTCCGGCCCTGACCGCCTGGCTGTATAGCGGAGAAGTCGGAGCGGCTGCCGTCTTTATGAGTTCACGCATGGGAGGACGCTAACGTTCCAGTAGCATCGCGGCCGATGTTCTTATTTCGCCGTAATCGCTCCGGCCCGCTGTTCTACGCCTACGTGGCGACTCTGGTTGCGTTGCTGGTCGCGGTGTTCGTCCTGCACGTCTCCGGGACCACCCTCGTGATCGTCCGCGTCGCGCGCATCGTCCTGGTCGTCGCGATCATCGCCGTCGGCGCGATGCTACGGCGCCGTAATGCCCGTACCGAGCACGCCGCCCGGCAGAGCGAGCCGGACCGCGACTGAACTGGAGCTCGCAGAAAGGTCGCCGTCGCCATGAGCGCAAACCCGCACCACATCGCGATCCTGTTCGACATCGACGGGACGCTGATCGATACCGGTGGCGCGGGTGCCGCCTCGTGGCGGCTCGCGTTCAACGAGCTGTACGGGATCCCGGCCGACATCGGACAGTTCACCGACGCCGGGATGACCGACCCCGAAGTGGGGCGCAAGACGTTCGTGGCGGTCACTCGGCCGTCAGCCCGAGCGCAAGGAGTTCACCCGCCTGCTGGAACGCCGGCTGTACTACCTGCACCAGACCGTGGCCGAGTCCGAGGGATACCGGGTGTTGCCGGGCGTGGACGAGCTGCTGCCCAAGCTGCTCGAGGAGGGCTACCTGACGGGGCTGATCACCGGCAACGTTGAGGCCGCCGCGCACATCAAGCTTCATCGAGCCGAGCTGAATCGGTTCTTCTCCTTCGGCGGGTACGGCTCGGACTCCAATGACCGCGCCGAGGTTGCCCGAATCGCGCTCAAGCGGGGCTCCCTGGTCTACGGCGAGGACATCGCGCCCGAGCAGGCGTTCGCCATCGGCGATACCCCCCTCGACGCCAAGGCAGCGCACGCCGCGGGAATGAAGTGCGTAGGCGTGGCCACTCACAACTTCAACCAACAGCAACTGCGCGACGGCGGTGCCGACTGGGTCCTCGCTTCGTTGGAGGAGCCGCTTCCACTCTGAGCTGCGGCGCCGCGAAGGGAGAGACAGATGCCAGTGATCAAAGCCGACACGCTCCCGACCGGGAACCTCAGAGGGATCGAGCACGGCGCAGCGATCTCACTGATCATCGACCGCTCGGAGCCGGGACAGGGACCGAGGCTGCACCGACACCCCTACGACGAGACCTGGGTCGTGATCGAAGGCAACCTGACGTTCCAGGCCGGGGACCAACAGCTTGATGCCGGACCCGGGGACATCGTGCTGGTCCCGCCCGAAACGCCGCACAAGTTCATCAACCGTGGACCCGAGCGAGCCAACCTCGTCTGCATCCACGCGAACCCCACGTTCGAGACCGAGTGGCTCGAGTGACGTCGCGTCCGGACTGGTAATCGGCGGAAGGCCGGTCCTCAAGCGCGCGCGGGATCGCCGACAACCACGCGGTCACGGCCTGCGCGCTTGGCCCGCAGAAGGTGGTCGTCGGCCTGGCGAACCAGATGTTCGTAATCCTCGCTCGAGCGCGGTGAGGTCGCCACTCCGGCAGACACGGTCAGGTCTCCTCGTGGCCCCAGGCGCGCAGCGCGGACCGCGCTGACCACGCGCCACGCCAGCCGCTCAGCGTCTGCAAGGCTGGTGCGCGGCAGCACCACACAGAACTCTTCACCTCCGGTCCGGCAGGCGATGTCGCCCTGGCGGATCTGGGCGCGCAACACCTCGGCGAACTCGCGCAGCACCTGATCTCCGGCACCGTGACCGAACGTATCGTTGATCGACTTGAACGCGTCCAGGTCGAAGTAGACCAGCGAGGTCGGGCCGCGTCGCTCGTGCTCGGCGTTCAGCGCCCCGCACAGACCATGCTCGAAGTGACGCCGATTGAACAGGCCCGTCAAATCGTCCGTGAGCGCCTGAGCGCGCAGCTGTTCGCGCTGCGCCGAATTGGCGTAGGCCATGGCTGCCAAGGACGCGAACCGGCGCAGCAACAGCGCCTCCTCCGGTGAGAACCACGGCTCGTGTTCCTCCTCGCGCCAGACGTTCAGCGTTCCGGCCACCGCCTCGCCGACGAGCAGGGGCGCCACCAGAATCGCTTCGCTGTCACCGCTCTGCGGGGTGCCCGGCATCTGGTACTTGCCAAGCAGCGGATCCCCGGGGGTGGGCAGACGACGTCGCCCAGCAGGACCGCGGAGCCGGTGATCGAAGCATCGAGCGAGGGCCGCGAGCGGAGCGTCTCCGGCACGTAGCTGCCGGTCGCCAGCAACGGGATCAGGACACGCTCATCCCAGTCGACCTCGTAGACGGCCAGACTCGTGTACGGAACGATCGGCAAGAGCGCGTCAGCCATTCCCTGAAGCGTTTCCTCCAGCGATTGGGCGGCCAGGATGCCCGTTGCAGCGTCGATGATCGCCTCGAGCCCTGTGACGAGGCGAGCATTCACATCCGCACTGTTGTATGGGATCGTTGACACGGTGTTGTTGCGGCCGATCGGGCCAAGAGTCTCATCGACCGCCAACGCCGTCGGCTTTACATTTCCTGCTGCCGATAACGGATTTGCAACGCACCGTCAAAGCACGGCTGAGCTCGATCTCGGGTCCTTTGCCGCTCATTCTGAGCACACGATCGTGATCACGCGCGGCGCACCTCTCATCCTCACCGCCTGACGACCTGCAACAGCTGTCGCATCAGGCGACAGTCCCGGTATTTAGGATGGGACGCCAATGGGGCGCGATGACCTGACCGAGCGCCCCAGGTGGAGCCGCAGGCAGTTGCTGGCTGGCGGTGTGGTTGGGCTTTTGGGCGCCGCAGTTGCCGGCGTGGAGCTTGTCGACCACGGCGTCCTGCCGGGTAAGGCCACGCTCGACGAGCTCACGGGAGCCTGCTCCGTGTCCGGCCGGCGTTGACGTTCGCGCCCGTCGGGACGTCCTTGTCGGGCACCTTCTATTCGAAGGCCCGTAACCGCACGGTCGGCTACACCATCGCCTACCCGCCCGGACACGCGCGGGGAACTCAGCTGCCGCTGGTGATCTACCTGCACGCCTTTGGCGGTAGCCACCGCAGCCCGCTGGGCGGGGTCACGCTCGCCCAGGCGCTTGCGGCCCGTCAGGGTGGCAAGCCGCTACCACCGATGGCCGCTGTGGCGGTTGACGGCGGCGGCCTCTACTGGAACCCGCACCCCGGCGATGACCCAATGGCAATGCTGGTGAATGAGGTGATCCCGCGCTGCCAGCGCCTGGGCCTTGGACGCAAACCCGGCGGCATCGCGACCGTGGGCATTTCGATGGGCGGCTACGGCGCGCTGCTGCTGGCCGAGAAGCACCCTCGTCTGATCGCCGCGGTGGCGGCCATCAGCCCGGCGGTCTGGACCAGCTATCCGGAGGCTCGTGCGGCCAATGCCGGCGCGTTCACCTCCGCACAGGACTTCGCCGACGACGATGTCGTCACCCATGCCTCAGCCCTGTCCGGAATCCCGGTGCGCATCGCCTCGGGTACCGACGACCCGTTCCACCCGGGCGTGGTGGCACTCGCACAGGCCCTACCGGGTTCCGCCGTCGTCGACTTCACGGCCGGATGCCACGACGCCGCGTTCTTCGAAAGCCAGCAGCACCAAGCACTCACCTTCCTCGGCGACCACGTCGCCTGAGCGTCAGTCCACCCGCAAGCACTCGACCCCGAGCGCGACCACATCACCGGGCAGAAGCTCGGCTCGCTGCACCTGCACGCCGTTGATGAAGGTGCCGTTCTTCGAATCGAGGTCGACCAGGATCCACTTTCCGTCCCGGAAGAACAGCTGCGCGTGGCGCCGGGAAACGCTCCGGTCGGGGATCAGCAGATCGCACTCGGTGCTTCGGCCGAGCAGCATCTCCGATGTCGCGCCGCTCCAATCGAGCACGAGAATCGGCAGCTGTAGCTCGTCGTCTTCCTCACGCTTGCGGTGCCACAACACGGAGGCAAGTCTTCCACGATCGAGCCACCGTGTCTCGCGGCGGAAGTTGAGATCGCCAACCAGCTGCTGAGGATCGACCAGATGCCCACTGCCGCCGTAGAGGTGATCGATCCGGTGAGTGAACGTGTCGCGCGTGATGAGCCCGTCCGCATAGGCGGACCGGAGACTCTTTGCGAGCCGCCAGCGCAAGAACCCTCCCGAACTCACGCTGCTCATTCTCGTCCCATCGCCACCACTGTGCGGCGAAATAATTGGCTGGGCTTGCCGGCGCTGGAGAAACGGGGAGCCTAAGCCCCAACCGGGTGCCAGGCCGTCTTCAGCTCGGTCACAGCAGCGATTCGTTCCAGCGCGTCATCGACCGCCTGGTCGTAGGACGTAGCCGCGTCGTAGTGCCGTGCGCGCTTGATGGTCTCAGCGGCGAGCTTGTCGAGCTCGGTGCCAAGCGCTGCGTCGCCGGAGGCATCGACGATCGCGTTCAGATCGCGGTGGCCCCCGAGCGCCATGGCCAATTCGCCACGCCGTCCCGACAGCAGGTTCACCACGCCACCGGGAATGTCGGAGACGCCGAGCACCTCGGCCAGGTCGAGGCCTGCGCGCGGCGAAGCCTCGGACAAAACAGCGACAACCGTGTTGCCCGCCGCCAGCGCCGGCGCGACATCCGCCACGAGCCCGAGCAGGGACGGCTGATCCGGCGCGACGATCCCGACGACGCCGGTGGGCTCGGGCAGCGAGAAGGACAGGAAGGGCGCGGCAACCGGGTTGATCCCGCCGAGCACCGCCTGGAGCTTGTCGGTCCAGCCGGCATAGTGCACGAGCACGTCGACCGCAGCATCGAGCTCAGCAGCGCCGACAAACCCGTCCCAGCCCGCGCGCCGCCGTCCTCGAGCACGGCGATCAGCTGGTCGCGGCGGACTCGAGCGCCTCGGCGGCGCGGTAAAGGATCTGTCCGCGGTTGTACGCGGTGCGCGCCGCCCAGGGCCCAGCCGCGCGCCGCGCCGCGGCCACCGCCTCGCGCACGTCCTTGCGCGAGCCACGCGGGACGTTGACCTCGCCGACGAGGTCTGACCGTCCCGATTCCGAGCGCACGAACGCACCGCCGATCCAAAGCTTGTAGGTCTTGCGAACTCAGCCTCGCCATGCCGGGCTCCCGTGCATCAGCGCACCACCCGCAGATACGGGCGCAATCCGGCCGGGCCGCCCTCGCGCCCGAAGCCCGACTCCTTGTAGCCGCCGAAGGCGGCCGTCGGGTCGAAGTGGTTGTAGGTGTTCTGCCAGACGACGCCGGCGCGCAGCGCGCTCGCGACCTCGAACGCCTTGGCGCCCTTGTCGGTCCAGATCCCGGCAGCGAGCCCGTACTTCGAGTTGTTCGCCTTCTCGATCGCCTCGGCTTGAGTCCGGAAGCTCAGGACAGAGACGACCGGCCCGAAGATCTCCTCGACGGCGATCCGGTGCGCGGGCGAGACATCGGTGAACAGCGTCGGCGCGAACCAGTAGCCGTGCTCGGGCAGCGAACACTGAACGCTCCGGCGGACCGCGCCCTCCTCCTCACCGGCCGCGACCAGCGTCTCGATCCGCTCGAGCTGCTCGGCCGAGTTGATCGCGCCGACGTCGGTGTTCTTGTCGAGCGGGTCGCCGATGCGCAGCCGGCCCATCCGCGCCCACAGCTTGGCGATCACCTCGTCGAGCACGCTCTCCTGGATCAGCAGCCGCGACCCGGCGCAGCAGACGTGGCCCTGGTTGAAGAAGATGCCGTTGACGATGCCCTCGACCGCCTGGTCGAGCGCCGCGTCCTCGAACACGATGTTCGCCGACTTGCCGCCGAGCTCGAGCGTCAGCTCGACGCCGCGCCCCGCGAGCGCCGTCTGGATGTCGCGCCCGACAGCGGTCGAGCCCGTGAAGGCGATCTTGTCGAGACCGGGCGAGCGCACCAGCGCCGCGCCGACGGCGCCGTCGCCGGGCAGGATCGAGACGACCCCGTCAGGCAGCTCCGCCTCCTGACAGATCTCCGCCAGCAGCAGCGCCGTCAGCGGCGTCGTCTCAGCGGGTTTGAGGATCGCCGTGTTGCCGCAGGCGAGCGCCGGCGCGAGCTTCCAGGCCGCCATCAGCAGCGGGAAGTTCCAGGGCACGATCTGGCCGACGACGCCGAGCGGAGCGACCTCGCGCGCCACCACCCCGTAGCGCAGCTTGTCGGCCCAGCCGGCGTAGTGGAAGAAGTGCGCGGCCGCGAGCGGGATGTCGACATCCCGCGATTCGCGCAGCGGCTTGCCGCCGTCGAGCGTCTCGACGACCGCCAACTCGCGCGCCCGCTCCTGGATCAGTCGTGCGATCCGGAACAGGTACTTGCCGCGCTCGCGGGCCGGTAGCGCAGCCCAGCGGGGCTGCGCATCCCTCGCAACCTCGATCGCCCGTTGCACGTCGGCAGGGCCCGCCCACGCGATCTCCGCGATCGGCTCCTCGGTCGCCGGGTTGATGGTCGGCACGTAGCGGCCCTCGGCCGGCTCGCAGAAGGTGCCGCCGATGAACAGCCCGTAGCGCTCGGCGAGCCGCAGGTGGTCGGTCGCCTCCGGCGCGGGCGCGTAGTCCCAGACGATCGATGCGCGCGTTCAACGGTCATTCGCGAGAGAAGTCCTCACTGCGCCCGTAACGGCCCGACTCGGTCTTCGCG
Organism: uncultured Actinomycetota bacterium; assembly: GCA_963818135.1. Lineage (GTDB taxonomy): Bacteria > Actinomycetota > Thermoleophilia > Solirubrobacterales > Solirubrobacteraceae > Palsa-465. The sequence continues at coordinate 9,238 of CAWFRF010000017.1, forward strand.
TACTGCATCAGCAGGTCGTTCAAGACCGAGGAGGCGCCGATCCGGAAGCGGTCGGGCGTCAGCCAGTCATCGCCGAGTGTCTCCTTGACGATCACGAGCCGATGCAGCGCCGCCTTGCTCGTCGAGACACCGCCGGCCGCCTTGAAGCCGACGATCCTCCCGGTCCGCTCGACGTGGTCGCGGATCGCCTCGAGCATCACCAGGCAAACGCCCGGCGTGGCACCGGCCCCGGCCTTGCCGGTCGACGTCTTGATGAAGTCGGCGCCGGCCTCCATCGCGAGCATCGACGCGTGCCGCACGTGGTCATAGGAGCCGAGCTCGGATGTCTCGAGGATCACCTTCAGGTGGGCGTCGCCGCAGGCCTCCTTGACCCGCACGATCTCCTCGCATCACGCGCACGTCGTCGCCGGCGAGGAACGCCTCGCGCGAGATCACCATGTCGATCTCCTCCGCCCCGGCCGCCACCGCGTCCTCGGTGTCGCGCAGCTTGGCCTCGAGCGAGACCTGGCCGGCGGGGAAGCCGGTCGCGACCGACGCGGTCGCGCACGCCGGTTCCGGCCAGCGCCTCGCGTGCGACCGCCACCATCGACGGATACACGCAGATCGCCGCGACCGACGGGATCTCCGGCATCGTCGGCGCCGGGCAGACAGCCTTGGCACACAGCTGCCGCACCTTGCCGGCGGTGTCGGCGCCCTCGAGCGTCGTCAGGTCGAGTACGGACACTGCCAGGCGGATCCCCTGCTGTTTGGCGGTCGTCTTGATCGATCGGGCGCCGAGCTGGGCGGCGCGCTCCTCGATCCCGACACGGTCAACGTGTGCCAGCTTGCGGCTCATAGACATGTCGAGGTTAGTGGACCCCAGCACCGTTTCCAGTGAGTGACACGGCGACAGTGACGCGGATACGCTCGTGAGATGCGTCGCGTACTCGTCTTCTGTGGATCCAGTCCCGGCCGGCTGCCCGCCTACGTCGAAGCCGCCGCCGCACTCGGCGATGAACTCGCAGCGCAGGGACTCGGGCTCGTCTACGGCGGCGCTCAGGTCGGGGTGATGGGCGCCGTGGCCGACGCGGTGCTCGCCGCGGGCGGTGAGGTGATCGGCGTGATCCCGCGCATGCTGGTCGAGAAGGAGGTCGCCCACACCGGCCTCACCGACCTGCGCGTGGTCGAGACGATGCACCAGCGCAAGGCGCTGATGGAATCGCTGGCCGATGGTGTGATCGCACTCCCGGGCGGGTTCGGAACGCTCGAGGAGCTGTTCGAGATCGTGACCTGGGCGCAGCTCGGCATCCACACCAAGCCCGTCGGCGCTGCTCGAACGTCGCCGGCTACTGGGATCAGCTGCTGGCCTTCATCGACCACATGGTCGCCGAGCGTTTCCTGCGTCCGGAGCAGCGTGACGCGCTGCTGGTCGGCGACTCACCCGCCGAGCTGCTCGCGCGGATGCGGCAGTACCAGCCGCCAGTCACTCGACAAGTGGCTCGATCGCTCGCAAACCTGAGCAGCCGCGGGCTCAGAGCGTGCCGAACACCCGGTCGCCGGCATCGCCGAGGCCAGGGCGGATATAGGCGTTCTCATCGAGCCCGCGGTCGACGGCGGCGGTCCAGATCCTGACGTCGGGGTGCGCCTCGGTGACCGCCTCGATGCCCTCGGGCGCGGACACCAGGCACACGAGCCCGAGCCGCTTCGCGCCCGCCTGCTTGAGGTGCTGGAGCGCGTTCACGGCGCTGCCGCCGGTGGCGAGCATCGGGTCGAGCACGAACACCCAGGCCTCGGCCAGGCCCGGCGGCAGCCGCGAGAAGTAGTCGACCGGCGTGTGCGCCCGCTCGTCGCGCGCCATCCCGAGATGGCCGACGCGCGCGTCGGGCAGCAGCCGCAGGAAGCCGTCGACCATGCCGAGGCCGGCGCGCAGCACCGGCACGACCACGACCTCCTCGGAGAGCCGGGCGCCGCGGGTCGGTTCGAGCGGCGTCTCGATCTCGATCTCGACCACCGGAAGCTCACGCGCGACCTCGACCGCCAGGATCGCCGAGCACTCGTACAGGGCGTGGCGGAAGTCGGGCCACCTGGTATCGCGGTCGCGCAGGACCGTGAGCCGATCGGCCAGTACTGGGTGCTGAACCACGGTGAGTTGCGAGGTCATGGCGGGCGATCCTACCGGGCTGCAACCGCCGTTACGATGCCGGGATGCCTGACGATGCGCAGGAGCTGCTCGCGGCCGCCGACGCGGTGATGCGGCGCGCGCACGCGCCCTATTCGGACTTCAAGGTCGGAGCTGCGCTGCGGGGCGCAGATGGCGCGATCCACGTCGGCGCGAACGTTGAGAACGCCTCCTACTCCCAGACGCAGTGCGCCGAAGCCTCGGCGATCGGCGCGATGATCGCCGCCGGGGAGACCCGGATCACGGCCGTCGCGATCGTCGCCGAGCGGGTCGAGCTGTGTCCGCCGTGCGGCGGATGCCGCCAGCGCCTGTCGGAGTTCGCGGATGCGCAGACCCCCGTGTTCCTCGGCCGCCCGGGCTCCGAACCGCGGATCACCACCATGGGCGAGCTGCTGCCGCTGGCGTTCGAATCGGGAGCACTCGAGCAGTGAGCGACGCGTTTCGCGCCTCAGGTCGGCGTGATCCTGGGCTCCGGGCTGGGCGCCGTCGCCGACGCCGTCGAGGACCCGCAGATCATCAGCTACGCCGAGCTTCCGGGCTTCCCGCGCCCGACGGTGCAGGGCCACGCCGGGCAGGTGGTTCAGGGCCACATCGGCGGCGTACCGGTCGCGATCCTGCAGGGCCGCGCGCACCTCTACGAGGGGGGTCCGGTCGATGAAATCCGTACTCCCGTGCGCTGGCTGAAGTCGATCGGCGCGGAGATCCTCGTGCAGACGAACGCCGCCGGCTCGCTGCGCCCCGAGGTCGGCCCAGGCAGCCTGATGGCGATCACCGACCACATCAATCTGACCGGCACGAACATCCTCATCGGGCCCAACGACGACAGCATCGGCCCGCGCTTTCCGGCGATGGGAAACGCATATGACCCAGAGCTGCTGGCCCAGCTGCGCGCCGCTGCTGCGCAGCTGGGAATAGCGCTTGCGGAGGGCGTGTACACCGGCTGGTCGGGGCCCGCGTTCGAGACCGCCGCAGAGATCCGCGCGATCCGCGTGCTCGGGGGCGACGCTGTCGGCATGTCGACCGTGCACGAGACCGTCGTCGCCCGTCACTGCGGACTGCGGGTTGCGGCGATCTCGGCGATCACGAACCTGGCCGAGGGCATGAGCGACGTGCCGCTCGAGCCACGAGCAGACGCTCGCCGACGCCGCCCTCGCCGCCCAGGACCTGGTCAGATTGCTGGTCGCCTCGATCCCGCGGCTGGCTGAGGCCTGATGCTCGTCGCCGGAGCTGATCCGCAAGAAGCGCGACGGCCGCGAGCTCTCCACCGCGGAGATCGAGGAGTTCGTCGCCGGCATCACCGACGGCAGCGTCACCGACGCACAGGTCGGAGCGTTTGCGATGGCGGTCGTCTGGCGTGGCATGACCGGCGCTGAGCGTGTGGCACTGACCGGCGCGATGATGCGCTCCGGGGACGTGCTCGAGTGGCACCGCCCGATGGCGGACGGCCCCTCGTTGGTACGCGACCGGCCGGTGCTCGACAAGCACTCGACCGGGGGCGTCGGCGACAAGGTCAGCCTGCTGCTCGCGCCGATCGTGGCGGCCTGCGGCGGCGCGGTGCCGATGATCTCCGGCCGCGGGCTCGGCCACACCGGAGGCACGCTCGACAAGCTCGAGTCGATCCCCGGCTACGACGTCAAGCCATCATCGGAGCGCTTCCGTGAGGTCGTGGACAGCGTCGGCTGCGCGATCATCGGCCAGACCGGTGCGCTTGCTCCCGCCGACAAGCGTCTCTACGCGATCCGGGACGCGACCGCCACCGTCGAGTCGATGTCGCTGATCGTCGCCTCGATCCTCTCCAAGAAGCTCGCCGCCGGGCTCGACGCGTTGGTGATGGACGTCAAGGCCGGCTCCGGAGCGTTCCTGCCCTCGCTCGAGGACACGCGCGAGCTCGCCGCCGCGATCGTCGAGGTCGCGCGCGGCAACGGCCTGGCATCCAGCGCGCTGCTGACCGATATGAACCAGGTACTGGGACGCACAGCCGGCAATGCGGTCGAGGTGCTCGAATCCGTCCAGGCGTTGACCGATCCAGGCGCTGCCGATCAGCGGCTGGTCGAGGTGACGCTCGCGCTCAGCGCCGAGCTGCTCGTGCTGGGCGGCATCGAGAACGACCTTCAGGCTGCGCGAGCCGCGGCCGAGCGCGCGTTGTCGAGCGGCGCCGCGGCCGAGGTGTTCGCGGCGATGGTGACCGCCCTCGGAGGACCCTCAGAGCTACTCGAGGCTCCGCACCTGTTCCTGCCACAGGCCCCGATCGTGCGTGCGGTCGAGCCGTCGCAGGCCGGCGTCGTCGGCGCGATCGATGTGCGCGCTGTGGGAGTGGCGATCGTTGCCCTCGGCGGCGGGCGCGCGCGGGAGACCGACCCCGTCGATCATGCCGTCGGTCTGACCGAGGTGGCGGCACTCGGCGAATCGGTTGGCGCGGGTTCCCGCCCGCTCGCGGTGCTGCACGCGCGCGACGAGGCGTCCTTCGAGGAGGGCGCAGCAGCGCTCAGAGCCGCCTTCAGCGTGAGCGGCCAGCCGGTCGTCGGAGTGCCGGTGCTCGAAGTGATCCGCTGACGCGCGAAGCCGCGGCGAGCGCGCCCCGCCACGCTCACATTTTCTCGGCGACGAGCACGAGTACGGCGGGCAGGCCGAGGTAGGCGGCACTGGTCGCATCCGGGATGTGACGAAACGCGCGTCGCTTCGCGCCGAGCTCACGCTCGGTGATGGTCGGCTCGTAACAGCCGGCTATCTGCAGCCCGTGTTGATTGAAAACGGCAAGGTAGTCGGCGTGCAGATGCGGATGCTCACGCACGAACCCGCGGCTGCCGTCGGCTCCTGAGAACGGCGCGTTCCAGCCGAGCAGCGCCAGGAACGGGTGCAGCACCGAAATGATCAGCTGGCCACCGGATACGAGCACGCGGCTGAGCTCGCCGACCGCGTCGTCCAGCACAGGCAGGTGCGCAAGCGCAAGCCCGCAGACGACCGTCTGAAAGCTGGCGTCGGCGAACGGCAACTCACGCAGGTCGCCGACGGTGAAGCTGGCCTCCGGCACATTCATGTGGGCGCGTTCGAGCATCTCGGGCGTCAGGTCGATGCCGGACACGGTGTGCCCGAGCTCCACGAGGCGGCGCGCGTGCCGGCCCGTACCGCACGCGGCGTCGAGCGCGGCGCCAAGCGGGCGCGGCGCGAGCAGCTCACCGACGACCCGCTCCTCGATTGCGACGATCGGGTTGCCCGGCTCGTCGTAGGAGTCCGACCAGATCGCGTAGCCCGAGGCGGCATCGTGCTCGGGGGTGGCCTCGGCCGAGGCGAGGGCCGCGTCATCCAGCACCCGGCGCAGCTCCTGAAGGCGCTCGCCCGCGGCGTCGTCGCTGCCGTCGTAGAGGTTGCGCAGCAGCGCCAGGCCCTCGACGCCGACGAGCAGCTCACGCAATGAGACGTTGCGAGTCACGGGGCACCGTTGCGAGTCATGGGGCAGCGAGGCTAGCGGCTGAGGAAGATCGACCAGATATGCAAAAGTGCAGCCCGATGCTTGCCAAGGCCGAACTCCACGTGCACCTCGAGGGCACCGCCCCGCCCGAGCTGATCGCGCGCATCGCGCGGCGCAACGGCGTGGCGCTACCGGACGGCATGCTCGCGCAGGACGGTCGTTTCCACTACACGGACTTCCTCCACTTCCTCGAGACCTACGACCTGGCCGCGAGCGTGATCCGCACCAGCGAGGACTATCGGGACATCACCTATGAATACCTCACCGGAGTGGCGCGGGATGGCGGCATCTACGTGGAGCTGACGGCCTCCCCCGACCATGCCGCGCTCGTCGGTCTCAGTGACGAGGAGCACTATGGCGGCATCGCCGCGGGGATCGACGCCGCCCGCCGCGATCACGGAATCGATGCCCGGATCCTGGTCTCCGCCGTCAGGAACTTCGGAGCCGACCGGGCGGTCCGCGTGGCCCGCAGGGCCGCCGAGCGCCCGCACCCCTACATCGTCGGCTTCGCCCTTGCCGGGGACGAACGCGTACCGCCGACCGAGTTCGCGGAAGCCTTCAGGATCGCGGCCGACTCGGGTCTCGGCTGCACGGTCCACGCCGGTGAATGGCAGGGCCCGGAAAGCATCCGCCAAGCGCTGGAGCTGCCGGTCACCCGCATTGACCACGGCGTGCGCGCGATCGAGGACCCGAGCCTCGTGACCGAGATAGTCGAGCGTGGAATCACACTCAACACGTGCCCCACCAGCAACGTCGTGCTCGGCGTCTACGCGTCGTTTGCCGAGCACCCGCTCCCGCAGCTGCGTGCTGCCGGCGCGCGGGTGACTCTGGGCTCGGACGATCCGCCGTACTTTGGCGCCACGCTGGGCGGCGAGTACGACGTCTGCAGCGAGCATTTCGGCTGGGATGACCTGCGCCTGCAGGAGGTCACCGTCGCGGCGCTCGAGGCGGCGTTCTGCGACGAAGCGCTGCGCACCGAGCTGCTGGCTCGCACTCACACGTCCTAGGCTGGAGCGTTCAGATGCCGTTCGACTACGCCAAGGCGCTGCCTGCTCCACCTGACGCGATCCTGTTCGACCTCGATGGCACGATCATCGACTCGCGCGTCCCGTTTTTCACCTCGGTGAACTACATGCTGGCGGCGCATAACCTGCCCCAGCGCGAGCCCGAGGAGCTGCTGCACTACCTCGGCCCGCCGACGCGGATCATGCTCACGGACATGTTCGGCAACGACGAGCCGCTCAAGGACGCCGCGCTCGCCACCTACCGGGAGCACTACGCGCGGACGAGCCCAGAGACGACGTTGGTCTTTCCCGGAATTCGCGAGCTGCTGACGTCGCTGCACGGACGCGTCGCCCTCGCCGTCGCCACCTCCAAGATCGGCACGAGCGCGGTGATGCTGCTCGAGCACCTCGGCCTGGCCGATCTGTTCGACGTGATCAGCGGCCCCGCGGCCTCCGCCCTCGCCGAGCCCAAGTCCGTGACGGTGGCATCGGCACTGGTCGCTCTGGGTGGGCCGAAGCACGCCGTGATGGTGGGCGACCGCCTCTACGACGTCGAGGGCGCGCGCGAGCAGGGCCTGCCGACGATCGGCGTGCTGTGGGGCGCCGGCAGCGAAGCGGAGCTGAGCGAGGCGGGTGCCGCCGCGATCGTCGCTGCACCGGACGAGATCCCGCCGCTGCTCGCGCTCTAGCTACAGGAACAGCCCTGCGCTCGGGCACATCCGCCGCAGCGCGCAAACCGCGCATTCCGGCCGCTGCGAGTGGCAGGTGCGCCGCCCATGGCGCAGCAGGTTGAGGTGCAGCTCCCACTCCTGCCCGCGCGGGGTCAGCTCCAGCATCGCGTCGTGCAGCTCCTCGAACGGCGCCTTCGGCCGGAACAGTCCGAGCCGCGTGCCGACGCGTGAGACGTGGGTGTCGACGGGCACGTCGCGCATGCCGTAGGCGAACAGCAGCACGCAGGCTGCGGTCTTGCGGCCGACACCCGGGAGCGAGCAGAGATATTTCTGCGCGTCTGGCACCGAGAGTGCCGACACCCAGTCCAGGTAGAGCGCGCCGGGCTCAGGTCCGGTCTCCGTCACGGCCGCGAGGATCGCCTTGATCCGGGCCGACTTGACCTTCGAGATCCCGCCGTGGCGGATCGCCTCCTCTACCTCGTCCACGGGCGCGTCGCGCACCTCCTCCCAGCTGGGGAACCGCTCGCGCAGCCCGAAATAGGCGACATCTCGGTTGCGATCGTTGGTCGACTGCGACAGCACCGTCAGGATCAGCTCGGCGAGACCGTCGCCGTGCGGGCGCAGGATCGGGATCCCGTAGACCAGCCGCAGGCGATCACGGATCGCATAGACGCGCCGCCGGCTCGGCGGCTCCCAGCCGCTGGTCCTGGTCACCAGGCCACTAATCGCAGGCACCCCAGCGCTCACGCGCCTGTGCGGCCGCGAGCATCGCCTCCTTCAGCGCGGCCGCGATCGCCGGCTCGTAGAACCCGGTGATCTGGAGCCGCGCAACCAGCGTCGCCATCAGAGCGTCGCCCGCGCCGATCGTCGAGACCACGCGCGAGGGCACGTAGGGCAGATCGAGCCGGATCTTGCCGCGCAGCATCGCGCCGTTGTGGCCATCGGTGATGACGACGTTGCGTGCACCGGCCTTGCGGATCGCGAGCGCCGCCCGCTCCAGGTCCTCCTCGCCGGTCATCAGCCGCGCCTCCTCGGCGTTGGCCCGCACCAGCAGCGCACCGGGCACGCAGGCGTTGGCGCTGGCGGCCGCGTCGGCCTTCGAGCTCCACTGGCGCAGCCGCAGGTTCGGGTCGAAGACCACCGGGTGATCGAGCTCGAGCGCGAGCTCACGCGCCTTCATCGTGACCTGCCGTTCGGCCTCGCCGACAAGCGTGCCGGACCCGATGAACAGCCCGCCGCTCTCCGCGACAGCCTCCTCGACACCGCCCCACAACGCATTGACGACGGTCGCGTGCGCCTCGGCGTAGAGCCGGAAGGTCGGTTCGCCGGCGTGATCGACCGTCGTCAGCGCGAGCGTCGTGGGCATATCCTCGATCAGCTTGAAGTGGCGCAGATCGACACCCGCTCGCTCGAGCTGGCCCTGCAACCAGCCGCCCCACTCGTCCGCCCCGACACCACCCGCCAGCGCTGTGCGGGCACCAGTGCGGGCCGCCATCAGCGCAACGTTGGCGACCGACCCGCCGAAGTGCGGCACGAACATGTCGGCCTCCGCCAGCGAGCTCACCGGCCGCTCGCAGATGAGGTCCACCAGCGCCTCCCCGAGGCAGAGGACGTTGCGCGATGCGGTTGGCATCTCGGTGTTCACAAGGGCGCACCATATCCGCAGATTCGCACCCACGTTGATCGCGGGCGCGCTTGCCGCCGTCTACCTGATCCTGCAACCGACCGGCGCCGACCTTCCCGCCCAGCTGCTGCGCGCGAGGCTGTTCGGCGCCGAGGGCTTCGGCATCTGGAACAACTGGTGGTACGCGGGCCAGAACGTGACCGGCTACAGCGTGCTGTTCCCACCGCTCGCGTGGCTGATCACCCCGCAGTTCGTGGCCGCGCTGGCATGCGTCGGCACCGCGGCAGCATTCGCGGCCCTGACCCGTGACGTCTACGGCGATGACGCCTGGCTGGGCGCAACCTGGCTCGGCGCCGCCACCGTCACCGAGCTGCTCAGCGGGCGGCTGACGTTCGCGTTCGGCCTCTGCGGTGTTGCGCTGACGGCGCTGTTCGTTGAGCGACGGCGGCCCCGCTGGGCTGCCGGTCTTGCCTTGGTCACCGCGCTTGCGAGTCCCGTCGCCGCCCTGTTCGCGGCGCTGGCAGGGCTCGTCGGAAGGCGACCGTCGGTGGTGCTCGCGTCGCTGTTACCGGTCGTGGCGCTGGCGATCGTCTTCCCACAGGCGGGCTACCAGCCCTTCGCGTTCGGAACCCTATGGCCGCTGCTCCTGGCCGGATGCTTCATCATGATCCTCCGGCCAGGGCGCGTGATCGGCACCGCGACGCTTCTCTACCTGCTCGGCTGCGTCGCCGCGTTCGCGATTCACACGCCGGTCGGGAGCAACGCGGCGCGTCTCGGCGAGCTGCTCGCAGGTCCGGTTGTGGCGCTACTGCTGGTGCCCCGCCGCGCCTGGCTGCTGCTGGCGTTCGCGGCCGTGCCGTTGACCTACCTCCAGGTTCACGACGCGATCACGGATCTGCAGCACGGCTCGCAGGCCAGCAGCGCCGCCTACTACCGGCCGCTGATCGGCTTCCTGGAGCGCCAGCCGGGGATCTGGCGGGTCGAGGTCCCGTTCACCGCCGGCCATTGGGAGGCGTATTACCTCGCGCCGCACGTCCCGCTTGCACGCGGCTGGGAGCGGCAGACCGACATCGCTGACAACCCGCTCTTCTACGACGGCAGGCTGACCGCCATCACCTACGACGCGTGGCTGCACCAGCTTGCCGTGCACTACGTGGCGGTGGCCGACGCGCCGCCGGACTACGCGGCACGGGCGGAGCTGCGACTGATCCGGCGCGGGCTCCCCTACCTCCATGTGGTCGCGCGGCTCGCGCACTGGACCGTCTACGCAGTCGACCACCTGACCGCTGTGGCGAGCGGCGCCGGTCAGCTGGTGTTCATGGGTCCGAACTCGTTGACCGTGGCCGTCGCACATCCCGGACTCGTGCGACTGCGCGTCCGCTGGTCGCCGTACTGGCGCCTGAGCGGGGTGCGCGGGTGCGTGGCCCCCGATCGGCAATTCACACAGCTGCGGGCGCGCGCGGGTGGCACGGCGCGGGTGTGGGTCAGCTTCGCGCTTGCACGAATCGACTCACGGGCGCCCCGCTGCAACTAGCCTGCTGCGATGCGCCGAGCACTGGCTGCACGTTGCGAGCGGGATCTCCCCCACGGGCCGATCGACCTGGCGCGCCAGGTGTCGCTGTTCGCACTCGCCTACGCCGGCTACGAGCTCGTGCGGGGTCTGGTCGGCATCACCGGTCCTAGACCGTTCGCAGACGCGAGCCGGATCATCGGGCTGGAGCGCACGCTGCACGTCTTCATCGAGCCGGATATTCAGCGCTGGGTGACTACCCACGCGCACTGGGTGCTCGACCTTGCCGACTGGACGTACCTCAACGCGCACTTTGCGCTTTCGGCGGGGGCGCTGGCTTTCATCTACCTGCGGCGCAACGACTCCTTCTACTTCGTGCGCAACATGTTCATGGTCGCGATGCTGATCGCGCTCGTCGGCTACTGCGTGTATCCGACGGCTCCGCCGCGGTTGATGCCGCAGTGGGGCTTCAGCGACTCGATCCAGCAGTTCACCGGCGTGAACGCCCAGCAGGGACCGGCCGGTCTGCTCCTGAATCCCTACGCTGCGGTCCCGTCGATGCACGTCTGCGTCGCGCTCATGATCGGCGTGCCGATGTCACGTCTCGTCCACAGCCGCGCGGCTCGTGTGCTGTGGCGCGTATATCCGGCATTCATCGCCTTCGTCGTGGTCGTGACCGCCAATCACTACTTCACCGACGTCGCACTCGGCGCGCTCACTGCCGGCGCCTCGGCGCTGCTGGCCAAGCAGCTCCTGGCCCGAGCGCGGCCCGACGTATGGGCATTCTCCACCGCCCCAGCTGAACATGTGGCCAGGGCCAGCTGATCGTCCGCCCGGAGATCATCTAGTCTCTGCACCGCTTCTAAATGGCTGATACCCAGCACAAACAGCAGCGCCCGAGGCCGCGCAGCCGCGGCGGCGAGGCCACCGATCGCCTGACGACTCAGCAGATCGTCAGGAACCGCCTGATCGAGTCACGGCTGACGCCGAACGCGATCTCGCTGACCGGCTTTGCGCTCAACCTTGCAGCCGCAGGGCTGGTCGTCGGCCGCATGTTCTTCCTCGCCGGCGTCGCCTTCATCGTCGGCTCGATCATGGACACGCTCGACGGGCGCTACAGCCGCATGTCCGGGAAGGGCACCCAGTTCGGTGCGTTCCTGGACTCGACGCTCGATCGGCTCGAGGAGGGGATCGTGCTGACGGCCGTCGCTGCGTACTTCGCCTCCCAGCACGATCAGCTGGCTGTCGCCGCGGTGGTGGCTGCGGTGCTCTTCTCGCTGATGGTCTCCTACACCCGTGCGCGCGCCGAGGCGCTGGGGGTGCAGTGCAAGGTTGGGCTCGCGACACGTCCGGTGCGCGTGGTGATCCTCTCGATCGGGCTGGTGTTCGCGCGCGGCGCGTCACTCGGCCACTTCGAGCTGCTCAAGCCCGCGGTGTATGTGCTGGCCGCGCTCAGCCTGGTGACGGTCTGCCAGCGCATCTGGCACGTGCGCAAAGAGCTGACTCGGTCGGCCGGCGGAGCGGGTTAGGCGGCAGGCGATGGCGCCGGCCGGGCGCCGAGGCTCACTCGGACGCGGCGCTCGGCCACGGATCCTCGAGGCCGCAAGGACGCTGTTCACGCGTCAGGGCATCAACGCCACGAGCATCAACGAACTGCGTGCGCAGGCGCGGGTCTCGAAGCGAACCCTCTACCAGCAGTTCGCGTCCAAGGACGATCTGGTGCTCGCCTACCTGGATGAGAGCGAGCGCACCGGTGCGACCCAGGTCCTGCTCGCGCGCGAGGAGCTGGGCCCGCGCGCGCGGCTGCTCGAGCTGTTCACGACGCTGGCCGACGCGCCGAAGCCGATCCCTCCGGACCCATTCGTCGCAGCCGCCGTCGAGTTTCCCGACCCCGAGCATCCCGTGCACCGCGCAGCCGTCGAGCACAACCGCCGGCTCGTAGCGCGCGTCTCAGACCTTGCCCGGGCCGCCGGCGCCAGGGATGCCGACCAGGTCGGCCGGCGCCTGGTCCTTCTCTACCTTGGTGCCGCCGGGCGCGTGATGCTCGACGATGCGGCGACCGTGGTCTCCGACGCCCACGCCGTCGCCGCCGCGATCCTGCGCGACGCGATCGACTGACGGGGCAATCCCCGCCCCTGGCCCGGACACCATCCGCTCCTCCGCCTCCCCTACCGCCTCCTCCGCCCGTGCGGTACCGATCGGTTTACCAGTGCAGCCATCGACTTCACGAGCGGCGAGTTTCGGTACCGATCGGTGTAACTTGGACCCGGATCTGGTTTAGTTACCGCAGAACGGACCGGCTTGCCGCCGATCAGAAATCTTGGAAAGGGACATCTATATGAGCACTGAACCCACGTCCACGAACGGCGCAACCGTCGGGGCCGCGCGCTACCAGCATGAGAAGGTACGCGTTGCGATCATCGGCGTCGGCAACTGCGCAAGCTCGTTCGTCCAGGGCGTCGAGTACTACAAGAACGCCGACCCCAGTCAGCAGGTCCCGGGCCTGATGCACGTCGACCTCGGCGGCTACCAGGTCCATGACATCGAGTTCTCCGCCGCCTTCGACATCGACGCCGAGAAGGTCGGCAAGGACCTCAGCGAGGCGATCTTCTCCGGCCAGAACAACACGCTGAAATTCGCCGACGAGGTCCCGCACCTCGACGTCCCCGTCCAGCGCGGAATGACGCACGACGGCCTGGGCAAGTACCTGAAAGAGAAGATCACCAAGGCGCCTGGCCCGACGGCCGACATCGTCCAGATCCTCAAGGACACCAAGACCGACGTGGTGGTCTCGTACCTGCCCGTCGGCTCCGAGCAGGCGACCAAGTGGTACGTCGAGCAGATCCTGGAGGCCGGCTGCGGCTTCGTGAACTGCATTCCGGTCTTCATCGCCAGTGAGGACTACTGGAACGACCGCTTCACCAGGGCCGGACTGCCGATCGTCGGTGACGACATCAAGTCGCAGGTCGGCGCGACGATCGTGCACCGCGCGCTGGCGCGACTGTTCCACGACCGCGGCGTCAAGCTGCTGCGCACCAGCCAGCTGAACGTCGGCGGCAACATGGACTTCTACAACATGCTCGAGCGCGAGCGCCTGGAGTCCAAGAAGGTCTCCAAGACGCAGGCCGTGACCTCGATCATGGGTCACACGCTGCCCAAGGACGACGTCTACATCGGCCCGTCTGACTACGTGCCATGGCTGACCGACCGCAAGTGGGCCCACATCCGCCTGGAGGGCCAGGCCTTTGGTGACGTGCCGTTGCAGATGGAGACCAAGCTGGAGGTCTGGGACTCGCCCAACTCCGCCGGCATCGTCACGGACGCCGTGCGCTGCTGCAAGCTCGCGATGAACAACGGCATCGCCGGGCAGCTCGATGGCCCCAGCTCGTACCTGATGAAGTCGCCCAAGAACCAGCGTCCCGACGACGATGCGCGCGAGGCCACCGAGGAGTTCATCGCCAAGTACTCGCGCGTGCAGGCGGCCAAGACCGACGCCTCAAAGCTGTCGGTGGCTTAAAGCCTTCCTGCAAAAAAGCCGATCTTGGATCTGGGGCGGCCGTTCGGCTGCCCCAGATTCTTTAGCGGGTAGCAAGGAGCGCTGTGCAGCTCAGGTGGGTCAACCGCCGGATGGTGATAGCCGTCGCAGTGGCGACGGCGGCGTTGGGGGCCCCCGCTTGGGCGCATCCCTCGCTTGCAGCTGCCGAGACGGTGCCGCTGCCGACGGACGCCGCCAGATCGCAGGCCTACGGCCTCGTTGCCAGTGCCTGCGCGAGCGCCGGGAACTGCGCCGCGGGCGGCTTCTACACCAATAGCAGCTTCCAGCCCCAGGGCCTGCTGCTCTCGGAAAACAATGGCTCCTGGAGCGCGTCGGAGCTGGCCTTCGCGGCCGGATCCGGTTTTACCTCGGGTAGCAAACCACTGGTGACGTCCGTCGCCTGCGCTTCCGCCGGGAACTGCGTCGCTGCCGGGTACTACTTCGACGCCATGAACGAGCAGGAAGGGTTCCTCGTCAGCGAAACCAGCGGAAGCTGGGGACTGGCGACGGACGCGACGGGAGCCTCGCCGTCATCCCTGGACGCGGCACCCACGCTCGTTCCCGAGGCCTCGTGCGTGCCCGGTGGCGACTGCTACGCGATCTTCAACACCTTCAACGGGAGCGTCTACGACAGCCTGCTCTATGCCAACTCCGGCGGCAACTGGACGGCGACGCAGGTGCCCATCCCGGACGGTGGCAGCCACATCGTGTTGTCTTCGATCTCCTGTCCACCGCACGGGCCCTGCGCGATCGTGGGCTCCTACGACGACGCCGCCTCGGATGTCCAGGGACTGCTGGCGAGCACAGGAAGCCTGAGCGTTGCGACGGTCGACACCTCATCCCTGCCGAGCATCGCCACCAACCCAGTCGTGACGCCGCAGGCGGTCTCATGTGCTTCCGCGGGAGACTGCACGGCTGTCGGCTACTACGAGGACGCGTCCGATGACGTTCAGGGCCTGCTGCTGAGCTCCACCGGGGGCAACTGGAGCCCCGCTGTGCAGGCCCAGATGCCGGGCAACGACTACGCACAGGGCCCCGACCTCTCTCTGAACGACGTCGCCTGCGCCTCCGCCGGCAGCTGCGAGGTCGTTGGCAGCTACGACTCGAGCTCGAGTGAGGCGATCGACGGTCTGCTCGTCACCGAATCGGGCGGGCAGTGGGCGTCTGCATCCGAGATCGGCCTCCCCAGCGCCGCCTGGAATTCGCAGCCGGGCGTCGTCACGCCCGCGGTCGCGTGTCCCACGACCGGCGGCTGCCTCGCAGCCGGCTTCTATCAGGACGCATCCAACAACACCCAGGGCTTGCTTGTCTCGCAGTCGGGCGCCGGCTGGACGCCGACGGTGATCGCGTTCCCGGGCGGCGCGACCGACCCTGCGGGCACCGATCCCACGTCGCTTGCGTGTACGGCGTCCGGCTACTGCGTGCTGGCGGGCGGCTATCAGCAGAGTTCGTCAGGTGCGGCGGTCCTGCTCGCATCGCCGGGACCCACGGGAACACCCACGGCGTCGGCTGGAGCCGACCATGCCAGCGTGACCTGGGCCGCCCCCGCCGACAACGGCGGCATGCCCGTCACCGCCTACCGCATCGTCGCCAATGACCTGACCGCGCCGTCACGCGGAGGACAGGTTGTGAACCTCGTCACCTCGGACGCGGCCGTGACGCTGCCCACGCTGACAGTCGGGGACAACTACACGTTCACGGTCACGGCCATCAACAGGTTGGGTATCGGCCTTGCCAAGACGTCCAACACGGTGACAGTCCTCCCCAGCGCGTCTCAGCTGAGCACATCGTTGGCGACGCTTCTCGGTCCCTCGGGACGGCAGGGAAAGTTGGCTGCAATCCGCAAAGCCACCGGTTACACGTTCAATTTCAAATCGCTCGAGGCAGGGCAGGTCACGCTCGACTGGTACGGCTACTACACGACGGGCCTGGGCAAGCACAAGCATCAGCACAAGGCACTGATCGCCAGCGCCACGAAAAAGATTCCGGCGACGCTCATCAAGATCATGATTCGACTCACACCCACGGCAAAGAAGCTGCTGAAGACGTACAAGCGGCTGAAGGTGACGAGCGAGCTGAGCTTTACCGCCGCGGGGCAGAAGCCGATAAAGAAGTCACGTAACTTCAACCTCTGGTAGCGCCGCATGACACGACAACCGTCATCCGGCCCCAACACGTTCACCCTGCACTGAGGGCCATTCTGTGTGGGGGGTTAGAAGTCAATGTGGGCTCACGGGCCGCGCCCATCTGGCCGCCACCCGGCTCTATGCTGCCCATATGAAACGCACGCCGGCCGCCTGGCTGCTGTCAACGGTGGTCGGTCTGGCCGCTCTGGCGCCGTCAGCCGGCGCCGCACAGATCAATCCAGCCGTCCAACTTCAGGCGCTCTCATGCGCTTCGGCTGGGAGCTGCGGAGCTGTGGGCGGCTACGACGACGGGCTCGGTAACAGTCAGGCACTGCTGGTCACAGAGTCCGGCGGGAAATGGCAACAGGCCGTGCAAGCGCAGGCACCAGCCGGCGCCGCGGTGGATCCGTTCAAGGTCTCCGACGGCGGCGGCCTGGTCGGCGTCTCCTGTCCTTCCGCCGGCGACTGCAGTGCCGTTGGCCGCTACACCGACGCCAATCGAACCGACCACGGTGTGCTCTTCACCGAGACACATGGGCACTGGTTGCGCGGAGTACGACTGCAACTGCCCGCCAACACCGTCGCATCGCCGCGGCCCAAGTCGGGAGTGGTCGACGTGCTCGGCCTGTCTGCGATCTCCTGCAGCTCGGTCGGAAACTGCGTGGCCGTCGGCAACTACGAGAGCAACGCCGAGGTGTGGGACGCGATGATCGTCGTCGAGCGCCAGGGACGCTGGACCCGCGCGATCGAGGCGCCGATGCCGGCGGGCGCGGCGATCCAGGGTCAGAACGCCGTATTGCTGAGTGTCACCTGCAGCCACGCCGGCACGTGCTCGGCGGCCGGTGAGTACGTCGACGGCTCCGGGCACCAGCAGAGCCTGCTCGTCACCGGCAGTGGTGCCAGCTGGTCCGCCGCGCCGTCGCCGACACCGCCGAGTGACGCCAACTCGGACCCGAACATCACCCCTTCGTCGATCGCCTGCTCGGGCACCGGCCAATGCGCCGCCGTGGGTACGTACGTCAATCCCCTGCAGAACTCGCTCGGGCTGCTGCTGAACGAATCCAGCGGAAACTGGGCAGGCGGGACCGGCGCCACCCTGCCGTCCAACGCTGCGCCGGCCAGCACGGTCGGCGACCAGACCGTCGTGCTCGCATCCGTGGCCTGCCCGCAGGCCGGCACCTGCACGGCCGTCGGCTGGTATTTCGACAACGACGAGAACGGCCAGGGGCTGCTCGTCACTCAGTCCGGGGGCGTGTGGCAGCCGGGAGCCGAGGTGACGCTGCCGAGCAATGCCGTGGGCGGTCTGGAGAAGCAGTCAGCCGGGCTCGACTGGATCTCCTGCGCCTCGCTCGGCAACTGCGTGGCGACCGGTGTGTACACCGACCTCGGCTACAACTCGCAGGGGCTGCTGCTCCCGGAGGTCAACGGCGTCTGGCAGACCGGCGTCGAGTCGCCGCTGCCGAGCAACGCCAGCAACGTCCAGTACGCCGCGGCAGACCAGTCGGACTGCACGGGCGTGGGCGCCTGCACGGTGATCGGCCAATACAACGACCATCACGGCGACGTGCTCGGTTACATGCTCAGCGAGACGAACGGGAGCTGGGGCCGCGCGACCGAGCTTGCGCTGCCCGCCCCGAGCGCCATCGAGGCAAAGCTTTCGCTTGCCGCCATCCTCACCCCGCAGAAGCGGACCGCACGGCTCGCGCAGATCCGCCGTTCACGCAGCTACGCGTACGAGTACCAGGCGGTCGAAGCGGGCACCGCAACGACGTCATGGTATTCCGCGCAGGGTGGAAGGCGGGTGCTCATCGCCACAGGCAGGGTGCGGGTCGGGGCGCCCGGAGGCGCCAAGCTCGAGCTGCATCTGACCCCCGCCGGCTACTCCACCCTCGCCGGCGTCAGGCATATGCGCGTCTCGGTCGTGGCGCAGTTCACACCCCGCGCGCGGCAGGCCGCCCAGCACGCGAATGCAAGCTTCACGCTGAGCTGAGCCCGTCCGCTGCGTAGACTGCTCGGCGTGCCAGAAGAGCGGCTTGCGATCGCGCAGGTGAGCCCATTCGCCTGGGAGACCAAGACCGAGATCGGCGACTACGTACGGCTGCTCTCGCGAGAGCAGCATAAGCGCGGCCATCGGGTGCTGATCGTTGCGCCGTCCAACTCCGCCGAGCTTGTGCGGGAGAGCCGCAAGGCGCTGCACGCCGGCCGCGCAGGAGCGCAGGCGCTGCTCGAGCGAGCTGATGACGAGCCACTCGTGCTCGGGGTCGGTGAGGTGCTGCCGTTCTCGCCCACCCGCAGGCGGGCTGCATCGCTGCCGGTCGACGTGGCCCGCACGATCGAGGAGGCGCTGACGACGCTGCCGCTCGACGTCGTACACGTGCACGAGCCGTTCGCCCCGAGCGCCTCGAGCGTGGCGCTGCGGACCGCGCGCGCGCTGAGCGTCGGCACCTTCCACAATCCAACTGAGCGGTTGCTCTCGACGCAGTTCGGTCGCCAGCTCTCACAACTGCTGTTCAGCCGGCTGGACGCGCGGATCGCATCGTATGAGGCAACACGCACGCTGATGGAGCGCTACTTCCCCGCCGACTACCGTGTGGTCCTCCCGGCGGCCGAGCCCGTGGCGAGAAACGCGCCAGAGCTGTTGTCGGGAATTGGTTCCGACCCACCCCACGACAACAGGGACCAGCAGCGACTACATCTTGTTTTTGTGGCCGAGGAGGAACGAGCGGCGCTGCGCACTTTCCTCAGGGCGCTGCGGCTGCTGCCGGCCGCGACCAACTGGAGCGCGACGATCTGGGCCTCTCGGCCGCTTGCGACTCCCGCGGCGCTTGGTGGGCGGTTGGCCGAGCGGGTGCAGGTCGTCGATACCGATGCGATGCCTTTGGACGGCGTGCTGGCCGACGCGGACGTGCTGGTGCTCGGTTCCGACGGCGCGGTACCAATCCCCGGCGTGCTCGTGCGGGCGCTCGCGAGTCGCATCGTGCCTGTGGCCAGCAGCATTCCCGTGTACGCGGAACTGCTGGCGGACGGCGCTCGCGGACTGCAGTATCCGCCCGGCGACGCGCAGACGCTGGCCGCCAACCTCCTGCAGCTTGTCGGAGACGGCCGCCTACTCACGGACCTGCAGGAGCAAGGGGAGCCGCTGCGCGCGCAGCTGAACTTCACTCGCGTGGCCGATGACCTCGATGACGTCTACGAGCGGCTCGTTGCCCGCCGGCACGACCGGCGGCCGCGCAACCTCCCGGCGGCGCGCAACGTCGCCGACCGTCCGCTGATCGACGTCGACCTGCACATGCACACGGACCACTCGTACGACTGCGCCACGCCGGTTGAGGTGCTGCTCGCGGAGGCCAGGAGCAGAGGTCTTGGCGCGATCGCCGTGACCGAGCACAACGAGATCTCGGGCGCACTGGAGGCCGCAGAGAAGGCCAAGGGCATCAAGGTGATCATCGGCGAGGAGGTCAAGACCGCCTCGCAGGGGGAGGTCATTGGCCTCTTCATCAAGGAGAAGATCCCGCGCGGGATGACGCTGCAGGAGACGATCGCCGAGATCAAGCGCCAGGGCGGGCTGGTTTATGTGCCGCATCCGTTCGACCGCATGCACTCGGTGCCCGATTACAGACACCTGCTCGACGTGCTCGACGACATCGACCTGATCGAGGTCTTCAACCCTCGCGTGGCGATTTCCGAGTTCAACGAGGAGGCGGTGCGCTTCGCCGCCAAGTACCGGATGATCGCCGGCGCGGGTTCCGACGCGCACGTGCCGCAGGGACTTGGCTCGGTGCGGATCCGGATGCATGATTTCGACGGGCCCGAGCAGTTCCTCGAGTCGCTGCGGACTGCCGACATCACCCGCAATCCCGCCAGCCTGCTCTACGTTCAGGCGCTTAAGTTCCTGCAGACCAAGGCGCGGCCACAGGCCCGGCGCGAGGCCGTGCGTGAGCGGCGGGTGCGCCGCGCGGCGCGCAAGTCCTGATGCAGGAGCCGCAAGTCCTGATGCATCGGCAAGGACAAGCGGCCGGGGTGTCCAATTCGGGAGTGGTGCCCGCAACAGACGACGAGATCCGCGAGAAGTACCTCGAGCGGGCGATACGAGAGCTGAACCACCTCGCCCGCGACCTACAAGCTTGTGAGCAGTGCCCCAGGGGGCAGCTGATGCCGGTGCTCGGCTCAGGCCACCCGCAGGCCGACGTCTTCATGGTCAAGCACACAGCGCGGCCTTCGGAGATCGAGGAGGGTGTGGCCTTCTACGGCCGCGCCGGCAACGCGCTGATGAAGTCGCTCAAGCGCCTGAACATCGACCCGCTGGCGGTCTACGGCACGGTATGCGTGAAGTGCCCGGTGCTCGATCCGGTGATGGCGGACCCCGAGTGCGTGGGCCGCATTGCGGAGGAGCTCACGATCGTCGCGCCCAAGATCGTGGTCGTGATGGGCCCGGAAGCGCTCGGCGTGATCAACGACCTCGACCTGCCGCTACGCCGCGAACTGCGGGACGAGCCGGGCGTCGTTCAGCGCTTCACACCCTCGTGCGAGGCCCTGTACGTACCGAACATCGACGAGTCGCTCGACGAGGAATCCGCCAAGCGCGCCTTCTGGTCGGCGTTCAAGATGCTCGGTCAGTGGTGGTCTGACCTTCCGCCTTATTGACCCGCGCAGTTCCGGGTAGGAGAGTCGTGACCATGAACGAGATCCTCCCCGGCATCTGGCACTGGACGGCGCCCAACCCGAACATCGGCGGAATACCCGTCTCCTCGTACTGGCTCGACGAAGCCGGCGTGCTCATCGACCCGCTGCTGCCAGAGGATGCGGGCATCGCCTTCTTCGAAGCGCGCCCGACGCAACCACAGGCAGTGGTTCTCGCCAATCGGCACCACTACCGCGACAGCGGCAGGATCTCCGAGCGGTTCGGCTGCCAGGTGCACGTCCCGAACGCTGGCCTGCACCGGTTCACAAACGGTGAGCCGGTGGTCGGCTACCAGGCCGGGGATGAACTTCCCGGTGGCCTGCGCGCCCTGGTGATAGGCGCGCTCTCGCCTGATGAGGACGGGCTCTACCTGGAGTCTGCCGCGGCGCTCTGGGTGGCTGACACGATCGTGCGCTCCCCGACGGACCCGTCGAGTCGCATCGGGTGGGTGGCCGACTCGCTGATGGACGATCCCGAGCAGACCAAGGCGGGGCTGCTGGAGGCGTTCAGTCAGGTCCTCGCGGACTACGAGTTCGAGCACCTGCTGCTGGCACACGGGCTGCCGCTGGTCGGCAACGGCCGTAGCGAGCTCGAGCGGCTCGTCAGCGAAGGCGGGCGCACCGCCGGCGACGCGTTCTAGACCGACGGGTTCTTCGCGCCTCAGAGCGCGGCGAGAGCTGCATCCACGGCGTCGTGGATCAGCGCGAAGTGCTCGACGTCGGCGCTCAGCGGCGGCGAGACAGCGACGCCTCGACCGAGACCGCGGACCATCACGCCGTGCTCACGCGCGCCCATCACCACGCGGTTGACCGCATCGGGCCGGCGCTCGAATGCCGCCTCGCTGAGCTCAACCGCCGCCATCGTGCCGACGCCGGCGCGCACCTCGGCCACCGCGTCATAGGCCGCGAGCGGCTTCAACGCGTCGTGCAGCGCGCCCTCGAGCTCCTGGCCACGAGTCAGCAGTCCCTCATGCTCGAGCACCGCGATGTTGGCGAGCGCTGCCGCGCAGCAGGCGGCGTGGCCGGCGTATGTGGCCCCATGGCGGAATGTGGGAGCGGCAGGCCCGTCCCAGAACGGCTCCGCCACGCGGTCGGAGATGACGACCCCGCCGAGCGGCAGGTACCCGCTCGTCACGCCCTTGGCGAAGGTGATCATGTCGGGCTTCAACCCGAACCGCTCGACACCGAACCATGTACCGAGCCTGCCGAAGCCGCAGATCACGGAGTCGGCCACGAACAGCGCACCGGTGCGCTCGCAGATCGCAGCCAGGCCTTCGAGGTAGCCGGGCAACGGGGGGTAGACGCCGCCGGCGCCGATCACCGGCTCGGCGAACACGGCCGCCACGCGCTCCGGACCCGCCTGGGCGATCGCGTCCTCGAGCGCCTCCAGGGAGTCATGCGGTACCTGGATGGTTTCGACCTGCGGGCCGAACCCTTCACGATTGGCGGGGATACCGCCGAGCGCCGTCCCAAAGCCGTTCACGCCGTGATAGCCCGGCGGTGCGGCTGATCAGCAGCGTTCGGTCAGGCTGGCCGATCGCTGACCAGTAGCGAACAGCGAGCTTCGCGGCGGTGTCGATCGACTCGCCGCCTCCTGTCGTGAAGAAGATCCGCGCGGGCATCGGCGCAAGGTCCGCGAGCGTGCTCGCAAGCTCGAGCGCCGGCCGGTTGGCGAAGTCTCCAAAGGCCGAGTAGGCCTCGATCCGCTTGAACTGCTCGGCGACGGCCGCGGCGATCTCCGGCCGGCCGTGGCCGACGTTCGCGTACCAAAGGCTGGCGGTCGCATCGAGGTAACGGTTTCCCTGGGCGTCCCACACCCACACGTCCTCACCGCGCTCGATCACGAGCTCGCTCCCGCGCACGGTGGACATGTCGGCAAACGGATGCCAGAAACGGGTGTCGCTGATTGCTGTCACGAGGTGGCACCTTATAGCCCCGGTTGCTGGCCCTGCTGTCCAATCGTTCGCGGCGCGATCCTCCAACCTGTTTGACTGGCCGGATGCCAGACACCGTGAAGGTCGCCTGTTGCCAGACGATCCCGGAGGTCGGCGACCCTGCTGCCAGTGCCGCGCGCGCTCGCGCGGCACTGAGGTCCGCCGTCGAAGCGGGAGCCGACGTGGTGGTCCTGCCAGAGCTCGCCGGCAGCGGCTACGTGTTCAGCTCGGCCGAGGAGGCTCGAGCTGCCGCGGTACCGGTGGACGGGGAGCTGCTCGACGGCTGGGCACAGGAGGCCGCGCGCGGCAACGCCGTCGTCGTCGGCGGCTTCTGCGAGCTCGGCGATGACGGGAAGCTGTTCAACAGCGCGGCCGTCGTCGACCGTAACGGGGTGGTCACCGTGTACCGCAAGCTGCACCTCTGGAATGAGGAGTCATCGTGGTTCGCTCCGGGCAGCGATCCGGCCCCGGTGGTGGACACCAGCCACGGCCGCATCGGCGTGGGTGTCTGCTACGACATCGAATTCCCGGAGTTGACCCGCGGGCTGGCGCTCGCCGGGGCGGAGCTGATCGCGCTTCCCACGAACTGGCCCCGGGAGCCGCTCGGCGGCGCCGGAGGGACCGATGCTGCAGCTGATCGCCAGGACCACCGCATACCTCAACCGTGTGTTCGTTGCCGTCTGCGACCGCGGCGGCCACGAGCGCGGACTCGACTTCCAGGGCGGCAGCGTGATCGCCGGTCCACGCGGAGGCTCGGCGTTAGCTCTCGCAGAGCCCGGCGCCGGCGCACAAACCCTCCTGGCGGAATGCGATCTCGCGGCCGCGCGCGACAAGCGCACCGGACCGCGTAACGACGCAATCGGCGACCGGCGACCCGAGCACTACGCGGCCGATTTATCGGGCTGAGACTTTGAGAACACTGCGCGTTTCTGTAAGGATTCCGGGCTATATGAACGGATTCAGGGTTAGATGGAAGTCGAGCTTTCAGCATGCGCGCTGGCAGCAGTGAGCACCGCCGTACTCACCGCCGGTTGCGGCAGCAGCTCATCAACCAGCTCAGGACAGTCGGCGGCAGCGTCGCTCAAGCGCGCCGCATACGTGTCGACGGCCGCGCCGGGCTACAAGGAAGCGATGACGATCCGCGAGACGGTTGCGGGCATACTCGGGCCAGAACACCGTTGACATGACGGCCAACGGCTCTGTTCTCACCTGGCTCGCATATGGGTGAGATGACGATGAGCATGCAGCTGCCCACCAGCGCGGGGACACAGGCTTTCATATGCTCAGGCGGTGCTTGACGGCGGACACGATCTACATGAAGCTGCCGGCGGCTCTCACTCACGAACAAGCTACCGGGTGGTAAGCCGTGGTTTTCGATCAACTTCGCGCAGATCGGGAAGGCTGCCGGCATGTCGGGTCTCGGCTCCCTCCTCAGCAGCAGCTCGAACATCAATGACCCCGGCCAGTACCTGGACTATCTACGCGCCACGACCGATGGCAGCGTGAAGGACCTTGGTCAGGCGACTGTGGACGGGGTGCAGACGACCCATTATCGAGGCCGACGTGGATCTCGCCAGGCTCCCGGATGCGGTAACCGCTTCGGAGAAGCAGGCCATCGAGAAGCTGACGGCGACGCTCGACGAGCAAGGGTGCAAACACGCAGATGCCGGTTGACGCGTGGATCGACGCGTCTCATCATGGTCCGGCGGATCCACATCACCTACAACATGTCGCTTCAAAGGCCAGTCGGTTGCGATGGACATCACCAATGAACCTCTCCGATTACGGCTACGCAGGCAGCGCCCACGGTCCCGAGCCCGGACCAGACGACTAACCTGCTCTCGCTCATACAACGGATCTGGTGAACGCAGGGCGCCTGGGCTCTGCGCCTCAGGCTCAGATCGTCAGAACGATCTTTCCGCACTTACCCCCGGCGGCGAAGAGGTCGTAGGCCTCGGCGGCCTGCGCCAGTGGAAAGGTCTTGTAAACGGGCACCTGCAGCGCGCCGTTTGCAAACAGTGGCAACACCGCGCGCTCGACGGCGCGGGCGGCCAGCGCCTTCTCCTCCAGCGAGCGGCCACGCAGAGTCGAGCCATGCATGGCGACCGCGCCTTGCCATCAGCAGCCCGAGAGGGAAGTCGTCGAGCGGTGGCCCCAGCGCCGGTGCCGATCACGCTGATGCGACCGCCGACCCTGAGCGCCCTGAGGTTGTCGACCATGTTGGAGCGCCGACGAGCTCGAGGATCACGTCGAAAGGCCCTCGTCGACGAAGTCATCGGGCGAGAGCACCTGGCGCCGAGCGAGAGCGACGAAGTCGCGGAGCTCGGGCGTTGCGGACCGTCGCCGTCACAGGGCACCGGCCGCGCGTCCGAGCTGCACCGCAGCCGTGCCCACTCCGCCGGCTGCGCCGTGAACCAACAGCCGGTCGCCGGCCTGCAGGCCGCACTGGTGAACAGCGCGTCGTGCGCGGTGGTGAAAGCCTCAGGCAGTCCGCCTGCGCTCGGCCAGTCCAGCCTCTGCGGGACCGGCATGAGCATGCGTTCGTGAACGACCAGCAGCTCGGCCTGTGCGGCGCCGGCGATCAGTCCCATCACCCGCTCGCCGATCGGGAAGCGGTCGCGCCGGGCCCGTTGGCGCGAATCTCGCCCGCGAACTCCATCCCCGGCATGTCGGCCGGCACACCAGGCGGGGGGGGTAATGGCCCGCGCGCTGGAGGATGTCGGCGCCGTTCAGGCCGGCGGCGTGAACGCGGACCAGCACCTCGTGCGAGCCCGGCTCGGGGTCCGGACGCTCCTCGATGACGATCGCCCCGTCTCTGATGACGACCGCGCGCATAGCTGAAGTAAACAGCTACCCAGAGGGCGCGCCGGGCTCCGGAGCGCCGCTCGAGTGTGCGACGCACTCGATGTGCGGCGTCTGCGGGAACATGTCGACGGGGCGCACCTTGGTCAGCTCGTAGCCTGCCTCGACCAGCTGCGCCGCATTCGGGGCCAGCGTCGTCGGGTTGCAGGAGACATACACGATCCGTTTGGGCGCCGCTTCGATGATGCGCCGCACGACCTTCTGCGAGAGTCCGGCACGCGGGGGGTCGACGACCAAGACATCGGGGCGGCCTGCCTTCTCGACAAGCTCGCGCAGCGCCAGCGCGACGTCGCCGGCGAAGAAAGCGCGTTGTCAATCTCGTTGCGGCGGGCGTTTGCGATCGCGTCGGCGATCGCGTCCTCGACGATCTCCAGGCCCCACAGCTCGGCCGCGCGCGGAGCCATCAGCAGTCCGATCGTGCCGATCCCGCAGTACAGGTCATAGACGCGCTCGACCCCTGAGCTCGGCGTATTCGATCGCCAGCGCATAGAGGCGCTCGGCCATCTCAGTGTTGGTCTAAAAGGCCTCGCCTGAGATGCTGATCGAGAGGCCCCCGATCTGCTCCTCGTAGTTCTCGACGCCCGACAGCAGCGCGGTCTCGCCGCCCAGGGTGACGA
>CAWFRF010000018.1:0-382083 GCA_963818135.1 uncultured Actinomycetota bacterium
GGGGTCCGGGGTCCTTATCCCATAAATTCTGGCCGCGTTGTCCGAGTCGATCACGAGCGCGCCCTTCGAGCGGGCCACAGGCCCCGCTGCGACTGACGAGTCCTCCGTGCCGGCGGTGGACGTGTCCGGCCGTGCGCAAGACCTTCGGCGGCGTCGCGGCCGTCGCCGGGGTCGACCTGACAGATCGTCAAGGGCGAGTTCTTCACGATGCTCGGCCCGTCGGGCTCGGGGAAGACGACGCTGCTGCGGATCATCGCCGGCTTCGAGCGCCCCGACGCCGGCACGGTCGAGCTCGCGCGGCGTCGACGTCACGCGCGAGCCGCCGTACGCCCGCAACGTCAACACGGTCTTCCAGGACTACGCGCTGTTCCCGCACATGAGCGTGCACGGAGAACGTCGAGTACGGGCTGCGGGTCAAGGGATCGGCCGCGCGCGAGCGCCGCGAGCGCGCGCAGGCGGCGCTCGAGATGGTGCGGCTGCCCGAGCCACGGCGCGCGCAAGCCGGCGCAGCTCTCGGGCGGCCAGCGCCAGCGCGTCGCGCTCGCCCGCGCGATCGTCAACGAGCCGGAGGTGCTGCTGCTCGACGAGCCGCTCGGCGCGCTCGACCTGAAGCTGCGCCAGGAGATGCAGCTCGAGCTCAAGCGGATCCAGCGCGAGGTCGGGATCACCTTCGTCTTCGTCACCCACGACCAGGAGGAGGCGCTGACGATGAGCGACCGCCTGGCCGTGATGAACGACGGCCGGATCGAGCAGCTCGGCACGCCGGTCGAGGTCTACGAGCGCCCGCGCGAACGAGTTCGTCGCCGGGCTTCATCGGCGTCTCCAACCTGCTCGAGCGCGACGGCCGCCGCTTCACGATCCGTCCCGAGAAGGTCGGCTGCTGCCGACCGGCAGCCGCGCCGGCTGCCGGCGCAGCACGTCGGAGCCGGGCGCGATCGCCGATGTCGATCTACCTCGGCGCGGTGACCCGTTACGTCGTCGAGCTCGACGGCGGCGAGCACGCTGATCGCGGTCCGCCAGAACCTGGAGACCGTCGCCGAGGCGACGCGCTCGAGCGCGCGGCGCGCGCGTGCACGGCGACCTGGCGCGAGGCTCAGACGTTCACGATCGACACACGTCCGCGCGACCGGCGGAGGATCACGCATGAGAGAGGAGAGCAACCATGAGGTATCGGTTACGAGCGGCTGTCAGCGCGTCGGCGGCAGCGCTGGCGCTGCGGCGTCACGGTGGCGCTCAGCGGCGGCGCCAGCGCCGCGCCAGCGGCACCTCGCGGGCTGACCGCGCCGAGGCGAACGCGCCGGTCCCGACGTCGGTCGGCAAGGGCGAGGGCAAGCTCAACCTGATCGCCTGGGAGGGCTACGCCCAGCCGCAGTGGGTCAAGCCGTTCGAGAAGCAGCACCGGCTGCCAGGTCAACGCCAAGTACGCCGGCTCCTCGAGCGAGATGGTCTCGCTGATGGCCAACGGCGGCGGCGGCCAGTACGACCTGGTGTCGGCGTCGGGCGACGCCGACCTGCGGCTGATCTACGGCGGCGACGTCGGCCGATCAACATCAACCTGATCCCGTCGTGGAAGCAGTTCCACCCGTTCCTGCAGTCGCCGGCGTTCAACACGATCGGCGGCAAGCACTACGGCGTCTCCTACGAGTTCGGCCCGAACGTGCTGCTCTACTCGACCAAGACGTTCAAGACGCGCGCCGACCTCGTGGTCGGTCCTCTACTCCAAGAAGTACTCGGGCCAGATCACCGTCCCGGACAACCCGATCCAGATCGCCGACGCGGCGCTGTACCTGTCGAAGACCCAGCCGAAGCTCGGGATCACCGACCCCTACGAGCTGACCCAGCCGCAGTTCAACGCGGCGGTCGACGCTGCTCAAGTCCGAGCACCCGCTGATCAAGAAGTACTGGGACCTCGCCTCGCAGGAGATCTCGCTGTTCCAGAGCAGGACGACCGTGGTCGGCGCGGCCTGGCCGTACCAGACCAACACGCTGAAGGCCGACCAAGGCGCCGGTCGCCGACACGATCCCGAGCGAGGGCGCGACCGGCTGGGCCGACACCTGGATGCTCGCGACCAACGCGCCGCACCCGAACTGCGCCTACAAGTGGATGCAGTGGGTGACGACGCCGAAGGTCCAGGCCGAGGAGGCCGACTACTTCGGCGAGACGCCGGCCAACACGCAGGCGTGCCCGATCATGGACAAGATCCGAAGGGTTCCTGCGCGGCGTACCACGCCAACGCGCCGCGAGGCCTACTTCAAGACGATCAAGTTCTGGAAGACGCCGCTGGCGCAGTGCGGCAACGGCAAGAACGACTGCGTGCCGTTCCAGCAGTGGGTGACGGCCTGGACGCAGATACGTCGGCTGACGTCGCTCGGTGTCGACGCAGCTGATCGGCGACCGTCGAGGCCGGCCCCGAGCGGGCCGGCCTCGGCACGGCGCGTCTCCCGCGTCGCTCTGGCGCCGCGCCTGGCTGCGCGGGCTCGCTGACCCTGTCGCCGCCGCTCGCGTGGTTCCTGGTCATCTACCTGGCGTCGCTCGTGCTGATGCTGATGACGGCGTTCTGGACGGTGAACCCGTTCACGAACGTGCTCGAGCACACGCTGGTCGACGGCCAACTTCACGCCAGCTCTTCACCAGCACCTACCTGACGATCATCGGGCGCACGGTCGCGATGGCGGCGCTCGTGACGGTGACCGACGCGATCGTCGCGCTCCCGTTCGCCTACTTCATGGCGCGGGTGGCATCACCGCGCGCACGCAGCGCATCGCTGTTCACCGCGGTCATGCTGCCGCTGTGGGCGAGCTACCTGGCGCGGGTCTACGCCTGGATCGTGATCCTGCAGAAGGGCGGCACGCTGAGCTGGAGCTTGCAGAAGCTCGGGCTCGGCGCGCTGAACATCGGCTACACGAACACCGCGATGTGGATCGTGTTCTCCTACATCTGGCTGCCGTTCATGATCGTCCCGTGTACGGCGCGATCGAGCGGATCCCGGACTCCCTGCTCGAGGCGTCCGGCGACCTCGGAGCGCGCAACTGGCGCACGCTGCGCAGCGTGCTGCTGCCGCTGGCGCTGCCCGGCATCGTCGCCGGCTCGATCTTCACCTTCTCGCTGACGCTCGGCGACTTCATCACGCCGCTGCTGATCGGCGGCGCCAACTCGCAGCTCATCGGCAACGTGATCTACTCGAACATCGGCACCGCCGACAACCTGCCGTTCGCGGCCGCGCTGGCGCTCGTGCCGATCGTGATCATGATCGTCTACCTGACCGGCGCCCGCGCGCTCGGCGCCTTCGAGGCGCTGTGATGGAGGGCCGCGACGTCGAGGCGCCGCGAGTGCTGCTGCGCGTCTGGGTCGGCGCTGGTGCTGCTGTTCCTGTTCGTCCCGATCGCGATCGATCGTCCTCTACGCGTTCAACAAGTCGAACGTCCAGAGCTGGCCCATCCAGGGCTGTCGACAAAGTGGTTCACGGTCGCCTGGCACGACCCGCAGGTGCGCTCGGCGCTGCTGCTGTCGCTGAAGGCGGGCCTGCTCGCCACCGCCGTCGCGCTGCTGCTCGGCTCGGCCGCCGCGTTCGGCGTGCACCGGTTCCGGTTCTTCGGCCGCGAGGCGGTCTCGCTGCTGCTGGTGCTGCCGCTGGCGCTGCCCGGGGATCATCACCGGCATCGCGCTCGAACTCGGCGTTCCAGTGGGTCGGGCATCAACCTCTCGCTGCTGACGATCGTGATCGGCCACGCGACCTTCTGCATCGTCGTCGTCTACAACAACGTGATCGCGCGGCTGCGGCGCGTCTCCGGCTCGATGTACGAGGCGGCCGCCGGACCTCGGCGCGCACGGTTGTTCACGTTCCGCACGATCACCGCTGCCGATGCTCTCGACGGCGCTGCTGTCGGGCGCGCTGCTGGCGTTCGCGCTGTCCTTCGACGAGGTGATCGTGACCACGTTCACCGCCGGCGCGCAGAACACGCTGCCGCTGTGGATCTTCGGCGCGATCCGCCTCGGTCAGCAGCTGCCCGAGGTCAACGTCGTGGTCGTGGCGGTGCTGATCCTGACCGTGATCCCGGTGGCGGTGGCGGCGCGACTGGCGGGCAGCCAGAGCGCGGCGCGGTCGCTGGCCTGAGCGTCTTTCCCTGCGATAGCCCCACTCTGATCCGCTCAGCAGCGCTCTAAAACCCGTTAACTGGGCGAGTCGATTGATGTCAATCCAGCGTAAGTTGCCGTGGTGAGACCGGCTCGGCATGAAGACTGTGACCGCCACCACGGAAGCTCGCGCTCCCGACGCTGAGGATTCGGGACCGCGGAGGCTCAATGCCGGCGCTGCGCACGAGGCTGCTGGTGGTGGCTGCCCGTCGTGCTCGCGGCGTCTACGCGCTGGCGCTGATACCGGAGCTGCCGGCCATCATCGCCCACACCTGGTGGTCCGCGGACTCCGGCTCTGCAGGGGTGGTCGCCCAGCTCTACAGCCACCCGCCGCCAGGCCAGTACATCGTGCTCGGAAATCACGGCTGGTACGAGACGCTCAGCTTCGACCTGCTGACCCGCGGGCTGCCGGCGCACCGGCTGCTGTGGTACCTCGTCCCGATCGCGGTCTGGGTGCACGACGATCACGCTGATCGGGGTATCCGCGGGCAGAGCGTTCGGACGCTACGGTGCCGGCCTGGCGATGGCCGGCCTGCTGTGCCTGGCGCCCGGCGGCCTGATGCTGGTCTTCCAGCCGACCGCCCACACGAACGTCATCTTCCACGCGGCCGCGCTGGCAGCGGTGGCGGGCTGGGTGCTGCCGCGGATCCGGACACTGCCGTTGCCGGTGGTGCTCGGCACAGGAGTGTTGATCGGTGCGTTCACGGGCCTCGCGGTCGCCGGTGACGCGATCGCGCTGGCCTGGGCGGTGTTGCCGTTCGTGGTCGCCGCCGGCGTGTGCGCCTGCGCGGCCCCTGGTCGCCGCAGCGCGAACCTTGGCGTTCGCGCTCGCGACGCTCACGGCGATGCTGGTCGTCACGGTCTTGCTTCACCGGCGATCATGCACCGTGCCGGCTTCCGCGTCGACGAGCTCGCGCAGTCGAGAGAGGCGCGATTCGTGCAACCGGATGCGCTGGCCGGCAACGTCGGCAAGATGCTCAACGAGCTCACCTACCTGGTCGGCGGCAATTTCCTCGGCCACCGGATCGACCATGACGGGTCTCCTCGAGCTGGTCAGCGGCGGGACACTGCTGCTGGGCGCCGCCGCCGTCCTGTTCGCCGTCTACAGAGCCGTTGCGGGCGCAGGGCCGAACGCCGCTTCCGGTGGCGCGCGACCGCGGTCAGCCCCAGGCTCGTGCACGTTGCGTTCTGGAGCACCTGCCTGGTGGGCGGGCTGCTGATGTTCGTGCTGTCGTCGGTCGGCTCGGTCGACTACCGCTATCTGGTCGGGCCGGTGGTCGCGATCGCAGCGCTGCTGCCGCTATGCGCGGCGCGGGGTGGAGACTGGCGGATCGCGGTCGCCGCGGGATTGTCCGTGGTGGCGGTCGCGGGACTCGTCCGCCTGGACACAAGGCCGCTGCCGTACCTTCCGATGGATTCGCCACTCGCCTGCCGAGACATGGCAGCGGTCGACCGTTTCGCCCACCGCTATCACGTCCACTACGGATACGCCGTCTACTGGGACGCGGTCACGATCACCTGGCACACGCACTTCGACGGTGCAAGCTGCACCCCGTGATCCGCTGCGGGCGGCCACGCAGCCAATACTGCCCGCTGTACCACGCCGACTCGTTCACGGCCTCCTACATCCCGCGCAAGGGTCTGCGCACGCTGTTCATCGCCGACAAGCGGTTCCGGTCGGCCCCGCCGCGCTCATGGGGCAGGCCCATCGCCAGCGAGCAGATCGGACGACTGACCCTGTACGCCTACAACTACGACATCGCCAACCGCTTCCCCAAGCCGCGTCCCGGGAGAGATCACGGAGGTGATCACGGGCCAGGTGCCACCGCGGGTTCTCGCCCTGACCGGCTCACGCCCCAGCGGCGGCTCTTCCGTTACCCGGGCATCCGTCACCCCTACACCCACTTCTCCGCACTCGCGAGGGCACGTGGAGGCGCCCGTAGCCGGCCCTGCGGGCCGGCTACTTCGAGTCGCCGATCTCGAGCACCGCCAGGAAGGCCTCCTGCGGCACCTCGACGCGCCCGACCTGCTTCATCCGCTTCTTGCCCTTCTTCTGGGCCTCGAGCAGCTTGCGCTTGCGGCTGATGTCGCCGCCGTAGCACTTGGCGATCACGTCCTTGCGGTAGGCCTTGACGGTCTCGCGGGCGAGGATGCGCCCGCCGATCGCGGCCTGGATCGGCACGTCGAACTGCTGGCGCGGGATCTTCTCCTTGAGCTTCTCCGCCATCGTGCGGCCGAACGCGTCGGCCTTGCTGCGGTGCACGAGCATCGCGAGCGCGTCGACCGGGTCGCCGCCGAGCAGGATGTCGAGCTTGACCAGGTCCGACTCGCGCAGCCCGGTGATCTCGTAGTCGAACGAGGCGTAGCCCTTGGTGCGCGACTTCAGCTGGTCGAAGAAGTCGAGCACGATCTCCGCCAGCGGCAGGTCGTAGGTGAGCTGCACGCGCTCGGCCGAGAGGTAGTGCATGCCGGTGTTGTCGCCGCGCTTCTCCTGGCAGAGCTCCATGATCGTGCCGACGTAGTCCTTGGGCGTCAGGATCGAGGCGCGGATGTACGGCTCGCGGATCTCCTTGATCCTGCTCGGATCGGGCATGTCGGCCGGCGCTGTGCACCTCGACGACGGTGCCGTCGGTGAGCGTGACCTCGTACTCCACGCTCGGCATCGTCATCATCAGGTCGAGGTCGTACTCGCGCTCCAGCCGCTCGCGCACGATGTCCATGTGCAGCAGTCCGAGGAAGCCGCAGCGGAAGCCGAACCCGAGCGCGTCAGAGGTCTCTGGCTCCCACGAGAGCGCCGCGTCGTTGAGCGTCAGCTTCTCGAGCGCGTCGCGCAGGTCCGGGTAGTCGTCGGAGTCGATCGGAAAGAGGCCGCAGAACACCATCGGCTTGACCTCGCGGTAGCCGGGCAGCGCCTCGGTGGCCGCGCGCGTGACGCTGGTCAGCGTGTCGCCGACGCGCAGCGCCGTGACCTCCTTGAGGCCGGTGATCACGTAGCCGACCTCACCCGGGCCGAGCTGCTTGACGGAGGTCATCTGCGGGCTGAAGAAGCCGATGTCATCGATCTCGGCCTCGGTGCCGGCCTGCATCGCGAGGATCGCCTCGCCCTTGAGTGAAGGTGCCGTCGACAACGCGGATGTAGGCGATCACGCCGCGGTACTGGTCGAACTCGGAGTCGAAGATCAGCGCTCGCGGCGGCGCGTCGGGATCGCCGCTCGGCGCCGGCACGCGCGCGATCAGCTCGTCGAGCACGTCGGTGACGCCCTCGCCGGTCTTGGCGCTGATCCGCCGCACGTCGCTCGGCCGGCTCGCCGATCAGGTCGGAGATCTCCTCGGCGACGCGCTCAGGCTCGGCACCGGGCAGGTCGACCTTGTTCATGCAGGGGATCAGCTCGAGCCCGGCGTCGATCGCGAGGTAGGTGTTGGCGACCGTCTGCGCCTCGACGCCCTGGCTGGCGTCGACCACCAGCAGCGCGCCCTCGCAGGCGGCGAGCGAGCGCGACACCTCGTAGGTGAAGTCGACGTGACCGGGGGTGTCGATCAGGTGCAGCTGGTAGGTCTCACCGTCGAGCCCCGAGGTGTAGAAGACCCGCACCGCCGGGCCTTGATCGTGATCCCGCGCTCGCGCTCGAGCTCCATCGAGTCGAGCAGCTGGCGCGCATCGAGCGCTGGTCGACGGTGTGCGTGAGCTCGAGGATGCGATCGGCCAGCGTCGACTTGCCGTGGTCGATGTGGGCGATGATCGAGAAGTTGCGGATGTGGGCTTGGTCGGTCAAGGCGTCTCGTCGTACCAAGAGTAGGCGGCGCGCGGGCTCGGTGAGGCGCGTCAAGGCGCGGAGGCAGCAGCTCGTCGAGCAGCGCGAACAGTCCGTCCCGCCGCTGCTCGACGCTGAACCGCTCAGCACCCGCCGGCGAGCCGACCTCGGCCGTGTCCAGGTGCAGCGCCTCGCGGACGCCGAGCGCGACCGTCGCGGGTCGGCGTCGTCCAGCAGCACGCCGGTGTCACCGACGACCTCGGGCAGCGCGCCGGCACGCGTCGTCACCGGGACGCAGCGCGCGAGCATCGCCTCGGCGACGGAGACGCCGAAGCCCTCGTGCCTGGACGCCTGCACGTAGACGCGGCGCGTGCGTCAGCAGCGATCGAGCTGCTCGTCCTCGAGCCAGCCGGTCAGCCGGACGTTGGCTGCGGCGCCGCGCTCGAGCTCCTCGCCGGCGTCGCCGACGATCTTGCCGGCGACGATGAAGTCGACCTCGGGCACGTGCGCGGCGGCTGCACGAACGCGCGCAGGCCCTTGCGGTCGAGGTTCGTGCGGTCGACGATGCCGACGGTCAGCGCGATCGGGCGTTCAGGGTCGCCAAAGCTGGCGGCCAGCGGGCCGCCAGCGGATCAGCTCGGGTACGCCGTGGTAGACGACCCGCACCTGGTCGCGGCGGGATCCCGATGTTGCGCCAGATCTCCTGGCGCGAGTACTCGGAGTTGGTCATCAGGATCCGCGGCGCGGCGCATGGTGAAGCGGCTCAGCCACGCGCGCAGGCCGCCGAGCTGGAAGCCGTAACCGAACTCGGGCTCGGCCGCGGTGTCGAAGCCGCCGACGATCAGCAGCGACGGCTTGCGCAGCAGCCAGGCGAGCGTGATCGGCAGGAACGTGTGCCACGAGGCCCACCAGCCGACGACGACGTCGGCCTCGAGCATCTCGCGGATCACGATCCGCGGATCGGCTGAAGCGGCCCGGCTGGTAGATCTCGTGGACCTCGTAGCGCTCGGCCAGCAGGCGCTGATCGAGCTCGATGAAGCTCGCCCTACGGCTCTTGACGAACAGCAGTCGCTGCATCTGGGCTCAGGCGACGGCGCGCAGGTGGCGCTCGCGTCGCTCCGGGTCGCGTTGGCGCGCGCGGCCACGGCCAGCGAGCCGCCGACGGCGAGCAGCGTCCAGGTCACGGGATCCTCGAGGAAGTCCGCGTAGAGCATCGTGTGCACAGCAGGGCGACGAACGCGGCGGCGATGCCGACGCGGTACGGGTCGCCCGCGCGCCCCTGAACAGCGCGAGCAGCGCCGCGATCGACCAGCGCCAGGTAGACGAGCTCGCCGATGATGCCCTGCTCGGCGGCGACCGTGACCGGGATGTTGTGGGAGTCGGAGACGGAGACCGCCGCCTGCTGGAAGTGCTGCTTGTACTCGGTTGTGAACGAGCCCGAGCCCCAGCCGTACAGCGGGCGGTCGCCGAACAGCTTGATGCCGTTGGTGATCAGGTTGCGCGCGCCCGCTGGTGGCAGTGGTTGACGTTCTGTGAACCCGAACTTGCTCGGATGCGACGGCGATCACGATCGCGCCGACGATCACCGCGGCGACGCCCAGGTAGAGGACCGGACGCGTCTTCCAGCGGAACGCCGCCAGCACCGCCAGCCCGAGCGCGAGCGCGACCAGGCTCGAGCGCGAGAGCGTGAACACCAGGCAGGTCCAGAGGATCGCGAGCGTCACGAGCGAGCCGAGCTGGACCTGCGTGCGCCGGTCGTAGAGCAGCACGGTTGCCACGAGCAGCATCACCAGCGCCAGGTAGCGCCCGAAGATGTTCGGGTCGAAGAACACCGAGTTGACCGTGAAGTACTCGTGCAGCTGAGTTGGAAGCGAGCAGCTTCGAGCTGAGCGACAGGTGCCTGGTCGCCTCCTCGCACGAAGCCGATCAGCGAGAACACCACGGCCAGAGCCGACGGTGACGAGCAGGCAGCGGATCAGCAGCTCGCGGTTCCAGTCGAGATCACGCAGGCGCGCGAGCAGCACCGCGAACGGGACGTAGAAGAAGACCTCGTTCTGGAGCGCCTTGACGAAGCCCGGCGAGGAGTACAGCGCCTGCAGCGCGTAGAGGACGATGAAGGCGGCGAGCAGCTTCTCGAACAGCAGCGGCGCCGGACGCGGCTCGCGCGGCGGTCGAGGCTGCGGGCGTCGGCGCGGGACTGCCCACAGCACCGGCACCAGCCAGGCGAGCGCCGAGGCGGCGATCACGAAGTACAGCGGCACCAGCAGGTTGTTGGTCGTCTGCGTGGACCCCGCTGCCGGTTGAGATCGGGATCCGGAACGGCACGGTCAGCGCCGTCAGCGGCGCGACGAGCCACGGGATCCGGTGGATGCCGTAGGCCGCGCCGCGAGCACGCCAGCGCGACGGCGGCGCCGACGACCGCCTCGAGCCGGGTGGCGGTGGACGAAGTCGCAGCTGCGGCGAGTGCCAGACGTCGTCCAGCAGCAGACCGGCGCGAGCACCAGCGCGCCGAGCATCGCCCAGGCGCGGCGCTCATCAGTGCGCGCGAGCATCGCGCGCCGCGGCGAGCAGCGCGGCAGCGACCACGCCCAGTCGCGGCCAGGGTCCGGCAAGCACAGCGAGGGTCAACACGGCGCAGAGGCTAGATCGGTCGAGCTAGCGGAGGTACGCGCGCCAGGCTGCGATCAGCGCAGCCGCAGGCGGCCGCGGAACATCGACTCGATCTGCTGCCACTCCGGGATCCGCATGTGGCTGATCGCCCAGACGTAGAAGCCGCCGGCGACATCACGGCACCGCCGACCGAGACGATCTGGCCGGGAAACGAGGCGCCGCAAGATGTGTTCAGCAGATCCCAGACGCAGCCGGGCGATCACGCCGGTGAGCGACGAGACGACCAGCAGGATCCGCGCGCGTGATCATCAGCCGTCTGATGCAGCTCGAGGCGGCCGTTGAAGCCGATCCGCAGACGCCGGAACTGCAGGAACGCCATCACGATGTTCGCGGCCGCCGTGCCGATCACGAGCCCGGCGATGCCGAGCGGCTTGTAGAGCGCGACGCTGACGATGATGTCGACGGTCATGTTGATCGCGGCCAGCTTGGTCGGGATCCACGGCCGCTGGAGCGCGAAGAAGGTTCGCGTCATCAGCAGGTTCAGGCCGGCGAACGGAAGGCTGAAGGCAAACCAGAAAGCGCCTTGGAGGTGAGATAGAGCGACTCCGCATCGAACGGAGTTCTGCTTGAAGACCAGCCGTGTGATCGGCGTGGCCAGCGCCAGCAGCCCCGCCGCCGAAGGGATCAGGAGCAGCAGGATCTGGCGCATGCCGTTGCCGAGGGTGTGGCGCATCTCCGCCGGCGCGCGGCGCGCGGCCTGCCGGCTGAGCGTCGGGAACAGCACAGTCGACACGGCGACGCTGAAGATGCCCTGGGGCATCATGTAGAGCAGGAAGGCGTAGCGGATCGCGGCCGGCCCCTCGCCGGTGCTTCGGATGCGTGACGACCAGCGCGCCCATGCTCGAGTTGATCAGCGCATCGAGGTTGATGATCCCGAGCCCGATCGTGACCGGCAGCATCAGCGTGAACACCTGGCGGATGCGGGGGTCGTGCCAGTCGACCTCGAACCCCAGGCGGTAGTCGATCCGGCGCAGCGCCGAGGCGATCAGCGCGAACTGCACGACGGTCGCGAGCAGCCACGCGATGGCGTAGCCATAGACGCCGTTGCCTGCCGAAGCTGTGGTGCAGCAGCACGACGTCAGGGCGATGATCACGATGTTCCAGACCACCGGCGCGAGCGCCGGGATCGTGAACTCGTCGTAGGACTGCAGGATTCCCGTGAGCACCCCGGACAGCCCGAGCAGCAGCACGACCGGGAACATGATCTGCGTCATCACCGCGGCGGCTTGACCGTCGAAGTTCCGCACCGGCGATGTCGCCGAACAGGCTGAGGACCGGGCCGGCGAGCACGATCCCGAACACCGTGATGCTCCCCAGCACGAGCATCACGATCCAGAACAGCGTCGTGGCGAGCCGGAACGCTTCCTTCTTGCGTCCCGCCTGCAGCAGTTCGGTGAAGACCGGCACAAACGCCGCCGACAGCGCCGCCTGCGCGAACAGGTTCGCCATCAGGTTCGGGATCTGCGAGGCGATCGTGAACGCCGAGAACGTCCTGCTCGTGCCGAAGAAGTATCGCGGCGATGACCTCGCGGACCAGCCCGACCACGCGCGACAGCGCCGTCGCCGCCGCGAAGATCGCCGTGTTGACCGATAGGCGGCGGCGTTGGCTGTCTTCGGTTACTGACAAGGGCCGCTATAGTACGGCCCCGCTAATGGCCAACATTCATTCACAGAAGAAGCGCATCGAGCGTGCGCTCCGCGAGCGCGACGAGAACCGCCGCTACACCTCGCGGATCAAGACCTATTTCCACCGGCTCGAGACCGCTGTCGCCGAGGGCGACGATGCCGCTGCCGAGACCGAGCACCGCACGCTGGTGCAGACGATCGACAAGGCCGTCAAGCGCGGCTCGATGCACAAGAACAACGGCGCGCGCAAGAAGTCACGCGCCTCGCGCGTGCGTCGCGGCGCCGCAGCCGAGTAGCTCCTCTCTCGCCGCTTCTAGGCGGCTGATATCTCGTAGATCGTGAGCAGCGCCTCGGTGTCTTCTGAGGCGCTTCCGCTGCTGCCTCCGCGCGAGGCGAGCTCGAGGTCGGCGATCAGGTCGATCGCCGCTCGAGGCGCTCGGCGCCGAGCCGCTTGGCGTCGGCGATCAGCTTGTCGGCGGCTGACGGCGGCATCCGCAGGCCGGACTTGACCTGGGCCTGAGACTCGCCGCGGTCGAGGCGCGCGCGATCTGGTGCGCCTGGCGTACGCGTGAGCTCATCCAGTAGATCAGACCCGGCAGCCGTTCTCCCTGAGCGCGCATCTGCAGGGAGCGTCCGGGTCGCCGTCGCCGCATTGCCGGAGAGCAGCGCGTCCGCGAGTGCCCATGCCTTGCGCTCGGCGGAGGCGGCGGTCAGCTCGAGCACCATGTCGGCGTCGATGTCGATGGTCGCCCGCCCACGCTCGAGCTCCAGCGCGAGCTTCTCGAGCTCCCGCAGCAACCGCTGCTGGCGCTCACCGACGTGGCCGACGAGCATCCGCGCCGCCTCGGGCGTCAGCTCGAGCCCGAGCTGGCGGGCCTGAGCCACCGCCCACTTCGGCAGCTCCCAGGGCTTCACCGACTGCTCGGCGGAGATGTCGCCGCCGGCCTTCTTGACCGCGTCGTGGAGCCGCTTGGGCGGCTTCAGGCGGCCGTCCTCGCGCGCGAAGAAGGTACGGTCGTGTCGGGCGCGATCGCTCCAGCGCCGCCTCGAGCGCGTCCATCTCCTTGTCCTTCCAGCGCTCGGCGCCGTCGACGATGATGAAGCGCCGGCCGATCGCGAAGGTCATCGCGTTCAGAGCGGCGGCGACGTTGTCAGGGGTCGCCTGGTCGCCCTCGAACAGCTCGACGCCCTGCGCGCCGCCTGCTGCTCCGCGAGGGCGCGCAGGCGCGCGCGGCGCTCGGCGATGCGGCCGTGGTCGTCGCCGTGGATCAGGTAGGCGGGCTTGAAGCGGCGGCATCGGTGCGAGTCTAGGCCGCGGTCGGCTCGGTAGCCGGCGCGGCGCGGGCCGTCTTGGACTGGCGGGCCATAGTGCGTGACGACGCTCGCAGCGCGCGCGGCAGCAGCGAGCGCCTGCTCGACCGCGTTCCGGCGTGCCACAGCTCGATCCCGTCGATCTCCCAGGTGTGGAGCCCGTAGACCTTGAGACCGGCCTGCAGTCCGAGCGCGATCTCCGACAGCGTGCCGTAGGCGCCGCCGACCGCGACCATCGCGTCGGCGGTGCGCACGATCAGGCCGTTGCGCAGCTCGCCGAGCCCGGTCGGGATCGCGACCGAGACCCACTCGTTGGCGTCGGAGCGGTCGTCGCCCGGCAGCATCCCGATGACCGTGCCGCCGGCCTCAGCGGCGCCCCTGATGCCGCCGCCATCACTCCCCCACGCCCGCCGCAGACAACGATCGCGCCGGCGGCGCGCCGAGCAGGCGTCCGACCGGCTCGGCGTCGGCCATGTCCTGCATCGGTGGCCTCCGACGCCCCGACCACCGCGATGTACGGGGACCTCGGAGGCGTGCACTGTCGGGTCGATTACTTGACGACGACGTTGACGAGCTTCTCGGGCACAACCACGACCTTGACGACCTCGTGGCCGTTGAGGTGCTGGACGCACGCCAGGTGCGGCGAGCGCCAGCTTCTCGAGCTCATCGCGATCGGCGCCACTCGGCGCCTGCACGCGGTCACGGACCTTGCCGTTGACCTGGCAGACGAGCTCGAAGGTGTCGGCCACCAGCATCGCCGGGTCGGCGGCCGGCCACGGCTCCTCCCAGACGCGGCGGCCGGTCAGCTGCTCGAAGATCTCGGCGCCCAGGTGCGGCGCGAATGGGAAGACCAGCGACGCGGCCGTCGCGATCGCAAAGCGCCGCGCCTCGGCGTCCGCCTCGCGGATAGCGGTAGAGGTCGTTGACCAGCTCGGTGACCGCCGCGATCGCGTTGTGGAAGCCGAACCGGCCGACGAACTCGCGAGGTGACGCGGTCGATCGCCCAGTTGGCCTTGCGCACGAGCGTCAGCGCGTCCCCGTCGGGTCGGCGGGCTGCTGGAGCGCTTCAGCGTCGGTGCGGGGTCCGATGCCGCCCCCCGGAGCGGCAGCGCCAAGCTCGTCTGCCAGCGTCCACAGGCGTGAGAGCAGCCGGTGCGCGCCGGCCAGCGCGTTGTCATTCCAGGCGGCGTCCTGATCGGGCGGGCCCATGTTGAGGATGTAGCGTGCGCACCGTGTCGGCGCCGAACCGCTCGATCAGCGGCGAGGGCGGGATCACGTTGCCGCGCGGACTTCGACATCTTCTGGCCGTCGGGGCCGAGGATCATGCCCTGCGTGAAGAGCGCCATGAACGGCTCCTGCACGTCGAGCAGGTCCATGTCGGCCAGCGCCTTCACGAAGAAGCGCGCGTACATGCAGGTGCAGGATCGCGTGCTCGACGCCGCCGATGTACTGGTCGACGGCCATCCACTCGCGCAGCACCGCCGGATCCCAGGCGGCGTCGTCGTTGCGGGCGTCGCAGTAGCGCAGGAAGTACCAGCTCGAGTCGACGAACGTGTCCATCGTGTCGGTCTCGCGGAGGGCGGGCCGCCGCAGCTCGGGCAGCGTCGTGTTGACCCAGTCCTCGGCCGCCGCCAGCGGTGAGCGGCCCTTGGGCTGGTAGTCCTCGACGTCGGGCAGCTCGACCGGCAGCTGGTCCTCAGGCACCGGGACCATGCCGCAGGTCGTCGCAGTAGATGATCGGGATCGGGCAGCCCCAGTAGCGCTGGCGCGAGACCAGCCAGTCGCGCAGGCGGAAGTTCACGGAGGCGTGGCCGATGCCCTCGCGGTCGAGCCAGGCGACGATCCCGTCGAAGCCCTCCTTCGGGGTGAGGCCGTCGAACTCGCCCGAGTTGACGAGCATGGCGTCGTCGGCCTTGGTGACGTACGGCCTCGTCGGCCGGGATCGGCGAGCCGTCGCGCCGGCGCCACCACCTGGCGGATCGGTAGGTCGTAGGCCTTGGCGAAGGCGAAGTCGCGCTCGTCGTGAGCGGGCACGGCCATGATCGCGCCGGTGCCGTACTCCATCAGCACGTAGTCGGCGACGTACATCGGGATCTCCTCGCCGGTCACCGGGTTCGTGACGGTGCGCCCGAGGTACACGCCGGTCTTGGTCTTGTCGGCGTCGCCGCGCTCCTCGGCGGACTCGGTCAGCGCGTGGTTCACGTAGTCGTGGACCTCCTGCTCGTGCGCGCGTGCCCGCGGCGAGCCGGAAGATGTCGGGATGCTCGGGCGCCATCACGAAGAAGGTCGCGCCGAACAGCGTGTCGGGGCGCGTCGTGAAGACCGGATAGTCGATGCCGAGCTCGGCACAGCGGAAATTGACCTCGGCGCCGACGCTGCGGCCGATCCAGTTGCGTTGCATCGTCTTGACGTGCTCGGGCCAGTCGATCGTGTCGAGGTCGTCGAGCAGGCGGTCGGCGTAATCGGTGATACGGAAGAACCACTGCTCGAGCTGGCGCAGCTCGACCTCGTGCGCCGCAGCGCTCGCAGCGGCCGTCGATCACCTGCTCGTTGGCGAGCACCGTCTGGTCGTGGGGGCACCAGTTGACCGCCGATTCCTTGCGGTAGGCGAGCCCGCGCTTGTAGAGCTGCAGGAAGATCCACTGGGTCCAGCGGTAGTAGGCCGGCTCGTGGCTCGCGATCTCGCGCGACCAGTCGATCGAGATACCCCAGGAGCGGAAAGCCTTCTGGAACGAGGCGATCGACTGCTCGGTGGCAACGCGCGGGTGGCACGCCCGTCTTGATCGCGTTGTTCTCGGCCGGCAGCCCGAAGCAGTCGTAGCCCATCGGGTGCAGCACGCGGTGGCCGGTACGGCGGCGGAAGTGGGCGATCGCGTCGCCGATCGCGTAGTTCTTCAGGTGCCCGATGTGGGGCTCGCCGCTCGGGTACGGGAGCATCTCGAGCACGTAGGACTTGTCGGGACGCAGATGGCCACCCGAATGCCGGCGGCCGCCCGCCTCCTGAGTCGTGCCGTTCGCGACCTCCCAGGTGCGCTCATCGGCCCAGACGGCCTGCCATTTGGCCTCGATCTCACGTGCGTCGTAGCGGCGGTCAGACATCCTGGGCGGGAGGTTAGAGGGTGGGCCGTTGGTCGGCGGTTGCCGGTGGGGTTGCAGCTCGTGGCCAGGCACGCATTACGATGCGCCCATGCCAGAAGCGGGTAGTTCAGTCTCGGACCAGGTCGCGGCGATCCTCACCGCCGCCGAGGAGACCGCCGACCAGCTGCGCGCCGAGGCGGAGGTCCGTCTCAAGGCGCGGATCGCCGAGGCTGACCGTGCCGCCGACAATCGGGTCAAGGCTGCGGAGGACGAGGCGGCGGAGATCGTCCGGGCCGCACACGACGAAGCCACGCGGGTCGCGCGGGACACCGTCGCCCGGGCTCAGGCGGAGGCCGACCGCATCCGCATGGAGGCCGGCGAGATCAAGAACAAGGCGACCTCCGAGGCACTGGAGATCGTCGCGCGAGCGCAGGAGAACGCGGACCAAACGACACGCGAGGCTGCCGACGCGGCGTTGAAGACGCGATCGGAGGCTGACGAGAAGGCGCGTGAGCTGATGCGCGAGGCGCGCCAGGTCTCCAGCGACGTACGCACCGACGGAGCGCAGCTCGCGGAGCACGTCCGTCAGTTGGGCGTGTCGCTACGCAACAACGCGGACCGGCTCCTGACTGACGTCCAGGGCGTGCACTCGACCTTCCTGTCGCAGATCGACAAGGTCGATCCGTCGCGCTCTCAGCTGCGAGCGTTGGATTCAGGCTCGGGGAGGCGGTCGGCCGGTGGCAGTGGGCGCTCGCGAGGTGGCGAGTCGGACCCCGGGGATGATCTGGACGTGCCGGAGTTCATCCCGCGAAGCGGTTAGGTTCGCAACAACCAGTGCGCATGTATTAACCTTGCGGACGAGTACGAATTCACTGGGGCTGTAGCTCAGCTGGGAGAGCGCCGCCATGGCATGGCGGAGGCCAGGGGTTCGAGCCCCCTCAGCTCCACTTCGTTGTCTTCGTTGGAGCCGGCCGTTGTCACGGTCGGCTCCAACTCTTTTCGGGGCCACCGATATCGTTGCGGCGATGCGGATCCGGCTGACCGTGGTCGTGGCGGTCATGCTGGCCATCGGCGCCGGCGTGACGATCGCCTCCGCACGCCCAGGTCCGCCCTACTCCGTCGGAGACGCGCTGGTCAAGGGAACGTTCATCATGCGCGGAGTGATCACCCACGCCGTCAATGTCGCGGGTGAGCGCCCCGGGGAGCACGTCCGGCGCACCTGGGCGATCCGCTCCGTCACTTGCGCCGACAGTGCCTGCAGCCGGCTGCAGGTGGTGCGGAACCGCGGCTCAGTCCAGGACTCATACGTGGTGCTGTGGCGGGTGGCGCCGGGCAGCTATCAGGGCAGCGGCGCTTTCTGGGTCGGACTCAGCTGCCTCGGACGCCGGTACTCGCTCGGCAGCCGAGCGCCGTACACGATCGACCTCCAGGTGACCCAGCGGCGGTTGATCGGCTCGGTCTGGTACGCGACCCGTGTACACGCCGCCTACACCAACCTCTCCCGAACCGACGCCACGCCGTGTCCGTTGGGTGGGGCGTCGGATGCGGCGAGCTACAGCGGGAGGCTGAC
This sequence comes from uncultured Actinomycetota bacterium, assembly GCA_963818135.1. Lineage (GTDB taxonomy): Bacteria > Actinomycetota > Thermoleophilia > Solirubrobacterales > Solirubrobacteraceae > Palsa-465. Next base: position 18,143 of record CAWFRF010000018.1, read on the forward strand.
GTCCCGCCTGCCCAAGCCTCCGCCGGCGACAACCACGACCACCACGCCGACCGGGACGACGACAACCGAGACGACCACCACGCCGACGGAGACGATGACCGACACGACGACCACCATCACCGGCACGACCACGGCGCCGTGAGCCCTGGCGCTCCGGGTTTGGCCCCGGAAGGGTGGGGTCAGGAGTGGATGCGCAGCGTCGAGAGCACGCCGGCGAGGCGCCGCACGAGCTTCTCAGGCCGTTCCGCGCCCGGCTTGATCACCGCGTAGAGCGCGCAGGTGCGACCCGCCTCGGTGAAGAAGCGCTGCCAGCCGAGTTGGCCGGGACGAGTCACCTGAAGGGTCATGGGCCCGAACTCGTGCAGCCGCGGAACCGGCGGCCGGCTGGCCGCGTACAGCCCCGCGGCGGGGCGGATCATCTCGGGGTCGACGTACTCGACGAGCGCGGCAAACGCATCGCCGAGTCGCATCCGCTCGGTCGCCGCCGCGCCGAAGTCGCCGTCCGACGCGAGCAGCGGAAAGGTCGCGACGTGGAGGATGGCACCGGCGCCGCGCTTGATGATCCGCGCCTCCCAACCTGACGGCACGTCAACCGAGATGCCGTGCGCGGCAACCGTCACCCCAGCGCACCGACCACGATCGCGGCAGCAGCGACCTCGGCGACCACGACCGCGCCGACGCTGAGCGGTTCGAGGGTGAGCAGCCGCCGGTGCAGCGCCACCAGCGAATGGCGATCCCGCGCCCATCCGGCCGGCAACAGCGAGCCGGCCTTGGCGGCACCGAAGATCGCGCCGATCGCGATGCCGGCGCTCACGCTGCCAGACAGGAACTCGATCGCGAACGCGGCGTAGATCGCCGCGCAGGCCACCAGCGTGATGAAGCCGAGTCCGAGCTGCGCGCCGAAGCCGATCCCGTAGACCCAGCCGCGATAGGTGACCATCCAGTCCTCATTGACCTGGCGCTTGGTCAGCGGCAGCCGTGTGCGCAGCGGAGTGGCGTCGATCACCAGCGCCACGGCGAGCACCGCGGCAGCCGCGATCAGGCGCCAACTTCCCTCAGGCAGAAGCGATCCGAGCCCACCCCAGATCAGACCGCCGCACGCTCCGGCCACGACGGCGCCGATCGAGAACGCGGTGGCGGTGATGGTCCAGCGGCTCCCGCGGGCCGCCTCTGCGTAGGGGGTGAGGCTGGCGAGCATGGACTGCCCGCACGGGGAGAAGGCGGCGCGCAGCGCCCCGAGGACCGCGACGATCGCGCCAACACCGACCCAGCCGAGCTCAGTCAAGATCCCGCTCCTCCAAGTGGTTGCCCTCTGCCGCTGAGCCCGGATGACCGGGGGCGCTGAGACGGGATGGGTAGAGGCTGGGGTGCTCGGGACCGATCCCCGCATCGGAGAGCGCACGCTCGGCGCGAGCGGCGCGTGCATTGGTCCCGAGGTCCGCGCGGGCGGCGCGTGGATCGGTCCCGAGGCCCGCGCGAGCCTCATGGATGCGGGCGTCGTCGGCGGCATCGCTCAGGAAGCCCGTGATCTGCTCCCAGCTGGTCGCCGATCCGCGACCGGCTATCTGGCCGTCTCGCACCAGCACGAAATGGGGCGTGCTGGGTATCCCGAAGTCGCTCCACGCCGCCGTCGACATCACCACCTCCGCCTCAGCCGGAGCGATTTCGAGCAGCCGCGCGAGGCGCTCCCGCTCGGGCCCCTTGGTCACCACCACCAGGCGCGCGCCGCCCGGCGTCGGAACGGCATCGTCGTGCAGCGCGTCCCACAGCGGCACACACGCGTGGCAGCCGGTACCCATGAACGCCAGCAAAGTGTCGGGCGCCCCCGGGCCGAGCGAGACCTTGAGCGCGTCGCCGGCCAAGCGTCTGGCCGCTGATGTCGGTCGCCGGGCCGGCCGCAGCGGCGGCGTCGAATTGGGGCGGATCGGTAGCGCCAGCGTCTTCCGGGCCCGCGGGAATGCCGGCGTCCCAGGCCGACTCGATCGCCGCCAGGCGGCGCAGGATCTCCGCGTGCGATCGCAGCAGCGCAACCAGGAACAGCAGCGCGACGGCGAGCAGCACCCCGAGGACGGCCACCGCGACGGTCATACGCCACCTGCTCCGGCGAGCTCGAGCGCGGGCGGCTCGAGGCAGCGTCGCCTCGTGTCCGCAGACGGCGTCATCGACCGCGAGTGACGCAGAGCAGTGCAGCTCCGAGATATGCGACGGGTTCTCACATACCACCATCCGGCAGACGACGGCGGTGGTCCCGACGATATGCGTATTGCACTGGCCGTAGCGGAACACATTGCAGTTGATCCGCCGATTGCTGCAGCTGTCATTGCCGCAACGGCATCCGCCCGGGAAGCCAACGCCAGGCAGCGCATTGCAGTCGACGTAGTAGCGCACCCCCTGCTCCGAGCAGAGCTTCCGTCCGCTGTAGTCGGTGCACATCCACCAACCGCCGGCGAACGTGCTCTCAGGACACACGTTGGCGCCGCCGTCGTTGATCTGACAGCAGAAGTCGGTGTATCCGTCCGTGCAGTTGCCGCTGCCGCAATCCCAGGGCCTGACCACCGCTGCCAGCGCCGTGCCCGGATAGAGGATGTAGCGCAGCGGCGCTGCCGCCAGCGCCGAGCCGAACACGGCGACGCGCAGCAGGAAGCGACCGGCGCTCCAGAAGCTCGCCGTCAACGGCGCCGGCGGGCGTCGTACGACCCCTCTCCAGCAGCCGGCCGGAACCATCCGTGATCTGCATCAGCGCAGCAGAGCCGCTGAACGCCACGCGCCAGGCGAGCGCCAGGGCCAGCGCGCTTGCCGGAACCCAGGCGAGCGCCGCCGCATCGTGGCTCGCGAGCTGACGCAGGCTCGGGGCGCCGACCGCCGCTGCTCCAGCCGCCAGCAGCGCCACCAGTGCCGTCAGCGCCGCGGCACGCGCCGGATCGACCGCGTCCTCCTCACCGAAGCACTGGCAGCTGGTCGCTCCCGCAGCGGATGCCACGAACGTGCACTCCCGTGAAGGCGAGGAAGAGCGCTGCCAGGCAGCGCTGACGCCGCGCGTCCCGGGAGCACCAGCACTGCGACAGCCGCCGCAAGTTCGCTCAGAGCGATCACGCGTCGCGACCAACTGCTCGCGGAGACGTTCTGCAGGCTCGCCCACAGGAGCAGGATCGCGCCGGCGCTGATCAGAACCGCCCCGAACCGCTCAGCCGCGAGGAGCATGACGGCCGCTACTGCTGCTTCGCCGCGGCCAGCGCAGCCGCAGGGTCCAGCGTCGGGTTGCCTTGCGTGAGCGTCAGCGCGCGGTCGGCAAGCTCGGCCGCCTGCTCGCCGGTGGTGGACTCATCGCTGAGCGCCAGGGCAAGGAACGCCTGCCGCAGCAGCTCGGGGTTCTGAAGGTCCGGTGGAGACCCGGCGGGTGGCAGCGCCCGTGCCGTCACCAGCGATCGAGGCGACGTTCCTGCCGCCGCCGAACAGGCGCCCGGGATGCTTGTCCGGGATCTGCATCGCGATCGCGCCGGTGGCCGGGTTGACCAAGGAGATCTTCGACCGCAGGCCGGAGCGCTCCAGGCCCAGCCGGTACCCCGAGAGCCGCAGGTAGCCCAGCTGAGCCGCCAGCTGCTGGTAGGCGTAGGCCTCACGCTCGTTGCCCAGGCGGGTCTGGTGCAGCGAGATGTGGGTCAGCGCGTCGGAGCTGGTGCCCTCAGGCTCTGGCGCGATCAGCAGGAATGCCTGCGGCCCGAGCCGCCCCGCGCCGACACCGGCGATGTCCACCAGCAGCTGGTAGCCGGCCAGTGAGAGCGCGCCGACCACTCCCGCTCGGCAGCGGATGGCTCTGGAGATGTCCGGTGGCAGAAGTCATCCGCAGATCGCTAATTATCCAGCAGGCCCCCGAGCAGACCACCGACGATGCCGCCCGCCGCCCTGCGCCTGCCCCTGACCGCCGCCGGCTCCGGTCTCTGCGCCGGGCGGGTGGTAGTAGGCGCTCTGCAGGCCGATCCGGCCTGGGCCGGTGAAGCGGTTGAAGACGAGGTTGCCGGTGCCGCCGAGGAAGCCCGACTTGAAGCCGTAGACCTCCTGGCTCATCGAGACCGAGTGGTCGTAGTAGAGCCAGCCGCCCGGTTCGATGTCGATCGACTCGCCCGGCTCGAGCGTCTTCTCGAAGACGTTGCCGTAGCCGTGAACCCAGACGACGCCCTCGCCGCTCGGTGCACATGAACTGGTCGATGAAGAAGCCGCCGCCGAACATCATGTTCGCGAAGCCCTTCATGCGGCTGTAGTCGTACTCGATGTTCTGCGTGGCGGCGAGGAACTGGTGCTCGCGCACCTGGATCCCCTCCCCGGCCTGAAGGTGCAGGGCCACCACGTGCCCAGGAGCGTCACGGCTGAAGGCGACCTCGCCGCCGGACTCGACCTGCAGCAGCAGCAGCGGCATGCCGGCGAACGCACGCCGGACCAGGCCCTTGCGCAGCGGATGCAGGCCGATCTGGAGGTCCGGGTACTTCCAGAGCAGCACGTGGTGCTCGAAGTACACCGGCATGCTGCCGTCCAGGGCCATGTGCAGGACGGGCACGAGCTCACCCTCGAGCCGGTAGCGGATTCCGGTGGAGGTCCCCTCCGGGATCTGGGTGGGCAGGATCTTGGGTGCCGAAGGCATTGATGCTCCGTTCTCAGTGCAATGTCCGCCCGACTGGCGGCGCGCCTCGCGCGCCACGGTATCGCCCGCGGCGGCAGGATGCCACTGGCGCGGCGGCAGCATCGCCACTGGCGCGGCGGCAGCATCGCCACGGTCATGGTCTTGCAAGCGGTCGATCGACGCACCGGGGCCGGCCACTTTCGTTGCGATCCCGTGATAATCCGCGTGTGCCGCCCGTATACGTATCTGGCCACCGCAACCCGGACACCGACTCGATCGGCTCCGCGATCGGTTACGCCGAGCTGAAATCACGGCTCGATCCAGGCACCGAGTACGTGCCTGTGCGGCTCGGCGACCTGAACCCCCAGACCCGTTGGGTGCTGGAGCAGGCAGGCGCCACGGCGCCGCCGCTGCTGCCTCACATCAGGCTGCGCGCCGGCGACCTCGATGCAGACCGAGTTCCCCAGCATGACGGCGGCCGATCCGATCCGTGAGGCCGGGCTTGCGCTCGATCACACCGACTACGACCTCGTGCCTGTCGTGAACGAGGACGGGGTGCTGATCGGGATCATCACCACGCGCTCACTCGCGCGCCGCTACGTGCGCGAGTCCCGTTCGAGCTCGACCCTGCGCGAGGCGACCTATCTGCACGCGGTGGTCGACGTGCTCGACGGAGAGCTGCTCACCGGTGAGGACCGTGCTGCTGAGCGGGCGCATCTGGGTGCACGCCTCCTCGGTGGAGACGAGACCGGAATCGATGAGTCGGACATCGTCGTCGTCGGCGATCGTCCCAAGGCGCAGCTGCAGGTGCTCGAGCGCGACCTCGCGCTGCTGGTGCTCGCCGAACAGCGCCCAGGCCCGGATGACCAGGTGCTGGCCCTGGCACGGGAGAAGGGCACGGCGGTGGTCGTCTCGCCGCTCGACACTTACGTGGCGGCCCGCATGATCACGCTCGCCGCACCCTGCCGCGAGCTGATGGAGAACGATCAGATCGTCGCCACCACCGACGAGCTGATCAGCGAGGTCTCCGAGCAGATCAAGGACTCCCACCACGGCGCGGCGATCGTCTGTCGACGATCTGGAGCGTCCGATCGGGCTGCTGACGCGTTCTGACCTGGTCTCGCCGATGCGGCGCCGCGTGATCCTCGTCGACCACGCCGAGCAGGCGCAGAGCGTGCCCGGAATCGAGCAGGCCGAGATCGTCGAGATCCTCGATCACCACCACATCGGCTCGATCGAGACCAAGGTGCCGGTGGCCGCGACATTCGACCCGGTCGGCTCCACCGCGACGCTCGTGATCGAGCGCTTCCGGCGCAGCGGCGTCGAGCCGACTCGGTCGACCGCCATGGTGCTGCTGTCCGCGGTCCTGTCCGACACGGTGATTCTCAACTCACCGACCACCACCGACCGCGACGCCGCCGTGGTCGAGTACCTCGAGCGCGTGCTCGAGCTCGACGCCCGCGAGTACGGGCAGCGGATGTTCAAGGAGACCTCCGACGTGGCGGACGTTCCGCGCCGAGGACCTCGTGCGACGTGACGCCAAGGGCTACCAGTCCGGCAACGGCACCCCTTTCGTGATCGCGCAGGTCGAGGTCGTCGGCAAGGGCCTGCTCGACCGCGAGCAGGAGCTGCTCGAGGCGATGCAGCGCGAGCGCGCCAGCCAGGGCGTCGAGCTCTACGCGCTGATGGTGACCGACGTGCTCGACAAGGTGACCGATCTGCTGGTTGACGGTGACGTCGGCTGCGGTGGCGCGGGCCTTCGGCGTGGAGCCCAACGGCAGCAAGCTCACGCTGCCCGGCGTGATGAGCCGCAAGAAGCAGGTCGCGCCGAAGCTCCTCTCAGCCGTCTGACGGTGTCGGCCCGAGCCGGCAGGTCGCGGTCAGCGGACCGCGACCACTGCCTAGGCGGCCGCGAAGTCGAAGGTCTTCGCCGGCGCCTCGCCCCACAGCTGCTCGAGCCGGTAGAAGTCACGCATCTCCGGCATGAAGATGTGCACGATCACGTCGCCGTAGTCCATCAGGATCCACTGGGCCTGCGTGGCGCCGTCGACGCGTGTCGGCAGCAGTCCGTGCTCGTTCTTCATCCCCAGGTGGATGCCGATCGTGGATCGCCTTCACCTGGCGGTCGCTGCGACCCGTGCAGATCACGAAGTAGTCGGCCACGGACGTGAGCCCGCGAAGATCGAGCTGCGACGATCTCCTCGGCTTTTCGGTCCGACGCGAACTCGGCGACGGCCAGCGCGATCTCTTCAGGCGACTTCATGATCGTGTGCGACCTCCGTATAGACGATGTTCATCGATATAGCTCGCCACCGGATCCGGGACGAGGTAGGTGATCGGCTCCTGCATCTGCACTCGGCGGCGGATCTCGGTCGAGGAGATCCCGATCCGCGGCATGCGGAAGAACTCCGCCCGCTCACCGCCCTGTAGGCCGGCAGAGCGCCTCGTCGATCGACCTCCGCGAGGTCCCGCGGCGCTTCGCTACAGCGAGTGTAGCCAGCGACAGCACCCGTTCCGGCTCGTGCCAGGTGGGCAGTCCGGCCGCGACGTCACCGCCGACGATCAGGAACAACTCGCTATCAGGCATCCGTGAGTGCAGTGCCGCAAGCGTATCGACCGTGTAGGACGGCCCCTCGCGACGGACCTCCAGATCGGAGACCTCGAAGCGCGGGTCCGCGGCGACCGCGCGGCGGCACAGCTCGAGCCGGTGCTCCGCGCCGGGGTCGTCCTCGAGCGGCTTGTGCGGCGGCCGCCCGGCCGGCATCAGGATCACGCGGTCGAGGCCGAGCCGCAGGTGAGCCTCCTGCCCGCAGATCAGGTGGCCGAGGTGCGGCGGGTTGAAGGTCCCGCCGAGGATGCCGATGCGCTCGCCGCTCAGGAGAAGTCGTGTGGCTCTCAACGATGCCGAGGCGGCTCAGGGGCGGACGTGGCCCGCGCCCTCGACCAGATACTTGAACGTGCAGAGCTCGCGCAGGCCGATCGGCCCGCGCGACGTGGAGCTTCTGGGTGGAGTTGCCGATCTCGGCGCCCATCCCGAACTCGCCGCCGTCGGTGAAGCGCGTCGAGGCGTTGACGTAGACGCAGGCGGCGTCGACCTCGAGCTCGAAGGCCCGGGCCGCGGCGGTGTCCAGCGGTCACGATCGCCTCCGAATGGCCGCTGCCGTGGCGGTTGATGTGCTCGATCGCCGCCTCGACGCCGTCGACGACCGCCGACCGCCATCTCGAGCGCCAGGTACTCGGTGTCCCAGTCCTCGTCGGTCGCGCGCCGGATCGGCAGGTCGGCGACCGCTGCGCGCGACGCGCTCGTCGCCGTGCAGCGTGACGCCGGCGTCGTGCAGCGCGTGGAGCACGCGCGGCAGGAACCTGTCGGCGATGTCCGCGTGGACGAGCAGCGTCTCGGCGGCGTTGCAGACGCCGGGCCGCTGGACCTTCGCGTTGACCACGATCTCCTGCGCGGCGTCGAGATCGGCGCTGCGATCGACATAGACATGGCAGTTGCCGGACGCGGCGAAGATCACCGGCACGGTGGCGACGCCCTTGAGCGCCGCCTTCAGGCCCTCGCCGCCCCGCGGGATGATCAGGTCGACGCGTCCCGCTCTGCGTCGCGAGCTCCGTCAGCTCGTCGCGATCGCCGCCGGCGATCAGCGCGAGCGAACCGTCCGGCAGGCCGGCCGCGACCGCTGCCTCCGCGGCGACGCCGGCGAGCACGGCGTTGGAGTGCGCCGCCGAACTCGAGCCGCGCAGCACGATCGCGTTCCCCGACTTCAGGCACAGGGCCGCCGCATCGATCGTGACGTTGGGCCTGCGCCTCGTAGACGACCGCGACGACGCCGAGCGGCACCCGCACCTTGCGCACGTCGAGTCCGTTGGGCAGCCGGAAGCCGTCGATCACCTCGCCGACGGGGTCGGGCAGCGCCGCGATCTTGCGGGCGCCGTCAGCGATCGCGGCGATCCGCTCCGGATCGAGCGCGAGCCGGTCGAGCAGCGCCGAGCTGAGCCCCGCCTCGCGCCCCGCCTCGAGGTCGCGGGCGTTGGCCTCGAGAATCTCGGGCGTGCGCTCGACCAGCGCGTCGGCGATCGCCTCGAGCGCGGCGTCCTTCACGTCCGAGCCGAGCGTCGCCAGCGTGCGCGACGCACGCTTGGCGGAGGCGCAGATCTCGGCGACGGACTCGGTGGCGGTGGCCATAGGTCGGTTAAAGACTACGCGAGCACGAAGTAGTCGCGGTGGACCGCCTCATCGCTTGCAAGCGGCAGCAGCTCGCGTACCTCGGCCGATTTCGAGCCCGCGCACGCGCCGCAGCTCGTCGGACGAGTAGTTGCTGATGCCCTTGCCGACCTGTTCGTCGCCGCACGTCACCTCGATCGCGTCGCCGACCTCGAACGTGCCGCTGACGTCGACGACCCCGACCGGCAGCAGGCTGGTGCCGCCCTCGCGCAGCGCCCGGGCCGCGCCGGCGTCGACCTGACGCCGGCCCGCGCGCGGGCTTGGCGTACTTCAGCCAGAGCTTGAAGCTCGAGACGCGGTCAGCGCGGGCGACGAAGGTCGTGCCCACCTCCTCGCCCGCGGACAGCGGCGGTGACCGTGCCGGCGAGCTGGCCGTTGGCGATCACGGTCGGGATCCCGGCGGCGGTCGCCATCTCCGCCGCGACGACCTTCGAGCGCATGCCGCCGGATCCCAGCGACGAGGCTGCTGCAGTGATCTGCAGCGCCTCGAGCTCCTCGATCGCGCTCGATCCGGCTCACCAGCCGGGCAGTCGGGATCGATGCGCGGATCCGAGGTGAACACGCCGTCGGTGTTGGTCAGCAGCAGCAGCCGTTCGGCACCGACGAGGATCGCCACCTGCGCGGCGAGGAAGTCGTTGTCTCCGAACGAGATCTCATCGGTGGTCGTCGTGTCGTTCTCGTTGATCACGGGCACGACCCGCCACTCGAGCAGCTTGGCGAGCGTGTGCCGCACGTTCAGGTACGTGGGTGCGCGCGCTCATGTCGAAGAACGTCAGCAGCACCTGTGCGCTCGGCACGCCGCGCTCCTGCAGCAGCTCGTCGTAGACGCGGTAGAGCTTGCCCTGGCCGATCGCGCTGGCCGCCTGCAGCTCATCGATCGCCTTCGGCCGCTGGGCCGGGCGGGATCTGCATGACCCCGAGCCCGCGCGCGATCGCGCCGCTGGTGACGATGATCGGCTCATGGCCCTGCGCGTGCAGCTCCGCGACGTCGTCACAGATGCGGTGCAGCACCTCGAGGCGGACCGTGCCGTCGTCGTTGGCGACGACGCTCGATCCGAGCTTGATCACAACCGAGCTCATCGGCGCTGGAAGCTTACGGGTCGAGGTCGAAACGAATGCCGGCTATTTCGACGTCGTCACCCGGCTCGAAGCCGGCGGCCTCGAGCGCACGGATCACACCGAGCCCGCGCAGGCGGCGCTCGAGGTGCGCGAGCGCATCCTCGTTGTCGAGGTCGTAGCGCGCGACGAGCTTCGTCGACGCCCTCACCCTCGACGACGTAGGCGCCCTCGTCGTTCTGCGGTGACCTGGAAGCCGCGCGATGGCGCCGGGCGGAAGACGCGGTGCTCGGGGAGGTCGTCGAGCGCCGTCTGCTCCGCGGGGTGGGCGGGACATGGAGTCACGGCAGCGTCGTCATCGGTCGGTCAGCACGGGCACCCGGCGCAGCAGCTCGGTCGCCAGCTCGTCGAGCGCCCTGGCGCGTGGCCGACGAGGTGAGGATCACCGGCACCTCCTCCCCCATCCGCTCCTGCCACTCGCGCGCGCGCCTGCTCGCCCTGCTCGGGCGTGACGAGGTCGGCCTTTGACAGCGCGAGGATCCGCGGCAGCGATCGCGAGGCGCTCCTGGTAGAGCGTCGATCTCACGCTCGACGGTCTCGAAGTTCGCGACGCGGGTCGGAGCCGTCGAGCGGCGCCAGGTCGAGCACGTGCACGAGCAGCCGCGTGCGCTCGACGTGGGCGAGGAAGTCATGGCCGAGCCCGATGCCGTCGGCGGCGCCCTCGATCAGCCCGGGAATGTCGGCGATCACGAGCTGGCGGTCGTCACGATGCAGCGTGCCGAGCGACCGGGGTGAGCGTCGTGAACGGGTAGTCGGCGACCTTCGGCGTCGCGCGGGTGAGCACGCGAGATCAGCGAGGACTTGCCGGCGTTGGGCAGGCCGACGAGGCCGACGTCGGCCAGCAGCTTGAGCTGCAACGTCGAGCCAGCTCTCGTCGCCGACGAGACCGCGCTCGGCGAAACGCGGGCTCTGACGGGTCGAGCTCGAGAAGTGGCGGTTGCCGCGTCCGCCGGAGCCGCCCTGGGCCACGACCGCACGCTGCCCGGGCCGTACGAGGTCGTGCTGGGTTCCGTCGGCCTCGACGAGGATCTCCGTGCCCGGCGGCACCGGGATCTCCAGCGTCTGGCCGTCGGCGCCGTGGCGCTGCGACCCCTGACCGTGGACGCCCCGCTTGGCCTTGAAGTGCGAGCTGGCGGCGGAAGTGCTCGAGGTCGCGGTAGGAGTCGTCGCAGACGAGCACGATGTCGCCGCCGCGGCCGCCGTCGCCGCCGTCGGGACCGCCCTTGGGCACGTGCGCCTCGCGGCGGAAGCTCATGCAACCGTCGCCGCCGCCACCGGCCTGTACGTGGATTCGTGCTCTGTCTTTCACTGGTCTATGAGTCTCTGCAGGGATTTCCAAGGTTATGCGCTGCGGCGGGGTCCGCCGGTCCCGCCCATAGGCTGTCGCCGGTCTCAGAACCGACGCGGAGGTCACGGGAATGATGGGCTGGCTCGAAGACTTCAAGAAGTTCCTGATGAAGGGCAACCTCGTGATCCTCGCGGTCGCGTTCGTCATGGCGCGCTGTGTTCGCGGCGCTGGTCAAGGCGTTCATCGCAGACCTGATCACGCCGATCATCGCGCTGATCTTCGGCAAGCCGAACTTCGCAGCGCTCTCGTTCACGATCAACGGGAGCCACTTCTTCTACGGCGACTTCATCAACTACGCGATCACGTTCGTCACGACCGCGGCCGCGGTCTTCTTCTTCGTCGTGAAGCCCTACGAGGCCGCGGACGCCAGGTGGTCCAAGGACGATCCGACCGATCAAGAAGTGCCCGGAGTGCACGACTGAAGATCCCGGCGGAGGCAACGCGTTGCCCCGAGTGCACGGCGGTGCTGCTCCGGCCCGGCCGCGCTGCCGGGCACCGGCGATCGCCTGAGGACACAACACGCGAGAGGGGTCCCGCGTCAGGACCCCTCTCGACAAGGCTCGGAGGCGGGAAGGCCTAGGCGGCGTCGGTCGGCTGCTCGACCGAGATGACCCGGCCGCGCCAGCCGTGCTTGAACTGCACGACGCCCGCCGACTTGGCGAAGATCGTGTCGTCCTTGCCGATGCCGACGCCGTCACCGGGCTTGAAGACGCGTGCCGCGCTGACGCACGATGATCTCGCCGCCGGTCACGGTCTGGCCGGCGAACACCTTCACGCCGAGGCGCTGGGCGTTCGAGTCGCGGCCGTTGCGGGATGAGCCGAGGCCCTTCTTATGCGCCATCTTCAGTCGCCTCCGCGAGCAGCCTTGGCCTTGCTGGAGCGTGAGGCTCCGGCCAGCTTGATGTTCTTGATCTCGATGCGCGTCAGTTCCTGACGGTGGCCGTTGCGGCGCTTGTAGCCGCGCTTCGGCTTGAACTTGACGATGCGGAGCTTGGGGCCACGCTCGTGGCCGATGACCGTCGCTGCGACCTGCACCTTGGACGAGGTCCTCACCATCGACGACCTGGTCGCCGTTGACGTAGAGCAGCGGGGTCAGCGACACGCTCTCGCCGTCCTGGGCGGTCAGCCGCTCAACGAGCAGGTTCTGGCCCTCCTGGACGCGGTATTGCTTGCCGCCTGTCTTGACGATTGCGTACATGATCACTCTGAGGAAGATTCTTCGGCCGTCGCGGCCGCACCGGCTTTGGCCGTGGAACGTCGCCGCCCTCCGCGCCGGCCACGACGACGGACGGTTGATTCTACGTCATCCGCGTCGTTTCCAGCCGACTCGTCGCCGGACGTCGTCGCTCACCTTAGCAGCGAGCTCCGGAGCCCCCTCGGTTGCAGCCTCCGGTGCACTCTGCTCGCTCGGCTTCTCGGCCTGCTTGGCGGGCTTGCGAGCGCGCGCACGCGTCCTCGTCGAGCGCGGCTTTGGTGTCGCTTCGCCGTCCTCGAGCGGCTCGGCCGCCGATGCCGCTTCTTCAGGCTCCGCCTGATCCGCCGCCTCAGCCACCGCGTCGGCCGGTACCTCGGCTGCGTCGGCGCGAGCTTCTGCGGCCGCTCGCCGTCCTACGCGGGGCAGGCTTCGCCTGCGCAGGCTGCGGCCGGCTCCGGCACCGCGAGCCTCGGCCTTGACCGGCGGCTGGTCGATCAGCACCGCGACCGCCTCCGTGCGACCAACCTCCTCGATCCGCACCAGGCGCTTCTGCCCGACGGCGCCCTCGGCGCCCTTGACGGAGATGATGTAGCCGTCGACCTTGGCGACCGCGTCGCCGGCGCTGTACATGTGCGGCTCGATGATCTCGAGGTAGACCTCCTCGCCCTCGCGGAACGGCAGCGCCCGCTCGAGCACCTGCTCGCGGTCGGCCTCCATCAGCACCGCGAAGTGCTCGAGCGGCAGGCCCTCGGAGCCCTCGAAGTGGAACCATTTGCCGGTGTCGGCCTCGATCGCCCGCAGCACGCGCGCGTCGTGACCGGTGAACTCCTGGCTGACGCGCGGGTTCATCTGGATCAGCAGCGCCTCGGCGTCGACAGTGGGTGGCGAGCTCGCGCATGCGGCGCTCGAACTCGATCGCGATCGTCTCCTCGGACTTGATCACGCCCTCGCCGTGGCAGGTCGGGCATGGCCGGGTCATGATCTCGCGCACACCCTCGGTCACGTTCTGACGGGTCATCTCGACCAGGCCGAGCGGTGAGATCTCGACCACGAAGGTCTTGGTGCGGTCCTCGTCGAGCGCCTTGCGCAGCGTCTTCAGGACCGCGTCGCGGTTGCGCGCGCGGGCCATGTCGATGAAGTCGATGACGATGATTCCGCCGATGTCGCGCAGACGCAGCTGGCGCACGACCTCATCGGCCGCCTCGAGGTTCGTCTTGGTGATCGTGTCCTCAAGCCGGGCGCTCTTGCCCTTGCCGGTGAAGCTGCCCGAGTTGACGTCGATAACGGTCAGCGCCTCGGCGTAGTCGATCACGAGGTAGCCGCCGCTGGGCAGATCGACTCGCCGCGAGAGCGTCGAGTCGAGCACCTTGTCGACTCCGAAGGCCTCGAACAGCGGCTGCTCCTCGGTCCAGAGCTCCACCTGCTCGACGAGCTCGGGCGCGGTGCGCGAGAAGAAGGAGACGAGCCGGTGGTGCTGCTTCTCGTCGTCGACGATGGCGCGCTCGAACTCACCGGAGTAGATGTCGCGTACGACGCGGACCGAGAGGTCGGCCTCCTGGAACACGAGCGCCGGAGCCTCAGTCGTCCTCGACGCGCTTCTGCAGGACGTCGTTGAGCTTGAACAGGTATTGCAGCTCGCGCTCGAGGTCGGCGCGCTTGGCGCCCTGTGCGGCGGTGCGGATGATCGCGCCGGCGCCCTTGAGGTCGAGCTTGGCGGCCTCCTTGCGCAGGCGGTCGCGCTCGCGCTCGTCGAGCCGGCGGGAGACGCCGATGCCCTCGCCATAGGGCGCGTAGACCATGTAGCGGCCGGCGATCGTGAGGTCCATCGACAGGCGCGCGCCCTTGGTCTTGAGCGGGTCCTTGACGACCTGCACGACGATCTCCTGACCGGGCTTGAGCAGCTCCGTGATCGGGGTGGCGTCGCGGCCCGTGCCGCGACCGCGGCGCGGTGCCTCGACCCCGGGAAGCACGATCTCATCGACGTGCAGGAATCCGTTCTTGTCCAGGCCGATGTCGACGAACGCCGCCTCGAGGCCTGGGAGCACGTTGTCGACACGCCCCTTGTAGATGTTGCCGACGATCGAGCGGGCTCCGCGGCGCTCGAGGTAGAGCTCGGCGACGCTGTAACCGGCGGCGGGATTTGCGGGCCGCTTGCGACGCCGCGAGCTGGCGGAGGTTGTTGAGCGGCGAACTGCCGGCTCGCCGGTTCCCTCGAGCAGCGCCACGCGCGTTTCTCCGCGGTCGACGCTGACCAAAACTTGCTTCTTCACTTGTTAGTTCCTTTGAGTTATGTCAACCCGAGGCTCGAAGCACTCAGGCTAAGTTGTGCGGCGGCGGCCGAGCGGTGCGCTCGGCCGCCGCCGTCAGACGATGAGCACCCTCGCCTTGCCGGCCGATGACATCCGTGCTTGGACGTAGATCGACTGCAGCAGGCCGATGGCTATGAAGGTTGTGAGCACCGATGACCCGCCATACGCCATGAGCGGCAGCGGGATCCCGGTGACCGGGGCAATCCCCAGGTTCATTCCGATGGTCAGGAAGATCTGGAACATGAACATCGCCAGGATCGACCCGGCTATCAGCGTTCCGTAGAGGTTCTTGGCCATCGTCACGATGCGTAATGTGCGCCATATCAACAGCGCATAGAGGGAGAGGACGATCGCCGCCCCGGCGAAGCCGTAAATCTCTCCAAGACTTGCAAAGACGAAATCGCTGTCGGCCTCGGGCAGGAAGCCGCCCGTGGCCTGGCTGGCCTTGGCCGGGCCTGTCCCGGTCTTCTGGCCGGAGCCGAGCGCGGTCAGACCCTGGTCCAGCTGATAGCAGTACTTATTGGTCGCGCAATCAGCCGGCGGGTTGATGAACGTCGTAAGCCGTTCCTTCTGGTAATCCTTCAGGACGTTGACACCGACCGCGGGCGCGACGGTCAGCACGATCACTGAGGCGACCACGACCAGCGCCGCAAGCCCTGCGAGGTGCTTCCAGCTGGTCCCCAGGAAGAACAGCACCGCGCACGCGATCAGTCCGTAGATCAGCGCATCGCCGAGGTCGGACTGCGCCATCACGATCATCGCCGGGATCAGCCCGAGCAGCAGGATTCGCGCGGTGGTGCGGTGCTCGCTCATCCGGCGCGAGCGCTCGACGGCGAAGGCGGACAGCGCCAGGATCAGCAGCACCATGCCGAACGCCGAGGACTGGAAGGTGAACCCCGGGAGCGGGATGCGCCGCTGCGAGCCGCCGGCGCCGCCGCCGGGAGCCGCGAACGCGAACACGGCCACGTTCAGGAAAATCGCCAGTCCGTAGATGACGTAGCGGAACTCGCGCAGTCGCGAGTAGTCGAAGCGGCTGATCACGCAACGAGATCACGACGCCCGAGAGCTGCGTACTCGGCCTGGCGCTTGTACTCCCCGACGTATGGGTGGACGTTCAGCGCGCGCAGCGTCGACGAACGAGCACAGCGACAGACCGATCGCGGCGAACAGCAGCAGCGGATCGATCCGCAGCAGGCTGCCCGGTGCCGCCACGGCTCGAGGGCTGCTCGGCAATCTGGATCGGGTTGGTCGTGCTCATAGGTCCGTCGAGGTTCCGCTCTTGAACGGGCCGGGCTTGCCGAGGAACCACTGCGACAGGATCTGCCGGGCGACCGGCGCGGCAGCCACGTCGCCGAAGCCGCCCTTATCGACGTTCACGACGACGACGATCGGCTTGCTCGTCTCGGTCGCCGGCACGTAGCAGGCATACCAGGCGTCCTCGGGGCTATCGGCGCTGTTGCCGAGCTCTGCGGTGCCGGTCTTGCCGTAGACGTGCAGGGGGAAGTTCCCCATCACGTCCGCCGAGGTTCCGCCGGCGATCGTTTGCAGCTTCCTCCAGCCCCTGCTGGATCGCCGAAAGGTATGACGGGTCGATGTGCAGGTTGCGCTTGATCGCCGGGGTCGAGCTTCTGCACAGGCGTCCCGGTCGGCGACTCGATCTCCTCGCCGAGGTGCGGGGTCACGATCTTGCCGCCGTTCTCGATCGCCGAGTAGACCACCGCGAGCTGCGCCGGGGTCACCTCGTCATCGAACTGACCGACTCCGGTCTCGACGTTGTCACCGATCGACCAGGTTTGGGCGCTGGCGATTCCGCAGCCGCCGGAGACGATTCCATTCCCGTACTGGTTCAGCACGGCCGGATGCTTGTCGGCGTCCCTTGTAGCAGCGCCGGTCGCCGTATCGCACTGCCGCTCCTCGCGTCCAGAGCGCTCGCAGGAGCTTGGGCGACGCGATCTCCCCCTGGCTCTCCCCGGGGAGATCGATTCCCGTGTAGCGGCCGATCCCGAACCGGTTGGCCCACTCCTGGAGCGGCCAGGCCTTCGGATAGTTGATGGCGTATAGCGCGTTCCGGGTCACAGGGCCGTTCATGCGGTCGCCAAGGTTGTAGAAGAAGACGTCGTCGGAGACCCGGATCGCGTTCACGAGGTCGAGCGACCCGTAGATCGCCCCGCCGGCGTTCTGCAGGCACAGTCCGCCCTGGAAGCAGTACTTGCCGGTGTCGTCGTAGGTGTCGCCGACAGCCCAGTGGCCGCTCTCGAGCGCGGCCGTCGCCGTGATCACCTTGAAGGTCGAACCGTCCGGCAGTGCGCCCTCGATCGCGCGATTGAGCAGCGGCGAGTTGTTGTTGCGGGTTGTAGAGCCAGCGGAGCTCCGCGGTTCGTCGACTCCTTGCTCGGGTTGTAGGTCGGCGCCGAGCCCATCGCGTAGATCTGGCCGTTCTGCGGATCCATCGCGATGAACGAGCCCGCATCGGCGCCCTTCGCGCTGTTTGCCGCGATCGACTCCGCCAGCGACCTCTGTCCCACCTGCTCGAGCTTGGCGTTGAGCGACAACTTGAGCGTGTCCCCGGGCGTCGGCGAGGTGCCCGCGGCGTAGCCCTCGAACTGGTTCTGGGAGTTGACCCTCACGCCCTCAGAGCCGTTGACGCCCTGCAGATACTGGTTGTATTGAGCCTCGAGCCCGGACTGCCCGACGATGTCTCCCAGCGTGACGCCCTTGTAGACCTTCAGTTCCGGCTTGCTGACCTGACCGAGCGTGCCGAAGATCTGCGCGCCGGCATCGCCAAGGGCGTACTTACGGGCGTAGGTGTCCTGATAGAGGACACCCGGATAGAGCGTCGGCTGCTCGGCGACGTAGTCCTGGATGTAGGTCGGGACGTTGGTCTTGATCGACACGTTCGCGTACGGGGATTGCGCGACGCTCTTGGCGACCCGGCAGGCGATCGGCGTGAGCCGGGTGTGGTATCTGTGCGGCCCCTTACTCCAGAAGACCAGGTAGCTGCATGGGCGCGGCTTGGTCGACATCCCGATGAGCTTGGCAAGCCGGTGGAAGACCGCGTCATCCTTGGTCGGGATTGGTACGGGCAGGGGGAGTGCGCCGTCCAGCGCCACCGGAGCGGGAAGGCTGCGTGGCGCGATCTGGATCGAAGGAACCGCCACCGACTGAACCAGCGGCGTCACCGCTCGAGTCGACGATCTCACCACGGGGAGCCGCGACCGGGACGTGCTGGATGACGTTGCTCTTAGCCTGGGCGACGTACTGGCTGCCGGTCAGGACCTGCAGGAACCACAGGCGGAAGAAGATCACCGCGAAAAGCAGCAGCGCGAAGCCACCGACCAGGGCGACCCGCAGCGCCAGCTGCGGGGTCATCGGCGGTGTGCGCTCGTCGGGCGGAAGCATCAGCGAGTCCTCGCCCTTGCGCTCCCGCCGAGCCGCTCGGACGGTCGCTGCAGGGGACTGAGAGAAGTCGTGTATGCGCGCCGGCGCCGCGCCCGCGGGTCACGCGGCAACGCCCGGTAGAGCAGCCGACGCACGATCTCATAGACGGGCAGCGCGATCAGGCAGTTGACCAGCACCTGCAGCACGATCTGCTGGAGCAGCAGCCAGCTGACGGGCGCGTCGACCCCGAGCAGGAACTGGATCACGGCCATGCCGACGCCGGTGAACGCGGTGGCGATCGCCGCCAGCGCCGAGCGGGATCAGACCATGAGACGGATCGCGGAGCTCGCGCAGGCGGCCAGACCAGTAGCCGACGGTGATGAACAGCAGCGAGGTGACGCCGACCGTCTGGAACATCACCAGGTCCACGAACAGCCCGATTGCGAAGCCGGCGATCGCGCCCGCCATCGAGCCGGCAAGCAGGCCGATCGACATCACGACCAGCGGCGTCACGTCTGCCGTCACACCGAACAGCGAGATCTGGGAGACGAACGCCACCTGGATCACGACCGCGAAGAAGCCGACGACCGCGATCCGCAGGCTCAGCTGGATGGTGCTGTCGGTTTTCATCGCCGCGGGCGTTCCAGAAGCGCCATCAGTCGGGGTGCGGGTTGGTCAGGATCTGCACGAGGCTCAGATGCTGGAGGTCGACGAGCGGCGTGACCGGCACCTGCTGAGTTGGTGAGCACGCTGTTCTGCGGATTGGTGCTCGAGACCGTGCCGATCGGGATCCCCGCCGGATAGTTGGAATGGATCGCGGGATCGCCTGGGTCCTTGATGCCGCTTGTCACGACAAGTTGGCTGTTGGACAGGCCGTTGGCCGCCGAAGCAGGCAGGTCGATCATCGTCAGGGTGCTCGGGTTGCCAGCCTGTGGCTGGATCAGACCCTGAGGGTTCGAGCCGCTCTCGATCATCGCACCCGCTGAGAAGCTCGGCGAGGTGATCAGCGACACGAGCGCCCCATTCGACCAGACCTGGGACACGTCTCCGACCAGACCCCCGGCCGCCACGACTGGGTCGTACTGCTTGACGCCGGCATCGCTGCCCTTGTCGACGTAGATCGTCTTGTACCACAGCGAGGGATTGCCGCCGGTCACGTTGGCGTACTCGAGGCCGTAGGAGCTCAGGCTGTAGCTCGTGTCCAGCTTCCCAATCGAGCCCGCCTGCTTGAGCTGGTTGATCTCCAACTGAGCCTCGGCGAACTCGCGCGTGAGGGTGGCGTTCTCCGACCGGACGTGCTTGAGCTGTGACTTCGCGTTGATCGTGGACGAGAAGTAGCCCACCACGTCGCGCACCGGCGAAAGCACCGCGCTCGCGCCCGACTGGAGCGGCGACAGCACCGTCGCGATGCCCCGCTGCATCGAATGCAGCGGGCTGCTCTGGCTCTCGCCGAAATAGTCGGTTAGAAGCGCTAGGGAGATGACGACGAGCAGCACGAGGACCACGCGTCGCCTACGAATTTGCTTGTCGTGCACCTGAAGAATGTCCTCAATGCACCGGCCCCAGTCCTAGTAACGGCGGCGCCGGTTGCGTGAATTCTTGCTCGAACGGTGGATCGCTTCGAATTCCTCGAGCGACCTACCGGAGCCGACCGCCACACACGTCAGTGGCGACTCGGCGAGATGAGCGGGCATCTGGGTCTCGTGCCGCATGCGCTCCTCGAGCCCCTGCAGCAGCGAGCCGCCCCCGGCCAGCATGATCCCGCGGTCCATGATGTCGGACGCCAGTTCCGGCGGCGTCCGATCGAGCGTCTCCTTGACTGCGTCGATGATCTGGGACACCGGCTCTTCCAAGGCGCCCCGAATCTCCTCACTGGTCAGCACCACCGTCTTGGGCAGGCCGGAGACCATGTCACGGCCGCGGATCTCGGCCTGAACCTCGTCAGGCATCGGGAACGCAGAGCCGATCTCCAGCTTGACCTCCTCGGCCGTCTGCTGGCCGATCAGAAGCTTGTACTCGCGCTTGACGTAGTTGATGATCGCCTCGTCGAGCTCGTCGCCGCCAATGCGGATCGACTGCGAAACGACGATCCCGCCGAGCGAGATCACGGCCACCTCACTGGTGCCGCCGCCGATATCGACGACCATCGATCCGGTGGGCTCGCCGACAGGCAGGCCGGCACCGATCGCGGCGGCCATCGGCTCCTCGATCAGGTAGGCCTGACGCGCGCCGGCGGACAGGCACGCCTCCTCAACAGCGCGCTTCTCCACGCCGGTGACCCCAGAGGGCACGCAGACGACCACGCGCGGATGTGCCCAGCGGTTCTGGTGAACCTTCTGGATGAAGTGCCGCAGCATCTCCTCGGTCACCTCGAAATCGGCGATGACCCCGTCCTTGAGCGGTCGGATGGCGGAGATGGTTCCCGGCGTACGGCCGAGCATACGCTTGGCCTCGATGCCGACAGCGTGGACCTCACCGGTCCGCGAGTCAACAGCCACGACGCTCGGCTCAGAGAGCACGATGCCACGACCTCGGACGTATACGAGGGTGTTTGCGGTGCCAAGATCAACGGCCATGTCGCGGCCGCCGAAGCCCGTTAGGTACGTGAAGAAACCCATTCCTGGATGAGACGATTGAGGGGTTCAGACGGGCGGCGAGCGCGGTCTGACCGAACCCTGAGCCTATTCCCATCCGTCGAACCCCGAGTGTATCGGAACTCGCCTGTTTTTCAGCCTTTATAGCCGCTAATTCGCCGAAAATAACAGTGAGGGCAGCAAGTCGAGCAGCGTAGCAACCGGAAGACCGACCACATTCAGGTAGTCACCCCGGATGGACTCGACCAGCGCGGCGCCGCGACCCTGGATCGCATAACCGCCTGCTCTGCCCTCCCACTCCCCGGTATCGACGTACCAATCGATCGCATCAGCGCTCAGTGGCCGGAAGTTCACCTCCGTGATAGCCGTCGCCGTGCGCGCGTCGCCATCCCCGATCACGCAGATGCCGCTGACCACGCTATGGCTGCGACCGGCGAGCGCGCGCAGCGTGGCGACCGCATCCTCGCGGTCACGCGGCTTGCCGTAGATGCGGCTATCGAGCGCGACGAGGGTGTCGACACCAAGGACTGGCGGGAGCGGGCGGGTGGGAACCGTTTCACCGGTGGTGCTGCTTGGTTGCTTGGGGTGGGAGGTGGGAACCAATCCAGCACCGGCTACAGCCTTGCGGCGGGCGTTCTCGACGGCGATCTCCTCCGGGCGGCCCTTCGGTCAACTCGTCAACGCCGGTGACGACGACTTCGAACGCGACCCCCAGTTGCTCGAGGATCGCGCGGCGTTGCGGTGAACCGGAGGCAAGGATCACCTGGGGCCTCTCAGTCGCTCGGCTTAGAGCTCGGGGAAGAAGATCCCGACCTCACGCGCCGCCGACTCGGGCGAGTCGGAGCCGTGGACCATGTTCGTGCCGATCGAGGTGGCGAAGTCGCCGCGGATCGATCCGGGAGCGGACTGCAGCGGGTTGGTGGCGCCGATCACCTGGCGCGCGGCCTCGACCGCGGAGTCACCCTCGAGCACCATCGCGACCAGCGGTCCGGACGTGATGAACTCGACGAGCTCGCCGAAGAAGGGCTTGCCGTCGTGCTCGGCGTAATGGCGCTCGGCCGTCTCACGGGTCAGCGTCTCGAGCTTCAGCGCCGCGAGCTTCAGGCCCTTGCGCTCGAAGCGGGAGATGATCTCACCGGTGAGATTGCGGGTAAAGGCGTCGGGTTTGACGAGAATCAGCGTGCGCTCAGCCATGGGGCGCGCTCCTTGATGCATTCGAGGTTGTGCGGGCGGATGCCCGCGCGCAGGTTAGTAGGACGCGGCGGGATCGGCCGTGACGGCCGTCAGATCAGGTCCGATGGCGGCGGCGCGACCATCGTCTGCTGCGGGTCGCGACGGGCGCGGCGGCGACGCTGGCTCGCTGCCAGCGACGGATCGAGTTCGCGGTCGGTCTCGCAGTACGGGCAGATCTTCCAGTTCGGCGTCCAGCGGCTTGCCGCAGCTCGACGCAGGGGTCCCTGAGCTTGCGCAGGCAGTGCGGGCAGCGCAGGAACTCCTTCTCGACCTCATGGTCGCAGTACGGGCAGGTGTGGACTCCGATCTGCGCGAGTCGTGCCTGCGCCGCCTGGATCTCCAGGTCGCGCTCGTGCACGTCCTCGAGGTATTCAGGCGGACGCACGATCATGTAGACGATCGTGCCGATGAACGGGAAGAAGGACGTGATCGTCGCGCAGGCGACGAGGATGCCGTCGGCGATCCGCCGCCGGGCGTCGGCCCAGGTCCAGTAGATCAGCGCCAGCCAGATGACGGCCAGAACCACGAGCGCGAGCTCCACGACCAGGCTCGCGGTGTGGTTGTGGATCCCGAATATGCCCGCTGTGGGCGTCATAGAAGGCCGAGTGTAAACATAGGCGGAAACGGTTACGCAGGATTTCTGGCGCATCGGCGCGCCGCCACCCGCGCGACCACTCACCTCCGTCCGGCGGCGAGTTACCCGGGAGCTCAGAGAAAGATGCGGCCGAGCGCGTAGCCGATCCCGAAGAACACGAGGATCGTGATCGCCACGCTGACGGCCACGAGACCCATCATCTTCAGGAAGCTGGGGTGGTCCTCGCGCTCGTCGTTCACAGCATCGAGGCACGTCGCGTGCCGGCGGTCGCCTCGTCATGGACGAGATCTGAGATCAGGTAGAGGGAACCGGTCGCGAAAACGACCCCGTCGGGCCCGGCGAGCTCGCGTGCTCGGCGTAGCGCATCGTGCGGCTCACGCACGATCTCCGACTCGATCGTGATCTCGGGAGCGAGCTGGTCGAGCAGCGAGCTCAGGGTCGGCGGCGGCAGCACGCGTGGGTTGTGGCTCGAGGTCAGCACCAGCGCATCGCACAGCGGCGCGAGCGAGCGCAGCATCCCCGAGGCGTCCTTGTCGTCGAGGATCGAGACGACACGCCACGACGCGCCCGTCGCCGCGACGAGCGGAGGCGATGATCTCCGGCAGCGACTCGGTCAGGGCGGTGATCCCATCTGGATTGTGGGCGCCGTCGAGCAGCGTCAGCGGGTGCTGATCGACGATCTGCAGCCGCCCGGGGACGCGCACGTCGGCGGCCGCGGCTTCGACCGCATGCTCGTCGAGCTGGCCCAGGAAGGCCTCGGCGGCCGCGCGCGCGAGCGCGAAGTTGCGGCGCTGGAAGGTGCCGAGCGCGCCGACGGTCGCGTGCGGATCGGCTTGCGCCTGCACGATCCGGGCGCCGCGCTCGGCGGCCACCTGCTCGGCGACCGCGAAGCGCATCAGGGTGCATTCCGGCGCCGAGCACGAGCGTGGCGCCCGGCCGCACGACGTCCAGCTTCTCACGGGCGATCGCCGTGATCGTCGGGCCCAGCCAGCGGGTGTGTTCGAGGCCGACGCTGGTGAGCACCTGGACCTTCGACGGAATCACGTTGGTGGCGTCGTAGCGGCCGCCGAGGCCGGCCTCGATCACCGCCACATCGACGCCCTGGCGTGCCAGCTCGGAGTAGGCGGCCGCGGTCAGCAACTCGAACTGGGTCACCGGATCGTCGCCGGCGCTGGCGCGGTTGACCTGCTCGGCGGCCCGCAGCCCGCGTTCGATCGCGTCGGCCATCTGCTGCGGCGTGATGTCGAGGTCGTCGACGCGGATGCGCTCGTTGAAGCCGAGCAGATGTGGTGAGAGGTACGAGCCGGCACGGTAGCCATGGCGGGTGAGGATCGCGGCGATCATCCGCGTCGTCGAGGACTTGCCGTTGGTCCCGACGACGTGGATCGACTCGAATGCGCGCTCGGGATGGCCGAGCGCCGTCATCAGCCTGCGCATGCGGTCCAGTCCGAACCGCATGCCGAAGAGCTCGAGCGACAGCAGCCGCTTCTCTGCCTCCTCCGGGGTCACAGGGCCTCCAGCTCGGCCCGCAGCGTCCTCGAGCTTGGCGCGCTCGGCCTCCACGACCTCCGGCGGCGCCTTGGCCACGAAGCCGGCGTTGTCAGCTTCTTCTCGGCGCGCTCGATCTCCGTTCTGAAGCTCGGCGCGCTTGGCGTCGCGCTTGCGGCTCGCCGCCTCGAGGTCGACGTCAGCCGACGGCAGGATCTCGACGACGCCGCCCGGGATCGCGATCGCTGCGGCGCCATCCCGTCCGCCGCAGCCCCGTTCGCGCCGAGCTCGAGGCGGCCGAGCCGAGCCAGATGGGCGACCGTGTCGCCGTAGCCCTCGGCGCGCAGCTGCGCCGGCAGGATCGCCGACGGCTTGACATCGGCCGCGTCGCGCCAGGCGCGGATCGCCTGGATCGCCTGGATCGCGCGCTGCACCTCAGCCTCCGCGGACGCGTCGAACGCTGCCCGCGGAAGCACCGGCGACGCGGGCTGCGAGCAGACCCGACGACCCTGGGATGTATCCGTAGATCTCCTCGGTCACGAACGGGATCAGCGGGTGCGCGAGCGTGACCGTCTCGGTGAGGATGTGCAGCAGCGTGGCCGCGGTGTCGGGGTCGCCGTCGCGCAGGCGCGGCTTGACCAGCTCGAGGTACCAGTCGCAGAGCTCGCCGTAGATGAAGTCGTAGAGCTGCAGCGCGGCCTTGGAGAACTCGAAGCTGTCGATCGCCTCGCCCGACCGCGCTGCGGGCGCGCTTCGAGCCGCGCGAGGATCCAGTGGTCCTCCGCCGCCTGCGGCCGCACGTCGGCGCGGGTGTCCGGATCGACGCCGAGCAGGATCAGGCGCGATGCGTTCCAGAGCTTGTTGGTGAGCTGATGCGCCTGGGCGATCTTCTCCTCGTTGAAGGGCACGTCCTGACCCGAGGACATCGCCAGCAGGCCCCAGCGCACGGCGTCGGCGCCGTAGGCGGGGAACTCGCCCGGGTCGCCGCCGTCCTTTGCGAACACGGGGGGCGCGGGCCGCCGTCGATCAGCGTCCAGCGGGTCGACGCCGGTGCCGAGCGACTTGGACATGCGGCGCCGGTCCGGGGCCTGGATGATCGAGTGCACATAGACGTCGCTGAACGGGATCTGGCCGGTGAACTCGAGGCCCATCATGATCATGCGCGCGACCCAGAGGAAGATGATGTCGCGGCCGGTGCTGAGCACGTCGGTGGGATAGAAGGCGTGCAAGCTCAGGCGTCTGCTCGGGCCAGCCGAGCGTCGCGAACGGCCACAGTGCGCTGGAGAACCAGGTGTCGAGCACGTCGGGGTCGCGCTCCCAGCCGTCGCCGTCGGGCGCGGTGGTGCCCACGTAGGTCTCGCCGCGGCGGTACCAGACGGGAATCTGATGGCCCCACCAGAGCTGGCGGGAGATGCACCACGGGCGGATGTTCTCCATCCAGTCGAGGTAGACCTTGGTCCAGCGCTCCGGGTGGAATTTGACCTGCCCGGAGCGGACGACGTCGATCGCAGGCCGCGCCAGCTCGTCCATGCGCATGAACCACTGCAGCGAGATCAGCGGCTCGATACGGGCGCCCGAGCGCTGGCTGAAGGGCACCGTGTGCCTGTATTCCTCGCGGCGCTGGATCAGCCCGAGGTCGTCGAGTTCGGCGACGATCGCGAGCTGGGCCTCGGCGGTCTTCAGGCCGAGGAAGCGCTCCGGCACGTCGTCGCCCTCCATGCGGCCGTCCTCGCCGATCACCGTCGGGTGCGGCAGGCCGTGGCGGTTGCCGATCTCGAAGTCGTTGGGGTCGTGGCCGGGAGTGATCTTGAGCGCGCCGGTGCCGAACTCGGTCTTGACGTAGTCGTCGGCGATGATCCTCAGCTTGCGCCCGACGATCGGCAGGATCGCGGTCTCGCCGATCAGGCGCTGGTAGCGCTCGTCGTCCGGGTTCACCGCGATAGCGACGTCGGCGAGCATCGTCTCCGGGCGGACCGTGGCGACCGTGATCGCGCCGCTGCCCGAGGCCAGCGGGTAGTCGATGTAGTAGAGCGTGTCGGTGACCTCGCGCTCCTCGACCTCCAGGTCGGAGATCGCCGAGCCGCTGCCCGGATCCCAGTTGACCAGGTAGCGGTCGCGGTAGATGTAGCCCTTCTCGTAGAGCGTCGACGAAGACCTTCAGCACGGCCTGCACATAGGCGGGGTCGAGCGTGAAGCGCTCGTCCTGGAAGTCGGCGGTCGAGCCCAGGCGCTTGATCTGCTCGATGATCTGGCTGCCGTAGCGCTCGCGCCAGGACCAGACGCGGTCCACGAACTGCTCGCGACCGAGCTCCTCGCGGCTCGTGCCGAGGCTGACCAGCTCCTTCTCGACCTGCGTCTGTGTGGCGATCCCGGCGTGGTCGGTGCCGAGGATCCACTTCGTGCGCTTGCCCTGCTGACGCGCGCGGCGGATCAGCGTGTCCTGCACGGCGTTGTTGAGCGCGTGGCCCATGTGCAGCACGCCGGTGACGTTCGGCGGCGGGATCGCGATCGAGTAGTTCTCGGACGCGTCGCCCTCGGGCGCGGGATGGTTCAGCCCGGAGTCCAGCCATTCCTGGGCGATCCGAGGCTCAACCTCGGAGGGCTGATAGCGGGTCTGCATCTCGATTCGGCTCGTACTCATTCGACGCCGAGTTTAGGCGCCGGAAGGCCGCCGAAGCAGCGGCGAGGCGGCCACGCTAAGCGGCGGCCTCTCCCTCGTCGTGTCGTCTTCCACGGCCTGCGTCACGAGCGTCGGCGGGGTGCCCTTGTCGATCGTGTCGCGCGTGACCACGCATTTGCGCACGTCGCGCCTGGAGGGCAGCTCGAACTGCACCTCGAGCAGAACCTCCTCGATGATCGAGCGCAGTCCGCGGGCCCCGGTCTCGCGCTCGAGCGCCTTGTCGGCGACCGAGTGCAGGGCCTCATCGGCGAACACCAGCTCGATCCCATCGAACTGGAAGAAGCGCTGGAACTGCTTGACGAGCGCGTTGCGCGGCTCGGTCAGGATCTCCATCAGCTCGCCACGTGAGAGCTGGTGGATCGCCGACATCACCGGCAGGCGGCCGATGAACTCGGGGATCAGGCCGTACTGGATCAGGTCCTCGGGCAGGCAGTGCTCGAACATCTCTCCGAGGTCGCGCTGCTCCTTGGACTGGATCGTCGCGCCGAAGCCGACGCCCTGATGGCCGATGCGCCGCTCGATCACGCGATCGAGGTTGGCGAAGGCGCCGCCGCAGATGAACAGCACGTTGGTCGTGTCGATCGACAGGAACTCCTGGTGCGGATGCTTGCGCCCGCCCTGCGGCGGAACGCTGGCGGTGGTCCCCTCGAGGATCTTCAGCAGCGCCTGCTGCACGCCCTCGCCGCTGACGTCGCGGGTGATCGACGGGTTGTCGGCCTTGCGCGCGATCTTGTCGACCTCGTCGATGTAGATGATCCCGGTCTCGGCCTTCTTGACGTCGTAGTCGGCCGCCTGGATCAGCTTGAGAAGGATGTTCTCGACGTCCTCGCCAACGTAACCGGCCTCGGTCAGCGCGGTCGCGTCGGCGATCGCGAACGGCACGTTGAGGATCTTGGCGAGCGTCTGCGCCAGCAGCGTCTTGCCGCAGCCGGTCGGCCCGAGCAGCAGGATGTTCGACTTCTGCAGCTCGATGTCCTGGTCATCGGACTGCATCATCTGCACGCGCTTGTAGTGGTTGTAGACCGCGACCGACAGCGTGCGCTTGGCCTGCTCCTGGCCGACGACGTACTCGTTCAGGACGTCGTAGATCTCCCTCGGCTTGGGGAGGCTCTGGATGTCGAAATTCGGCGGAGCGGTGAGCTCCTCATCGATGATCTCATTGCAGAGATCGATGCACTCATCGCAGATGTAGACGCCGGGCCCAGCGATCAGCTTCTTGACCTGACGCTGCGACTTGCCGCAGAAGCTGCAGAGCAGTTGCTCGTTGGAGTCGGTCGGACGTGCCATCGATTCCCTCTCTGAAAGGTTCTACGGCCAACTGAAACCGGTGTTCCCAGCCACAAGGTTAACGATCCCCCGCCGCGAGGCAAGGGGGTACACCTAGTGCTGCGAAATCACCCGGTCGATGATTCCGTAGTCCTTTGCCTCCTCGGAACTCATGAAGTAGTCCCGCTCGGTGTCCTTTGCGACCTCTTCGACCGGCTTGCCGGTGTGAAGGGAGATGATCTCGTCGAGCCGGTGACGGAGGTCGATGATCTCGCGCGCGTGAATCTCGATGTCGGTGGCCTGGCCCTGGAAGCCCGCTGACACCTGGTGGATCAGGATCTTCGCGTTCGGCAGCGCCATGCGCTTGCCGGCTGCGCCACCTGCCAGCAACAGCGCGCCCATCGACATCGCGATGCCGACGCAGATCGTCTGCACGTCTGGCTTGATGAACTGCATCGTGTCGTAGATCGCAAGGCCGGCGTAGACCGACCCGCCCGGCGAGTTGACGTACAGCGAGATGTCCTTGTCGGGATCCTCCGACTCCAGATGCAGGAGCTGGGCAACGATCAGGTTCGCGATCTGGTCGTCCACTGGCGTCCCGAGGAAGACGATCCGCTCGTTGAGAAGTCGGGAGTAGATGTCGAAAGCACGCTCCCCGCGGGAGGTCTGCTCAACGACCATCGGAACAAGTGGGCTCATGCTTCTCGCTTCTTTCGCTTCCAGGGGCGGATTCCTGCCGACTCTAGCAATCGGGTTTGTCCGCCCCTGAGGGCGTTAATCGGCCGACTTCGGCGACTTCTTAGCGGCTGCGGCGGGCTTCTTCTTGGACGCGGTGTCGCCGGCCCGCTTGGCCGGCGACTTCCCACCCTTGGCCGACTTCGCGTCTGCGGCCTTCCCGGGTGTGACGGGCTTGGCGTGCTCGACCAGCCACTCGACGGCCTTGCGGTTGGCGAGCTCGGCCCGCAGCCTTCCCAGCCGGCCGTTCTCGTCGAGCCGCTTGAACAGCTTCTCGGGCGTGGTCTTCTCGCGCTCGGCGGTCGGCTGCAGCGCCTCGAGCAGCTCTTCCTCGCCCGGCTCGATCTTCTCGGCCTCGACAACGGCGGCGATCACGGCCTCCCGCCGCAGCGTCTTCTCGGCCTCCGCCTCGGCAGCGTGCGCCAGTTCCTCTTCGCTCTGCCCGGAGATCTGCAGGTACATCTCCTTGGAGATTCCCTGGCGGGCCAGCGACGACATGGTCTCCTCGACCATCTCGTGCGCACGCGCGTGAACCAGCTGATGCGGCACCTCGATCTTCGAGCCGGCGGCGATCGCGTCGAGCACGTCGCGCTCGAACTCATGCTCGATCGTGTGCTGCTCGTTCTCCGTCAGGCGCGTGGCGATGTCCTCGCGCAGCTCGGCGAGCGTGTCGAAGCCGGCCGCGTCGGAGGCGAAGTCGTCGTCCAGCTCGGGCAGCCGCTTGGTCTTGACCTCGCTGACCGTGACGTCGAAGGTCGCGGGCTTGCCGGCGAGCTCCTCGGAGCCGTAGTCGTCGGGGAAGCTGACCTCGACCAGACGCTCGTCGCCGGCCTTGGCGCCGACGAGCTGCTCCTCGAAGCCCGGAATCAGCCTGCCCGAGCCCAGCTCCAGCAGCTGATCGCGACCCTCTCCGCCGGGGAACGGCTCGCCATCGAGCTTGCCCAGATAGTCCATGACAACTTGATCGCCGATTTCGGCGGCGCGGTCGACGGTCTCGAGCGTCGCCAGGCGGTCGCGCAGGCGCTCGATCTCTGCGTCGATCGCCTCGTCATCGGCGCTGGGCTCGCGGCGCTCGACCTCGATGCCCTCGTAGGCGCCGAGCTTCGCGATCGGCCGCACGCCGATCTCGATCGAGAAGGCCAGCGGCGCACCGGCGTCGGGCAGATCGCCGACGTTGATGTCGGGCTCGCCGACGGGCGCGATCCCGGCCGCGTCGATCGCGTCCACATACCAGACCCCGAGCGACTCGCGCAGCGCCTCGTCGAGCACGTACTCGCGGCCGAGACGCCGGATCACGACCGGTGGCGGGACCTTGCCCTTGCGGAATCCGGGAATCTTCAACTGGTTGCCGAGCTTGCGAGCAGCCTGCTGCATGCGGCGCTCAACCTCTGCGGGCGGGACCTCGGCCTCGACGCGCACGCGCGACTCGGGCAGCTCGGTGACGGTGGTGGTAAGTGTTGTTGACATGTGGCGAAAGACGATAGCTGCCCGTCGCGGCCGCGGCGAGTGCGGGATCGCGGACGTGATTGCTGGCCGGATCGTGACCGGCCCGTGCGCGTTTCTGGTCGCAGGACTGCTCGATCTTGCGGCGGTGATTTGGTGGATGGCGAACCGGCGCCGGTCTGGACGTTCGTTCGACCCTCGCTGAGTCGAACCGCACTTTGCGGAATTCTGGGCGTGTACCTCTCCAGATTCTGCGCAGGCGGGCGCGGCGCCCCCCAAAGCAGAGAGGCAGATATTCGATGCAAACGGGCGTACGACTCAAAGGCTCATGATCTCAACCACGATCACCATCGGCTGGGGGACGAAGGTCGTCAGCGAATTGGCCGGCGACACACCTTCGGCGGTGTACGCTTACGTTGGTCCTACACACGACGTGGAGGCGAAGGGCGTTGTGACCAGCGCTCCGGGCAGCGGTTGGGACAGCTTCACCGCGACGACGTTCGTCGTCGCGCCGTGCGGCTTTGCGCCGATTGGCGGCGCCCAGGGAACGATCGTCAACGTAACGGGACCGTTCCCTAAAGGTATTTTCAGCGGTGCCGATACGTATCCCGTGGGCTCACAGACGAAGGTCCTTGGGAACACGAACCTCGCCCCCGGTGACATCGTCGCCGGCGGCCTGATCGCCCCGAGCGGCGAGAGCGCAACCGCGGTCGGATCGACTCCGCTGCAGGTCCTGGTCGACTTCGCGCCGCAGACTTCGTCGACGTCGTCATCCGCCATGACAGCGGAGATGACAAGGCGAGCCGAGCGCCGAGCGCTGGAGATGTTGCGCCACGAGCAGGCGAGGCTCGGCCGTCATCACGAGAAGTTCCGGATCGCAAGAAGTAGGGTCAAGGGAAGCCGATGAGTGCGGTAAGCGGTAGCGAAACAGAACAGGTAGTCGTCGCACCGGGCGCGGGCGTCAGTACCGCGCCGGGTGTCAGGCCGCCGCTTGCCGTTCCTCGGCGCCTTCTGCGCCTGCGGTCGGATGCAGCCCTGGCCGAGCGCTTCGCCGCCGGCGACGAGGCGGCATTCGACGTCATCTACGAGCGCCACCGCCCGGTGGTGCTCGCCGTCTGCATGGGTGTCCTCGGCGCTCCCGCTGACGCTGAGGACGCCACCCAGGAGACCTTCTCGGCACTCGCGGTGGCGCTGCGGACGCGACCGCCGGCCGAGCTGCGGCCGTGGCTGATCCGTGTCGCACGCAACGCCTCGATCGACACCACCCGGCGCCGCCGGCACCGGCTGCTGACCATCGACGGGGAGATCCCCGAGGTGGCTGCCCGCCCGGCGTCGTCGGGCAAGGCCGAGCTGGCCGTCGTGCTCGACGGCATCCGTGAACTTCCCGAGGGACAGCGCATGGCACTGCTGATGCGCGAGCTCGGCGGTCACTCCTACGCGGAGATCGCCGACTTCCTCGAGACCGACGAGGAGTCGGTGAAGGGCCTGATCGCGCGCGCCCGTGTCGGGCTGCGCAGCTATCGCGAGGCCACCGAACTGTCATGTTCCGCCGCGCGCGTCACGATCGCCGCGGAGCCCGACGGACGCCGCTACGACAAGACGATCCGTCGTCACCTGCGCACCTGTGGCTCCTGCCGCTCGTACCGCGAGGCACTCCGCGACGACGCCAAGGCACTGCGCGCGGCGCTTCCGATCCAGGCAGGAGCGGTCGCCGCCGGCAGCCTCTCAGGGGGCATGCTGACCGCCGCCAAGGGCTCGCTGCTCGGCTACGGGCTGACCCAGGCTGCCACGACCTGCGCGGCATCCGCCTGCGCCGTCGGCGCGATCGGCGGCATGGTCTTCGTCGCCCCTGTGCACAAGCTCGGCCTGCCCGCGCTCGGCCTGCCCGCCGCGAAGTCCGCGCCGGCCCACAAGACCGGCCCACACGCATCACGCGATCACGAAGGCCGCCGTGCCGGCGAGCCAGGCTGCGCCGACAACGCACCTGGCGGTGGCGGTCCATCCGACCACGCCTGCAGTCGGCGAGCGCGGAGCCGAGACGCCCGCCAAAGCGCGGTGACGCAAGAAGTCCGCCCGAGTCGTGCATCACCGTCACCACGCGACGACGGTGACCAGGGTCAAGTTGGACAAGCTGCCTCCGGTCCACCACGCTTCCCCGCCGGCCTCGACGGCGGTAGCGCCGATCACCGCGACCAGCAATCCGGTGTCCGTGACGACTCCGCCCAGCACCGTCGCCGGCGCCAGCCCGCAGCAACCATCCGCGGACGGCGCCCAGCAGCTCGACCGCAACCGGCGGCTCGTCGCCGGCGGCCCCCGGTGTCGGCCATCCGACGGGCGACCCGGGGTCACTCGGGCACCGGCTCACAGCCCACCGGAGACCCGGTTGCCTCGCAGCCCACGGGCGGCCAGAGCGGCTCGCAGCCCACCGGCGACCAGGGGTCGCACCCCACCGTCACACAGCCCACTGGCGACCAGAGCGCACAGACTGGCACCGGCTCTGGCTCACGCCCGGTTGACGGCGACCACCACGGCAGCCCCGTGCACGTGATCATCGGTGGTGTCGCAGCGGACAGCGGGAAGCCCACGGTCGACGGCAAGCCGACGGACGCGGACCAGCCCACGCTCGAGCCGGCAAGCCCACGCTCGCCGGCAAGCCCACGCTCGCCGGTAAGCCCACGCTCGCCGGTAAGCCCGCGGCATCGGTGGCGTCAGCCACGACGCCGGCTGTCGGCGCCGGGTCTGGCGACACGACCACGACATCCGTGAGCACGACCTCGCCGCCATACACTCGCCCTGTCCAGGGGGCAGTCATGTGCCGGTCGTGACCCACGGCCAGTCCGGCGCACGTCACACCGGAGCTCGCGCTACACGACCACGACCCAGACCAGCACCCCAGCAGCCGGGGTTGCCGGCGCCCACCCCAGCAGTACCGGGGTTGCCGGCGGCCAGACGACCGTCGGCACCAGCTCGACCCCGACCACCTACGCCACGCGCGGCACCGGCGCAGCCCCGACATACGGACGGCCTCAGCAGCCAGGCACGAGCACTACGCAGTCGGTCCGAGGCCCAGTCACCTCGTCGTCGCTCCACAGCACGCACTGGGGCTTCGGCGGACGCTAATCACGCGGGGTTTGAGCGCGGGCTGCTTGCGCGCGCTCAGCAGCCCTCGAGCACGACGGCCAGGCCCTGGCCGACGCCGATGCAGATCGCGGCCAGGCCGTACCCGCCGCCGCGGTTGTGCAACTCGTGCGCTACCCGTCCGAGGACGCGAGCACCTGACGCGCCGAGCGGGTGGCCGATAGCGATCGCGCCACCACGCTGGTTGACCTTCTCCGGGTCCAGCTCGGGCCAGCTCCTCAGGCAGGCGAGCGACTGACCCGCGAAGGCCTCGTTCAACTCCACGACGTCGATCTGGTCCCAGTCGAGGCCGGCGCGCGCGAGCGCCCTATTGGCCGCCTCCACGGGACCGATGCCGAAGACGTCGGGATCGACACCGTGCGCCGCCCGCGAGACGATCCGGGCCAGAGGAGCGCGATTTATTCCCGCCGGCCCCGCGCTTGCCTCATCGGCGAGCAGCACGGCCGCCGCCCCGTCGTTGAGGGGTGAGGAATTGCCCGCGGTGACGGTCCCGCCTTCGACGAACGCGGGCTTCAACTTCGCGAGCTTCTCGATCGACGTGTCCGCGCGGATGCTCTCGTCCTGGGTGAGGTCGATGCCCGGGATGCGGCACCACCTCTTTGAGGGCGTCCTCGGCGTAGGCCCTGGCCGCAAGCTGGTGGCTGCGCAGCGCGTAAGCGTCCTGCTCCTCGCGTGTGATGCCGTGGATCGAGACAAGCTTCTCGGTGCTCTCACCAAGGGAGATCGTCCACTGCTCGGGCATCTTCGGATTGATCATCCGCCACCCGAGCGCCGAGGAGTAGAGCGTCTCGTTGCCCGCTGGGAAAGCTCGTGAGGGCTTCTGCAGAATCCACGGCGAGCGACTCATCGCCTCGCCCCCGCCGATCAGCACGATTGCCGCGTCACCCGATTCGATCGCGCGGCTGCCCTGGATCGCGGCGTCGAGGCTCGAGCCGCAGAGGCGGTTTACGGTTGCGCCAGGCACCGAAGTCGGCCAGCCGGCCAAGAGCACCGCCATGCGCGCGACGTTGCGGTTGTCCTCTCCGGAGCCGTTCGCGGTCCCGTAGATGACGTCGTCGATCTGCGCCGGATCGAGCTCCGGCACGCGCTGATGCAGGGCCTTGAAGACCTCTGCCGCGAGATCGTCCGGACGCACCCCGGAGAGCGCGCCGCCATAACGGCCGAACGGGGTCCTGACAGCTTCGTACACGTAAGCGCTGCTCATCTCATCTCCTTAGGGGAGTTCGATGCTAGCCGCGACTGGCCGCGGCTGGAGGCTCGCTTTGTCCGTTGATTCCGGATAGCTTTGAGCCTGTGCACCCACGGATGGATCGCCAGCGCAGCGCCCACCTGCGTCGCCGGCGGGGGTTGGCGGCCAGCTTCGCCACTGTCATCGCGCTTGCCCTAGCTGGCTGTGCGG
The DNA here is from genome assembly GCA_963818135.1 of uncultured Actinomycetota bacterium. Lineage (GTDB taxonomy): Bacteria > Actinomycetota > Thermoleophilia > Solirubrobacterales > Solirubrobacteraceae > Palsa-465. The sequence goes on from CAWFRF010000018.1 coordinate 52,900, forward strand.
ACGACGCATCGAACAAGCAGGCGATCGGCACTCCGGTGATCGTCACCGGGCAGCAGGTGATCACCAGCTGCTACCAGAACTACTTCTATAACGGGATCCTGCCCCAGTCGGCCGCCAGGACCAACTGCAGCTCGTGCGTGGAGCAGAAGCTGCTCAAGCTCGGGGTCCGCCCGAGTCCGGGCGAGAACGAGGTGGACCTTCTGACCGGGGTCCGCCTGTCGAGCGCGGACATCAACGTGTTGCAGAACGAATGCAACGAGACTGACGCCAGCGCGCAGTAGTTAGTAAATCCCTGCAAAGCCGGGTGCGAACGCTCAAGTTCTGAGGCGTTTCGACCGATCAACGGGCTAGTCCACAACAAATGCCATCACCTTTGGGGGCGAGGGCATGGCTGCGGGGTCCAAACTGGGTCTTCCGGGCCGATTACGGACTGGAAAGGGGTGCTCCATATGCGCTTCAACAAACCCACGCGGATCGCCGCTGCAGTCGCCGTAATCGGCGCACTGGCCGCTGGCGGTGCCGCGTTCACCGCCAGTAACACGGTCCCTAACACCGTGGCTGGCTTCGGTGCGGACACCATTACCGGTGGCACCGTGGTCTCGCTCAACTACACGCTTTCGAGCGACGGTACGGCCATCGACACGGCCACCATCGTGTTCTCGGGCGACACCACTCTCAGCACAGCTGCCATTGGCTTCGACAACGGGGCCCAGACGACGTGCGCCGCCGGCACGCTCGACAGCGCCAGCAACACGACGTACACGTGCGATCTGACGCAGGGCGGCAGCGCCACCCCGCCGTCCACCGCGACGGTGAGCAGCGCGCAGATCTCGCTGGTCAACAATCCTGTCGCTGGCACCTAGCCCCAGCCGGCAGAGCTTTAGGAGGCTGGCCCGGACTCGTCCGGGCCAGCCTTTAGTTTTGGGCCGGTTCTGGAGTGAACAACCGCGCCCATGAGACCCCGCCGCACCCGTTCCCTACTCGTGTCGGCTTTTGTACTGGCACTGCTCGGACTCGGGTGGTACTACCTGGCCCCGACCCAGATCGGCGGCTCGACCCGGTACGTCGTCACGCACGGGATCAGCATGAAGCCGCTGCTCCATACGGGCGACCTCGTACTCGTTCGCCCGGCCGACGATTACAAGGTCGGGCAGGTCGTCGCCTATCACAGCACGTTGCTGCACACGGTGGTGCTGCATCGGATCATCCGCATCGAAGGCAGCCACTACGTCTTCAAGGGCGACAACAACGACTTCATCGACCCGACGCGTCCAACGCGGTCATTGCTGATCGGCAGGATGTGGCTGCTGATACCCAATGGCGGGGTCCTCATGACTTGGCTGCACACTCCGTGGGTGGCCGCGCTGTTGCTCGGCGGAGTGGCGGCACTCGTGCTGTTCGGGGGCGGGCGAAAGCGACGGCGGCGACGTGACCGTGGTCGGCGCGGGAGAGCCCCGAGAACGCGGAGCGCGTTGGTGGTGAGCAACCCTCCCGCAAGTTCTAAAGCGCGCGTGAGTGATCGGCATCTGCTCGCTGCAGCAATCGTCGGCGTTGTGGTCTTCGCCGTGCTCAGCGTCGTGGCGCTCGTACGTCCGACGGTGAACAGGACGACCGTCAGCAACGCGTACTCGCAGCGATGAGCTTCGGCTATCGCGCCCACGTTCGACCGGGGCCTGTGTACCCAACCGGAACGGTGACCACCGGCGATCCGATCTACATGCAGCTGGTCCATCGGATCACCGTGACGGCCACCTATCAGCTGAAATCCGCCGCGCCGCATCAGGTCCACGGAACCATCCGCATGCGCGGCACGCTGACAAACACGAGCGGCTGGAGGCGCAGCTTCTGGCTCGCACCACCAAAGGCATTCGTCGGCGATCGGGCGCGCACGAGTGCCCTGATCGACATCACGCGACTCCAGTCTCTGACCAACCGGATCTCCGCGCAGATTGGCAGCGGCGGGGACTACACGGTCGCGATCGTCCCCAGGGTGAGAGTGTCCGGGCAGATCGCCGGACAGCCGATCCGGACCGCCTACGGCCCATCGCTGAGCCTTGTGCTCGGCGCGCCGCAGTTCCTGTCCGGCACCTCCGCGATCGGCCCGACGTCGACGTCGAGCCACAGGCTCCGCGCAACAGGGACTTCATCAGAGCATGACCGGCACGGTGACGTACGGTCCACAGCCACGACCGCCACGCTGGGCGGCGTGCCGGTGACGAGCCGTCCGCTGGATCGCGATTCGTGGCGCTTGTGCTCTTCACCTTGTTGGCGTTGCTCGCCGGGTCGCGCGAGGCCGACCAGCCCGCCGGACCCCGCCGAACGGATCAACAGCCGTTACAAGCATCTGATCGTTCCGGTCGAGCCGGTCGCAACGGACCCGGACCATCCGCCGATCGACGTCAGCAGCATCGATGCCCTCGCGCAGCTGGCCGAGCGCAGCGAGCGGCTGATCCTGCACGACCATCAGGAGTGATGTCGACAACTACCTGATCGACGATCAGGGCACGCTGTTCCGGTTCAGCGCACCGCGGGCGACCACGCGCACACATGAACGGGAGCGGCCTCTCACGGTGCCGGCATGTTCTGACCAGCCGGCGTGACGAAATCGGCGGTCGCCACGGACTCATCCCGACACGATGACGGCCGCAGCGACCCGGGCCTCAGCGATCCGGACTGGTGACCCGGTTGTCAGCGGCTCCGCTCTCAGCGACTCGGTCTAAGCGGCTCGCGCGTCGGCGACTCCGGTCAAGCGACGCCGAGCTAAGCGACTCGGGCCTCGGCGACCCCGATCTCAGCGACCCCGCCGCCGCTCAAGCCGCCGCCATTCTCAGCTCGGCTGCCGCCACGCTCAGAGCGGGCCGCCAGCGTCCGCCACCACCCCAGCGACGGTGAAGCAGATGCTGCCGAGGAGCCTCACAATGGCCCCGGGAGCGTGCCCGAAGACGCTCTGACCCAGCCAGCCAGATGATGAGGCCACGGGATCCGAGGACATGGGCCGCCGCGCCGGCTGACGGACCCGTGGCAGCTCCGGTAGCCACCCGCGTACGCAAGCGGCCTCTCTCTCTACGCGGGGATCGGTACCGATCCCCCCGCCGACCATGACCCACTGGAGCAGGCGGCCGCAGTACCGACTGGGCCTCACGATCGGTCCGCTCGCCCTGGCGTTCCTGGTCTGGCGTCGTCTTCGCGGCAGGCGTCGCCGCATGCGCGGCGACGACATCGACGAACAGCGCCGCAGGGGATCCTGGACAACCAGGAACCTTGTGCGAAGGTGAGCGACCGGACTCGAACCCGCGACCGCCTGGACCACAACCAGGAGCTCTACCAACTGAGCTACGCCCACCGCGGGCTTATGAATCTAGCGGACCGTCAGAAGCGGCGGGTGCCGGCGACAGCGGCGTCGATCACGCGCTGGACGCGCGGCAGCCCAAAGCCACGTTCCGGCGGCGTCAGGCTCACGAGGATGCCGACGATCACGGTGAGCGCACCGAGGATCTGCCACTCACCGACCGGGTTGGAGAAGGCGACCCATCCTACGACCGCGCCGACCAGCGGCTCGAGGTTCACGAACGCGCCGGCGAGTTCGGGGGCAACCCGCGCCTGACCGTAGGCGAACAGCCAGAACGGCACGATCGTGCCGACCAGAGCGAGCGCCAGGAAGGCCACGACGACACCCGGTCCTGACGGAGCGTGCGGGAGGCTGCCGCCGGACAGCGCAACCGGCAGCGAAACCACCTCGGCAGCAAAGAACTGGACAGCGGTCACGGCCGCCGGGTCTCGGCCCTTCAGCAGACTCGGCTGCACGGCCACGGTGATGCCCGACAGCACCACCGAGGCGAACACCAGCGTGTCACCAAAGCCGTGGCGCCTCCGCCGCCGCCCTTGGCGACCAGCACGACGCCGATCAAGGCGACCCCATAGCCGAGCCAGACGAGCGGGCGGCCCAAACCGGTCCCGAGCGTCGCCGCGACCAGGGCCACGACGACCGGCAGCGCGCCGACGATGATCGCGCCGTGGCTGACGCTCGTGTGCTCGATGCCGACGTTCTGCAGCAACACGACGGCGCCGTACCCCACCGCCCCAGAGAGGAAGATGCGGAGCGTGAACGCCTGGCGCAGACCGCGGCGGGCGATGAACGCGAGGATCGGGGTCGCGACCAGGAACCGCATCGCCGTCAGCCAGCTCGGGTCGAGCCAGCGCAGCGCGAGCTTGGACAGCGCGACGTTGATCCCCCAGAGGGATCCGGCTGTGACCAGAGCGAGGATGGCGGCGCGATTCTTCATCACACCCATGATCAGTCATCAGCTGCGCGAATCCCCTGTATCCCGCCCATATATTTGACTTCTAAGAGTTATCGCGATGGAATATCCCGTATGGCTGGCCCTTCACTGGATTTAATTGATCTCGAACTGCTGAAAGAGCTGCAGGTCGATGCCGACCGCTCGAACGTCGAGCTCGCGCGCCTGGTCGGGCTATCGCCGACCGCCACCCTGCACCGCGTGCGAAGGCTCAAGTCGACGGGCATCGTCCGGTCGGTGGTGGCCGAGCTCGACCCGACATTGGCGGGGTTCCCGCTGCACGTCTACGTGCTGGTGACGCTCCAGCGCCACGATGACGCCGGCCACGAGAGGTTCATGTCGGCGGTGCAGGCGATACCCGAGGTGATCTCGGCAGATTGGGTCACCGGCGAGATCGACGCGATCCTGGTGGTCGTGGCCCGTGGCGTCGCCGAGGTGCAGCGGGTGATCATGCGCCTCTCCTCGCGTGGCGGAGCCGTCCGCGTCACCACGCTCCTGCGCCTCGAGCAGTTGAAGCCGCCCTCCCCGCTCCCGCTTTCAGCACCCGAAAGTCTGAGCCGGCGTTACGTAAGAGTTTTGCTCGCGTCGCCCCTGGGCAAGCTAATTCTCAAGACAAACTGACTAGCGACACCGGATCCCGGCACAATGGCTCGGGCAAGGTAAGCCGGGCGAGGACGTTTGGGAGATCGATGCTGCGAAGGCTCACGAGGAAGACCGGGAAACAAGTCACGCTCAAGGAGCCGGCCGAAGACCGTTATCGCACCGCCTTTGAACAGGGCCTCCTGGCGGAGTGGTTCTGCGACACGGAACTGCGTCTGATCCAGGTCAACGCAGCGCTGTGCGAGCTGCTCGGTCGTCGCCCAGGAGGAGCTACAGGGCAGGAATCTGGCCGAGTTCACGCACCCGGATGAACTCCGCCTCGACGGTCACGAACGTGCCGAGATACTGTCACGGCGCGCGCGACCACGGCACGCGCGAGAAGCAGCTGTTGCGCCCCGACGGCAGCACGTCTATGGGCGCTCGTGGCCACACGCCTCGTCCGCGATGCCGACGGCACGCCGCTCTATTTCATCGGCCAGGCATCGGATGTCACCGAGCACCACCTTCGCGAGCAGCGGCTGCGGCACCTCGCTGATCATGACCCGCTAACGGCGCTCGTCAACCGCCGGGGGTTCGGCCGCGAGCTGCGGCGCCACATCAGCCGACTGGGTCGTTACGGCTCCAAGGGCGCGCTGCTGATGCTCGACCTCGACAACTTCAAGCGCTACAACGATGCCCACGGCCACGCCGGCGGCGATGCGCTATTGAGAGCAGTCGCAGAGGGCCTCAACGCTAGGCTGCGCGCCGGCGACGTGCTGGGCCGCATCGGCGGCGACGAGTTCGCCGTGCTGCTGCCGGAGGCAACCCCGGCACAGGCCGAGGTGGTCGCGGCCGCGCTGGTACAGGCCGTACGCGAGCTCGACCAGCAGGACTCGCCAGGCGTGACCGCCAGTGTCGGGATCTTCTGCTTCGACGATGCCGACGCGCTCTCGGAGCACCATGCGATGGTCGGAGCGGACCTCGCCATGTACGCCGCCAAGCATGCCGGCCGCGATCGCCATGCGCCGCTGCGCCTATGGACATCCGCGCCCGCATCACCGACGATGTGAGCGCACAACGGCGGCACCTGCCGGACTGACGAAGGGGTGAGGCCAACATGGCCATTAGTGAGGCGGTATCCACGCCGCTACTGATCAACGGCGAAGAGCGGAACACGGGCGAGAAGCTCGCTGTCCACGACCCACACGATGGCTCGTTGGTCGGCTATGCCACGGCCGCCAGCACGCAGGACGCACTCGATGCGGTGAGTGCCGCGGAGCGCGCCTGGCCCGGCTGGGCGGCGCTGCCGGTCGCCGAGCGCATCGACATCTGCCTGAAGGCGCTCGAAACGTTGCCGAACGACCTCGATGAGCGTGCCGAGGTGCTCTCGCGCGAGAACGGCAAGATCCGCTTCGAGGCCTCGATCGACCTGCAGGTCTTCGTCGGACGCTTCCACGAGGCCGCCAAGTACGCGAGGGAGCTCGACACCCCGGAGACGATCCCGGGACCGCCGTACAACACCATGATCCGGCATGTGCCGCAGGGCGTCGTGACGATCATCTATCCGTTCAACTGGCCGCTGGCGATCCTCGCCGCCAGCCTGCCGCACGCATTGATGGCGGGCAACACGGTGATCGCCAAGCCGCCGCCGACCACGCCGCTCTCCTCGGTTCTGACGCTGCGCCAGGTGGCACAGAAGCTGCCGCCGGGCGTGCTCAACGTCGTCACCGGCGAGGATGCGGTGCTCGGCCCGGTCGTGGTCGGCGACCCGCGGGTGAAGCATGTCTGCTTCACCGGCTCGACCGCGGGCGGCAAGCGGATCATGGAGATGGCGTCAAAGAACGTCACCAACGTGACGCTCGAGCTGGGTGGCAACGACCCGGCGATCGTGCTTGATGACGCGGTGCTCGACGAGGCGCACGATCATGAAGATCGGCCTCGCGACCTTCATGACCACCGGACAGGTGTGCATGGCGCTCAAGCGCCTGTACGTGCCCAGCGGGCTGTACGACCAGGCGGTCGACGGGCTGCGCGGCTTCATCGAGGCCCAGAAGATCGGTGCCGGTCTCAACCCCGACGTGACGATGGGGCCGCTCAACATGCGCCGTCAGCGTGACTACGTCGCAGGAGCTGTTGGCGGAGTCCCGGTCCAGAGGCAGAGAGGTGATCGACGGCGGCGAGTACGTCGACGCCGACCCGGGCGAGGGCAACTTCATGCGGCCGGCGCTCGTCCTCAACCCGTCGGCCGATCGAACGGATCGTCACCGAGGAGCAGTTCGGACCGGCACTTCCGATCATCCCCTACGACAGCGAGGATGAGGCGATACGGCAGGCCAACGACACCTGGGCGGGGCTGTGCGCCTCGGTGTGGTCAAGCGACGATGAACACGCGGTGCGGATCGGAAGCAGCTGCGCGCCGGGCACATCTTCTTCAACAACCACAACGCCACAGCCGTGGATGAGCGGGCGATGTTCGGCGGCTTCAACCAGAGCGGCATCGGTCGCGAACTCGGTCGCGAGGGCGTGCTCGGCTTCACCGAGACGCAGGTGCTCGCCGTCCCCGACGGTGCAGCGACGCATTAGCACTGGGTTTGGGGGCGCTCTCGAACTCCTCGTCGTGAGTGCGCCCCGCTGACGAAGGTCATGCAGGGGGATTGCCAGCGTCAAGCCAGGTGACGGCCAAACCAGTCGCCCGCCTGGCGCGCCACCTGGGCCAATGCGCCTGGCTCCTCGAACAGATGCGTGGCGCCCGGAATGACCTGCAGCTCGGAGGCGGTATCCAGCAGGGCCTGCGCGCTGCGGTTGAGAACCAACACGGTCTCATCCTGTCCTCCACCAACAGCAATACGGGCGCGCGCACGGCACCGAGCCGCTCGACCGCGAGGTCCGGCCGGCCGCCGCGGGAGACCACGGCGTCGACGCGCTCGCCCAGATCGGCGGCTGCCCAGAGAGCGGCCGCCGCGCCCGTGCTGGCGCCGAAGTAGCCGATCCGCAGATCATGTAGTCGCGACTGGAGCCAGGCCCACCGTGTCACGTCAGCCAGCCGGCCACCGAGCAGGCTCGATGTCGAACACGATCGGCCGGTAGCCCTCCTCCTCCGCGGTGAGCAGGTCGACCAGCAAGGTGGCGAGGCGGCGTTCGTTGAGAAGTCGAGCGACTCCCGGTTGCGCGGACTGTGCCGGCTGGAGCCGCTGCCGTGGGCGAAGATGACGAGGCCGGTCGCCGCATCGGGCACCGTCAGGTCACCGATGAGATTCAGTGGCCGGCTGGGATCTGTACTTCGGCGGGAGCGACAGCGACCGCTTGCGATGGCTGGTGCTCGCTTCCCGGATGGTGGTCGACCTCCCGCGAGCAGCGTTCGGACCTCGCGATCGGAGGTCGGCTAAAACCGCTCATACCAGAGGCCAACGGCGCTGAGCGGCTCCGGCTGCTGCAGGCAGACGACCGCGTCCGCCTCGAATCGCAGCGACTCCACCGTTGCCGCCGCGCCCACCGGCACGGCCAGGATGACCTTGCGCGCACCACGCGAGCGCACGTCACGGATTGCGGCACGGGCCGTCGGCCCCCGTCGCAAGCCCGTCGTCCACGACGATCACGTCGCGGCCTTCGACGTCGAGCAGCGGCCCTTCCCCGCGATAGCGCTGGGTCTGGGCGCCGATCTCTAGGTGGGCTCGAGCCGCCGCGGCCTCCAGCCTCCTCGGTGCTGACCTCGAGCCCGCGGATCACGTTGCGATTCAGCACCCACGCACCGCCCTCGGCAACAGCACCGAGCCCGAGCTCCGGGTTGCCCGGCGCACCGATCTTGCGCACGACGAGCACATCCAGCGGAGCGCCCAGGGCAAGCGCCACCTCGGAGGCGACCGGAACCCCACGCCCGGGCGAGTCCGAGCACAACCGGGCTCTGCAAGGCGAGCGGCTGGAGCCGTTGCCCGAGCTCGCGCCCGGCTGCGTGGCGGTCTACGAAGATTCGTGCCAGCTTGGTCGGCATCGTCAGATCCCCACCATGCGAACAAGTATCACTCAGCGGCGTCCGAACGACCGCCACGTCGGATGTGGCGATCTAAGGATCGCCTAACGGAAGCTGTCGAGCGAGATCAGTGCGGTTGCGGCCTTGGAGGCGCCGATGGCGGCAGCAGCGCCGGTGTTCGATGGTGGCGTCGTGCTTACCGTCACCCGCGCTCCCAGCTGATTGCCGGCCTTGTCACGGAGAAGCTTGTGACCCTTTGCGTTCAGCTTGTAGGTGAGATATCCGATCTCGCCGGCACCGAGCGTCTGCGTGCGCGGCTGTGCGAGCGCGGCTCCCCCGAGAGTGACGCGTGTGGTCGCGACACACGGCGCGCTCGACTTACAGATCGCGAGGATGCCGCCCGTCCACGCGTTCGACACGAAGCTGGTCTCGCCCAGGATCTGCAGGGCGGTGCTAGACCAGGAGTGGCGCGTCGGCACCATCCCCGAGACCGTGTACGGAATCAGGTTGAGTGGTCGCGTCGCGGTTGCGCCAGAGCTGCCCGGTCAACGTCACAGTGACCGGCAGGCGGCGGTTCAGCGCGCGCGCGACCAGCCTATGGGCTTGGGTGCTGAGCGGTAACAGCAGCTGACCGCCTCGCCTCGGGACAGAGCTGACCGCGCTATGGGCGATGCGCTTCTTGCCCTCATAGACCGACGCCTCGAGCTCGCAGGGAGTGGTGTGGAGGCACGCCACCGGGATCCCCACGGGGCCCCTTGCTGCGACGTATGCGCTGTTACCGAAGATCGCAACGCTCGCGGGAGTCTCGACCGGTACCGAGGTCGCGACCACCTGGCCGAGCGTGTTCAGCGCCTGTACCGCGAAGTAGGCGTATGCGTCCTGGAGCTTGACCGGGAACTTGGTGGCTGCAGAGACGGTCTCGATCGCGCTGAGCGCCGTGGCGGAGCGGCCGCCGAGGAGTGCATAGCTGGTGATCCCTGGCTCGCCGGGCCAGCTCGGCGCAAGCTCAACCCAGCCGTTGGCCTGCGGCTTGACGGTGAGTGAGGGAGCGGCGGGTACCTGTGACACGAACGTGCCGCTGCCGTAAGCAGCGGTCGGCCCATCGACGAAGTCGCGGTCTATTCCGATCGTGACACCCCCGTACTTCTCAGCCTTGCCGCGCGGGTCGCTGTAGTACTGCAGCAGCTGATGCCCGCCGGGCCAGTCGGTGCTCGGGACCCACGGGTTCGCCGGGCTCGCAGGCGGCGTGGCCGGCGCGGAGGAATCCCAGGATGCGGTCCACAGCTCGTCAGGCTCTGCGTAGGTCGTGCCGTACGCATCGACGAGGTCGGTGATCCCCGAACTGCCGCTGCTGTACACGCCCGACAGGTAGCCGCTCACGTGCAACTGCTGTGTCCATGCCTGCAGGAATGCGAGCACGGCTCCGGTTGCCGTGGCCGAACGCGTGTACTGCTCAATGTCGTAATAGATCGGATTCCCAGTACCGATTCCGAGGGCCTGCGCCTGCGCGACGGCATCCTGCGCCGCGGCCGTGCCCTGCGTCGCCGCAGTGACCGGTGTGGCGGACATCGGAGCGCATCCGCCGCAGCTGCTCGACGGCTTGCCGCCGACGAGCGGCGCCTGCAGACCGACATACGTCGGGATCATGTGCCAACCGGCGGCGGTCTCGCTGCTCACCCAGGTCGCGTTGAGGTTGCCGCCGAGGCAGGCTGCGTTGGCGCCGCCGATGTAGATGCCGATCGCGGCGTAGGGCGAGCTCTCACCCCAAGCCGCCATGTCGGACGCCGATGGGGTCGAGCAGACATCGAAGCCCAGCCCGTTATAGACCTCACCGGGTACGGCCGGGCTGGCCGGAGACGTTGCCCGCGGAACGCTTCGGGGTTCAAGGTCCGGGATCCGGGGCACGGTCGGCCGGTGCCCATTGGTGGCGAGCATGGCTGTCGCGCAGCGACCGCAGCCCGAGCGCCCTGCGGATGACTGCCGGATCGCGGTTCCACGTCGCGGTGATCACCAGCTGGTGCCGCCGATCGTCGAGCCGCATCATCGAGCCGTCCTCGTGCCCGGCGCCGAGCCGGCTGAGCGGCGTCAGCAGAGCGCCGCGATAGCTCGCCGGCGAGATCAGGATCGCCTCGGTGCGGCCGGCCGCCTGTATCGGGCAGTTCTGGCCGGTGCCGGGCTGACCCAGATAGACGGCGTGGCGGTTGAAGCGCACGCACACGTGCGAGCTCGCGCTCAGGTGGAGCACGGGCCAACTCGCCGGCACGGTCAGCGTTGCGCCGTGGTAGCGAACCGTCTTGGTGGCTGCTCGCGAGATCGCCCTGGCGAGCGCAGCGACTGGCGGTGCGAGCAGGCCGATGAAGACGGCAGTGATAGCGATCAGTGCCGTGCGTGAGATCTGAGACTGGCGGGAACGACTCCTGATCACAACACCACAGACAACAGGTTGGACATACGAAGGTTTCGGCTCCGATGCCCGATCGCCTGTGAGTGCAACCCGCCTTGCGGTACGACCGACTACCGCGGCGGCGTGCCGAGGGGGGTGGCCAAGCGGGCCACCCCCGAACCGATCCTCTTACTTTGAGAAGCTGGCGCTCGACCCGGAGCTCTGGCCTCCGAAGGTGGACACCGAGTTCAGCCGCTGGCTGGTGCCGCCACTGACGCTCGAGCCCGCGCCGCCCTGTGAATAGCCAGCCGTGCAACGCGCGCCCGCTGGGCACGGTGGCAGCGTCGGCGCCGCCGGGACCGGGAGGCTCGTGGTCCCCGAGGAGGTGGTGACCTCGGCCTTGGTCGCGGTGGAGGCACCCGGCCACCAGGCCATGTACCAGCCGCCGGACACCGTGGCCTGCACCGTGGTGCCGTCGCTGAGGTCGAAGGCTACGGCGGTCACGCCGGCGCCCGTGCGGCCATCGGCGAGCGTCAGCTGGCTGCCCGCGGAATCACGCGTTACGCCGCCGGAGAACTGAAGCTGCCCCGGCGGGGGCCGTGATCGGCTGTGTGCTGGTGCTGCTCGACGACATGAAGATGTTGTTGCCGCTCAGGCAGACGGCGGTTGTGTCCGACTGGGCGTAGATCGCAGCCGTATACGGACCACGCGCGTCGGTCAACACCGGGGCGCCCAGCCCCTGGCCGCACTGGCCGCCCGCCGGGGGCGACGCGGCTGCGGGTGTAGTCGGCGTCGCCTGCCAGCCGGCGAATGCCGGAGCGGCCCCCGAGCTGAGTGACACGACGACGGCGATCGCCGCAGCGATGCCCGTGGTGCCGAAGGCACCGATCGCGGGAAGCCGCCGCCGATGCTGGCGGGCGTGGTAGTCGACGGCGCGCAGCCTCGCGATCGAGCCTGGATCGAGCTGCGCGTCCCGGTGGGAAAGGGCTTCGCGCAGGTTCCGTTCGAGTTGATCGGTCATCTTCCTTAGAGCTCCCGTGTTGGGTTGGGAATGGGTGAGAGCGCCTCGCGCAGCCGCGCGAGTCCGCGCGAGGCGTTGCTCTTGACCGTTCCTGTCGAGCAGCCGAGAACCTCGGCCACCTGGGTTTCGGTCAAGTCGTTGAAATAACGCAGGACGAGCACGGCCCGCTGACGCGTTGTCAGCTGCTCGAGCGCGGCCAGCAGCTCGTCACGTGTCTCGAGGCCGCCGAGCAGATCCCGAGCCGGCCCCTCGATCGCAGCCGGGCTGCTATCGAGCTCGGTGCGGCGTCTGGCCCGGCTCTTGGCATCGTCGACGGCAAGGTTGATCAGAATTCGCCGTGCGTACGCAAGCGGCTGTTCCATTCGCCGTACGCGCGGCCACCGGCGCGCAAGCTTGAACAGGCACTCCTGAACCAGGTCCTCCGCTTCACCCATATCCCAGGTGATCAGGTGGGCTGTCCTCAGGAGTGGCTCGGCGCTAACGGCTACGAACTCGTTGAAATCGTCCATCAACCCATACAACCCCTGCCGGTGCCGGAATGGTTCCCGGATCGCGATCGTGGGAGAGTCAGGCCGGTCAGATCGGATAGAGGCTCCTAGCGTCGTCGGGAGATCAGGGCGCGTAGCGCCGATGCAGCATCAGCGAGTTGCCCTCGCTGTCGTGGAAGAAGGCCATCTTGCAGACGCCTGTGTCGTGTTCACCGGCGAACTTGACGCCGCGCTCTTCGGCCTGGCGCTTCGCCTCGGGCACGTCGGCGACGCGCAGCGCGATGTATGCAGTGTGTGGGGAGAACTCCATCCCCATCGCCGTCGGGTTGGTCAGATACAGCGACACGTTCCCGGTTTCGATCTCGGGGAAGCCCGCGTCCCAGTCCGGGCTCTGCATCCCCAGGACGTCCCGGTAGAAGGCCTTGGCCCGGTCCATGTCCTGGACTGGCACAGAGTAAAAGTCGGTGCGCTCGATGAGGTTCTCCATGGGCGCAGTATGGCTGGCAGGGTCTGATCAAAGGAGCGCACGCTCCCCGAACGTCTCCACCCAGTCCCGCCAGGTATCCGCCGGCGGCGTGTGGACTGGAAGGCCGAGCAAACGCGCGTCGCGATCGGTCGTGTTCGGTCACAGCCACCCGATGCGGGCAATAGGTGGGTGATGGGCATGCGGAGCGCGAACTGGACCAAGCAGGCACTCCGGCCTGGCTTGGGTTCCAAAGCTCCACGGTTGCGAGGTGGGTCGGCGATTCCACGGCGTCTGGACCACCCGCGACGCCGGCGCCCATTGGACCCGAGCATCCTTCAACTGAGGTGACGTCAGCGTGGTTGTTGTAGAACTGGCGGACTCGTGCTCACGATCGAAACACTTCGACCCCGCGATCGCGACGCCTGGGAGCGCCTCTTTCGAGGCTATATCGACTTCTATGAACGCACGCTTCCGGCCGAGGAGTACGAACGGGCCTGGCAGCGCTTTCAAGCCGACACCGAGATTCACGCACTCGGCGCCCGCGACGATGATCGGCTGATCGCTATCGCGCATTTCCTCATTCACCCGCATACAAACGCCGCTGACGTTTGTTATCTGCAGGATCTGTTCACCGACCCAGACGCCCGCGGACGGGGAGCCGGCCGGGCGCTCATCGAATACGTGGCGGGCTGGGCACGTGAGCGTGGTTGCAGTCAGTTGTATTGGCGCACCCGCGCATCAAACACGACTGCGCGAGCGCTTTATGACCAAGTCGCCGAGCATCGAGGGTTCATCGTCTACCAACGGGACCTCTAACCGCCGAGTGAGTAGCCGATCAGCTCGTTCGTCACGTGTTTGCGCGCGCTTGTCGCGCCCGTGCCGACAATCAGCATTGTCTTTGTGAGTGCGGGAAAGCCGTTGATGCCGCCGGGCGCCTTGGTGCTCCAGAGCAGGCGACCGGTCTTGGTTGACATGGCGTAGATCTGGCCGGTGAGTGTCGAGGTGAAGACGACGTCATTCGCGACCGTCGCCGCCCCAGAGTCGATGTACGGGAGCCGGTGAGACCAGACCACGCGTCCGGTTGCCGCGTCGACAGCGGCGAGGCCGCCGAGCGGTTGTGAATGTGGCGGGTTGCGGCTGGTGTCCGGATCTACGCCAAGGGTGACGCACAGGTCGATCCAAGGCACGAAAACGACCCCATCGGAGTACGCCATCGGCGTCAGCACGCCGCCGAAAACCCCAGGGCACATCAACGCCGGTTTCTTGGGCAGCGGGCCATACTCGAGCGAGTTGTGGCGGCCGATGTTGAGCGTCCAGAGCACTTGCCCACTGCTCGCACGGAAGCCGAGCACCTTGCCCGACTTGCCGGCCCCGACCACAACCTCCGTCGGCTTGCCGTCGACCGGCAACGTCGCAAGGATCGGCGGGTCCTGGAAGTCGTAATCGCGCACGTCGTGCGGGGTCACCTGGTGATACCAGAGCAGCCGCCCTGTGGAACCGTCGAGCGCGAGCAGCGAATCGGTGTAAAGATCTGGCCCGGGTCGACTTCGCGCGTTCGGATCGGCCGCTGTGCTGTAGACGGGCGACGGATTACCGGTGCCGGCAAAAACGCGCCCGTCGCTGTCGACGGCTACCGGGTACCAGAGACCGCCGCCGCCGTTCTTTGCCGGGTCGCCCCAAAGCGCGCTCCCGCCCTTGACGGTCGAGAAGCTCCACAGCACCGCGCCGGTATTCGCCTTCAGCGCGTAGATGGTGCCCCACGCGCCGCCGTTGTAGAAGCTGGTGGCACTCCCCGGGATTGTCGAGACCAGAACCTTGCCGTCGTACACCGTCGGCGTCGAGTCGATCCCTTCATGGATGTTCCGCGCCAGCTTATGAATCCAGATCTGCTTGCCGTTCGCGGGGTTGAGCGCGAAAGCCGACGTCGCGGTTGAGCCAAACAGCATCCCGTAACCAAACGCGAGCCCCGTCGGACCACCGGACGGAAGCGGGGTGTCGTACTTGTGCTCCCAGAGAAGGCGCCCGTATCTGCATTCAGCGCGAACACGTTGGCCAACGGGCTCTCGAAATACACGACCCCCGCAACGACAATCGCGTTGGTCGTGTAGTAGCCGAACTCGTAGTGATCGGTCAGCTTGAAAGTCCATTTCGGCTTCAGCGTCGCAACGTTCGCCGCGTCGATTGCGGTGTGCGTGTCATCGCGAGTGTTCGCGAGGTTGTAGTCATGCGCTGGCCAGCCAGTGAGATTGGCGGCGATCTCGGGCGGAGGCGCGCCAGATCCGGACGGTCCGCTTGGCGGGCTGCCCGCGCCGAGTAGGGCGAAGACAGCCGCTGCTACGACCAGGACTCCGAGAACCCTCTCACGACGACCCATCGTCATCCTCCTTCGACAGTCGCCAGCACATAGAGCCTAACGCCGAACTCGCAACGTCAAACCGGAGCCCTACCGAGACACCTCAGCGGCGCGACTGCGAACGCTGCCTCTCTCGACGCGGTGGTAACGCTCGTCGGCGCGGCTCAGAAGCTGGCTCGCCGGTCTCTGGTTCAAGCTCGATGGCGTCAGTACCGCCAGTCGGCTTCGGCTTGCGCGGCTCCCGAACGGCTGCGCCCCCGTCGCCCCCGTCGCCACGGCGCTTCCTCCGTCCCCTCCGACTCGGAGGCGGCGGGCGGCGGTTTGTCTGCGCGCTCGGGTTGAACCCCCTCGTCGGCCACAACCGCAGGCTACGCCCGCAGAACGCCCGCTTCAACGTCCCGTGCGGTTCGCATTCGTTGCGAAGGGCCAGCGTCGCGCGCGCGGACGATCGGTGTCCGCCGTGCCCTCTACGGTGCGGAGGATGCACCGGGTCGCGGTGATCGGATGTGGAGGGTCGGGCAAGACGACCCTGGCGAACGAACTCGCAGCCTGCCTCGATCTTCCAGTGGTGCATATTGACTCGCACTACTGGAGGTCCGTCGAAGGCGAACGGGTCGAGTCCAGTCCTGCGCAGTGGAGTGCGTGCCACCGTCGGTTGATCTCGGAAACCGAGTGGGTCATCGAGGGGATGAAGCTCGGGATGCTCGCCGAGCGCCTGGCGCGCGCGGACACTGTCATCTATCTCGACCTTCCGACCCGCGAGTGCCTGAGCGGGATCCTGAGGCGCCGGCTTCGCTACCGCGGTGGGTCTTATCCCGACATTGGGGTCTACGACCAGATCAACTTCGCCTTCCTTCGCTGGGTCTGGTCGTTCCGCCGTCGACACCGACCGCGGCTGCTTCAGCTGCTCGCATCGTTCAACGGGGAGCAGATCGTGCTTCGCCGCCGTCGCGACGTGCGGAGGTTCTTGGCCGCCCTGACCGCTCCGGAGAAGACGGCAATGCGGGCCTGAGCCGCCGAGTCGACTGGTGTGATCGAATAGGCGTCTGTGACTGATCCGATTCCACGGTTCCGCGAAGTGCTTGACGCACGGCGGCGCATCGCTCCGTATCTCGACGAGACTCCCGTCCGCCAGTACCCGCAGCTGGACCAACTGACGGGCGCCGAGCTGTTCGTCAAGCATGAGAATTTCCTGCCGACGGGCGCCTTCAAGGTCCGTGGTGGGATCAACCTGGTCCAGCGGCTTTCTCCCGCAGAGAAGACGGCGGGCGTATTTGCCGCTTCCACCGGGAATCATGGCCAGTCGGTCGCGTACGCGGCGAGCTTGTTCGGTGTGGCGGCAACGATCTTCGTGCCGCGGGGCGCCAACCCGGTGAAGGTTGCATCGATGCGGTCGCTCGGCGCGACGGTCATCGAGCACGGGGCTGATTTCGACGAGGCACGCGAACGGTGCAGCGAGGTTGCGGCCGAACAAAACGCGCGTTACATCCACTCCGGCAACGAGCCGATGCTGATCGCAGGTGTTGCCACCGCGACACTCGAGCTGCTTCAGCGCGAGCCTTCAATCGACGCGATCGTCGTACCGGTCGGCGGCGGCAGCGGTGCCGCCGGGGCGTGTCTCGCCGCAAAGGCGATCGACTCCCGGATCACCGTCGTCGGTGTCCAATCAGAAGCCGCACCAGCCGCCTACCGGGCCTGGCGAGACCGGAAGCCGACCGTCGACGAGATGCACACCTTCGCCGAGGGCCTTCAAACGCGTGTCTCATTCGATCTGCCGCAACAGATCATGGTCGACCAACTCGACGATTTCATCCTGGTCAGCGACGACGCAATCCGAGATGCGACCCGCCGGATGCTTGAGACCACTCGGACTCTCGTCGAGCCTGCTGGTGCCGCGTCGCTGGCGGCCGTGCTCAAGCAGCCTGAAGGATTCAACGGCAAGCGCGTCGCGATCATCTGCAGCGGCGGCAACATCAGCCCAGACCAACTACGTGAGCTTCTCGCGTGAGCGCAGCGGTCTCCTGCGATGACCGGCCTTTACGCCCGGTCGCCCGGCTGAGCAGCTCGAGTACCGCTTGCTCGACCCTCGCACGCGCTTGCCAACCGTCGCTTGGCGACACGTCGGCCTCGAGTACATCGCCAGCTGCGTAGAGCTCCAGGATCCGCGGGTCGATATAGGACCGTCGCGCGATCGCAGGCGTGTTACCCAGGGCCGCGGCGGCGGCTCGCGATGCCACTACGGCGGCGCGGGAAGCGCGAGGACGCTCGCTCGCGAGCGTGACGGCGGCGAGGACGGTGGCGTTCCACGTTCGGTACTCCTTGGCGGAGAACGGTCCCGCCGCCTCTACGCGCAGGAAGTTGTTGACATCCTCCCTGTGGATCCGGGTCCAGCCTCGAGGTCCGCGGTAGGCCAAGAGCTCGGCAGGGCCGCTGCGGCGCCGCCGTAGCGGTCGCGAGCACCGCAACTGCCTCCGGATCGGTTATGGAGAGCCGCTGCCTGCGGCCTGCCTTGCCGAGGTAATCGAACACCGCTTGCTGGTTGCGGATCGTCAGCTGGTTGCTGAGCAGGGTGGTGAGGCCGTAATGCTGGTTATCACGCGCATACCGATCGGAGCCCACCCGGAAGAGACCCACATCAAGGAGCCTCAGCGAAAGCCCAGGACCCGGCGGTGAGAGAGCTGACGATCCTCGGTCAGCGCCCGAGAAACGTGTGCCCGGAGCGGCGGCTGGGCTCGGCCGAACGCCTCCATGTCGCTGAATTTGAGCTCGTCGCGATCGTGCCGCCAGGCTGGGTGGTACCGATATTGCTTTCGCCCACGACTGTCGATGCCCGTCGCCTGGAGATGCGAGCTCGCGTCCGCGGAGACCCAAACGTCCCTCCAGGCGGGCGGAATCGCGAGCGACCTGATCCGGTCAAGGACAGCCGGATCAGTGACAGCGTCGCCGCTCGCGTCCACGTACGCGAACGGACCCCGATCACCGATACGACTAATCCCAGGCTCGAAGTCGTGTGCGAAGCGCAGCCGCACGTCAGCCACGATCGACCCATCTGCCGGTCGCACACGTCAACTCCGCTGCTCGCCGCGAAGGGGCATGGCGCAAATGCTCGCACGGCAGCGATCTCCCTGCTCCCGTTCGTAACCGACAGACCTCGGACATCCCGCTCCGTTGTGCCACCGGTAATCCGCGCCACCCAGTCAGCCCTCGCGTCGGGCGGAGTCGGAGAACCAGCTGGCGCCGAACACCGATCCGTCCTTCTCCGGCGCGAACGGGATTCCCGCCGCCACGGCACGAGGAACAATCGCGACCGCCTGGGCCGCCCGGTTCAGCCCCAGCACCAGCAGGATCACGCTGGTCCCAGCAACAAGGTGCGCGCCGGTCACCTCGCCGACGCCGGCGATTGCCAGACGGCTAACGAGCAGCGCTCCCCAAAGCCAGAGGCCCTGCTTTGGTAGCTGCGCCCACAGAAACCCATCACGACGCTCGAGACGCGTCATCGCACCGAGACCCAGGCCGACCGCGATGGCGATCGCCGCGCTTACCACCAACAACACCACGTCCGTTGGATTCAGATGGGAATTGTTCCCGCTGATCTCAAGGATCCCGATCACGGTCAGGACCGCCGGGAGCACGACAAGGCGCTTGCCAGATATCGGACTGCCGACCAGCTGCCGCCCGATCACGTACACGATGATTCCTATTGCTGCAAATACGGTCAGAACAGACATTTCAGAGCCTCCGTTGAGGGATTGCTTGATGCCTGCTTGACGCTATGACCACGTCGCCATCCGCACATCGGCCCACGGCTTGATTCCGGGTTGATTCCGGGTTGACGCTCAGGGTTGAGAGAGGGATGAGACCGCAATCTCGCTCAACCGGCGTGGTTGCGTGCCCGGGACGTCTTGGCCCTGTCTTCAGCTTGGTCCACGCAGTGAACCTTGGGTGAAGAGATCGTGAACTCGGTAGACGGGTGCTGACCTCGGGCGGAGATTGGTTGGTGGCCTGCGCGGCTCGATAACCGGGGAGTCACGTTCTGACTCGTCGACGTCTCGGTTGGCCAGTCCATCCGGTACGACAGAAGGAGCTATGTGTTGTTGCACAACCTCAAGCCCATCACGAGCGTCGGCCGCGTCGCTGCGGTAACGCTGCTGCTGATGCTGTCCTGTTCGGCAGTCGCATCGGCAGCGCCCCCGGCCACCAAAGCCGCGAGCGCGCCGCAGGTGATGGTGATCATGATGGAGAACACCGATTTCAGCCAGGCGATTGGGTCTGCGGCGATGCCGTATCTCAACGATCTCGATCACCAATACACCGCATTCAGCCAGTCCTACGGCTGGTCATATCCGAGCTTGCCGAACTACATGGAGTTGATGGCAGGCACGACCTTGGGCATCTCAAGCGACTGCGACCCGGGTGACACGGGCTGCACGGATCTATCAAGCCCCCTGTTCGTCGACCAACTGGCCGCCAAGGGGATCAGCTGGCACGCCTACTACCAGGACGATGTGTCGGGCTGTGACAACAGTCCCAGCGACTTCTTCACTGGCAACTACGACGTCGAGCACAACGTCTTCCCGTACTTCGCCGACTTCTCGTCGGAGTGCCCGCATGTGTCGAACTTCGATTCGCTGCTCTCTGACCTGAACTCGCCTAAAGCGGCCGATTTCAACTACGTCGTTCCCGATCTCGACAACGACGGCGGTGACAACGGGACCATGGCATCGGGCGACACCTGGTTCAACGACACGATCCCACAGATCGTGAAATCGGCCTGGTACCGCAATGGTGGCCAGATCGTGATCCTCTACGACACCGGGTACGGCGACTCGGGCGGCTTTAACGGCTCCAGCGGCGGGCGTATCCCACCGATCACGGTCATCTCCGCCCACACGCGGGGTATGGGCCTGCGGTCGGCGCCGGTGAATACTGCCGGGGTGCTGCGCTCGCTCGAGCAGACTTACGGTGTGTCCTACCTGGGTGACGCTGCCGACCCGAACAACGGCAGCCTGCTGAATGCGCTCGTCGCGGGCCGGCCAACCGGTTCTAGCCCCGCGGCTGACTTCAGCGGTGCGGTCATCACCCAGGGACGGAAGGGCGACACGATCCGGACGGCGGCGTCGACGCTTGCATTCAACGGCGTGCACCGTCTCCCGGATGGGTCGACGATCCAGGTCGGCAACAACCACGACGGTGAAGGCGTCGTCCAGACCGGCGGGCAGCGTCCGATCGCGGTTCCCGGGACGACGAACCTGCTGTCGGTGTCCTGCACGACGGCAACAACCTGCTTCGCCGTCGGCTTCGGCCCAGCGAACTCTGACGAGGCTGCGGTGGTCAAGCTCGTCAGGGGCGTTCCCGTCTCGGTCCAGACGGACTCCGCGTTCTACGGGCTCTATGGAATCGATTGCGCGAGCTCGCAGAGCTGCGTAGCCGTCGGCTATGACACCTCCGACATCGCCGACGCCGTCACCACGATCACCGACGGCACGCCCAGCGCGCCAGCGGAGGTCGCCGGTGGTGGGGAGTGGCTCAACGCCGTGTCCTGCCCAACCGCGAGCCAGTGCTACGCCACCGGGCTCGTGAACTACACGGCATCGATCGTCCCGATCACAGATGGGGTGCCGCAAGCGCCGATCTCGCTTCCCGACGCGTGGTATCTGAACGCGATCAACTGCACCTCGGTCGGCAACTGCGTCGTCGCCGGCGAGAGTGGCAACGACGGTGGGGGCTTCGTCGGAACTCTGGTCAACGGGGCGCTCGGACCCGACGAGGTGGTTCCCGGGACCGAGTACCTCTACGGGGTTGGTTGCGCCACCGACGGTGACTGCCTGCTGACCGGCACAAGCCAGGTGGGCGTCAGCGGCTACGGCCACGGGGTCACGATCCCGTTCATCGACGATGAGGCCGGAGCCGTAACGTCGGTGCCAAGAACCAGCGGACTCGGGCAGACCGAGTGCGGAGCGGGCATCGACGACTGCACCACGGTCGGCTCCACCACCTCCTAGATCAACTCGTCTGACACGGAGCGGACGCGCCCACCGGGGTGCGTCCGCTCCTCCACGTTCGCGGCGTGCTGTCTGACAGAAGCAGTTGCCCGATCAGCCAGTGGCCCCCGATCTGGCCGACCCCTTGGCCAAAAGTGGCTGATTTGCAGGTAGTTACGCAGTGCCCCCGGCAGGATTCGAACCTGCGACCTACGGATTAGAAGTCGGTCATTTGCAGGATAATTGCCGCAGATACTGGTGATTCAGAGCACCTGTCTGCAGTTTCGTGAGGTCAGAATTGCCTAGTTCGGGACATTTCCTGGGACACGTCCACCAAGCGCCGAAGGCCAGCGCCTCGAGCTCAGCAGTCAAGGCCGGAGAAGACCCGAACGAAACCGCCCCGATAAGAACAGCGGCGAGGATCGCGGCGACGCAGCCGGCGAGACGACCAGCCAACCCCAACCATCGGTCCGGCCACACCACCGTTGCGGACACGCGCGGCGGTTTATCCAAGCAGGGCATAGCGGTCCAACAATCTGAGCGTCACCTCGCGCCACAGGAACTTCACACATCGGTTGCCTCGAGTGGCGCGGAGGATCAGCCAAATCCGTCGGCGGGCGGAGGAGACCGCTTCGCTCCCGCTTGGGATCTCGCTTGCGCTCGATCAGGTTGGGGCGGCCGCTGTGGTCGGGGGCGGCGTTCGCGGGACGTGTGGCCGAATCAGCCGGCGACGCCGACCGGCGGCGAGGGGAGCATCCCGAGCAGTTCGCTGGGCAGGCGCTGGCTGGCCTGCCAGTACTCAAGGCCGACCAGGTGATGGTCGATCAGGTCGAGCTCGCGGAGGCCGAAGTCGGTCTCCTCCGAGACAACTACCGCGGGGTCGTGATCCTCGAAGCGGAGCCAGGCGATGTCGGCCTTCGCGTCGTACTGGCCGTCGATCCTCACAACGTTCATGCTAGTCCCGTCTCCACAGCTGGTACAGGTGAGACGCGCGACTGCGTTTCGCGCCCTTACACAAAGCCATTGGGTGCCCTGCGGCGGGACCTGAGACAATCGTCACAACGTTCGGCTCGACAGACCCGGGCCCAAACGCGGGAGCGGATGAGGTGATTCAGCACATCGTGTTGCTCAAGTGGCACACCGGGACGACCGACGCGCAGGTGGACGACGTCCTTGCTCAGCCCGCGGAGCTCGTTCGTGGGATCGATGGCGTCGAACAGGTCACGGTTGGACGCAATCGAGGCATTGCGGACCACGGATTCACCGGATTCACACACGCCTTCATCGTCAACCGCTCGGACGACGACGCGCTCGCGACCTATCTCGACCATCCGGTGCGAGACCGGTATCTGACCGACGTCCTGAAGCCCGGTCGAAGCGGACCGGATCGGGATCGACGTAGCGGACGACTCCTCCCACCGCCGCAGGTCCGAGACGAGCCGTAGCTGGGAGTGGGGCGCCACCCGCCATTCGGCGAGGGCCGACGCAGCCGCACTGCGGTAGGAAGAGAAAGACGATGAGCTCTAAGAGTCGGGTCGCCCTGGTCACCGGCGCCGCGAGCGGCATCGGCGCCGCGATCGCGCAGCGCCTGGAAGGCGACGGCTGGAACGTGCTGACCGTGGACGTACGCGGCGAGGCCGGCTTCACAGCGGATCTGACGACGAGGGAGGGCAACGCCGGGGCGGTCGCAACGGCCGTCGAACGCTTCGGGCGCTTGGACGCCGTGATCCCAAACGCGGGCTTCCAGCACGTATCGCCGGTGTCGGAGTTTCCCGAGGATCGCTGGGATGCGATCCTCGCGCTGCTGCTGACCAGCCCATTCCTGCTCGCGCGCTATGCCTGGCCGCATCTGTGCGCGGCGGGCGAGGGGCGATTCGTTGCCATCGCCTCGGTCCACGGACTGGTGGCCTCGCCGTTCAAGTCGGCCTACGTGTCGGCCAAACACGGCGTGCTGGGTCTCGTCAAGACGCTCGCGCTCGAGGGCGCGGAAGAGGGCATCAGTGCCACCGCCGTGTGTCCGGGGTATGTGCGCACGCCGCTCGTCGAAGCCCAGATCGCCGACCAGGCGCGCGCGCACGGCACTCCGGAGGAGCGGGTCCTCGAGGATGTGATCCTGGCGCCCCATGCGGTCAAGCGTCTAATCGAGCCCGACGAGGTCGCAGCCGTCGTCGCTTTCTTGTTAGGCCCGGACGGCCGCGCGTTTACCGGCGCTCCGGTGACGATGGATCAGGGCTGGACCGCGCGCTGAACGCGGCTATCCTCGGGTCATGCCGAAGACGGCCAGCGCCCTCGGAGAGTTCATCCGCCGGCAGCGCGAGCTCCAGGACCTCTCGATGCGCCAGTTCGCCGAGATGGCAGGTATCTCCAATCCCTATCTCTCGCAAATCGAGCGTGGGCTTCGGGCGCCATCCGAGAATGTCCTAAACGCGATTGCCGGCTCGCTTCAGACATCCGCCGACGCACTGCGCGAGCAGGCCGGCGTCCCGCGGGAGCCCGAGGGAGTATCGCCGGTGATCGAGTCGATCCGCGCAGATGACCGGCTCACCGCCGCGCAACGGCGAGCCCTGCTCGAGGTCTACCGGTCCTTTACCGAGTAGCGCGCGAGTAACCCGCGACCTGAGCCAGCAGCCGTGGCCAGTGCTCGCTGAGCGCCTCACGGCCCATGAACAGCCCGAGGTGTCCGCCGCTCGTCGTGCGGCGGGTAACCTCAGTCTCGGGCGTGCCTGCCGCGCCGGCGAGGGCAAACACCTGGTCGGGTGGGGTGATGTGGTCTCCCGCGCCGCCAAGCAGGTTCAGCGGACAGCAGATGCTGCCGAGGTCGACACGCTTTCCACCGACCTTCAACTCCCCACGCACGAGCTCGTTGTCGCGGAACAGGTGCTCGACGATCCACAGATAGAACGCGCCGGGAATGTCCTGCGTGTGCTTGAACCAATCTTCGAACTCGCGATAGCGCGCCACGTGCTCGGGATCGTGCATGTTGGCCAGCAGTTGCGCCTGGCGGGCAACCTCGTCGTCCGGCTTGATCATGATGAAGCCGGCGAGCATGTGCTCGCCTTTCAGCACGCCACCGCCCGCGGCCACCAGGGCTCGGTAAGCGCTGAGATCGCCCCCTGGCGCCATCCGTTCCATCACGGCGCCAAGCACCGGCTCGCCCGCATGGAAGTCGATCGGCGCACCGGCGATGGTAAGCGTATTGATCCGCTCGGGGAACAGCGCCGCATAGATCGTGGCCAGCCAGCCGCCCTGGCAGTCGCCGATCAGGTTGACCCGTCCGCCGACGTGGTCGACCGCGCGGTCGACCACGTCGAGGTAGTCGTCGATCGTCGCGTCGCGCGTCTGCGCCGACGCTCCGATCCAGTCGAGCGTGAACGCGCGGGTGAGACCGGCGTCGAGGATCGTCCGCATCTGGCTCTGCTGCGGCGAGTAGTCAACGATGCATGAATCGTGCCCGGCTTGAGGCGGAAGCACTAGCGTCGATATGACCCGAGCCCTCGAGCCGGCCGTCGAAAAATCCCGCAATCTGGCTACCGGCGCCTCGAACACGATCTCGTGCGGCGTCGACCACGAGGGACGCTCGCGTGCGGTGGAGACCTCGAGCCAGCGCCCCCAGTCACGCGCGAGGTCAAGCGGCGTTGCCCCGCGCGCGAGCGCGCCGGACCAGTAGTCGCCCACGCTTCGGGTCAGCGCGGTCCAAGCCGCGAAACCGTCTTCAAGCGCGATGTCTTCGAAGCTCGGCTGGCAGGTCGGGGACATGTTAGGTCCTTCCTCTGAGGGCGAGCGTCATCGTTGGCGCTCCGAAAAGCCTGGTGTCCGGAATAGGCCTACGCCGCCGGTCGGGACAGCTTACCGATGCCGAGAGCACGGGCGCTCCCGGCGCTCGTACTCTCGAGACCAGCGCGACCGCCGCGGTATCCGCGGCGGCAGTCACTACGAGATCAGCTCGCGCACGGCGGAGGTGTAAGCCGACGCCAGATGACGCGTGATATCGACCTGGGTGGCGACGACAGATTTGACGGCGTCGTTCTGCGACTGCTCGGCCAGCTTCTGCTGGAACGACGTCACGCCTTCAACGAGTCGGTCGTAGCTGTCGAGGTAGAGCTTGCCCGAGCGCTTGCCGGCCTCGACGAAGCGCTCGTTGGCCTGAACGACCTGATCGGTCGCGTCATTGAGGTTCTTGGGGGTTCTGGTGGCGGTTGCCATGGTCATTCTCCTTAGGGACGTGACAAACAATGTGCTTGCAGCTTAGCAGCCAACTTGCTAAATAGCAAGCGCCCACTTCCTTGGGGAGGACTTCCTCAGCGGCGCAGTTGACCCGTCGGCCTACACGCTCGGGGACAGACCGCGGCGATCACCTGGTCGGGGTGCCGTGGGGGCTGTAGATCACCTCGGCCGGATCCTCGCCTGCGGCGTTGACGGTGAACTCCGCCTCGAGCTCACGAGCCAGAGCTCGATCTTGTCATCGACCAGGGCTAACCGTAGCTGGCCACGGGCGCGGTCGCGCCTGTGGGTGTGGCTGTTGTCGACATGCTGCTGCACCCATTTTGGATCGCGGCGTCTGTTCAGGCGATCGCGGGTTGAGGTTGTGGCGCTTCTGCGCCGTTTCGGATCACGACGGCCTGCCCCTGGCCGCCGCCCACACACAGCGTGGCCACGCCGCGGTGGACGTTGGAGCGCTTCATCTCGTGCAGCAGCGTAACCAGAATCCGGCCGCCGCTGGCACCGATCGGATGACCGAGGGCGATCGCACCGCCGTGCGGATTGATGCGCCGCTCCGCGATGCCGAGCTCCCTGATGACGGCAAGCGACTGCGCCGCGAAGGCCTCGTTGAGCTCGAACAGATCGATGTCGGCGAGTTGCAGCCCGGCTCGGGCGAGCGCCTTGCGCACCGCCGGCACCGGGCCGATGCCCATAATCTTCGGTTCAACGCCGACCGAGGCATGGCTTTCGACAACGCCCAGCGGGTGCAATTCGCGCTCACGCGCGGCTCGCGCCGACATCACCACGATCGCCGCTGCGCCATCGTTCACGCCTGAAGCGTTCCCGGCCGTCACCGTCCCGTTCTCGCGCCGGAATGCGGCACGCAGCCGACCGAGTGTCTCGGCGGTCGTGCCCGATCGGGGATGCTCGTCTCCATCAACCAGGCGACTGCCGCGTTTGTCTGGGACCTCAACCGGCACGATCTCGTCCTTGAACACCCCGCCCTCGATTGCCCGCTCGGCTCTGAGTTGGCTTTCGGCCGCAAAGTCGTCCTGTTCCTCGCGGGTGATCCCGTACTGGTCGGCAAGGTTCTCGGCCGTGACACCCATGTGAATGTCGTTGAACGCGTCGGTGAGACCATCGTGCACCATCGAATCGATCAGCTCAGTCGACCCCATCCGGGCCCCGAATCGGGCTGCGGGCATTAGGTACGGCGCTCGGGTCATGTTCTCCATGCCGCCCGCGACTACGACGTCGACATCGCCGGCGCGGATCATCTGCGCCGCGATCGCGACCGCCTTGAGCCCTGAGCCGCAGAGCATGTTGATCGCGCTTGCCGGAACCTCCTTCGGGATTCCGGCGGCAATCGCCACCTGTCGGGCAGGATTCTGCCCCAGGCCGGCCTGCAGTACGCAGCCGAGGATCACTTCGTCCACGTCCTCCCCGGCCAATCCCGCCCGCTCGAGCGCCGCTCGCACTGCCACCGCCCCCAGTTCGGTAGCAGACACGTCCTTGAACTGGCCCCCGAAGCTCCCGACCGGAGTACGAACGGCGCTTACGATCACAGCGTCATCCATCTCGACCCCCTCTGTCAACGGCGTGCGGGCGTTCATCACATGTCCATCCCGCCGTTGACGCTCAAAATCGCACCGGTGATGAATGCGGATTGATCCGCCGCCAGGAAATGGACGGCGCGAGCGATTTCGTCGGGCCGACCGAGTCGTCCCACCGGGATCTTCGCTCTGATGCCGTCGAGGACTTTCTCCGGGACGTGCTCGAGCATCTCGGTCGCGATGAACCCCGGCGCGACGGCGTTGACGGTGACGCCGATGCCATCGTCTTCGAGCTTGCCTGCCCGCCCGAGCTGGAACGCCGCCTCTCGCGCGAGCGTCTTGGTCAGTCCGAACAGTCCCGACTTCGACGCTGCGTAGTTGGCCTGACCGATGTTCCCGATCTCGCCGATGATCGACGAGATGTTCACGATCCGGCCCGAACCGCGCTCGATCATGTGCGGCAGCACCGCCTGCGACATGAAGAACGCACCCGAGAGGTTGACCGCGATTACCTTGTACCAGTCCTCGTCGCTCATCTTGAGGACCGTCTTGTCGATCGTGATGCCCGCGTTGTTGACCAGGATGTCCAGGCGCCCGTGCGTGGCGATCACCTCAGCGACGGTGCGGCGACAGTCGTCGCCTGAGCCGACGTTGCCCTGGTGGATGCTTGCGTCCACGCCGTGGTCGTGCAGCTGGTCCAGCAGCTCGTTGGCACGTCCCATGTCGCGCCCGTAGCCGGCTGCCACAGTCGCGCCCTGCTCGGCGAAGCTTCGGCAGATCGCAGCGCCGATGCCGCGCGTTCCGCCGGTGACGAAAGCAACGTGGTCATGAAGTCGCGGCCGTTGGTGATCGGCGGGAAACGACTCGGTCGGGGTCTGGGGTGTGGCGGTTGTGTTAGCGCTCATCGATGTCTCCTGTGGCTGTCCTAGCGGTCCGAGCGCTCGGCGAGCCAGTCGCCGAGTTCGGGCCAGATGTCATTGGCCGCTGCCGACCCGGCGATCAGGCCGATATGGCCTCCCGGGCGGTCGAAGTGGGTGACGTCTTCGCTGGAGACGAGGTCGAGAATCGGCATCGTCCCCGCGCGTGGCGCGATGTGGTCGGCGGCGGCGGTCACGACCAGCAGGTTCTGATCGATCCGCGCCAGGTCGACCCGGTTCCCGCGCAGGCGCACCCGGCCCCGCGCCAGCCCATCGTCCCGGTACATCATGCGAATCCACTGCGCCCAGGCGCGCCCGGGAAATGGAGGATTGTCCGCGATCCACTTCGCCATCGGCTGATAGCTCTGGCGGGAGAAGGTCCCGTTGGCGATCCCTTCCGCAAGCCGGCGATACGTCGTCCAGAAGTTCGAAACCGGCTTAAGCAGCTTGTTGGCGAAGTCGACCGCGCCGCCCGGGATCACCCGCCAAGCCTCGGCAACCCGCTCGACGTCGAAGTCCTCATCCCGACCCACGTCGCGTAGCGTGAGCCGCGACCGTCGATCGGCATGGTCAGCAGGACCAGGTTGCGCACGGGGGTGACCGCCTCGCCAGATTGGGCGGCTCGCGAGTCATCCGGCCGCTCGAGCCCGCAGTACATCGCGCACAAGGTCGCTCCGATACACCAGCCGACCAACGAGAGCTCGGACGCGCCGCTGGCGCGCAATGTCTCGCGCACAGCCCAGTGCAGCTCGTCGCAAACATAATCCTCGATCCCCATGTCCGCGTCCTCCTCGTCCGGCACGCCCCAGTCGACGAGAAACACGTCGAATCCCTCTTAAAGCAGGAACTCGATCAGCGAGCCGCCCGGCCGAAGATCGAAGATCTCCGGCCGGTTGATCAGCGCGAAGACGAGCAACAAGGGGACGGGGTGCAACCGCTGCGAGGAGCGGTAGCGGTATAGCGTCGTCCCGCGGTGGGTCCAGACCACCTCCCGCGGAGTGACGCCAATCGGGGCGTCGTCGGTGGTCAGGAGCACGTTGGCCAGCTCGAACAGCTCAGACGGCGCGGAGGCAATGCGCTCGAACACGCTCACGGCTGGTTGACCCCATTCCGGCGCGAGTCGCGGTTAGCCGTATCGGCGCTTTCTAGCCGGTCGCGCAGCGCCTCCACCTCCTGCAGGACGCGCTCGAGCTTGTCCTCGGTGCGATAAAGCTGACGGGCGAGCCGTGTCATATCCGCTCGAGAGGCGAGGCGGAGGTTACGCAGGACGAGGTCCGCAGAGTCAGAGCCGATCCGGGCCAGCGCTGCGACGTTCTCGCCGGTCATCGCGAGAAGGCGACCAAAGCTCGGCTTTGAGACGAGCTCCTCGAACGCGGTTGCCGTCTCCGACTCAAGCTGCTCGTAGAGCGGCTTCTCGCGCTTGCTGACCCGGCCTCCGGCCGCCGGACCGGCGGCGCGTGAGGCCTCCGGCTGCTTCGCCGGCGGCGGCCGGCCGTTGGTGCGGGTGGCCATTGCCTAGTCCTCCAACGCGCGCGCCGCCGCGACCTTCTGCTCAAGCTCGGCCATCACAGCCGGGTCGCGCAGCGTAGTGACATCGCCCAGCGCGCGGCCGTCGGCGATGTCCCGGAGGAGCCGGCGCATAATCTTCCCCGAGCGGGTCGTGGGCAGGTCGTCGCACCAGAGAATCCGCTTCGGTCGCGCGAGCTTGCCGATCTGCGACGCAACGTGTGCGCGGATCTGGGTCTCGATCTCAGGCGTTCCCTCGACTCCGCCCTGGAGGGTCACAAAGGCAACGATCGCTTGGCCCGAGAGCTCGTCCGACTGCGCTACGACAGCCGCCTCGGCGACCTTCTCGTGGGCGACGATCGCGGACTCCACCTCGGCGGTCGAGAGGCGATGACCGGAGACGTTGATCACGTCGTCGATCCGCCCGACGATCCACAGGTATCCGTCCTTGTCGCGGATCGCCGCGTCGCCGACGAGGTAGGTGTGCGGCCCGAAGCGCGACCAGTACGTCTTGACGTAGAGGTCGTCGTCGCCGTACAGCGTCCGGAGCATCGCCGGCCACGGCCGTTTGAGCACAAGCAACCCTTGCCCCTGCTCGACGCTTTCGCCGGTGAGCTCGTCGACAACGTCAGCCAGCACGCCCGGCAGCGCGTAGGTTGCGGACCCTGGCTTGGTCTCCGTGAGCCCGGGCAGCGGCGAGATCATCATCTGGCCGGTCTCGGTCTGCCACCAGGTGTCGACGATCGGACAGCGCTCGCGTCCGATCACGACGTGGTACCAGAGCCACGCCTTGGGATTGATCGGCTCCCCGACCGTGCCCAAGATGCGCAGCGAGGAGAGGTCATGCTCGTTCGGGTGCTCGGCACCCCACTTCATGCAGGCGCGGATCGCGGTCGGCGCGGTGTAGAAGACCGTGATGCCGTAGCGCTCGACGAGCTCCCACCAGATTCCCTTGTGCGGATAATCAGGGGCGCCCTCATACATGACGCTCGTGGCACCGTTCGCCAGTGGGCCATAGACGATGTAGGAGTGTCCGGTGATCCAGCCGACGTCTGCCGTGCAGAAGTAGACATCGCGCTCCGGGTCGAGGTCGAACACGTATCGATGGGTTGCGCTGACACCCGTCAGGTAGCCGCCGGTTGTGTGGACAATTCCCTTCGGCTTGGCGGTAGAGCCCGACGAATAGAGGATGAAGAGCGGGTGCTCGGCCTCCATCGGCTCAGCCGGGCAGAGCGGATCCGCAGCGGCGAGGATCTCGTCGTAGTAGACGTCGCGACCCGGAGTCATCGGCGTGTCGATTCCGGCGTGCCGGACGACGACGATCTTCTCAAGCGACGTCAAGCCGCCAATCACGTCATCGACAGCGGCCTTCACCGGCGCGGTCTTGCCCTTGCGCCGCGACCCGTCGACGGTGATCAGCGCCTTGGCGTGTGAGACCTCCATCCGCTCACTCACCGCCCCGGGCGCGAAGCCCCCGAAGACGACATTGTGGGGGGCGCCGATCCGCGCGCAGGCGAGCATCGCCACCACGACCTCGGGGATCATCGGCAGGTAGATGCCGACGACGTCGCCCTTCTCGACGCCGAGATCCTTCAGCGCGTTGGCGAACCGCTGTACGTCGCGGGACAGATCCGCGTAGGTGACATCGCGCTCCTCGCCCTCCTCGCCGACCCAATGAAACGCCACGCGGTTGCCCTGGCCCGCCTCGACGTGGCGATCGACGCAGTTGTAGGACACGTTCAGCGTCCCATCGGTGAACCACTTGTAGAACGGCGGGTTCGAGTCGTCGAGGACGGTCGTGAACGGCGTGTGCCACGCGAGCGTGCGGGCCTGGGCGGCCCAGAAGCCGTTCGGGTCAAGCTCAGCCTGTGCGTGCAGGGACGCGTCATTGAGACGCTCGCCGGCGACGAAGCTTGTCGAGGCGGCAAAGCGGTCCTGGTGCAGCAGCTCGGCGAGTCTCCGCTCGAGCTGATCGCCAGCGATAGCGGTGCTCTGTTCGGTGGTGTCGGTTGTGGTCGGGGGGTTCATCTCTCTCCTCTTGAGCTCGTCGTGCCCCTGCGACGGTCCGCGCCGGCTGACCTGCTGTGCGCCGGAGCGACCGTGTGTCCGGAGCGGATGCGCACCAACTTTGGGCGGATGTCGCATCGACGGCCACGATGTCTGTCCTGCTTTGAGCCTTTCTCGGGCCGGCCGAGCCGCGCGCGGGAGACGCGGGCTCGGCACGGGTAGTCGCCCTAGGCGAGCTGCGTGACGACGGACTTGGTTTCGAGATAGTTGTCGAGCGCGTTGTGGCCCATCTCCCGACCCCAACCCGACTCCTTGTAGCCGCCGAACGGCATCGCGGCGTCAAACACGCTGTAACAGTTGATCCACACCGTGCCGGCGCGCAAGCGGCTAGCGGTGCGGTGCGCCTTGTTGATATCGCGGGTCCAGATCCCCGACGCGAGGCCGTAGTTCGTGTCGTTGCCGCTTCGGATGACCTCGTCGTCCTCGGAGCGGAACGGAATCGCGCACACCACCGGGCCGAAGATCTCCTCGCGCACCACCTTCATGTCGGGCGTCGTGTCCGTCAGGACGGTCGGCTCGACGAAGTACCCGCGCTCGCCCGACCGTCCGCCGCCGGCCGAGGCACGGGCGCCGGCCTCAAGGCCCGAGGACACGTAGCCGAGCACCTTCTCGTGCTGCTCCGCGGAGATCAACGGCCCCATCTGGGTGTCGGCGTCGAGCCCCGGCCCGACCTTGATCTTCTTGGCCTC
Organism: uncultured Actinomycetota bacterium; assembly: GCA_963818135.1. Taxonomy (GTDB): domain Bacteria; phylum Actinomycetota; class Thermoleophilia; order Solirubrobacterales; family Solirubrobacteraceae; genus Palsa-465. Next base: position 85,368 of record CAWFRF010000018.1, read on the forward strand.
ATCGGCGATTCCCTGGACGACGTCGTCGTACACGTCGCGCTCGATGTACAGCCGCGACCCGGCGTTGCAGCACTGGCCCTGGTTGAAGAAGATGCCGTTCGCAGCGCCAGGGATCGCGACGTCCATGTCGGCATCCTTGTAGAGCACCTGCGGGCTCTTGCCACCCAACTCGAGGGTGACCTTCTTGAGATTGCCTGCCGCGGCCTGCACGATCAGCCGGCCGACCTCGGTCGAGCCCGTGAACGCAACCTTGTCGACGCCTTCGTGGGCCGCGAGCGCCGCACCCGCGTCGCCGAACCCGGTCACGATATTGACCACGCCCGCGGGCAGCCCGGCCTCCAGCATCAGCTCACCGAGTCGCAAAGCCGAGAGCGGCGTCTGCTCGGCGGGTTTGAGCACCACTGTCACACCGGCCGCCAGCGCCGGGCCGAGCTTCCACGCCGCCATCAGCAAAGGGAAGTTCCAAGGGATGATCTGCCCGACCACACCCACCGGCTCCTTGCGCGTATAAGCGAGGAACTCAGATCCAGGCGAGGTAATGGCGGAGATCGGGATCGTGTTGCCCTCGATCTTCGTTGCCCAGCCCGACATGTAGTGAAACAGGTCGGCTGCCAGCGCGACGTCGGCAGCCTTGGCGATCGCCAGAGGCTTGCCGTTGTCGAGAGTCTCGAGCACAGCGAGCTCGTCCGCGTGCTGCAAGATCAGATCGCCGATGCGATGGATCACTTTGCCGCGCTCCGACGGTGTCATCCGGCGCCAGTCAGAGCGCTCGTCGTCAAAGCAGCGGCGGGCGGCCTCCACGGCGAGCTCAACGTCCTCGGTCGCGCCGTGCGCCACCCACCCGAGACTCTCCTCAGTCGCCGGATTGAACGTCTCAAAGGTCTTCCCGCTCGCCGCCTCCACCCATTCGCCATCGATCAGGAGACGACCAGGCTTACTAACGAACTCCTGGACCTGCTGAGCCAACCCGGCAGGAAGCCCCGCAAAGTCCCGGGCGTCCGAGCCATTGGTGGTGCGGGTCGGTGTGGAAATGGACATTCTTGACTCCTAACCGTTGCATTCGTTGCTGACCGCGGTGCGGTCACAACATTCGTTGCTGACCGCGGCGCGGTCACAACTTCAATCCCTCCGAACAAACCCGAAGGTCTCGAACCCGGCAAGAGGTCCGAGTGGGCGGAGGTCAATCGCCTCGGCTAGTCGCAGCGACGGCAACAGGTCAGCTGCAGCGACGGCTGGTCGGCTTGGTCAGCGACCGTCCGCCAGCGACTCTACTCGCTTGTGCGGATCGTTGCAATCAGGTCCCGTCCCGGCTATTCATCTGTCGGGGCGCTCGCCTCGTCTTAGAAGCAAGGCGATTTGCAGGCCTTTTCTGCAGTGCCCCCGGCAGGATTCGAACCTGCGACCTACGGATTAGAAGTCCGCCGCTCTATCCAACTGAGCTACGGGGGCATGAGCACGGCGCGCTAATTGTGCCTAGCGGGCGGCGGGTTGCGCCACCTGATGGGGCCGCCGGCGGGTTCTTCGTGCCTCGATGCCGGATACCGGCGTAAAAGCAGGGAGAAGGGCCCGGGACAGCGTTCTTCGTGCCTTCACGTCCGCATACAGGAGGAAAGGCAGGGAGAAGGCCGGGCGGGCGAGTCAGATCTCGCTCGTGCCCTCGCGCCCGTAGTCATCGCGCAGGCGCACAATGTCATCCAGATATGGCGTTGAGGCCTCGAGGACGTCGGAGTCCTCCAGCGCCTCGATCGTATGGATCGTGCCGGGGAGGTTGCGCCAGACGTCGCCGATGCTGACGGTGCGTTCCGTGAGGTCATGCTCGCTCGAGCCCTGCACGAGGATGAGGCGGCCCGAGAGCACGTAGCTGGTCTCGTCCTTCTTCTCGTGGTACTGGAGGGAGAGGCGGTGACCCTTGTTCACATGCAGGATCTTCCCCACGTATTGGTCGGTCGCGGCCCACCAGATCTCGTGACCCCAGGGCTTCTCGACGCGCCGTGGCAGCGTCTGTTCGGTTGGGGATTCGGTTGCGGACATCGCGGCCATGCTGTCACGTCCGCAGCGCGCGTGCGACGTTGCGGGTAGCCGTGCTGACATCGACCTTCCACCACTGACCAGCACGACACGGCGACCCGCTAGCTTCTTAAGGCGGCTGTTAAGCAACGAAGGAGAGCGTCAGAATGCACGCACCGTTCAATGGCACCCCGACGACGCGCAACCTCCGTCGGCTGCGCCCGGTCGCGCTGGCCCTGATCCTGACGCTCGCGCTGCCCGCCACCGCGCTCGCTGCGAGCTTCAAAATCACAGCCGCACATCGCCAACCACACGCCCACGATCAACGTGAAGTGGCCCGTCAGACTCACGGTCACCCATGGCAAGACCAGGCTCAGCGGCAGCGTCAAGTACCAGTTCCTGTTTCAGAGCTCGGTGGTCGGCCACCAGCCAGGGCACAAGTTCACCCATGGCACCTACACGGACACGATGATCTGGCCGTCTGACTCGCTAGGCGAGCCGCTGACGCTCCGGATCCTCGTCACGGTCCCGAAGTACGGCACCGAGCACCTGGATTGGACCATCAAGACACAGAAGTAGAGTGACGGGCAGCGGCCGGTGCCTGGTTCTCGCATAGTCCTCGAGCACGTCAACCGCTCGCACGGGGCGACGCGCGTTCTGCGCGACGTCAGCTTCGTGGTCGAGCCCGGTGAGGTCGTCGCGCTCACCGGGCCCTCCGGCTCCGGCAAGACGACGCTGCTCCAGCTGATCGGCAGCCTGGATCGGCCGACGTCAGGCGCGATCTATGTCGACGACATAGCGGTCCACACGCTCAGACATCCGGCGAAGTTCCGGCGCGACGTGGTGGGCTTCGTATTCCAGCTCCATCACCTGTTGCCCGAGCTGAATGTCCAGGAGAACGTCGAGCTGACGATGGTGGCGGCGCACGTTCCGCGACGTGAGCGGCACGTGCGAGCCAAGGGTTTGCTTGACGAGGTGGGCCTCGGCGAGCGCATGTATGCGTTTCCGGCCGACCTGTCCGGCGGCGAACGCCAGCGCGTCGCGATCGCCAGGGCGCTGGGCGGGCAGCCGCGCCTGATCCTGGCCGACGAGCCCACCGGCTCCCTCGACTCCGACGCATCCGACCGAATCTGGAACCTGCTCGTGAGCCTGCGTGAGCGGCACGGGACGACGATCCTGATCGCATCGCACGACCCGACGCTGCGCGAGCACGTCGGACCGCAGCCTCTCGATCAGCGATGGCCGCGTGACGGACTCACCCGCGACCACACGGATCCCCGCGTCCCGGGGTGCTACTGAGGCCGAGGGGATCGCATGACAACGCTCCTTCAGACGCTGGCGGTCCTGCGGCGGCGCCCGATGCGGACGTTCCTGACCGCGCTCGGCACGGCCCTCGGTATCGCGACCATCGCGGCGCTGCTCGCGGTGGCAGGCGGCGCCCAGCAGAGCGCCGGGAAGTTTCTGAGCCTCGGCAGCTCGGACCTGGGCGTATTCCAGAAGGACGCGGCCGACCCGACCACGTCGGTCCTCCCGATCAGCCTGGTATCACGGCTCAAGGCCACGCCGGGGATCGCGACCGCGACGCCGCTGATCCTGCTCGTAAACGACGTCAAGAAGTCGCCGAGCGCGATCGTATTCGGCGCGGCACCGCCATCGTTCGTCACCAACCGCTACGTGTTCACCGACGGGCACATGTTCAGCGGCGCCAAGCAGGCCGTTATCGGCAGCGGCCTCGCCTCAGTGCTGCACCTCCACGCAGGCGGCACGCTGACGGTCGCTCACCGCCCATTCCGGATCACCGGCATCTACCACATGGGCGTCGCCGAGCAGGACGACGGCGCCGTCATCCCGTCGGCCGCCGCGCAGGCGATCTCCGGCAAGGCGGGCGAGGCAACGACGGTGGCGGTCAGCCTCGGCTCGAGCACGAGCCGTCAGCAGGGCATCCGCGCGATCACAGGTCGCTTCCCCGGGCTGCTGGTGATCGGCGACGGGGCCACGGCCTCACGCGCCGGGGTCAGCAGCCTGATGCTCTCCCATCTTGCGCTGGTCTTGGTGGTGATCGCGCTGGTGATCGGCGGCATCGGCGTCATGAACACGATGCTGATGGCGGTGGTCGAGCGCCGCGCCGAGTTCGCGCTGCTCTCGGCTGTCGGCTGGAGCGGCGTGCAGATCGCCACGCGCGTGCTGATCGAGGGCGTCGTCACGACGATCTTCGGCGCGGCCTTCGGCCTGTTGCTCGGTGTGGTCGGCGCACACCTGCTCGTAGGGGTCCTCGGCGCCCAGGAGTACGTGACGCCGGACGTCACCGCCTGGGACCTCGGGCGGGCGCTGCTCGTCGGCGTGCTGCTCGGTGTGCTCGGCGGGCTCTACCCGGCCTGGCGCGCGGCGCGGGTCTCGCCGGCGCAGGTGCTCGCTCAGCGATAGGCGACCGAGAGAGAAGCGTTCAGCCGGAGGGTGGCCAGCGGGCCAGCCCCTCCGGACCAAGCGCTTAAAGCGAGAGCGCTCCGTTCGGCGGGATATGAGGCCGGGACGGAGCGCGCTCTGAGGGAGGAGAGGGTGCTGCGTCTACAAATAATCGCTCAGCACCGGTCAGAAGTCCAAGATGAGAATGGACAAAGACATATAAGCTGTAGCTATGGAACTTCGGCAGCTCCGATACCTGGTGGCGCTCGCCGATGAGCAGAGCTTCACTCGCGCGGCGGAACGCGAGCACATCGCTCAGCCCGCGCTCTCACAGCAGATCCAGAAGCTCGAGCAGGAGCTCGGCCTGCCCCTGGTCGAACGCACCACGCGGCGGGTCTCGATCACCGATGCCGGCAACCTGCTGGTCGCGCGGGCGCGGCGCGTGCTCACCGAGCTCGAATCGGCGCGCCAGGAGCTCGATCGCGTGCGCGGGATCCAGACCGGACACGTTGCGCTCGGTGCGATGAACACGATGGGCCCGGTGGACATCACGCGGGTGATCGCACGACTTCCACGAGCTGCATCCACAGGTCGAGCTGACGGTCCGCGAGGACAACAGTGACGCGCTGGCCGAGATGCTGCGCGTCGATGCGATCGACCTCGCATTCCTGTCCGTGACGGAACGGGTCGAGAGCCATGGGCTGGCGCTCCAGCAGATCCTGATGGAGGAGCTCGTCGTGGTGCTGCCGCAGAACCACCCGCTCGCGGGGCGAGGAGGAGATCAAGATGAGCGACCTGGCTGATGAGGACTTCATCAGCTACCGCGAGGGCGCGCGCCTGCGCGAGCTGTTGGTCGGCGCTGCCCACGAGGCAGGTTTCACTCCGCGGATCCTGCTCGAGTCCAACGAGAGCCGGCGCATCCGCCGTCTGGTGGGGCGCGGACTTGGTGTCGCGATCCTGCCGCGCTCGCACGCGATCGGCGTCGGAACCAACGACCCGATCTCGGTCGAGCGGCTGGTCGACCCGCCGCTCGCCCGCGACATCACGCTGGCGTGGCGCTCGGGGCGCAAGCTGCCCCCGGCGGTGGCCGAGTTTCTGAACCTCACGCGCGAGACGTTCCCGCCTGAGGGACTTGCGGTCCCGCCCGAGACGGCCGGCCAGCGAGCGGCGTAGTCCGGGCTGAGCGGCGGGTAGCTGTCACGAGATGCCAACCCGGCAGCGACAGACGCCCGAGAAGCTCGCTACCTATAAGCAGAAGCGCGAGTTCGACGCCACGCCCGAGCCGTCCGGCGACGGCAAGGCGGCGGCCGCGGACGAGCAGCGGTTCGTCGTGCACGAGCACCACGCGCGGCGCCTGCATTGGGATCTGCGGCTCGAGCGCGACGGGGTGCTGGCGTCGTGGGCGATTCCCAACGGCATTCCGGAGGACCCGAAGCACAACCGCAAGGCGATCCACGTCGAGGACCATCCCCTCGAATACATCGACTTCCACGGAGAGATCCCGGCCGGTAACTACGGTGCCGGCGAGGTCAGCATCTGGGATCACGGCACCTACACCGCGGAGAAATGGCGCAAGGACGAGGTGATCGTCGTCTTCCACGGGGAGCGGCTCAACGGCCGCTACGCCCTTTTCCAAGCGGGCCGCGACGCCAAGGACTGGATGATCCACCGGATGGATCCGCCTGTCGACGCCAGTGCCGAGGAGATGCCCGACTTCATCGCGCCGATGCTCGCGAAGCTCTCGACGCTGCCGGCCGACGAGTCGCAATGGGCGTTCGAGGTCAAATGGGACGGGGTGCGCGCGATCACCCACTCCGAGCCGGGGCGGCTGCGGATGCTGAGCCGCAACGGCAACGACGTCACCGCCGCGTATCCCGAACTGCGGCCGCTGAACAGCGCGCTCGGGTCCCACAGGGCGATCCTCGACGGTGAGATCGTCGCCTTCGACCAGGAGGGCAAACCGAGCTTCCAGCTGCTCCAGCCGCGCATGCACCTGCGCGGCGAGGCGGCCGTCAAACGGCATTCGCAGAGCTCGCCGGTGACGTACATGATCTTCGACCTGCTGTGGCTGGACGGCCACAGCCTGATGCAGCTGCCCTACACCGAGCGGCGCGCGCGGCTCGAGGTTCTCGGACTGGACTCCGAGCGCTGGCGCGTTCCCGAGTCGTTCCCTGGTCAGGGCTCATCGCTGCTCGCGGCAACCCGGGAGCAGGGCCTCGAGGGCGTAGTCGGCAAGCGGCTGGACTCCCGCTACGTCACGGGCCGCGGCGGCGCCTGGATCAAGGTCAAGAACTGGGGGCGGCAGGAGGCCGTGATCGGCGGCTGGACCACGGGCAAGGGCGGGCGCGCCGGCAGCTTGGGCGCGTTGCTGCTCGGGATCCATGACGGCGACGGAGTGCTGCAATACATCGGCCGGGTGGGAACCGGGTTCGACGCGCGCGAACTCGAGCGGCTGGGGGAACTGCTCGCGCCACTCGCACGCAAGACCACCCCGTTCACCGGGCGCCAGCCGCCGAAGGACTCGCACTTCGTCGAGCCGCAGCTCGTCTGCGAGGTGGAGTTCAGCGAATGGACCCAGGCCGGAACGTTGCGCCAGCCCTCCTACAAGGGCCTGCGAGACGACAAGCGCGCCGAGGACGTCGTGCGCGAGCAGCCGCTCGGAGCGCTGCCCTCGGGCCGCCCGCGGCCGGCGTCCGCCGCGAGGCCGACCGCGCCGGCGTCGACGTGCAGGCGCTGCTCGCCGCCGGCCGCAAGGTGCGCGACGGCGTGGAGGTCGAGGTCGAAAGCCGGAAGCTGAAGTTGACCAACGCGGACAAGGTTCTGTACCCCGCGACCGGCTTCACCAAGGCCGACCTGGTCAGCTACTACGCGAACGTCGCGCCCGCGCTGCTGCCCCACCTGCATGACCGGCCGCTGACCTTGAAGCGCTACCCGAACGGGGTCGACGCCGAGTACTTCTATGAGAAGCGCTCTCCCCCACACCGGCCCGAGTGGATCAGACCGTGCAGATCCCGAGCGATCGCGGCAAGAAGGAGATCCCATACACGCTCTGCCAGGACCTGCCGACGCTGGTGTGGCTGGCGAACCTCGCCGACATCGAGCTACACCCATCGCTCTCGTTGGCCGCAGGATGCCGGACGCCCGACGATGGTCGCCTTCGACCTCGACCCGGGGGCGCCCGCCGGGATCGTCGAATGCTGTGAGGTGGCGCTCGAACTGCAGCGAGCTGTTCTCGCAACTCGGGCTCGAAGCGTGCGCCAAGACGTCGGGCTCAAAGGGCCTGCAGGTGTACGTCCCGCTGAACATCGCGGATGTGAGCTATGAGCAGACCAAGCCGTTTGCCCATGCGGTGGCAGGGCTGCTCGAGGAGCGCCACCCGCAGCTTGTGATCTCGCGCATGGCCAAGGCGCAGCGGCGCGGAAGGGTGTTGATCGACTGGAGCCAGAACGACGAGCACAAGACGACCGTCAGCGTGTATTCGCTGCGGGCCACGGAGCAGCCGCGGGTCTCGACCCCGGTTGACTGGTCGGAGGTCGGCAGTGCGCCAAGCAACGTGACGCCGAGCTGCTCAGCTTCGGACCTGAGGACGTGCTGACCCGGATTGCAGAACGCGGCGACCTTTTCGGAAAAATATTGAGTCTGCAGCAGACCCTGCCCCGGCTGGAGGACTGAAGAGGCGTTGGCACCCCGATCGATGTGGAATGGGACGGTGGCGTTTGGCGAGGTTGTGTTCCCCGTCAAGCTCTACTCGATCGTGCAGGAGCGACGTGTGCGCTTCCGTGAGGTGCATCTCGCCGACGGTGGGCGCATCGTGCACAAGCGCTTCGGCTCCGAGTCGGGCGATGAGGTGCCGAGCGAGCGCATCCGCAAGGCCTACGAGATCAGCGATGGCAACCAGGTCGTGCTCGACGAGGAGGAGATCGCCGAGGCGCGTGGGCCGAACACGAAGGTCATCCAGATCGAGCACTTCGTGCCTGGTGACCAGATCGATCCGATCTTCTACGACCGCCCGTACGTGGTTGGAGCGCAGGACGGTGGCGAGCATGCCTACCGCGTCATGCTTGCGGCGCTCGACAAGACCAAGGCCGTCGGGATCGGCCGCTTCATGCTGCGGACCCGTGAACAGCTGGTGGCGCTGGCTCCCCACGATGAGGCGCTGCGGCTGTACACGATGCGTTTTGCCGACGAGATCATCCCGACCAGCGAGCTCGACGTACCGGCGCTCAGCCGCGAGCCGACGGACCGCGAGTTGGAGATGGCAGAGCGTCTGGTCGACACGCTCGCCGCACCCTGGGAGCCCGAGCAGTTCGAGGACCGCCACCGCCAGGCGGTGATGGCGCTGATCGAGGCCAAGGCGGCCGGGAAAGAGGTCGAGCTGCACGCGGCACCCGAGCCCGAGCCGACACCCGATCTGCTGGCGGCGCTCGAGGCGAGCCTCGCGGGACGCAGCGGGACGCGCAAGCGAGCTCCGGCTGCCGACGACGCAGGCCGGCGTCGCGCGCCGGCCAAGCCGAAGGCGGGATCGCGCTGATGCCCGCTGGGATCTGGAACGGAACTCTGAGCTTCGGGCTCGTCGCGGTGCCGGTGCGCATGGTGAGCGCCACACGTGACCTCGACGTGCGCTTCCACCAGGTCGACGCCGAAACCGGCGAGCGCATCCAGATTCACCGTATGTGCGAGGCCGACGGACAGGAGGTGTCCTGGGAGGACATCGGCCGCGGCTACGACCTGGACGGCCAGCTCGTGACGCTCACCGACGCGGAGCTGGAGGCGGCTGCGCCCGAGCGCACGCACACGATCGAGATCGAGGAGTTCGTCGACCTGGATTCGATCGATCCGGCGCAGTTCGATCATCCCTACTACCTCGTGCCGAGCTCCGAATCCGAGGGCACGACACGCGCCTACCGGCTCCTCCGCGACGCGATGGCGAGCACCAATCAGGTGGCGATCGGGCGCGTGGTGCTGCGATCAAACGAGTACCTCGTGGCGGTCCGCGAGCGCGATGAGCTGCTCATGCTGACGACGATGCTGTTCGGCGATGAGCTGCGCGGCACGGAAGACATCGATGCGATCCCCACCGGCTCGACGGGCGAGCCCAAGCGCGGCGAGGTAGCCGAGGCAGTGAAGCTGATCGAAGCGATGTCGCGTGACTTCGAGCCTGATAGCTACGAGGACCATTACCGTGCACGGCTGCTTCAGCTGGTGGAGAACAGGCGCAAGAACAGGAAGGCGAAGCTTCCATCGATCGACGAGCCTCAGGTAGAGCCGGCCCCTGACCTGATGGCTTCGCTCAAGGCAAGCCTCGAGCGCGTGCGCCAAACTTCGTAGTCGATGGCGGTGTCGGTGGTAGTGATGATGGGCGTGGCAGGCGCCGGGAAGTCGACTGTCGCCAGGCGCCTGGCGGACGCGCTCGGCTGGGATTTCGCGGACGGCGACGAATTCCACCCGGCCCCCAACGTCAGCAAGATGGCCGCAGGTGAACCGCTGACCGACAGCGATCGCCTGGTTTGGCTCGACGACATCGCCCACTGGATCGACGACGAGATACGGGCGGGTCGACGCGGAGTCATCGCCTGCTCGGCGCTCAAGCGCGCCTACCGGGACACGTTGCGTAGACCGGAGGTGCTGTTCGTCTACCTCAGCGTTCCGCGTAGCGTGCTGGAACGGCGGCTGACTGGTCGCCGTGAGCACTTCATGCCGGCAACGCTGCTCGACTCACAGCTGGCTTCACTGGAGCCGCCCACCGGGGACGAGCAGGCACTGACGGTTAACGCCACCGACGACCCGCAACGAAATGTCGATCAGATCAGGATGCGGCTGGAGGCTGATGCTGGCCGCGAACCATCCGCGTGAGCATCTGTGCGGTGGCCGCTCGGCGCTGGTGCCCGCGCTCGGCGTCGAGGTGATACATCAGCGCGGCGCCCATTGCGAGCCCGCCCAGCAGGCGCGTCCTTGACTTGGCGGCGGTGCGCCGGTTTGCCTGGATGATCTTGTTCAGCGAGATGACCGCCGCGTTCAGATCTGAGGACTCGTGCGCGAGCTCACGGCTGGTCCTGACGAGCTCCGCCTTGAGCAGAGCATCCGCGCCCGCGCTCGGCAACAGCTTGGCCTGACGCTTGGCGATCCGGCCCTGTCGCCTGGCCATCGCGGCCTGGCGCTTCATGATCGACCGGGTCAGGTTCTGCATCACGCCGAGCTTCTTCTCGCGAATGCTGAGCTGCGCATCCTTCACGTTGAGCTTGGCTTCCTTGGCCATTCGCGCTCCTGCCGTCTCGACCGCCTCGGCGATCCTGCCGGCGCTCTCCTCGGCGCCGTGCACGAAGGTTTGGGGCATCCCGTCGAGGACATGTTTCCCGTTCATGATCCGCTCCCCGTTGTGTGCGTTTCGAGTGGTCACACGTAGCTGTTACCGCGGCCAGCTCCGATCCAAACCCTTCCAGAGCTGCGGCTCCTCATAGCCTGCGGCCCAGACCGCCACGCCTGAGAAACCGGCCGCTGCAGCCAGTTTGGCACGCTCGAAATCGGCCGCGGCATTCTCGTACCAGACAGTACGCCTATGGCCCGCCTGGCGGTAGCTGAACGTCTCCTCCCCGGCGGCGACGTCCCAGCGCGTTTGTGCGTGCACCTTTGCGGCGAGCGCCGGAGCCTGCCGAGCTAATACCGCGTTTGCGCTCGTGCGTCCGTACCACTCGTATCCGTATGCGGGCACGCCGAGCTCGTAGCGGCGCGGATCGGCTTGCGATCGTGCATACGCAATCACTTGACGCACCCAGGGCAGCGGAGCGATCGGACCAGCTGGACCCCCGGGCGAGTGGTCGTCGTAGGCCATGATCTGAACACGGTCGGCCGCAGCGGCGAGCGCCCCATACTGATAGACCCAAGTGGCGATGTCCTGGTGGGAATAGGTTGGCTGCGGCGTGGTGCGGGCCATGACCGTCACCTGGCAGCTGCGACCGATCGCGTGCAGCGCCCTGCACACCTGAGCAACCAGCACGGGGTACAGCGCCGCGACCTTGTTTGCGGGTCCTGTGAGGTGCTTCGGGTCGTAGGCGAAGCTCTCGAAGTCGAGGTCGATCCCGGCAAAGCCGTTGTGAGCCGCGATCGCCACCAGCTCACGGGCGAGCGTTGCCCGACGCGCCTCACTCTCGAGGATGTGAGCGAAGGCCCCGAGCCCAGCCTCCTCCGTGACCATCGGCACGAGCTGGATGGCGTGTGCGTTCAGGGCGGTGATCACCGACGCAGAGCCGGCACCGGACTCGTCGTGAACCCGCAGATTGCCGGCGATGTCGTACCAGTATGGGCTGGCTGTGCCGATCGCCTCGGCGTTGCCGATCGTCGAGGCGAGCGCCGCCGGCATCTCCCAATACGGCAACCACGCGGTCACGCCGTCTGCTCGCGTCGAGGCCCCAGTCGCGCGGGCCGGCTGCGCTGTCCAGCAGCCGGCAGCAACAATGATTGCCGCTGTCAGCCATGTCTTCAGGCGTAGCGAGTTCACAGCCGTGTCAGACGGTAGAACAGTGAGGGCGGCGGCAGTTTCGAGGCAGCTCGCACGGGCAGTTCGATGTTCCTGCCGTCGTAACGGATCTGCACCGTCGCGAGCTCCTCGTCGGGCTTGATCTCGTGTACCTTGCGCGCCCTGAGCTGCGGCTCAACAACCACCCGCAACGTCAGCGTCTGACCGGGCACAGCCAGGAGTGTCGCGGCGCGTGTGGTGAGCGCCGGTACGCGCGAGGCCCACGGTGCGGTGAGGGTCAGCACGTGGGCCCCAGCTGGCACCAGCGCCACCCGACGCACCTCAGTACCGGCCGCAGCGGCCAGTTGTTCGGCTGCGTCAAGTGCCGTCTGTAGCGGCTCGACACCCCTCGCCCCGAGGACAGCGCCGATGATCGTCACGGTTCTCCCGCCGACTCGATGCTTGGCAGCGAACACGAAGTTTCCCCCGGCCGCGCTCATCGAGCCCGTCTTGATGCCGACGATGCCCTCCTGACCCAGCACGGAGTCGTAGTTCTCGACCGTTCCCGCGACCGGCAGCGTCACCGACGGCATCGCCACGATCTGGCGGAGTACCGGGTTGGCCATCACTGCGGCGCCGACCCGGACCATGTCCGCCGCGGTGCCGACGCTGCCCGGATCCAGGCCGGATGGTCCGACCAGGTGGGTATGACGCAACCCGAGTGCGGCGGCCTCCTGATTCATGTCCTGCACAAACGCGGCGCTGTTGCCCGCCGACCAGCGTGCGACGATCCGGGCGACGTTGTCCGCAGAGGGGATCAGCATGCCCTCCAGCGCCTGGAGCTCGGTCAGCCGCTCACCGGCGGACACCTTCAGCACCGACTGCCCCTGAGCAAGGTCGAGGCGGTACGCGGTCGCATCGGCGGCGGTGAAGTGGATGGTGGGGCCGCTCTGGCCGACTCCCAATGGGTGCTGGCGCAACACCACCAGCGCCGTGATCAGCTTCGTCACGCTCGCCAGCGGCCGTACGACGTTTGCGCGTTCGCCGCCGAGGCCGGCGACGCCCTCCACGGTGACAGCCGCCGTCGCACCGGTCGGCCAGGGCATCCGGATCGGGCTGCCGGGCACCACGGAGATACGGGTCAGCACGACGTCCGCCTTCACGCCGTCGACGCCACGTTCGAGCTGCGCCACCGCAGCGGCGATGAGCAGCACAATTACGGCAAGCGCAGCGAATAGGCGGCGGCGTCCGCGCCGCTTGACCTGAGTACGCGGCTCCATCAGCAGGGGCCCAGGCATCGCCCCGATTATGGAACAGGCAGATTAATCGGGGCGCCGGGATTTGAACCCGGGACCTCTCGCTCCCAAAGCGAGCGCGCTACCAAGCTGCGCCACGCCCCGCTGCCGGAGGCAGAGTCTAGTGGCCCGCCAGTGGCATCCCTGGCACGAGGCCAGCCACATCCCCTGACCCCGGACCGGTCACATCCCTAACGGGTGAAGTCGCTAGCCTGCTGAGCCGATGGCCGAGGTCCAACCACTCCGCGCTTTGCACTACGCCCTCGATAAGACCGGTGGGTTGCAGCCGGTCGTCGCGCCACCGTACGACGTGATCTACACCGAAGGTCGCACGGCGCTGCTTGCACAGTCCCCGTACAACGTCGTCGCGATCGACCTGCCGGTCGCCGAGAACGGCGGCGATCCGTACGAGCACGCTGCCGCAGTACTCGCCGACTGGCGCGCGGAGGGCGCCGTCGTCCAGGACGAACGTCCGGCGATCTGGGCGATCGAGCAGGACTATGTGGGGCCCGACGGGCGCTCGCGCACGCGTCGGGGGTTCCTCGCTCGCGTGCGGGTGGAGGACTATGGGCCTGGCCGCATCCGTCCCCACGAGCGCACGCATCCGGGGCCTCGAGAGGACCGGCTGCGACTGACCCGGGCCACCAAGGCCAATCTCTCCCCGATCTTCGCGCTGTTCTCCGACCCTGAACAGCGGGCATGGAGCGCGCTACAGCCGGCCACCGCTAATCCGCCGTGGGGCTCGACCGTCGACCCCGACGGGACGGTGAATCGGGTCTGGCGGGTTGAGGATCCTTCGGCGATCGCCGCCGTGCAGGAGGCAGCCGCAGAAGCGGAACTGCTGATCGCCGACGGCCACCACCGCTACGAGACCGCGCGCGTCTACGCAGAGGAGATCGGAGGCGAGGGGCCGCACCGGTATGTGCTGATGTGCCTGGTGGCGCTGGAGGACCCCGGGCTCACGGTCTTCCCCACCCACCGCCTGGTGCGTGGGCTTTCAGCCGCGCAATGGGACGCACTGAGGGAGACGATCGAGGCCGACTTCACGATGACTCCGCTGGACAGCATCGAGGAGCTCCCGCCCGCCGAGAACGAGCAGATCGAGCTTGGCTACATCGATGTGCGCGAAAAGCAGCCTTACCGGCTGGTGCTCAAGGACCAGGCGATCGCGGACCGCGCGATGCCCGATCATTCGGAGCCGTACAGGCGGCTGGATACGGCCGTGACGGAAGCGCTCCTGTTGAAGGGCGCGTTGGGCATGACCGACGAGCAGATCGACCATCTGGAGGGCCTCGGCTACGCCCGCGACGATGCCCAAGCGATCGAGCTCGTGCTCGACGGGGAGTACGACGCGGCATTCTTCATGGCGCCCACCCCTGTGCGTCGCGTCCAGGACGTGGCGAGTTCCGGAGAGAGCATGCCGCCAAAATCGACCTACTTCTTCCCGAAAGTACCAACGGGCCTGCTGTTCAATCCACTCACGACATGAGCCGAAACGACGCCCTGCGCCAGACGCTTCGGGAAGTGCTGCTCCCCTCCGAGCAGGCATCCGCGATCGAGGTGCGCGCGTCGGTACAGGCCGCGGTGCTCGTGCCGCTGCACCTCAAGCGCGGTGTTCTGCACGCCGTGTTCACAGAGCGCCACCACGACCTTCCCCGCCACGCGGGCGAGATCTCGTTCCCCGGCGGACGGCGTGACCCGGGGGACGCCGATCTGGTCGCGACAGCGCTGCGCGAGACCCACGAGGAGGTCGGCCTGCCGCCCGAGTCGGTAGAGGTCCTGGGCGCGCTCGAACCGATTCCCACCGTCGTCACCGGCTACGCGATCTACCCATTCGTGGGGATGGTCCCCGGCGGTTTCCGCTGGAGGCCCAGTGACAGCGAGGTGGCGGCGGTCATCGACCTGCCCTTGCCAGCGGTCGCTGCAGGGTACGGCCGGCGCCGGCTGGTTCGCCGTGGAGCGGCGATCCGCACCGACACCTACGTGGCGGAGGGCCACATGATCTGGGGCGCGACGGCCCGTATCGTCTCCGACCTGCTCGACCGCGCGGGTGGCCGGATCCCCGAAGCCTCAGGTGTGGATCAGGCGGCCGGGGCCTCGGCCGCGTGAGCTTCGCATGCGCGCCGCGGTACTCGTATCCCCCCGGGAACCGCTCGAAGTCCGTGAGCTGCCCGATCCGGTGGCTGGTCCGGGCGAGGTCGCCCTCACCGTCAGAGCCTGTGCTGTATGCCGGACCGACCTGCACCTGCGCGACGCCGAGATCGAGGCGCCGCGGTTGCCGGTCGTGCTCGGGCACCAGATAGTCGGCATCAGCGACGACGGTCGACGCCTCGGCGTGCCCTGGCTCGGCTGGACCTGTGGGGTGTGCGTGTTCTGCCGCTCCGGGCGCGAGAACCTCTGCATACGCGCGCGCTTCACCGGCCGCGATATCGACGGCGGCTTTGCGCAGCGGACCGTCGCGGACGCGCGCTACTGCTTCCAGCTGCCTGACGAGATGAGCGACGAGCAGGTGGCCCCGCTGCTTTGCGGGGGGCTGATCGGCTACAGGGCGCTGACCTTCACCGGCGATGCCCGCCGTCTGGGCCTGTACGGCTTCGGCTCGGCCGCCCACCAGATCTGCCAGGTTGCCGTCCATCAGGGCCGCGAGGTGTTCGCCTTTGTCCGTCCCGGAGACGAGGCGGGGGCCGACTTCGCGCGCGGGCTTGGCGCGATCTGGGCAGGCGCCAGCACCGAGCAGCCGCCGGAGCGTCTCGACGCCGCCATCATCTTTGCCTCGGATGGAAGCCTGGTCCCGTTGGCACTGCGCGCGCTCGACCGCGGTGGCGTCGTCGTCTGCGCAGGCATTCACATGTCGGAGATCCCTGCCTTCTCGTACGACGACCTCTGGGAGGAACGCAGCATCCGGTCGGTCGCGAACCTGACGAGGCGTGACGCCGAGGAGTTTCTGGCGCTGGCGCCCCAGGTTCCGGTGCGAACGACCGTCACGACCTACCCGCTCGCCGAGGCGGAGCTGGCGCTGGCCGATCTCCGTGCCGGGCGCTTCGAGGGCTCGGCCGTCGTGATTCCGTAGGCGCGGGACCCGAGTCAGTCTCCGCCGAACTCCCGCTCGGCGTCTGCCACCGTGCGCTCCGGCAACCCGCGCGCGCGCCGGCGCGCGTTTGTCGCTTCGAGCATCTCGTGCAGATCCTGCTCGTCCCGACGAGCGGCCTCTGACGTTGAGGACCGATCGTGGTGGCGTCGAGCACCGAACTCACCCAGGCGCTTGCCGGCGCTCGCTCGAGCGGCAAGACAACAGCCGAGGACTGCCGTAGCGACGACGACGAGCACACCGATCTCGAACGCATCCACGCGCTCGAGTCTATGTGGAGCTACAGGCTGCCGCCGCCGGTTGTGGAGGTCGACGCCGGCGGAGTCGTGTTGGTCGTTGGGCTCGTGCTGCTGCCGGTGCTGGTGTTGGTGTTGTTGGCCCCACCCGTGAGCGATGATCCACCGGTTGTGGATGTATCGCTGGAACCCGAGTTGGACGTGCCGCCCCCGGTTGCGGCTGTGCCGCCGCTTGAGCTCGTGTTCGAGCTGGGGCTCGAGTTGCCTCCGGTTGGCGTGCTCGAGCTGGAATTGGTGCCCGCGCCCGAGTTGTTGGACGTCGACTTGTTCGCGCCACCGCTGGCGGTCGTGTGCGTGGTCGGGCTGGCTGCGCTGGTGGTCGGCACCACGAGCGGCGGCGCGCCGGTCGTGTCGTTGTTGCCGTTACCGCTGCCGCCACACGCGGCGAGCGCGATCGCGGCAAGCGCTGCGGCAGCGCCCGCCCCCAGGGCGCGATAGCTGCGGCTGCGGATCCAGTAGTGCAAGTGTCCCTCGTTGGACACGCCGACTAGTCGGCGATGGAGTCCATTCGCTGCCCGCACCACGGGCAGTCCAGGAGATCGCGCTGAGCCAGCTGATCGCAGTGGTTGCAGAAGCGCAGGTTCTCGATCGCCCATGGCAGCTCCGAGGCGGTCGGCGCCAGCGGCAACAGCTCGGCCACCGGCTCGAGCGTTTCACCTGTCTCACGGTCCAGGTAGACCTTGCTCCGGATCGGCGAGCACGATGACCTCGCGACCGGTCGACGGTGTGCGCATGCGGTATTTCTGGAATGTCCTCATTCAGACTCTCGCTGACCCTAGTGGTGATGCTCTTCGGGCAGCTCTTCGATGTCGTGCCGGACATCGCGAATCCAGAGGCCAGCCGCGACGACGGTGATGGTGAATCCGAGGGCCGACCAGACCCACCAGATCGTTGTGCCGATCACCAGCAGCGTCACGCCGATCGCGACGATCAGCGGCAGCGGCGATCCACCTGGCAGGTGGATGGCTTCGCCCGCAGGCGGCACCGCGTCCGTCTGGGCGACGACCTCGCGTGCCTCGGCCGGATCCGCGGTACCCAAGCCATGGCCGGTCGTACTCATGATTTCAGGTAGATCGCGGCGACCACGAATGTTGCGCCGAACATGAAGGCGCAGATGGCGCCTGCGATAAGGCCGGCGCGGAGATTCTTGCGGGCGAGCTTCTTGTCCATCGTTCCGAATCCTACCTGGTTTGAGTCGACGCGAGCGCCACGGGAGGGTGGATCCCCGACCGTACTCAGAGCTTGACGTCGGCGACCATCGCACCGAACAACAGCGCCAGATAGGCCAGCGAGTACAGGTACAACCGCAGAGCGCTACGCCGGTCCTGGCGGCGGTACAGCAGGGCGGCGAGCCAGACAAAGGCGACTCCGAGCAGTACCGAGGCGGCCAGGTAGATGACGCCGAACGCGCCCGCACAGAACGGCAGCTGGGTGACGGCGTAGAGCAGCAGCGAATACAGAAGGATCTGCTGGCGGGTCATCGCCTCGCCGCGCACGACGGGGAGCATCGGAACACCGACCTTCGCGTACTCGTCCTTCATCAGCAGACTCAGCGCCCAGAAGTGCGGGGGCGTCCAGTAGAAGACGATCGCGAACAGATAGACGGCTGTCCACGAGAGCGATCCCCGGGTCGCCGCCCATCCGACCAGCGGTGGGATGGCGCCGGCTGCTCCGCCGATCACGATGTTGTGCCAGGTGCGCCGCTTGAGCCAGACCGTGTAGACCCCGACGTATCCGACGAATCCGGCGAAGCGCAAGCGACGCGGCGAGCAGGTTCAGCGTCAGCGACATCAGGATGAACGAGCCGAGCGCCAGGCTGCAGCCATATATCAGGGCCGACCGCGGGGCCACGCGACCGGCTGGGATCGGCCTGTGAGGCGGTCCGCGCCATCTTGGCGTCGATGTCACGGTCGTACCAGTGGTTGACGGCCCCGGCGCCGCCGGCTGACATGTAACCGCCCACACACGCGAGCGCGATCTTCGAGACCTTGGGGTCGCCGGCGATCTCCATCGTCGTGACGGTCGTGAACAGCAGCAGCGACTGGACCTTCGGCTTGGTCAGCTCGACGTAGTCCGAGACGAGCTGGCGGACGCGCGAGCCCGCGCCCGCGGGCTCGACCGCGCTGTAGGAGGACGTACTCACAGCGACGTCAGATTATCCGCACCGACATCAAGCGTGCGTTAGTAGCAGCGCAGCGGAGCACCGCCGTCTAAACGCGAGCAAACTGCTCGGAGCCGCCGGTTTTCTGAAGCTTGCCGGTCTGAGCCTCGACCTCGAGGCGGATGTCGCGCATCGGTTCGACGGAGCGCACGCGCGGCACGGAGTCGAAGTTGTTGGCCGGCGGCGGGGAGGTCGTGAACCACTCCAGCGTGTTGGCCTTCCACGGATCCGGACCGGCGATCTTGCCGTGCTTGTAGCTCGTGACGAAGTTGTACATCGACATCAGCAGGCCGAGGCGCGAGGATGTAGGACCCGATCGATGAGATCAGGTTGTAGGTCGACCAGCCCATGTCCGGCTGGTAGGTGTAGATCCGTCGCGGCATGCCCGAGAGACCGAGCGCGTGCTGAACGAAGAAGGTCGCGTTGAAGCCGACGAAGGTGACCCAGAACGAGAGCTTGCCGAGGCGCTCGTCAGCGAGACGCCCGGTCATCTTCGGGATACCAGTAGTAGGTGCCGGCCATGATCGCGAACACCGCTCCACCCATCAGCACGTAGTGGAAGTGGGCGACGACGAAGTAGGTGTCGTTGAGCTGCCAGTCGACCGGGAAGGTGGCCAGGAAGATGCCGGTGATGCCGCCGATCAGGAAGACGATCAGGAAGCCGATCGCCCACATCATCGACGCGGTCATGACCAGCGAGCCACGCCACAGGGTCGCTGTCCAGTTGAAGATCTTGACACCTGTCGGGATACCGATCAGGAACGAGCTCAGCATGAAGAAGCCGAGCACGACCAGCGGCATCGGCGCGGTGAACAGGTGGTGGGCCCATACGAGCGTCGACAGGAACGCGATCACGATCGTGGAGGCGGCGATCGCCTTGTAGCCGAAGATCGGCTTGCGCGCGAACACCGGCAGGACCTCAGAGATGATGCCGAAGCCCGGCAGGATCATGATGTACACCTCGGGGTGGCCGAAGAACCAGAACAGGTTCTGCCACAGCACCGGCGACCCGTGGTTGGTCGGGTCGAACCAGTGCGTCCCGAAGTGGCGGTCGGTCAGCAGCATCGTGACCGCGGCCGCGACGACCGGCAGCGCGATGATCAGCAGCACGGCGTAGATCAGGATCGACCAGATGAACAGCGGCAGGCGTCCCCAGGTCATGCCGGGCGCGCGCATGTTCACGATCGTCACGTAGAAGTTGATGGCGCCGACCAGCGAGGAGATGCCGGTGAGGTGGATCAGGAAGATCCAGGCGTCCTGGCCGCCGCTCGGCGAATACTGGATGCTCGAGAGCGGCGGATAGCTCCACCAGCCGGCTTCGGGCGGATGCCAGAAGAGCGACGCGTAGAAGACGATGCCGCCCATCAGCAGCAACCAGAACGAGAGCGCGTTGAGCCGCGGGAAGGCCATGTCGCGCGCGCCGATCATCAGCGGCACGAAGTAGTTGCCGAAACCGGCCATCACCGGCACGACGAACAGGAAGATCATCGTCGTCCCGTGCAGCGTCAGCAGCTGGTTGTAGTGCTCGCCGCTGATCAGCGTGTTGTTCGGCACCGCCAGCTGCGAGCGCATCAGCAGCGCCTCGACGCCGCCGAGCAGGAAGAACACGAACGTCAGGACCAGGTACATGATCCCGATCTTCTTGTGGTCGGTCGTCAGCACCCAGTCGAGCCACTGCCGGTCTTGCGCGGCTTCTGGACCTCATGAACGAGGATCTGGGGTACCGGACGGGAGCGCGTAATCGGTAGTGCTCATGTGCGCTGGAAGTCGCTTGCTGGTTAGAAGATGCCGCTCGAGGTCAGGATGCCCTGCTTGACCAGGTACTGCCGGATCTGGGCGACCTGGTCGTTCTGCTCGTTGATGAGTTTGAACTGCTGGCTGAGCCACGCCGTGTACTGGTGCGGCGTCACGACCTTGACGAGCGCGGTCATGTAGGCGTGCTGGCGGCCGCACAGCTGCGCGCACTGCCCGTGGTAGAGCTCGTTGGCGTGCAGCGCCTTGAACCAGGTGTAGGTGGTGAAGCCGGGGACCGCGTCGACCTTACCGCCGAGCGCCGGGATCCACCAGGAGTGGATCACGTCGCTTGACTGGATCAGCAGGTTGACGGTGACCCCAGCCGGAACCACCATCTCCTGATACGAGTACGGAAGCTTGTCCTGCCAGGCCTGCTTGTTGCAGTCGGTGCCGTAGGTGTAGCGCCAGATGAACTGGCGGCCGGTGACGCAGATCGTCAGCTTCTGCCCGTTGGGTGGGTTGGGTGCCGTCAGCGAGGCCGACAGCACCGCGCTGCGCGCTCGCGTCCGAGTTCGGCGGGTTCACGATCGAGGGGAGCTTGATGAACGTGACGGTCGCGATGATCACGAGGATCACCACGGCAGTGGCCGTCAGGGTCAGCTCGAGGCGGGTGTTGCCGTGGATCTGTAGAGCCACCGGGTTCTTGCTCGCCCGGAACTTCCAGACCGAGTAGAGGATGAAGCCCAGCACGCCCAGGAAGACGATCGACGCGCCAGCGCCAGGATGATGTCGTAGAGCGTCGCGATGCTCGTCGCGTTCGGCGAGGCGCCGGTCTTCAGCGTGCAGCAGGCGGCGCTGGCGTTCTGGGCGAGTGCCAGATACGAGCCGACCGCAATCGGTCCGAACAGTGCCAGCCATCTGGCGCCCGAGCGCCGCATGACGCCGAGGAGAGAGCGAACGAAAATCACAGCGCGCCGCATCTTATAGAGCCGCAAGGGAAACTTGGTCGCGCCAGCAAGCACGCGACCCCCTTTCTATACTCCCCGCGCTTGCGACTGTCGAGGGCCATCCGAGGTACGGCGTGGGCGCTCGTGGCCGCGGGTGCCGCTGCGCCCCTACTCCGACGCAGGCTCGATCTGCCCAGGGCGCCGGTGCTTGCGGCTGCTGCGGTCGCCCCTGCCGCGCTATCCGTGGCCGCACCCAAGGGCCGCCTGCGTGACGTCGCTGCCTGTTCGCTGCAGATGTGGGCGTACCTAGCTGCCTACGAGATGCCCAACGACGATCCGCACGCGCTGCGCGAGCGCGTGCACGTCAAGTATCCGATCCAGGTCGATCGCGTCATCGGACTCGGCAAGATCCCCACCCAGCGACTGCAGCAGGCGTTCTCCCGCGAGGGTGAGATCAACCGCTTTGAGCGCGTGCTCGTCTGGTCGCACTGGGCCTGGTTCGCCGTGCCCCACCTCGCGGTCGCGTATGTGGCCGCTGCGCCGGCCGAAGGAGCTCGGAACGGCGGCGGCCCGCATGTACGCGGTCTTTGACCTCGGAGCCGTGATCTATTGGACGCTTCCGACGGCGCCGCCGTGGTGGGCCGCGGCGCACGGCTATATCGAGGAGCTCGACGGCCACGTCGAGGTGGGTGAGTACGGACACCGCTACGACGCGCACCGACCTGCCGCTGCCGGTGCGACGGATGATGCTCGAGTACGGCGAGCGGTTCTGGGGGCGCCGCTGGAACGACCTTTACGATTTCTTGGGAGGGAATCCGCTCGCCGCCATGCCGTCCCTGCACTTCGCCACATCGCTGATGGCCGCCCACCTGGTCTCCGAGGTCGACCCGGTTGCCGGCGCGATCGGCTGGACGTACGCGGGGACGCTCGCGTTGGCACTGGTCTACCTCGGCGAGCACTACGCGGTCGACGTGATCGTCGGAGGTGCGCTCGCCGAAGCGGTGCATCGCAGCGCCGGCCCGGTCACCCCTGCCGTCCACGTGCTCACGGGCATGCTGCGACGGCTGCGCGAACTGGCTGAGGGCGACTGACCCGCCGCCATGGCCGAACGGTCCGAGACCCAGCGTGTCCCGCCGGCTGCCGGTCCGCTGACCGGCAGCGGCGCTGAAGCGGACCGCAGGCGAGCCGACCGCGCTGAACTCGAGCGGCGTGAATCGAGCGCATCGGAGCAGATGCCGCGCGTGGTGGTCACCCGCGGGCGCGTGATCGCATCGCTCGTGTTCGTCGTGGGGATCGTCGCCTTCCTCTACCTCGGCCTGCCGAAGCTGGTCGGCTTCGGCGCCAGCATCAAGCGCCTGCGCGAAGGCAACGCATGGTGGCTCGCGGGCGCCGCGCTGCTCGAGGTCCTTGTCTTTCTGCGGCTACATCGCGCTGTTCCGAGCGGTCTTTGTTCACCGCAGCTCGCGGATCGGCTGGAAGGCGAGCTACCAGATCACGATGGCCGGGCTGGCGGCAACCCGCCTGTTCGCGGCCGCCGGAGCCGGCGGCATCGCGCTGACGGCATGGGCGCTGCGCCGCTCAGGTATGGAACGGCGCCTGGTGGCCTCGAGAATGGTCGACGTTCATGGCGCTGCTGTACGGCGTCTACATGAGCGCGTTGGTGATCAACGGTGTCGGGCTGTACTTCCATCTCTGGCCAGGGCCCGCGCCGTTCGCGATCACGATCATCCCCGCGATCTTCGGCGCGGTGGTGATCGCCGTGTTCTTGTCGATGGCGCTCGTTCCGGGCGACTTCGACCGCCTGATGGCGGCCAGGGGTCGAGGGTGATGGCTTGCTCAGCCGTGCCGCACGACGGCTCGCGACGGTGCCGAGCGCGGCGGCGACCGGAGTCCGCACAGCGATCGCGCTGGCGCGGGCGCGCGAACCGGGGCTGCTCGGTGCCGTTGCCTGGTGGGGGTTCGACATCGCCACGCTTTGGGCGTGCTTCCACGCCTTCGGCTACGCGCCATACGCGAGCGTGATCGTGATGGCCTACTTCGTCGGCTGGATCGCCAACGCGCTTCCGCTTCCGGGCGGGATCGGCGGAGTCGAGGGCGGGATGATCGGCGCGTTCACCGCCTTCGGCGTGAACGTTCAGGCTGCCGTGGTAGCCGTCCTGGCGTACCGCGCCTTCTCGTTCTGGCTGCCGACGCTGCCGGGCGGCGTCGCTTACTTCCAGCTCCGCCGCACGGTACGGGGCTGGGAGGCGCACGACACGAACACCATCGCTGCCCTGACGCCGGCCGCCGCGACCACCTGAAATCAACCCGGCGCGGTCGTACCTATACTTAGTGAAGTGACTGAGCACGCTTATGAAAACGTCGTCGTCGTCGGCAGTGGACCGGCCGGATACACGGCCGCGCTGTACGCGGCGCGCGCCAACCTCAACCCGCTCGTGGTCGAGGGTTTCGCCTGGGGCGGGCTGCTCCAGCAGACCACCGACGTCGAGAACTTACCCCGGATTCCCGCAGGGGATCATGGGACCCGAGCTGATGCAGCAGATGCGCGATCAGGCCGAGCGTTTCGGCGCGCGCCTGGAAACCGACGAGGTCACAGCGGTCGAGCTTTCGACCGATGGTGGCCTGCACAAGGTGTTCGTCGGCGACGACGTGCACCTGACGCGCAGCGTCATCCTCGCGATGGGCGCGAAGCACCGCAAGCTCGGCGTGCCGGGCGAGGAGCTGCTCGCCGGCCGCGGCGTCAGCTACTGCGCAACCTGCGATGCGGCGTTCTTCCGCGACGTGCCAACGGTGATCGTGGGCGGCGGCGACTCGGCGATGGAGGAGGCGATGTTCCTCTCCAAGTTCGCGTCGAAGGTCGTGGTGATCCACCGCCGCGACGAGTTCCGCGCCTCCAACATCATGCTCGAGCGCGCCCGCCAGGTCCCGAACATCGAGTTCCTGACGCCCTACACGATCGATGAGTTCATCGGCGTTGACGGCGGGTCGCTGCGCTCAGCCAGATTGCTGAACACCGTTGACGGCTCCACGCGTGAGATCGAGATCGGAGGCGCGTTCATCGCCGTCGGCCACGATCCGCAGTCCCAGCTCGTCGCCGGACAGGTCGACATCGACCCCAACGGCTACGTGGTCACTCAGGACCGCGGGACCCGCACCAACCTTCCCGGCGTATTCGCCGCGGGGGACCTGGTCGACCACACCTACCGCCAGGCGATCACGGCCGCCGGCTCGGGCTGCCAGGCGGCACTCGACGCCGAGTGGTTCCTGCGCGACACCCCGGCGCCGGCAGGCGGCCCGGGCGACGTGGTCAGCGCCGGGGCATAGCCGCGGCGCTGGACTCCAGCGCCGCGAGCTTCGTCAGCGTTAGCGCTTGATGACGCGCACGCCGGCGGCGCGGATGGCCGCCAGGCGCTTGCGAACCTGGCTGGTGAAGCCGGCCGGCGTCGTGATCTCGAGCGCCGAGTACTCGATGCGAGTGCCCGGATAGGAGCAGCCGTAGGTGGACAGCTCGCCGACGACGATCTGCGCGAGGTTGGCGCCGCCGGTCGTGTCGCAGCTGGTCGAACCACTCGTCGTCTTCATGTTCGCGCGGCCCTGTACGTAGGCGAACTTGGTAGTCGCCAGCTCGAACGACAGCACCGGCGCCCAGGTTGGCACGGTGAGCGCCAGCATCTCGCCACGCACCACGGGCAGCGGCGTCACAAGCGGGAACTCGGCGACCTTGCCCAATTCAGGGCGCAACTTGACGATCGTTGACTCCGCCGCCACACGGTAGGTGGGATTGCTGGGCGTTCCGGTTGCGCGCAGAACTGTGAGCTGTGCCTCCGGCGGGCCACCGTAGATCCTTGTCGAGAGCGGCCAGCACCTTCGGCGTGATCAGGCTGGTGCCCGCAAGGCCGAGCGTGAACGCCGAGATCACTCCGGACTGCTTGATCGTGCCCGGATTGGCGACGCCGTCGCGCAACGTCTCGTAGGCCGTCACCTGCGTCAGAACGATCTTGCACGCTGTGCCCTGCGCGTTGGCCGGGCACGTAGGCGAGATCACTGGACTGGCGGTCACTCCGATCTGCAGGTCAGCAGCGGAGGCGGTGGCGGGCACGAGAACAGCGGCCATCAGGATGGCCGCCGCGGCCGAAACAGCTCTCTTCATATGCCCCATTGAACACGAGTCTCATGGGGAAGTTGCGTGAAATGTTGCAGCGCAAACCGTCGCCTAACGCGATCGCCACGCCTCATGCCGGGTAGCAACAGCGGCGCCGAGCGCGACAAATCGCTGCGCCTCCTGCCGATTTGCTCCCGGAATCTGCACCAAAATCGGCCCGTTTCCGGCAAAGTTACATAACACCGTGTGATTTGTCGGCCTGAGCACGCTGGCATTGCCGGCCTGAGCACGCTCGGCGCGGATACGCCGGATCAACCGAGCGGCGTGGCGCTCCGACGGCGCCGGTCAGGCGTCAGATCTTGATGACGTTGACGGCCTTGGGGCCCTTCGGCCCGGCCTCTTCCTCGTAGGAGACCTTTGCGCCCTCGGCCAGCGACTTGTAACCGTCACCGCCTATACCGCTGTAATGGACGAATAGGTCACGGCCTCCGTCGTCGGGCGTAATGAAGCCGAAGCCCTTGTCGTCGCTGAACCATTTGACGGTTCCAGTTGCCATGTGATGAATCCCCTTCGGCGCTGCTGGCGATAGGCGCCGGATGCCCCTCTGGCTCCCGGCAAATCAGTGAAACCGTATCAAGGCTTTATCTTGGCCTACGACAGACGTCTAGAAAGCTCTGTTCAGCTCAGCTCTTCGGCGACTGCAGCGATCTCGTCGAGGTCGCCAGGCGTCGGGGTCCAGGGCAGCCGCAGCGGGTCGCCTTCGTACCGCGGGATCACGTGGATGTGGAAGTGGAAGACCGTCTGCCACGCCCGCGCCCCACAGCTGTTGAGCAGGTTCACGCCGGCGGCGCCGAGCCGGTCGCGCGCACGCAGCGCCTGGCGCTGCGCCGCCGCGGCGACTACCGCCAGCTGATCGGGCTCGATCTCCCAGAGATCGGTGACGTGCCGCTTCGGGATCGCCAGAGCGTGACCGCGAGTGGCCGGGGCAATGTCCATGAAGGTGAGCGTCTGCTCGTCCTCGTCCACCACGAAGGCGGGCAGCTCTCCGGCCACGATCTTGCAGAAGATGCAGTCCTCAGGCATCGGAGCGGCAGACTAGCGATCGCTGCCGCCACGGCGCGCCGGCGTGGAA
Organism: uncultured Actinomycetota bacterium; assembly: GCA_963818135.1. GTDB lineage: Bacteria > Actinomycetota > Thermoleophilia > Solirubrobacterales > Solirubrobacteraceae > Palsa-465. The sequence continues at coordinate 111,986 of CAWFRF010000018.1, forward strand.
GGGGCGGGTCCGAGTCGTGAGCGAGCCAATCGCGAGCGTGCGTGAGCACCTGCTGTTCGCTCTCGATCTCTCCTGCGTAGGCGGCCTCCGTGAGCTCTGCCGAGCAGCCGTCCCAGCTGCGGCCCGGGGAAGATGTCCAGTGCCTGAGCCAGCTCGTCGCCGGCGATCGGCGGACGCGGTCGCTGCCGGCGCCAGGCTAGTGCGTCGCCGAGTATCTCCTGGGACAGGTCGAGGTGAAGAGCAACCGCCCGGTCGGCGTTGCGACCGAGCGTGGCCAGCCGGTCGGCGACGCTGAGCACGGTGACGTCGACCTCAACCGGCTCGCAGGTCGCGAGGTAGCGGTAGACGGTCCGCGGCGGCAGCGGTTGTTCGTGCACAAGGAAGCCGAGGCGCAGGTGATGACGGGCCAGCGCCGCGACATGAGCGATCAGCCGCTCGCTGGCGCGCAGTCGCGTGAGGATCCCGGTCGCCATCTCCGCTCCGCGCACGTCGTGCTCGAAGAAGGTCGGGCGGCCCTCGGGGCTGATCGCGCGGGTGAGTGGTTTGGCGATGTCATGTACCAGAGCGCCGAACCGCAGCGCCTGGCCGCGCGTGAGCTCGTTGGCCAGCGGCTCGTCGAGGACCTGCCGCAGGCCGGGCCCGAGTTCGCCGAACGTGGCGCCGGGATCGTTCGCAATGTCGATCGTCGCCTGGAGCGTCGCGAGCGTGTGCTGATAGACGTCGAGGTGGTGGTAGTCGCTCTGCTCGAGACCACGCAGCGCGTCCAGCTCGGGCAACACGGCGGCCGTCGCACCGACGCTGTGCGCCAGCTCGATCCCCGCCACCGCACGATCGTTGGCGATGGTCAGACGCAGCTCCGCGAACACACGCTCGGCGGCAACGCCGGAAAGCGCGGGCGCTGACGCGGACGCCAGCCGCAGCGTCTCCTGCTCCGGCGTGAAGCCGAGCTCGGCCGCCATGCGCGCCAGCCGCATCACCCGCAGCGGGTCGGAGCTGAAGGACTCCGGTCCAGGCGCTGCGCAACAGCTGCGCCTCCAGGTCGGCCACGCCGCCGTACGGATCGATCAGCTCGCCACCCCCGGGCAGCAGCTCTCTGGCGATGGCGTTGATCGTGAGGTCGCGTCGACGCAGGTCCTGATCGAGCGTCTCCCCCATCAGCGGCGTCAGATCCACCTGCCAGTCCTGGTCGTGCGAGCGCACGCGCCAGGCGCCGAACTGCTCGGAGAGCTGGAACGCGTGACCACCGGCTCGGCGGCCGAATTCTCGCGCCAGCCCGCGGACGTCGCCATCCACGGCCAGGTCGAAGTCGGTGGTCTGGCGGCCGAGCAGAGCGTCGCGGACGGCGCCGCCGACGAGCCAGGCGCGACCGTGCCGGGGAGCGATCTCTGCGAGCGCGGCCAGCGGGCCGCGCTCGCCGGAGGCCGCCTCACTCACACCGGTCTCCCACTCTCTCGGTGATACACGCGCAGCACGCGCTTGGAGATCCAGCAGAGGACCTCGTTGCTGATCGTGTTGACGCGCCGGGCGACCTCCTCGGCCGTCTGGCGCTCGGTCGCCGTCGACGCCGATCAGGGTGGCGCGATCGCCCACGCCGGCGAGCGATTCGGGGCCGACGTCCACGGTGATGTTGTCCATGCTGACCATCCCGCGGAGCGGGTGACGACGGCCGCCGATCAGGACGTCGCAATTGTTCGCGAGCGCGCGCACGACACCGTCTCCGTAGCCGATCGGCAGCGTCGCTATGTGGCTGTCTCGCTCGGCGATGAAGCGGCGGCTGTAGCCGATGCTCTGACCCGGCGCGATCGGCTTGACCGCTGCCACGTAACTGCGCAGCGCCAGCGCCGGCTCGAGGCCGTGGTCGTCCGGGTCGTTGTTCATCGGGTCACAGCCATAGAGCGCGATCCCGGCGCGCACCATGTCGAAGTGACTGTGCGGTACGCGCAGTATCGCCGCGCTGTTGGCGGCGTGCACGGTGATGTCGGTGGTCGCGAGCGCTCGCGCCTCGGCCACGAATGGTCCGAACTCCTCGAGCTGCTGGGCGACGAACTCCTGGTCCCCGTCAGCGGTGGCGAAGTGCGTCATCACGCCGGCCAGACGCAGAGCAGGCGCCGCCGCGAGCACCGCGTGCACGGTGGCAAGCGCCTGATCCAGGTTGCGCGTGCCCAGCCGTCCCATGCCGGTATCGAACTTGACATGCACCCCGATCGGGCGCGCCGGACTGCTTTGCAAGTAGGCGCAGGCGTTCCACGAAGCCCGGGTCCCAGGCCGTCAGCTCGGCATCCGCGGCCACCGCTTCCGGCAGCTCCTCGTCGCTGATGCGCGCCGAGGACAAGGATCGGTGCGTCGAGGCCGGCTCGCCGCAGCTCGCCGGCCTCGCCGGACGTGACCACCGCCAGGACAGTCGCGCCGCCGCGCAGCGCAGCACCGGCAACCTGCACCGCGCCATGTCCGTAGCCGTTCGCCTTGACCACCGCGCACAGCTGCGTGTGCGCCGGGATGCGCCCACGCAGCAGCTCGGCGTTGCGCTCGATCGCTGCGAGGTTCACCTCGGCCACCGCGCGCCGCGCCATCTCAGAGCTCCTCGCCGTCTGGCCGCGGTTGGCTGCCGCGGGCTCGCGGCAGCGCGGCGATCACGTCGCCGGCGATCACGCCCTCGGAACCGATCTCCTGAGCGGCGATCACGCCCGCTGTCAGATGCGTCCACACGGCCGCGCAGACCGCGGTGAACGGATCGACCTCCTTGGACAGAAAGGCCGCCGTGACGCCCGCCAGGACGTCTCCTGTGCCGGCGGTTGCGAGCGCCGGCGCGCCGCCGGGACTGATCGCCACCCGCCCCTCCGGCTCGGCCACGAGCGTGTCATCGCCCTTCAGCACGACGATCGCCTGCGCGCGATCCGCGGCCGCGCGCACATGCTCGAGCCGGTGCGCGTCGATCTCGCTACTCGGCAGGTCGAGCAGCCGTCCGAGCTCGCCGGCATGCGGCGTGAGCACGGTGGGCGCGCTGCGCTTGGTGAGCTGCTCAAGTCCCCCCTCCTCGGCATGTGCGTTCAGTCCGTCCGCGTCGATGACCAGCGGGAGCTTCGCGTGGGCGGCCACGTCGCGCGCAAACTTCTGCGCAGCCGGCAGGCGGCCGAGCCCCGGTCCGAGGACCATCGCCTGGGCCCGCGCGGCACGCTCGACCGCCATGCGCGAGCTGCCGCGCTTCGGGCCCGTCTCGGGATCGTCGGGCAGCTCGACCGTCATCACCTCGAGCAGCTTCGCGGCGATCGTCGGCGCCACCGACGCCGGTGCCGCAACGGTCACGTAGCCGGCCCCCGCCCGCGCGGCGGCCATCGAGGCGAGCACCGGAGCGCCCGTGAGCCCGCGCGAGCCTCCCACCACGAGGACGCTGCCGGCGCTGAACTTGGTCGAGCTCGGCTTCGCGCCGCGGGATCTGATTTCGCACGCTGTCGTTGATCAGCCCGATCACCGGCGTCACCGGCTGGCCGTTGGCGGGGATGCCGATGTCGACCACGTGCACCTCACCGCTGTGCTGCTTTCCCGGCGCGATCCAGAGCCCGGGTTTGGCGGCATGGAAGGTCACCGTCACGTCGGCCTGAACGGCCTCGCCGCTGATCTCGCCGGTGGAACCATCGACTCCGCTGGGGATGTCGCAGGCGATCACCCGCAGGCGCGGCGCGGCACGCCGAGCGGCGTTGATGGCGGCGATGGCGCCGCTGATCGGCTCGCGTGGAGCGCCGGAGAACCCGGTTCCGAGCAGCGCGTCCACCACGCCGGCGGCTCGCTCGAGCGCGGCTCCAAGATCGGGGGCGCCGTCCGCGCCGACGTCCACGACCGTCACCTCGCGCCGGAGCTGGCGCAGCACCCGCGCTGCGACGTGGCCGTCGCCGCCGTTGTTCCCGCGACCACAAGCGATCACGATCGGGCCTTCCGGAACGAGCTCCGCGCACACACGGGCCAGCGCGCTTCCGGCACGCTCCATCAACGTCTCCGCCGGAATCCGGTGCTGCCCGATCGCCCACGCATCCAGGGCCCGCTGCTGGGCGGCGTCAGGCAGCGGTGTCAGCCAGGCCGGCAGGTCCATAGGCGCGGTCGAGTCTAGTTGCCGGACCCGCGGACGGCGCGGATCAGTCGCCGGGGACCAGACGGCGCGAGATCGCCGCGGATCTGTCATCACGGCGCCAGCTTCTGGAACAACAAATGGTCGCGCCAGGCGCCATCCACGAACAGAAGCCCCCTGGCCAGGCCGATCGCTCGAAGCCGTTGCGGACGAAGGCCTTCTGCGAGCCGAGGTTCGAGGGCTGGATACCAGCCTGCAGGCGGTGCAGCGCCAGCTCCTCAAACGCAAGCCGGCAGGCGATTGCGATGGCGGTCGTGGCGATCCCGCGGCCGCGCACAGCGCGGTCGACCAGCAGGCCGACGTTGGCGCTCTCCTCCGCGCCGCGGACCACCTGGCTCAGGTTGAGGTCGCCGACGATCTCACCGTCGCGGATGATCACGAACGGGTAGAGCTCGGCCGGGGCCGACTCGATCCGGTAGCGCAGCGAGCGCGCCACGTCGTCGAAGGTGAAGTCGTATGGATGCCGCGAGGCGGCGCTGGCACGGATGTCGTCAGCGTTGGCGACACGCAGCGCCGAGAGCTCGTCGATGTGATTCTGGGAGAGCGTGACGAGCTCGACGCCCTCCATTCCGAGCCTGAGCGAGGGCCGGCTCAAACCGTTGCCAGTGCTTGCTCGACCACTCGGCAGAGGTTTGCGCAGACCGCCTCGGTCTCCTCCTCGCTCGGTGCCTCGACCATCACCCGGATCAGCGGCTCGGTACCGGACGCCCGCACCAGCACGCGGCCACGGCCGGAGAGCGACTCGCTCGCTGTCCCGATCGCCTGCTGGACGGGAACAGCCTCCATCGCGGAGACGAGCGCGTCGCGGCTGGTGGCGCGAAGGTTGACGAGGCGCTGCGGGAGCCGTCGCATCGCGTTGCGCGCGCACGGGTCAACGCCCTCGAGCGCCTCGAGCGTGAGCAGCGCACTCGCGATCCCGTCGCCTGAAGGACCGAAGCCGAGGTCGATGATGTGCCCCGACTGCTCGCCGCCGAGTCGCCAGCCGCGCCGGCGCAGCTCCTCGTTGACGTAGCGGTCGCCGACGGACGTGGTTGCCACCTCGATCCCCGCATCCTGCATGGCGGTATGAAAGCCGTAGTTGGTCATCACCGTGACCGCGACGCCGCCCCCGTCCAGCCGTCCACGGCGCTTGTAGTGGACGGCGGCGATCGCGATCAGCTCATCTCCGTCGATCGTGCGGCCGTCGCCGTCCACTGCCAGCACACGATCGCCGTCGCCGTCGAACGCAAAGCCGATCGCGTAGTCACCGCCGGACATCCGGTCAGCGAGCTGCTCGATGTGCGTGGAGCCCACGCCGGCGTTGATGTTGCGGCCGTCGGGCGCGTCGGCGATCACGTCGACCTCAGCTCCCAGCCGCCTGAAGATCTCCGGCGCAACCCGGTAGGTCGCACCGTTGGCGCAGTCGAGCAGAACGCGCCTGCCGCTCAGATCGAGACCGCGAAAAGCGCGTGTGCAGCTCGCGCATGTAATCCTCGAGAGCACCGTGGAGCTCGCGCACGCGACCGATCCGCCCATGACGAGGGCCGAGGTTCAGCATCTGCTGCTCGATCGCGACCTCGGTCTCGTCGGCGAGCTTGAACCCGTCCGCTGCGAAGAACTTGATGCCGTTGTCCTCGTAAGGATTGTGGGAGGCGGAGATCACGGCGGCGAGATGCAGACCGTGACGCCGCACGAGCAGCGGCGCCGCCGGCGTGGGCAGCACACCGCCGAGCAGCACGTCGCCGCCGGCAGCGGTGACACCGGCCGCGATCGCGGCTTGGAGCATCTCCCCCGACTCGCGCGTGTCGCGAACGATCAGGACACGCGGATTCGGCTCATCGCAAAGCTCGACGGTCGCGCGTGACAGCGTGACCGCCAGCTCAGCGGTGAGAAAGTCTCCGGCGCGGCCGCGAACACCGTCGGTGCCGAACAGCTGGCGCGACATACGGAGGTGTGCGGGTCGCTCCGGGGCGGAGACCCGGGCGACTAGCGCTTGGAGAACTGCGGCCGCTTACGGGCCTTCTTGAGGCCGGCCTTCTTGCGCTCCTTGACGCGCGGGTCACGCGTCAGGAAGCCGCGGCGCTTGAGCTCGCCGCGCAGGTTCGGGTCAGCCTCCAGCAGCGCGCGCGAGATTCCGTGCCGCAGCGCGCCGGCCTGAGCGGAGACGCCGCCGCCATGCATCCTGGCGATGACGTCCATCCGTGCCTCATAGCCAACGGCCTCGAGCGGCTGCCGGATGACGCGCTGCAGGGTCTCGCGCGGGAAGAAGTCCTCAAGCGTCTTGCCGTTGATCGTGTACGTGCCAGTGCCTGGCTTCAGGATCACGCGCGCAACGCCGGTCTTGCGCTTGCCGGTGGCGGTGTAGCGCGCGCCGGCTGCGAGGTTGATGGCGACCTCGGCGATCGGCTGAGCGGTCACCTCGTCGGTGTCCTGCTCGGCTGCGCGGGCGGCGGCCTCCTCGGCCTCGGCCTCGGCAGCGGCGCGGGCCTCGGCGTCGAGAAACTCGCTGCCCTCGGAAACGATGTCCGGGATCAGGTCGGCGCCCGGGATGGCCGGCTTCGGGCGCGGCGCCGCGTCCTCCTCGATGTACTCGAGGTCGGCCTCGACGATCTGCGGTCGGGTCCTCGACCACGGGCTCAGCGGGCGCCGGCGGGTCGTCGGTGTCGCCGGAGGTCCCTACGGCAACCTCGGCGTGACCGTCGCGGACCACTTCTGGTGCCGGCGGGATCTCCGGGGCGATGTACTCGCGGGTCTCTTCGTTCTCGTCGCGGGTCTCTTCGTTCTCGTTCTGCTCGTCGGTCACGACTCGATCTCCATCGGTTGCGGCTGCTGGGCGGCGTGCGGATGATCGGGCCCTGCATAGACCTTCAGCTTCGTCAGCTGCTTGCGCGCGAGGCGGTTGCGGGGAAGCATCCCCTTGACAGCAATCCGGATGACTTCCTCCGGACGGCGCTCCAGCATCTCGCTGAGGGTGCGGGACTTCAATCCGCCGGGGTAGCCCGAGTGGCGGTAGTAACGCTTGGCTTCGAGCTTGTTGCCCGTGACCGAAATCTTCTCCGCGTTGATGACCACGACGAAATCGCCGGTATCGATATGCGGGGTGTAGGTCGGCTTGCGCTTGCCGCGCAGCGCGTCAGCGATCTGGGTCGCGAGTCGCCCGAGCGTCAGCCCGGTCGCGTCGACGATCAGCCAGTTGCGCTCGCGATCAGTTGGTTTAGCTACGTATGTCTTCATGGCACGCTTTTACGCCACGCAAGTGCGCGGGATTGATCATGGTAGACCATCCTCAGCGCTAGACGCGGCCTCGGGTTTGAAAGATCAGTGGAACCGGCTCGGGTGGGCTATTCCCACTCGATGGTGCCCGGTGGCTTGGACGTGATGTCCAGGACCACTCGGCCGACTGGCCGGATCTCGTTGATCATCCTACTAGCGATCTGCTCGAGCAGATCGTATGGAAGCCTTGCCCAGTCAGCGGTCATCGCGTCGTCGGAGGTCACGGCACGGATCGCGATCACATTTCCGTAGGTGCGCTCGTCGCCCTGGACGCCGACGGCGCGCACGTCCGGGAGCACGCAGAAGGACTGCCACAGCTCCCGGTAGAGGCCGGCCTTGCGGATCTCGTCCTGGAGGATCGCGTCGGCCTCACGCAGCGTGTCGAGCTTCTCCTTGGTCACCTCGCCGCCGACGACACGGATCGCCAGGCCCGGACCCGGGAAGGGCTGGCGCCAGACCAGACGCTCGGGCATGCCGAGCTCGGCGCCGACCGCGCGCACCTCGTCCTTGAAAAGCGTGCGCAGCGGCTCCACGAGCTCGAATTCCAGGTCGTCCGGAAGCCCGCCGACGTTGTGGTGAGACTTGATCGTGGCGGTGCCGGTGCCGCCCCCGGATTCGATCACATCGGAGTAGAGCGTGCCCTGCACGAGGAAGCGGATCCCGTCGAGCTTCGCCGCCTCCTCCTCGAAGATGCGGATGAACTCGGTCCCGATGATCTTGCGCTTCTGCTCCGGGTCGGTGACGCCCTTCAGCTTCGCGAGGTAGCGCTCCTCGGCATCGACGGCGATCAGCGGAACATGGAAGTGATCGCGGAAGGCGGCGACCACCTGCTCGCCCTCGTTCTTGCGCATCAGACCGTGGTCGACGAACACGCAGGTCAGGCGCTCGCCGATCGCCCGGTGGACGAGCAGCGCGGCAACGCTCGAATCGACGCCGCCGGAGAGGGCGCAGAGGGCGCGGCCGTCGCCAACCTGCTCGCGAATGCGCTCGATCTGCTCCTCGATCACCGAGCGCGCGCTCCAGGTGCCGTCGGCGCCGCAGATGTCATAGAGGAAGTTGCGGAGAACCTGCTGGCCGTAGGGCGTGTGCACGACCTCCGGGTGGAACTGAATCCCGTACACGGCACGCTCGGGCGACTCGATCGCGGCGACCGGCGAGGCGCTCGAGGACGCTAGCGCTGCGAAACCGGGCGGCGCCGCGAAGACCGTGTCGCGATGCGACATCCAGCAGGCCTGCTCGCTCGGTGTCTCGGCGAGCAGGCGCCCGTGGCTGTGGACCGTCAGCTGCGAGCGCCCGTATTCCCCGACCTCGGCCCCCTCAACGTTGCCGCCGAGCTCGCGCGCGATCAGCTGCATGCCGTAACAGATGCCCAGCACCGGGATGCCAAGCTCGAGCAGGCCCGGATCGAGCTTGGGCGCGCCATCGGCGTAGACCGACGCGGGGCCGCCCGAGAGGATCAGGCCGATCGGCTTGCGCCGGGCAACCTCTTCGGGACCGACGTGGTAGGGCAGCAGGGTCGAGAACACGCCGCACTCGCGCACGCGGCGGGCGATCAGCTGGCTGTATTGGCCGCCGTAGTCGAGAACGACAACTTCCTGGGTGGCCACAGCGTCGCCACTGGTCAGCGGACCAGTGGCGACGAGCGAACCGTCCGCCTCAGTCAGCGACACCGACCGTGGCCTTGCCGGAGGCACCCATGCCCACGGCCTGCTCGCGCTGGAGGTGCTTGCCCTCCGTCTGCAGCGACGGAGCGACCATCAGCTCGGCGCGGTTGAACTCCGAGATGTCCTGGTAGCCGCAGGTCGCCATCGAGGTGCGCAGCGCCCCCATCAGGTTGAAGGTGCCGTCGTTCTCGCGGGCGGGGCCCTTGACGATCTCCTCGAGCGTGCCGTTCTGCTTGGTCGCGACACGGGTGCCGCGCGGCAGCGTCGGGTGGAACGTCGCCATGCCCCAGTTGAAGCCGTGACCGGGCGCCTCGGTGGCGCGCGCCAGTGCCGAGCCGAGCATCACCGCGTCGGCGCCACAGGCGATCGCCTTGGCGATGTCACCGCCGTTGCGCATGCCGCCGTCGGCGATCACGCGCACGTAGTCGCCGGTCTCGAGCATGTGCTGCGAGCGGGCGGCCGCGACATCTGCGATCGCGGTGGCCTGCGGCACACCGAGGCCGAGCACGCCACGAGTGGTGCAGATCGCGCCCGGGCCAACACCCACGAGCACGCCGGCGGCGCCGGTGCGCATCAGGTGCAGACCCGTGTGGTAGGAGGCACAGCCACCGACGATCACCGGGATCGGCGAGAGCTCACGAATGAACTCCTTGAGGTTCAGCGGCGGACGGCTGGTGTCCTTGGAGACGTGCTCAGCCGAGACGACCGTGCCCTGAATCACGAGGACGTCGAGGCCCGCGTCGAGCGCGACCTCGTAGTACTTGCGGACCTGCTGCGGAGTCAGCGAGGCCGCGGCGACGACGCCGTGCGACTTGATCTCCTTGATGCGTTGCGCGATCAGCTCGGGCTTGACCGGCTCGCGGTAGATGTCCTGAAGCTCCCGCGTCGCGATGTCCTTGGAGAACGTGGCGATCCGTGCGAGCTGCTCGTCTGCGTCCTCGTAGCGACACTGGATGCCCTCGAGGTTGAGGACCGCGAGGCCACCGAGCTTGCCGAGCTGTCCGGCGGTGGTCGGCGACACCACGCCGTCCAGGGCAGCTGCCAGGAGCGGCAGCTCAAAGCGATATGGACCCAGGGTCCAACTGATGTCGACGTCGTCGGGGTCACGCGTCCGGCGTGACGGCACGATCGCTACGTCGTCAAATCCATAGGCCCGGCGGGCCTTCTTTCCACGGCCAATTTCGACTTCCATCAGCGCATCGTAGAAGGTCGGGAAGATGACAAGGTGAACCCCACTTTTTCGCGAGAAATCGACTCCCGACAGAGTGCAGCATCGGGGCGTGGAATCCACCTTAGCAGCGGGCGGATTGGGGCCTCGTGAGGGCTTGCGCGGCGCGTTCAGGAGACGTTCGCCGGGAGCTTGACCTGCTCCGCGACGACACCCTCCAGGAGGCGCTCGACGGTCGGCCGGGTCGAGGATCCCGGCGCCGACATGCTGCGTCGACTCGGCCCCGCAGGCCACGCCGAAGCGCAAGCACTCGATCGGCGACTTGCCCTGGTAGCGAGCCGCGACGTAACCGGCGAGGAAGGCGTCCCCCGAACCGATCGGCGATGTCGCCTCGAGCGGCTCGATCGTGACGCGATAGAGCGTATGACCAGCGTCCTCGCGCACGTAGGCGTAACAGCCGTCGGGGACCGTCATGATCGCCTCCTCCGGTCCCTGGCGGGTGATCTCGACGACGGCGCGGGCGCGATCGTCGATTCCGCCGAACTCGTGCCCGGCGAGCTCCTCGGCCTCGAGTTCGTTGGGAGAGACGACATCGGGCTCGGCGCGCACCGCGAGCTTCAGCGGCTCGCCGTCGGTGTCGACCACGGTCAGCACGCCGAGCTTGCGCACCGAGCGGATCAGCTTGGCGTAGGTTTCCGGCTCGAGGCCGCGCGGCAGGCTGCCGGCGAATACGCAGATGCTCGCGCCGCGGGCGAGGTACAGGAGCTTCTGCTCCAGCAGCTCGAGCTCGTGCTCGGTAACGGACGGGCCGCGTTCGTTGATCTCGGTGTGAATCCCGGTCGTCGGGTCGAGCACCGCCATGTTGGTACGCGACTCCTCGCGAATACGAACAAAGGCGCTGAGGATCGACTCGTCGCCGAGTGCCTCGATGATGCGCGTGCCGGTGGCGCCGCCGATGATGCCGGTGGCGATCACCGGCTGCCCAAGCAGCTTCAGGGCGCGCGCCACATTGACCCCCTTGCCACCGGGCGTGGTGCGCTGGTCCAGGCTGCGATGGCGGCGCCCAGGCGTGAAGCTGGGAACCTCCAAGGTCCTGTCCAAGGCGGGATTGAGGGTGACGGTGATGATCATCGCTCGTCCACGGGGGCTGTCAGCAGAACTCGGGGTCGACGCCGCCGCCCGATCCGGACGGCCGCCACGCCGCCGCCGAGCAGCAGCGCAAGCATGAGCAGAGTAAACGGTCGCTTGATCAGATGCCCCAATTTGGTCAATTCGGACACTGCCGGGAGGCGCCGCGCGAGGATCAACGGGACCTGTACGGACGGTCGTCCCGCGATGTTGACACGCAGATGCCCGACAACCGTTCCCTTGGCCATCGGCCCCGACAGCTTGCGGAGCCGCCCGACGACGACACGGATCCTGGCGGCTCGCGCGACAACCGTGCGGTAGCCATGCGCGGCGACCACCAGCGCCGGGTCGATCTCATACGGCACCCGCCGCCGAGCCAAGAGTTGACCGGCGCGCACCGGTCGCACGACCCGGAACTCGGAGAACCCCCAATCGAGCAGCCGCAGCGCGGTCGCATCGCGCTCGTATTCGCTGGTGGTCCCGAGCACCGAGGCCAGCAACGTGAACCCGTCGCGCTGGCCGTCGGAGACCAGCACATAGCCGGCGGCCGCGGTGTGCCCGGTCTTCACGCCCTTGATCCATGGGACCTTGCCAACGAGGTCGTCGGTGCTGACGATGTGGCGAACGTAGCGGCCGCTGGTCAGGGTCGCCGATGAGAGCCCGACGGTGTGCCGGAAGAAGGGCCAGTTGCGCATCAGGTAGCCGGCGAGCCGCACGAGATCGTCGGGGCTCGAGTAGTTGCCGGGAGTGTCGAGCCCGATCGGCGTCGTGTAATGCGTGTGGTCGAGCCCGAGCGCGCGAGCGTCGGCGTTCATCCAGCCGACGAAGCGCGTCACGGAGCCGCGGCCGACGTTGTAGGCCAGATCCTCGGCGGCGTCATCGGCGCTGGGGAGCAGCAGCGCAAGCAGCAGGTCGTGGACGTCATCCGCTCACCGGGAACCAGGTCGATCTGGGAGTCGTCAGCGTCCGCGGTCCAGTCGGTCTGCGTGAAGATGGTGTTCAGGTTCCTGACGTGTTGAAGCACGACCAGCGCGGTCATCATCTTGGTCGTCGAGGCGATCGGTAACTCCGTCTCGCCGTGCAGGCTCCAGAGCGGCGTCGCCGATCCAGCGACCATCAGGCTTGCCCCGGTCACGGGCAGGCTGGGAGCCGGTAGGTTGGCGGCAGTCCTGGCTGTCGTGGGCTTGTGGTTCTGCGCCGCACTCGCTTGTGCGGCGCAGGCAGCGAACGCCATCAGCAGGACGGCCAGTCTCGTTGCCGCCTTCCTCATCGTCCCCTGACGTTATTACGCGATCCGGAAGGGAGCAGCCGAGCGCCTCAGCCGACCAGCGCCCACGCCTGCTCGCGCAGGCTCTCGGCCTGGCGCCGGGCGGCAGTTGCAGGATCGCCGCCGGTCATGCGGTGGGCCTGCACGAGACCGCGAGACACGGAGATGACGCCACTGGCAGGCCCGCGAGTGAACACCGGGCCGAGATCGTGGATGCGCCCGCCCTGAGCGCCAACTCCCGGCAACAGGAAGACCGCCTGCGGCATCAGCTCGCGCAGCCGTTCCAGATGGTGGGGAGCGGTGGCGCCGACGACGGCACCGACGTCGGAGAGGCCTGACTCGCCAACCCCGTCGACCCCCAACGCGGCGACCATCCTGGCCACAGCGTCGCTGAGGCTGCCGTCGGCCAACTCACGGTCCTGAAGCTCGACCGCTCCACTGTTGGAGTTGCGCACGAGCACGAACAGGCCGGCGCCGGCTTCACGCGCAACCGTGATGAAGGGCTCGAGCGAGTCGCTGCCGAGCCACGGGTTGACCGTCATCGCATCTGCGCCCAGGCCGGGTATCGGACCGAACGGGCTCGGCGTCACGCCAAGGAAGGCCTGGGCGTAAGCGCGAGCCGTGACGTCTATGTCGCCGCGCTTGGCGTCGGTGATCACCATCAGGTCGGCCTCACGCGCCTTGGCGATCACCTGCGTGAGCGCCTCCCACCCCGGTGCACCGAGCCGCTCGAAGCACGCGAGCTGCGGTTTGACGGCGACACAATGCTCCGCGACCGCCTCGATCACCAGGCCGCAATGAGCGACCACAGCGCGCGCGGCCCGGACGGCGGGTGGGGCGGACGGGACGTCCACCCCACCCACAAGTTCGAGCGCATGTGGCCACAGAAGCGCGGGGTCGGGATCCAGGCCGAGCACGAGCTGCGACTGTCGGCGCACAACGCGCTCGGCCAATCGGTCCCCGAAGCTTTCCGCGGTTGCCTCCGCAGTGGTCACATGCGAAAACGTAGCCGCTGTGCGGCGGCCTAGTTGACCGCCTTCTTGAGAGCAGCGCCAGCGCTGAACTTCGGAACCTTGGTTGCGGCGATCTTGATCTTCTCGCCCGTGGCGGGATTGCGACCCTCGCGCGCAGCGCGATCCGAAACGCTGAACTTGCCAAATCCGGAAAAGACCACGTCGCTGCCTCGCTTGAGTGCGTCCTCGATCGTCTCCAGAACCGCATCGACCGCCTCTGAGGCGTCCTTCTTACTCAGCCCGGCCCGGTCTGCGACCTGGTCGATGAACTCGGCTTTCGTCACTTCACTCCTCCTTCGAGGTGGTAGGAAGCGCCGAAGCTAACACGGTTTGCGGACGGTTCGGGTGTCTTTGTCCACCTGACAGGCCCGAGTTTCCGCAGTTTTACTCGCTGTGGACCGCCGGGGATGGCATTCTGATGGCATGCAACTCGGTCGCTTAGCCTGGCTTCTTACGACGATCGCCTGCCTGGTGGCAGCCGCCGTCGTGCTCGTCCGCGGCGATCGTGGTTACGCCGCCGTCGCCTTTGCGGTGGCGCTTTCAGCCGCGATAAACCTGTTCTGAGGCCTGCGCGAAGCTGTCCCCGTGGGGCGGGCGGGAGCCAATTCGGTGGCTATACCGCTATGGCCGCAACCCAAGCCTCTCGCCCAGGAACCACCAGGCAAAGTCGCGCACGGCATTACCGCGGTGGCTGATCAGGTCCTTTTGGGCGTCCGTCAGCTCCCCCATCGTCTTGTCGGGATAGCTGCCGGGGATGAAGATCGGGTCATACCCGAAACCGTTGGAACCGCGCGGCGCCGGCGCCATCCGGCCCTGGCACTCGCCGAGGAAAACGCGCTCGTAGCGACCCTCGACGAACGCCAGCGCGCAGACATAGCGCAGCTCGCTTCCGGGCGGCACCTCGGCCATCAGCTTGCGGCGGTTCTCCTCGTCGGTCGCGTCCTCGCCGGCGTAACGGGCCGAGCGCACACCGGGCCGGCCGTCGAGTGCCGCCGCCTGGACGCCGGAGTCGTCGGCGATCACCGCGCGCTTGAGCTCCTCCGACGCGGCCCGTGCCTTGATCAGGGCGTTGGCGGAGTACGTCTCCCCGACCTCAGGTGGAAGCACGACGTTGGGTGGCAACGCCACGACGGGCACGCGAAACGGCGCGAGCATGCGACTCACCTCCGCCACCTTGTGCGAGTTGCGAGTCGCCAGTACCAGCTCCTGCACGACCGCAGCCTACCCGCGATCTGATCAGCTGATGCGAACTGCTTCCTGCTGCGAGGCGCGCAACACGTCGATGCCGGTTTCCGCCAGGCGCAAGAGGTCGTCCAGGTGGGCGCGAGAGAGCGGCGTGCGTTCCGCCGTCGCCTGCACCTCCACAAGCCCACCATCGCCGGTCATGACGACGTTGGCGTCGACCTCGGCGGTCGAGTCCTCGGAGTAGTCGAGGTCGAGCAGCGGCACCCCGGCGACCACGCCGGCGGAGACGGCGGCGACGCTGCCGGTCAACGCCGACCGCTCGATCCGACCTTCACCGACGAGCTTGGCGATCGCAAGTTCGAGTGCGACCATGCCGCCGGTGATCGACGCACAGCGAGTGCCGCCGTCGGCCTGGAGGACGTCACAGTCGATGTAGATCGTGCGCTCGCCGAGCGCGCCGAAGTCCACCACGCCGCGCAGCGAGCGCCCGATCAGGCGCTGGATCTCAACCGAGCGCCCGTCGGCCTTTCCCTTCGAGATGTCGCGCTGCTTGCGCTCCCCGGTCGATGCCGGGAGCATCCCGTACTCCGCCGTGACCCAGCCGCGCCCGCGACCGATCATCCAGCGCGGAACGCTCTCCTGCACGGATGCCGTACAGATCACGCGCGTCTCTCCGACAGAGATCAGCGCCGATCCGTTGGCGGTCCGCACGAAACCCGGCTCGATCGTGATCGGCCGCATCTGATCGGCGGCGCGTCCATAGCTGCGGTCGCTCATCGCTGCGAGGTTACCTGCGGCCACAGCGGACGCAGGCGTTCGAGCGCATCTGTCGCCAGTGGATGTACGGGAATACGTTCGAGGTCGGGGCTGTCCGGGCCGCTGCCCGGCTCGGAGGCGAGGGTCTCCATCGTCAGCAACACGCAGCGCGCCAGCGCATCGACGTCGTAGCCACCCTCGAGCACACAGCCGACCGGCGCCTCGATCTCCAAGCCAAGGTCGCGCACCAGCTCCGTCATCGCCACGTAACCCGGGTCGCTCACGGTGCAGTCGGCGAGCGGGTCGTCCGCATGCGCGTCGAACCCGGCTGAGACGAGCACCAGCTGCGGTCGGTAACTGCGGGCCAGCGGGAGCGCGACGTCCCGCACCAACGAGACGAACGTGTCGTCGCCCGAACGGGGCGGCACGGGCAGGTTGACCGTGTAGCCCTCGCCGCGACCCCGACCGAGCTCGGACGCTCGCCCACTCCCGGGATAGAGCGGCAGTTGGTGGATCGAGACGAACAGCACCTCGTCCGAGTCCCAGAAGATCTCATTGGTGCCGTTGCCGTGGTGGACGTCCCAGTCGAGGATCAGCACCCGCTCGAGGCCCAGCTCCGCGAGCGCGTGACGCGCAGCAATGGCGATGTTGTTGAACAGACAGAAGCCCATCGCCCTGTCGGGAACCGCGTGGTGGCCCGGTGGTCGGTGCGCGCTGAAGCCGACCTGCCCGGGCCCGCCGTCGACCAGCCGGCGGACGAGCTCGACTGCCCCACCGGCTGCGTGCAGGGCCGCGGCGTACGAGCCGGCGCTGACGAACGTGTCCGGGTCGAGCTGGGCGCCGCCGATCCTCGAGGCTGCCGCGATCCGCTCGATGTGGGCGCTCGGATGCACCCGTTCCAGCACGTCCAGCTCGACAGCGGGCGAGGAGACGCGTTCATAGCCCAGCCAATCCCGCGCCTCGAGCGCGGCGTTGATCCCCTCGATCCGGCGGATCCGCTCCGGGTGCTCTCCGGTGTCGTGGTCCAGCGACGAGGGGTGGGAGAGGAACACCGGCCGCGTTGGCATCGCCCAGTACCGTACCGGCCAATGCCCCCTCTTTCCGGCCGTGACCAGCGGCAGCTGGTCGTCGTCGGCGCCGGTGCAGCCGGCCTCTACACCGCGCTGCGCGCCGCCCGCGAGGGCGCGCAGGTCACGCTGATCTCGGCCACCGAGCTGGCCGAGACGTCGAGTTACTGGGCACAGGGCGGCCTCGCCGCGGCGCTCGCGGCCGAGGACAGCCCGGAGCTGCACCTCGAGGACACGCTGCAGGCCGGTCGCGGTGCGGTCAGGCCGTCGGCAGCACGGGTGCTGGTCGAAGAGGCTCCGCAGGCCGTTGAGGACCTCGCGCGGCTCGGTGTCACGTTCGACGCCGACCGCACCGGGCGGCTCGCGCTCGGGCTCGAGGGCGGCCACAGCCGGCGCCGAATCGTGCACGCCGGCGGTGCCGCGACGGGCCGGCGGATCGTCCGGCAACTCTCGGCCGTCGTCGCCACCGAGGACCGAATCGACGTGCTCGAGGGGCGCCATGTCCGCGCGCTGCTCACGCACGAGGGACGCTGCACCGGGGTCGTGCTGGATGACGACGAGCACCTGCTCGCGCCGGCCACCGTGCTCTCGACCGGCGGCGCAGCCGCGCTCTGGGCGCGCACGACCAACCCAGCCGGCGCGGTCGGGACCGGATTGCTGCTCGCCTACGCCGCCGGCGCCGCGCTCGCCGACATCGAGTTCATGCAGTTTCACCCGACAGCCGTCGTCGCGGGAGCCGATTCGGGTGGCGACGGCCTGCTCGTCACGGAGGCGATTCGCGGGGAGGGTGCGGTGCTGCGCAACCTCGACGGCGAGCGCTTCGTGGACGAGCTGGCCCCGCGCGACGAGGTGGCTCGTGCGATCTACCGGGAGTTGCTGCGCCGCCCCGGATCCAGCGCGGTCGCGCTGGACATGCGCGAGGTGGACCCCGCACTGTTCCCCAACGTCGTCAGCGCCCTGAAACAGGTCGGGATCGATCCAGAGCTCAGCGTCATCCCGGTCGCCCCCGCGGCCCACTACATGATGGGCGGGATCGAGACCGACCTGCAGGCGCGCTCGACTCTGCCTGGGCTTCTGGCCGTAGGTGAATGCTCGTGCACCGGTCTGCACGGCGCCAACCGACTCGCCTCCAACAGCCTGAGCGAGTGCTTCGTGTTCGGCGCGAGAGCGGCGCGCGCGGCGTTGCACGAGCCGAGCCTGCTGTCGTCGGAGCTGAGCTCGTCGGTCGTCGCCGAGACCCTGGACGAGGAGGGAGCGCGCGGAAGCGCGATCGCAGCCCCGTCGCAGCAGTCCAGGGAGCGGCTCTGGCGGTTTGCGGGGCTCGAGCGCACAGCCGCGGACCTGGGTCAGCTGCTCGATGACCCGCATCCGCTGGTGCGGCTCATCGCCACTGCGGCGCTCATACGAAACGAGAGTCGCGGAGCCCATTGGCGGGAAGACTGTCCGCAGATTGATCCCGCGCTCGATGAGCGCCATGTGACGCTTCTCGCAGACCAGGAGTCAGTTTTCGAGCGCTGGAAGTAGTGTTTGCGGAGGACCGGACTGGAGGGGCCGAAAGGAGATGCAGTTGCATGTATCGCTTCAGCCGAGCCGTCTATCGCGAGCTATCCGCCGAGATCCTCGAGGACTCGCCTGAGCAGCCGTACCTGAACCACGAGCGGGTTCTGCGGGCATGCGAAGCGGCAGTGGAGCGGCTCGCCACGGACCGCCACTACTTCGCCCGGCCGGCGCGCACGCTCTTCACGGACATCCGCGCGTACTTCCCGATCTCAGCTCAGGGCCGCGTCTGGCGGATCGTCGAGCGCTACATGACCTTCGCCGACGAGTTCCTGAGCAGCCAGCCCCAGAGCCGCTTCGACATCTACGGGCATCCGATCCTCTGCCGCGCCAGCACCCGCAAGGGCACGCAGTGCCAGCGCACGCCGCTGCCGCAAAACGGCTATTGCCCGTCGCATCAGCACCTCGCCGAGACCGAGGACTTCCACAGCTTCGACGAGCTCGCCGCTGCCTGAGCAGCGTCGCGCTCAGATCGGCGCTCCGTCTGATTGACGGGTCGGTCGGTAGCGATTATTTCGGTCAGGATTTGGTGATTCTGTAAAACCGACATAGAATCGGGTCTCGCCCGGCATGCTGTTTTCCGCCGGGCATTTCTCACAATCCTGATCACCCCGACTGAGTAAAAATGCCGATTGCTTTCAAAGAATGGGCGGTCACCGTCCGCGCGCTCGCTGAGGGAGAGCAGCTGCTGACGCTCCGCAAAGGTGGAATCCGTGAACCGGATAAGCATTTCCAACTGGAGCATGACCGTTTCTTTCTATACCCCACGTTCGACCATCAGCGCACCGATCTGGTGCGTGAGTCGCACCGCCCGGAACTAGCCCGGGCACTTGAGGAGGGGGTTTGGAGCGACGGTGAGCCGTCCACAGCAGCGATGCTGCGGGGCGTGGAGATCCACCAGCCCGACCGGGTGCGTATCCGCGCCTGGGCTGAGGTCTCCGCTCACTACACGATCACTGACCGACGTGCGGTCGACGCACTCTCGCCGTTCTATGTGTGGACGACCGACTACGCCGAAAAGCGCCTCGACTGGAAGCGCCGCCACCCGCTGCACGTGGTGGTGCTCCGCACTTACCGGATTCCACGTCCGGTGACTGTCAAGGTGCGCGACGAGTACGGCGGATGCCGCTCGTGGCTGGAGATAACGCGCGATCTTCCCTTCGAGGGCACTCCGGTGCTCTCTGACGAGGAGTTCGAGCGGGCATCTGAGGAGATCGCGGCGATCGCCGCGGGCGACCGCCAGCCGGTCCTCGTCTAGGACCAACGTGTTGTCGAGAAGGGGTGGCCAGCGGGCCACCCCTTCTCGCTTCAACCGGCAGGTTCACCCGCGCCTCTATGTCCTGGACCGAGTCAGCATCCACGTCGTTCGCCTGCCGGCATTCGTCGGCCCGTACCGCCGACGCCGCTCGCGTGCTCAGGCTGCTGGAGCGGACCCGCGAACGACTCTCCACCCATTTCCCGCAGCCGGCGGCCGAGCTCACCGTCGTTCTGCACGACAGTCCGCACGCACTGGCGCTGTCCAACCCGCTGATGCCGGCGATCTGGGGGCTGACGGCGCAAGCCGGCGCGCCGCTACGTGACCGGCTGGGCCGGCCGACACGAGCTGCACGTGCTGTCCCCGCGCGCGCTGCGCGACCGCGCCTCCGGCGTCTCGGGGTCATTCGAGATGCTCGATGCTCGCGCCCGCCTCGCTGTACGCCAAGCGCGTGATCATCGGGACCAATCGTGAGCTGCAGCAGGCGCGCCTGCCCGCTCGCTCATGGGCGGAGCTGCGCTGGGCGTGGCTGGTGGAGGGCGCCGCCCGCTGGCTCTCCGGGGAGAGCGGGCATGCACGCACGGTGGTCGGCCACTACATGCGCACCGGGCACCGCCCCCGCTTCCCGGCCGAGCGCGGGATGCGCCGTTGCTCGCCCCGACGCTGATCGAGTTTCTCGCCGAGCAGCAGGGGCCGGCGGCGGTGACACGCCTGGTCGGGCGCCTGCACACCGGGGGCGCGCACGCGGCTCTGCTGCAGCGCATTCCCAGGCTCCGGCCTGACCAGCATCGAGAGCGAGTGGCGCTCGCGGTTGCGCCGTCTCGCCGACGGCGGATAATCGCGGCGTGGCCTACGACGCGGAGCTTGCCGACCGCGTGCGCGAGCTGCTGCTGTTCGACCCGGACGTCGATCGAGAAGCGGATGTTCGGCGGGCTCTCGTTCCTGATCGGCGGCCATATCGCGGTCGCAGTCTCGGCAGCGGCGGGCTGCTGATGCGTGCCGAGCCGCGACGAGACCGAAGCGCAGCTCCTCGCTCAGCCGCACGTCGAGCCGTTCGTGATGCGCGGCAAGGACTGCAGGGCTGGGTGCGCGTCGGCGAGGATGCGCGTCGCCGACGATGGCGAACTGAAGCGTTGGGTCGGAGACGGGCGTCGGTCATCGCGCGGTCCCTGCCGCCCAAGCGAAGGTTGGAGCGGCACGTCCAGACTCGGCCGCTTCGCCTCACACGACGGACAGGTGCGTTTCCTCGACCTTGCCGTCGCGGATCGTGAACGCCCGCACGACCGGCTGTTCGGTGGCCGTCCCGACGATCACGTACAGCGAGTCGGGGTAGAAGGCGAGGTTGATGTCGGTCTGCGACGGATACGGGTCGGTGCGCGTGTGCGAGTGGTAGATGATGCCGATGTCCAGCCCGGCGTCCTCGATGCTCGTCACGACGCGGTAGAGCTCCATGTTGTCCATCTCGTAGCGCATCCAGGTGTGCGCGGTGTTCTCCATGCGGAACACCTCGACCGCCTCACCGTCACGGCTGGAGACGATCCCGCAGCACTCGTCGGGAGCGTCCTCGAGCGCGTGCGCGACGATCTCGTCGTACAGCTCGCGGCTGATGCGCATCGGACGCGTACCGTTCAGGCCGCGACTACCACCAGACGGTGGAGTCGAGGTTCTCGAGCTCTTCCAGCGGGCGCGTGTAGATGCCCGAGGAGAAGTACTTGCTGCCGTCATCGGCAGCGATGAAGACGACGTTGCCCTCGTCGAGCTCGTTCGCGATGCGCACCGCGACGCGCGCGATCGCGCCGGTCGAGACGCCGACGAACAGCTGCTCCTCGTCGAGCAGCTTGCGCGTCCAGCGGATCGCGTCCTCATTGGTCACGAAGATCTTGCGGTCGAGCACCGAGAGGTCGATGATCGGCGGGATGAAGCCGTCGTCGAGCGAGCGCAGGCCCTGGACGGGCTCGCCCTGCATCGGCTCGGCGGCGACGATCTTGACCTTGTCGCCGAGCTCCTCCTTGAGCCGGCGGCCGTTGCCCATCAGCGTGCCGCCCGTGCCGAGCCCGGCGACGAAGGCGCTGACCTCATCGAGCTCCTCGAGGATCTCGAGCGCCGTGCCGTTGTAGTGGGCGTTGGGGTTGGCCTGGTTGCCGTACTGGTAGGGCATGTAGTACGACGGCGATCCTTGGCCGCCATGTCGAGCGCGAGCTCGACGGCGCCGTTGGAGCCCTTCGAGCCCTCGGAGTAGACGATCTCGGCGCCGTACATGCGCAGCAGGTCGGTGCGCTCGGGGGTCACGTTGTCAGGCATCACGACCTTCAGCCTGTAGCCCTTGCGCGCGCAGATCATCGCCAGCGAGATCCCGGTGTTGCCGGAGGTCGGCTCGAGGATCGTCTGGCCCGGCCGGATCAGGCCCTTCTCCTCGGCGTCGAGGATCAGCGAGCGCGCCACGCGATCCTTCACGGAGCCCGTCGGGTTGCGCGACTCGAGCTTCACCCAGAGGCGCACGCCCGGCTTGGGACTGAGCCGCTTGAGCTCGATCAGCGGCGTGTGGCCGATCGCCTCGATGACGTCGCCGTAGCGACCACCGCAGGGCTTGTTGCGCAGTTCGGTGGCCATCGCTTCAGAAAAGATAGCGGGTGCCTGCCGGGCGCGCGGGCTCGGCACGCTGCCGGCACTAGCGGCCGCCGGCCATGGCGGGCAGGATCACCAGCGTGTCGGCGACGCTGACCGCGGTATCGAGCCCGTCGAGCACGCGAACATCCTCGTCGTTGAGATAGACGTTCACGTAGCGGTTGAGCTCGCCGTCGGCGCCGAACAGCTGCGTCTGCGTCGCAGGGTGCTCTTCGACGACGGCGCGCAGGATCTCGCCGACGTTGTCACCGTCGGCGCTGATCTCGCGCTCGCCGCCGACGGCGGGGCGCAGCACTGGTGGGATCTTGATGGTGGCCATTCGTTCCTGTGTCTCTGTTTCTGTCGATTCTGGTCCGGTATCGCCTGCGATGTCGCCGCGATACGCGACGCTCAGCGCTGCGCTCAGTGAGCGCCGGCGCAGAACGCCTCGTAGTCGGGGAAGACGCCCATCTCCTCGTCGCTGATCTCCTCGGGATCGCGCGAGCAGATCGGGCAGTTCGGGTCGCGGCGGATCTTGACCTCGGTCATCGTCGCGGCGAGCGCGTCATACATGATCAGGCGCCCGATCGCGGGGTTGCCGATGTCGAGGATCAGCTTGATCACCTCGGTCGCCTGCAGCAGGCCCATGGTGCCGGGCAGCACGCCGAGCACGCCGTTGGCGCCGCAGGAGGGCGCAAGCTCGGCCGGCGGCGGGACCGGGAACAGGCAGCGGTAGCAGGGGCCCTCGTAGGGCTTGAAGACCGACAGCTGCCCGTCGAAGCCGAGGATCGCCGCCGACACGACCGGGATCCGCAGCCGCACGGAGGCGTCGTTCAGCAGATAGCGGGTGGGGAAGTTGTCGAGCCCGTCCACGACGATGTCGTAGTCCGGGAGGATGTCCATGATGTTGTCGGGCCCGAGCCGCAGCTTGTGCTTGACGACGTTGACATCGGGGTTGAGCGCCTGGATCGTCTCCTCCGCCGAGTCGACCTTGGAGACGCCGACGCGCTGCGGAGTTGTGGATCACCTGGCGCTGCAGGTTGGAGAGGTCGACGACGTCATCGTCGACGATGCCGAGCGTGCCGACGCCCGCAGCCGCGAGGTAGAGGGCGGCGGGCGAGCCCAGGCCGCCGGCGCCGAGCAGCAGCACCTTGGCGTCGAGCAGCTTCTGCTGGCCCTCGATCCCGACCTCGTTCAGCAGCAGATGGCGCGAGTAGCGGTCGCGCTGCTCGGCGCTCATGAAGCGCGGAACGTCGACGTCGTAGCCGCGGTCCTTCCACAGCGTGAAGCCGCCGGTCATCGAGGAGACGTGCTCGTAGCCGAGGTCCTCGATCAGCGTGCGCGCGGCCCAGGCCGAGCGCTGACCGGAGGCGCAGTACAGGATCACGGGTTGCGCCTTGTCAGGTGCGGCGCCCTCGACGCGGGACTCGAGGTGGCTCTTGGGCACGTGGCGCGCGCCGGGGATGTGGCCGGTGGCCCACTCCTCGTCCTGACGCACGTCGATCACGAGCGCTCCTTCCTGGAGCTGCTCACGCACGGCTGACGGATCGACTTCCTCGATCCGGTCCTTGATCTGGCGAAGAACCTCCGCTCCAGAGGGACTCATCGAAAACTCCTCAAAAACAGTCGGGATTTGTGGAATAAGAAGTATAGGCAGGTGGATAACCTGCTCCCATCCGCGCTCCGGTCGACAACATCCCCGCACCAGCCTTTCCGGCCAGACTGCCTTGGGTCAACGTCGCCACGCTGCGGATGGACCAGCAGCAGGGCCGACCGGTGCTGATCGAGTTCTGGGATTTCTGCCGCCCGAACTCGATCCGCACGCTGCCGTACCTGAAAGCATGGCACGCCCGCTACGCCGAGCTGGGCCTGCGTGTGATCGGCGTGCATTCGGCCGGCTTCGAGCCGTCCGATGATCCGGAGGCGGTGGCCGCCGCGGTGGAGCGCCTGGGGATCGAGTATCCGGTCGTGGTCGACGTCGATCACCAGATCTGGCAGGAGTACGAGAACCTCGGCTGGCCGGCACGCTACCTGTGGAACGCCGACGGCTTCCTGTTCGACTACCACTTCGGCGAGGGCGGATACGCGGAGACCGAGCTCGCGATCCAGGAGCTTCTCGGCATCGAGCGCGAGACGCTCGCGCCGGTGCGTCCCGAGGACGAGTCCGGACGCTGCTGCTCGTGCCGCAGAGCGAGGACGTTCCCGGGCCCTACAGCGGTCCCTACGAGGCGGGCGGCGTCTGGGCCGTCTTCAAGGGCCAGCGGCGTCGCCACCGTCAACGGCACCGAGGTCGCGGTACCCCACCCCGGCGCCTACGAGCTGATCGTGCACGAGCAGCACACCGAGGGTGTGCTCGAGCTGGACGTCAGCGACGAGCTGTGCGTGCTCGCGGTGTGCTTCACGCCCGGGCTTGCTGGCCCGGGCGTGTCCTAGATCGGCGTCCGGCGACGCCGGACCCGGAGCCGGGAAGGCGACCGTGATCGAGAGCCCGCCGCCGGGGCGCGGATGCGCGTCGATCTCGGCGTGGTGCGCCTCGGCGATCGCACGGACAATCGAGAGCCCGAGCCCGTGCTGTCCTGAGCCGGCGCCGGTGCGGGCCGGACCCAGCCGCCGGAACGGCTCGAACATCGTCTCGATCTCCTCGGGCGCGATCATCTGACCGCCGTTCTCGACGACCAGCAGCGCGCGGTCGCCCTGCTGGCGTGTGGCGATCTCGACGTGACCGCCGTCCACGTTGTGCCGGACCGCGTTGTCGACGCAGGTTCGAGATGAGCCGCTCGATCAGCGCGGGGTCGCCCTCGGTGATGGCCGCCTCGAGCCGGGCCTCCAGCGTGATCCGATGCTCTTCGAGCTCGGGGCGCGGTTGCTCCAGCACGTGTGTCGCGAGCGCGCCGATATCGGTGCGCTCGCGCCGCTCGAGCCCGCGCTCGCTGCTGGCCAGCGTCAACAGCGCCTCGATCAGCCGCTCCTGGTCGCGGCCGTTGACCAGCAGCTCCTCACAGACGCCGCGCAGCGTCTCGGCGCTGGCGTTCGGGTCGGCCAGCGCCACCTGCAGCAGCGTGCGCTCGACGGTGAGCGGCGTGCGCAGCTCGTGCGAAGCGTTGGCGACGAAGCGGCGCTGCGCGTCGAACGATGCCTCGAGCCGTGCCAGCAGATCGTCGAGCGTCTCCCCCAGCTCGGTGAATTCGTCGCGAGTGCCGCTCAGAGCCAGACGCTCGTGCAGGTTTCCGGCGGAGATCGTGCGGGCGCGAGCGGTGATCTCACGCAGCGGCCGCAGCATCCTGCCGGACGCGAACCAGCCCAGCGGGATCGCCGCCAGCGCAGTCAGCGCCAGCACGATCCAGGCCACCACGATCAGGCGCGCGTTGTCGGCGTGCTGCTGGGCGATGACCGCATCGTTGGGCCTCACTGTGATCACCCGCGGTAGCGAACCGCTGGTGGGCGCGGCACCGCGCTGACGGAAGTGTGGGAACCGACGGAGATGTGGATCGGAGACGCCGTGCCCTCGACCAGGACGATCACGACGATCAGGGCCGTGCCCATCGCCAGGAACAGGGCGGAGGAGATCAGTGCGAGCCGCACCCTGGCGCTGTGTCCGGCGAACGCGCTCATATGCGGTAGCCGCCCTCGCGCACGGTCTCGATCAGCGGCGGCTCGCCGAGCTTGGCACGCAGGCGCGCGACGGTGGTCTTCACGGTCGTCGTGAACGGGTTGGCGGCCTCGTCCCAGACCCGCTCCAAGAGCTCCTCGGCGGAGACCGGGCGACCGTCGGCGGCGAGCAGGTGCTCGAGCACGGCGAACTCCTTGGGGCTCAGATCGAGCCGCCGCTCGCCGCGCGAGGCGAGCCTGCGCGACGGGATCGAGGCTCAGGTCGCCGCGCGTGTACAGCGGCGGCAGGGCCGGGGTCGCGCGCCGTGCCAGCGCCCGCACGCGGGCGACCAGCTCGGAGAAGTCAAACGGCTTGCCGAGGTAGTCGTCGGCACCCAGCTCGAGGCCGGCCACACGGTCGCGGATCGTGTCCGAGGCGGTGAGCATCAGCACACGGGTGTGGCTGCCGCGTTGCACGAGCGTGCGGCAGACCTGGTCGCCGTGCACACCCGGAAGATCGCGGTCGAGCACGACGACGTCGTAGTCGGTGATCGTCGTGTGGGCGATCGCGCCGGCACCGTCGAGGACGAGGTCGACCGCCATGCCCTCACGGCGTAGGCCATCGGCGATCGCCGTCGCCAGGCGCTCGTGATCTTCGACGACAAGTACACGCATCGGCACAGCATGCCGCCTTGCGGTCACAGTGGGGTGACAATGCGCGTGACGGCCCCGGCACCGGTGGGGGCGTAGAACGGCGCCATGAACTCGCACCGTTGTCTCTCCGCGCCATCACGCCCGCCGCGCTCCCGGTCGCCGCTGCTCTGCTCGTCTCCGCCTGCGGCGGTGCGAAGAAGCCCCCGGCGTCCCACGTCTCAGGTCATTCGTCAGCAACCAACTCCGCCATTCGGTCCGCATACCAGTACTCGGCCTGCATGCGCAAACACGGAGTCAGCAACTTCCAGGATCCGCACGTCAGCACGAACGGAAACTCGGTCCAGATCGCCGTGCATGTGGACCCCGCGATCACCGAGCGCCCCGGCTTCAAGTCCGCTCAGCGAGCCTGCGCGCACATCCTGCCGAACGCCGGCAACGGTCCCACCCCGGCACAGATCCGCGCCCACACCGATGCGATCCTGGCGTTCGCCAAGTGCATGCGCCAGCACGGCTTCCCCAAGTTCCCGGACCCGAACAACCAGGGCCAGCTGACCCCGGCAATGCTCAGCGCCTCAGGGATCGACCTCCAGCAGCCGGCGATCAAGCCGGCGGCATATGCCTGCCTGCCGCTGACCCACGGGATCATCAACAGGGCTGACGTCAACCAGGCGATCTCGAACCCGAGCGGCTCCGGCTCACAGCACTCCTCCGCGGGCGGCTAAAGCCAAACCCGCTGGTAGCTCGCGCCGGCGTCGGTCGTGTAGTAGAGCCGCATCCGCCAGCTGCGCCCGCGCCCGGTGCCACCGATCGCCCAGCCGTGGGTTGGGTCGCTGAAGCCGATGCTGGTCGCGAAGAAGGCCGCGGGTAGGCCGGCCACCCGCGACCAGCCGGCACCGGCGTCGGTGGTCCGGTACATGTGCCGGTAGGCAGCGATCACGGCAACCTCGCCCGACGCCGCGGCGAATCCTTGGATCGGTCCATCGGGGACACCCCGGTACGGCACCCGTGTCCAGCTGGCGCCGGTGTCGCCGGAGCGCAAGAGCTCGCCGCCGGGATCGGCGGCCGCCCGGAAGCAGAGGGCCCAGAAGGCCGGGCTGGGAAGCGTTGTCTCGAACTGGCAGTTCATGTCCGTGGGCAGGCCTCGTGCAGCTTTGTAGTGGGCGCCCTGGTCAGTTGAGATCAAGGTGCGCGTCTGCGTTTGCAGGATCACGACGCTGCCCTGCGCCCAGAGACCAAACCCGCTCGGCCGCCCGGGCACGGGCAGCACGCGCCAGCGGTCCCGGTCGACCGGCGAGCGCATCAGCAACTGCTGTCCAGAGCCATCCCAGACCGATGCGTAGACCCAACTCCCGGCGACGACAACCTCCTGCGTGAAGCCGATCGATGCCTGCCGCCAGCTACGGCCGCCGTCGTGCGTGGTCCAGAGCTGCGGCCCGAATGCATATCCATCACGAACATTGGCGAACTGCAGCTGGCTGACGGTGGCCTGCTGCGAGGTCGAGGACGGCGGTGTCCCCGTTGCCTGGAAGCTGCGCCCGCCGTTCTGCGTGCGCACAATCGAAAGGCATTGCTTCTTGCCGCAATGGACCGTCCCGAGCACCCACCAGTCGAGCTCGCTGGTGGCGCTGAACTCACCCGGCTGAAAGCCGGATCGGATCGTGGTCGCCGCGGTGGCGGTCGCAACAAGGCCGCAGACACCCGCCACGGCTGCGATGGCCGCGAAGAAACGCAGACGTGCTCGGCTCATGGCCCGATTGGGACGAAGTGGTAGCTCGCGCCGCCGTCGATCGTGTAGTACAGCCTGAGATCCTGGTGACCGCCGGTGCCGAAGTTGCCGATTGCCACGCCGTGGCTGGGAGTGCTGAAGCCGAGGTAGGTCCAGTTGGCCGGAAGGTTCGCGACCGGAGCTCCGGGAGCCGATTGGACGGTGACCGGCGTCCAGCTCGCTCCACCGTTGGTCGTGCGATAGAGCGGTCCCTGGGTTGAAACGACGGCCGCATTGCCAGACGCCGCCCCGAAGGTGCCGAGCGGACCGTCGGGTACCTGCGAGGTGGTCCGGAACGTGCTTCCGGAGTCGCTCGAGAGCAGGATCTCGTCGGGCGCCATGCCCCTTGAGCAGAGCGCCCAGAGCGCCTGCGGGCCACCGTCAAACGAGCAGTCACCGGCATTCCGGACACCACGCTTACGGGCGAAGTGGTTGCCCTGGTCATTGGATATGAACAGCCGGTCTCCCGACTGGACTACGACGGTCGCCCCCTGAATCCAGAGGCCGGACAGAGGCCCGTGCCCCAGGCCGGACAGCGCCGACCAGTCGTCCGCGCTCACTGCCGAGCGCATCAGGCTCGTACGGCCATGGCTGACGACGATCGCATAGACAAAGCCATCGGCGATGTCGAGGTCGTCTACCTCGCCGCCGATCGGGAGCTGCGTCCAGCTGGCGCCGCCGTTGTGCGTGCTCCAAAGCTCCGGACCGTACGCGTAGCCATCCGAACCGTCGGCGAAACGGAGATTCGAGACCGCTGTCGTCGGCGGCGCCGGGATGCGCGTGAACGAGGAGCCGCCGTTCATCGTCTCCACGACGCTCGTGCATGTGTGCGCGCCGCACGGGGCCGTGCCGAGCAGCCACCAGTTGAACACGGTGATCGCCGTGAACGACGCGGGCTGGAACCCGGCCGGAACGGCTCCCACGGTCGTGTAGCTGCGCATATTGCCGACGGCCGCAGTGGTTGTCACATGCGTCTTCGGCTTCGAGGTCGGGAGCGTGAGGGTGGCGGCGAGCGCGCTTGCCGCCAGCGCCGCACCGACCCCGGCCGCGATCCCGACCGTCGGCGCACGCAGCGGCAGCCGCATCCGCATCAGCCACGGCCAGCGCCAGCGCCGCCGGCTGATGCCACGCTCCGTCGCCGCCACGAGTTGCTCCTCTACAGCCTCCAGGAAGTCCGTGCTCATGCCGGCCCCATCTCCGTAAGTTGGTTGCGCAGCTTTCCGAGCCCCCGGCTCACGCGCTTGCGCACGACCATCTCCGAGCAGTTCAGCTGCTTAGCGATCTCCTCGTAGCCGACCTCGTCGACCACGTGCCAGCGGACGGCATCGCGCTCCATCGGCGGCAGCTGCTCGAGCATCTGCTCGAGGCGACCGACGCCGGCATCCGCGAGCTGATCGACGCGCTCGAGCGCGAGGTCATCCAGTTCGACTGGCTCGAGCCCGAGCCGCTGGCGCGCACGCGCCTCGACGCGACCACGGCGCCAGCTCATCAGCAGCTTGTGCCGCGCGATCCCTATCACCCATGGCAGCGCCGACGGACGCTGCGCCTCATAGCGCCCGGCGGACAGCAGCACGGCGGCGAACACCTCAGCCGCGAGGTCGGCCGCGAGCTCCGAATCGCCGGTCTCGCGCACCAGGTAGGCGAGCACCTCTGCCAGGTGCCGGCGATAGAAGGCGGAAAACGCCGCGCCGTCGCGCGCAGCGACAGCTGCCAGGAGCTCCGCGTCCCCCAAACCGGTTCGATCCTCGCGACGCGCTGTCATCGCCTCTCTATTGCGGAAGCCTACGTGCGTGTGACGCGGGAAGCAAAACCGGCCGTGAGCGCCGGTTTTGCTTCCCGCGGCCGGTGCAAGGATGGCTCAGTCGAGCAGGTTGACGAGCCGCGGCGGGCCGTCCTCGTCCAGCTCGACGGCGAAGCCGCGCCGGTACGGGTTGTCCGCCGGCTCCTCGGACATGAAGGCCGCCGACTCGTTGACCCAGCAGCCGGTGTTGAACAGCTGGACACCCGACGGAGTGGTCCACTCGGAGCGGACGTCGGCCGGCAGCGGACCGGCGCGGTGCGTGTGGCCGAACAGCGCGTAGGTCGGCCGCAGTCCAAGTGTGGCAAGCACCTCGCCATAGGCGATCAGCGATGAGCGGCGCAGCATCACCGGCGACAGGTCGGGGCTGAATGGGCCGAGCCGGGCGAGGTCGGCAGCCCCGAGCAGCGAGCGCAGGCCGGCCTGCACCGCGAGCACCCTTGGCGCCGCGCGACTCGCGGATCAGCTTCAGCGCCCGCGCCGACCCGCCGCCGTCGGCGCGCGTCGATCTCGCGCGCGCTGGTCTGCGGAGATCGCGAACATCCACGCATAGATCGGAGCCAGCAGACGCTCGTAGTCGTTGGTCTCCGACATCGCGGACAGCGGCAGCTTCAGAAACCGCGCCATCGCTCCTGCGGCGACACGCTCGAAGGCCGGCGTCGTCGTGTGCCGGTCGAGGTAATGCCCGTGGTCGCGCATAGACGTCGTCGCGCAGCCAGACGCCCGGGTACTCGATCCTGACGGCGTTCCCGTTCTGGGAGAGCATCCACTCGACCTGGCCCAGCGCCTCGGAGTGGACCCGCAGCTGGTGGTCGTGGTTGCCCATCAGCAGGATCACCTCGCGGCCCTCGCCCAGACCGGCGACCAGCTGCGGCAGGACGCGCGAAGCAGCGGCGAGCGCGTCCTGGATGCGGGCCCTGGCGCAACTCGATGATGTCGCCCAGCAGAACGAGCCGTTGCGCCTGAGAGATCGTCTCGGAGAGCCTGCCGCACGATCTCAGGATCCTCGAGCGCCGCACGTCCGCTACCTGCACCGATGTGCAGGTCC
This sequence comes from uncultured Actinomycetota bacterium, assembly GCA_963818135.1. GTDB lineage: Bacteria > Actinomycetota > Thermoleophilia > Solirubrobacterales > Solirubrobacteraceae > Palsa-465. The sequence goes on from CAWFRF010000018.1 coordinate 142,875, forward strand.
GAGATGACCAGCGTGTGCACTGTTAGGCGCTGGCCGCGAGCGCCTGTCGGATCGCCTTGGGGAGCATGAAGCGGGTGTCCTCGCGGATCACCTCGAGCTCCTGCACGTCGTCTGTGCCGCGGTCGCGGAAGAACTGCACGAGCCGCTTGACGAGCTCCTCGGGGGCGCTCGCGCCGGAGGTGATGCCGACGATGCGCATGCCCTCGAGCCACTCCTCCTGGACCTGCGACTCGTTGTCGATCAGATGCGAGGCGGCCCCGCACTCACGGGCGACCTCGACGAGACGGTTCGAGTTGGAGGAGTTGCGGCTGCCGATCACGAGCACCAGGTCGCACTCCTTGGCGAGCTCCTTGACCGCCGCCTGACGGTTGGTGGTCGCGTAACAGATGTCGTCGGTGCGGGGCCCGACGATCGCGGGGAACTTCTTACGCAGCGCCAGGATGATCGAGCGGGTCTCGTCGACGCTCAGCGTCGTCTGCGAGATGTAGGCGAGCCGCTGCGGGTCGGGGACCTCGAGCGCGTCGACGTCCTCCTCGCTCTGCACGAGCACGATGTGGTTGGGCGCCTCGCCCATCGTGCCCTCGACCTCCTCGTGGCCCTCGTGGCCGATCATCACGATCGTGTAGTCCTCGGCGGCGAACTTCTTCGCCTCGACGTGGACCTTCGTGACGAGCGGGCAGGTCGCGTCGATCACGTTGAGCTCGCGGGCGGCGGCGTTCTCGTGGACGCTCGGCGCGACACCGTGGGCCGAGAAGACGGCGGTGGAGCCCTCGGGGACCTCGCTCTCGGACTCGACGAAGATCGCCCCGCGCTCGCGCAACTGCTCGACGACGTGCTTGTTGTGCACGATCTCCTTGCGCACGTAGACGGGCGCGCCGTAGACCTCGAGCGCGCGCTCCACCGTCTGCACCGCGCGATCGACACCGGCGCAGTATCCGCGGGGCGCTGCGAGCAGCAGCTTCTCAGGCGTGTGGGCCATTGGGCTCAGTTTAGTCCCTGTCGGCGGCTGCTCGGCGGGTCACCGGCGGCGGATTACGCTTTACGCTTGGCCAGCAGTCGACGGCAAGCGGAGGGCAAGAGTGGCGCAGCAGCACCTGGATCGGTTGACATCGACGGACGCCGGCTTCCTGCACCAGGAGAGCGCGAGCGCGCACATGCACATCGGCGGCGTGCTGCTGTTCGAGGGCCCAGCGCCACCGTTCGCGGACGTGCTCGACCATGTGCGCGGGCGACTGCATCTGCTGCCCCGCTACCGCCAGAAGCTGGCGATGCCGCCGGGCGGCAGCGGCAGGCCGCTGTGGATCGACGATCCCAACTTCAACCTCGAATACCACGTGCGCCATGCGGCGCTTCCGGCTCCGGGCAGCGAGTCACAGCTGCTGGAGATGGCGGCGCGAGTCGCATCTCGCGCGCTCGACCGCACCAAACCGCTCTGGGAGTTCTGGCTGATCGAGGGGATCGAGCCGGCGCCCGGTCAGACGTGCGAGCGGTTCGCGATGATCTCCAAGAACCACCACGCGCTCGTCGACGGCGTCGCGGGCATCGATCTCGGCACCGTGCTGCTCGACTTCGCCCCGTCTCCGCAGCCGCTCGACACAGGCGAGCTCGACCCCTGGCAGCCCCAGCCCGAGCCGAGTGCGGCGCAGCTGCTGCTGGCGAACGCGCGCGACGGGGCGGGCGCGGTGACCGGACTGGCGACGCGCACGCTGGAAGCGGTGACTCAGCCCAGCCGCAGTGTCGGCATGCTGCGCGACGCGGTCGAGGGCGTCGGCGAGATCGTCTGGGAGCTGCTGAATCCCGCCCCCGAGACGCCGCTCAACGTGCCGATCGGGCCGCACCGCCGCTTCCGCGTCGTGCGCCACGCAGCTCGCGGATTACAAGACGGTCAAGGACACGCCTCGGAGGCACCGTCAACGATGTCCTCCTGACGGTCGTGGCGGGCGCCCTGGGCGAGTGGCTGCGCTCTCGCGGGATCAGCACGGATGGACTGGAGATGCGCGCGCTGGTGCCGGTTTCGGTGCGCGCGCCGGACGAGCGCGGAACGCATGGGCAACCGCTTGGTCGCGATGCGCGGGCCGCTGCCCGTCTACATCCAGGACCCGGTCGCACGGCTGGCCGTGGTGAGCCGCGCGATGGACGACCTCAAGCGCTCCAAGCAGGCGGTCGGCGCCGCGACGCTCGTGGCGGTGAACGAGATCGCACCCCCCGCCGTGCTGGCACAGGCGTCGCGGCTGCAGTTCTCGACGCGCCTGTTCAACCTCCTGGTCACCAACATCCCGGGACCGCAGGTCCCGCTGTACATCCTCGGCCACCAGCTGCAGGATCTCTTCCCGCTCGCGTTCCTGCCCCAGGGCCACGCGCTGGCGGTCGCGATCATGTCGTACAACGGCCAGATCGGGTACGGGCTGCTCGGGGACTTCGACGCGCTGCCCGACATCGACGTGATCGCCGCCGGCATCGACGAGTCGCTGATCGAGCTGCTGGCCGCAACCGGCTCAAAGAACGTGGCGAAGCCTCCCCGCGCCAACGGGCGCCCTCGAACGCGAGGTCGTCAGCGCGGCGTCGGCGCCGCTGCTGCCGACGCCACGTCGGCGGCCGGTCAGCGGGCCGGCCGCCGATATGCGGGCAAAACGCTCCCAGCGCACTCGACACAACGGAAAACGGGGTGCGTAACCTCGCCGTTTCGGGGTAGGTCGTACGTTGACCCCGAAAATATTTTTGGTTTGAGCATCACTTTCGCGGGTAAGAAGCGTCTACCAGGCACATACATGGAGCTTCCCCCAACCCCAGCTCCATAGGCATCCGCCCAGTCTCGGCCGGTCCGTAGTCCGCCCCCCCTGAGCCACGGACCGGCGGGCGGTGACCCCAACGGGCGGGTCCGAACGATTCGGACCCGCCCGTTTTTTTCGCCTGAGGCGCGCCGGCTCTGGCTGTGGGCGTTGCGCGGCTCGGCTTCAGAGGCCTCCGAGAATGTCCGGAGGCTTCCGGGAATCGAGGTCGCTTTCGGTCCTCAATCGTGGGGCTGCGGTCAGATATCGTCCGCAATTCGTGGGAGGCTTTCGCCACGATGATCGAGACCTCCGCACGACTGCTGGCTCTGCTCTCGCTGCTGCAGATGCGCCGCGAATGGACCGGGCAGGAGCTCGCCAACCGGCTCGAGGTCGGCCCCCGCACGATCCGCCGCGACGTCGACAAGCTGCGCTCGCTCGGCTACCCGGTGCAGGCGGCGCCGGGCGTGGCCGGCGGATACCGGCTTGGCGCCGGCGCCGAGCTGCCGCCGTTGCTGCTCGATGACGCCGAGGCGGTCGCCGTCGCCGTGGGCCTGCGCATCGGCGCCTCGGGTCCGATCGCAGGCATCGAGGAGATCTCCGTGCGCGCGCTGACCAAGCTCGAGCAGGTGCTGCCCTCACACCTGCGTCGCCGCGTGAACGCGCTCAGCCAGGTCACATCGGCACTGACCGTCGACGGACCACAGACCGACACCGAGACGCTGGCGACGCTGGCGGCGTGCCTGCCGCGACGCGCTGCGCGTGCACTTCGCCTACGTCGCCGCTGACGGCACCGCCTCGATGCGCGCCGTCGACCCCTCAGCCGTCGTGTACAGCGGGCGCCGCTGGTATCTGGTCGCCTTCGACCTCGATCGCGACGACTGGCGCACGTTCCGGCTCGACCGGATCGACAGCGCGCTGCGGCTCGGCGGACGCGGTAAGGCGCGCACGGTTCCGGGCGGCGATCCGGCGTCCTATGTCAAGCAACAGCTGAGCCGATACGCGGCCGGCAGCGAAGAGGATGCCGAGCAGGCCGAGATCCGCGTGCTCGCGCCCGCCGAGCGGATCCGCGGCAAGGTGCCCGAACCAGTACGCGACGGTCGAGCCCGATGGCGCCGGCGCCTGCATCGTGCGCAGCCGCGCTGCCTGGTCGCGTCACTTCCTGATGTGGGCGGCGCTGCTCGATGAGGCGATCGAGGTGCTCGGGCCGATCGAGCTGGTCGAAACGGCACGCGAACTGGGCGCGCGGATCAGCTCAAGCGTGGCCTGAACGGTGACCGTCGGGCTGAACGTCAGTTCGAGCGGCGCCTGAACGGGGTGGCCCGCTCAGAAGCCGAGGGCGAACTTCGCGTCCTCGCTCATCAGGTCCGGAGACCATGGTGGCGTGAACACGAGCTCCGACTCGACCGAGGTGACGCCCTCGATCTCGCTGACGAACTCCTGGATCTGGCCCTCGACCTGAGGGCCGATCGGGCAGCCTGGGGTGGTCAGCGTATAGGTGACCTTGATGGCGCCGGCCGCATCGATGTCGACCCCGTAGATCAGGCCAAGCTCGACAAAGTCGAGACCCAGCTCCGGGTCGATCACCTCGCGCAGCGCGTCGTGAACCTCTTCGATCGTGATCATGTGCCCTCCAGTTTACGAGGCTGGATTGTTCGAATTTACGAGGTTCTCGATTGTTGGCCAAACGTTAGGGTTGCATTGCCGCCGGTTCACTTAGTAGGGTTCCGCGATCATCGAGTTCGCCGACAACCCGCCGGTGCTGCTCTGCGCAGGGGACGAGGATCGAAGCACCCAAAGCCTCCGGAGACGTGCACTTGTCCTCGCATTCCGAGCGCAGAGTGACGTCCGCGTTGACCTCCGGGACCTCGTGTTTGCCGACACGACGCTGATGCTCGACCTGGCGATGCTCTCGAATCGCCTTCGGCGCCGTGAGCGCCGGCTGCTGCTCCAGAGCCCGCAACCGCAGATCATGCACCTGATCGAACTGGTCGGCCTGCACCGCCTGCCCGGTGTCGAGCTGCTCGCCGACGGCGCACCGCAGCCCGCGATCGCTTGAGCACCGCAGCCGGCGATCGCTAGGCACCGCAGCCGGCGCCCGAGACCGCACTGGCACACCGCCGAGCTGACTACGCTTAAGCACGTACATGATCTGGTTCGTGCTACTCGTGCTCTGGCCTCTGGCCGAGCTCTTCGTGATCATCAAGATCGCTGAGGCGATCGGATTCTGGTGGATGCTGCTGCTGCTGATCGTCAGCTGGCCGATCGGCTGGCGGCTGATCCGGCATCAGGGCCGCGCTGCGCTCCGGCGCCTGCGCCTGGCGCTGGCCGCCGGTCGAGCGCCTACCAGCGAGGTCCTGAACGGCGCGCTCGTGCTGGTCGGGGCGTTGCTGTTGCTCGTGCCAGGCTTCATCACCGACGCAATCGGGCTGCTGTTGCTGCTGCCGCCGACCCGCGCCGTCGCACGGCGAGTCGCGGAACGAAACCACCGAAGCATCTGGTTGAAACAGCTGGTCGGCCTCGGTTCCTGGGCAGCGTACCCCGGCTCGCGCGGCCCTGGCGGCTCGGCGCATTACGACGCTGAGGCCACGGCAGCCGACATCGAAGAGCCGCAACTGGAAGCATAAGTGCCGTGAGCACGGCTTCCACCCCGATCGCAATCTTCGGCGACCTCGACGGTGAACTCTGGGGAGTCGTGCTGGGCGGGGACAAGCCGCAGTTGGCAGTGGCCGGCCTGACCGGTGCCGACGTCGAGTTCGGCCCGGCCGACCTCGACCTCGAGGACGGCGAGATCTGGACGCTCACAGGAGCAGGCTGCGCGCTCCGCTTCGAGCGCGCGGATGCGACCACCACGACGGGCGGAGGCAGCCACGCGCTCGAGCCGTGCCGCGTCACCGGCGGCGCGACCATCGAAGGCGTCGAGCGTGAGCTCGACATCGGCGGTCTGCGCAGCGCAGGGGTCGTACTCGACGGGCAGGACTCGATACGGCTGTTCTCCTCCTGGTTCCCGGCGGGACACGAGATCGCGGTGCTCTCCATCCGTCCAAAGGGAGCGAAGGGTCAGGACCGCGACAGCATCGCCGTCGCCGCGCGCGGCGAGGAGCATCCGCTCGTGTTCGATCCGCGGCTTTCAACCACCTATGACCACGATGGTCATCCACGGCGCGTCGGCGTCGAGTTGTGGCTCGGTGACGACGAGGACGGCGACCTGTGGCCACGCCGCGTCGCCGGCGGCTCAACCGGCTCCCACGTTGGTCGCCCGGGTCTCGACGCCTACGCGTTCGAATGCACGAGCCGCAATGAGCGCGGCGCCGGAATCTACTTGCTGGCCCAACCGGCCTGACCAGCGCGGGGGTGCGGCGCGCGATGGGCTTCCAGCCGCTGGGCGATCAGTTCTCGCTGCCCAGCCGGTCCCAGCAGTAGAGCTCGAGGCATTCCGCCGCCAACTGCACGCAGCGGTCCTCGGAAAGCCACGGGAGCACGGCATCCAGCGCCTCATCCTCGCCGACCCCGGCGTCGAACGCCTCCTCCCCGCGGAAGCCGGCTGCAATGCGCAGCGCCTCACGGCGGTTCTCCCCGAGCGACGGGAAGACGTTGAGGAGGAACTCCTTGCTCGGTATCGGGTGTCCTAATTCCAGCGAAGCGTGCCAGGCGGCGAGCATCGAGAGATCGTGCTCGTCGAGGTCGGCCACAGCCTTTGAGTAATGCGATAGGAGGTCCGCCTCAGGGATCTCGTCGACCCAGGCAGCCACCACCTCGCCGACGATCTGGCGCCGGGCCTCACGACCGACCGAGTCGGCGATTACGCGGATGGCGTCCTGCGGCTCGATGAAGCAAAGTGACATGAGGGCTCCAACATCGGGACGGGTGGACTGCATGAATGTAGGCGGCGGTTCGGACGGAGCGCGCTGCAGGACATCGCCCCTCGGGCGCGAAGGTGCGGCGAGCCGGGCTCTCAGAGCCCGAGCGCCGACTGGGCCTGCTCGAGCAGGACCGCATCGCCCTCCGCATCCTCCGCCAACCCGCCGGTGACGCGTGTGCCCGAGCCCCAGTTATGGAGGGCCAGATCGAGCGCCTCGATCGGGACACCCGAGGCCCGCGCGAGCTCGCCGGAGCGGCGCTCGAGCAGCAGCGGGTCTCCGATTCCAAGAGCCCGCTTGGCCGCCCAGGTGGCTTCGTTCTCGCCGCTCAGGAACAGTTTGCCGGGGCGCAGCTCGTAGACGCCGAGCCGCCCCAGCAGGGTGAGAAGCTCATACCGCGTGTCGCGGTCAAGGCCGCGGACGCCGCCGAGACGCTCGAAGGTGCGCTCGAAGCGGCGCTCCGGAGTCCAGCTCGGTTCGCCCGTGAATGCCTTTGCGAGTGAGCCGTTCCGGTCACCCCAGGCCTCAAATCCGGCAATGGCGTCGTCGCTATTGCCGGATTTGAGGCCTCGGGGCCCGTCCAGGACCACGTTCATCGCAAGCATGGTTCTCTCGTCGAGATCTCCTGGAGCAGCTATCTCGCTCCAGCTGGGCGGCAGGTACTCCGGCGCTGCGCCTGCCGCGACCTGCTCCATGAGCAGGAGGCGAGTTGCCGAGAAGGCGATTTCTTCGGCGAGGCGCTCAGCGTCCTCGCTGGATTTCAGCCCGGGCACGAGAGCCGAGCGGTAGCCGTCTTCGACGCCGCGCGCGAGGCGGCGAACACGCACGGTCCTGCCAGTGCCGGCTTTGGCGACACGCGGTGCTCGCGCGCGTTCAGCCCGCGGACCGTCGGTGCCCTCGGTCCGCTCACGCGGCTGCGTCGACTTCGGCGCGCTCGAGGATACGACTGGACGCGCCTCGAAGTGCTGCTCGCGCGCGCAGATCGTGCAGTTCTGCAGGAGGTGGTTGTGTCGGCAGAAGGTCGGCATGCTCGCCGTCAATCGTGACACGCCGTGGCCGAACACGCGGCGTCAAGCGGTCTCCTGAGGCAAAGGTTGCTGGGAGGCCCAGATCCATCCGGGCCTCCCAGCTGGCCAGGGAAGTGGGGGCGCAGTTCCCTGACTGACTGGGCGAGTGTGTCCCACCCAAGTTCAGGCCTCTTAAACCTACTCCGCACTATGCGGGAATCTGGCGAACGACCGCCAAAGAAAATCCCGCACGTTGGGCCGGAAAGGAGCGTAACTAGTCTACGCGACGAGTGCCAGGCCCGGTGAAGAACTGCTCACCGGGACGAACCGTCCCTGCGGCCTCCGCTTCGTGGCGGAGCGTGCTATCGGGCTCGCCGCTCCAAGCGCCGATTGCCAGCAGCTCCCGATCCTGGTCCATCGGCGTGCCGCCAAGCGCCTTGTTCACGACACGTGCGCACTTACGCCCCTCGGCGATCGCGGTCACGACCAACGACTGGCCGATACGCGCATCGCCGCAGGCGAAGACACCCGCATGGGAGGTCTTGTAGCTGCGCTCGGTGCGGATGTTTCCGCGATGATCGAGGTCGAGTTCGAGGTCTGCGACGAGACCCTCGTGCTCGGGGTGCTCGAAGCCGATCGCGATCAGCACGAGGTCGGCATCGACGACGAACTCACTCCCGGGCACTGGCGTCAGATCGCGTGAGGAGGTGCCGGTGACCTTCCGCGCGTACACGTGCGTCACCTTTCCATCGGCACCGCCGAAGCCGGTCACCTCCGTCCCCCAGCGGCGGTCACCGCCCTCCTCGAGCGCATAGGTCATGGTCGTGCGCTTGGGCGGCAGCGGCCACGGATGGCGCGGGTCCGAGTGCCGCAGTTCGGCGTAGACGTCGAGGATCCTCGCGCTCTCGGCACCCTCGCGCAGCGCGTTGGAGATGCAGTCCATCCCGGTGTCGCCACCGCCGATCACGATCACGCGCTTGCCGGCTGCGGTGATCTCTCGGTCTGGCTCGACCTCACGGAACGCCCGGCCCTCGTGTTTTGCGACCCAGCGGTTGCGCTGGTAGAGGTAGTCCATCGCCAGGTGGATGCCACCGTTCTGGCGTCCGGGCACTTCGATGTCACGCGAGACCCGCGAGCCGATTGCGATCACCACCGCGTCATGCCGCGCCTGCAGCTCATCGACCGTGACATCGGTGCCGATCTCGGTGTCGTAGAGGAAGCTCACGCCCTCCTGCTCGAGGACCGTCACGCGCCGGTCGATGATCGTCTTCTCGAGCTTGGCGTCGGGAACGCCGAAGCGCATCAGGCCGCCTGGCCCCTCGTCGCGCTCGTACACGGTCACCATGTGCCCGATGCGGTTCAGCTCGGCGGCCACCGCGAGCCCGGCCGGGCCGGAGCCGATCACGCCAACGCTCTTCCCGGAGCGCCTTGCCGGCGGCTCTGGCACGACCCAGCCCTCCGCGAACGCGCGCTCAGCGATCGCCATCTCGATCTGCTCGATCGTGACCGGGTCATCGTTGACAGCCAGCACACAGGCCGACTCGCACGGCGCCGGGCAGATCCTGCCGGTGAACTCGGGGAAGTTGTTGGTCGCGTGGAGCTGGTCGATCGCCTCGTGCCACTTGCCGCGGTAGACGAGGTCGTTCCAGTCGGGAATCAGATTGCCGAGCGGGCAGCCCTCGTGGCAGAACGGCACGCCGCAGTCCATGCAGCGGGCACCTTGACGTTGAAGCTCGTCCTCACCCTGCAGGCCGAAGTACGGCTCGTAGTCCGTTACGCGCTGCTTCGGATCGCGCTTGTCGAAGCCGACGCGGTGGATTCTGAGGAAGCCTCCGAGCTCACCCATTGTCTGCCACCCCCGCGATCGCCGCCGCCTCGGCCTGCTGCTCGAGCGCCTGCCTGTAATCGCGCGGCATCACCTTGACAAATCGTTCCCTGGCGCGCTCCCACTGGGCCAAGACGTTGCGCGCGACCAGCGAGCCGGTGCGCTGTGCGTGCTCGGCGATCAAACCGCGCAGCTCCTCGTCGTCGGCGTCGACCAGCGGCTCGAGGTCGACCAGTTCGGTGTTGCAGCGCCCCGCAAACCGGTTGTCCGAGTCGTACACGTACGCGATACCGCCGCTCATGCCGGCAGCGAAGTTGCGGCCGGTGGGGCCGAGCACGACAACGCGGCCGCCGGTCATGTACTCGCAACCATGGTCGCCAAGGCCCTCGACCACTGCGGCGGCACCGGAGTTGCGGACGGCGAAGCGCTCACCGGCCAGGCCGCGGAAGAAGGCCCGTCCCGACGTGGCTCCATAGAGAACGGTGTTGCCGACGATCATGTTCTCCTCGGCGCGGAACAGCGCGGCCTCAGGCGGCCGGACGGACAGGATTCCGCCGGAGAGGCCCTTGCCCGCGTAATCGTTGGTCTCGCCGCGCAGCGACATGGTCACACCCGGCGCCAGCCAGGCACCGAAGCTCTGTCCGGCCGAGCCGGTGAACGAGATCTCGATCGTGCCCTCCGGCAGACCGTCGGCACCGAAGCGCCGGCTGATCTCTCCCGAGAGGATGCCGCCGACGGTCCGATTGACGTTGCGGATGCCGATCGGGCCGAGCTTCACAGCCTCAGCACGCTCGAGCGCCGGCGAGCACTGGCGTACCAGACCCCAGTCAAGCGCGTCATCAAGCACCGGCTCAGGACCGCGCGTCCGGCGCCGGTCGACGTCCGCGGGAACGTCGGGGCTGGCCAGCACCATCGTCAGGTCGACCTTCTGAGCCTTCCAGTGGTCGATCGCTTCGCGCATGTCGAGCAGGTCTGTGCGGCCGATCATCTCCTCGAAGCGACGGATCCCAAGCTGCGCCATCAGCCGGCGGGTCTCCTCGGCGACGTTCATCAGGTAGTTGATGACGTGGTCGGGGGTGCCCTGGAAGCGCGCCCGCAGCACCGGATCCTGCGTCGCGACACCAACCGGGCAGGTGTTCAGGTGGCAGACGCGCATCATGATGCAGCCCATCGCAATCAGTGGAGCGGTGGAGAAGCCGAACTCGTCGGCGCCGAGCAGCGCAGCGACGACGACGTCGCGCCCGGTCTTCATCTGACCGTCGACCTCGACCGTGATCCGGGAGCGCAGATCGTTGAGCATCAGCGTCTGCTGGGTCTCGGCCAGGCCGATCTCCCACGGAAGGCCGGCGCCGTGGATCGACGATTGCGGAGAGGCGCCGGTGCCACCCTCACCGCCGGAGATCGTGACGTGATCGGCGTTCGCCTTGGCGACGCCGGCGGCGACGGTGCCGACGCCAACCTCGCTCACGAGCTTCACCGACACGCTGGCGGTCGGGTTCGAGCAGCGGAGGTCGTAGATCAGCTGCTTGAGATCCTCGATCGAGTAGATGTCGTGGTGCGGCGGAGGTGAGATCAGCCCGACCCCAGGGGTCGAGTGGCGGATCTTGGCGATGTAGGAGTCCACCTTGTGACCGGGCAGCTGACCACCTTCGCCAGGTTTTGCGCCCTGAGCCATCTTGATCTGCAGCTGGTCGGCGTTGACGAGGTAATGGGCCGTTACGCCAAAGCGCCCGGACGCGATCTGCTTGATCTTGGAGCGGCGATCGTCGCCGTTGGCATCGGGCGCGAAGCGGGCTGCGTCCTCGCCACCCTCGCCCGTGTTGGACTTGGCGCCCAAGCGGTTCATCGCGATCGCCAGAGTCTCGTGAGCCTCGCGGCTGAGGGCTCCGAGCGACATCGCGCCGGAGGTGAAGCGCTTCACGATCTGGGTCGCCGGCTCGATCTGGTCGAGCGGTAGCGGCTCGGGCAGCGTGTTCAGCTTCATCAGCCCACGCAGCGTCGACCGCGCCGCCGCCTCGTCGTTGGCGAGCCGTGCGAACTCTTCATACGTCTGCCAGCTGTCGCCGGTTTGTCCACGAACGGAGTGCTGAAGCTTTGCGACCGTGTCCGGATTCCAGTTGTGCAGCTCACCGTCACGACGCCACTGCAGGATGCCGCCCACGGGCAGCAGGTCGCGGTCGGTGCGCGGGTAGGCGCGGAAGTGGCGCTCGATCGCCTCGACGGCGAGCTCGTGGAGGCCGATGCCGCCGATCCGCGAAGCGGTGCCGGTGAAGTGCTTGTCGATCAGCTCGCGGTCCAGGCCGACGGCCTCGAAGATCTGGGCACCGCAGTAGGACTGGATCGTCGAGATCCCCATCTTGGAGATCGTCTTCAGCAGGCCCTTGCCGATGGCCTTGACGATCCGCTTCTCCGCCTCATCACGGTCGAGATCCTCGGGCAGCAGCGAGCGATCGGCGAGCTCGTCGAGCGATTCGAACATCACGTACGGGTTGATCGCGGACGCGCCGAAGCCGATCAGCGTCGCCATGTCGTGGATCTGACGCGGCTCGCCGGATTCGATCACCAGGCCGGTGCTCAGGCGCGTGCCCCGCTGCACCAGGTGCTGGTGCACGGCCGCGACCGCGAGCAGCGAGGGCATCGCCACACGCTCGGGGCCGAGGTTGCGGTCGGACAGGATCAGGATGTTGGCGCCGTTGTCGACGTACCGCGCAGCCTCTTCGCAGAGCGCGTCAAGGCGCTCGGGCATGCCGTCGGGACCGCGCTCGACCGGCCAGGTGATGTCGAGTGTGGCTGCGTCGAAGATCTCGTGCGAGACCTGCCTCAGCTTCTCCAGCTCGTGGTTGCGGAGGATCGGCTGGTCCATGACGAGCTGGTGGGCCTGCTCGGGCACCTCACAGAGCAGGTTGCGCTCGCGGCCCACGCCGACGTGCAGGCTCATGACCACCTGCTCGCGGATCGGGTCGATCGGCGGGTTCGTGACCTGCGCGAACAGCTGCTTGAAGTACGTGAAGAGTGGCGGCTGGCGATCCGAGAGCACCGCCAGCGAGATGTCGTTGCCCATCGACGCGACCGGCTCCTCGGCCTTGGCCGCCATCGGCGCGATCACCAGCCTGAGATCCTCCTGCGAATAGCCGAAGGCCAGCTGCTTGGAGCGCAACGGCTCGATCCGCGGAGTGCGTGGCTCACGTTCAGGCAGGTCGTCGATGTGGACGACGGCCTCGTGATACCAGTCGCCGTAGGGCCGGCTGCGGGCGACCTGGCGCTTGACCTCTTCGTCGTCGACGATCTTGCCCTGCTCCAGATCGAGCAGGAACATCTTCCCGGGCGCCAGTCGGCCCTTGCGCTGGATGTGCTCGGGGGCGACGGTCAGTACCCCGGCCTCGGACGCCAGGACCACGTAGCCCTCGGTGTCCTGGATCCAGCGTCCCGGTCGCAGGCCGTTGCGGTCGAGCGTTGCCCCGGCGATCTTGCCGTCGGTGAAGACGACCGCCGCCGGACCGTCCCAGGGCTCGAGCAGGCAGGAGTGGAAGTCGTAGAAGCCCTTGACGTCGGGGTCGAGATCCCGGCGGGTGCGGTACGCCTCGGGGATCATCATCATCATCGCGTGCGGGATCGAGCGGCCGCTCAGCACGAGCAGCTCGAGCACGTTGTCGAAGGCAGCCGAGTCCGATGCATCAGGCTGGATCACCGGCATGATCCGGGGCAGATCGTCTCCGAACAGCTCCGAGGCGAGCTGTGACTCTCGCGCGCGCATCCAGTTGGCGTTGCCTCGCAGTGTGTTGATCTCCCCGTTGTGGGCGATCATCCGGAACGGGTGCGCGAGCGTCCAGCTGGGGAACGTGTTGGTGCTGAAGCGCGAGTGCACGAGCGCGAGACGGCTCGCGAGCCGCGGATCGCGCAGGTCGGTGAAGTAGCGCGGAAGCTGTGGCGCGGTGAGCATGCCCTTGTAGACCAGCGTGCGCGACGAGAAGCTCGCGATGGCGAGCTCGTCGCCGGCCTCGAGCTCGATCAGCCGGCGGATCACATACAGCTTGCGTTCGAACGCTTGCTGGTCAGGAACGTCGTCAGCGGCTGCAACAAGGACCTGGCGGATGTAGGGCTGGGAGGCCCGCGCGGTATCCCCCGCGTAGCGGTCATCGGTGGGCACGTCGCGCCACCAGATCACCCGCTGGCCTTCCGCCTGAACGGTGTCCTCGATCAGCTGTTCGAGCTGGGCGCGGCGCTCGTGCTCGGTCGGCAGGAACACCACCCCGACGGCATAGCGGCCGGATGGCGGCAGCTCGACGCCGGCGGCCACGCCGCGGAAGAACGCATCCGGAATCTGCAACAGGATGCCCGCACCGTCACCCGTGTTGGGATCGGCACCCGCGGCGCCCCGGTGCTCGAGGTTGCCAAGCGCCTCGAGGCCCTTCTCGATGACGGCGTGCGTCGCTTCGCCCCAGAGCTTGGCGACCAGCGCAACGCCACAGGCGTCGCGCTCGTTGGTTGGGTCGTAGAGGCCACTGGGCCCCGGTGCTGCGGGTGCTTGATTCATAGAGGGAGCAGGCCCGGAGGGAAGGGCGGAGAGGAGTGGGACGGGTGGCCTGCGCTTAAAAGGCTACCGGGTTTCGCACCGAGATCTAAAGCAGCGCGTAAGAAGCAGCGACGCGCCCAACCACGTTGGATCGGGGGGCCAAAAGCACCGCCGGCGGTGCTTTTGGCCCCCCGATCCGGCACGATCGCACAGAGATCTCACAGAAATGACCGCCGCCGCCGTTTAACCACCAATGGAACTGCCCCCCTTCCAGGCGCTGTTGGACAACTACAGCCACGACGTGCACCGCTTCCTGGTAGCCAACGTGGGTGCGGTGGACGCCGACGACTGCTACCAGGAGACCTGGATCGCGGCGCTGCGCGGCTACCCGCGCCTGCAACACAGCACGAACCTGCGCGGTTGGCTGCTGACGATCGCGGCACGTAAGGCGATTGATGTACACCGCTTGCGTGGCCGCAGCCCGGTGGCGATGGCCGAGCCTCCCGAGATCGGCCAACCGACCGAGACGTGCTTGGTCGCCGGCGAGGTTGCGAACGACCTCTGGGAAGTCGTCGCACAGCTGCCGCCCAAGCAACGGGCCGCGGTCGTTCTGCGTTACGTGCTCGACGCCGAGTACAGCACCGTCGCCCTCACCATGGGGACAAGCGAAGCGGCGGCGCGGCGCAACGTGCATGAGGGGCTCAAACGACTGAGAGAGGAGCATGGCGTTGAGTGGACCGCCTGAACTCACGGACGCCTTCGAGCGCTCCGGTCTGATCGACGTCTCCTACGTCGTCGAGGAATCACCCGTCGGCCGGCTGCTGCTGGCAGCCACGGGCGACGGACTCGTCTGCCTGCACTACGTGAACCGCGACGATGACCTCGAGCAGTCGCTGCAGCAGCTTGCGGAGCGAATCTCTCCGCGGGTGCTGCGTGCGCCGCGACGGCTCGACGCGCCGCGTCGCGAGCTCGACGAGTTCTTCGACGGGCGCCGCCGCGACTTCGACATTGCGCTCGACTTCGCGCTGATCAAGCCAGGCTTCACCCGCCGGGTGCTTGAGCAGACCGCACGGATCCCGTTCGGCCAGACCGTGACCTACAAGGGAATCGCCGGCCTGGCCGGCAACGAGCGAGCGTTCCGCGCCGCCGGTACGGCGCTCGGATCGAACCCCCTGCCGATCGTCGTGCCATGCCACCGTGTGCTGCATTCCGGTGGCGGCCTCGGCGGCTACACCGGTGGGCTCGACATCAAGCGCAGGCTGCTCGCGATCGAGGGCGTGCTGAGCCAGCCCCTCGAGCCATGAGATACGGCCGGCGTGCCCCGGTGCACGCCGGCCGCTGTTCCCCTCCAGCGAGATCCCGCTGGACGGGAAGGTCGAGAAGATCTTCTGCCGGGCCACGTCGGCTTTCATCCCATGCCCCCCACGGGTATGAGGGCGCCAGTGTCGGCCTCGATCTGAAGGCGATCGCTGGAGAGAGACAGCGATGCCTTCAGATCGTGGCCGTCAGCGTCAACCGCCGCCGAGCCTCTAAAGGAGAGAATCGCCTTGCCCCCCGTTGACGAACTGAAGTGGCTCCGTCACCCCGCCACCGACTGGACATCTCAAGCTCCCAGTCCCAGTTTCCAGTGCAGCGAAGATCTCACGTACCGGATAAGCACGCATCGGGACGCACACCACGATCTTTTCGCCGTCACACCCGTAGGGCAGCGGTGACGGCGGCCTACACGGAGCCGGTGGGAATCAGCGCCGGGAGCTGTTCTCGGCCGGCGATGCCGAGCTTTGCGTAGCTGCGGGTCAGGTGTGTCTCGACGGTGCGTAGGCTCACGAACAGTGCTTGAGCGATCTCCGGATTCGAATGCCCGGCGGCGGCGAGCTCTGCGACTCGAAACTCAGCTGGGGTGAGTGCGTCGGTGCCGCTCAGCCGGCGGCGGCGAGGCCGCGCACCCAACAGGTGAAGCTCGGTTTCGGCGCGCTCGGCGAGCGCAGTCGCCTGGATACGGTCGGCCAGGTCGAGCGCCTCCCGCAGCTGCTCGGCCGCGTCGGCGCGCGCACCGTGGCGTCGCAGGTATGAACCAAGCTCGACGGCGCTTCGCGCCCGCTCGAGCAGAATCGGCTGCTTGGAGGTGATCTCCACTGCCTCACGTAGCGGATCGGCCTCGTCGCAGACGATCCCCTGAGCGAGCAGCGCGCGCGCGAGCAGCCATGCGGACCGCGCCTGACGCGCCTCGACCAATGCTCCAGCGGCGAGCTCGCGCGCGCGGTCGACCGTCCCCGCCTCGTGCAGTGCGAGTGCGGCCTCCACCCGCCAGGGCCAGAACACCGCGCTCACCGGCCCAAGTTCCGCCCCGATGCTGAGCAATTCCTCTGCGGCCGGCCCGGGTTGGCCCTCGTAGCCCCGTAGCCGGGCCGCTGTCAGGCGCAGCATCGCGAATGCCGCGTGCGGCGGGTTACCGTCCAGGGCGATCCCATCGAGCGCTCCGCGCGCCTCCGAGACCTTTCCCTGGTCGATCAGGGAATCAACCAGGAAGCTGCGCGCATAGGCGCTGATCATCGGCTCGTCGGTGAACAGCTCGAGCGCCCTCGATGCGCGCTCCTCGGCCTGCGCGAGCCGCCCCATGCGGTACATCACCGCGCTGCCGAACGCACAGCAGAAGCCGGCTCCGCGCGAGGAGCCACGTATCCGACTGTCCTCCTCCGCAGCATTCAAGAGCGCCTCGGCTTCCGCGTAGCGGTCGCCGAATACCACCGTGGTGAGCGCGGCCCAGTAGAGAGTGCCGTCGGCCGTGATGTCGCGAAGCAGGGTGCCGTCCGCATTTGCGCGCAACGCCATGTCGGCGAGCGCCGGAAGGTCTGGCGACGGTTGGGTGATTCCGACGTTCGCGAGCACCGCCAGCAGCAGACGCTCGCCCCTGGTCGCCCCTGAGAGCTCTGCTGGATCGACCGTTCCAGGCAGACCGTGGAGAATGGTGAGGTCCTGCCCGGCGGCCTGCGCGAGGTGTGCGAGCAGTTCGAGACGCAACTCGCGATCGTCATCGGCGAGGTCGCGGATCGCCGCGCGGCACACCTCGGCCGTCTCTTCGAGGCCGCCGACCGTCAGCAGCTGGCCCGCGAGCTCGATCGCGATCCCGGCGCGAAGCTGCGGTTCGCGGGCCGCGGCGAATGCCTGCCGCAGCCGCTCGACCCCTTGGCCCGAGGCGAGCATGCCCTCTGCCCTGCCCAGCTCCGAGAGCACGTCGACCCAATCGGCATCGGCCGGAGGTTCTTCGAGCGCTCGCCGCAGGCAGGACACGGCCGCTTCAGGCGCGCCCTGCGCCAGCGCCTGGGCGGCAGCAGCCCGGAGCGTGGTGACGACGGCCGGGTTCTCATCCGGGTCCGTGGCCAGTAGGTGTGACGCCACGACACGCGACCGTCGCGCCGCGGCGTTCCAACAACGCTGCCGCGCGACGGTGCAGATACACCCGCTCCGACGCGCCCAGCTCTGCGCGAACCACCTCGAGGATCAGCGGATGCTGGAACCGGAGTGGTACTTCCAGCCCGTTGAGGATCCCGACGGCAGCGAGTGCGTCGGCTGCATTGACAACGTCTTCAAGGGTAAGCTCGAGCATCTCCGTGATCGTCGGAAGCGTCGTTTGCTGCCCGAGGATCGCCACCGCGTGCGCGACGCGTGTCGCCGTTTGGCCGAGTTCCGAAAGCCGGACCAGCACCGAGGTCCTGATCGACGCCGGCCGCAGTTGTGCCACAGCCTGCGCGCTCCTCGCGGACTGGTCGGCGCCGAGCAGTTCGCGGATCAGCTCACAGACGAGGAAGGGGTTGCCCCCCGTCAGCTGGTGACAGAGGTCTGCTGTCTCCGGCTCGACGCCGCCGAGCTGCTCGGACAGCAGGGCCGCTGTCCCTTCGCCGGTGAAGCCGGCGAGCCTGTGGATCGTTGTGTGTGGCTCGCTGGCGAGCGAACCGGCGACCGTGGTCTGGTGGATGTCGCGCACAGCGACGACCAGGCACAGCGACAGGTCGGAGCTACGTGCCGACAGATGGGCGAGCCACCGTTGCGACGGCAAATCAACCCAATGCAGATCGTCGATCAAGATCATCAGCGGACGCTCCGCGACCAGGTTGGCGACGAGCCAGTAGAGGCCGTGCAGGACACGGGCCGCCGCGTCGGGCGCCAGCGAGAGGTCCTGGTCACCGCTGAACAAACACGCGCAGGCTGCCGCTGCGCCGCGGAGGGGCGTGCCCACCTCACCGGCCCGCTCGAGGTGGGTCTGGAACACGTCGCCGGCCACCGTCCAAGCCAGGTCCTGCTCGAGCATCGCACCAGACGCGCCGAGCACGAGCATCCCCGCGCCCTGGGCCCTCTGTGCCGCGGCTCGAAGGAGCGATGTCTTACCCAGTCCGGGGGCGCCTTCCACGAGCACCATCCGACCGTGGCCGACCAGCGCTGAGGAGATCGCCGCGTCGATCGCGGCGAGCTCCTCAGCGCGCTCGATCAGAGCGGCGATTCCCGGCTCCATACCGACCAGCCTAATCTCGCACCGCCCGCGGCAGATGATCTTCTGTGACCTCGTAAAACGGCTGGCGCGCCTCCAATGCGCGCCAGCCGTCCCACAGCCCCCGTTATCCCAGCAGCATCCCGCTGCCGGTAGCACACCCCTGAGACCCGAGTTGTGTCTGGCAACCCCTGGTCCCGTGCGGTAGGGATATGAAGCCACAGCGTGCCGCCGAGCACATCGGGCACCCCCCCTTAACTTTTCTCGGGCCTACCGTGAGATTTCAGGTGCGGGCGAGCGTTCCGTCAGGTTGCAGGCGTTCGGCCAGGAGCTCGCGCGCCTGCTGCCCGCTCAGTCCGAGCTTCTGGTAGATGTGCGCCAGGTGTGTTCCGACGGTCTTCGTGGTCACGAATAGCGCCTGCGCAATCTCACGGTTCTGCATGCCGGAAGCTGCAAGCTCGGCCACGCGTCGCTCTGACGGTGTCAGCGCCTCCGGCCCGTCCAGCAGCTCCCGGCGCGGGCGCGCCCCGGAGACGGCCAGCTCCTGATGCGCAACCTCAGCAAGAGCGGCCGCACCGCAGCGCTGCGCCAGCTGCAGCCCTTCCTTCAACGGCTCGCGCGCCGCGGTGCGCCTGCCGGCCCGACGCAGGGAGGCGCCCAATTCGACCAGCGAGTGGGCGAGCTCGAGCTGCGCGGGCGAGCTGCGCAAGAGCTCGACGGATTCCTTCAGATCCGCCAGCGCCGCGTCACCACTCTGTGTGCGCGCGCGTGCCCGTAGCGCGATGCCGATCCCACGGTTCTGCCCGAGCTCGCGCGCACGAGCAAGCGTCAGGTCGGCCAGCTCGCCCGCCGTCTGCGGGTCGCTCGGCGCCAGGATGCCGACCAGCGACGCCCGCCATGGCAGAAAGCTCGGGTTGTTGACGATGACGTTGTCGCCCGCCAGCCGGAGATCCTCGATCAGCTCGTTCTCGATCTCCCAACGCGGCCCGCAGGCGTGCTCGCGCGAGCAGTGCATGCAGGCCCGCAGCGGTGCCGATCGCGCGCTCGACGTCCGCCCCCTCGATCAGGTTCGAGGCCGACTCGAGCTCGCCCTGCTCGCGCAGGGCGTCACAGAGGCAGGCCACCAGCCAGATCTCGACCCAGCTTGCGTCGATCCCGCGTGCCAGCGCCAGCGCCTCCTTTGCGTCCTCCGCCGCGACCCGGAGCTCCCCCGTGCGCAGCCGCAGGATCGCGCTCCAGGCGAGGTCGACAAGGTGCGAGATGATCGACCCGCGCGCGCGGGCGTCAGCGCGAATATCGGCGAGCAGCCCCTCGGCGCGCTCGACCTCGTCGCTCAGCACGAGCACGAGCGCGGCGTAGATCACGATCGGCGAGCCGCCCGTCTGTTCGGCCACGAAGCGGCCATCCTCGAGACCCTCGTCGAGGCGTTCCCACCAATGGCTACCGACCCCCTCGGTCTGCGCGGACCAACAGGCGTCGAAGATCTTCAGCGCCCGCCCTGCGGGTCCCGAGATTTCAGCGAGTGCGATGCAGCTCAGCGCGCTGCTGTCCGACCCTCTGCACCAATCGCGCATCGACTGATGCCGTCGCCACCCGCAGCGTCTCGAGCGTCGCCCGCAGGCGCGGATCGAGGTCCGGACCCAGCTCGGCGAGGACCTTGGTGAGCATCTCAAAGGCCTCGAGCGACCTGCCACCGCCCCAGACCAGCACCTCGCCCAGCGTCGTCGCAAATGCCACTCGCGTGGCCGGCTCTTCGCTGACGGCGAGGGCCTCGGCAAGGTGCTCGACCGCCGCAGGGTCGTGTGCGAGCGCCTCCATCTGCCCGAGCCGGCCCAGCACTGCTCCCCGGGACGGGCCACCGGCGGCTCCGCCAAAGCCCGGCGCAGAAGCGTGATCGCGGCGTTCAGATCGCCGCCCGCATATGCAGCGGCCGCCGCCTGCAGCAACAGTGACACGACCTTCTGGTCACCGCTCGGCGAGGCCCGCAAGAGATGTGAGCCGACCCCCAGCGCCGAACCGCCGGTGGCCGCCAGCGAGAGCGCTGCGCGGCGGTGATCGTCGGCCCGGCGAGCCGGCGGAACCTGCTCGTAGACGGCGCGGCGCAGCAGCGGATGCACAAACGCCAGTGGCTCCTCCGTGAGGATCCCCGCCGAGATCAGTTGATCGGCCGCGATCACCGCGGTGGCCTGGTCGAGCCGTGCGAGCTCAGCAGCCTCGTACAGGGTGGCGTGCTCGAGCACCGCCACCGCCTGCGCGAGCGCCATCACATCGGTCCCCAGCCGCTCGAGCCGGCCGAGCACAACCCGCCGGACAGACTCGGGACTTGCCTGCTCCACCCGTGCCGCGTTGGCAGCGGTGGCAGCCACGTCTTCACCCGCCAGATCCGTCAACAGCTCGCCGAGCAGGAAGGGATTGCCACCGGTTGCCCGCGCGCAGGCGCCGCAGAACTCTGCATCCGCCCGGCTGCCGAGACGTTCGCGAACCAGGTGTGCGACACCGCCGCCGCTCAACGCGGACGGGGAGAGAACCACGTCGGCCGAGCTGCGCAGCGCCAGGAGCAGTTCGTCTCCGGCGCTTGCCTCGTCACTTCGAACGGTGAGCACCAACAGCAGCGGCAGTTCCTGGCAGCGGGCCGCCAGATATGCGATGCACTGCAGCGACGAGCGATCCGCGAACTGCGCGTCGTCGAGCGCCAGCATCAGCGGGCTCGTCTCGGCAAGGTTGGCCGTCAACCAATAGAGGCCGTGGCTGAGGGTGAAGCCGATATCGGGTGCGGGGCGCCGTGCGGTATGCGAATCGCCGCCGCGATCGTCCCGCCGATCGAGCGCCAGCAACGTTCGGGTCAGCCCGGCAGCGCCGGCCAGCAGCTGGTCCTGCCGTTCGGGAGTGGCACGGGCGATCGGAAGCTCGAACAGCTGCCGCGCCACACCGAACGCGAACTCGTGCTCGAGCTCATGGCCGCGCGCCGCGAGCAACTGCATCCCCGCCTGCTCGGCAGCCTCTGTCGTCTGCGCCAGCAGCGCAGTCTTGCCGATTCCGGCCGGACCCTCGATCACCACGACCCGGCCCGCACCCTCGCACGCGTCACCAACCGCCGCGCGGAGCAGGCTCAGCTCATGCGCGCGTTCAAGCAGCAGCGAGTTGGTTCCGGGTTGCAGCAGCGAGTTCGTTCCGGGTTGCCAGACCCCAGGCAGGATATGGGTTGACAGGGGCGACCTGGGTGTAGAAACGGGTATCAACCCCCTGGATGGACGTCTTCGAACCAATCCGGCGTTTTGATCGCTTCCAGCAGCGGCACGAACCGCTGGCACTCGTGTGCGCGACGCTGAGGAAGTTCAACGACGATCAGGCCGCCAGCTTCGCCGTGGCGGTGGCGTTCTATGCGTTCTTCGCGATCTTCCCGCTGCTGCTCGTGTTCATGACCGTGCTCGGCTACGTGCTATCGGGCGACCAGTCACTGATGCACTCTGTGAGCGAGTCGGTACTCGGACGTTTCCCCGTGATCGGCCAGTCGCTCCAGAACGACCGGCTGCATGGCAGCGCGCTGGCGCTGATCGCGGGAATCGCATTGTCGCTGTGGTCGAGTCTCGGCGTGACCGGAGCGATAACCACCGCGCTGGATCACGTCTGGGACGATCCCGCAGGACGAGCGCGCCAACTTCCTCAAGAAGAGGCTCCGTGGCCTAGCGGTCCTGTTCGCCGTCGGATTGCTGTTCGTGATCGCCACAGGTGCGTCCGGGATCGTCAGCAGTGGCCTGGGCGGCGGCGCGGCATTGAAGGTCTTTGGCGTGATCTTCTCCCTCCTGGTCAACGTCTTCGTGTTCCTCACCGCGTTCATGTTGCTGTGCTCGGCACGCCTCCCTGGCGCAAGTTGCTCCCAGGCGCGGTCGCCGCGGGAGTTGTGTGGACCGTGCTGCAGCTGCTCGGCGGCCTGTACATCGACCACATCAAGAAGTCCGGCAGCGCTTACGGCACGTTCGCGCTGGTCCTCGGCATCCTCGCCTGGCTGCATCTGGGCTCCCAGCTGACGATGTTCTGCGCCGAGCTCAACACGGTCCTCGAGGGCAAGCGCTGGCCGCGCTCGCTGCTCGGCGATCAGCAAGTCCCGGTGGAGGAGCCGGTCAGCGCGTAGTGAGCTCCAGCGGGTAGGAGCAGAGCCCGCCCTGGGCCGGGCAGCCGTCGCAGACCCGCCGGCCCGGAGCGTCTGCGTGACGCGGAAGTCGCCCGCCCCGCTGCCGCCCACGCTGGCTACGCGCGCCGCCAGGCTCCGCCTCCAGGGCGGGGATCTCGGCGGCCGTGAACTCAGCCGAGACAGGCTCATCCGACGCCTCGAGGAAAAGATGCACGACCTCCACCGCGGGAGCTCCGAGCTTCAGCGCCGCGAGCGCGTAGATCGTGCGCTGCGCGACATAGCGTTCGGCCACGACAGCGACCGGATCGGCGCCTCCCAGGCGATCGCTCTTGTAGTCCAGCACCAGCAGATGACCAGGCCGGTCCTGAGCGATCACATCAAAGACGCCAGTGATGAGAGTCTCACCGATGGGGTATGCGAAGCGCTGCTCGCGGCGCACGTCGCGGAGCTCGGAGAGGCGGCCGAACGTCGTCGAGCCCACCAGCCCAACGAGCAGCGCGCGCACGTCGGCCGGCATTGAGTCGCGCAGCGACGGGCTGCGGAGGTCCATACCGGCGAGCAGCTGGTGGATCAGCGTGCCGCGCTGAGTCCCGCTGAGGCCTGATCGCGCCCGCGCCGACACCGGCGCCGACTCCGGCGCGACCGTGCCCCGATCAGTCGGCGTCCCCGGCCCCGCTCAGCACCGGCGAGGGCAGGTCCGGCAGACCGAGAACGCGCTGCACGTAGAAGCGGTAGCCGCACTGCTCGTAGGTCGAAAGCGCGGTGTAGGAGAGCGTCGAGATCCGGGGCAGCGCGGTCGGCGCGGAGGGTCGGGGCAAGTGGCCGCTCCGGATGCGGGAGCCCCGTTTCACCGTGGTGGTGAGAAAGGGCTCCGGCATCCGTGCCTTCGGGCCGTTCGGATTGTTCGGCCGGCTGAACCTCAACCGGTCTGAGCCGAGGAAGCGGACGAGCACGCCGAGATCGGTGGTGAACGGCTCCGGAGTCAAACCCTGATCGTCCGCTGCCGCGGCGGCGCCGGCGCGCGCCGGGATGTCCGGCACGAACGCCGCGCCGACCCAGCCGATCGGAGCGAACCGGTTGCTCTCCGACCAGTTATCCATGCGGGCCGCGCCGGATACGATCAGACGCTCCTTGGCGCGCGTCATTGCCACGTAGAAGAGCCGCCGCTCCTCCTGCAGCTCGCGCTCGCGCTCCTCGGCCTTGAGCTCGTCGTAGGCGAGCACGCTGACCCGCTGTCCGTGACCTGCGCGCTTGAGCCGCAGGCCGAGGCTCTGCCCATCGCGACTGACGCGGACGACCGCGCCGGCCCGCGGCAGCACCTGGCGACCCAGGTCGGCGACGCACACGACCGGGAATTCGAGTCCCTTCGAGCGGTGGATGGTCATCAAGCGCACGGCGTCCAGCGCCTCGCTTTCAACGGGCGCCTCACTTTCGCGGGTCCCGTCGCCATCGGTGCGGCTGTGCAGATGGTCGACGAAACCGCGCAGGTCACCGCCATGCTGCTCCTCCCATTCGCGCGCGAGTCGCATCAACTTGCGCACGTTCGCGAGCCGGCGGCGGGCATCCGGCAGACCGGCGAGCCGCAACTCATAGCCGCGGCGCTGCAGCGCGCGGTCGAGCAGCTCCTCGGCACCGAGCCACGTGGCGGCGCGGCGCTCGCCCTCGAACCAGGCTTCGAAATCGGCCAGCGCAGCGCGGTCATCGGCGGCGAGCTCCTCCAGCGCTGCTGCGCTCGTGAGCACCAGCCCATCCAGCGACAAACCGCAGAGTGGTGAGACCAGCACCGCGGCACGCGCCTCGCCATCCTGCGGGTTCGCCAGAGCTCGCAGATAGGCGACGAGCTCTATCACCTGTGGGTGGGACCAGTAGCCGCGGCCGCCGATCACATACGTCGGTACGCCCTCCGCCTCGAGCGCCTGCTCGTAAACCTGCATGTCGGTGGTTGCGCGCAGCAGCACGACCACGTCGCCCGCGCTCGCCTGACCGGTCGCGATCAGCTCGCCGACCCGGGCCGCCAGTGCTCGCGCCTCGGCGACGCGCCACGGTGCCGCGAGCTGCTCGACGAACGGGTCGAGCTCGGGTCCCTGAACGTCCCTGTCGGCGATGAGCAACTCAACCAGCGGCTCGCTTGCCGGTGGATCCTCGCGTCCAGCCGCGAGCGGTCGAAAGCCGTCACCGAGTGCTTCGGCAAACGCGCCGTTGAGGGCTCTCAGGATCTCCGGGCGCGAGCGGAAGTTCGTCTGCAGCGAGGCGCGCGCGCCGATCCGCTCAAGACGCCTGCCGCGCTCCTCGAACAGCTCGACGTCAGCATGGCGAAAGCCGTAGATCGACTGCTGCGCATCACCCACCATCACCAGATCGAGGCCGGCGATGAGATCGATGAGCTCGAGCTGCACCCTGTTCGTGTCCTGCATCTCGTCGACCATCACCCGGGCGAAGCGTTCGCGGTAGCGGCTGCCGATCTCAGGCGTCTGCAACAGCCTGCCGGCCAGCAGCTCGAGGTCTGAGAAGTCGAGCGCCGAGCGCCGTTGCTTGAGCTCGGAGTAGCGCGCACCGTATTCGCGCAGCAGCGCGTCGAGCGCCCCGCGCGTTACCACCGAGTAGGTCTCAGCCGCCATCAGCTGAAGCTCCTCGAGCGCCAGGCGGTAGTCCTCGCAGACCTGGCTGCGCAGCGCGCCGGCGCCGTTGCCGAGCCGCAATCGCTCGAGCTCGCCTGGCCAGGGGCGACCGGGTTCGAGGACCTCGGGCGCGCCCTCCAACAGGTCGATCGCGTCGAGCACGCGCCGGCCCGGTTCGCTGATCGCGGCGAGTTCGCGCTGCACCTCGGCCGCCAAGTCCATGACCAGCACGCTGGCGCTGCGCAGATCGAGCGGATCGGGTGCGGGTGGCGCCAGCGGCAGTGTCGGCTCGAGCATTCCGCGCGCCCGCAGCTCCTCGTAGGTCGCGGTGATCGTCGCGCGCAGGACCCCCGGTCCGTAGGCCGAGATCAGGTCGGCCCCTGCATCGGTCTGGGCACAGACGCCCAGCGCAGCATCGAACGCGGCCCGGCGCAGCGGTGCCGACTCCCGCTCGTCCAGCACCGCGAATTCGGGGTCGAGGCCGGCCTCAAGGGCGTGCGTGCGCAGCACCCGCGCACAGAATGAGTGGATCGTCGAGATCCAGGCACTCTCGGTGGCGTGTGCCGCCTGATCGTCGCCGGCATCGCGCAGGCGCACCCGGATCCGCTCGCGCAGTTCGGCGGCCGCCTTCTCGGTGAAGGTGATCGTGAGGATCTGGCCGACCCCGATCCCGTCCTCATGAACAGCCCGCGCGAAACGCTCGACGAGCACCGAGGTCTTGCCACTGCCGGCGCCGGCATCGAGCAGCAGCTCGCCGCGGCGCCGCTCGATCGCAAGAGTCTGCTCTGCGGTGAAACGCATCTGACTCAGCGCCCGGCCCAGCAGATCCCAGGGAAACGGCAGGTCCCGTCGGGGGAGCAGCGCTCCGGGCACGGCGTGAGCTCACCGCGACGCAGGGTTGCGCCGAGCGCCACTGCCTCATCCTCGACCTCGCGCAGCAACTGGTCCAGCTCCGTTTCGTTGAGCTCATCGCGCGAGACGACGTTGGTACCCGGGTTGGCGCCGTCCTCGTACACGCCGCGCGGGCGCAGGTCCTCTCCGGCCAGCGGCTGGTAGAAGCCTGCGACAGGGCGCACCTGGAGCAGCCGCTCCACCGCGATCATGTAGAGCGCAACCTGCAGCTGCCGGTCGCCCACCCAGCGAGCCGAGGGCCAGGTCTCGCGCTTGGCACCGCTCTTGTAGTCACGCACGATCACACGGCCAGGATCGTTCGGGTCGGCATCGACGCGGTCGATGATCCCGCTCAGCAGCACCTGCTCATCACCATCGTCGAGCGCCACCGGCGGCATCGCCTGCTCGCCCTCAGCGTCGAGCCCAAAGCGCAGCTCGGTGACGATCGGCGGCCAAGCATGGCCCTGCGCAGCCTCGGTGCGCAGATATCGCTGGAGTTCCGCCTCGATCCCGCGCAGGATCGCGGCGCGAACCTCCGTGGCCTGGTCCAGCGCCAGACGCGAGCGGTCGAAGGCCGCCTCGGGGCCGCGCATCTCCTCATACAGCAGCTGTTCAGCACGCGCGAGCGTCTCAAGGGTGAGCGCCCCACCCAGCCTCGCAAACACGCGCTCGAGCACCGTGTGAATGAAGGAGCCGCGCGTGATCGCCTCCGGATCGGGCTCGAGCCGCTCGGGCTGCAACTGGCGCTCCACCAGCCATTTGACCGGGCAGGCCGCAAACGCCTCGAGTGCACCGGCGGAGACGATCTGCCGGTGTCGCACCTGGCTGAGCGCCTGCTCGGAGAGGATTCGCGTCGCGGGCGCGGCACCGGCCTGGGAACCTCGGCCGGTGGGCGCCTGCGCAAAGGCCTCAGCCAGCATCAGCTCGCGGGCCGTGGGGGCCTCAGCTGGACTCCACACGACGTCCGCCAGCAGCCGCCGGCGACGCCGCTCGCGCCAGCTCGCAGGGAACAGGTCAGCGACGTCGTCGAGAAACGGCGAGGCGATCACGATGTTGCCGTCCTCGTCTGAGCTGCGATAGCTGAAGACGACGCGCTCGGTCGCACGCGAGACACACGCGTAGAGCAGGTAACGCTCGCGATCGAGCGGATCGGCCGGCTGCGGCAGCACCAGCCCGGTGCCGAGCGCGAGCTCCCGGCGCCTGTCTTCGCCGAGGAACGGATCGGCGGCGGCAGCCTGCGGGCTCGGGAACTCGCCCTCACATAGGCCGGTCACGAAAACCCGGCGAAAGCGCCGTGCGCGGATCGCGAGCGGCTCGGCGATCAGCACCGCCCCGGCGGGGGGAACGCCGTGCACCGGGACCTGCAACCCCTCGAGCAGGCTCGATCAGCTCGGCGGCCGGGGTGCGCTCCTCCCCCAGCTGCTCGAGCTCTTCGAGCGCCTGGTAGACGACCGCGGCGGCCCGCGGGTCCTGCTGCTCATCGGTGTCCAGGATCGGCGCACCGCCCCGGTGCGGTGCCGCCAGCAGCTCGCGCGTGCTGGCGCCGATCGCCGCAAGTCGTTCGGGGGCGAGACGAAGCTGCTCGATCCGCGACATCGCGGGCCGCAGCTCCTGACCGCAGATCCGCAACGCCGATCCGGTGCGGCCGCTCTGTCTGCGCACCTCCCGCTCGAACTCATCGACGGCCTGGGGTTCTGCGACCCCGGGGTGGCGCAGATAGGCGATCAGGTCATCGGCGCTGCGTTGCGAGCCCGGCTGCAAGCGCGTACCGCGTGAGCCCCAGCAGCGCTCGCCCAAGCGCCGTGTGCCCGAGCGGAGCCCGGCGAGCGCTGGAGGTGGCGACACCGTAGCGCTCGAGCGTGCGCTCGAACAGCTCGGCCGAGCGTGACAGCGAGCGACAGATGATCACGATCTCCTGCGGGTCGACGCCGTCGCGCAGCGCCGAGACCACCTCTGAGGCGACCAATTCCGCCTCGGTGCGCTCACTGCCGGCCTCCATCAGCGCGACGGCATCGTCCGGCTCCATCACCGGAGCCTCGGGCTGGAACAGGTGGCGTTCGAGATGATGCAGCGGTGCGCGCGAGCGAGGCGCGTAGAACTCGTCGAGCGCCGGCAGCTGCGCGACGGACTGTGCGTGCGCTCGCAGCTCCTCGACGACGCTCGCCCGCGCGGCGAGTGCCGGCCGGTCGGGCTCGTAGGTCAGGGACACCGTGACAGCGGCGCCGACGTACTGGGAGAGCGTCTCGACGGCGTCCAGTTCGATCGGAGTCAGGTCGTCGAAGCCGTAGAGGAAGATCGGTGTCGAGCCCCAGCTTTCGGGTTGCTCCCGCAGGGCGTCGAGGGCTCCCCAGGCGAACCGCTCGGTGTCGTCGCGCTCGTGGCCGGCAAGCTCATCGACATAGCGGCGGTAGATCGCGGCCAGCTCCCGCGTGTAGTTCTGCCGGTCCCTGGCGCCGCCGGCCCAGCGCTTCAGGGCAGAGCCGAACCACGCGGGATCGACGCGGGCCTGCTCGAGCTCGGCGATCAGCCGTCCAGCCGAGCGCGCAAAGCCCGCGCCGGCCGCGGGAGCGGCCAGCGCCTGAAGACGCAGCGACGCGATCGCACGCCGCAAAACCCGATCGCGTTGTAGCGGCGTGAGCCGCTGGCGCCGGTATCGTGCCCTCAGCGCGATCTCCTCGATCAGTCGGGGAAAGGTGAGCGCCCGCCCGAGCGTCACCCCGGGAGCGGCCAGCTCCTGCTCGTAATGAGCGACGTCAGCGGCGGTTGGCACGACGAGCAGTGCGTCATGACGCGCCGCCAGCGCGTAGGCGCCGAGCACCTCCCCCGCCTTGGCGGCGTTGGCGGGACCGAGGACGAGAGTTAGCGGCACCGGTCAATGGTGACGCCGACAACGGTCGGGTAGGCATGCGGCCAGCGGGCCGCATGCCACGCTAAAGACGGCCCAATTCCTCGAACAACGCCTTCACGGTCTGAATCCCCAGCGGGACGTAGCGCTCCGGCATGTTCTCGTTGGGCGCATGGATGTTCGCGTCGGGCAGCGAGAACCCCGAGATGATCGTCGGGATCTGCTTGTCGGCAAGCGCAGCCACGATCGGCAACGTGCCACCCGAGCGAACCAGGGCCGGGCGCACACCGAGCACACGCTCGAACGCGTCCTGGCCGAGCTGGATCGCCCGGGCATCCGGCGGGACGATTCCGGGACGAGCCGATGACATGCGCCGCACCTCGAGCCGGGCACCGGCGGGCACGGCGCTTCTGACCAACTGCTCGAACGCGTCCGCGATTGTGTCGGGGTTCTGTCCGGGAGCGAGGCGCACCGACACGTTGGCGACAGCACGAACCGGAAGCACCGTCTTCTCGAGGTGCGGTGAACCTGACTCGATTCCGTTGACGTCGAGCGCGGGCTCGGCGGTGGTGCGGATGTAGAACTCGTCGGCAGCGGAGGGGTCGGCGGCTGTGGCGCCCTGCTCGGCAAGCTCCGCGGTGCCGCCGGGCAGCTGCCGCCAGTCTTCGAGCTCCTGGGCGGAGGGCGGGATGATCCCCTGTCGCAGCGGATCGGCCAAACGCCCGTCGCTGGCGATCACGCGATCGAGCGTGCGGATCAGCGCGTGGGCAGCGTTCAGGGCGGCCCCGCCGTAGATCCCGGAGTGCAGGTCGGTGCTGCCGGTCACGAGCTCGAGGTGGAAATACGCGAGGCCCCGCGTGGCGATGTTGAAGGCGGGGACGTCCTCGCGGATCATGCCCGAGTCGAAGATGACGGCGGCGTCGGCTCCGCGCTCATCGGCCTCGAGGAAGTCGACGATCGAGTGGCCGCCGGTCTCCTCCTCTCCGTCACAGGTGAAGCGCACGTTGACCGGCAGCGCGCCGGCCTGCGCGAGCTCACGGGCGCCCGCCAGCAGCATGTAGAGCTGGCCCTTGTCGTCGGCGACGCCCCGCCCGTACAGACGATCGCCCCTGATCGTGGGCTCGAAAGGACTCGACTGCCAAAGATCCAGCGGGTCCGCGGGCTGCACATCGAAGTGCCCGTAACAGAGCACGGTCGGTGCGCGCTCGGCGTTTACGCTGGCGCGGATCTCGCCAATGACCAGCGGCTGGCCATGCCAGTCGACGACCTCACAGGTCCCGCCGGCGTTGAGGATGAGATCACGGACCCACTCGCCGGCGCGCAGGACGTCCGCCGCGCGCTCGGGGTCGGCACTGATCGATGGGATGCGCAGGAACTGCGCCAGTTCGTCAAACCATTCGCTCATGCGAGCCAGACTAGACACTAATCCTGCTTGCGGCCCGCTGGCCGCAAGCCACCGCGGCCCGCTGGCCGCGATCCCGCGCCAGCGACCCGGCGCTCCCGCTCGAGGCGCAGCGCCAGCGTCGGGCAGGCGTCGACGGCGCGCTTCGCATGCTTCAACAGGCTCACCACTGATTTCGCCGTCCTCGATCACCGGGTAGCCCCACTCGTCGAGCCAGATTCGTTCGGGGAACAGCTCGGCGCAGAGTCCGTGGGCGGCGCAGGCAATCGGGTTGATCCGGAGTTTCTCGCTCATGCCGCGTATGCCGGGTCGAGGGAGTCGGTCGGAAGGATGCGCCGCTGAAGGCAGGCCTCACAAGCGCCGTGCTGTGCGTGGTCGTCGAACTGAGATCGGAAGGTCCGTAAGGCCGTGGTCACGAAGCTCGCCGCACCGTCGGGCAGCGCGCAGGCACCGCGCCCGACGACCAGCTCGCACCAGCGCTCGATGCGCGCATAGGCACCGCGACGGTCACCCTGGGCGCACAGGTCCTCGAGCGCGTCGGTGATCGCCTGCAGGCCGTGAATGCAAGGCCCGCACTGGCCGGCGCTCTCGCGCTGCAGATAGCGAGCCACACTGGCGACCTCGGCAACGACGCAGGCCGATTCGGGCAGGAAGAAGACGATGCCGCCGCCGAGGCTGAGGTCGCGCTCGCGCAGCAGCTGGGCGTCGAGCTGAAGGTCGGTGACGTCGGGCCCCAGCCAGGCGCCGGCGTAGCCACCCAGAAGCACGCCCCCGTGACGCTCGGCTGGGCCCCCGGAGGCCCTGAGCAGCTGGGCCACGGTGGTTCCGCCCGCGATCTCCACCACCCCGGGGTAGTTCACGGCGCCGCCGACGGTCACCAGGCGGGTTCCAGGATCACCGGTGGTACCGAGCGTGCGGAACCAGTCGGCGCCGTGACGCGCGACCAGTGCCAGCTGCGCGAAGGTCTCGGCGTTCGAAACCAACGTCGGCCGCCCGTGGAGGCCGCGCTGGAACGGATAGGGCGGGGTCACCGTGGGCAGCGGCCGACCGCTTTCAAGCGCGTTTACGAGCGCAGTCTCCTGGCCCGGCAGGTAGCCACCGGGAACCGGTGTCACCGACACCGACGGCGCGCCTCGGAGCCGCAGCTCCGTGCGCTCGGCGAGCGCCTGCTGGACAGCCCGCGCAGCGCCGCGCGCGTGCTCATCGAGGGCAAAGACGACATGATCGCTCGCCAGCACCGACGCGGCAACGAGCGCCCCGTCGATCACCAGATGGGGCATTCGGCTCATCAACAACACGTCCTTGCTGCTGAGCGGCTCGCCCTCGCTGCCGTTGACCAGAACGGTGGGTTTGGAGCCCTGGGCGGCGACCGCGTGCAGCTTCGTCGCGGTCGGGAAGCCCGCGCCGCCGTAGCCGCGCAGACCCGCCCGCTCGAGCTCGACGATCAGCGGATGGTCAGAGCGCGACCGCTGGCGGGTCGGCAGCGTTAGCGAGCCGTGCAACGCCTCGTGTGCCCTCAGACCCAGAGCGCCGCCCGACGGCATTCCGGCGAGCAGCCGCGGGAACTGTTCGGCGGCAAGGCTCACCGGCTTGCGGTCCCGCTCGTGGCCGGCGTCGTCCGCGCTCCCGCAATCAGCTTCACGGGCGTGCCGGAACGGCGCGCCCAGCCAGGCGCCAGTGGCCCGCCCGGAAGCCAGACCGCAAGCACGAGCAGGAACACGGCCGGTAGACCGACGGCCAGCGCTCTGCCTGAGGCCGTCACGTACTCCGCGGTGCGCACGCGCACCCAGACAGCGGAGATCACGACGACAACACAGATCGCATCGAGCAGCAGCATCCAAGTCTGGCGCACGTCACTTCCGCTGCCAAGTCCATGGAAGATCGCCAACGGCCAGCACGCGTAGGCAAGCCAGTGCACAGCTCGCCAATTCCGCGCGCCGACACGCGTGCGCAACAGGCTGGTGATGACCACCGCCAGCAACAGGTCGAACGCAGCCGCGCCGAGGCCCAGCCAGAACGGCCTGTAGGCACTGTGAAAGGGGATGATCGCGTCGACCAGGCTGATCGGCGCGTAGGAATCGAGCACCGAAGTCACGATGTGGAGCGATAGGAACACCAGCGCGAGCAAGGACGCGCGACGATGAACCCCGTCGGTCAGGAACCGCGGCCAGTAAGGGGACGAGAACCGCGCGACGTCGGCAACGCCGAGCGCCACCACGAGCGTCAGCAGCAGCAGCGACACCACGCCGGTGGCGCGGGTCAGGTACCAATACGCCGTTGACGAGGAGCCGATCGCAGCGAGCGGCATCGGCTCAACTGCCCCCAGAGACCGCCACCACCGTCGGCTGCACTGTCGGTTGCACCGAGCTCGCGGACGTGCTGCTCGAGTTCGAGCTGCTCGATTGGCTCGAAGTGGCGCTGATCGCAGCCGGCGGTGTGCTGACTGTCCGGGATGCGGTGTCGTGGTGAGCGACCGCTTGATGCCGGCTGGAGGACCGCTTCCGTGTTGGGCTGCTCTGCGGAGAGGTGAGCAGCTCCGACTGCCCTCTGCCGCTGGTCTCAAGCGTTCGGGTGATCGTGCGTGCGTGACCTGAGGTCGCATTGGCGACGACATCTGTGATCACCGCCGCGCCGAGCACCGCGGCAACGGCAAGCGAGCGGTTGACGCGCGTGAGCCGCCTCAGAGCAGCGTCACGGCTGATCTGCGCGCGCGTTCGCATCATCGTGTGCTCTCCCCAGCTCTATTGAAAGTGAATGTGACGGGGGTCGTGGAATCCGCCCGCGGTCCAGGTGTGGATGTCGGGCAGGAACAGGAGCGCGAGTACGAGACCGCCCAGCAACGCAGCGAGTACCGCGAGGCCACGCCCGCGTGAGCCCGGCAGGTTGTAGGTGCGGCGCTCGGCGCGACTGACCGCCCGGAGCGCTGACGGCAGCTCCGCAAGGTGGCCGAGCACGTGCACGCCGACCACCGCCAGCCAGGCGAAGAAGGTCAGCTTGTGCAGCAGGCGCAGGATGCTCGGCGCTGCCGGTCCGTCGATCAGGAGCAGCAGGCCGGTCAGGAAGACAGCCAGCGTCGAGAGGATCACGAGCGGGCCCAGCATCCGCATCACCAGGTGCGGCGGGCCCTTGCGCCTGTAGGCGGGGTTGGCGGCGTAGTAGCGGGTGAAGCGGTAGCCGGTGCTCGCCAATTTCAGCGCTACAGGGCCAACCAGCAAAACGCCAAGGAACAGATGTAGCCACAGCAGCTGGCCGATGCGGATGATCGATATGCCGAGCACCGCGAACAGCACGAGCAGGATCACACCGGCGACAGCCGTGAGCTGCTCATTGCCATCGGTGCCACCGCCTAACAGCCGTCCAAAGCGCCCACGGCGCACGATGCGCGCTCGCGGAGGCGCCAGGTAGTCAGTCAAAGCCATGCTGCGAGTCTTGTAAGACTGACTAAAGGCGCCCTGACAGGGCTGTTAGAAAAGTCTCGTAATCGCGCCGCAGGGGAATCGAGCTTCCAGCCCGAACCTTATGATCCCAGCCATGATCCTGGTAGTTGAGGACGAGCCGGGGATCGTCGACTTCGTCGAGCGGGGCCTACGACGCCAAGGATTCGAGGTGATTTCCGCAAGCGACGGTGAGACCGGGCTCGAACACGCGCTGGAACCCGACGTCGAGCTTGTGGTGCTCGATCTGATGCTGCCGCGGCTGAGCGGCATGGAGCTTCTGCGCCGCGTTCACGCACAGCGGCCTGAGTTGCCGGTCATCGTGCTGACCGCCCGCGGCGAGGTCGAGGACCGAATCGCTGGGCTCGATGGCGGCGCCGTCGATTACCTGGTCAAGCCGTTCTCGGTGGGAGAGCTGGCGGCTCGCATCCGTGCCCAGCTGCGCACGGCCTCTCGCGGTACAACGACGATCCGCACCGAGACCCTGCGCATCGATCTCGTCTCACGTCAGGTGCTGGTGGACGACAAGCCGGTGCGGCTCTCGACAACCGAGTTCGAGCTGCTTCTGTATCTGGCGCAGAACCGCCCCCACGTGCTCTCGCGCGGAGAGATCCTGCGTGCCGTCTGGGGCTACAACCACGATCCCGGCACGAACGTCCTCGAGGTCTACATCGGGTACCTGCGGCGGAAGCTGCGCACCCCCGGCCAGCCGGCGCCGATCACGACCGTGAGGTCGGTCGGCTACCGGTTTGACGAGGACGCCCGCTGAGACTGCGCTCGCTACCGAACAGCCTGCGCGCACGACTGATGGTCGGCGTCGCCGTGGTCGTGTTGGCGGTGCTCGCCGTGACGTTCGCGTTCGTCTACCACTCGACCGGGTCACAGCTTCGGGAACAGATCAAACGCTCGGTCCGTGGCAGCGCGATCCAGCTGAAGGACGCGATCCTCGTGCGCCGGCATGCATCACCCCAGGCGGTCCTGGCGAGCGCACGCCAGTACGCGCGATCACAGCCGTACACAAGCTCCGCGGTGGTGCTGTACGCGATCATCCCCGGCGTCGGTACGGCCAGCAACCATCTCGAGCTCTTCGGCGCCAAGCGGCCCGAGACGGGCGAGAGCGAGGCCGAGCAGGCGCAGGAGAACGTCGAGGGCAGGCGCCTGGCCGAGCCGCGCTCCGGTTACAACGTCCTGCCGGCGCCTGACACCGGGGACCTACAGCTCTACGAGGTCCGCTTCAAGGTCAACGGTGTCACCGCTTACGCCGGCGCGGGCGAGCCGCTGGATAGCGTCGGCCACGCCCAGGAGGTGGTCAGGCACTCCTTCGAGCTGGCGGGTGCCATCGGCCTCATATTGGCGCTGCTCGCCGCCTACCTGATCGGCACTCGGGTGACCGCCCCGATCCGCAGATCGGCGGAGATCGCCGCCCGCATCCACGCCGGCGACCTTACCCCGCGCGTCCATCTCGCGACCGGCGCCAGCGAGGAGCTCCAGGTGCTCGCCGAGGCGCTCAACCACATGCTCGACCGCCTGGCGACGGCCTTCGCCGCGCAGCGCGAGTTCGTTGCCGACGCATCCCACGAGCTGCGCACACCGCTCACGGTCCTGCGCGGCCAGCTCGACGTACTGACAGGCGGGGATCGGGAGGACGGGTCGCTCTCCGCCGAGGAGCTCGAGCGCGTCCAGCGTCTGATGGAGGCTGAGATCGCACGCCTCGCGCGGCTCGTGGATGACCTGCTGCTGCTCGCTCAATCCGATCGCGACGACTTCCTGCGCCCGGCCCCAGTGCAGGCTCGACGAACTGATCACCGAGCTCTGGGACGGCCTCAGCCTGATCGCCGAGCGTGACTTCGAGATCGGTCAGCTCGAGCCGGTCATGGTGCAGGCCGACCCTGACCGGCTGGCGCAGGCCCTTCGCAACCTCGCGCGCAACGCGATCGCACAGACGCAGGCGCCGGACGGGCTCGTGCGGGTCGATCTGACTCGGCCGGACCCGGGAACGGTGCGCATCTCGGTCAGCGACGACGGCCCGGGAATCCCGCCAGAGCTCCGCAGGCGGGTGTTCGAACGCTTCTACCGCACCGACAAGGCCAGGACGCGGGCCGAGGGCGGCGCCGGGCTGGGGCTCGCGATCGTCGAGGCGATCGCCGAGGCGCACCACGGCACGGTCAGGGTCACCGAGTCACGAGCGGGCGGAGCCGCGTTCACGCTGGACCTGCCGCTCGACTGGGGCGGCAGGTCCAGCGCAGTTTCTCCTCAGGCGGCCTCGAGCTCCGTCGCCGGCTGAAGCCGCTGTGGCTCCGCCGCCTCACCGTCCTCGATGATCTCCTGAATCGTTCCGACCTGCGCGTGCGGCGAGAACGCCAGCCACAACGACAGCACCAGACCGGTCGCCACGGCGATCGTCCCGATCAGGAATGCCAGGTGATACCCGTCGGTGAGCGACTGCGCGGCGGACAAGCCGGCCGCTCGCAGTGAGCCGGAGCGCGTGCTGGCGAATGTCGCCAGCACCGAGAGCCCGAGTGCCCCGCCCACCTGCTGGCTGGTGTTGACCAGGCCGGACACGAGGCCCGAGTCCTCCGGCGTCGCCGTCGACATCGCGAGCGTCATCAGCGAGGGGAACGCGAGCCCGCCGCCAAGGCCGATCGCCAGCGTTGCGGGAAGCAGCTGTGCCAGGTACGTCGCATGCGTGCCCGGGATCCGGAAAAGCACCATCCCGATGCGCGACCAGCGCCATGCTCGGCACGAGCGCCCGCCGGGCGCCGATGCGCTCGATCAGCCGTGCGGAGACGCCCAACGACATCACCGCGATTCCGAGCGCCAGCGGCAGGAAGGCCAGGCCGATCTGGATCGGGTCGTAGCCGAGCACATGCTCGAGGTACAGCGCACCCAGGAAGAACACCCCGAAAATCCCCGCCACCAGGCACATCTGGATCAGGTTGGCGGCCGAGACGTCGCGCGAGCGGAACACCCGCAGCGGCATCAGCGGGTTGGCCGCCGTTGCCTGCCGCGCCAGGAAGCCGAGCAGCAGCGCCACCCCGGCGCCGCCGAAGCCCGAGTGTGTGCGCGGAGCCCCAGCCGTCGTTGGCCGCCTCGACGATCGCGTAGACGACGAGCATCAGCGAAGCCGACCAGGAGCAGCGCGCCGGTTACGTCGGCGCCGGCGCCGAAGCCGAGGCCCTTGTCGTTCGGCAATAGCCGCAGCGACAGCAGCAGGGTGACGATCCCGATCGGCAGGTTGACGAAGAAGATCCAGTGCCAGTTGAGTGCCTGGGTCAGCACGCCGCCGGCCAGCAGCCCGAGCGCGCCACCGGCCGAGGCGACGAACGCGTAGACCCCGATCGCCCGCGCCCGCTCCAGCGGCGCTCGGGAACATCGTCACGATCATCCCGAGGATCACGGCCGAGGTCATCGCACCGCCGATTCCCTGGACGAAGCGCGCTCCGACCAGCATCGTCTGGCTGTCCGAGACGCCGCAGACAAGCGACGCGAGCGTGAACAGCACCAGCCCCGCGAGGAAGATGCGCCTGCGCCCGACGAGGTCGCCGAGTCGCCCGACCAGCAGCAGTAGCCCACCGAACGCGATCAGGTAGGCGTTTATCACCCACGCCAGGCCGGACTGCGAGAAGTGCAGATCGCGCTGGATCGACGGCAGGGCCACGTTCACGATCGTCTGGTCGAGGATGATCATCAGGAAACCGAGGCAGAGCACGACCAAGCGCGATCCAGCGGCGCCGGTCACTGGTCTGCTCGGTTGGGGTTCTACTCACTGTGGACATTCGCTTTGTCGCTCCTTTGTTCCCGTGTGAGAACGTACCGTAACAGATCGTCCGGATCGGGATGATCCTGAGCTGAGACTATCTAGGACAGGAGCTGACCGCGGACAGTGGTGGACCTCAGGATCCGGACTGCGCGTCAGACGGCGGGATCGGCCGAGGCGCCGGGGAGCCGCTCGCGGCAGCCGGTTCGCGCCGGCGCTGCTTAGGCGACGATCAGCGAGGTGCCGTCGCCGGCAGCCTCGCGCGACTCGACGCAGCCCGGGCAGGCGAGCCGCTCGAGCGCCTGCAGAAAGACCGAGCGCTCGGTCTCCGGCAGCCGCGAGAGCACGCGCTCGTTGGCCTCGACGAAGGCTCTGTCGGCCTTGCGCAGGAGCTTGCGCCCCTCTGCGGTGACCGCGACGAGCCGTGCGCGCCGATCACTCGGCAGAGGACCGGCGCTCCGCCAGCCCCTCACGTTCGAGCTCGTCGAGCGTGACCATCATCGTGGTCTTGTCGAGTCCGAGGATGTTTGCCAGCTGCGTCTGCGTGTGGTCGGAATCGAGCGCCGCGGTCGAGCACTTGATGCTGGCGCGTGGTCAGCCCGGTGCTCATGAGCGCAGCCTCGATCTCAGCCTTCTGGAGCCAGTTGGCTCGGGACAGCAGCCAGCAGACGTTCGACGCCAAACCCTCGGGGGGACTATCGGATCGGCGTGCAGCCCTGTGCTCACCTGACCGATCGTAGCACCAGATAGGTGGGTCATGAGAAGATCTCAGGCGAGACTATCTCGCTGAGATCAGGCCGCGAGGACGGAGATCAGGCCGCGGCGGCGGACTCGTTGCCGGCCTCTTCGGCCAGCGCGGTGCCCGGCGTCTCGCCCGGCGGAACCTCGTCCGCCTCGGGCGGCTTGGCGCCCTCCTTGGCCCACGGCTCGTCGAACTCGACTCGCCAGCGCCCCTCCTCGGTCTGCATCAGGGCCAGGCGCGAACGGAAGCTCTTGCCGGCACGGCTCTTGAAGCCCGTGACCGGGCCGCTCGGTGCGGCCCGTCTTGATCAGCTCCTTGGCGACCTGAGTGGTCAGGTTCTTGCCGGCCTTGGCCTTCCAGATCACGAAGCCGCAGCCCGGATCCTCGCGCGACCAGCACGAGTAGCCCTTGCGATTCTCGACGATGTCCTGGCGGCAGACCGGGCAGGGCCCGAGGTTGGCGCGCGGGATGCGCACGTCCTTGAGCGTCGTGTCGAGCTGGTGGACGGTCTCCTCGGCGAACTTGGCGATGTCGGCCATGAACGCCTTGCGCGTGTCCTGGCCGGTCTCGATGTTCGACAGCCGGTGCTCCCACTCGCCGGTCAGACACGGAGACGTGAGCGCGTGGTCGCCGAGCAGGCGGATCACGTTCATGCCCTTCTCGGTGACCACAAGCGCACGGCCGTCGCGCTCGATGTAGCCGACCTGCAGCAGGCGCTCGATGATCGCGGCGCGCGTGGCCGGTGTGCCGATCCCGGAGTCCTTCATCGCCTCGCGCAGCTCCTCGTCGTCGACGAGCTTGCCGGCGGTCTCCATCGCGTCGAGCAGCGAGCCGTCCGAGTAGCGCCGCGGTGGCTTGGTCTCCTTGGCGGTGGAGGCGACCCGATGGACCTTCGCCTGCTCGCCCTGCTCGAGCTTGGGCAGCTGCTGGTCGGCGCCCTCGTCGTCGTCGTCCGCGTTGGCCTGCGCCTGCGTCGCTGACGCCCTCGCCGTAGACACCGCGCCAGCCGGGAACGAGCAGCAGCTTGCCGCGCGTGCGGAACACGTGCTTCTCGGCAACGGTGGTCTCGACGCGGGTGTTCTCGAACACCGCCTCAGGGTGGAAGACCGCGAGGAAGCGGCGCACGACGAGGTCGTAGATGCGGCGATCGTCATCGTCCATCTTGTCGACGGGATGGCGCTCGGCCAGCGTAGGGATGATCGCGTGGTGGTCGGTGACCTTCTCGTTGTTGACGACGCGCCCGAGCGGCAGCACATCGAGGCTGGTCACGTACTTGGCGGCCGTCGCATACTCCCGCTGACCGCCGACGAGCTGAGGCGATCGGCTTGATGTCCGGGATCATGTCGCTGGTGATGTAGCGCGAGTTCGTGCGCGGATACGTGAGCGCCTTGTGCTCCTCATAGAGGCGCTGCGCGGCCCCCAGCGTGCGCCGCGCGGTGAAGCCGAAGCGGCTCGAGGCGTCGCGCTGAAGTGACGTCAGGTCGTAGAGCAGCGGCGCGCGATCCCTGCTCTCGCGCTTCTCGACCTTCGTGATCGTTCCGGTATTGCCCTCGCAGGCGGCGACGATCTCCGCGGCCTCTTGCTCGCTGGCGATCCGAGGGTTGGCTCCAGCGTGGAAACGCCCGTCGTAGGCCCGCCGCGGCTCCTCCGGCAACGCCAGGAAGCGCGCGTCGACGACCCAATAGGGCTCGGGTACGAAATCGCGGATCTCCTGCTCGCGGCGCGCGAGGATCGCCAGCGTCGGCGTCTGCACGCGACCGAGGCTGACGGCCCCGTCGAACGAGCTCCGCAGCCGGATCGTGGCGGCGCGGGTGGCGTTCATGCCGACGATCCAGTCGGCCTCCGAGCGCGAGCGCGCCGCCTCCTCGAGCGTGTGGAACTCCGAGGACGGATGCAGCGACGCGAACGCTTCCTTGATCGCGGAGTTGGTCATCGAGTTCAGCCACAGTCGCTGGACCGGCAGCTTGCTACCGGCCTTCTCGTAGAGGTAGGCGAAGATCAGCTCGCCCTCGCGCCCGGCGTCGCAGGCGTTGACGACCAGGTCGACGTCGTCGCGATCGAGCTCGCGCTTGACGACCGTCATCTGCTTCTTCGAGCGCTCGTCGCGAACGACCAGCTTGAACTTCTTGGGCAGGATCGGCAGGTCCGGCATCCGCCACTTGGCGTACTTCGGGTCGTACTCGTCAGGATCTGCGAGCTGCACGAGATGCCCGACGGCCCAGGTGATGATGTGGTCCGGTCCCTCCAGGACTCCCTCGCCCTTGGTGAAGGGTCCGGGCAGCACCTTGCTGAGGTCACGCCCGACGGAGGGCTTCTCGGCGATCACCAGGGTCTTGCTCATGGGGTCAGGAGCGTAGCGGTCTGGGAGGGGGAGCCGCTATTCCGCGCAACCTTCGGTGCTGACGGGGTGGACCGCGGCTCGAGCAGTTTGTAGAGCCTGACTGACGATGCTGTTGGGAACCGCCAGACCGCTCGGCTCATTCGAGGGCGCGTTGGTGATCTCGGCAAAAACCGTGCCGATCACCTTACCGGCCGAGTCGACCAGCGGCCCGCCTGAGTTGCCGGGCTGCACGCGTCCGCGCAGCGAGCTGATCAGGCGCACGGCCGGATTTCCGTACGCGTTGGTGGTGGCGGTCGTCTGCGTCGCGCCGAGACGCGCCGGCCGAGCCTTGAGGCCATGGTTGAGCGGGAAGCCGAGGATCGCGGCTGCCTCTCCTACGGCTGGCGCGCTTGCCAGCCGCAGGGCTCGAGCGCTCAGACCCGGGACGCGCAGGATCGCGACGTCGTTGTGCGGATCGAAGACGACCACGCTCGCCGGGCAACTGCCGTCCTGCACCGCGAAGCTGCACGGTCGTGAAACGCTCTCCGGCGACGACGTGGGCGTTGGTGACGACGAGACCGTTGCCTGCGACCCAGCCGCTGCCCTCGATGCCAAGGTTGCAGGCGGTTCCGAGGATCCGCACGACCGAGCCCCGCGCCGCGGTCACTCCCCGGGCCCGGAGGATCCCCCCGCTGGGCGCAGGGACGTTGGCGACATGGCCGCTGATGCCCGGCAGCGGGTCGATGCGGCCGAGCGCATTCAGGATCGAACCCGATGGTGGCAGCGCGCTGTTGAGGTCGCGCAGGATCACGGAGCGCGTGAGGCTCCGGCGGAAGCTCGACGGGAGGCTGAACTGGTTGCTGGCCTGCAGTAGGGCGGCGCCCGCGATCCATGCCAGGCCCAGTCCGATGCAGGCCGTCAGAATCGCCCCGAGCATGCCGTCGACCAGACGTAGCCCCGGCACCCACATGAAGCGTCGCGCTCTGCGCGCCACTCCCTCGAAGAGCGCGCCGACGAGGCCACCGAGGAGCACCGCGCCGCCGAGGCTGACGAGTGCTGCATAGGGTGAGTGCGAGCCGCCGGACAGCAGCAGCGGCGCGATCCGCGAGCCGATGATATGCGCCGCCGATGAATCCGGCAAGCGCGGCCGCACCCACGAGAAAGCCGCGAGCAAAGCCTGGTAGCGCCATCAGCAGGACCAGCACGATGATCACGAGGTCGACGAGCGTCATTTTGGCCGTGAGCTTAGGGTCTATCCCGGAAGAGGCGCTCGACTGGGGCGTTCCAGGATCAACGGGAAAGACCCTCAGGCGGTGCAGAAAGCATTGCCCGCTTGGGGGGTTGCACAACGTCGGGGTCGTGGGCGTCGGTGGATTTTCTCTACCGTTGCCTGCATAGCGGGCCAGGGGCACTCAGCGAAGCGACCTTCGCGGCGCAGGCGGTTGGCGACGCATGCCCTGCCGGTGGTCCTGTTCGGCGCGGCCGTCGTCGGCGCGGGCATCTATCTGGCGGGCGCGCCGGGGCGCGACGAGCGCGCGATCGTGCGCGGGTACGCGACCGACTGGCAGCACCGTGACTACCGAGCGATGTGGGCGGTGCTGACCCCCCATTCCCAACGGCGCGTCGGCCGGGCCGAGTTCACAGCCGAGTTGAGCGACACCCTGCAGACGGCGACGGTGTCGTCGCTGCGCCCGTTGGCGCTTCTGTCGATCCGGGACCAGCTGGCGCGGATCAGCTTTGTGGTGCACACGCACGTGTTCGGCCGGCTGCGAGAGGTGCTCGAGATACCGCTGAGCGGAAGTGGCGGCGACACCCGAGTCGTGTTCAACACCTCGCTTCTGTTTCCGGGCCTGAGCCTCGGTCAGCTGCTCTCCCGGAAGACCGACATCGGGCGCCGCGGAACCCTGCTGGCCGCCAACGGGCAGCCGCTCGCTGAGGGCAGGTCGTTGGACACGCCGATCCCGGAGGTGGCGGACGCGATCGCCGGCACGATCGGCGCGATCCCGGCAGCCCAGGCCACGATGTACGCGCAGCAGGGTTACCCGCCGACCGCCCGGGTCGGGGTCGACGGGCTCGAGGAGGTCTTCCAGCGCCGGCTCGCGGGAAGGCTCGGCGGTGAGCTGCTCGCCGGAACGCACGTGCTCGCACGAGCAACGCCCGGGCACGGCGCGACCGTCCGCACGACCATCGATCCGGCGCTCGAGGAGGACGCGCTGGCGGCGCTCGACGGCAGGTACGGCGGGATCACCGTGATGGACCCCCGCACCGGCGCGATCGAGGCGGCGGCCGGGATCGCCTGGGGCGACGTCCAGCCGCCCGGTTCGACCTTCAAGATCGTGACCGCGACCGCGGCGCTGGCCGCCGGCATTGCCACCCCGTCGACCACGTATCCGTATGAGTCCAGCGTCGTCCTGGACGGCTTCAAGATGCAGAACGCGGCGGGTGAGGTGTGTGGCGGCACGCTGACGAATGCGTTCGCAAACTCGTGTGACACGACATTCGCTCCGCTCGGCGCTCGGATCGGCGCCGACAAGCTGGTGGCGATGGCCAAACGCTTCGGCTTCGACCGGCCCACCGGCATCGCCGGTGCACTGAGGAGCACGATCCCGATGGCCGACACGATCGGCGGGCCGCTGTCGGTCGGCGCCTCGGCGATCGGGCAGGGCCTCGTCCAGACCAGCACAATGGGAATGGCCGACGTGGCCGCGACGATCGCGAACCGCGGACGGCGTCCGCTGCCGACGCTGCTGTACCGAGCGAGGCCGCGCTTCGTACACGTGACCACACCGAAGATCGCCGGCGAAGTGCAGCGGATGATGGAGGCGGTGGTCTCCTACGGAACCGGCACCTCGGCCCAGATCTCAGGGGTCACGGTCGCCGGCAAGACCGGCACGGCCGAACTGCGCGACACCGCCGGTAAGCAGAACGCGACCAAGTTCACGGACTCGTGGTTCGTGGCCTACGCACCGGCCGGCAACCCCAAGGTCGTCGTCTGTGCGCTGTTCCCCGACCAGGGCTACGGCGCCGAAACTGCCGCGCCGGCGGTCAGACAGGTGATCGAGGACGCGCTCGGCGTGGCCTGAGCGATAAGCCCGACAGGCCTAGAGGTCGAGCGAGACGTTGGAGGGCTTGGTGCTGCCCGGAGCGTAGATCTGAAGCGTCAGCGGACGGTTCGAGTAGACGCTGTTGTTCAGCTTGAAGAGGACCAGGCCGCCGCCGGGCGAGCTGTTGCTCGCAATGCTGTTGGCAACCGGCTGTGATGTCATTCGGGGCCAGGTCCTCGGACGTCCACGCAAACTGGTTGACGTTCGTGTTCAGCGGTGTGGGGTAATAAACGTCGCCGGCGGAGTCCACGATCCTGAACTTGTCAGCCGTCTGGGCGTAGTGACCCGACTGGTTCTTCGCCCACATGAAGACGCCGAACCAAAGCTGCTGCGGGCCGATGTGCTGCGCATCCCGCACCCCGGCCAGGTACTGGACGTCGTAGTTGTCGAACGGATTCAGCTGCCGCGAGATCTGCACCTGGTACGTGACGCGTCCCGCCCAGAAGTACGGCTCTGCGCCATTGGCCAACTCGGTCGCCGAAACCTCGGTCGGCGCGGCCGGGCGCTTGTCCACACCACAGCCGCTCACACCGATCGCAAGCACCCCGACCGCGAGCAGAAGCGGAAGCCGGAGGGGGCGCTTTTTGAGGAGGGCTGTCACGTGCTCGCAGTCTATAGAGGGCTTGCTCAGCTCGCCGCGACGGACGGCCGCTTGCCACGCTTACGGTTGTCCTCGAGAATCGATCGCAGCCGCTTGAGCGACTTGTTCGCCTTGCGCT
Organism: uncultured Actinomycetota bacterium; assembly: GCA_963818135.1. GTDB lineage: Bacteria > Actinomycetota > Thermoleophilia > Solirubrobacterales > Solirubrobacteraceae > Palsa-465. Next base: position 187,298 of record CAWFRF010000018.1, read on the forward strand.
TCGCCCAGGAGCGTCCTCCGAAGTTCTCGGCGATTACGTCGGAGAGCACGTGGGCGTCGGTCTCATACGTGTAGTCGACGCGTGAGACACCGGGATGCGGCTCGGAGATCTCGTAGGTGCTGATCATCTTGATGCGGTTGAACTTTCCGCCCCGGCCGCGCTCCATGATCCGGCGCGGCGGCTGGAGGTCGGCGAGCGTCATGTCCGCCCAGGCGAAGCGGTTGAGCGGAGCCTTTACGCGGAAGCGGGCCCCTGCACCCTCCCCGTAACTATCGACGCGCGTGAGCCGCCAGTGGACCAGGTAGTGGTCCGTGAACTCGGCGTGGTTGGCGATGTCGGCCAGGTACTCGTATACCTGCTCACGCGGGACGGCGATGTTGACTGAGACGGTGAATGGATCCACGGCGGCACCGGAGTCTAAATATCCGGTCGCTCAAACGTCTCCACCTCACGCCGGCCTCGGGCCGGAGGCCGCTTCGAGCGCGGCCAGCGACCCTGCAGGACCTGCTCAAAGTGACAATCCGTCCGGGCAACGGCCGATCCGCTCCGAGGTGCACGAGATCACGCGCCTTTCGCAGCAAACATCGCGGCGGACGGTCGATTTGCGACCTTCGACAGGTTGCGTGCCAACTATCTGACATCTGGGACGTATTAAGGGAACCTTGAGCTCTCCCTGCACCCAGACAGTTGCCGGCACGCCGGGGAGCGACACGTCGTCGCTCGGCGCGAGACGCCACTCCGACGGAGCGTCCTGTGCCGTTCTAGGCGGCGCGTTTGGCGGGACGGCGATCCAGGACGCGGATCGAGTGCCCGTGGGCGGCGGTGTGGACCGTGCGCGACTGCGAGGGCGTGCTGTGTTCACGGTCGCGGCAGAGCGCGCAGCGGAGCTCGCCGTTGTCGTATTCGTAGACACGCTCACCGATCAGGAGGGCGCGCTGGCAGCCGTGACAGTGCTCGACCGTGCCGGCGATGTCACCCAGGCTGCGACGCAGCAATGCAAGTTCGAGCTCGGGCATGTCGCCGATTTGGCTTTGCATGAAACGACTTTCGAGTGGGAAGAAAGAAGTCCTGCATATCGGGCAGCGGAGGGGGGAACTCTTGCGCCCCGTACGGCGAAGAACTGATGAAGAACCGTGTTAAACCCGTTAGAACCGCGTTGACCGGCGGACTATCATCAAGGGACGTGCCAGCCCCGGCACGTCATGTCCACCGCCCAGAGGAGATGACCATGGAGGCCTGGACGACAGAACCGACCGCTAAGGTCGGGCTAGCTTCGGAGCAGAACATGCAGCCCGAGTCGACCGATCCGGACTGGATCACTGAGCTTCGCGAGGGGATCGATATCCCGGGCCAGTACCTCGCGTACCGCGGCAGCGACGGCAACGTGATCGCGTTCACGCTGGATCGCGAGTGGACACGCATCGGACGTAGTCTGGCGGCTGACATCCGCTTCGATGATCCGACCGTTTCGCGGCGTCACGCGCTGATCGTGCGTCAGCCTGACGGGCTTCGGGTGGTTGACGATCGCAGCCTCAACGGCGTGTTCGTCAACGGTGAGCGCGTGGAGTGGAGCGCGCTGGCAGACGGTGACGAGATCGTGATCGGCCGTCATCACCTGCACTTCTGTGACATCACAGCTGTTACCGCGGACCTGGCGCTCGCCCCCACGGCGGAGCCAAACCCCGCCTGATTCGGCTACCGCGAATCCGCCGGTGCCACCCGGTGGCACCGGCCGGCGCGTGATTTGGTCTGCCCCGCCCCGCCCAGCCCGTAGCGGCGCGGGCCCATTCGATCGCAGAAGCTGTCAGCAGCGGGCGGCGAGTGCCTGCACGCGTTCATGAAGCGCATCGACGGTCTGCTCGTGCTCCGGCTTCATCAGCACGCTGCGCAGGACTCGGGCCGCTTCGCTGTCGCGCTCAAGCTCCGGATGGAGGGCCGCGAAGGTCCCGCTGTCGACGCCGAGCACGCTCAGGAAGGTGAGATCGTCGGCGTCACTCATGCCGGCGCTCAGGATCGCGGCGCTCACGTGTGTCGACCTGCGAGAGCGTCCGGCCCGACGCGAAGAAGGTGACGATGTCGAGCTCCGGCGGGAGGTGCAGCATCAACGATTCCGAGTCGGCCAGCAGCGCGGCCCATCTGCGGGCCGCGCGCCGGCCGCCGGCAAGGATCGCCCCGAGGCCCGTCCTCCGAGTTCAGCGGGAAGACCTGTAGCGTCAGCCAGAGCGCCGCCGCGGCAGCCCCGGCGCGAGAGCACTCGAGGCTGATCTCACCGAGATGGAGCTCGTCGGAGGTGAAGTAGGTGTAGGGCGACTCGTGTTTGTAGATCCGGCCCACGGCCGGGTCGGCGAACAGCACGGCGCCACAGCCATAGGGCTGCAGCCCGTGCTTGTGCGGGTCGACGACGATCGAGTCGCACGAGGCGACGGCGGCGAACGGCGCCGGGTCGACGAGCGGCTCGGCTGCGCCGGCGAGCAGCGTGAAGAAGCCGCCGTAGGCGCCGTCGACGTGCAGGCGCACGCCGTAGCGCTCGCGCAAATCGAGCGCCTGCTCGACACGGTCGATGGCTCCGACCCCGGTGCTGCCCAGCGTCAGCACGACGGTGCCGACATCCCCACGGCGGCACTCTGCCTCCACCGCGTCGAGGTCGATCCTGCCCCTCCGGGGTGGCCGCGACCCTGGTCGCGGGCACCCTGAGAACTCCGCACATGCGCCCGTGCGTGTAATGGGCGCCCGCTCCGTAGAGGATCCGGCGATCAGGGTGCAGCTCCCGGGCCACCCACAGCGCCTCGAGGTTGGCGATCGTGCCGCTCGAGGTCAGGTGTCCCAGAAACGGTGCTTGGAGACCGAACATGCCGGCCAGCGACTCGACGACCTCCACCTCGAGTGTGCTCGTGCCAGGCCCGCCGTCGAGCGCGTGGTTGTTGGGGTTGATCAGCATCGCGGCCAGGTAACCGGCGGCGGCCACGCGATTCGGCGGCTTGAGCATCTGCCCGGCGTAGCGCGGGTGAAAGAACGGGTAGTGGTCGGCCATCCGCCCCTCAAAGCTCGCCCAGGCCTGCGAGAGGCGCTCCGGGTCGGGCACGGTGGCGGGATGCGGCTCGTAGGCGCCGAAGCGCTGCTCCCAGGCGGCGACCATCGCCTCAGCCGCCGCCAGGAGGCTCTGCCTATCGCCGTTCATGTCGTATGTCCGCATATGCACATATGTGCATATGCGGATCGTTCAGTTCCACCACTTGCCTTCGCGAGCCTGCTCACGTGCCGCCCGTGGTGTCGAGCGCATCGAGCGTCGGCCATGTCGGCAGCGTCGAGCTCGAAGTCGAAGAGCTGGGCGTTCTCTTCGATGCGCTCGCGGTGGGTGCTCTTGGGGATGACGAAGGTCCCCTTCTCGATGCACCAGCGAAGCAGGACCTGCGCCGGCGTGCGCCCCAGCCGCTCGGCGATCGCACCGACCGTCGGGTCGCCGAGATGGTGGCCCGTCCCGAGCGAGCTGTAGGCCGTCACCTCGAGGCCGCGCTCGCGGCAGCCGGCGAGCAGTTCACGCCGATACTCGAAGGCGCTGAACTGGACCTGGTTCATCACCGGGCGCACCTCGGCGACCGCGAGCAGCTGGTCGATCTCCTCGATGCTGAAGTTCGAGACGCCGATCGAACGGGCGTGGCCCCGCTCGTGCGCCTTCTGCATCCCGCCCCAGGCCCAGGTGGGGCCGCCCTGCGGCCAGTGGATGAGGTACAGGTCGACGTGGTCGAGCTGCAGGCGGCGCAGGCTGTTCTCCACCTCAGCGGCCGGATCGTCGCGGCCTGGGAAGAACTTGGTCGTGATGAAGACCTCCTCACGCGGGACTCCACTGTCGCGCAGCGCGCGCCCGACGCTGGCCTCGTTGCCGTATGCCTGCGCGGTATCGATCAGCCGGTAGCCGGCCTCGAGCGCCCAGCGCACCGCGTTCTCGCACTCGGGACCGTCGGGCACCTGCCAGACGCCAAGGCCGAGCAGCGGCACCTCGGCGCCATCGGCCAACCTTCGAGTCTGGTCTCGCGCTTCATTGATAGCCATGGCTTCTCCCTCCGTGTCGAGATTGTCTGGAACTTTCAGCCAACATATAGTCGCGCAGCTCATGGCCACCACGATCACAGTTCTCTCGCAGAAGGGCGGCACCGGCAAGACGACCACCGTCCGCACGTTGACCGACGTCTTCCGCAGGGTCGGGCTCAGGGTGCTCGCTGTCGACCTCGACCCGCAGGGCAACCTCTCGGACTATCTGGACGTCGATCCTGACGCCACACCGACGATCGGCGAGGTCCTGTCCGGCACCGCCAAGATCCGCGATGCCGACCACGGCGGGATCATCCCGGCCAACCTCGGGCTGGCCGAGGCCGAGCTGATGCTCGGCGGCAAGATGGGCCGTGAGCTCACGCTGAAGAAGGCGCTGCGCGACATCAAGGGCGACTACGACCTGATTCTGATCGACTGCCCCCCGGCGCTCGGGCTGCTGACGGTCAACGCGCTGGTCGCCTCGGACTACGCCGTGCTCTCAGCCGAGGCGCAGTACTTCGCCCTGCAGGGCGTGGAGCAGGCGCTCGAGGTGATCGAGCTGGCCCGCGAGAACCTCAACCCCGACCTACAGCTGCTGGCGATCGTGCTGAACATCGCCGACATGCGCACGAGGCACTCGCGCGAGGCGTTCGATTCGCTGCGCCAGCACTTCGGCGACAGGCTGCTCGACACGACAATCCGTCAGTCGATCGCCTACGCCGAGTCGGCCGAGCGGGCTGTCTCGATCATCGATTACCGCCCCGACCTGGCCTCCGACTACCTGGACGTCGCCAGCGAACTGCTCAAGCGGCTCGGGCTGAACGATGCGCGCAAGAGGCTGAACGGAGCTCCGGCGCCTAGCCGCTCAGAGCGGCGTGACGGTCGCGCCGGACGGCTCGAACTGGACGACTCTGACCTCGGCCCAGCTCGTCCGCGACTTCGCCAAGCCACTGCATGAGCTCGGCTCCTCGCGTAGTCTCGAAGGCACCAGATCAGCACCGTCGGGCCGGCTCCGGAGATGGTGGCTCCCAGCGCTCCGTGATCCGCAGCCTGCGGCGACGACCTCCGCCGAGCGCGGGTAGAGGTGCGCGCGGTAGGGCTGATGCAGGCGGTCGCCGAGACCGGCGGCGATCAGCCCCCAGTCGGACGTGGTCAGGCCCGCCGTCAGCTTGGCGATCTGCGCGAGGTTGTGCACGGCGTCGGCCATCGGCACCACCTCCGGCAGCGCCTCGCGGGCGGCCGACGTCCGCACCGGCCTGTGCGGGATAAGCAGTACACCCTCCAGCTCGGGCGGCATCTCGATCCGGCGCACCTCTGGCCCGTCGCAGATCACGAGACCGCCGAGCAGCGACGCGGCGACGTTGTCAGGATGGCCCTCGATCTCGGTCGCGAGCGACAAGCACATCCGCGGCGCCGCCGCCCGAGAAGTGGTCTGCCGCGAGCAGCCCAGCGACCACGCCGGCGGCACTGGAACCCATGCCGCCGCTCAGCGGGATCGTCGAGCTGACGCGGAACTCGAAGCGGTCGGCGGGCAGCAGCCGCTCGAACGCGCGCACGATCAGGTTCTCGCGATCGCGCCGCAGATGCAGGTCGGTCAGGAACCGGAACGCGCCGGTCTCCTCCACCTCGACCGTCAGCAGCAGGCCGAGTGCGGCCGCGAGCACGTCAAAGCCGGGCCCGAGGTTCGCGGTCGAGCCCGGTACCTGGATACGGACCCCGCCCACCCCGTCCGCCCACCCCGCTCACCGCAGGATCGCGCGCTCGATGGCGCTCAGCTCGGGCTCGCAGGAGATCACGCCGCCCACCTCGGAGAGCGCGGTGTCGGGGTCCTTCAGCCCGTGACCGGTGAGCACGCACGCGATCCGTTCGGCGCCGCCGGCGCCGTGCACGATCAGGCCCGCGACCGATGCCGACGAGGCGGGCTCGCAGAAGACGCCCTCCTCACGGGCGAGGAAGCCGTAGGCCTCGAGGATCTGCTCGTCGGTGACCGCATTGACAGCCCCGCCGGAGGACGTCATGGCGTCCATCGCCTGCTCCCAGCGCGCAGGGTTGCCGATCCGGATCGCGCTCGCGATCGTCTCCGGCTGCTCAATCGGCCTGCCGAGGACCAGCGGGGCGGCGCCGGCCGCCTGGAAGCCATACATCCGCGGCCGCAGTCCGATCTCGTTGAACCCGCGCCAGTACGCGGTGATGTTGCCGGCGTTGCCGACGGGGATACAGAGCGCGTCGAGCTCCCCCGCCAGCGCCTCGCCGATCTCGAAGGCGGCGGTCTTCTGCCCCTCGATGCGGAACTCGTTGATCGAGTTGACCAGCGCGATCGGATGCTGCTCGGCGACGGCCCGCACCAACTGCAGAGCGCGGTCGAAGTTGCCCTGGATGGCGATCACCTGGGCTCCGTGCATCAGCGCCTGGGCCAGCTTGCCCATCGCGATCTTGCCCTCGGGCACGATCACCACGCCGCGGATGCCGGCGCGCGCGGCGTAGGCCGCAAGCGCCGCCGCGGTGTTGCCGGTCGATGCGCAGATCACGGCCTGTGCGCCCTCGCGCACGGCGGCTGACACGGCGCAGGTCATCCCGCGGTCCTTGAAGCTCCCGGTCGGGTTGGCGCCCTCGATCTTCAGCCAGACGTCAGCGCCAACGCGCTCTGACAGCCGCGGCGCGCGCACCAGCGGCGTCGAGCCCTCCTGCAACGTGACGATCGGGTCGCCTTCCGAAAACGGCAGGCGGTCCATGTAGCGCTCGATCAGACCGGGCATCAGTGGCGAGCCTCACAAAATTCCTCCTCGATCACACGGATCGAGCGTGGGGGCGCGCGCAGCGCGTCGAGTTTGGAGATCTCGTCGGTCGCCGCGAAGAAGTGCGACTCGAGCACCGGGTGGGTGACCATCACCAGCCGCGCCTGCTCGCTCATGCCCTTCTGCACCACCGACTTGACGGAGACTCCGTGGGCGGCGAGCACCTGAGCCACCAGCGCGAGCACGCCAGGCTCGTCCGCAACCTCCAGGTGCAGATAAAAGCCGGAGACGATGTCGGCGACGATCGGCAGCCTCACCATCTCCTCCGGCGGGCTGGCGGGCGGGATCATCGCGCTGACCACGTCGCCGAGCACGGCGGTCGCCGTCTGCGGGCCGCCGGCGCCAGGGCCGGACATCGTGATCTCGGTGATCGCCGGCGACTCGACGGTGACCGCGTTGAAGGGACCGTTCACCGACGCGAGTGGATGGCCCGGATAGAGAAAGGCAGGGTGCACACGCACGGACAGCGCCTCACCGATGCGCTCGGCGGTGCCGATCAGCTTGAGCCCGAGCCCGAGCTCGCGCGCGTATTCCATGTCGTCGGGGGTGATCTGGCGGATGCCGTCGTAACGGACCTGGTCCAGATGCACCGGCGCGCCGAACGCCAGCCGCGCGAGGATCGCCATCTTCGCGGCGGCGTCGCGTCCGTCGACATCATCAGCTGGGGTCGGCCTCGGCATAGCCGAGCCGCTGGGCCTCGGTCAGCGCCTGCTCGAAGGTGATCCGCAGGCGCGCCATCTCGCTGAGGATGAAGTTCGTGGTGCCGTTGACGATGCCGTGGACGCGGTCGATGCGGGCGCCCGCCAGCGACTCCTGCAGCACGCGGATCACCGGCACGACGCCCGCGACCGAGCCCTCGAAGCGCAGCTGCACGCCGAACTCCCCCGCAGCTGTGAACAGTTCGTCGCCGTACTGCGAGAGCAACTGCTTGTTGGCGGTGACAACGTGACGTCCGGCGCGCATCGCCTCCAGCACGTAGCCGCGCGCCGGCTCGATCCCTCCGATCAACTCGACGATCAGATCGGAGTCGTCGAGGATCTGCTTGAAGTCACCGCCGGAGCGCGACAGCACCCCTGAGACCTCGGGTCGCAGGCCAGTTATGCGCTGGATCCGGTCCGCATGCTCGACGACCAGCTCGGCGAATGCGGCCCCCACGGTGCCGCGCCCGAGCACCCCGATCCGGAAGCTCGGAGCTTGGGCGTGGCCGGCGTCGGCGCGTCAGTAGACATCGCGGCTCATCAGATCGTCGTAGCTCTCCCGGCGCACGACCACACGCGCGTCGCCGTTCCGGCAGAAGATCACGGGCGGGCGTGGCACGCCGTTGTAGTTGTTCGCCATCGCATAGCCGTAGGCCCCGGTTGCGGGTGTCACCACGACGTCGCCCGGCCGCGGGCTCGCAAGCGGGGTGTCGCGCACGATCACGTCGCCCGACTCGCAGTGCTTGCCGGCGAGCTGGCAGATTTCGGCGGCGGTGGCGAGCATGCGGTTCGCGACCGCTGCCTCGTACCTGGACCCGTAGAGCATCGGCCGCAGGTTGTCCGACATGCCCCCGTCCACCGCAACCCAGGTCGAGACGTTGCGCTTCACGGTCTGGACCGTATACAGCGTGACGGTGGAATTTGCGACCAGCGAGCGACCGGGCTCGATCAGCAGGCTCTTGCCCGCGCCCAACGTGGCGTGCGCGACGTTCACGAGCGTCGCCACATAGTCCGCGATCGACGGCGGCTCCTGGGTCTCGACGTAGGCCACGCCGAGCCCGCCGCCGAGGTTGTAGACGTCGAAATCGCCAAGCGTCGACAGCGCTGAAATCGCCCGCATGAACGGCTCGAGCTCGAGCAGCTGCGAACCGATGTGGCAGTGCAGGCCGACGAGCCGCAGGTGCGGCGAGCCGGCGACGTAATCGATCGCGCGCGGGGCGTCCTCGAGGCCAAAGCCGAACTTGGAATCCGCCTGGCCGGTCGAGATCGCGGCATGTGTGTCGCCAGACACATCAGGGGTGACACGGATCAGAACGTCCTGCGTCGTGCCGCGCTCCGCAGCGACCCGCTCCAGTCGTTCGACATCGTGCAGCGAGTCGAGCACGATGTGGCCAACCCCCGCCTCGAGTGCGAACTCGAGCTCAGCCACGGACTTGGCATTGCCATGCAGGTAGATGCGCGCGGGATCGAAGCCGCCCCGCAGAGCCAGCGCCAGCTCGCCACCCGAGGCGACGTCGCAGGCGAGCCCCTCTTCCGCCAGCACCCGATAGACCCCCGTGCACGGGAACGCCTTGGAGGCGAACAGCACGTCTCCGTCAGGGTTGCGTGCGGACAGACCTCTTGCGTAGGCACGGGCGCGGGCGCGAAGATCATCCTCAGCGACGATGAATGCCGGGGTCCCGTACTCGGCCGCCAGCTCCACCGCGTCGCACCCGCCGATCTCCAAGTGGCCACGGTCATTGATGCGGCTGCCGATCGGATAGACGTGCGACAGCGGGTAGGGATCGTCTACAGGCATTGAGCGGCGGATGTTGACATGCGAACGGCAGCTGCGGCAGAAGCGTAGCCGCGGGCGCGACCGAACTGCCGCGCGGCCGGTAGGCCCAGGAACAGGCAGCTGGCAGCGGCGACCGCGAGCGCCACGTGCACCGTTGAGGTGCTGGGGCCACCTGACAGGGCGACGCCCGCGAGACCGGCTCCGATCGCGGCGCCGACCAGCCGGGCTGCCGAGAGGATCGCCGAGACCCGCCCAAGGGAGGCATCGGGAGTCGAGTTCAACGCCGCGCGCGAGACCGGTACGAACAACATGCCGAGGCCGAGGCCGATCGGGATCAGCACAAAGGCGGTGCCGATGCCGTGCAGCGAGACGGCCGGGATCGCGAGGATCGCCATGCCGACGCCGGCGCCGAGGAAGCCGAGCACGGTCGGTAACGCGCTCACCTGCGCGGTCGACGAGGATGCCGGCAAGCGGTGCAGCGACGCCCACCAGCAGTGCGACGACCACGAGCACCGCGCTCGCCCCGAGCGCCGAGTAGTGGACCGTCTTCTGCAGGTACTGCTCCGCCAGGTAGAAGGTTCCGATCATCACGGCGAACGTCAGGCCCGCGACCAGCGCGGCGGCGACGACGGTCGCGTTCAGGACGCGGCCGCGTCCGCCCTCGCCGACCTCGTGCACGAGCCGGGGGACGTGGACGGCGACGGCCCAGGCGGCAGCCAGCGCCAGCGGCACAAGCGCCCACCAGGCGGCGCGCCAGCCAAACGCGACAGTGAGAATGCCGCCGAGCAATGGTCCGACGAGGTTCGCCATGCCCGCGCTCGCTCCCCAGATCCCAGCGCGCTGCCGCGCCGCTCGGGTGGGAAGCCACTGACGGCACCCGCAAGCGCCGCCGGGCTCACGAGGCCCGCGCCGATGCCCTGGAGCACGCGCGTGAGACACAGAAGCGTGAGGCTGGACACGACCGCCCCGAGCGCCGCGCCAACGGCGAAGAAGCCCAAGCCGAGGAGCGCGACCCAGCGCGCGCCGATTCGGTCGACGAGCCGCCCCCCGGGGAACAGCATCAGCGCGTAGGCGGCAAAGTAGGCGCTCAGCACGAGCGCCGTCGACGAGTTCGAGATGTGCAGGTCGCGTGCAACCGACGGCAGCGCCACCGTGATCACGGTTCCGTCGAGCTGCAACAGCGCGGCGGCGGCGGTGCAGGCGGCTAGCCGGGTCCATGCGTCGCGCGGGATCGGCGCGCGCCCGTCATCCGCACGTGAGCGCGAGCGACGCCCGCGGCGCGCGGGGCGCTCTTCAGCGGTACTGGCCATCTCGCCCAGTATTGCGCGCCTCGAGTGTTGGTAGCTTGGTCGCATGCGCAGGTGGTCGAGGTTGTCCGGATTCGCACTTGTGGCGGCCGTTGTCGCTGTCGCCATGGTCGGCGGCGTCGCCGGCGCAAAGAGCGGTTTGCAGCCAAACCCAGCGGTGGAGATCGGAACGGCGAAGGTCCCGCAACTCGGCACCGTGCTCGTCAACGGACACGGACAGGTGCTCTACATGTTCGCCCCGGATGACCGCTCGAAGGTCGCCTGCAATGCCGCCTGCCAGAAGGTCTGGCTACCGGACGTGGCCCCCAAGAAGGGAGTCGCCAAGGCGATCGGCGGTGCCAGGCAGTCGCTCATCGGCAGTGGCAGGAACCCGGCCGACGGCAGGCGCATCGTCACCTACGACGGGTGGCCGCTCTACAAGTACGTCCTGGACACGCGGCCACGCGAGGCGACCGGCCAGAATGTCGCACTCAACGGCGGCTTCTGGTGGGTCCTGACGCCCGCGGGGAAGGTCAACCAGACGCCCGTGTCGCACGGCGGTTACGACGAAGGCAGTTGAGGGCCTGCTCGCAGCACCCGGCGTGATGGAGCATCCGCCGCTCGGCGAGCGCGATTTGCACATCTGGGTCGTCCCGCTGGACGACCCAGACAAGAAGCGACGCCGTGAACTGGCCCACCTCGCCGAGGGCCGGGTGCTCGCGTCCTATCTCGGGGTGACGCCGGCGATGCTCGAGTTCGAGCGGACCAACGCCGGCAAGCCGCAGCTCCGTGGCGAGCCACTGCAGTTCAACCTCTCGCACTCCGAGCGGCTGGCGCTGCTGGCGGTGACTCGCCGCCTGCCGGTTGGGATCGACGTGCAGGGGCCGCACCCGACGGCGTCGAAGCCGTGGTTCGCCAAACGCATCTGCTCAACTCACGAGTACGAGCGCTTCGCGGCCAACCCGGACCCCGAGGAGCTGCTGCGACTGTGGGCGCGCAAGGAGGCGGTGATCAAGGCGCGCGGAGAGGGGTCCTACGTCGCCGTCAACGGGATCGACGTGCTGGACGATGAGATCGACGGCGGTTGGCTGTGCCGCGACATCGCGCTTCCGGCCGCGCCCGGGTACCACGGCGCGGCCGCGGTCAGGTTCGAGTCGGGTCTCGCCGGCGACTTCAGCATCCCCCTGACCGTTCGCGGCTTCGACTGGGGCTGACCGGCTCAGACGCGCCGGTCAATGGCCGCGCGCGGTCGGTGGCTTTCAGGAGCCGCCGCGCGCGGTCGGTGCTTTCAGGAACCGGGTTCTGCCTCGGGCGCAGGGCTGGTCGCGGACTCGTCAAACGACGGCGCAGCGGGTTCGGGCGCGGCCGGCGCTGCCTGAGTGTCCGGCTGTGCCTTCTCCGCGGGCGCTGCCAGCTCGCCGGCCGCACCGGCCGAGAGCTCGCCACTCGCCTCGCGAACCGGAGCCGATCTCGGCCTTCATGGCGGCCAGCTCGGAGTCGACGGCGCTGCCTGAGGAGAGCTCGCGGAGCTGACGGTCGATGTCGTCCTCACCGGAACCGAGCGTCGTCAGATCCTCGAAGGTGCCGGCGGCTTCGAGCTCCTGCACGGCGCTGGCGCGCGCCTTCATCTGCTCGGTCTTGTCCTGCGCGCGCTGCATCGCGAGGCCGACATCGGCCATCGAGTCGCCCACGCCGGTAGCGGCCTCAGAGATCCGCACCTGGGCCTCAGCGGCCGAGTACTGCGCCTTGATGACCTCCTTCTTGGTGCGGAACTGCTCGATCTTCGTTCGCAGGTTCTGCTCCGAGGTGGTCAGCTGCTGCTGCTGCGCCTCGAGCTCGGTGACCTGGCCGTCGAGCGACTGGAGCTCACTCTGGATCACGTTCTTACGCTCAAGCGCCGTGCGGGCGAGGTCCTCGCGTCCCGCGGCCAGGGCCTGGCGCGCCTGCGTGTCGAGCTTGACGACGTTCTGCTGCAGGGTCGACTCCTGCGCCTGGATGCGCTTCTTGGCGGTTACGACGTCGGCGATGCCCTTCTTGACGTTCTGAAGCTGCTCGAGCTGCTTCTGGTAGCTGTAATCGAGCGTCTCAGCCGGATCCTCGGTCTTGTCGAGAATCTTCGAGATCTTCGCTTTGACGACTGTCGACATGCGCCCGGTCAGGCCCGGCATCGCATCCTCCTTGAAAGGGGTCGGAACTACTGACAAGCGTATCGCCGCGAGCGGGCATCCGGACGGGCGGCCTCTAAGAAGCTCTAATAAGGTTCAGATCGTGGAGGCCAAGGCACCATCGGAGTCGACGAGCGTGCTCGCACACTGGATGGGGATTGCGGACGCGAACTCGAGCGGCGACATCCATGGCGGCACGGTCATGAAGCTCGTGGACGAGGCCGCGGGGATCGCCGCGGTGCGCCATTCGCGGCGGCGGACGGTGACGGCGAGCATGGACCGCATGTCGTTCCTGGTTCCGATCAAGATCGGTCAGCTGGTGACCTTCACTGCCACCGTCAACGCGGCCTGGCGCACTTCGATGGAGGTCGGCGTGCGGGTCGACGCCGAGGATCCGCGCACTCGTGAGGTGCGCCATGCCAGCACCGCCTACCTGACCTTCGTGGCGCTCGATGACGAGGGCAGGCCAACCGCGGTGCCGCCGATCGAGCCCGCGACGCCCACCGAGGAGCGCCGCCAGAGTGAGGCCGAGCTGCGGCGCAAGCACCGACTGGCGGAGCGCGAGGCGATCGAGCACGGTCGCAAGCGGTTCATGCTCGAGGAGACAGCCGCGATGGTCGAGGGAGCCGCGGCGAGCGCCGACGACGCGTCCGGGCCAGCATCTGACTAACCTCCTGAACCGATGAGCCAGGCAGAGAATCCAGAGCGGCTAAGCGACGACCACGAGGTCACGCTCGAGGACGTACATGCGCTCATGGGAGCATCCACCCCCCACTTCGCGATGCAGCTGCGCGCTCGCATCCGCGAACTGATCAAGCCCCTGCCGGTCGATCACCCCGCACGCATCGCCGGTGAGCGCGAGATCATTCGTCTGAACGACATCGCCTTTGACGGCGAGGTCCGTGGCTCGATGCCGGAAGAGGGGCTTCCGCCGCTCGCCAGCCTCAACGCCACCGACGCGACGATGTTCGCTGAAGAAGCCGGCCACTGAGCCGGACTGACCGGTCCGGAGCGGACGCGGGGGACGGACAAAGTGGTGCGAGCCCGTCCTGAAGGACTGGCGCGCGAGCCATTGACGTGGTAGAAAGCTCGCCTCCCCCGCATCGAAAGGACCGGCATGGAGAGCGCCTCACTGACACCGCCCGCACCCGTCACGGGTGACGGGTCGAAGCCGTTTGACAAGGGCCTCAAGACTGGGGCGATCGGTTACGTCTCGAACGTGGTGATCGCGGTCGCCTCGACGGCGCCCGCCTACAGCATGGCCGCGACGCTCGGCTTCGTGATGCTCGTCAGCGGGATGGGCCTGCAGTCGCCGGCGATCATCCTGATCGCCTTCGTACCGATGTTGTTCATCTCGATGGGCTACAAGTACCTGAACCAGGCCGACCCAGACTGCGGGACCACCTTCACCTGGGCGACGCGCGCCTTCGGCCCACAGGCGGGCTGGATGGGCGGCTGGGGGATCATCACCTCTGACGTGCTGGTGATGGCGAGCCTCGCGCAGATCGCCGCCCTCTACACCTTCCATCTCTGGTACGCCAACCCGAGCCCGAGCTCGATCGGGGTGCTCGCGATCGGCGTCGCGTGGATCGTGGTGATGACATGGATCTGCTGGATTGGGATCGAGCTCTCCGCGCGGCTGCAGCAGATCCTGCTGACGATCGAGGTGATCACGCTGACGGTGTTCGCGATCGTCGCGCTCGTCGACGTCTACAGCGCTCAGGCGACCGTGCACGCGATCGAGCCGACGGCGTCGTGGTTCAACCCGTTCGACGTCTCGAGCGTCAGCACGCTCGGCACCGGGGTGCTGGTGGGCATCTTCATCTACTGGGGGTGGGACAGCGGCGTCTCGGTCAACGAGGAGTCAGAGAACGCCTCACACGGCCCCGGCAAGGCGGCCGTGCTCAGCACGGTGCTGCTGGTGCTGATCTATCTGCTGGTCACGACCTCGGCGCAGGCATTCGCCGGTACCACTGCGCTGCAAAACAACGCGAACGACATCTTCGCCTTCCTGGGACCGAAGGTCTTCCCCAAGCCGATCAGCCTGCTGCTGATCATCACCGTGCTGACGTCGGCGTCGGCATCGACCCAGACCACGATCCTGCCGACCGCGCGGACATCGCTGTCGATGGCACGCTGGGGCGGAATCCCGAAGATCTTTGGCCGCGTGAACCCCAAGCACAAGACGCCTGACGTCTCGACGATCGCGTTCGGCGCGGTCTCGCTGATCTGGTTCGTCGTGATCGACATCCTCTCGCCCAACAACGTGCTCGGTGATTCGGTCGACGCCGTCGGCTTCATGGTCTGCCTGTACTACGGGCTGACCGGCTTCGCCTGCACCTGGTACTTCCGGCGCGAGTTGTTCAAGAGCCCGAGGAACTTCTTCTTCGTCGGGTTGGCACCGTTGCTCGGCGCCCTCGTCGCTGGTGGGTGTGTTCATCATCGGGATGAGCTACTACGGCCACCAGATCAACAACTACTCCAAGGACATCCTCGGCCTTGGACTCCCGGACGTGATCGCGATCGGCCTGATCATCATCGGGATCGTGCTCGGTGTGATCTTCAAGTTCACGCTGCCGGAGTTCTATAGCCGTAAGCCCGAGGTCGCCGAGCCCGGCGTGCTGGAGCAGCCGGCGCCGGTGGCCAGCGCCTCCTGACGGGCGGGACTGCGCAGCTCGGGAGCCTGACGGCAACGGGGGCAGCTCGCGAGGGGAGTCGCGAGCTGCCCTGCGATGAGGAGAGTGGGCGGAGCAACAAGGGGAAGTCACTCTGGGACGGCCAGCGCGCCGGGGGTGCGGACATCATGTCCCGCAACCCCCGACGAAGCTAGCTGGCCACCCCTATGCCCGGGGGGTGGATATCAGACCGGATATCCGTCACATGCTTTTTCGGTGCGGTACCGACTTGGGGTGGAGTCCGGCTGCGAATGTTTGGACGGACGTATGAGCACCGATCGGATGGTGCGTGATGGCGGGATCGAGCGGGCCATGGGCGGGTCTCCAGCCTGTGACGTTCGTCACACGCCTAACCTTCCACCCCCTTTTCTACATGTATCCCTAACATGAATTTAATCTAGATTCAGGTGCTCGGAGCATCTTTGATCACGCGACGTACCTCATAGCAGCACCTCCTCCCCAGAAGCGCGAAGCGGGCCCGCAGGAATGCGGGCCCGCTTCCTTTAAGGCACGTGGGCGCCGACAGGCGCCCCAGAAGCAAGGTGTGCGGCGCCCACAGGCGTCCAGAAACAAGGCGCGTGCGGGCGCCCACAGGCGCCCCAGAAACGCTGAAGCCGGCCCTAGGGCCGGCTTCATCTCTCTCCTCTCAACCACCGGGAAATGCTTGTGGCGCGTCCGTTCGCAGAACGGCCAACCACCGGTGTTGCGATGTCGTAATTGTAACTAATGCCTCGAAGGCTGCAATTCCGGAGACATGCCCGCGCCGGGCCGAACGGGCCGAAGCTCCGGATTTCTTAAGCTTCGCGCCTGGCTTCCCCGGGCTCGCGCCGCTCGCGGATACGGACGGCCTCGATGCGGTTCTGGCGCACCGACTCGACCCTGATCGAATAGCCGTTAGCCCGGATCGTGTCGCCGCGTTTGGGCAACCGTCCAAGCTGCGCGAAGACGAAACCGCCGACCGAGTTGTACGCGTCGGTGTCGACCGGAAGATCGAGACCGTAGTCCTCCAGATCAGTGACCGCGACGTGCCCGCGAACGAACCAGTCGCCGTTGGCCAGCCGCCGTACAGCGCCACCGGCCGGGTCGGTCTCGTCGGCGATCTCGCCGACGACCTCCTCGATGATGTCCTCGATCGTGACAATGCCGGCGGTGCGGCCGTACTCGTCGACCACGATGCCCAGCTCTGTCCGCTCGCGCTGTAGGTCCGCGAGCAGATCGTCAAGCGGCTTGGTTTCCGGGACGATCGGGGCTTCCCTCACGCGCGAGGCGAAGCTCGCGTCCTCGCCGCTGTCCATCAGCACCTTGATCAGCTGGTTGACGTGGACGATGCCCTTGATCTGATCCTGGTCCTCCTCCTCGATCACAACCAGCCGCGAGTGGCCGGTGGCAACCGCCTGCCGCAGCGCGTCCCCGACCGTCTCGGAAATGTCCACCGTCACGACGGCCGGGATCGGCGTCATCACCTGCCGTGCCTCCTGCTCGTGGAGATGGAACACCCCCGTCAGCATCTCCGCCTCGCCGACGTCGAGATGTCCACCGGTCTGAGACTCGGCTATCAGCCGCTTGAGCTCCTCTGGAGTGCCGTGCGCGGGCTCGGCGTCGGGATCGACGCCGAGGCGCCGAAGCATCCATTCCGAGGAGGCGTTGAACACGCTGATCAACGGCCGGAAGGCGACGATGAAGGTGTGCATGACCGGCGCGATGCGGCGCGCGAGCGTCTCAGCGTGCTGGATCGTGTAGAGCTTGGGCACGATCTCACCGACCGTGCTCTGGAAGAAGATGATCAGTACATAGGTGATGACCGCCGATATCGGCCACGGCCACGGCATTGCTGTGGCCCCCGAAGAGCGGCTCAAGCGCGTGCGCGATGACTGGCTGACCCAGAGCACCGATACCGATCGACGCCATGGTGATCCCAACCTGGCAGGCGGAGAGGTAGTCGCCGATCTCATCCATGTGCGCGAGCGCGAGGCGAGCCCCGCGCGAGCCCTCCTCCGCCCACGCCTCCAGAGGGCCGCGACGCGAGCGCACCAGCGCGTACTCGGCGATCACGAAGAACGCGTTCAGGAGCACGAGCACGAACGTGAGGACGATCAGCAGCGCGGTCATCGCGGCCGTCCCTCACGAACGCCGACGTCCGGCAGAACGCCAGGCTGACAATTGGGACTTCGCTCGGGGTCCGTCATCCAGTGACTACGCGCCTATCAGCACGTCGAAGCGCGCGGCCATGTCGAAGTCGATCTCCGTCAGCCCACCGGCCGCATGGTTGGTGAGGCTGAGCTTCACCTTGTTCCACCCGTGTATGAGCATATCGGGGTGGTGGTTGTATTTCTCGGCGACCTCGGCGACGCGGTTGACATACGCGATCGCGGCCGCGAAATCGTCGAACCGCAGGTCGCGCACGATCGTGTCGCCCTCGAGTTGCCATTGCAGCCCGAGCAGCCGTGCGGCGACCTCGTCGCCGGTGAGCAGTGGCGGAGTTGTCATATCGTTGACCTCATATGCGCATCGTAAGCCTCGTCCCATCTGCGACCGAGATGCTCTTCGCGCTCGGCCTCGGCGACGATGTAGTCGCCGTCACTCATGAGTGCGACTACCCGCCGGCCGCGACGGAGCTGCCGCGAATCACCCGTGACAAGCTGCCGCCGGGTCTCACCGCAGCGCAGATCGATGCCGCGGTCAAGGAGCGCACGTTGGCGGGCGAGTCGATCTACGAGCTCGACACGGAGCTTCTGCACGAGCTGCAGCCCGACCTGATCGTCACGCAGGCGCTCTGCAAGGTGTGCGCTGTCTCCGTCGACGAGGTCCAGGAGATCGCCGAGGAGCTGGACAGCCAGCCGATGGTGCTCGCGCTCGATCCGCACACGGTTGGAGAGGTCCTCGGCGATGCCCGAACGATCGCACAGGCCACAGACACGAAGGACATGGCCGTGGAGTCTGATTCGTGAGATCGCCGAGCGGGTCGACCGTATCCGTCTGGCCGTGCGGTCTGCGCGTCGGCCGCGCGTGGTCGCGCTCGAGTGGCTCGATCCGCCCTTCGTGGCCGGCCACTGGACGCCGCAGCTGATCGAGTACGCGGGCGGCGAGGATGTGCTCGGCTTCGCCGGAGAGAACTCGGAGGAGCTGAGCTGGGAGCTGATTGCGGCGGCTGAGCCGGACATCGTGGTCGTCATGCCGTGCGGCTTCGATGCCGAGATCGCCCATCGCGAGGCTGAGATGCACCGCGAGCAGCTCGCTGCGCTCGGCGCCGGCGAGGTGGTCGCCGTCGATGCCGCCTCCTACTTCTCCCGCCCTGGTCCCCGGCTCATCGAGGGCCTCGAGCTGCTGGCCCACATCATCCATCCGGAGCTGGTGGATATCCCCGAGGAGCTCGCGGCGGAGGCGATCACCGTCGAGCTCCTCTGATGCTCGGGCAGCTACCGCCGGGTCACGGCCCGCACCGCGAGCCCGGCGAACAGCGCCCAGAACGCCGAGCCGACACCGAGGAAGGTTGTCGCCGACGCGGCGACGACGAATGTGATCGCCGCGGCCTCGCGGTCATGCTCGCCGCCGAGCGCTGCGGCCAGCGACGAGGCGAGCGTGCCGAGCAGCGCGAGCCCGGCCACCGAACCGAAGACCTCCGGGGAGGCGGCGCTGGTCAGCGCAGCGAGCGCGCCCGACAGCATCGCCAGCACCAGGAAGAGCCAGCCCGCCGAGACGGCGGCGGTCCAGCGAGTCTCAGGGTCTGGGTCGGCGGACGGAGCCGCGACCAGCGCCGCGCTGATCGCGGCCAGGTTGATGGCGTGGCCGCCGGCAAACGCGCCGGCGATAGTGCCGGTTCCCGTGATGCCCATCGTCTCGCTCCACGGAACCCGGTAGCCGTAGCTGGCGAGCACCGCCGTCCCCGGCACGTTCTGGCCGGCCATCGTGACGATGTAGAGCGGGAGCGCCAGGCTGAGCAGTGCCGCGGTGGTGAAGTGCGGCGACGTCCAGGCGACGTGCGGGAGCGCGCTGCCGTGCACGCCGCCCTGGCCCGCGGCGACGATCCCGATCACGACAAGCGACGCCGCAAACGCCGCCGGCGCAGCCCACTTTGGAGCGATTCGCCGGAATGCCAGCCAGACAAGAATGATCGGACCGACCTGCCACGGGTGCGCGACGAAGCCCCTTACCGGCGTCAGGCAGAGCTCCAGCAGGATGCCGGCGAGCATCGCCTGCGCGATCGGGGTCGGGATCGATGCGATCAGCGCCCCGAGCCGCGGCCACAGCCCGGTCAGCACGATCAGTGCGCCCGCGATCAGGAATGCTCCGACCGCCGCCGGCCAGCCGCCATGCACGACACCGGTGCTGGCCAGCAGCGCCGCACCCGGCGTGGACCAGGCCAATAGGACCGGGATCCTGTGGCGGTTTGCCATCCAGATCGTCCCGACACCCGTGGTCACGCATAACGCCAGCAGCCCCGACGCCGCCTCCACCGGCGACGCGCCGACGGCACGTAACCCCGCCAGCACGACGGCTGACGCGCCGGTATAGCCAACGAGCGCGCAGACGATGCCGGCGAGTACCGAATGCGCGCTGGCGGCCTGGCGAAACGACGCGCGCGTGTCGCCGGCCAGTGCCAACTGACGGCGCTAGATCGTGCTGCCGTTGGGCAGCAGGCCGGTTCCGCCGGCCACGGCGATCGAGCCGACCACGGACAGCACCGCGATCAGCAGGCAGCCGCCGAGCACGACGGCCCGGCTGTCGCGCTTCTCGCCGTATTCGGTCACCAGCCAGCCGGTCGCGAAGCCGGACAGCACCCCGAAGAGGTGGCCGCCGATCGAGACATCGGCGATCGTGAGCGTGTAGACGAGGTTGAGGAGCAGGATCGGCAGCAGGCCGGATTGCCAAAGCGGGATGCGGCGGGCACGCGCGACCATGATCAGCGCGCCGAAGACGCCGAAGATCGCGCCCGATGCGCCGAGTGTCGCCGCCTCCGGGGTGAACAGGAGCGCGCCGAACGAGCCTGCCAGCAGCGCCGTGAAGTAGATCGCCGCGAAGTACACCCGGCCGATCGCGGGCTCGAGCGAGCGGCCGACGAACCACAGCGAGAACATATTGAGGCCGACGTGGAAGATGCTCGCGTGCAGGAAGCCAGAGGTCAGCAGCCGCCAGTACTGATGCTGGCCGTGGCTCAGGAACACCCCGGCCAGCACGCCGTGGTACCAGACCCACGGCACCCGCGTAGCGCCACCACCGAGCGAGAGGCCACCGGCGACCTCCCACAGGAACACGACCACGTTGATCACGATCAGGACGTTCGTGACCGACCAGCTGCGGGGATCGTTCCAGACCTGGGGCCGGGCGAAGGTCGCGGTTGCGCCGCGGCCCTGCATCCGCCGCACCTTCGTGCGCTCGCCGGCGCACTCGGGGCAGCGCATGCCCACGGACGTCGGCGTCATGCAATCGGGGCAGATCGGGCGCCCGCAGTTGGAGCACGAGACTCCCGTCTCGCGATTCGGGTGTCGGTAACAGACCGGCACGGGCTATCGGTCCGGCAAGACCCGCCGAGCTTCCTCGGCGATGTCGTGCAGCGTGCGCTCCGCGTACTCGATCAGGGTCGAGCCCTGCTTGCCACGGGCCTGCTGGCGACCGCGTACGCGCAGCGCGACAAGTGCTGTTCCGGCCGTGACGGTGATCCCGGCCGCGACCACCGGCCGCACCCAGTTGCGCGGATCGCGCATGGCGGCACGCTCCCAGCCTTCGAGCTCGTCCTGCGCCGCCTCGGCCAGCACCGTGAGGGTCGACTCGAGCTGCTGGGTCAGGCGCAGCGGCGGTTCGACCGGCGTGAGCGCCTCCCGCAGCAGGGCTTCGACGTTCGCAGTCATTGCTCACTCCCATTGTTTTCGCTCGAGCCCACGATTCCTTCGAGCTGACGGATCGCGCGATGCAGCAGCACCTTCGTGGCGCCGTCCGAGCGCCCCAGTGCGCGCGCGATCTCGCGGTTGTCCATTCCCAGCGCAAAACGCATGATCAGCGCCTCGCGGCGATCGTCGGGGAGCTGCTGGACGCCCTCGATGATGTCCCTCAGCTCCTCGCGGCCCTCGACCAGCGACTCGGTCGTGTGCAGCGTCGAAATCATGCCCGCGTCCTCGATCGCCGACTCAGGCTTACGCGAGCGATCTCGGTAGAAGTTGGCCGCGAGGTTGTGTGCGATGCGGATGAGCCATGGGCGCAGCGGCCTGCCGTTCGACTCGCGCAGCGCGCGTTCGAAGTGCCGGTAGGCCTGTAGGAACGTCTGCTCGGTGAGATCCTCGGCGTCATGGTGGTTCCCCACACGGTAGAAGCTGTATGAGTAGACATCGCGAAGGTGCTCGCGGTAGAGCTCGCTGAAGCGTCTGTCCAGCTCGTCCTTGCTCGTCGGATGTTCGGGTTCCACCGCACGGAGCCTACCTCGGACCTGCGCATGTCAGGCGGCGTGCAGCGTTTCCCGCACGGGCGCGGTTTCGGGTTCCACCGCGCCGCCGAGCCACGCCCACTGCAGCTTCACGCGGGCCCAGACCCGGTCGGTGACGATTCCGGCAGCGGCGGGCGTCGAGGCGTCGAGGCGCGGGAACTGCAGTGCGCGACCGGCACGGACGCGCACCTTGTGCGGCCGCACACGCCAGCCTCGCCGGATCGCCTCGGTGCCGATCACCGCGACAGGGATCACGGGCGCCCCGGTCTCGAGCGCCAACCGCCCGACCCCGCGCCTCGGTGGGCCCAGCGGGCCTGGCCGCGTGCGCGTGCCCTCGGGGAAGATCAGCACGAGCTCACCGCGAGCCAGCAGCTCCTTCGCGGTCTCGATCGTGTCGCGGTCGCCGTTGCCACGGTCGACCGGAAATGCGCCAAGCGTGCGCAGCAGCCAACTCAGCAGCGGATGGATCTCAAACAGCTCGCGCTTGGCGACGTAGTACATCGGTCGCCGCGCCATGCAGGCGATGATGAACGGATCGAAGAAGCTGCGGTGGTTGGCGGCGATGATCGCCGCCCCCTGCCGGGGGATGTGGCCGCGCCCAATCCGCGACATGCGGAAGTAGACGAGGAAGAACAGCTGGAAGCTGACGCGCACCGGCCAGTAGAAGATCGGGCTCACACCCTTGTCGCGCGCACGCTCGTGTTGAGACGAGTTGGCCATCTGCAATCCGTACCCGAGCGTGGTCGGGCCGTTACAGGAGTGACAGACGGCTGGCAGGCGGGCCGCTCGGGGGCGCTGCAGCGGGGCTGCTGGCAAAGCCAGCCAGCAGCCCCGAGGATCGCTAGATCGGCCCCTCGTCGTCCACGCGCACCGGCACCACATGACCGAGCTCGGTGAGCGACGGCCCGTAGCGCATCGCCTTATCCGTGAAGAACTGCGGGCTGGTTCGGCGACAGGTTTCCATGCAGATCAGCCCGATGATCGCGGTGACCACCACGATGAACAGTGCCGTGCCGACCTGACCGAAGATCGGGAGCTGAATCGTGGTGTAGCTGTAGTCCGGCTCGCCGACCTTGATCAGGTTGTAGAGCACAAGCAGGTAGAGCATCACGGTGGCCGCGAGCGGTACCCAGAACTTGGGTAGCGAGTCCCTCCAGTGCACGAACGCGCGGTCGCGGAAATGCCATGCGCAGGCGGCGCTCGAGATGCCCAGGTACACCGCCGCGAAGAACACGGTGGCGGTGACCGCATCTGCAAGCACGCCGCCGCCGGAGACGAAGTTGAGCGCCAGATAGAAGACGATCGAGGCCACCGCGAACGAGATCGTCGAGGTCGTCGGCGTCCTGAACTGCGGGTGCACGCGTCCGAAGTACTTCGGCAGCGCCTTGTGAAACGACATCGACAGCATCGTGCGCGCGTTCGGCAGGATCGTGGTCTGGGTCGTGGCCGCGGCTGAGGTCAGGATCATGAACAGCAGCAGCTTGGTCAGGACGGTGCCGACAACGCCGGTCCCAAAGACACTCGTGCCGAGCACCGAGAGCACGTCATTCGAATTTGCCGGGTTGGCGAGGCCGAGCGGCGTATGTGCGCTGACGCCCGCGTACGACTGGACCGACAGCGTCAGCAGGAAATACGTGCCGAGCAGAATGAAGGTCGAGATCACTCCCGCGATGCCCGGGATGCGGCCGGGCTCACTGGTCTCCTCGTTGATCGACGTGGTCGTGTCCCAACCCCAGTAGATGAAGACCATCAGCAACATCGCCGACGCGAACGCGCTGAATGAGGGGAACGAGCTGGGGCTGAGCCAGCTCCAGCACGGATCGATGTGGTAGCTGGGGGCACCGCCGAAGATCACCTTGGCAGCGACCACGCCGAGCAGCAGAGCAGGATGATCACCTCGATGACCACGAGCGCGACCTGCATCCGCGCCGAGACCTCGATGCCGATGTAGCAGATCCATGTGAGGCAGCACGATCCAGGCCGATCCCGACAAGCAACACCCAGACCGAGGTCGGGTCGGCGCCGATCGCGCTTGGCCCCGATCAGCAGGAAGAAGTACTGGCCGGCGATCTGGCTGTAGCTTGCCATCGCCAGGAAGTCGGAGGCGAGGTGCCCCAGCCGCCGGCGAACCACCCGGTGCGCGGGCCGATCGTCGCGCCAGGCCCAGGTGAACAGGTGCCGCAGTCAGGGTCGACCGCGTTCATCTCCTTGATCGCCCAGGCGCAGAGGAACATCGGGATGAAGGCGAGGATCACGATCAGCGGCGCCGCCACGCCTCCCACCGCGATCACCACGAAGCCAAGCGTCGCCGCGAGGCTGTACGCCGGGGCGCCGTCGACGCCAGCCCGACGCCGACGCTGGCCCAGAAGCCGACCGCATTGGGCTTCAGTCCCTTCTCCTTCCACTTCGTAGGTGGACCGTCTCAGTCATGCGCGCTCCTCACTCCTCATTTGGCACCTCTCCTCACTCCGTGATGCCCTCGATCAGCTGTCGAACCCGAGACCGAGACGATCAAGGGTACGAAGCCAGATTCCGCGCTGCCCGCTGCGATCAGCCGCCGCCAGGCGATTGCGGGTGAGCTGGATCACCGCGCTGCGCAGCGGCTCCGGCGGAAACGGCACTGGCCGGCGGCGCACGAACTCGAGCGCGGTGGCATCGGTGTCGCGACCGTCGAGCAGGTCGATAGCGGTGCGCCCACCGAAGCGGCTTGCGCCCACGCCCAGCCCGGTGTAGCCGAGCGCGTAGGCGACGCGCCCGCCGAGCGCGCGGCCAAAGAAGACCGAGAAGCGGCTGCAGGTGTCGATCGCCCCACCCCAGCGATGCGTGAAGCGCACGCCCTCGAGCTGCGGGAAGTTCGTGAAGAAGTTGTGGGAGAGGCGCGCGAAGGTCGACTCGTCGTCGTCCAGCTCCGGCCCGACCGGGCCGCCATAGCGGTAGACGGCGTCATAGCCGCCCCAGAGAATGCGGTTGTCAGCGCTCAGCCGGTAGTAATGGAACTGGTTGCCGCTGTCACCGATGCCCTGCCGACGCCTCCACCCGACCGAAGTCGAGCTGCGCTTCGCTCAGCGGCTCGGTCATCAGCGCGTAGTCGTAGATCGGCGCGATGTAGCGGCGCAGCGACGGGATCAATGGGTCATACGCGCTGGTCGCCAGCAGCACCTTGGCCGCGCGGACGGCGCCCGTGTCCGTGATCGCCTCGACGCCGTCGCCTCGTTCCCGCAGCCGGCGCACGGGCGAGTGCTCGAAGATCTCGACGCCGGCGTTCAATGACGCCTCGCGAAGCCCGTCCGCGAGCTTCGCCGGGTTGACGATCGCCGCGCCTGTCTGCAGCCAGAGGCCGGCGAGGTAGAGCGGCGAGTGGATCTCCGCTTGGATGGCGTCTCGCTCCAGGAGTTCGGCCCGCTGGCCGAACTCCTGCAATACGCGCGCGGCCCTCCTCGAGCTCCGGAACCTGGTGCGGGGCCACCGCGACGTCGAGCTCGCCGGTCGCCTCGAACTCGGCATCGATCCCGTAGCGAGCGAGGTCGGCACAGAGCTCCTCGTAGTTGCGCATCCCGAGGCGCTCGATCACGCCGATCTCCTCCGGGAAGCGCACCCGACCGTTCTCGATCCCGTGCGTCAGCGAGTAGTTGAGGAAACCGCCGTTGCGAGAGCTGGCACCGGCGCCGCAGCGCATTCCCTCGAGGACCACCACCGCGCGCTCGGGCGACCGCTCTTTGGCGTGGAGCGCCGCCCAGAGGCCGGTGAAGCCGCCGCCGATGATCAGCAGGTCGCGCTCGAGCACCCGCTCGAGCGGCTGGTGTGGCTCACGCTCCGGCAGTGTCTGCGGCCAGTACGGACGGGGCTCGGCATCAGCGAAGGCGAGTCGATCGGCGCTGCTGGGCGGGCCGGTTATCCAGGGCGAGGACACGGCTGCCGATCATCGCAATTGCCGCGGCCACCGCTGCACACGAATCCGGCGGTCGCGCCTTGTACGAAGCGGCACAAAGGTTGGGACCGGCTCAGCTCCAGGATGATGCCGCCGCGAAGTCACTTTGGAACGTGTGACTGACGCCGCGAATCACGCCGGCCCCGCCATCAGCGGCGCGGATCAGCAGTCCGAGCTCGCGATTCTCGTGCAGCGATTCCCAGCTCGCGTTCTGGGAGCCGATCAGCAGCGACTCGGCTGTGGTGCCGGGATCGTCGAGCACGAGCTTCTCGTGGATGTAGAGCCCGGTGGCGGTGTCCTGCAGGACACGCACCTTGCAACCGGCCCTGGTGACCGCGCTGAATGCCGCGTGCCACTCGCTGGAGTCCATCATCACGACCCGGCAGCTGACGCCGCGGCGGGCGTCGTCGGCCAGCGCCTGGTAAACGGGCGGGTCGCTCAGCTCTTCGGACTCGAAGTCGATCGCATGCCTTGCGGCACCGATCTGCGTGACCATGGCAGTCTCGGCCGACCCCGTCGATGTGTTGGGCGACCAGATCAGACCGGGTGCCTGAACCGTCTGATCGCGGGGCGCACCGTTTGGCGCCGCGGCCCAGTCGTTGTCGAAGGTTGCCTCGATCGCCCTGACCTGCACAGGGTCGGTGTCGATCACCTCGGCGTCGCGAGTCGTCGCGTAATACCTGGAGGTGAGGTTGGCCGTCGAGATATCAGCGGTGCTGTCGTCGAAGCTCGTCGCCTTGATGTGGAAGATGTAATGGGCCGGCGCCCACCGCACCTGCACGCCATGGGTGCGGAGGTAGCGGTAGGCGGACGCGTTCACATAGCGACCGGAGTAGTCACGGTCGAGCAGCACCCGTACGCGGACGCGGCGGCTCGCGGCTCTTGCCAGATCCTGCTCCGCCAGGGGGTCACTGAGCTCGTACATCTCCATGTCGATCGAGCGCTTGGCGCCGTCAATCTGTGCATAGAAGCCGCCAAAGCCGGCTCCCGGATACTGGACGAGGCGGTAATACACGGGTGCGGCGAACGCGGCTCCCTGGAGGGCCAGGGCTGTGACCGCTGCGGCACCCGAGCCGCAGATGATTCGGACTTTCGAGAACAAGGTTCGATCAGTCAAGCGAAGACCGCTGTCGGACTCGACCTGACAACCCTCCCATTGCAAGTGATCGTTATCACTCGAACGGGTGACCGGGCTTCACTCGAACGGGACCGCCTCATAGACCTGACGCGAGGTCAGATCGACGTTCCCCTGGTCCCATATGACGGTGTACCCCTGCTGGGTCGCAAAG
This sequence comes from uncultured Actinomycetota bacterium, assembly GCA_963818135.1. GTDB lineage: Bacteria > Actinomycetota > Thermoleophilia > Solirubrobacterales > Solirubrobacteraceae > Palsa-465. The sequence continues at coordinate 214,355 of CAWFRF010000018.1, forward strand.
ATCGCCCGGACGGTCGCGCCGCTGCAGGGGTCAGCCTCGCCACTCGGGTCTCCGAGTCAGTGCCCTCGCGTCGAGCGCTGAGGGAGTAGATCCGCATCGGTCGGATCCCGCAGCCGATTCGCTCCTCGGCCGCAGCGCGTAGCTCTGCGTACGCTCGATCCCGTTCGACGCCTGGCAGCATGCCCGGGAGAAAGAAGCTGGTCACTGCTGGGCCAACCACGCTGCAGCGGCCCTCATATGCCGTGCGCGGCCGTGTGCGAGGACGGTTCATCGACCGCAGCGCCGGCTTCGCCAGGCCCATCCTCGAGCCCGGACGAATCCCCGTCGAGCGCCTCCGGCTGGGACGCCAATTCGGCGTCGTATGCCGCAGTCAGCTTGCGGGCGGCCTTGCGGGCCTCCTTCTCGAAGCGCTTCTCGCGAAGTTTTCCCTCTCGGTTCAGCTTCGCCATCGTCGTCCCGTTCCTACCGCTCGATCCCATTAAGGTTCCCTTCGTTGCGGTGCAGGCCAGGGACGGTGAAGCTCACGCACGCGCATCCGGTTCCCTCCGGGGTATGTTCTGCGTAACGCGGAGGGGTGCCAACGGCACGACTGCGAGAAGCGCGGAGCAATGTCTCAGCCAAGCGAAATCACTTGACTCGTATGGCCGAGTCTAGCGGGCCGCTGACGGCGCGTTCCCACGCTTGGGCACCGACCTGGATCGCGTCCCATGGGGACCCAAGCGGCGGGCGTGTACGACAGGTCGAGGTCGGAGATCTGGTCGATCGTCATAAGGTTGTGGATCCCGCGTTGCCGCGATGTCGATGCGTTTTGCGACTTCCGAACCGAGCTGGCCGAGGAGCTGCAGCCCGAGCAGTCGGCCGTCTCGTTCGTCGGCGGTGTACCGCATGTGGATCGGGCGGCTGCCGGGGTAGTAGGCCTTGTGGTCGTCGGCCTGGGAGGCGACGGTGAGTGGAAGGAAGCCGGCGGCCTGGGCTTCGTGGTCACGCAGGCCGGTGCGCGCGATCACGCGATCGAACACCTTCACGACCTGGGTGCCGAGGCTTCCGGCGAACTCGCGCTCGCGGCCGAGTGCGTTCTCGGCCGCGATGCGACCCTGTTTATGGGCGGTGGTGCCGAGCGGCAGGTAGGTGGTACCGAGCAGTTGGTGGTGCGTGACGACGCAGTCGCCGGCGGCGTACACGTCGCGTAGGTTGGTGCGCATCCGCCGGTCGACGACGATCGCATCGTGGGTGCCGAGCTCGGCGCCGGCGGCGGCTGCGAGCTCGGTCTCGGGACGGACGCCCACGACGACGAGCACGATGTCAGCGGGGTAGCTGAGTTGGTGGCCTTCCGGGGCCGTTGCCAGGACAGTCAAGGGCGTGTCGCCGTTGCGGGCGGTTTCGATCGCGTCCACCCGGGTGTCGCACACCACCTCGACGCCGTGACGCTCGAGTTCCGCGTGCACCAGGGCGCCGAGCTCAGGATCGACCGTCGGAAGGACCTCGGGGAGCTGCTCGATCTGCGTGACCTGAAGGCCGCGTGTGGTTAGCCCCTCGGCCATCTCGAGGCCGATGTATCCGGCGCCGACGATCACCGCTCTGGCGATGCCCGGCCGCTCCAGCGTCTTGGTGAGCGCAAAGGTGTCGTCCATCGAATGCAGGAGGTGGACACCGTCGTCGGGCCCGAGTAGGTCGAGACCGGCGATCGGCGGCCGCACCGGAACCGCGCCGGTGCCGACGACGAGCGCGTCGTAGGCAAGTTCTTCGTATCCGTCCGGTCCGGCGATCACCAGTCGGTGACCGTCCACGTCGATTTCCTTGGCGACGGTGTCGAGCCTGAGCTGCATGCCGGTCGCTTCGAGGTCCGCGTAGGTGCGGTGCGCGAGGTTGCGCCAGTGCGTGACCTCACCGGAGATGTAGTACGGGATCCCGCAGATCGAGAAGTTCGGGTAGGCGTCGGCGACGACCACCGTGACCTGACTGCCGGAGTCGAGTTCGCGGGCGCGGAGCGCGGCGCTGATGCCGGCGTCGCTGCCACCAATCGCGATCAGATGCATGGCTTTGAAACTCCCTGGTCGGCTCGTCAGGCTCGGGCCGGTTCGGTCTCCGCCCGAGGCTCTTGGGTTTGCGCGTCGGTCGTGAGGGACGATCACGTCTGAGGCCTCCGCGGGTGTGACGTTCGGGTACAGGACGCGGATCACCGCCAGGGCAACGCCGCCACCGACCAGCTGCGCGACGACGTAAGCGGGGACCGATGCTGGAGCGATCCCGGCGAACGTGTTGGAGAACATACGCCCGATGGTGATCGCGGGGTTCGCGAACGACGCTGATGACGTGAACCAGTACGCCGCACCGATGTAGGCGCCGACTGCCGCGGGTGCCAGCGCCGCGCGGTGGCTTCGTACGAGCGCGAAGATCACGAGGATCAGACCCAGGGTCGCTACGACCTCGCCGAGCATGTGCGCGGGGCTCGCGCGGTGATGGGTCGAGATGCTGATCGCGCTGAGGCCGAACATCACGTTGGCGATCAGCGCCCCAAAGCTGCAGCCAGCGATCTGGCTGGGGATGTAGGCAGCGGTATCGCGCCAGGAGAGTCCGCCGAAGGTCGCGTCGACGAGTGAGACCACAGGGTTGAGGTGCCCGCCGGAAACGGGGCCGAACATCAGGATGATCGCGAACAGGCCGGCAGCGGTCGCGGCCGAGTTCTCGAACAGCTGGAGGCCGACATCGTTGGGCGAGAGCTGCACGGCCGCGATGCCGGAGCCAATCACCAGCGCGGCCAGGAACGTGGAGCCGAGGAACTCGGCGAACAAACGACGCGGCAACGGGGAACTACTCACGCTCGAGTCACTGCCTTCCGGTACGGTTGCCGCCGCAGTCTATCCATTGACAAACATCAGTTCAATCGATATAAGTAGATCGATGAGCGTCGATCTGGAACTTTCCCCTAAGACAAAACGAGCGGCCGGCGAGCGGTGCTGCGAGCCGGTCGTCTACCCAGATGTGCAGCGCGAGCAAGCCACGCGCATGGCGGAGGTCGCCAAGGCGCTGGGTGACCCGGTCCGCCTGCAGCTGGTCGACGTGCTCCGCAAGCACGCTGGCAAGGTCTGCGTGTGCGAGCTCGTGCCGCTGTTCGAGATCTCGCAGCCGACCCTGAGCCACCACCTCAAGAAGCTGCGCGAGGCCGGAATCGTCGATTCTGAACGTCAAGGTCTATGGGCTTACTACTACGTCATCCCCGACGCCCTGAAGGAGCTGTCGTCATGGCTGAGCTAGAACAAACCCTGACACCAGGTCGCCCGGATGGGTTTGGATCCGCCGCCGGTCAAGGCGCCCCGGCTGGCGACATTCGGGAGCAGGTCCGCGAGCGCTACGCCGCGGCCGCTCTGCAGGCCACGGCTTCGAACCCGGGACCGGGATGCTGCGCCCCAGGTGACGCGTTCGATCACGGCAGCAACGTGTTCGGAGCTGTGCTTTACGCCGAGGACGCGGAGGACGCCGGCACAACTGCTGCGATCGGCGCATCGCTCGGCTGTGGGGTTCCCACGGCCGTCGCCGAACTCCACGACGGGGACATCGTGCTCGACCTCGGTTCAGGCGCCGGCGCCGACGTGCTCATCTCCGCCCGCCGCGTCGCCCCGAGCGGCAGGGCGATCGGCCTCGACATGACCGACGAGATGCTCGAACTCGCTCGCGACAACGCGCGCGAAGCAGGGGTCGAGAACGTCGAGTTCGTGAAGGGCTACCTCGAGGACATGCCGCTCGCCGACGCCTCCGTGGACGTGATCATCTCGAACTGCGTAATCAACCTGTCCGGCGACAAACCCAAGGCCATCGCCGAAGCCGCGCGCGTCCTGCGTCCAGGAGGACGCTTTGCCGTCTCGGACGTGGTCACGGACCCGGAACTCGACGCGGCAACCAGAGCCGATGTCACAGCATGGACCGGCTGCATCGCCGGAGCCCTCACCGAGAGCGAGTTCCGCGCAACGCTCGAATCCGCCGGCTTCGAGGACATCGAGATCACGCGCACTCACGAGGTGCACGAGCACGCGGCCGCCGCGATCATCCGCGCCCGCAAGCCGATCCGGTAGCCGCCGCGCCGAGGTCGCTTCTGCGGTTGTCAGGGCTTTCCAGTGCGGCTGGACATGTGCGTAAAGTCCTGTTCGTCTTGGGTTCGGGAGGTCCGTGACAGTGTCATCGACGAGCACGCGGATGGTCGGGAAGTCTAGGTCTGCCCAGCTTCGGATAGGCGTGCTCGTTTCGGCGGTGTTCGTGCTGCTCGGGTTGTCGCCGACCTCAGCCCAGGCGCACGGCGCCACGGACCCCGTGGCCTCCAGCTATCTGGCTCGGATCGCGTCCGTCCCCGCCGGCATCAGGGCGACGGTCGTTGACGGCGACCTGCGCATGTGGCTGGATGTGCCAAGCCACGAGTCCGTTTATGTGCTCGACTATCAGGGCGCTCCCTATCTCCACGTCGCGGACGGTCGCATCTGGGCCAATGAGAAGTCGCAGATGTACTACTTCAATCAGAGCCCGCCGGTCATTCCGCCGTCCGGGCTTCACCGAAGTACGCGGCCGCGCTGGGTTCAGGTTGGCTCCGGCACGAGCTACGAGTGGCACGACGGGCGTTTGCAGGCGCTCGCCATCGAGGCGATCGCGCCAGGCACCTCGCGCGTCGGCTCCTGGCGGATCCCGCTCGTCGTGAACGGCCGCCATACAACTGTTTCGGGAACGCTTTGGTATCGAGGCGCCCCGTCGATCGCGTGGTTCTGGCCAATCGCAGTGCTCGTGCTCTGCGTACTGGCAGCCTGGCGCTTGCAGGACGCCGCGATCGACGCGTCGATGGGGCGACTGCTCGCGGTGCTCACCCTGTTTGGAATCACGCTTGCAGCCGTCGGCCGCGATCTGCACGGCCGGCCGGGGTTGTCCGGTTTCGGGCTCGTGGAGCTCGCGGTCATCCTCGTGTTCGCGATCTGGGCTCTGGCGCGGATCGCTCGTGACCGGGCGAGCTCGCTGGTTCTTTTCCTGATCGCCGTCGTGGCAGCCTGGGAGGGTGTCTCGCTGATCCCGACACTGCTGCACGGGTACGTCCTGCTTGCGGTGCCGCCTGTGCTCGGGCGCCTTGCCGCGGTGATCTGCCTCGGCGGTCCGATCGCGCTCGGCTTCGCGATCGTCCGGCTCCTCCGCCGCGAGGAGAGCGGCGAGGAGACCGAGGCCGCGGGCGCTGGTACAGCTGGCACCGTGGCGCAGGGGGTTTAGCGCTTGGTGGTGGCGACCGGGACCGATCACCCGCTGTGACCAGCGGTTCGGGTATGTTGGTGCGCGCATGATCGGCGGATCCATTCGGACGAGGTCCCGCTTGGTGGCTCGCGCCGGGCTGATTCCGGTCGCTGCGTTTGCTGTGCACCAGCTGCGCTTCCTGCTCGCGTTCGGCGGGAGGCGCCGGCGCCGAGCTCAAGGAGACAGGCCACTCCTATTTCCACTCCGTGGTCCCTTGGATCATGCTCGTGGTCGGCCTCTCCGTCGGTGCGTTTCTGTGGTCACTCGGCCAGGCGGCATCGGGTCGCCGGGCAGCGTCGAGCCGGCGGCTCTCGTTCCTGAAGCTGTGGCTCGTATGTGCTGCCTGCCTGCTCGCGATCTACTGCACCCAAGAGACCCTGGAGGGCCTTTTCGCAACGGGGCATCCCACGGGCATCGAGGGGATCTTCGGTTTCGGCGGTCTATGGTCGATCCCAAGCGCGATTGGCGTCGGACTCGTTCTCGCAGTCGTCATGTGCGGGGCGAGCTGGACGCTCGACGAGGTCAGTCGCAGGCGCTGTGGGTGCGTGGAACGCCCGGCTCGCAGAATTCCGGCCGCCTTACCGCCGCACGAGGTCGTGCGGATTCCGATAGCACCGCTCGTCGGTGGCTGGTGTGATCGCGGGCCGCCGCCCGTTCGCCTCGTAAGCGCCTAACCGGCGAGCGCCGGATAGGCGCGAGCACTCACGTCCATGGCGAGCGATCCTGCCGGCGCTCCCGAACGCACGTCCGCGGGGCGGCTTCTGGAGCGTGGTTGGCGCTGGCCGGGAGGACGTGTGCACCTGTCCATCGAGCGAGGACGCCGAACATGGTTACCAGTACGGGCGCGCAAACGACACGCGCCACTGCTTCGACCCCGAGTTCGGCAGGATCTGTCCTGTCGAGCGCACGGGCCTATTTCGCATCCGACATAAGCCGGTCGCTGCAGACCGCCCTTGCGGTGCTGTGGCTGCTGGACGGAGGCTTGCAGTTTCAGTCCTTCATGTATTCGAAGGGCTTCGTCAACATGCTCACCGCCATGGCTGCTGGGCAGCCGGCCTGGCTGTCCAGCAGCCTGACCTGGGCGGCTCACACGGCCGGGCGTGATCTGACGGTCTTCAACACAGCGTTCGCGCTGGTCCAGGTCGCCATCGGCCTCGGGTTGCTCTACCGGCGAACGGCACGCTTCGCGCTTGCAATGTCCGTTGTCTGGGCCGTCATCGTGTGGTGGTCGGGCGAGGCGTTCGGGATGCTGTTCATGAGCATGGCCAGCCCGCTCACCGGTGCGCCGGGCGCGGTCAGCCTCTACGGCTTGTTGGCACTCGTCGCCTGGCCAAACGGCCGGCCCGGTGGGCTACTCGGCATCAGAGGAACCCGGTTCGCCTGGGCGACCGTATGGCTGCTGATGGCTTGGCTATGGCTGGAAGCTCCGAGCAGCAACCCGGACGCAATCAGCAGCTCGATCAACGCTGCGCCATCGGGGATGAGCTGGTTGAGCACGGTCCAGAACTGGGCCGCAAATGGAAGCGCCGGCCACGGGTTGCCGATCGCACTTTTCGCGGCCGGATTGTCGTTGGTGATCGGGCTGGGTGTTGTGCTCGACTGGCACGCGCGGCCGTTGCTGAAGATCGCGATCGCGCTGAACCTCGCCTACTGGGTGTTCGGCCAGGGCTTCGGCGGGATCTTCCAGGGCGGTGCGACCGATCCCAACTCAGCACCGCTGTTCGTGCTGTTCGCGTGTGTCCTTCTGGCGCTCCTCCCCTACCGAGCCGACGCCGACGGTTTCGTCGGGTCATCACATGGCCCTGATCTCGCCTCCCGACCAACCGAGGTAAGTCGATGAGCGGCAACCGTAGGCCCATGACGTCGGCATCCAGCCTCCTACGGAGATCCCTGGTCGCGGGATTCGCTGCCCTGCTGCTCGCGGGCTGCGCGGCGGCCGACAAGACCGCCACGACGAGCTCAAAGCCAGAGCGCAAGTCCGCCATGGTCAGCATGAGCATGGACTCCGCCACGACGGCTGGCACGACGGTGGCGCCCACGATCAAGGGAATCAAGCCTGTGCCAACCCAGGTTCTGTCCTCGAGCACTTGGCAGGGCATGGACATCTCCGCTGAGGCCATGACCGCCGTTCCGTTCGTGATCTTCGACGGCACTCAGGAACGTGAGATCAAGCCGACAAGCAAGACGAGCTTCCACCTGATGGTCATGCTCACCGACTCGCAGACGCACGTCGCGATCCCGTACGCGTCGGTCTGGGCATCGATCAGCAAGGGACCGAAGCTCGTTTACGACGAACGGCTGTGGCCCATGATCTCCCGCTACATGGGGCCGCACTACGGCAACAACGTCTCACTGCCAGGCCCTGGCGATTACAAGCTGAGCCTGTTGGTTTCGCCACCCGAGGCGGCGCGACACATCGAATACAAGAACATCTGGCTCAAGGCGCATCGAGCCAACTCCACGTTCCACTGGAAGTCGACGTCATGAGCAGGGAGGAACGAGTGCGGGGGGTCACGCGACGCAGCTTCATCGCCGGTGCGTCGGCTCTGACCGCGGGTGGCGTCGCGGCCGGAGCGAGCCTGGACGGCTCGCGTGCAATCGCAGCCGCACGTCAGCTGCCCCATGTCGAGCTGCCGACCGCACCCGCGGGTCCGGCCAGGCAGTTTGCATGGGCGGCGACATTGCCGACCGACAGCTACGGGAACACGGTTGCACCCAGCTACGACCGGCTACTCCTGTTCGATGTGATCGGCCGGCCAACTCCCGAGTACGCACGAGTTCTCGAGGCCCGATTGCGGACGCTCGAGCGGTCGTTTCGTTGGGGCCCGAGCGGCCTGCTCTTCACCGTTGGCTGGGGGCCCAGCTACTTCCGTCTGATCGGAGCTGACTCGCCGGTCCCAGTTGCCCGTGCATTGTCGGATTTCGAGCTGCCGACGATTGATGACTACCAGCTGTGCATACATCTGGCGAGTGACAGCGAGGCTCGCCTGCAGGACATCGAGGCGGCACTCGTTCATGGGCACGAACTCGCCGTAGCCGGTAACGATCTGTCGCTCTCAAGCATCCTCCAATGGCGGGAGACCCGCACCGGCTTCACCGGGACGGGTATTCCTGCAGCGCACCAGAACGTTGGCGGTATCCCTCCCGGCCACCACGTCCCGAAGTCGGCGCCCCTGTTCATGGGCTTCAAGTCGAACCTGAAGCGCAATCAGGCGACAGAGGACGACATCGCGATCGCACACGGGCCGTTCGCCGACGGGACGACCATGCACGTCAGCTACATGCGTCTGCGGCTTGATAGCTGGTACCAGGACCTGGATCAGCGCGGCCGCGTCGCTCGCATGTACGCACCCGAAGTCACCCCAGGGCAGGCGGCGCGCTTCACAACCGATGCTGCCAGCGACCCACAGCTGCTCAACCGAGCGATCCGCCGACATGGAGTGATCGGCCATGCCCAGACCTCGGCCCGCGCCCGCCGGAACGGCCGCCCGATCATTCTCAGACGCGATTTCGACACGGTCGACGGCGGGCAGGCGGGCCTCCACTTCGTCGCTCTACAGCGCACGATCGAGGACTTCGTGACCACACGTACGGCCATGAACGCAGCATCGGCGCGCAGCTCGAGAACCCCGCGATCGGCGACACCGTCAACAACGGGATCAACGAGTTCATCTTCGTCCTCAAACGAGCCAATTACATCCTGCCCTCCCGGGCCGATCGATCTTTCCCGATGTTGCCCGGACGTCAAAAGGGGTTGGCGTGAGGGTCCTGGGCCCCAGACCAACCTGGCTCTCGTCAGCCATCGCCGGCCGTGCACTGACGCGCCTGCTGCTGACCTGCACGATCGCCTTGAGCTCGAGTTGCGCGCTCGTCGCAAACGCCCAAGCCGACGGTGACCCGGGCAGTGACGTACTCGTCTACCAGCCGCTGTTCCTGGCATCGGACTCCGGGATATCGGTAAGCGAGCAGGTTCGACTCGGGAACCTGCTCCACGAGGCGGACAAGGCCGGACTCCCGCTGCGCGTAGCGATCATCGCGAAGCAGGACGATCTTGGCTCCGTCACCGCGCTCTGGAAACAACCGCGCGCATACGCACATTTCCTCGGGCTCGAGCTGTCGCTCGCGTACAAGGGCCGCCTCCTGGTGGTGATGCCAAATGGGTTCGGCTTCAACTGGACCGGACACTCGTCCGCGTCTGGGTATCGCGTCCTCACCAAACTCAGTCACACCGTTGGCGGCGAGAGCTTGGAAACCGCCACACAGCAGGCGATCACCGACCTTGCATCAGCGGGCGGCGCTCATCTGAGCGCACTTCCGACGCGAGCCCAGCACCCTTCAAACCGCTCCAGCCCGAGTTCGGCTCCCACAACGGGAACCGTGCGTTCGGCGCCCGCGAGCACTCGGGTTCTTGCGTTCGTGGTGCTCGCGCTGCTGGTTGGCGCGATCGTTGCCGCGCGGTTCCTGTACGGGCGTCATCGACCGGCCGTACGCGCGGCCCTCCGCCAGGCACGGAAAATCCCGCTCGAGCACCGTCGCGGATCGCTGATCGTCAGCCTCTGCGCGACCGCGCTGATCGTGGCCGGTGTCGTTTTGAGCCAGTCCTCGAAGCCAGCTCAATCGCCGCGGCTGGCCCTGGCCTTTAATCCGGTACTGGATCCGGGGACCGCCCTCAGCCGCCCAGCGCCGGATTTCGACCTGACCGATCAATTCGGGCAGGACGTCTCCCTGCGCTCCTTCCGCGGCAAGGTCGTGATCCTCGGTTTCAACGACTCAGAGTGCACCACCATGTGCCCGCTGACCACGACGGCGATGCTCGATGCAAAGGCCATGCTGGGGTCGGCAGGGAAGCATGTGCAGCTCCTGGGCGTCGACGCGAATCCGAAAGCGACGTCAATCGATGACGTGCTCTCTTACTCCGAGGTCCATCGCATGGTCCACGCTTGGGACTTCCTCACCGGCTCGCTGCCACAGCTCAAGAAGGTGTGGAAGGAGTACAGCATCGGGGCGGAGATCACACGCAATCTGGTCGATCACACGCCCGCGATATTCGTGATCGGTACGCACGGACGGATCGCAAAGCTGTTCCTGACCCAACAGTCCTATGCAGCGGTCGGACAGCTTGGTCAGCTCCTCGCAAACCAGGCTTCGAAGCTACTTCCAGGTCACCCGGCGGTCCACTCGCACCTCTCCTACTCGCATATCCCCGGAATCGCCCCCACCAGCCTCATGGCGATTCCGCGCGCCGGAGGCGGCACAGTCCGCCTCGGCCCTGGCCACGCTCGAGTCGTGCTTTTCTTCGCGACCTGGGATCGCCAGATAACAGGCCTGGCTGGTGGACTCGAGGCGACTCAAGCGTTATCAGTCGCTGGCTGCGCGTGACCGGTTGCCGCGGCTGACCAGCATCGACGAAGGCAGTGTCGAGCCTCCGGGGGCGCTGCACACATTCCTGGGCAGCCTGCCGTCGCGCCTGAGCTATCCGGTCGGGATCGACACGACAGGCCGTGTGGCCGATGGCTATGAGGTGGACGGGCAGCCCTGGCTGATGGTCCTCAACTCGGCCGGTCGGATAGCGATGTACTACTCGGTCGCCGCGCTCGGCTGGCCTTCGACATCGCGACTCGCGCATCTCGTCCGTGAAGCGCTGGAGCGTGTACCGGCGCCGAACCCCGCCACCGAACTTGCCGGATCACCACCGCTGCTTGCGGCACTGCACAAGCAGGCCTCCCGCATCGTCGGAAACGACACCGGACTGGTGCAGCGAATCCGTTCGCTCCGTGGCTACCCGATCGTCGTGAACGTCTGGGCATCCTGGTGCACACCATGCCGCGCGGAGTTCAGCCTCTTTGCTGCAGCCTCGGCCCGTTATGGACACCGGGTCGCCTTCATCGGCGCAAACGTGGATGACTCGACCGGAGATGCGACGGCGTTCCTGCACCAGCACCCGGTCAGCTATCCGAGCTACAGCGGCTCCACTTCACAGCTATCACCGCTCGCCCAGATCGAAGGCCTGCCGACGACCATCTTCATAGGAAGCTCAGGAAAGGTGGCCTACGTCCACACCGGGCAGTACGACTCCCAGGGCATACTCGACTCGGACATCTCGACCTATGCACGGACCGGAGGTTGAGGCTCAGTCAGCGCTCAGAGGCTCGGCGGCCCGCTTACGTCGGCTGCGTGATCACGCAGCCGACCCGTCAGCTACCGAGCGCTCAGAGCCGCTCCCATTGCCGGCGAAGGGCGATCTGCTCCTTCTCACGCGCGGTACGTCGGATTCGGGCCGCCTTCTGTGCCTCTTCGTTGCGGCGGGCGATCTCTTTTGTTACGTCGCTAAACGTCAGCGTGGGCTTTGATCTCTCGGGATCAGAATTCTTGGGCTTCGGCATCAGCCGGTCGCTCCTATCGCTCCCAAAGGTCGGCCACAGACGAATGCGGGAGCACACACTCGGCAGTGGAACTGCACTCCCACTCTACGCCCAGTCGGACCCGGCAAACGACAGCGACGATCACTGACGGAGCAGAATGCCGCGCAGAGCGGCTTGTGGCTGGCCAACTAGTGGCCGAGCGCGACGGAGGCTAGTCGACGGCGACCGAGCCGTCTCCGACGTCGACGACGACTCCATCGCCGCCGACCTGGACGGCAACGCAGTGAGCGAGCGCGGTTGCCGGAAAGTAGATCGTCAACGTGGTCGTCCCGCCCGGATTGAGCTGCGTCGTCAGGCCCGACAGTGGCGGCGCGTCGGCTGAGACAATCAGGCGGGCGTTTGACGCGTCGACATCGGTGACGTCGAAGGTGACCGTCCCGCAGGGCACCATCGTCGGCGAGAGCGTGAGCCCGCCAGCGGACTCGTCGATCTGCACGTCCACCGTCGTCGCGGACGCGTCGCTGCACGGCTCGAACACATGGATCGCGGCCGTAAGGCGATGTGATCCACCCGTGATGTGGCGCGAACCGACCACGGCGACCGAGGAAAACTGCCGTTGGCCACTCCCCGAAAAGGTCACGGTCAGCCGCTCGGAGCGCCCGGCCGCAATCGCGCCCGTCCGCCGCGCACCGACGCCGAACTCACGGCGGTCCTTCGTCCGGTTGACGACGGTGATCACAACCGTTCCCGTCGACACGTACCTCGGCGCGAGCCCGATTCGGGAGTTCGTGATCGTCGCCGTGACCCTCGTTGGCGTCGCCGCGCGAGCGTCCGCGGAAGCCCACAAAGCAGCTGCCGCGAGCCCGACCGCCGCGATCGGCACAGCAAACGCAGCTCCACGGCGCGGACAGCGCCAACGTCGCCCCCGAACTCTCGGCGCGTCACACGTACCGCTCACTTCACCAAGCTATCACCGCCAGCGCTCGGTCAGTGCGGGTGTCGCGCGACTAGTGCCAAAACGGCTTTGGTCGCGGATAGGCTCCGCAACCATGACCGTCGGCCCTGTGGCCGCTCGCCTGTCTGCCGGCTCCGACGCAACGACTGACCTCGTCGCAGTCCTGCGCGCGAACGGTCGTGCACGGTGCTTCAAGCGCGGGCAGTCGCTGTTCACCGAAGGTGACCGCGGCGAGCGCGTGTTTGTGATCGAACGCGGTTGCGTCCTGGTCAGCTGCGTCGCAACCAACGGTCGAGAGTTGGTACTCAATATCTGCGGACCGGCAGAACTGCTGGGCGAGGTGTCGGCGCTTGACGGCGAACCACATTCCGCCACCGCGACCGCGCTCGACGAGGCGCATGTCACCCTCTGCGCTGTGTCAGTCCTGTTGAGCGCGGTCGACCATCCGGTGGCGGCGCGTGAAGCGATCCGGATGCTCGCTGCGCGGCTTCGCGAGGCGGATCGCAAGCGCTTGGAGTTTGCGGCGTTGGACACGCTCGGCAGGGTGGCGTGGCGCGTGTTGGAACTGAGTGACCGGTTCGGCGAACCGCACGGCGACGGCACCGCGATCGACATGCCACTGTCGCAGGAGCAGCTGGCGAGCTGGTCCGGGGCATCCAGGGAGGCGACCGTGAAAGCGCTCGCGCGGCTGCGGACGCTCGGCCTCGTGACGACCGGGCGCCAGCGGATCGTGGTCGGCGACCCGGCAGCGCTGCGCAGGCTCGCAAATGGTCTGGCCTAGCGCACGATCCTCTGGGTAGAAGTACGCAGACGGGTGCGTCGATGGGCGTGGTCGGGGCTCGCGCACGGTGGGAGATTCCTTGGTGTCAGCAGCAGCCAGGGTCCACACCAAGGAGACTCAGATGATCATCCTCAACGTCACTCTCATGGCTCTCGTCGCAGTCGCAATCGTCGGTCTGCTCAGCTTCGCGATCGTCACGTCGGTCGACCACTCTCACCAGACCGCTGCGGGAAGTGGCGAGGTCATCACGCTTCCGGCGCCCGCCGCGGCACCGAACCTGCGTCAGGCCGCGTAGCAGCTGCTGCACCATTCAAGCCGCCTCACTGCATTCCAGAGCCCGTGTTCCCTGTGGACCCGGGCTCTTCTGCGTTCCTGTCCGTGACGGTTCGACGTCAGGTGGAGGTCCCGCCTCGGCCGTTTGGTCGAAATTCGCGGACCTGCGCTGCAAGACGCTCAAGACCTCTGGGCGAAGCTCAGCAGAGGTGCTCTGCTCCTTCCATGAATCGGCTTCGCCCACCGAGGGCAATCCCGACAGCGCCTGGGACATCTATCTTCGGCACACGAGCGGCGGCTGGCTGATCTACAGCTACGGCCAGGGTTGATGCAGCCGGCTGACGCACCGTCGCCGACGGCTCGGGCTCGGCCGTCTAGGGCCTGCGTGTGGCGATGATGATCGCCATGTCGTCGCGAGCGACGAGCTCGACCCCCGCGAGCCGCCCGTCCGTGAGGAAAGCCTCGCGCACTGCGTCGCCCTCGATCGGCGCGCCCGGCGTCAGGTCGTCCTTGATGAGAATCCCGCCGGGAGCCAGCAACTCGATCGCGAGGTTGAGCGTTTCGGCGCGGGTGCCTCCGTCAAAGAAGATCAGATCAAAAGGACCGCGCTGGGGGAGCACGTTTTCCCAGTTGCCGTTCAGCACCTCGGCACGCGTGCCGTTGAGGACGCTCCGTGCGTGCGCATATCGCTCCGCGTCCGGCTCGACTGTGACAAACGTCGCCGCCGCTCCCAGCGATTGGACGATCGCCTTGGCGCCCTCGCCGAACGCGGTGCCTATCTCCGCGATCCTCCCATCCGGTTTTGAGGCCGTAAGCACAGAAAGCAACGCCTGCACCTCAGCGATCGACGAACCCCCTTGAGTCACAGCCGCAGCCTACGGCACCGACGTTCGTGCTGGCACAAGGTCCGAAGGTGGCGTCATACGACGAGGGTCCGAGATTTCTCCAAACGGGTCACCGGTTCGTGTGGCCGCTTGCGCCGAACGCAGTCGTGAAGGAGCGGCGGCCCTCGCGGACGAGTGATGCGTTCGGGAGACCAGCGTCAGCCCCTACCGGGTGGCGGTCCGCCGGTACCGCTGCACTGCCAGCGGCGCAAACACCACGAGGATGACTACGACCCAGGCAAAGGCCTGCCATAGGTGGTTCGGCGATGGCAGGCCGGTCCACAGCCAGCGGAGTTCGTTGACGACGATCGAGAACGGATTGACTTCGGCGAATTGCCGCAGCGGGGTCGGCAGCGACTCCGCGGGAACGAAGGCTGTCGAGATGAACGTCAGCGGGAACACGGCGATGAAGCCGACTGAGTTGGCCGCCTCTGGCGTCTTGACGAGCAGGCCCAGGAACGCGAAGACCCACGAGAAGGCATAGCCGAACGTCAGCGCGAGCACTATCCCGACGATCACGTGTAGCCCGTTGGTCTGGAAAGAGAAGCCGATGATCAGCCCGGTCACGATCAGGATCGTCATCGACAGACCGTTGGTCACGACATCCGCAGACGTGCGACCCGCCAGGACGGCCGCACGCGCCATCGGCAGCGATCGGAAGCGGTCGATCAGCCCTTTGTGCATGTCCTCGTTCAGCCCGAGCGCGGTGACGAACCCGCCAAACGCGATGTTCTGGACGATGATCCCCGGGATCAGGAACTCGGCATAGGAGCCGCCCGGTACCTGGATCGCACCGCCGAACACGTACCGGAACAGCAACACGAACATGATCGGCTGGACCGTGAACGCGAGCAGCAGCTCGGGCGCGCGCGGGAGACGGATCAGGTTGCGCTCCGTGACCACCAGAGTGTCTGACAGCAGGCGTCTCACTCCGCGGTCTCCTCTTCAGCTGCATGCCCCGTCAGTGCCAGGAACACGTCGTCGAGTGTCGGACGCCGCAGCGCGATGTCATCGACGCCGACGCCGGCCTCGTCGAGCCGACGGACTGCCTCAACGATCACTCCACTGCTCCGACTGACCCCGATCCGGACCGTCCCGTCGTGCATAGTCGGCTCATCGCCGCACATTGGAGCTAGCGCCTGGACCGCCGCTTCCGCTTGCGAGGCATCCTCGAGGTGCACCTCGAGCCGTTCCCCCCAACCCGATCCTTGAGCTCGTCAGACGTCCCCTCGGCGATCACGCGACCGTGGTCTATCACCGCTATCCGGTCGGCAAGCCGGTCGGCCTCTTCCAGGTATTGGGTAGTGAGCAGGACAGTCGCCCCCTCGCTCACGAGCGTCTCGATCACGTCCCACAGGTCCAAGCGGCTACGCGGATCGAGCCCTGTGGTCGGCTCATCCAGGAACAGGACGGGAGGCTTCGCGACCAGTGCAGCGGCGAGGTCCAGACGCCGGCGCATGCCGCCGGAATACGTCTTGACGGACCGGCTGGCGGCGTCTATCAGATCGAACTGCTCAAGCAGCTCCCGGCCGCGGGCCTTGGCAACGGCGCGGCGTGAGCCGTACAGCCGGCCGACCATCGTCAGGTTCTCGAGTCCGGTGAGATTCTCATCGACCGCGGCGTACTGACCCGCGAGCCCGATCCGCTCACGCAGCTCCGCTTCCTGTCTCAGAACGTCAAGCCCGGCGACCTGAGCGGACCCGGAGTCCGGCCGCAGCAAGGTAGCGAGGATTCGCACCAGAGTGGTCTTGCCGGCGCCGTTAGGGCCAAGTAGCCCGAGGACGGTCCCGCGCGCGACGTCGAGGTCGACTTCAATCAGTGCCTGCACCTCCCCGAACGATTTAGAGATGCCGCGCGCGCTTATCGCAGCTTCGCCACTCAGCATCTCTCGGGAGCCCTCCGGGGCGGCATTCGTGACGTCGGGACTCACGATTCAGACTATGCCGAACCCGGTAGACGGCCCGGCGCGTAGTCCTTGTCCGTGGAGAGCGAAACGCCGCCCGGCTCGATCTTTACGTCAGTGACGGTGGCAGGCCGAAATGCGATAGGAGGCTGCTGTCGGCGAACCATGTGATTGCGGAGATCTGGTTGCCTTCGACTGTTAGCACGAATAGGGCGAAGGCACGCCGGGTGTTGGTGTCGGGTGCCGGGGCGTAGCAGCCGAAGGCCGGTTGTCCGTTGGCGCGAGTCGGGATCAGCCGTAGCGGTACGCCTCGGCGTTCCTCGGCGGTGCGCATGAATGCGCCGATAGCCGCGGGACCCTGGTAGGCGTGTGGGAGGGGCGGCATTGTGAGCCATGCGTCGTTGGTCAACAGCGCGACCATTTTGTCGACGTCGCCGGCCTCGACGGCTTCGGCGAAGCTGCTGATGATCTCGCGCTGGAGCTTTGACTCCGGGAGCGGCGCGCGATCGCGTGACATCGCGGGCAGTCTGGACTCAAAGGCGTCACGGGCGCGAACAAGCAGGCTGTTGACCGATGCTTCGCTGGTCTCGAGCATCTCTGCGACCTCTGCGGCGCGGAACCCGAGCACGTCGCGCATTACGAGGACCGCGCGTTGCTGCGCCGGGAGATGCTGCAGACCGACGATAAACGCCAACGCGATTGCTTCTTTGGTCTCATAGCGGGCTTCGGGTCCGAGACGTTCGTCGGGAATGGTCTCGAGCAGAAGGTCTGGGTAGGGCTCAAGCCAGAGCGGCTCGTTCCACCGTGTCGGCTCGGGCATCTGGGGCATTCGCTGCTCATCCGGGCGACGTCGGGTCGCGCGTAACGCGTCGAGCGATCGGTTGGTAGCGATCCGGTACAGCCAGGCCCGCAACGAAGCGCGTCCTTCGAACCGTCCGAGTCCGCGCCATGCGGCGAGCAGGGTCTCCTGGAGGAGATCCTCAGCGTCGTGTCTTGAGCCCACGATCCGGTAGATGTGCAGGTCGAGCTCACGCCGGTAGGGGTCGGTCAGCTCCCTGAACGCTGTCTCGTCACCAGCGCGCGCCCGCGCCAGGACCTGGTCAGTCACGTTCGGATCCTCCCACAGTCTTTTCGTTTGCCTGCATCCCAGCTATGACGTCAGCATCGCCGGAAATTAGTCGACGAACTTTCGTGACGCTGGCCGCCTCAACCGACGCAGCAGTCAACGGACCAACGAAAGAGAGCGGCGATGGGAAAGATCGTGATCAGCACAAATGTCTCACTCGACGGTGTGGTGCAGGATCCCGACGGCAAAGAGGGATACGAACGCGGCGGCTGGTTCGGACAGTCAGGCGGCCAGGACCTCGAGCAGTGGGCAGAGATCGAGACGGAGGAAGCGATACGGGCAGACGCTCTTCTGCTTGGCCGCCGGAGCGACGATTGGTTCGGCTCGCGCTGGGGAACCCGAACCGGAGCGTGGGCGGACAGGCTGAACGGCCTGCCCAAGTATGTGGCGTCCGCGACCCTCGAGGATCCCGTGTGGCAGAACACCACGGTCCTGAGGGGCGAGACACCGGCAGCGGTCGCGCAGCTCAAAGAGAGCATCGATGGCGACATCTTGGTCTACGCCAGCTACCAACTCGGGCAAGTCCTGGTCGAGCACGATCTCGTAGACGAGTTCCGGCTGTTCGTCTTCCCGGTAGTGATCGGCGCGGGCAAACGCCTATTCCGCGAAACCAGCGGCCAGAAGCCGCTCCGCTTGGTGGACACAAAAGCGATCGGCAGCGGACTGGTCTTCCTCAGATACGAGCTCGTCCGATAGGTCCAGCAAACAAAACCGGCTAGCTCGTCAGCACCTCGAAGACGCCCAGATGCCCGAGCAATCGTGGATGGCGTGCGACATCTGTATCGCTGCCGATTCATCGGTAGCGATACAGTCCGGTTGTGGACGCTCTCGACCTGATCCTTCTTGGCCGACAGCTGACCCGGATCGGCGAGCACGCGCTGCGCGGCGGCAGCCAACCGGAAATGACCAACGGGCGTGCCTTGGTGCTCCGAGATGTGTTGGCGAACCCTGACGCGTCGGTTTCGGCCATCACCGCTCGCACTGGGCTGCCTCAGAGCTATGTCTCTGAATCGGTCGCCGCGCTACGCGAACGCGGAATCCTGGAGACCACACCCGACACGCAGGATCGACGGCGAACGCTAGCCACTGTCACCACGGCGCACCGCCGTCGCGTCGCCAAGCGAGCGTCGGTCCCGGTGAACATGACCCTCACGAAGGAGATCGGTGAGGAGCGGGCGCAGATCGCGCTGCCACTGCTTGAGCGAATCGCTGAACTCCTATCCGAAGAGGGGGGCGAGCCCGATCCTCACAGCCCTGCGCGCCAACGACCACCCGGATGACGTGAACTGATGCCTGACGGCGCACTGATGCAGGGCCGCGAGGCCGCCGCTCTCGCTCGATAAGCGCCGGTGCTGGGCGATCCTCTCAAGAGGTCTGGTCGACGACAGCCCTCTGCGGGTCGCCGGCAGGCGACCCGCAGAGGGTGGGCTGCTACTGGTCCCAGTAGCCGTGCCGGGACAGTGGCTTGGTCCAGATGTCGTTGAGAGGGTTGGCGAACAGGTCGTTCTCGGTCAGGCTCGGCAGGTTCAGGCCGGCCTCGATGGTGCGCAGGAGGCTGTACGCCGTGTAGCGCTGATCCGTGCTGAAGCCCTGCTTGACACTGCCCTGAGAGCCAAGCACGAGGGTCGGGATCTTCTGCAGATCCGTCTGACCGTCGGCCGCATCCTCATCCCATGTGATGATCAGCAGCGAACGTTGCTTGGTCCATGCCGGCGAGTCGAAGATCGTCGGCAGGGTCTGAGACAGCCACGTATCACCGGCGGTGATACCGCAGCCCTCCATGTCATCGCAGTCGTTGGCCTCGAACCACGAGTACGTCGGCGTGGTGCTGGTCTGGTCGAGGTCGAGCTGGAACTGCGTCAGCGGCTGCTCATGCTCCTGGCAGGAGGCCTGGTTGTCGGACACATCCTTGAAGTTGATGAAGGGCGTGTCGTCGATGGTGTAGGTGTCCTGCGACCCGCGGTCGCACGGACCGTTGGCGCTCTCTGTGTAGCTTCGCCACGTACCGCCTGCGTTGCCGATGAGGTCGCCGATCTGCTGATTGTCGAGCTCCGCGGTCGTGGTGTTGCCCTCCTGGGTGCCCGTGGTACCCGCGGCAAACGCGGTGTAGTTCTCGTCACTCGGGTGAGCGGTCGCGTACATGTTGGTCAGGTTCGTCCCTTTCGCCAGCAGGCTGTTCAGGTACGGCGCTGCCGAGTTTCCGACGATGTCCGCATAGTCCTGGTTCTCCATCATCACCACGAACACGTGGTCGAAATGGGGAACGTGCGCGACCGGCGGCGTCGGCGGAGCCGGAGCGTTGACCGAGCTGGAGGAGATCGTGAACGACAGGTTGTCCACGTATCCCTGACCCGCAGAGTTGCGGTTGGCCAGATGATCACCGTTGACGGTGATCACAACCTTTGCACTTCTGGTGCCCCTCGGGATGATGCCCATCGTGTTCTCGGGCAGGAACTCAGTGACGTCGTTGCGCTGAGCTGCTGTTACCGGGGCGAGTCTTGCGCTCCCGAGTGCATGCCCTGAAGAACTCAGGAAAGTCGCCGTGACCGTCGCGTCCTCGCTGAGGTTTGAGGTACCGCCGATCCAGGCGCCCAGGCTGAACTTCACATTGCCTCGATCGATCCGGGACCTCGCCCGTGCCAGGTTCACGTACTGCGTCGCGGTGCTGACACCGCCACCACCACCGGCGAAGTAGTTCTGACCGCGATCTGCGGACCCCGAACTGCTGAAGGTGGGCCAGCCGCCAACACCCTGACCATCGGACGCGTCGTACTGGACCTCGTTGAAGAGGCCGGTGACGGTCCAACCGGGAACCGAGGTCACGCCCAGGCCATCGAGGCTGCCCGTGCCGATCTCAGCGCCACCGTTGACGATGAGGTTCGGCTGGCCGACCAGCTGCCCGGGGGACGGAAGCTGCGGCGAGTCTCCGTTGACTGTGACGACCACCGGAGCCGCCTGGAACAGCGCACCGGCGCTGTTCTGAAGGTAGGCGTCGTAGGTACCAGCCTGCAGGCCGGTGCTGTCGAACGTGACCGTGCCACTTGAGCCGGCGGCCGATGTGTTGAACGCGTACAGCGGTGAAGCCTCGGTCGGATCTGCGCCCTTGTTGTAGAGCGCGACCTGGTTGGTCGAGGCAACCTCACTCGACGGCACCGTGTAGAGGAACGAAAGCGGAGAACCCGACTCGAGCGAGGTGCTTTCGGTCCCGTTCACGGCGGTCAGCGTGCCTGGAACTGCGACGTTGCTGGCCTTGATCGTGATCGTGACGGGCTGACCGATCAGGTTATAGCCGCCGTTGTAGAGGAGTTTGGCGGTGTAGGTGCCCGGCGCGAGGCCGGTCGTACTGAGGGTCACGGTGCCGGTCGACGACGGGGTCCCGCTGGTTGGCGCCGTCTGACTGTCGTTCTGGGTGTAGTCCCAGGAGGAGTCGGTGCCGGAGCTGTCGTAGAGGCCGACCCAGTCGGTGAGGCTCGCATCTGAGGACCCGACCGTGTAGTTGAAGGTGAGCGGCTGACCAGCGGTCACCGTGGTTGTCGTGGTCGAAAGTGACGGGGCCACTATTGTGATCGTGACTGGGTTCCCGACGATGTCGTAGCCGTCGTCCTTGAACTCGTAGAGCGTGTAATTGCCGGGTGCCAAACCTGACGTGGGCAGCGTCACGCTGCCGCTCGTCACGGGTGTTCCCGTGGTCGGCTCGGTCTGGCTGTTGTCGTTGACGTAGTTCCATTCCGACGACGCCTGGTTGCCTGGCGTGTTGCCGGGGGCGTACAGGCCGATCCAGGCGCCGAGGTTCGCGTCGGCGGACGCGTAGGTGAAGTTGACCGTCAGCGTCTGACCGGCGTAGACGGTGGTGGCAGTCGGGGTGATGGTGTCGGTGGTGCTAGCCGCCGCGACTCCCGCAGACCCGATGCCCGCGATGGTCACGGAAGCGGGGAGCACACCGATCCCGACGACCGTAGTCAACGCGGCCGCGAAGCCCAAAAAGCGAGCGCGACGACCGGGCTTGCGCCCGAGTCCCTTCCGGCGAAAAGCCATAAGTCAAATCCCTCGATTCGTGATCGAATAGATATGTTCGAACAACTTGGCACGGCGATTCAACCACGGCATATTGGTGTTAGGGCCCTCGTTCACAAGTTGTACAAACGATTTTTCCAGGGCGATAACGATGCCGCGCAAAAGCTCGCTACAGGATCAAGCACTGTCTGGCACCCCGGCGCCTGCGCAGCCCAACACCGGCGCAGGGCCACTGCACGAGCGCATCGCCGCTGATCTGCGAACCGCCATCGTCCGCGGCGATCACCTGCCCGGGACGAAGCTCCCGACCGAGGCGGAACTGGCCAACCGTTATGGCGCCGGCCGCGGAACGGTGCGGGCGGCGCTCAGAGCGGTCGAGGCAGAGGGTCTCGTAACCTCGCGCCAGGGCTCCGGCCGTGTCGTGCTCGGCGGGGGTTTGTCCCAGTCGTTCGACGAACTACGCAGCTTCGCTCAGTGGGCTCGGGCGACCGGTCATGTCCCCGGCGGACTCTTCATCACCCGCGCCCGGCGCCCGGCGGAGGCGACCGAGGCGACCGCTCTTTATGTCAACCCCGGCTCAGAGGTTCTCCACACCGTTCGCCTAAGGACTCTGGACGGCGCCCCGGTCTTGGTAGAGCGGTGCACCTACCCCGGCTGGCTCGCGGACACGATCGCCGAGCTTGACGAGCGCTGCCCATCCGTCACCGCCGAAGTTCGGCGGCTGACGGGAATGGTTGCTGTCAGCGGCACGCACACGCTCGACCTGGCCAGGGCGGACGCGATCGACGCTGAGCTCCTGGGCTGCGAGGTCGGCGCCCCGATGCTGCGCAGACGCGCGATAACCAGGAGCCACAGCGGCGTTCCCCTGGACTACACCGACGACCACTACGCCGAGGGGACAGCGTCGTTCACGCTGCACAACTCCGTGACGACCAACGTGCTCTCGCGCTACGTGTACCCAACAGCCCTCCCGGAGCCAAGAGCGGGTTCGCCGACCTAGCCCCAAGTCCCTGCTGACAACGTCAATCCGACGGCAACATGTCGTTCGCAGCTCACGGCTGAACTCCTCGTTATGGCTCGAGCAAGTCGCGCAGCCGCGCGAGATCATCGCGGATGAGCCCCGCGTCTCTCTCGAACTCTTGGTCGGTCATGTTGTCGCGTTGGTACAGCGTGAACACAACCTCACTTCCGCCGTCGTTGGCGAGGACGCGCATTGGGTTGTGAAAGACGGTCCCGTCGGCAGTCGTCACGTCATGATCGAGGACGCCGGCGGCGACGGGACCTCCGAACCTGATCTTGATGAGACCCATCGGCGAGTCGGTGACCCATTCGTCGCCCACACGCCGCAGCTCAGCGGTAGTGAGCCCCGCCGCCCACTCAGGAAGGTTGCGTGGATCACCCGCGAAGGCGATCACGTCTTCGACGCTTCGATCAATCGCCTGTGAGACATGCAACGCTCGCCAGGTCATCGTTTCAGCAGTATCGAGCCCATCCACGGCCGGATGGGACTTTGTGAAGGGCGAACGGCTGAGCCCTCAGCGCCGGGCTCTAAGCGCCAGGCGGCACCCGTGTAGCCGAGCGAAACGAGCCGCGTCGGGCATAACTGCAGTCGCTCGACTCAGACCGCGATCCGTCTTCTGCTCGCTAGCATCGGCGTGTGGTTGCTGTGACAGTGCCCGGTGGCGTAGTTCATGAGCTTCCGGCCGACCTGCGGTCCGCGCTTGTCAGTAACGCGACGGCACTTGAGGCTTGGAACGACATCACGCCGCTGGCTCGCAACGAGTTCATCTGCTGGGTCGAAGACGCGAAACGGACCGCGACCCGCGAGCGGCGCATCCGACGAACCCAAGAAGAGCTTGAAGAAGGAAAGCGCCGACCCTGCTGTTGGCCGGGCTGCGCGCACCGAGAGCGCAACGGCCAGGCACAGCCTGCGCCAGAACAGGTAAGCGGTAGTCACGACTCCGCTCAGTGGATGTGACACGATCGTCCGATGCCGGAAGATCCGCCCGACGGGCTGCCGCGATACCGCCTGCTTACTGGCCCGGATGACGATTTGTTCTGCCGCCGGGTGAGCGAGGCGCTCGTGCTCGGCTATCACCTCTACGGCTCTCCCGTAACGGCTTTCGACGGGAAACGCGTCATCGTCGGTCAAGCGCTGCTCTGGCCAGCGTCGTCCGCTCAGTAACTGGAGTAGTAGCGACGCCAAGTGTGGGCGCCGACCGGCTCCTCACGGAAGCGGAGCGTGCGCTAGACGCCGGGTGGGGCGAGCGGGGTCCGGCGCTCAGTGAGCCTGGTTGTTGGGTCGCCGATGACGCGCTCGGGTCCGCACACGGTCAGACACCGATCTGAATCGGGTGTTGGGAAGGGCCGTCCGCAAGTAGAGATCTCAGCCGTGTTGCGAGGTCTCTTGGAGTGAGACGCTCGGCGGTAGATTCCAGTTCTTGGAGGGTCCACCAGCGGCACTCCTTGAGATCCAGTTTCTCCGTCCCGGTCATCGCTTCGCTGTTGGGCTCGAACCGAGCGACACGCGCTAGAAACCATCGCTCGCGCTGGTCAAGCTCAACGCCCCTCCAGGTGAATACGTGACGACGATGCCAGACCTCGGCGCCTAGCTGCAGATCTGTCAGCCCGGTCTCTTCGGCAATTTCCCGCTTCGCCGTGGCCTGCTCGTCCTCGCCATCCTCGACGCCTCCACCAGCCGGGAACCAGAAGACCGATCCGTTCGCCGGATCCTCCGCGCGAAAGAGCAGCAGGCTGTCGTTCTCGTCGAGCAGCAGTACCCGCACCGCGTGGCGAATGATCGGCTCGCCGTCCATCTCTCAAAGCTAACTGGTATCCGGGGAGAGCGGTCGCGTTCGCCTGAACGACAGACCCGGCTCGGGCCCGGCGATCTGGATAGCGCCGCGGGTCCGCATTCATTGCTGCTGAGGTGTCTCCGATCGCGGACTGAGGCGTTTAGATCAGAGCGGCCGCGCGGCGCAGTCTCGACGGAATGCTGTCTGGTCGCGGACGTCCCCGCTCGGGCCGACGATCCATCGGACGGTCCTGCCGGGCAGATCCCGATACAGACATACGCTCCGGTCGTCGGAAGTGCGGGTCCCCACCGTGGCATCGTGTTCCTCGGCGAAGCGATCCTGCTTAGGCGTAAGCCGAATTTCTGATCCGCAGCGCATGCCACAAGTATCGAGCCGAGCGTCCATAGCCGCCATCTGTGCGGAACCACGTATTCGACTGGTATTTGGACGTAGAGTCGGGCCGTAGTTCACCGCAGACCGCAGGCAGTTCAGGAGCCAAAGCCGCTGGGGTGGCTCCCCGCCGTGAAGGGCAACACGCTAATCGTGCCCTGACATACATCGTCACGGGTGCGAAACGTCCAGCCGCCTGCGCGCCCGAGCTCACGGCGCAAGCCAACGGTGATCATTACGACTTCGACGCATCTCCCGCCAGGCTCAGTCGACGGCGCATCCTGCCAGTCGTAGAGGATCGACGCCGACTTGCC
Source organism: uncultured Actinomycetota bacterium (assembly GCA_963818135.1). GTDB lineage: Bacteria > Actinomycetota > Thermoleophilia > Solirubrobacterales > Solirubrobacteraceae > Palsa-465. The sequence continues at coordinate 239,411 of CAWFRF010000018.1, forward strand.
GGGACCGAGCCGGACGACCCTCAGAGGGTGTCCCCCCAGGTAAGTGTGCGTAACAAACCGCGCAGGAGCCTTGCTCCCAGCGGCTGTGAACGCAGAGAACCTAGGGAAGCCCGAGACTGCGCATGCCCTGTGTGCTCTGTTCGTAAAGACCACAGCTTGTCCGTCCTGCCCTCCGGCTCCGCCGAAGGAGCCGAGATGGACCCGAATGAGATCGCCGTGGCACGACTCGGGCGTCTTGGCTGACGCGTTACCCAAGCTGAGGAGGCCAGCGAACAGCGCTGAGAGAGCTGCTAGTGCCGCTCGCTTCATCATTCCCCTTGCTTTACAGAGCTCGCGGGATTCCTAATTGATCAATTGCGCATCTGAACGCGCCCGTGACCGATCTATCCGCCGCTGCTGCTCTGCCAAGCGCCAGCGCTCGTGCGCCCGTGCCGCGTTGCCACATGACGCGCCTCTTGGCTCTACCTCCACCGGTCTCGCTTTGCGCGGAAGCCGCGCATCTTGATCATCGCTTCGGTCGAGAGCATGATTGTTTCTGCCCGCTGTCCAGATCGGTTGATGCTGTTCGTCGAAGGATGAAGGGGCGGATCGGACCCTCCCGCAACCCGAGGAGTAGTGATGCCTGAGTACCTGATCTTCTTCAACGACGAATGGGTCACCGAAACCACGGACGAGGGATGGCAGCAGCGTTCCCGCGACGTACGGGCCGTGGCAGACGAGATGAAGGCGGCCGGGGTCTACATCTTTACCGGCGGTCTCGACAACCACGCGCATGTGTTCCACGTCGAGCCAGGTGGCGGCACCCCCATATTCACCGACGGACCCTTCACGGAGACCAAGGAGATCATTGGTGGCTTCGCGGCTGTCGATGTTCCAGACGAGGCCTCGGCCCGCTACTGGGCAGGGCGGATCGCCGTGGCGTGCGACTGGCCGCAGGAGGTACGGATCTTCCGTACGCCCGGACAGGTTCCCACCCCCGACTCCGACAGTACTGCCGCAGCGGCCACGCAGGCCAATGAGGCCTGAGCCAGCGCGAGCGCCGAGACCAGGACGACCGCACCGCGACATCACGGAGGCACCACCGAACTGGATCGTGGCGTCCGCACCCGCCTCCGCCATGCGGGGCCGAGGGGGCTCAGGCGCGGTGGGGCGTCGCGCTGCGCTCCTCAGCGGCGATCACCGCGGCCGCGCCGGCCATGCCACAGCTCCGTGCCAGGGATAGCGCTTGACCCCAGGCCTCGCGCGCAGCGTGGAGGTCGCCGCGATCCAGCGCGAGCCAGGCCTCCAGCCGCCGCGCCTGGGCGGCCACCGGCGCCAGTGCCTTGGTCGGCTCATCACCGGAGGTCAGCGCGGCGTGAGCGGAGCTGAGCCCGGCGGCGTCCGGGGTGCCGCTGGCCACGAGCAGATCGACGACCACGGACACCCAGCTGCTCCACTCGGCGAAGTCCGCCGGGGTCGCCTCCGCCAGAACACGGACAATCCCATCCTCATCGCCGTGGTGCGCGGCCAGCACGGCGGCGCGCAGGCAGCCGAAGTCCGGTTCATGGACCGCAGCGCCGGCACTGCGGGCGTCGAAATCGGCGACAAGGTCAGCGGCGGCGGCTAACTCACTACGGGCCAGGGCGACCATCACCTGCGGCGCGTACACCATGCCGAGCTGGAAGGACTGTACGTTGTCACCGACTGCCTCGACCTCTGTTTCGGCGGCGTCCCAGTCCCCTTGGGCGCACAACGCTCGGGCGAGCACCAACCGGGCCCAGCGCTCGGTGAAACGCATGCCCTGACGCTCGGCGAGGGCGATCGTGTCCCGTGCGCCGGCGGCCGACTCCGCAAAGCGCGCCACCGATCCGAGGGTCATCGCCCGGTTGCCGACGAGCTCGGCGAGCCGCCGGGAATCGTGGACCGCAGCCAGCTCGATGGCACGGTCATAGACGCTCAGGGCATCTGCGAGGCGCCCGAGCTCGCCGAGTGCGATCGCTTCGGTTCCCAGAGCCTGGACAAGATCCCCGGGAGCGTCGGCGGCCTCGGCGATGGCCACAGCCCGTTGGGCGTTGGCAAGCGCCCCCATGTGGTCCCCGCATTGATAGAGCGTGAAGGCCAGCGTGGTGGCGGCCTGCGCGGCGGTCGCATCCTCAACACCGGCTAGGGCGGCGTCGATCTCCCGTAGCTCGGGCAACAGTTCGGCTGGCGGCCCAACGTAGCGATTGCTTCGCAGATGGTTGAGCGAGGCCCGCAGGGCCTCGCGGGTGCGGCCGGCGGCGGCGTGAGCGTCGCGCACCATGGCCCAACGCTGAGCTGACTCCGGGCCCAGGCCGCCGCGCCAAGCCGCCGCCGCGCTCTCGGCCAGTAGCGCAAGGCTCGCCTCGGGTTCATCACTGCACTCGCCGGCGCGGTCGAGGTGAGCCAGCGCCTCCTCGATCGATCCGACCCCGACCGCCCGCTCGGCCGCCCGGACCAGGATCTTCCCAGCGCGGCCGCGCAGCTCGACCACGTCGGGGTCAGACGGCCCGGCCGCAAGCGCCTCCAGCAGATAACCGGCTGTCGTCGCGGGCTCGTGATGGTGGTCTGCGCCGAGCAGCTCTGCCGCGGCGAGATACAGGCGCTTGCGGTCCCGTCGCGAGAGGTTGGCCAGCGCGACGCGTCGAACTACGCCCTGGACGAACTGGGCGTCTCCGCCGGACGTCGCCTCCAGGATCGCCCGCGCACGTAGGTCTGACATAGCCGATCGGGCATCACTGACATCCAGGTGTGCGAGCTCGGCTGCGGCCTCGGGCACGAACCGGTCGCCGAGCACAGCGGCAGCGCTGACCAGACGTCGGGCACCCGGTGAGAGCAGGTCGAGGCGCGCGGCCACCAGGGCGCGGATCGTCGGGGGTATCTGGGTGGCATTCACTGCACCACGCACCACGTAGCGGCCGCCCTCTGAGATCAGCACTCCCTGATCGGCGAGCGAGCGCAGCGACTCCACCGCATAGAGCGGAACCCCGCCACCATCGGCCACGATCGCCTGAATCAGGTCGGGCGGAGGGTCGCGGACGGTGCCGGCCACCAGCTCCCCAATCTGCCCGGCACTGAGCGGCATCAGATCGATCTGACCGCGTGCCGCCAGCGCCTGAACGCGCGTGTCCGGCCGGCTCTGGGCAAGGACGAGAATGGCCTCGTCGCCCGCCCACTCCTGGAGGTGTGCGAGGAAGTCGAGAAGATCTTGGCTGGCGAATTGCAGCTCGTCCAGAGCAATGATGAGCGGGGCTGGGCGCGCGAGGCGGCAGAGCAACAGGCGCCATGCCGAGAACAGTTCACCACGCTCGATGGCGGCCCCGTCGTCGTCAAGATCAAACAGCCGCGCCAGAGCGGGCCGCACCCGCCGCCGTTCCGCTGCATCCGCCAGGGTCTCCGCCAGAAGCGCCTCGACTGCGTCGCGGCGACGTTCGGGCGGATCGCTGACACTGAAGTCGGCGGCCCCGGCGAACACCTCGGCCAGCGCGTGAAAGCCGTTGCCTTCTCCGAAGGACAGCGCCCTCCCGCCATACCAGCGCACCGGCACACCACGCCGGTGCGCGCGCCGCTCAACCTCACGGACCAGGCGTGATTTGCCCAGGCCGGCGTCGCCGACGATGGTCACGAGGCGTAACCCACAGTCGACGTCCTCGAGTGCGGTCAGGGCCTGTATCGCGGTCGTGAGCTCACTGTCGCGCCCGACGAACGGGGGTTCGATACGTGCTGAGCCGGTGTCCGAAAGCTCGACCGCGGCCGCCTGCAGAGCGAGTACCTGCCAGGTCTGTACCGGCTCGCTCTTACCCTTGACCTGGTGCGCGCCTGCGTCACGGAAGGTGACCGCGTCAGCACAGATCCGGCGTGTGGTCTCGTCGACCAGCACAGTGCCGGGGTTGGCCAGGGACTGGATCCGGGATGCGGTGTTGACGGCGTCCCCAATCACCATCCCTTCGGCGACCGAAGCCAGATTCACCGCGGCCTCGCCGGTCACTACCCCGACACGCGCCGCCATCGTGGTGATTCCGAGCCGCTCGCCGAGCTGGCCGACCCCGTCGACTAGCTGAAGGCCGGTACGGATCGCCCGCTCAGCGTCATCCTCACGGGCCAGTGGCGCTCCCCAGACCGCCATCACGGCATCCCCGATGAACTTCTCGATCCGTCCATCGTGCAGAGCCACGGCCCGGCGGGCGATGCTGAAGTACATCTCCAGCATGTCGCGGACATCCTCGGGGTCGCGCGATTCCGAGAAGCTTGTGAAGCCGACCAGATCGCAGAACAACACCGAGACCAGGCGCCGTTCGCGGGGGGAAGCCTGCAGTCCCGCCGCCACCGCGGTCCCACAGTACGGACAGAAGCGCATGGCCTGACTCAGCTCCCGCCGCGCACGCCGGACACCGGCCGATCATCGTCGCGCGTGGGTCAGCGAGCGCTCTTGGCGCTGAAGGTCAGCGGCGCCGTCGAGCCCTTGCAGCTCTCGACCGCAGTGATCGATCCCCACACAGTGACGGTCGTGCTGGACGATCGTATGACGCCACTGAGGGCGTACTTCGAGTTGGCGCCGGCGAACGTGCCGGTCTTGGTTGCCTTGAAGTTTCCCGGCACGCTCACGCCCTTGGGATGACAGGCCGTCGCGTAGACGATGGCGCCGATCGTCGGGATCGTCTTTTTGTATACGACGACGAGCTTGACCTTGCCGTAGTGGTCGGTGCCGACGAGCTCGACGGGCGCGCCAGAACCGGACGGCTCGATATGGCCCGCAATCGCGACGGCCGGCATTGCCAGCAGAGCCAGCATCACCAACAATGCGCGCATCCGCCTCATCGCAACGAACCCTATATGCAGGGGCTCGCAAACGCAAAACGCCCGCAATCGAGCGCGATGGCGACAAGCGATCAGCTGTGCCTAGCTGGCCTTCAGCCGACGCGGGCGCTCCGCGCGAGACCCTTGGTCATGTTGCAGCGCACCTCTTGAGCACGTGGGATCGCCCCTTCTATGGCGTTGCGGACAGGTCCATGGTCCGGACGTTCCAGCCGGACACGCTGACCACGGGCGCAGCGCCGTCGAGCTGAGCGCTGCGGTACGTCGCGCGGAGCGTCTCGGATTCACCAGGCCACAGCGTGGTGTCGTTGTCGGTCCACATGATCGGCAGGACCTCGTTGTCGCCCGGCGCCGGGACGCCAGAGGGCGAGCCACGGCGTAGATCGGCCCGCAGGAAGAACGCGACTGTCGGGGTGGTCGAGGTGTTGGTGATGGTGACGTCGGTCTCGCTGTTGGGCCCACCGCCATCCGCCGGCGCGTTGATCGCGTGGGTGCTGGCGGTCACCTTCACGGTGGCGGGCCTGAGTTCACGTAGCTGCGTGAGGTCTGCGTACTGGCTCATGATCGCCTGCGGATAGTCGTTGCCGTTCGTGATTGTGGCGTCCCAGTTGACAATGTCCTGCTGGGTGGAGAGCCAGTAGACGTTGCGGTCAATCACCGTTCCGTCGCGGCGGAGCAGCAGCTCGACGAAGTACGCTTGCGCCGGTGCCGGGGGCGTCGTGGCAGCAGGCACGACCGGATGCAGCAACTCACGCGCGACGCCCTGCGATCGCACTGAGATCCCGGTGGATGTTTGGTCGTTCAGCAGCCGGCCGCCGATGTTGTACACCTTCGCCTGGACCGAGAGCCCACTCTGAGTCGCGTTGGTCAGGTTGTCGACCGACACCGTGCCGCCGTCGTAGGCGTAGAGCACATGGATCGGCTCGTTGGCCTTCTTGGCGCCGAAGTAGCTCCCGGCCTGATCGAAGTCGTAGTTGTACAGGTCCCACAGCAACGTCGGCCAGCCCTTGTTGAGCTGCCAGTAGACGATGCCGGTGGAGGGCGCTTCCGCGTTTGTTGAGTGATCGATGTAGGCCTCAAACTCGGCGCGCTGGGTTTCGTAGTTCTGGACCTGCGCCTCCTCGACGTACTGGTCGAGGCTCGACCACGGGCCGTAGCGAGCCCTGATCGCGGCGTCGAGGTCGTGCAGGGTCCCAAATGCGTAGCCGTCGTTCTCCTGGCTGGGTAGTTGGTCCTCGTAGTTGAGGTGGTACTGGTTGTAATCGGGGTCCTGCCAAAGCATCGTCTGCTCGAGCGGAGAGAGGAACCGCTTGATCGAGTCGAGAGTCGGCACCGTGGCGCCCGCGCTGGCCTCGCTATCGAACGCCCACGCTCCCCCGTAGTTGGTACGGGTTGGATCGGTCGGGTCGTAGTGGGTCGTGTCGTACCAGTAGCTCGGCGGCACCCAGTCGTACGGGCCCTCCTTCTCGCCCGACGGGCCGAGCAGGACTCCGCTCCTGTACTCGGCCGAGGCGATTATGGGATCCTGGAAATCGGCCTTGGCGAAGGCGTTCAGCGACACGGCCTCCTGCTCGGGGAGTGGGGCGTCGTCGCTCCAGCTGAAGTTCATCACGCTTGGGTGGTTGCGGAGGTTCTGCCCGATCGTGAACGCCGAGTTGGCCATAACCGTGTAATCCTGAGCCGTGGGCGTCGCGCCGATGCTTTGCGGGTCCCAGGCGTCGCAGCACTGGTACCCCGCGTCGATGAGGATCCCGGCGCGGTCCATCTGCTCATAGAAGTCGTCGGGCATCTGCTTGCCCTCGGTGCGGATTCCGTTGAGGCCGAGGTTCTTGATCATCGCGATCTGGTCGGCGGTGTTGGCCGAGGAATAGCGCAGGAACAGGTCTTCGGACCAACCTCCGGCGCGGAACACGAACGGCACGCCATTGACCAGGAACTGCCTGGAGCCTGCCGGGGCGATCGGTGCGGAACCGATCAGCCGGGTCGTGATCGTCCGGATCCCGAACGTCTCTGACTGCACGTCCGGAGTCCCGCCGGGCTGGGTGACGGACATCCGCAGGCCATACAGCGGCTGGCGACCCATGCCATAGGGCCACCAAACGCTGGGGTGCTCGATCCGCAGTTGCGGGTTATCGCTTGGCGCGAATGTGAACGTCTGCGTGGCATCGGCGGCGACCACCACCGTCCGGGTGACCGTGATCGCGTTGCCGCTGGGAGCAGTCACCACGGCGGATACCTCGCCAGTCTGCGCCGTGGCGGCGTGGTTCGTGACGTCAGCCTTCAGAGTCAGCGCCGCGCTTGAAAGGTCCGGAGCGTCGTCCTGCACGACGTGGGCATTGCTGATCGCGAGCGGACCGGACGTGTGCAACTCGATCGGGAACTGGATGCCGGTGTTGTTGTCGGGTGGAATCTGTGTCCAGTCGACGTTGTCGAGCGTCAGCATCGTGTTGGGGTCGTTCGGATAGACCTCAAGTGCCAGGGTGTTCACTCCGTTGCGGATCAGGCCCGTGACGTCGAAGGTGAAGCGCGTGTAATCGCCCTGCACGGTGTCGCGCGTCGCGACCTCATGGCCGTTTATCCACAGGTCGGCCTCGCCGACCACGCCGTTGACGATCAGGTCGAAATAGCGAGAGCTGCTCGCATCGGCATCGAAGTCGGTGCGGAACCACCACGGCACCGAGAACATCGGGAGCGTGTCGGGCCCGATTGCGTTCATGTAGCCGAAGCAGTTCTCCATGTTGTTCGAGAAGAACACGCGCGGGCAGTGTCCGGTCTGCACGAGTGCCCCGACCTCAGTACCGACAGCGCCGGCATCGTCGGGCATGACCTGCAGCCACGAGCTCGCGTCAAAGCCGGGTGTGGAGACCTGACCTCCACCCTGCGGGACGCTCGCGCTGCTCTGCACCTGCCATCCGTCAAGCCCCACGACCCGGGTGTCAGCTGACGCAGCAGAGGCGCCCCACGCACCCGCGGCGAGCACGAGCATGATCGAGGTCACGAGCACGGTCAACAAGCGGCAGCGAGACTCCCGGGACATTCGCTCTCCTCCTTATTCGCCCAACGACCGGAAATTTGGTAAGGCTCTGAACAAATACCCTAACCAGCATCCACCAGCGAATTCAAGAGTCGAGCCGAATTTGATGTTGCTGTCTTCCTATTTCGATCGAGGCGAGGGACCGTCTCGCGGCGACCGAGCAGCGATCGGGGCGGCAGTTCCGACCCCGAGGCCCCGGCGGAAGCCGCACGGTCCGGGCTAACGCATCTGTTGCTCCGATGGAGAACTTAATAGTGCTTTGTTAGGTTCACTCATGTTGTCGTGGGGGTGAAAGTGGCAGATGGGCGAGATCGACTGGCTGGCGGCAGGTTTGGCAGCGGCCGGTCCAGCACTTGAAGATCGGCTGCATCAGCAGCACGGCCTTCGGGAGTGTCAGGCCGGCCGCGGGTGAAAAGGGTCCAGCCGCTCGAGCGTGAGGAATCCGTGCGCGGCGGTGACCAGCGCGGTGTGGTGATACCAACCGAGCCAGGAGCGGCCTTCGTAGTGGTCCAGGCCGAGTTCGCCTTTCGACTGTTTGTAGTCCAACTCGATCTTCCAGCGCATCCGTGCCAGCCGGGTGAGTCGTTCCGGTTCGGTGTCGGCGGGCAGGTTCGAGATCCAGTAGTCGCTCGGCTCATCCTGGCCTTCGGGCCATTCGGCGATCAGCCATTCCTCGCGCGGGGGGACCTCGGCGCCTTCGCGCCACTTGACCTGATCTGCGCGCCATTGGTGAGCGGCGTGAACACGCGCAAAGATGAACCTGGAGGTGACCGGCTCTCCGTCTGGACCGTCGCGGAAGGTGACGGTCTGAGCGCTGTCGGTCGCGAGTCGGGCGATCAGCGCACCGATCGGCTCTGCGTTGCGGTCTGGGCGTAGTCGTTTGGGTCCAGCGCCGTCCTTTTTCTTGCGGGGAGGGACAGCAAACGTGGTGCCCTGCTCGAATACTTTCGTGTCCGGCCCGACACACAGCACGTATTCGCACGCGGCCTCATCAAGGCGATCACGCAGCCAGGTGTTCCCGCCATAGGCGTGATCGCCGAGCACCGGTGCCTTGGGCACTTCCCAGCCACAGGCAAGCTCGACCAACTCGACACCGAGCTCCGACTTGGTCTTGAACGTAACCCGCTCGGGGATCTTCGCCTTGCGCCGGCGCTGCTCATCGGCACACCAGTCCTCGGGGAGATACAGCGCCCACCCAAGCGGCACCGTCCCTTCGCTCCCGACCGCGTGCAGCGACACCCCGATCTGACAGTTACCGCGCTTGCCCAACGTGCCCGAGTACTGGCGCTTGACACCTGGGGAGTCCTTCCCGTCCTTCGGAAACCCCGTGTCATCCAACAGCCACGCCTCAACCCCGATCTGTGGCGCCACCCGCTCCGCCGTCGCCCTCACGACCAGCGCCGGATCCCACGGACTATCAGCCACGAACTGCTGCATCGACTGGTAATCAGCGTCCCCACCGAGCCGCCCCACCAGCGGCTCAAGCGACTTGCGAGGCCCCTGCTCCAACAGGCCGCGCAGATACAACCCCCCGTTGAGTCGCTGCACCGGCCGGTTCATCGCCGCGGCCAGCACCTCACCCGCGAACGCCTCCAAACGTTCCTTCACCCCCGCCGGCGCATCCGCATCCACCGCCATCACAGCCATGATGCCTCCTCGCGTCGAGAACACTCGGACGCAAGACAAATTCGGCAGCGACAGCCCGAACCCTACCCCACACCTAACAAAGCACTATTAAGGAGGGGGTCCCGATGCGCTGAGGCGAGACCGGTGGGACGCTGCTTCGGCAGAAACCGATCCGGTGGCGTACACCGGTCCACGCCGCCACTACGCGGCCGAGGAGAGGAGCAAATAGTGGCCGTCAACGAGGACCCTCAAACGGGTCAGACCAACGTCCCCACACCGGCGCTCTTCAGCACCTCACCAGGAGTGATCACGATGCTGGCACCTTCACAGGCACCGTATCCACCGTACCCCGCAAGCGCCCCTTATCCGACGCAGCCAGCCAATCCGCCCTACCCGGCACAGCCTGCCAGCCCGCCCTATCCACCATATCCTCCGTTCCCACCCTATCCGCCCACGGTAGTGATGGCCGGCGGCGGCTGCTGTGGATGTGGCGGCCAGGCGCCTGGTAGCCAAGCTGTCGGCGCGCCCGTTGCGGCGACTGGAGCCGCGTCGAATCAGGGCACTGTAGGCCAGACGGCAGGCGGGCAGACGACCAGTCAGGGCAGCAGCACCACACAGGGCGGGGGCTTCAACCTTGGCTCGCTGCTCGGCGGGGTGCCCGGTGACGTCGGCAACGTGATCGACGGCCTCGGCAGCTTCCTGGGGCTCTGAGATGCCGGCCTCATCATCGGGCTCGTCGAAGTCACCTTCGACCAGCACCGAATCACCCCGCGAGATCGCCTTCGACAAGCAGCTCGCCGGTCGCCTGGCGCTCATCGCGACCCGCAACCAGATCCGCCAGCAGAACGCGCAGCTGCGTACGCAGCTCGCTCAGAACTTCGAGCACGAGCAGCGCATCGACCAGATGCTCGAACGGCTCGACAAACGCCTGGCGGAGCATCACGGGGCGGCGTTTGAGATCCTCACCGAAGCATGAGCAGCGGGAGCGGGCGCCAGCGGGCGCCCGCGCCTCATTGCGCACGGGCCGTCCGTCTATAAGGGCTTGCAAACGGCTACCGTTCGAGTGAACGTGATGTCGGGCGTCGACGTCGACGCTCTGAAGGTGACAGTCACAACCAGCATGTGCCGCCCGGATGTCAGCTTGATCGATGTGGAGTAGCTGTAACTCGGACGCAGCGTGCGGCCGTGCAGCGGTTTGCCGTCCAACAACCACCGGACTTTCGCGATGTTTCTACCCGTGACGAGGGGTGTAAACGCCCCTGCGGCGCAGAGCGGTGTCTGAGTCAGCTTGGCCTGTCCCGCCGATGGCGCTCGCTTCAGAGCCGTGGCGGTCAGGAGCGTCGTCGACTCCGCGAGCGGGTACGCGTCATGGCTGGGAAGCGAGTCGCCGTCGATGGGCGTGCTCCCAACCGCCATGCAGACGTTCGCCGAAACGCAGGAGACGGATTCGAGCGATCCGAAGGCACGCGGGCTCGGTTGCTCATTGCTCCAGGTCGCCCGGCCCAGCGTTCGATCACGGGGATCGACTGGTCCTTGCCGTTCGGAAGCCCGCCGGATGTTTCTGGATAGTTGACCTGCCTCGTGCCGACGGCGACACAGCTGTTGACAGCGGCACACGAAACGTCAGCGAGCGCTGTCCAGGTCTGTGTCCCCCGCGGACCACCGAGAGTAGGTACCGACTTGATCGACCACTGGTATCCGTTCCACTGTGCGACATAGGGCTTGGGGAGCGGAACAGCATTGGTCTGCGGGCCTTGGGTCTCGCCGATCGTGACGGTGACGGTGGTATCGGGAGGCGGATTCTCTTGCCCCACCACGGTGCAGTGTTTCCGGGAGGGGCACGAGATGCCCGAGACGCTGACGGTCCTGCCCTTTGGCATCGGGAGCGTCTGCAGCGTCCACGTGTGACCGTTCCAACGGTCGGCGAACGCAGGCCCGTTTTGAGCCGGGGAGGAACCAACGGCAGTGCACGCGGCCGGCGACGAGCAGGAGATCGGACCAAGCGAACCGGCGTAGGGTCCGGACGGGAAACTGGCACCCCGCGGGGTCGGCAGGGACCCGAATGACCACGCGGTCCCGTCCCATCTCGCGCTGAAGAATCCACTGCTGTCGTTGCCGACCAGGATGCAATCCGACACCGTGGCACAGGAAACACCACTCGGCGCCGCGGAAAAACCGGAGGCCTGTAGTTCTGACCATCGCTTGCCATTCCACACGTCTGGTTCAACGGCTCCGGTGAGGCTCATGCAGAATGACGGCGACGCGCAAGACACAACTCGGCCGCTGGTGGGAGGCCCTTGTGATAGGTCTGTTGCGGGGGGCAGCAAGGGCGTGGCTTTCCACATCGAGCCGTCCCAGCCTGCGGCCCCGGATACGTCGAACTGACCAGTCGCCAGGCAGGCGTTGGCGGACACACACGACACCCCGGAGAAGCCCGTACCGCCGCTCCATAGGTCGGATTGCATGGCTGGGGACACCTGCAGGACCCTCCACTGCTGTGCGAACCGCTCCGCAGGATTCCGCGCTATCGCAACGCACCGCGCACGCCCCTGACGCTCCTTGATATGCCTGCACGCGATAACCGCGAGACTGCGACGGTAAGCCAGCTTGGCGGCTGACACGCAGGCAGCTCGCCCCTTGCTGCCGCGCTTGACCTTGGCCGAGAGGCTGCCGCAGATTGCCAGGGCCGACGTTTCGCGCTCGAGCACGTTGCACTTTGCTCGCGATGCGGCGGCAAGCCGTGGCACGACCCGACGCCGACGACTGCGGTCCGCGCCGATGCGACCACGGCACCGTTGCCGTTTGTGTTGAAGCCGGACTCCAGCACGCGGATCGTGTGGCCGACGTCGGCTGCTGCGGGCACGTACCGGGCCGCCGTTGCGTTCGCGATGTGGGAACACTCTGTTCCGGTCGCGTCGCAGCGCTCCCACTGGTCCTCGAAGCGCGTCGGCGTTCCGATCCAGGTCCCGGGACTGACCGACAGGATGCCATTCCGGGTCGCGTCGCCCGTGATCCTCGGCTGCGTCAGATCAGACGGGGTTCGGCCCTCCGGCCGCGACACCACCGCCGTCATCGGTGGCCTCGCAGAACGAGACAACAGGACACGACACTGCCCACGCGGGCGACCACGACAGCGTCGTGGGGCTCGTGCGTCCAGTCCCGCCGCCCTCCGGCCGGCTCGACCGAATTGTGTTCCTTGGCGTCTTCGTCAACCGCGACACACATCTCCGTGGATGCGCATGACACTGAATTGATCGCGGCTGTGCCGAGCTTCGCCCGCGTCCACGCGATGTTCGTGTTGGCTGGCACTGTTGAGGTGAGGATGCCCCCAGCGTCGTCGCCGACGACGCACAGCGTCATAGACACGCACGACACGGCCAGCAGCTCGTGCCCTGGATCGACCCTCCGGATCGTCCACCTACTCGCGGTCGGAGCAGTCGAGACAAGAATTTTCCCGGCGTAGTCCACGGCCACGCAGAACGTCGAGCGCGGGCAGTCGATCGCGTCGATCGGGGTTGCTCCGTCGACGTTCATGCGGGTCCACGGACCGCGTCGGGGGTTCGTGCTGGTCAGCACGTCGCCCGCATCATCGACCGCCGCGCAGAAACCAGACGTTGGACAGGAGACGTCGTTGATCTGCTCATCTCCGTCGACGTCGGTTGTCGTCCAGGCGGTCGACGGGCCGGTAGGGTCGCTGCTTGTGACCACGTCTCCAGAGACATCGGTGGCAACGCACAAGGCTGTATTCGGACATGCAATCGACATCAGCGCGGCATCGGTGGCCTTCGTGACCTGCCACCGGTTCGCGGGCGGGCTCGTGAGTGCGTGCCCGGTGTGGTGCGAGATCACGCAAAAGTCCGAGGTGACGCAGTACTTCAGGCCGCCGTGTGTCGTGCGCGGGTCGGTGCTGGTCAGCACGTTCCCGATGTCGTCGACCGCAGCGCAGAAGGACACCGACGGGCAGGACACGCCGTAGAGCGACAGGACGATGTTCGCTTGGAACCAGTTGGCGTCTTCGAGCAACGGGTCGGTGTTTGTCCAGATCTCACCGCCGCCCCCCAATACGCAGAACCGTGTCGGGACGCAGGTCACCAGCCCAGTGCCACCGCCGGTCACCGTGATGTCGAGAGCCCAGTTGGAGGCGCCGCCGCCCGGGTTCGTGGACGCGTAGACTTCCTCGAGAGAATCGACCTCCACGCACTGCGTCGGAGAACCACAGGACAAGCTGTCGATCGAGCCTCCGCTCACGAGCGTCACCGCCGCACTCCAAACGGGGGCGGCAGCGAATGGGTTGGTGGAAGTTGTAACCCCGCCCGTCGCAGACGAACCCGAGCCGGTGTTCTCGTAGCCAATGCAGAAGCTGGTCGACGGACACGAAATTCCCTGAACGGCCGCCGAGACCGCGGTCTGATTCCAGGCCGCGGCCGATGTGCTGGTTGGGGTGGTGCTCGAATAGACGAGACCACTGGAACTGGTGGTCGGCTGCCCAACGGCGACGCAAGCTGTCGCCGATGCGCATGACACACCGGCGAGTTGCCCGCCGAGACCGACCGTAGTCCACGTCGCCGCGGTGCCATCCGCAGGATCGGATGAGCTCACGACCTGACCGTCTGACGTCACCGCCACGCACAGCGTCGTCACCGGGCACGAGATGCCCGTGAAGCTCCCCGATGCGACGACGCTCGTCTTCTGCGTCCAAGTCGACGCACCTCCGGCGGGATCCGTCGAGGTATCCACACCCCGTCCTCCGACGGCAACACAGAGCGTGTCGGATGGGCACGACACGAGCTGTGCGTTCTGCAGCGTTGGCGACTGGACACTACTGACACGCCAGCCATAGGACGGGTCGGTCGAGGTGACGACGCTGGTCGGATCCCCAACGGCGACACACAGCGCACGCGGGCTGCACGCAATTGAGTTGATGTCGGCCGGGATCGCACTCGTAACGTCACCGCTCGCGGCGGCACGGAACACGAACCGTCCGGGCGTGCCTGCGCGAGCGCTTACGGCCCCGAACGCGACCAGACCAACCGCCGCGAACCCAACCAGCAAGACCCGCAAACGTGTGTGCGTCTCCAACGATCTGAATGGACGATTTCTCCGCATGGCCGGCACGGTAAGCCGCATGGCCACGAAATACACCCCTCCCTAGGGTGTGGAACCCACACCTCGCGCTCGCGACGGACTTCGGTGATCCACCTCGCTTCGTCTGTCGCATCGCACCGCGTAGCGCTATCGGGACCTAAAACCGCGGCTCACGCAAAGCGACCATTACCAGGGATTTCGTCCAAAGCCCGCTGTCGGACTCGAACCGACAACCGCCTGATTACAAATCAGGTGCGCTACCAATTGCGCCAAGCGGGCGTGACTCTGAGTTTGTCAGGACTCGCCGTGCGGAGCAGGCGCGGGGTGCTGCATCGGCTCCGGGCGGCGCGGATCGCGCTCAGCGGATGTCTGCGTGAGCTTTGTGTTCATCGCCTTGGCGAGCCTCGCATTCATCTCGGCATCGGCGACGACGGCGGATTCGGCAAGGGTCTCAGCTGTCTGGCAGACCTCGGCCATGACCGCCACCGGTGGCTCGCCGGCCCGCGTGGCGGCCTCGAGTCCGCGGCGGCGCGGACGCCAGACGCGGAGGTATTCGGCGAGCAGGTAGGAGCCGAGCACTATCGCGATCGCCCCGAACTGAGCGACGATCGTCTGGACATTCGGGAAGAGCGAGAACCACTGACCAAGCCAGCCCGGCCAGTTACCGATCGAGGTGGTGCCGATCCAGCCGGCCAGCTGCATCTCATTGACCTCTTCGCCGACCATCACGAAGAGCACGATCAGCAGCATCGCGCCGGTGATTATCAGCAGGCGCTTGTACGGAAGCTTCTGGTGCAGAGAGAAGGTCAGCACCCCGACGGCGGAAGTGAACAGCAGGCCGAGGGTGACGCCCTCGAGCACGACGCCCGAGCCGAACGTCACGCGCAGGCTCTGCAGGAAGATGACGACCTCAAAGCCCTCGCGGTAGATCGACGTGAAGCCGAGCAGGCCGAAGCCGAGCAGGGCCGCGCGCATGTTGTTGTGCGAATCGCTGAGCAGGCCCTTGCGGCGTTTGTGGTGGTGTGAGATCCAGCCGGTCCAGTAGACCTTGTGGAAGAACCAGTTCATGACCACCAGCAGCACGATGATTGCCGGAATCCCTGTGGCGGCCTGCAGGCTGAGCCCACTGCCACCCAGTGCGTCGATGATTCCGATCGCCGCGAACCAGGTGCCCACAGTCGCGAGCAGCCCGACACCACCGCCGACAGCCACGGGTCGCTTGTAGACGCTGTTTGCGCCGCGGAAGCTCGCGGTGATCGCGGCGAGTACGAGGATCGTCTCCAGGCCCTCGCGGAAGACCAGGATCGCGCTGTTGATCACGGCCGTGGTGCGGCTCATGTGACGCGCGTTCGCGGCAACGCTGGGATCAGCCGTTCCGCCGCTCGAGTGCCAGCCGAGCACCACCGCGAGCGACGCAACCGTCAAGACGAGCGCCACCCAGAGGTAGAAGCTCCACTTCTGGGTCGCGTGCCTGTGCGACGACTTAGCTGTGTGGGTAGTGGCTGCCATCGTGGCTAGGTGTCCAGGCGCTAATCCGATCGCCCCGGTCGGATTACAACGCGTCCGAGAAACTAGCACACCTTAGGGTGCCCTAACAACCCCCTGTCGAGGGTCGCACCGCAAATCTGCTGCGGACGGGCCACAGTAGCCTGCAGCGAATGATGACTCCCACCGCTCCCGGGCCCGTGTTCGAGCTCCAGGGTCACTCGACGAAATCCGATGGCGAGCTGGAGCCCGCGGGGGTGGTGCGCGCGGCCGAGCAGGCGGGCGTCGAGCTGTTTGCACTGACCGATCACGACAGCCTGGAAGGGGCGCTCGAAGCTGCCGAGGCCGCCGACGAGGTTGGCCTGTCGCTCGTGACAGGCGTTGAGATCTCAGTGCTCGACCCGGTCGCTGCCGACCTTCACATGTGCGGCTATCTGGTGGACCCGGGTAACGCGGCTCTGCTTGAGCAACTGCGGCGTTCCCGCGCGGACCGCGAAGCGCGTGCGGAACGCATGATCGCGGCACTCGAGCAGATCGGTTGGTCCGTGAATCGCGAGCCGCTCGAGCGGCGCACGGCGGCGGGTCTGACCGTCGGCCGCCCGCACCTGGCGGAAGTGGTGACCAGCGACGCACGCAACGCTGCCCGACTCGAGCGCGAAGAGCTCAAGAACCCAACGGAGTTCCTCGTCGCCTATCTGATCGAGGGCAAGCCCGCCTTCAGCGGGCGGGAGGCCCCAACGGCGAGCGAGGCGATTGAGCTGATCCACGGCGCCGGCGGTGTAGCTGTCTGGGCGCACCCGTTCTGGGATGTCGAGGCCGAGGCCGAGGTTCTCTCCACGCTCGAGCGTTTCACCGCCGCCGGCCTCGACGGAGTCGAGGCCTTCTACGTCACGCACACCCAGGCGCAGACCGATCTGCTTGTCGATCGCGCCTCAGAGCTCGAGTTGCTGACCACCGGCTCCTCCGACTATCACGGCCCCGGCCACAGGCAGTTCAACCGCTTCCGTGCATTTCAGACCTACGGCCACGAGCCCAACCTCGGGCCGATTGCCCAGTAGCGCGCCCTACGCGGCGATGGCTCGAGACGCCAGGTGCTGCCCAACCTTCCGCTTGACGCGCTGCAGCGCGTTGTCGACCGTCTTGCAGTCGCAGCCCAGTCGCTGACCGACCTCCTCGTACGAGCGGCCGTCGAGATACAACGACAACACCCGCGACTCGAGCTCTGAAAGCGAGGTCGAGATGCAGCTGACCAGAGCACGCAGCTCCTCGGAGCTGATCACCTGGTTGACCGGATCGTGGACCGGTGATCCCGCGATCATCTCGTCGAGCGTCGGTTCGGTGTCGCTGCCGGTGCCCGCCGGGGTGCTGGAGAACGAGACGTACTGATTCAGCGGGCTGTGCTTGTTGCGCGTAGCCGTCTTGACAGCGGTGATGATCTGGCGCGTGATGCAGAGCTCCGCGAAGTTGCGGAAGCTCGACTCGCGGTCGGTGCGGTAGTCACGGATTGCCTTGTAGAGGCCAACAAGCCCCTCCTGGATGAGATCGTCCGAGTCGCCGCCGGCGAGGAAGTACGACGACGCCTTGAGTCGTACGAACCCGTAATAACGGCGGACAAGTCTGTCGTAGGCGTCGGCATTTCCAGCCTTGGCCAGGGCGATCAGATAGCCATCCTCAACCTGAAGTTGACCCTTAGGGTTCGATGAAAGTCGTGCCACGACGCTTGTTCCTTTGCTTCGTCGCGCGGCCACACGGACCGCTGCAACGGTTGGAATTGCGTGGCGCGTCACCTCCCCTGGCGCCGCTACCTATTCGATTGACTGCAGGGCCGTCCTCCCCAGAACCGCGCCCTTTCCTGCAATGTCTAAAGCTTCAGTTGATGCTTAGCTTGCGCGGCAGGTTCGCATAACACCGCTGCGCTGTCAAGCGGATGTGGAGAAGATGTGCCCGCCTGCCTCGCCGGTCGCTACCGGCGAGGTGCGCCGAAGCTCGCCAGCAGCGAGTTCTGCGCGAGCGTTTCGAGCGTGCTCAGGTCGAGTCCGAGCGCGGCGTGCAATGCGAGGTAGTTGTCCGCGACGTAGCCGCCGAAGTAGGCCGGGTCGTCCGAGTTGACCGTGACGAGCACGCCCGCATCGAGCAGCTTGGGAAGCGGGTGATCGGCCATCGACTCCACCGCGCGCAGCCTGACGTTCGACAGCGGGCACACCGTGAGCGGTACCTGGTCGGCCGCCAGTCGGAGCAGCAGCGCCGGATCCTCGACCGACCGAATGCCGTGGTCGATGCGTTCCACCCCGAGCACGTCGAGCGCCTCCCACACGTAGGCCGGTGGCCCCTCCTCGCCGGCGTGGGCAACCTTGTGCAACCCGAGCTCCTCGGCGGCGGCGAAGACCTCGCGAAAAGCGCTCGGCGGATTCCCGACCTCGGCCGAGTCAAGCCCGACCCCTTCGATGACATCGAGGTGCCGCGCCAGGCCCTCGAGCGTGAGCATCGCCTCGCTGACCGGACGATCGCGCACAAAGCACGCGATCAGCTTGACATGAGGCCATGCCTGGTCGGCGCCTCCTGGATGGCTGTGCGCAGCCCACCGACGACATCGTCGATCGCCACGCCTCGGCTGGTGTGCGCCTGCGGGTCGAAAAACATCTCGACGTGCCGAACGCCATCGCGTGCGGCACGCTCGAGGTAGGCATTTGCGAGGTCCGCGAAGTCGGCAGGCCGCAGAAGTACCGCCATGCACTCGTAGTAGAGGTCGAGGAACGACTGCAGGTCGTTGAAGTCGTACGCGCGGGCCAGCGCCTGCACGGTCGGGAAGCGCAGCTGTACGCCGTTGCGCTTCGCCAGGTCAAACGCGAGCTCCGGCTCGAGCGTGCCCTCGATGTGCAGATGTAGCTCGGCCTTGGGAAATGCCCGGATCTGTTCGATCATGCGCAGCTCAGTCCCGTGCGGCGGCCGCCGCGTAAAGAAGCACCGCGGCGGCCGCGCCAACGCTGAGCGACTCGATCCTGCCGCGCAACGGCAAAGAGATCAGCGCATCGCAGGCCGATGCGACGCGCGGACGTAGCCCGCGTCCCTCCGAGCCCATGACCAGGACCACCGGTCCGGCGAGATCGACCTGCCGGTAGTCGAGCTTGGCCTCGCCGTCGGCGCCGTAGCACCAGAAGCCACGCTCCTTGGCGGCGATCAGGAAGTCCGTTAGGTTTCGCACCTGCGCGAGCGGCAGATGCTCGACCGCCCCTGCTGATGCTTTGCAGACCGCGGGTGTCACCTCGGCTGCGCGCCGCTCCGGCAGCACGACGCCGGCAGCTCCCGCGCACTCGGCAGAACGACAGATCGAGCCGAGATTCTGCGGATCCTGAACCTGGTCGAGTGCCACGATCAAGGCCTGGTCGCGGGCGAGCAGCTGATCCTCGTCGACGTAGCGGAAGTCCGATACCTCGGCGCAGATCCCCTGATGACCGTCGGAGCCGGCCCGCCGCGTGATCTCCTCCGCAGACTCGAGCGTGACCCGCAGGCCGCTCTGTTCGAGCCATGGCTCGCGCGCCGCGTTCGTGGTCGCCCAGACGTGGCTGACGGTACGCGGACCGCGGATCGCCTCGTGCACGGCGTTGCGTCCGTAGACGATCATCACGACGGCAGCAGCTCCGGCCCATCAGCCCCGTCACGCACCTCCCAGCCAAGCTCGCGCAGGCGGTCACGCAGGGCGTCGGCGAGCTCCCACTCACGCGCGGCGCGCGCGGACTCCCGGTCGCGCAGTAGCGCCTGCGCCTCCGCGGGCGCAGTCACGCGCTCGACGTCGAGCAGGTTGTCCAGCGCCAGCACCGCGAGCATCTCTCGCAGATCCGCGTCGCCGACCGAACCCTCGCCACGATTGACCTGGCGCACCCACTCAAATGCGGCAGCGAGCGCGCGCGGCGTGTTGAAGTCCTCGGCCAGAGCATCGAAGAACTCCGCCCGCAGCGGCGCGGACCAATCAGGTGAGGCGCCGCGCGTGAGCCTGCGCGCGACCTCGCGGAAGCGCTCGACGCTCTGCCGCCGCCGCATTCAGGCGCTCGTCGTCGAACTCGATCGGCTGGCGGTAGTGACCGGCGCAGAAGTAGGCGATCAGCGCATCCCTGCCGTACGCGTCGAGCGCCTCGTACAGGAGGAACGTATTGCCTTCCGATTTCGACATCTTCTCGCTGTCGAGTCGCACCATGCCGTTGTGCACCCATAGGCGCGTGAGCGGCACCCCGTGCGCCGCGCAGGTCTGTGCGGCCTCGTTCTCGTGATGGGGGAACGCAAGGTCGGAGCCCCCGCCGTGGATCTCGAAGTCGAGCCCGAGCAGTTTCTCCGCCATCGCCGAGCACTCGATATGCCAGCCCGGGCGGCCGCGACCCCAGGGCGCGTCCCATGCGGTGTCCTCGTCACTCTTCTGAGCCTTCCACAGGGCGAAGTCGAACGGGTCGCGCTTGCGATCGGCACCCTCCTTGCCCTCGCCCTGGTCGAGGTCGTCCAGCCGCCGGTGGGTCAGCTCGCCGTAGCGCGCGTAGCTGCGTACGGCGAAGTACACGTCTCCCTCGACAGCGTAGGCGTGACCGCGATCGATCAGCAGCTGAATCAGCGCGATGATCTCGGCGATCGTCTCGCTGGCGAGCGGCTCATGGTCCGGACGTCCCAGACCCAGCCGATCAGTATCCGCGACGTAGTAAGCGGTCATCTCGCGCGCAAGCGCCTCCGAGCTGAGCGCCGGCAGCGGTCGCTGCCGCATAGATCTTGTCGTTGACGTCCGTGACGTTGGCGACGAAGTCCACCTCGTAGCCCTCGTGAACGAGGAATCGCTTGAGCAGCGAGAAGACGACGAATGGTCGCGCATTGCCGATATGTACGCGCCCATATACGGTCGGCCCGCAGGCGTAGATCCCGACCTTGCCGGGCTCCCGGGTGCGTAGCGGAAGCACCTTGCCGGTGAGCGTGTCGTGGAGGGTGATCTCTCGCACGAGTCAAGAAGTTAGACGGTCCGCGCCTCGCGGTCCGTCCAAGCTAACTGGTCTGGCTTGGTCACGGTCGCGATCGCGAGCGCGGCTGCACCCTCGAGCCTGCCCACGAAGCCCATGCCCTCGCCACGCGTGGCCTTGACGTTGAGCTGGTCGGCGCTCAAGTCGAGCGCCTCGGTGAGGCGAGCACGGATAGCGTCCCGGTGCTCGAGCAGCTTGGGCTGCTCGAGCACGACTGTGGCGTCGACGTGCTCGATCACGCAGCCGCGCTCGCGGAGGATGCGCCACTGTGGTGCGCAGCAACACGATCGAGTCGGCTCCGCGGTAGCGCTCGTCGGTGTCGGGAAAGTGCTGGCCGATATCCCCGAGGGCCGCCGCCCCGAGCAGCGCATCGATGATCGCGTGCGTGAGTACGTCCGCATCCGAGTGCCCGAGCAGGCCGTGGGTGTGGGGGATCGTGACGCCGCCGATGACCAGCGGACGCCCCTCCACGAGTCGGTGGCAGTCATAGCCAAGGCCCGTTGCGATGCTCACGCGCTGCTCCGCTCGCGGAGCAGCAGTTCAGCCACCCGTAGGTCGAGTGGCGTTGTGATCTTGAAGTTTTCCGAGGAGGCGAGCAGGACAGCGACGGTACCGCCTTGACGCTCGACGAGCCAGGCATCGTCGGTAGCGGCAGAGATCAGCTCTGCCGGTGCCGACAGCGCCCGCTCGAGCGCTTCACGGCGGAAGACCTGGGGTGTCTGCACCGCCCAGAGCCGCGAGCGGTCGAGCGTCCGCTCTACCGCTCGCCCGTCGGGACGGACCTGCTTGATCGTGTCGGAAACGGGCACGGCGGCGATCACGGCATCAGCGTCACCCCGTTCGAGCTCATCGACCGCCTCGGCGAACAGCGCCGGCGTCGCCAGAGCGCGTGCCGCGTCGTGAACGATCACGACCTCACCGTCGGCAGCGGCAGCCAGCGCCGCCCGGACCGACTCAGAGCGCGTCACGCCGCCCGCGACGGCGACGACTCCTGCGGGAGCGGCGTCGAGCCGGTCAGGTGGCATCGCGACGATGATCTCCTTCACGGCCGCGACCTCGCGTAACGCGGCGACGCTCCAGTCGAGCATCGGCCTGCCCGCAACGCTGACGAGCGCCTTGGGTCCCCCAGACCCAAGGCGCTCGCCACGCCCGGCGGCCACGATCAGCGCGACCGCAGCACGACGCTCGGCCAAGCTACGTGACCCTAGTCCGCCGCGACCGGTACCGGTCCCAGATTGCCCGCGCCCTCGAGGATCACGGCGCTGAGGTGCGCGTCGACATGCTCCTCGTCCATGTCCAGCGCGTACATCATCTCGGAGGCCAGATACCTTCTTGGCTCGCGTGTACATCTGCTTCTCGCCCGTCGAGAGGCCCTTCTGATGCTCGCGGATGGCGAGATTGCGGACGACCTCGGCCAGCTCATAGATGTCACCGGTCTTGATCTTGTCCCGGTTGTGCTTGAACCGCCGATTCCAGTTCTTGGGCATCTCCGAGCACTGGTCCTGCAGCACGGCGAGGACCTTCTGCAGCGTCTCCTCGTCGATCACTCGCCGGAGGCCGGCGACGGATGCATTGGCCGTCGGAACCATCACGGTCATGTCGTTGTGGAGGATCTTGATCGTGAGGTACTCACGCTTCTCCCCCAGAACTTCCTTCATCTCCTTCTTCAGCACCTTGCCGGCGCCGTGGTGCGGATAGACCACGCTGTCGCCGACCTCGAAATCGATCTGCGGCAGCGGCTCGATTTCAGGTCTTCGAGCTCAGCCTCTTCTTCCTCCAGGTGCTCTTCGATCATGTCAGTGATGGTGTCCTCCCTTGTTTGCCCGGCAATGTGCGGTCCCAGCACTCACCGGTTTCACGTCTGCAGGTAGCGGTCGACCAGATTGATCTCCTGCAGTCGCCGAAGGCCTTCCCGGATGTCCTTTGCTCTGATTTCGCCGACTCCGTCGACGGTTTCGAGCTCGCCATCAGTGGCGGCCAGCAGTTCCTCGAGCCCGCCGAACTCGTCAATGATGCGCTTGACGACCAGCTTGGGCAGGCGCGGGATTCGTCCGAGAATCCGGATGCCGCGCGGCGAGATCGGGTAGTCGAGCGTGTTCAGCTTGCGGTCGTAGCCGAGCAGCTCAGCCAAGCGCCCGAAGTCGAGCAGGTCCTGATGCGGCAGCCGCACCAGCTGGTCGAACGCGACCGAGAATGCCTCGTCGGTGTCCTCGAGCAGGTAATCGTGCACCAGCGCAGCCTTGTCGGCGGACACGCCGACCATGGTCTCGTCGAGTTGCATCTCGATCAGGCGGCCCTCGGTGCCTAGCTCGACGATGTAGCGCTCGATCTCGACGGCCATGCGCGTGACGAGCTCGGCGCGCTGCAGCACGGTCAGCACGTCGTGCAGCGTCGCGCCGCCCTCGAACTCGAGCGCGGTCAGTCGCGTCGAAACCTGATCCAGGCGGCTGCGGTACTTGTCGAGCGTCGCCAGCGCCTGATTGGCCTTGGCCAGCACGACCGGAATGTCCGCGAGGATGTATTTGACACCGTCGACGTAGAGTGAGACGACCTCACGCCGCTCCGAGATCGCGACGACGATCGCGTCGGTCTGCTTCGACACGCGCTCTGCGGTGCGGTGGCGAGTACCGGTCTCGAGCGTGTAGATCGTGGGATCGGGCGTCAGCTGGACGTTCGCGTGCGCGATCTTCGTGGCATTGGAGCTGAGCGCGATCGCGCCGTCCATCTTCGCCAGCTCGTAGAGCAGCGCGGGCGAGTAGTCGAGGTCCAGCTTGATGCCGCCTGAGAAGAGGAACGCAAGATCGTCGGCATCGCCGATGACGATGAGGCCGCCGGTGTGCGCGTGCAGGATGTTGTCGAGACCCTCCCGCAGCGCGGTTCCGGGCGCAACCATCTCGAGCGCCCTAACCATCCGGGACTCCTGTCGAGACTCGAGCTCCTCTTTGAGCTCTTCCCCGGATCGCGACGCCATAAGAACGCCCATTTTACGCGCTGACGGGCCAATCCGGAAACGGTCGCGACCCCGTTGCTGTACGCACCTGCGCAAACGGTTGCAGCCTCTGGCCGACGATCGTCAACAGCAGCGACAGGCGCACCGGAATGCGAACTACTGAAGTCGCGCGATCGACGCACCGGAATGCGAACTACTGAGCCAGAGCGATCGGCTCCCGCGCGAGCGCGCTGCGCACGACCTCCCGCAGCGTGCTGAAGCGCGCCGGCTCGGCGACCTCACCCAGCTGGAACTTGGCCGCCTCGGCAAGGCGCCGGTCGCTGTGCGCGACCGTCCGCAACTCACCCGTGAGACCAAGCTCGCCGAAGCACGCGAGCGGCTGCCCCGGCGCCGGAGTGCAGCGGCACGCCGCGGGCCGCGCTCGCGACCGCCAGCGCAACCGCCAGGTCCGCGCCCGGCTCGTCGATGCGGACGCCCCCGACGACGTTGACGAAGACGTCGGCGTTGCCCAGGCCGATACCCGCGTGCCGGCCGAGCACTGCCAGCACAAGCGCCAGCCGATTGCGATCGATGCCGGCAACCACGCGCCGCGGCGGCTCGAGCTCCGAGGGAGAAACCAGCGCCTGCACCTCGACCAGCAGCGGGCGGGTGCCCTCCATCGCGCACAGGACGACGCTGCCCGGCGCGCGCGTTGCCTCGGCAACGAACCGCGCCGAGGCATCCAGCACCTCAACCAGCCCGTCATCGCGCATCTCGAACACTCCAGCCTCATTGGTCGAGCCGAACCGGTTCTTGATCGCTCGTACCGTGCGGTAGGTGCGCTCGCGCTCGCCCTCGAACTGCAGGACGCAGTCGACCAGGTGCTCGAGCACTCGCGGGCCGGCCAGCGCCCCGTCCTTGGTCACATGCCCGACCAGCAGCACCGCGATGCGATTGGCCTTGGCGACCCGCATGACCTCGGTTGCGACCTCCCGCACCTGGGCCACGGAACCCGCGGCGCTCGTGAGCTCGGCGCAGTTCAGAGTCTGCACCGAGTCGACGACGCAGACCTCCGGCCGCTCGCGCTCGAGCGTCGCCAGCACGGTGCTGAGGTCGGTCTCCGCGATCACCGGGATCTCCAGTGGACTGCCCGCGCTCAGGCGCTCCGCGCGCAACCTGATCTGCGCCGGGGACTCCTCGGCGGAGACGTACAGCGTCCTGTGGCCGGCCGCCACCAGGTTCGCCAGCGCCATCGTCGTCAGCGTCGACTTGCCGACGCCGGGCGAACCTCCGATCAGCACCAGCGACCCGGGCACCAGGCCACCGCCGAGCACGTTGTCAAGCTCCCCGATCCCGGTGCTGAGTCGCGCGTGATCGGCCGCGGCCACGCTGCCAAGCGGCACGGGCGTGGCAGACAGGCCGGCACGGGGTGCGTTTGAGCCCGCGACCCGGCCCGAGCCGCTCGGCCGCGCGCGAAGCTCCTCGACAAGCGTGTTCCACTCACCGCAGCCCGGGCACTGGCCGGACCAGCGCGGCGATTCGTGGCCACAGGCGGAGCAGACGTGCATGGTTCTGGAGGTGGGCATGCGCTGAGCGTACGGTCGCAGGCTGACGTAACTCCTCATTTGTGCCGATAACGGCACAAATGGCCACGATCGTAAGCCGCGCCGATCGCGCGTCCACACTCACGCTCGCGGGCGTCCGCGTCCCCCCATGGTTGGCGGTGATCTGGTCGCGACTGATCGTGCTGGCCAGCGGCATCGCGGGCGCGACGCTCGGAACGCGTGCCACGGGTTGGGAGCAATTTGATCCCGACCGGGATCAGCTCGCATCTGGGATCGCTCGGCAATCTGCTCGGAGCCACCGCGGTGCGCTGGGACTCGATCCACTACCTGCAGATCGCCCAGGATGGCTACAGCAGCGCCGGAAACACGGTCTTCTTCCCGATGTATCCGCTCCTGATCCATGTGCGTCTCCTGGCTCGTGAGCTCGGACGTCGTCTCCGGAGTTCTGATCAGCGCCGTCGGCATTCGTCGTCGCGCTGGTGCTGCTGCACCGGCTGACCCGCGAGGAGCTCGGTCCGCGCGCGGCCGACGCGACCGTGCTGCTGCTCTCGTTCGCGCCGCTCTCACCGTTCTTCACCGCCGTCTACACCGAATCGCTGTTCCTGGCGCTCTCAGTCGGCGCGTTCTACCTCGCCCGCCGGCAGCGCTTCGTCCTGGCCAGTGTCGTCGCGACGGCGGCGACACTGACTCGCGTTCCCGGCATCCTGCTGGTCGCGCCGCTGGGAATCATGTACGTGCGATCACGCGGGTACCGGTTCGCGTGGGGACTCGGGCAGGCGCGAGGGTCCCGGCAGGCGCAGGGGCTCGTACAGGCCCGACGATTCGGCGTGAGGCCCTGCGGGCGAGCCCACTCCTGCTTCCCGTGATCGGCCTCGGCGGGTTCCTCGCATACCTCCACGCCCGCGGCTACGGGTGGCTGGCGCCGGTCACGAACCAGCTGACCTCCGCCCACGGGCACTCGCTGGCCGGGCCGATCGTGACGCTCGCGCGAGGGATCGTCGACGGCCTCGCCGGCGCTCGGAGCGCTGCTCAGCGGTGGCCGGCTGATCGCGCCGGGCATCGCCGACCCGTTCACGCTCGGCTTCCAGAACCTCGTCTATCTGATCGTGCTCGGTGATCTGCGTGGCCGCGCTCGTCGCAGCGTGGCGGCGGCTGCCGAAGGCCTACTCGGTTTACGCCGCGCTGGTGCTGGGCGTGTGCATCTGGAGTCCCGGCCCGGACATTGCGCTGCGGTCGATCGACCGCTACAGCCTGGTCATCTTTCCGCTCTGGATGGCAGCCGCGGCGAAGCTGTCCGAGCGCCGGCTCATCGCACCGGTGCTGCTCCTCAGCTCGGCACTGCTGTTCTTCTACGCCTACGAGATCGCCTGCTGGGTGTTCGTCGCATAGGACCATGAGCGTCGACGCCCAGACAGACGCTGGACCTACGTGCCAGAGCTCGACGGGCTGCGCGCGCTCGCGATCGTCGCGGTGATGCTCCACCACCTCGTGCCGATGAGCTTCAACGGCGGCTATTTCGGCGTGACCGTCTTCTTCGTGCTGTCCGGCTACCTGATCACCGGCCTGCTGATGGCCGAGTGGGATCAGCGCGGTGGCATCGACTTCCGCGCGTTCTACACGCGGCGCGCGCTGCGTCTGTACCCGGCGCTCGTCGCGGTGGTCGTGGTGTTCACGCTGGTCGCAGCACTCGTGGGGCATCCGGGCCTGAGCAACCAGCAGTTCCTTGTCGGCGACGGCACCAGCCTCGATCTACGTGAACGACTTCATCCAGGCCGCCGGCGCGCTCGGTGGCGGCGCGCAGTGGTTCGCGCCCACGTGGTCGCTGGGAGTGGAGGAGCAGTTCTACCTGCTCTGGCCGATCGTGCTGCTGGTGGTGCTGCGCAGGGCCGACCGGCAACGAGTCCTCAGCTGGCTGGTGGTCGCAGCCGTGGCGGCCGCGATGCTCTACCCCGCGACCGTGAGGCTGGTCGGAACCGGGTGGATGTACTACTCGCCGCTCGGCAGCCTGCTGCCGTTGATGGCAGGCTGCGGCGCCGCGTTCACCCGGCGCCGCACCAGCCCGATCGTCGCCGCGCTCGCGGCTGCGTCTGCTGGTCGCCACGATGCTGGAGGCGCCATTCGTGACCGATCCCTCACTGTGGAACGGGTACATCCAGGTGGTGACGCTGGCCTCGGTCGGTGTTGATTCTGTTCCTCACGCGCCCGGGCGGCTGGGCGCCGATGCGCTGGGCCCCGCTGGTGTGGCTCGGACGCCGTAGCTACGGCGTGTACCTGGTCCACATGCCGATGCTCTATGTGTTTCTGCGGCTGGTGCCGTACCGCGACCCATGGATCTACGCGCTGCTCGTGGCCACGACGAGCATCCTCATCGCAGCTCTGCTCTACCGCTGCGTCGAGCGACCGTTCCTCGCGCTCAAGCCGCGTTCGTGCGTGCGGCCGCTGCGCAGCCGGACCACCACGTCCCGCGGCCAGATGCAGCGGTGGTCGTGGTCAGCGGACCACGACCACCGGAAAACACCTTCGCCTAGGACTCGTCTGCCGAGTCGGCGGCGTCGTGAGCGTCCGCGCCGTCGCCGTCGTGCTCCTCCTCAGAGGAGCCGCCTTCGGCACCGACGCCGACCGGCGTGGGCTTGGGCGCGGGCTCGATCACCGAGAGCTTGACCTCGGCAGTCTCGTCGCCCCCGCGGGAGGCTGATGTCGTCGCGCTCGACCAGCACGGTCGAGCCCTCGGGCACCTGTGAGCGCAGGACGAAGTCCGCCAGCGGATCCTCGATGTAGCGCTGGATCGCGCGGCGCAGCGGACGGGCGCCCATGGCGGGATCCCAGCCCTTGTCGACGAGCAGGTCCTTGGCGTCCTCGGAGAGCTCGAGTTGCAGCTCGCGCTCCGCCATCGACTCGCGGATCCGGCGCAGCAGCAGGTCGACGATCTCCTTGATCTCGGTCTTGGCCAGCTTGTGGAAGACGATCACGTCGTCGATACGGTTGATGAACTCGGGCCGGAAGACGCGCTTGAGCTCGCCCATGATCCGGCTCTTCATCTCGTCGTAGCTGACGCCGGTCTCGTCGTCGATCGTCGAGAACCCGATCTGGAAGTTCTTGGCGATCTCCGACGCACCGATGTTCGAGGTCATGATCACGATCGTGTGACGGAAGTCCACGGTGCGGCCCTGAGCGTCGGTCAGGCGGCCATCCTCGAGGATCTGCAACAGGATGTTGAAGACGTCGGGGTGGGCCTTCTCGATCTCATCGAGCAGCAGCACGCTGTAGGGCTTGCGCCGCACGGCCTCGGTCAGCTGACCGCCCTCGTCGTAGCCGATGTAGCCAGGAGGCGAGCCGACCAGACGGCTGACGGCATGCTTCTCCATGTACTCGGACATGTCGATGCGGATCATCGTGTCCTCGTCACCGAACAGGAACTCGGCCAGCGTCCGCGCGAGCTCGGTCTTGCCGACGCCCGAAGGGCCGAGGAAGATGAACGAGCCGGTCGGCCGCTTCGGATCTTTGAGGCCCGCGCGCGAGCGGCGGATCGCCTTGGAGATGACCTCGACCGCGGCGTGCTGGCCGATGACGCGCTTGTGGAGCTCTTCCTCCATGCGCATCAGCTTGGCCGTCTCGGCCTCGGTCAGCTTGAAGACGGGGATGCCGGTCCACATCGAGACGATGTCGGCGATCTCCTCCTCGCCGATCGACGGACGCTCGGTCGCCTCGCCGGCCTCCCACTGCTCGGCCAGCTCGCGCTTCTTCTGCGTCAGACGGCGCTCCTGGTCGCGCAGGTTGGCGGCCTTCTCGAACTCCTGCGCCTCGATCGCGGCCTCCTTGGCGCGCCGCGTCTCCTCGATCTGGTCCTCCAGCTCGCGGTAGACGGGCGGCGAGGTCATCGACTTGATGCGCATCCGCGATGCGGCCTCGTCGATCAGATCGATCGCCTTGTCGGGCAGGAAGCGGTCAGAGATGTAGCGGTCTGCCAGGTCGGCCGCAGCCACGAGCGCCTCGTCGGTGATGTTCACCTTGTGGTGCTGCTCGTAGCGGTCGCGCAGGCCCTTGAGGATCTGAACGGTCTCGTCCTTCGACGGCTGGTCGACGACGATCTTCTGGAAGCGGCGCTCCAGCGCGGAGTCGCGCTCGAGGTACTTGCGGAACTCCTCGAGCGTGGTCGCGCCGATCGTCTGCAGCTCGCCGCGAGCGAGCGCCGGCTTCAGGATCGAAGCGGCGTCGATCGCGCCCTCGGCGGCACCCGCGCCGACGAGGTTGTGGAGCTCGTCGATGAACAGGATGATGTCGCCGCGCTGGGTGATCTCCTTCATCACCTTCTTCAGGCGCTCCTCGAACTCGCCACGGTACTTGGAGCCCGCGACCAGGGCCGCGAGATCCAGCGTGTAGATCTGCTTGCCCTTCAGCAGCTCGGGAACGTCGGCGTTGGTGATGCGCTGGGCGAGGCCCTCGACGACGGCGGTCTTGCCGACGCCCGGCTCACCGACCAGCACCGGGTTGTTCTTCGTGCGACGGCTGAGGATCTGCATGATCCGCTCGATCTCGGTCTCGCGACCGACGACCGGGTCGAGCTTGCCGTCGGCGGCCAGCTTGGTGAGGTTGCGCCCGAACTGGTCGAGCAGCTTGGAAGACTTCTTGCCCTCGCCCGCGGCGCTCCCGGCGCCGGCTGCGGCGCCGCTGCCGGAGCCACTGCTGCGCTGACGGCCGCCGGGGCCGGAGAGCATGCGGATGACTTCGTTGCGGATCTTCTCGGAGTCGGCGTCGAAGTCGAGCAGGATGCGGGCGGCCACGCCCTCGTTCTCACGCACCAGGCCGAGCAGGATGTGCTCGGTGCCGATGTAGTTGTGGCCGAGGCTCAGAGCCTCGCGCAGCGCGAGCTCGAGCACCTTCTTGGCGCGTGGTGTGAACGGGATCTGGCCGGAGGTGACCTCCTCACCGGAGCCCACGATGCGGACCACCTGAGCGCGCACGCGCTCGACGGTGATCTCCAGCGACTCGAGCACGCGCGCAGCGAGACCTTCCTCTTCACGGAGCAGGCCAAGCAGGATGTGTTCGGTGCCGATGTAGTTGTGCTTGAGCGTCCGTGCCTCTTCCTGAGCAAGGACGACCACTTGGCGGGCGCGTTCTGTAAATCGCTCGAACATTTCTAAATCTTTCCGTCGCGGGACAAGAGCTCCTGACGAGATGAGAGATGCGTGTCAATCATGTCGTTGGGTGCTCGGATGCGGGTCGGTCGATTCGTTGTCCTGGACTATCGGCTGACTACCCATACTAGTAGTCGGCCACGAGGCCGAAACTCGGCACCTGTCGCGCTCCGAACGGAGCCGAGTCAGGCTCTTGTGAGAGAGATCCGGTCGAGCGGAGGCCATAGCCCAGTCTAACACTCGGCCCATGCCGCTCCCGGGCCTTTCTCTCCCCTTCTAACAGGCAATGCCGACCTCCGCTGGACGGCTTCACGTGGGCGCTGCCGGTCCGCTGACCGCCGCCCTGCCGGACGCTCGTCCGTGAGAGCCGCTGCAATGCAGTGACCGCGCGCGACTGCCCAGGCGAGTGCCAGCTGCCAGCCGCGACGGCGTCGTCGACGGCGGGCAGACCCACATCGCGCACGGGAGCAGCCAGAGCGGGCGAAGCGCGGGCGCGTGATGGCGAGCGGCACGAGCAGCAGGACGAAGTAGTGGCTCCAGACGACCGGAGAGGCGACCAGCATCAGCGCCACGGCCAGGACCATGGCCTGACGCTCGTGGCGTCGATGAAGCCCTGATGCAGGAGGGCCAGCGAGATGACCGCCGAGCCGCCGAGCAGAAGCAGCTCTCCGGCCCCGCGACTGAGGCCGAGATGCGATGCGACGGCGAGCATGCTGTACCCGGTGCGCCATTGACCGTCGATCAGACGACCCGACACCCGCAGGAAGGACTCGATCCTGCCGAAGCCGACGATCGCCCAGGCCGCCAGATTGATCACGGTTCCCGATACGAGCGCGCAGATACCAGCCCGCCAGCGCCGCGTCGACAAGCAACCACAGCGCCAGCGGCCAGGCGAACGTCTTGAGGCTGATCGCCACCGCCACCACCAAACCCGCCCGCAGCGGGCGGTCGCGCCAGCGCCAGGCAAGCGCGACCAGGAACAGGATCGGAAGCGAGACATTTCCGCCCTGCCAGCCGACGATCACCGGCAGCCACAGCAGCGGAAGTCCATACGCGCGCCAGTCGCGCACCCCTGCGGCCCACACGCGACGCCGGTACGGCCAGCAGGCACAGCGAGCATGTAGACGTGGTCGCTGAGCGAGCGGCCAAGCAGCGCGAACGGGGCGAGCAGCACCGCCGGAGAGCGGCGGATACGTGAAAGCCATGCCGTGCTTGATCTGGCCCGCAGTCATGGCGTAGGGATTGGCTCCGTCGATTAGTCGCCGGGCAGCCGGGTAATAGGACTCGTGGAAGTCCTGGGCGATGACGTGGGCGCGCAACGCGCCGAGCAACAGGAAGGCTGTAAATGCAAGCGGCAGAACCGCGAGAACCACGTTGACGATGGCCCGCTCGAGCTCGGGCGGCAGTGCCCGGCGCCTCTCGGTGGCCGCGACAGCTGCGCCAGTCATGGCGTCGAAACAGCCGAGAGGCGTAGACGCTTGGTGGTACGGCTGTACTCCGCGAGCGTCGCGGCGATACAGACTGCCGTCACTCCCCAAGCCAGGATCTCCTCCCATCCGTAGACGGGCTGACGAGGCGGCATCGGCCACATCAGCAGCGGCAGCGCCCACACGACGCTGAGCCGAGGCCGGCGCAGGGCGAGCGGGATCAGCAGCAGCGAGAAGTAGTGGGCCCACAGCAGCGGGGAGGCGACCAGCATCAGCACGATCGTCAGCCCGAGCGCCTGACGCCCGTCACGCTTCACCAGGCCGGCGTGGAGCACGCCGGCGGCCGCCAGCGCCGAGGCCACAAGCAGCAGCCCTTCTCCGACCGTGCGTCCGAAGCCGAGGTGGTGAGCGACGGCCAGCATGCTGTAGCCGCCCTTCCAGAGCGCGTCGGTGTCCTTCGCAGAGAGGTGCAGGTATTGACTGATCTGGTCGTAGCCGAGGATCCACCACGAAACCAGGTTGATCACGAGCCCTGACGCCAGCGCGCAGGCGGCCGCCTTCCAGCGCCGCGTCGCGAGCAGCCAGAGTCCGAGCGGCCAGACGAAGGGCTTGATGCTGATGGCGACGGCGGTCAGCAGCCCGGCCACCAACGGGCGATCACGATGGCGCCAGGCCAGCGCGATCATCAGCGTCAGCGGCAGCGTCACGTTCCCGCTCTGCCAGCCGTCGAAGACCGGAAACCACAGCATCGCGAGGCCGTAGAGACGCCAGTCCCTGACCCTCAGCGTCCACAGGATCGCCGGCACGCAGGCGATGCACAGCAGCATGTAGAGCACCTGCGCCACGCCGTTGCTCACAAGCGCGAACGGCGCCAGCAGCACCGCCGCGAGCGCTGGATAGACGAAGCTCGTCCCGCCGGCGATCTCGCGTGGCGTTGCCACGTAGGGACTGAGGCCGTGCAGCACACGCGAGGCGGCGGGGTAGTACGCCACGTGGAAGTCGAGCGCGACGGCGTGGAGCTTGAACTGATAGGCCACGAGTGCCAGGGTCGCGACCACTGGCACCACGCCGAAGATGCCGTGCTCGGCCGCTCGCATGAGCTCGCTCCTGCTCGCGCCGGGAGTGCGCTTGCGGCGCGGAGCTGTGAGAGTGCCCGAGCTCATGCCGTCCGCCGACCGTGTGGCCACTCGCTCCGGCGCAGGAGCACGAGGAACATTGCCCCCGCCGCGGCCCACGAAACCAGCAACTGCCAGGCGTGCACGGTCATCCCCAGGGGCGAAACCCACATCAGCACTGGCATCAGCCACACCCAGTGGAGTCGCGGCCGGATCAGCGCGAGCGGCACGATCAACAACGCCAGGTAGTGACTCCACAGTAGTGGTGACGAGATGAGCGCGAGCGCGACCATCAGCGTCAGCGCCCGAAGCTCATCGCGCCGGACAAATCCTACGTAGATCAAGGCGCCCGCCAGCCGACCGACACGATCAGCATCGCCACCAACCCTGCGGTGAAGTTCATGCCCAGGTGCCCGAGCAGCGCCGGGACCCCCCAGCCGGTCCGCCAGGCGGCGGTGGTGTCGGCCGAGGCGGCATTCAGGTAGCGCGTGATCTGCCCGAACCCGACAACCGACCACGCCGCCAGGTTGAACAGCAGACCGGAGATCAGCGCGGAGGCGGAGGCACGCCACCGGCGGGTGACAAGCAGCCACAGGACGAGCGGCCACAGCAGCGGCTTCAGGGAGATCATCGCGCCGGTGAGCAGCCCTGCGACTAGCGGGCGGTCTCGCCAGCGCCAAACGCAGGCGAGGCCGAACACGAGGAACATCGTTTCGTTTGCGGTCTGCCAGGCCGCGTAGACCGGGAGCCACAACAGCGTGATCGCGTATACGCCCCTGTCTCGCACACCAAGCAGCCGCAGCGTCGCCGGGACGAGCGCGACACAGAGCAGCATCGCCAGGTCGGCGCCCGCAACGCGCGGGATCAGAGACAGCGGCGCGAACAGCACGGCCGAGAGCGCCGGGTAGACGAAGATGATCTTGTTGATGACCTGGGCCTGAGTCCACGCGTACGGACTCGTTCCCAGGATCACCCGGTGCCCGGCTCGCCAGTACGCGTACTGGAAGTCGAAGCCCGCCCAGTTACCGCGCAGCACGTGCCAGACCATGACGGCGAGTGTCAGCAGCGCGGCGGGCAGCAGCAGCCGCTCGAGCGCCCGTGCCCGGTTCGTTTCGGCGGGCCGGGCGGGCCGCGAAGCTGCGAACGCCGGCGTGCTCATGCCTGCACCCGTGCCACGCGACGCCAGGACGGTTTGACCAGGGAGGTGCGCCGCTTGCCAGCAGCGTCCGCGACCAGCACGGTCAGCATCAGCCCGGCAGAAAGCCAGAAGAACGCCGCCTGCCATAGGTGCACGCGCGCGTCTGGAGGGCAGATCCACATCAGCACCGGCAGCACCCACAGCCAGTTCAGGCGCGGGCGCAGCAGCGCGAGTGGGACGAGCAGCAGCGTCAGGTAGTGACCCCAGACCAGAGGCGACGCGACGAGCGTCAGGGCGACGGTCAGCGTGAGCGCCTGAACCTCGTTGCGGCGCACGAAGCCGCTGTAGACGGTCGCCACCAACAGCGCGAGCGCAAGCGCGAGCAGGAGCGCGACGCCCGCCGTCCGTCCGGCTCCCAGATGCCCGAGCAGGGCCGGCACCCCGAACCCGGTGCGCCACCGCGACTGCCGTGTCGGTGGCGGTCGCGTGCAGGTAGGCCCGGATCTGACCGAAGCCCACCACCGACCAGGCTGCAACGTTCAAGAGCAAGCCATACGCGATGGTCTGGGCGGACGCTCGCCAGCGACGCGTTGCGAGCAGCCAGATCATGACCGGCCACATGATCGGCTTGAGCGAGATCATCACAGCGGTGAGCAACCCGGCGATCCCGGGCCGGTCACGCCAGCGCCAGACACCGGCCAACCCGAGCATCAAGAACAACGACTCATTGGCGGTGAGCCAACCCGCGCAGATGGGCAGCCAGACCAGCGTCACCCCGTACACGCGCCAGTCGCGCACGCCGAGCAGCGCCAGCGTGGCAGGCGCCAGACATGCCGCCGCCAGCGTGAACACCACCGCGCCCACCGAGCGTGCGATCAGCGCCGTTGGCGCGAACGCCACCGCCGAAAGCGCCGGGTAAACGAACGCGAAGCCTCCTCGATACTGCGCCGCCGTCCATGTGTAGGGGCTCTCACCGATCAGGACACGATGTCCAGCCGACCAGTAGGCGAAGCGAAAGTCAAAGGCGGGCACTGGCCCGTGGAGCACGATCCACATCATCACCGCGACGATCAGCAGCGGAACCGGGCCGATCAACACATCGGACAGCGCGCCGGCGAGCGAGGTGGTGCCCCGCGCGGACGGTCGCGCCGGAATCCAGAGCAACCCGGTTCGCGCTCATCCGCCGGCTCCGCGACCGTTGAGCGCAATCACTTCCTTCTTGGTCCTGGTGATCAGCTGAACGTGCGGGCGGCGCAGGAGGATCCGGTTGACGCTTCGGTTCCCGGGATACAGCATCCAGATGCGGAACTCGTCGACCATGTCCCGAGCCGCCCTCGTCTTGGCGGCGAGATCGGCGATCGCGGAAAGCTGGGTCGGGGTCAGCAGCTCAAAGCTCGTGTCGTAAGCGACGCGGCCGCTGAACAGTCGCGGGTCCTCCCAGATCAGCCAATCGGCATAGCGCACGTCGGCCAGGACCTTCGCGTGCGGGTGCCGGGAGATCAGCGCGCGCAGTGTCGGGATCGCCTTGGTCGGATACGTGCTCGTGAACCAGCCCGCTGGGCGGCCCAGGATCGCGACGGTCGCCATCACGGCCACGGCGATCATCGCGATCGCGAGCCATCCGGTTCGTGCGCGAGCTCCGCAGCGGGGCCGGCTTGCCGCCCTTGGCCTGGGTGAGGATCGCGGGAAGCAGGACGACGAGCGCGAGCCCGAACCAGGTCACGTTGCGCACGGCCATGACCGCACCGATCGCAAGCGCCGGAGTGCCAGCACATCGAAGAGCGCCGGCCGCGTCGCCGTTGCCGGGCGCGCGCCGGATCAGCACTCGAACGACGGCGGCGAACGTCACGGCGATGAGCACGAAGAGCGGTATCGCCAGACCGGCACCGAGGTCGCCGGCTTCCACTCGGTCACCATCCGGCTGAACTGCGGGTTCATGCAGCGTGACGCTGTAGTAGTGGATCATGCCCGTGCCGTAGGGGGTCGCCAGGAGCGTCAACGGAGAGATCACGACGAATGCCAGCGCGCGCGCGTCGAGCAAGCCCGCGGAGGCCCTGGCGGCGCACGTTGTGCAGCAGCAGCACCAGGCCATAGAGCACCGCAAGGCCGGCGCCCAGTGTCACGGAGCCGTGCAGGTTGCCCCACAGCACCAGGATCGGGAAGACCCAGTAGACGCGCCGCCGCCGTACCGGGCTGCGTAGCTCCGAGGCAAGCAGCCAGAGCGCCGTGACGA
The DNA here is from genome assembly GCA_963818135.1 of uncultured Actinomycetota bacterium. Taxonomy (GTDB): domain Bacteria; phylum Actinomycetota; class Thermoleophilia; order Solirubrobacterales; family Solirubrobacteraceae; genus Palsa-465. The sequence continues at coordinate 275,986 of CAWFRF010000018.1, forward strand.
ACAAGCGGGTAGGCCAGACCCTGCGTGCGGATCGACATGCGGTGACGAGGTAGAAGAACGCTCCCGGCAGCGTCGCGACCAGCACGATGAGATCCTCGGCGCCCAGGCGACGCGCGGCAGCCACCGCACCGGCAAAGGCCGCCACCGTGACCACGACGTACAGCACGCACAGCAACTGCAGGCCGCCAAGGTGCTCGACCTCATACATCGCAGCTGTGCCAGCCACTGCTGGTCGACCCAGCGCACGCCGTGCGTCAGATATGACGAAGTAATCGTGCTGAGGAACGCCATGCGCGGCGACCGCACGACCGGCGATCAGCGCCAACCAACCGTCCTGGCTCAGGTGCCGCGGGATCCCCATCAGGCTGATGATCAGACCGCGCTGACCGCGATGACGAACATCGCGCCGCGCCTGCAGCCAACCAGCGGCGCGGCTGAGGCTCCGGTCAGCTGACCGGCCACCTCCCGCGCGGAACGGCGGGGCGCGCGACGGCTGGTGTAGTCGCGGTATCGCCGAGCGCATCCGAGGGCATAAGGAGTTTTTCGTCATTTACCGTGCCCGGGCTTGAGCAAAGTGCCAGTGCTGCCGCAGACCTCGAGACGCTCGTGGCCGAACAAACGTCCAGACATACTGCGGAGATTCCGTGGTCCGGACGGCGTTCGCGGTAGGGTTCATTTGCGGCTGTTGCAGGCATTTTCCGACCATTGAGCAGCTATCCGGTCAAACAGGCGTCCAGCGTTCATGGATGCAACACTCAAGTCCGAGCACAAATCTCACCGATGGAGGTTCCCACGATGCCCGGAAGCAGCGTCGGTACGGAACTATTCACAAGCTTCCAGAACTGACGCTGTGCGTCACGGAGGATAAATGCCCACCCGAACTCACTGGGGGGAGGTGACAACTACATGACCAAGCTCTGCATCAAATGAAGCTTGCTATTGCTCGCCTGCTGGACGAGGACGAGGGACAGGGACTCACCGAGTACGCTCTGATCCTCGCGCTCATCGCGATCGTCGCGATCGTCGCTCTGAACTTCCTCGGCGGCAAGGTGACACGCCCTGTCGACGGTAGGCAGCAGCCTCAACACCTGAGTTCGGAACTCAGACTCACTACGTGTGATTCGTGACTTCACGGGGCCGGTCCGCAAGGACCGGCCCTCACACGTTAAAGGGGTAGGTCACAGCTGCCGTAGGTCACGGCTGTCCGACAGTGCATATACCTACGGAGGGACAAAGTCGATGCGGGTCGTTAGCGGGCGCCGCGACTCCGGGGGCAGTTTCCGCTGGGAACGCGAAAGTCCCCCAGCGTCCAGTGCGGACTGAGACAACGCGGGACGGCCGGAGCCCGACCGCGCGTGTCGGCTTGACGCATCGAGTCGCGAGCAGCGCGGCTCCGAGAGGCCAGCAGCGACACGCATGGAGGGTCAGCGAACGCGCGCGGGGTCAGCCGCAGGCTCGAGCGGCTCACAGGCGCGCCCGCACGGTGTTCAGCAGCGGCGCGAGCGGCGCCGGGCAGCGACTCAGGAGCGCGACGGCGACTCGAGAGGAGCGGACGGCGCAGGCCGCCCGGCTCGAACTCACAAGCCGTGCAGGTTCTTGATCAGGTTGATCACGGCGGGCGTCATCAGGACGATGAAGATCGCCGGAAAGATCATGAAGACCAGGGGAAACAGCATCAGCACGGGGGTCTTCTGCGCACGCTCCTCCGCCATCGACCGGCGCCGAGCCCGCATCTCATGCGCGAGGTTGCGCATGATCTGGCCGAGCGAGATGCCCATGCGCTCTCCCTGGGACATCGTGCGGACGAACGACCTCATGGCCGGCGTGTCCGCGCGGTCGGCCATGTGCGCCAACGCCTCATTCATGGACAGGCCCATCGTCTGCTCCTGGAGCGTGAGGCGAAGCTCGTCGCTCAGCGGCGGTCCGAACTGGTCGGCCGCAAGCCGCAGTGCCTGCGGGAATGACAGGCCGGCCTCGATCATCACGCACATCAGGTCGATCAGGTCGGGGAGATTGCGATCAAGCGTGTTGATCCGCATGCCGCGCCTTGCGCTGCACGTAGGTGAGCGGGAGCACCCAGCCGGCGAACGCCGCCAGGGCGATGATCACGACACTCAAAATGCTGTGGAGACCCATGAGCAGGAATGCAAGTGTCGGCAGTGCGATCGTCAGCAGCACTCGGTAGCCGATGATCGTGCGGGCGTGAGATCATGTACAGGCCCGCTGACATCAACTGCTCGCGGATCGACTCCTCGCTCACTGTCGTCAGGCGGCCGGAGAAGACACTGCCGAGGCGCGTCGCGATCCCTGACACAAAGCTTTGGCGGGGCTCGTTGTCGAGATAGACACTGACATCGGTGTCCATCTGCGTACGGCCGGCCTTCAGCCCGTAATCGATGACCGACTGCACACGCTCAACCGGGGAACCCTTGCGATCCTGCGACGAGACCAGTGCGTACACCGCCACACCTGCACAGATCGCGCCGAGAGCTAGATACACGTAAGCGGACATGATGTGTCAGATCTTGATCTGGACGATCTTGCGGATAACCAGTGTCGCCGGACACAACCAGGCCGAGCCCGACTCCGAGCGCGATCAATCCTGTCGTCGTGTGGAACAACGGGTGCACGTAGTGTGGATTCATCGTTGAGATGAAGATGAGCAGGCCGACGGGCAGCATCGCGAGAATGCCGCCTGAGAGCCGGCCCTGCGCGGTGAGGCCGCGGACCAGCCGCCTGATCTCGATGCGCTGGCGCACGGTCTCAGCAACAAGCTCGAGCACCTCGGCCGTGTTACCCCCCGTTTCGCGCTGCAGCGAGGCCACGATCGCGACGTGCTTGAAGTCCTCGCTCTTCATGCGCTCGGTCACCTGGCCCAGTGCGTCGGTGAGCGGGATGCCGATCTGCTCGTCAAGTACGGCCCGGCGCAACTCTCGCCGCGAGGGCTCGGGAGCGTCCTCGATCACAGACTTGAGTGCACCCACGAACGTCTGCCCTGAACGCATCGCCGAAGCGATGACCTGCAGATTGTCCGGCAGCTGCTCGGAGAAATTCCGTCGCTGACGCGACGCGAGCGTCTTGATCACGAGGTTCGCGACAACGGGAACGAACAGCGCAAGCAATGCCCCGAATGGGCTGTGGGTCTTGTTCGAGAGCAACCAACCCACGAGGAAGGTCACGATCACGACGAGCACCGCCAACTGCTCAAGGCCGACCTTGATATCGGCGACCTCCATCTCGATCCGCAGCCGCGCGATAAATGGAGAGCGGGTGATCTTGCGCGCCTGCTTGTCGCCCAGGGCGCGCTCGATCAGCGATTTGCTCGTCTCGGGGTTGTCTCGCCGCAGTGTGACGTAGGCGCTGACGCGGTCAGCCACCGTCTCGCGGCGTCCGAGCAGCATGTAGATGGAGACCCCGAGCAGGAGCCCGGCGCCAATGCTGATCACTACGGCTGCGACAGAAGAGTCCATGCTCAGCGTCCGTTTCGCGCGACGCGCCCAGGCCGGATGCCGAAATCTACGGTGCCGGCCGCGGGCGCCAGCGGCACCGGCTGACCGGCGACTGGGCGCTCCGCGCCAAAGCTGTGCTGATCCATGTACGCCGGCAGGCGGACCCCGTTGCGCTCGAACTTGCCGCAGGTCGGACGCAGACCCGTATACGCGAGTTTGCCCGATCCGTCAGCGCTCTCCTTGTCGAGGCGGTACTCGAAGATGTCCTGCAGGGTCACGGTCTCACCCTCCATGCGCTGGACCTCGGTGATGCTGGTGATCCTGCGGGCGCCGTCGTTGAAGCGCTCGATCTGCACGATCAGGTCGAGGGCGCGCGACAGCTGCTGCCGGATCGCCCGCATCGGGAAGTCGATGCCCGCCATCAGCACCATGCTCTCGACACGCGCGACTGCGTCGCGGGGCGTATTCGCGTGACAGGTGGACATCGAGCCGTCATGGCCGGTGTTCATCGCCTGCAGCATGTCCAGTGCCTCAGCGCCGCGGGTCTCACCAACGATGATCCGGTCGGGTCGCATACGCAGCGAGTTTCGAAGCAGCTCGCGGATCGGAACCTCGCCCTGGCCCTCGACGTTCTTGGGCCTGGATTCGAGCCTGAGCACGTGGTCCTGATTCAGCCGCAACTCCGCGGCGTCCTCGATCGTCACGATCCGCTCGTCGGCGGGGATCGCACTCGAAAGCGCGTTCAGCAGCGTGGTCTTGCCGGAGCCGGTACCGCCGGCGATCAGGATGTTGAGCTCCGCTCGGATTGCGCGCCTCGAGGAACTCCTTGGCGGGGGCGGTGAGCGAGTTGATCCCCACGAGGTCGCCGAGGTCCCACCGCTTCTTGGAGAACTTTCGGATCGTGAGCAGCGGTCCGGTGAGCGACAACGGCGGCAGCACCGCGTTGACGCGGCTGCCGTCCGGGAGACGCGCATCGACCATCGGCGATGACTCGTCCACACGCCGGCCGACCTGAGCCACGATCTTGTTGATGATCCGCCGAAGGTGGTGCTCGTCGGTGAAACGCACACCGGTCTTCTCGAGCCGACCGGCGCGTTCCACCCAGACATCTGCCGGGCCATTGACCATGACCTCTGTGACTGTGTCGTCCTGGAGCAGCGGCTCGATCGGGCCGTGGCCGAGCGTGTCGTTTGCGATCTCCTGCGTCAGGCGCTCGCGGTCGGCAGTGGCCAGGCCGCGCTCCTGCGCGAGTCGCTGGCGAACGTCCGCGAGGACCACGTCACGCAGCGCGCCCTGCGAGAGCGCTTCGTTGTAGAGCCGCGGTCCGAGCTCGGAGATGACGGCTGTATGGATCCGGTCCTTGAGCTCGACAAACGAGTCCGACTGAACCGTCTCCGGTGCTCGTCGGGACCTGGCTGCCGGCGAGCCGCTCGCGCAGTTCCACGGTGATGTCTCCTAGTTGCCGCTGACGGGTTCAGCCGGTGATGCCGTCACCGCCGGCTTGCGCCGAAACAGCCGGCGCCGCGACCGGGCCTGGGACTTCACCGAGAGTGCGGGCACGGATTCTGCGCCGTCCTGCAGGAACATCTCGGCCAGCGAATGGACCGCGAGTGCCGCCGGTGAGCGACTGCCAGAGAGCGTGATTGGCACACCGTCGTTGATCGACACCGGGATCTCGCGATCGCTGGGTACCAGCACGTCCGGCCGGCGCCCGAGGATCTCCACGGCGTCGCTGTCGGAGATGCCGACGTTCGTGCCCGCGCGGTTGAGGACGATGCGAACCTGCTCGGCCGGATGCCCCATAAGCTCGAGCGTGTCGAGCCCCAGGCGGGTGTTCTTGAGCGACAGCGCGTCGAACATCGCCACCATGCAGATCCAGTTGGCGACGTCGACTGTGGCGATGACCTCAGAGGTGAACGCCGGCGGCGTGTCGACCACGATGAAGTCGTACTCCTCGCGCAGCAGCGCGTAAACCGTGGTCATCATCTGCGCCGTGACGGACACGGCCTGGTCGGGCCGCGCCGGCGCGGCCAGCACGCGCAAGCCGCTCGAGTGCCGCAACATGAAGTCGTCGAGCTTGTCGCTGTCGAGGCTGCCGCCCGAGACCGCCAGATCGAACAGGGTCGTCTCCGGAGCCAGGCCCAGAGCCAACGCCACGTCCCCGAACTGAAGATCGAGGTCGATCAGCGCAGTGCGGCGTCCGCGAGTCGCGAGCGCGGCCCCGAGGTTCGTCGCCGACACCGTCTTGCCCACCCCACCCTTGGACCCGAGCACCGCGATCAACGTTCCGGCCTCTTTGCCGCGATCGGTGCCGGTGCGGTTGCGCGTCACAGCCTTGCGAATCGCGAACTCGACGTCACGGCCGATCTGCTCGGGGATGTAAGGGCCCGGATGCATCACAAGGAAGTCGTCAGCGCCGGCACCAAATGCCTCCTGCACGAAGTCCTGATCGTTGCCGTGCGAGAGCAGCACGACCGGCGTGCGGCTGCGCACCGTGTGCCAGAGCCGCACGAGCTCCAGGGCCGCTCCCGAACCTTCCCTGCACGCCACGAGCATTACATCGACGTCGAGCCTCAGCACGGCGTCGGCATTCAGCTCGAACGTGGTGAACTCCTCGGTCAGCTCAATCGCCGCGTCCTCGGGAATGTGCTCGCTGATCAGACGGAGCGGAGCCGTCTCGTCGTGCGCGACCGCGGCTGTGATTCGACGTGCCATCTGGCTAGCTCCCCACCGAGTAGATCTTTACGGAGTTCGTGGCGCCTAGTGCGGGCCTCAGCGACACCCAGAGGCTCCCCTGGGTCGTTGCCGCCGTGAGCAGCAGCGCCTGCTTGTCGGTGAGCTTCAGGACCACGAGTCCTTGCTCGTTCTCCAGAACGATCACGTTCTGCTCGATCATCTCTGACTTGGTGCCCTTGATGAGCATGATGTCGACGGTGTCGCCGGCGGCCAACCAAGTGGTGAGACCGTGCTCGGTGTCAAACGAGAATGCGACTGCTCGCTGGTTGCGCCTCAGGACTGCGGAGAGCGTCGACGGACTGCGCGTGAACTCGGCGCCTGTGATCTGGCTGTTCGCGGGAATCTCGGTGACCGCCGCCTGACCGATCAGTTGTGACGGATCGGTGATGGCACCCAACGCGGGTTTGGTGGTCTGCAACGGCTTGAAATAGCCCTCACTTGCGATCGCCGCCTCGGGGGTCCCCTGCGGGATGTTGCGCGCAGCGACCCAGACGGTCGTCGCGGCCGGTGGCAACGGCGTTGCCGCGTTCTTGTTGTAGTGCGTGACGAACAGGTAGATCAGCGCAGCCGCAAGCGCGGCTGACACGACCGCGATCAGCGTCGCGTTTCTGCGACTCGACAGGCCCCCTGAGCGGCCGCCTAGTCCAAGCTTGCCAAAGTGACGATGAGCTTCCATTTACACGCGCTCCAAGTTGGTTCGGTTCCTGCTATCGGCGCGAACGACGATGAACTTGATTCGTGCCGGTGAAACTCGACCCGAGTGCATGCGATCACCCGCCGGCCTAGGTGCAAACCGGGCTGAGGAACGAGTTGGTGCCGGTCAGCGTGCCCTCCATGCGCATCGTGGCGTTCCCACCGATGCCCGAGGACAGGTTGCTGATCTTGCCGGTGATGATCTTCAGCCACGAGAACTGCGAGGTCACCTGCACCTCGATCGGGTCACCCGTCGTGTACGTGCTGCTGGCCGGCGACGTGCTGGTGGCGATGTCACCCACGCAGACGCTGTTCAACGTCGGGCCGCCCATCGCAGTCGATTCGCACGACGCCCATGTCGACAACGTGTATTCGGTCGTGGTGCCGCACATCGCGTACGTCGTCGTTCCCACCACGGCGGCTTCTCTGACCGCCACGTTCGCGATGTTCGTGTCCGAGTTCTGCTGGTTGAGAGCGAGGCCGAAGTCGACAATCGCGAACAGGAACATCAGGACGAGTGGAATCACGAACGCGAATTCCACGAGCGCCTGCCCGTTCTCTGCCCGAAGCCTCTTTATGTGCCTGCGCACGGTCCGAGATGCTTCGGCCCTTGCAGGCATATTGCTTTAGTTACAGGTGTCTACGGGGGAACAAACGTCGATAGGCCGGACCGGACCTGTCGGCGCGCGCCGTTCGGAACTAGTCGCGCATGGCGGGGAACAGCACGACCTCGCGGATCGTGGACTGCCCCGTGAACATCATCGCCAGCCGGTCGATTCCGAACCCGATCCCGCCAGTTGGCGGCATCCCGTACTCGAGCGCCTGGATGTAGTTCTCGTCGTAGGGCTGGGCTTCCTCGTCGCCACTCGCGGCGAGCGCACGCTGCCCTTCGAAGCGCTCGCGCTGGTCATCCGGGTCGTTCAACTCGGAGAACGCGTTTGCGACCTCGATGCCGTTGATGAACGCCTCGAAGCGTTCGACCATCCCCGGTTCGCTGCGATGGCGCTTGGCCAGCGGCGAGATCTCGACCGGATAGTCGAACAGGAACGTCGGTTGGATCAATGTCGGCTCGACGTGCTTGGAAACGAGCTCATCGACCAGCTGCGGCCAGGTATCGGTCTCCGGTACCGGCAGCCCGTTGGCCGCCATCGCCGCGGCCAGCGAATCTCGGTCGCGGTGGGCGCGGATATCGATTCCGGTGCGCGACTCGATCGCACCCGCCAGCGTCTCGCGCTGCCATGGTTCTCGAAGTCGAGCGGCCCGTCATAGCCGATCTCCCTGGCCACGAAGCGCATCAGCTCCTCGAAATGTTCGGCGACGTCCTTGTAGTCGGCGTAGGCCTCATACCACTCGAGCATCGTGAATTCGGGGTTGTGCTTGTGCGACAGGCCCTCATTGCGGAAGTTCTCGCCGATCTCATAGACGCGCTCGAGGCCACCGACGATCAGGCGCTTGAGGTAGAGCTCGCTCGCGATCCGCAGGTACAGGTCGCGGTCGAGCGCGTTGTGGTGCGTGGTGAAGGGTCGCGCCGCGGCGCCGCCATAGAGCGGCTGCAGAATCGGCGTCTCGACCTCGATGAAGCCCTCTGCATCGAGGTAGCGGCGGATCGCCGAGACGATCCGGCGCGCGTGATGAACACCGGCGCGTCTCCTCGTTGGACAGCAGATCGGCCTCGCGATGCCGGAAGCGTGTCTCGACATCCGTGAGTCCGTGATGCTTGTCGGGCGGCGGGCGCAGCGACTTGGCCAGCAGTTCGAAGTCGGTCACGCGCAGCGACAGCTCGCCCCGCCGGGAATTGAAGGCCGTGCCGTCGACGCCGATCAGGTCACCGAGATCGAGGTCCAGCAGCAGTTGCATGCGCTCCTCGCCGAGCTCGTCGACGCGAGCCTGCAGCTGAATGCGTCCCGACCGGTCGACGAGGTCGAGGAATGCCATCTTGCCCTGGCCGCGACGCGCCGCCAAACGGCCGGCGACGCGGTGGGAAGCCGTCGTCTCCTCACCTGCTTCAAGGCCGGTGTGCAGCGTCGCGCACCGAGGCGATCGGCTCGACGCCCGCGAACGTATACGGGAACGGCTCGACACCCGACGCCGCAGCGCCGCCAGCTTCTGGCGGCGCGCTGCGAAGACGTCCAGCTGCTCCTCGGGTTCGCCTGGGTCGCTCACGGGACCAAGTCCCGCGCTCTAGGCGACTTCGATCTTGGAGATCTTGAGCTGTCGCTCGCCCCGCGGCGTGGCGACTGCGACGGTCTCACCCTTCTTGCGGCCCATGAGCGCCTTGCCCACCGGCGACTCGTTCGGAGAGCTTCATCTCGGCCGGCTTGGCCTCCGCGGATCCGACGATCGTGTACTTGTGCTTTCCGCCATCGCCGTCCACAACGTGCACGACTGTGCCGACGCGGACAACGTCGTTGTCGAGCTCGGAAGCATCGATCACGGTGGCAGAGCGAAGCTTCTCCTCGATTTGAGCGATTCGCGCCTCGAGCATCGCCTGCTCGTTCTTGGCGTCGTCGTATTCGGCGTTCTCCGAGATGTCGCCGAACTCACGCGCCTCCTTGATCCGGGCTGCGACCTCCCGTCGACGCGTGGTCGACATGTGCTCGAGCTCAGACTTGAGGGTGGCAAGACCTTCGGGGGTGAGAATGACGTCCTTGGGCATAGGCTGATGATCCGTTGTGAGGAAAGAAAAGCCCGCTAGTGCGGGGAGTCCACGGCACGTTCTGCAGCGTGGGCGGGAGAGTATAGACCTCCGGCTACGTGGTTCCCACGGACCGCCTTCACAAACTGAAAGCAGCGTCGGCGACCGTGGTTCCGGCGGCCGCAAACAGCTCACGCGCGTGCTCGATGCTGTCGGCCTGCTGCAGCGCGGCCTGCAGCGTTGCCTGCTCGCCGCGGGTGCCGCCCAGACGCTCTATGTACCACGGGTAGAACTTGCGCAGATAGCGGTTGGCACGCTCGGCGCCCAGGTGCTCGACGGCGCAGTCGAGCACCCAGTTCAGCTCCTCGACGATCTCGTAGGGCGTCGGCTCACCGTCGCGACCGCCCACGAGCTGCTCGAACACCCACGGGTTGCCGAGCGAGCCGCGGGCGAGCAGGATCGCGTCGGCACCGGTGCGTTCGAACGCCTCACGCGCGAGCTCCGCCGAGCGCAGGCCACCGGAGATCAGCACCGGCACCGGCAGCTCGTCCACAAGCTTGGCCGCGAGCTCATAGTCCGGCTTGCCGCTGTGGCGCTGCGAGGCGTGGCGAGGATGAATCGACAGCCCCGCGACCCCGCCGCGCTCGGCGAGGTCGCGTGCCAGAGCGACACCCTTGCCGTCGCCGGGCCGCAACCCTGTGCGCAGCTTCACGGTGACCGGGAGGCCGCTCCCGTTTGCCGCCGCGCGGGCAACGGCAACCGCACGGTCGGGATCGTCCAGCAGCGCGGCGCCCGCGCCGGTCTTGCAGACCTTCGGGACCGGGCAGCCCATGTTGATGTCGATCAGGTCGGCACCGGCCGCTGCGACCCGCTCCGCGGCCGAGGCCATCACATCGGGGTCGGCGCCGAACAGCTGGACCGACACCGGGTGCTCGTCCGGGTGGATCCGCAGCAACTCCACGCAGGTTCGCTCGTTGCCGTAGTGCACGGCGTGGCTCGAGACCATCTCCGACACCGTCAGGCCAGCGCCGTAGCGCTTCGCCTGGAGGCGCACGAACCAGTTGCCGATCCCCGCAAGCGGCGCAAGCACAACGCGATTGGGAATCGTGATCCCGCCCAGCTGCCACGGGTCGGTGAGCGATCGCGGGGTTGTCTGACTCGTGCCCATCGCGTTCATGGTACGAATCCTGTTGTGGATGCAGATGAAGTGATCGCGCCATGGCTGCAGGTGATACGTGATCAGGTACCGGGCTTCGAGCTGTTCGACGCGCACACCCACCTCGGCGAGAACGACCCTGACGGTATGCGCCAGAGCCCAGCCGAACTGCTTGACGGCCTGCGCAATGCGGGGGCGCGTGGCTGCTTCGTGTTTCCGATGCACGAGCCTGACGGGTACACGCAGGCCAACGACTTCGTGATCGAAACGGCGATGGACAGCGACGGCCTGCTGGTGCCGTTCTGCCGGGTCAAGCCGGGCGAGGGGGCGCTGGACGAGGCCGAGCGGGCGCTGGCCCATGGCGCGCGTGGAATCAAGCTCCATCCGCGCGCGGAGCAGTTCACGCTCGACCACCCGGACGTACCGCGGCTGTTCGCGCTGGCGCATGAGCGCACGCTTCCGATCCTGATCCACGCAGGGCGCGGGATCCCGGCGCTTGGTGAGCACGTGATCGGCTACGCGCGCGACTACCCGCAATGCCCGTGTGATCCTCGCTCATGCCGCCGTCTCCGATCTCGTCGTGGATCTGGCGCGCGTGCGTCGATCTTCCCAACGTGCTGTTCGACACCGCCTGGTGGATCTCCCAGGACCTGCTGGCGCTGTTCACTCTGGTGCCGCCGGGACAGATCGTGTTCGCGTCGGACGCCCCCTACGGCATGACGGGTGTAGCCGCAGCCTCCCAGCTGCGGTTGGCGCTACAGGCCGGCCTCACGGCCGAGCAGGTCGCGCTGGTCGCTTCCGGCCAATCGCTGCGGATCGCTGAGGGCGAGACGCTGGCGGTCGCCGGCCCGGCCGTGGGCGAGCAGGATCGCGCCAGCCACCTGCTGCTCGATCGCGTCGCCAATTATCTGCAGGTCGGTGCGCTGCTCGAGTTCAGGACCGGCGATGGCAGCGAGATGGTCGCGTTGGCCGAGCTCGCGTGCCACGTCCCCGAGGAGATCGACGACTACCCGGTGTTTGCAGCGATCAGGCGACTGCTGGACGCATACGGACTCGCGCGCTGCCGCAGAACCCGACAGTCGTGCGAGCCGCGGGCTCCTGCAGCTGGCCGCGGCTGTGGCGATGTCGCCGGACGTGCCAGTAACGGCCGGCCGACGCGTTGGCCAGCTAGCGCGTCGTCGAGCTAGCGGTTCAGCTCCCAGATCAGCCGCAGACCCGTCAGTGTGAGGACGTCGTCGACCTCGTCGATCGTGTGCTTGATGAACGGGTACATCGCGGTCGCGAAGCCACCGGTTGCGATCACCTTGGTCCCCTCACCAAGCTCCTCCCGCAACCGCCGCACAATGCCCTCCACCTGGCCGCCGAAGCCAAAGGCGATGCCGCTGCGGATCGCCTCAACGGTCGAGCGCCCGATAACGGCTCGCGGCTCGGTGAGCTCGACCCGCGGGAGCTTGGCGGCCCGCTCGGAGAGCGCGTCGAGTGAGATCTCGATTCCAGGAGTGATGATTCCGCCGAGGTACTCACCGTCGGCGGAGATCGCGTCGTAGGTGATGGCGGTGCCGAAGTCGACGACGACGCAGGTCGAGCCCGTCCTGGCATAGGCCGCGACGGCGTTGACGAGGCGGTCTGCCCCGACCTCGTGGGGATTCTCGGTACGGATCGGCATGCCGGTCTTGAGCGAGGGGCCGACGCTGAGCATCGGCCCGTGCAGGTAACGATCGGCCATCGCAGACCACTGTTCGGAGAGCTGCGGCACCGTCGATGACACGATCGATCCGCTGATGTCGGCAAAGCTGAGGCCGCGCAATGCCAACAATCCCGAGAGCAACGACGCGATCTCGTCGGCGGTCGAATCGCGCACGGTGGCGAAGCGCCACTGCTCGGCGATGCTCTCGGACCCGTGGTCGATGACGCCGAAGTGGGTCTGGGTGTTGCCCACGTCGACCACCAGCAGCTTGCTCTGCGCGCTCGGTTCTGACATCGGGGCTGGACTATATGGAGAGCGGCGGCCCGGCGACGCGGACCTCCTGGCCACCGCCCAGGGCGGCAAGCGCGCCTGCGAGCCGCTCGCCGCCGGGCAACGTCAGGTCAGGGTCGAGTTCGAGCAACGGGACCAGCACGAAGCGGCGGCTCGTGACCTGCTCGTGCGGGAGCGTGAGCCGGTCGGACTGGTAGAGCAGGTCTCCGAGCAGCAGCACATCGACGTCGATCACACGCGGGCCGTGGCGCGGGCCTCCGGCAGCACGTCCCACCTCTAGCTCCGCTTCCTTGCAGGCATCGAGCAGCTCGAGCGGCCCATGCTCGGTCTCGACCTCGATGCAGGCGTTGAGGAACTCCGGTTGGTCGAGGATCAGGCCAACCGGCTCGGTGTCGTAGGTCGAGGAGGAGCGAAGTACGGTCACGCCGTGGCGCGGCAGCGTATCGACGGCCGCCTGCAGGTTCGCGCGACGGTCGCCGACGTTCGATCCGAGCCCGATGTATCCGCCCGTCACGCCTCGCGCCAGACCTCGACCGAGACCTCGCCCACGGTGAGCGCGATCGGTGGCTCTGGCTTTGCCGCCTTGACCCAGACGGCGTGGACCTCGTAGCGCTCGATCAGGCGGTCAGCGACCGCTGCGCAGAAACGCTCGAGCGTGCGGTATTCGCGCTGTTGCGCGACCAGGTTGACGAGCTCGCAGACCTGGCCGTAATCGATCGTGTCCTCGATCCGATCGGTGACGGTCGCATCGCACTCACCGATATCGAGCCGTAGGTCGACGAGCAGTCGCTGACCGATCTCGCGTTCGGCCGCGGTGACGCCCATGTGGGTGTAGAGCGACAGCCCGCTGATCTCGATCGTGACCTCGGGCTCGGGATGGCCCTCGTCGTCCTCGTCCTCGTCGTAGTCCTCGTCGTCGTCGAGGTCCGCCGGCTCCTCCGGTTCGAGATCTTCTCGTTCGTCGTCGGTACTCATGGCGCGAGCACTCTACCTTTCCGTCGTTTCCATCGTCGCTGCCGTCACCGTCAGGGCGTCGCAAAGCGGCGCCACGTCGTGCACACGGAAGATGCGCGCTCCGTGCTCGTAGGCGATCACGTTGGTGGCGATCGTCGCGGCCAGGCGCTGGTCCACCGGCCGTCCGGTGAGCTCGCCGAGAAAGCCCTTGCGGCTGGTGCCGACGAGGATCGGCCGGCCGATCGCCACCAGCTCGGGCAGGCGCCTGAGCAGCTCGAGGTTCTGCGCCACGTCCTTTCCAAAGCTGCCGCCACCAAAGCCCGGGTCGAGGATGATCTTCTCCTCGGGTACGCCGTGCGCCACCGCAAACGCCATGCGTTCCAGGAGGAAGCTCTTGACCTCCGAGACGATGTCGGCGTAACGCGGAGGCGCCGGTGGCTGGTTCGGCGGGTTCTGCATATGCATGAGGCAGAGCTGAGCGCCCGCCGCGGCCGTGAGCTCCGCGATCTGCGGCGCTGCGCGCAGTGCTGTCACATCGTTGACCAGGGTCGCACCGGCGGCAAGCGCGCGCTCGGCCACCTCGGCCTTCATCGTGTCGACCGAGATCTGTGCTTGCACTCCGGCTGCGACGAGCGCCTCGATTACGGGCACCACCCGGCGCGACTCCTCGTCCGCCTCGACACGGTCGGCGCCGGGGCGAGTCGACTCACCACCGACGTCGAGAATCGAAGCGCCTTCCGCCTCGAGCCCCAGCCCGTGCTGCACGGCGGCGGCCGGATCGAAGTAGCGGCCCGCGTCGCTGAAGGAGTCGGGGGTCACGTTCACGACCCCCATCACGCCGAAGTCACGGGTTCGGGCGGTGTCCGAGTTAACATCGCGGTGCATGGATGTCACAGCACGGTACCGATGAGCGAGCAGGCCCCGATCAGCCGTAGGCAACTGCTCGCCCGAGGCGGGAGCCGCAGCCGCGGGCGTAGCCGCGACGGGCGTCTACTCGAGTTTGCCGGCGTGGGCGCGGACCTTCGCGCGCAGCTCGACCGCTTTGCGCCGTCCAGGATCGCTGCCGTTTCCCGCATATGCCGGTGGGGCACCCGACTCCGGGCCTTGAGCAGATCGAGCACGTCGTCGTGCTGATGATGGAGAACCACTCCTTCGACAACCTGGTCGGCATGGTTCCGCATCAGGTGTCAGGGCGGGCCAAGGTCGACGGCCTGACCGTGAAGGGCGGGCGCGTCGTCAACTCCAACCCGAGCAGCGTCGCACCGTACGCGATCAAGGGCCCGCAGGTATCGGCCCGACTCGCAAGCTCGCCCTGCCAGGAGTCGGGCCATCCCACCCAGGCATGGAACGCATCGCATCTGTCGTGGAACAACGGTCAGAACAACGGCTTCGTGCAGGCCTCCACCGCCGTCGCCATGTGGTACTGGGACAAGCACTCGCTCCCGACGACCTATTCGCTGGCGCAGCACTATCCCATCGGGCAGCGGTACTTCTGCTCGGTGCTCGCGCAGACCTACCCGAACCGGCGCTTCTTCTTCTGCGGGACAGCCTCCGGGTTGACCGCGACCAACAGCTATGCCTTCACGACGAAGGCAGCCAACGGCACGATCTTCAACCAGCTGCTCGAACACAACATCAGCTGGCGCAACTACTGTGCAGCAATATCCGGAGAGCAGCGCACTGATCGTGCCCGAGTTCTCGCTCTCACCGCGTTGCGCCGCGAGGATGCGTCCGATGAGCAGCTTCTTCAGTGCCGCTGCAAGCGGCAGCCTGCCGGCGTTCTCGTTCCTCGATCCGAACTACGACGTCACCTCGGAGGAGAACCCCCAGGACATCCAGGTTGGCGAGCGCTTCATCGCTCAGGTTGTCAGCGCGCTGACGCGGTCGCGGCTCTGGCACAAGACGGCTCTGTTCATCACCTGGGACGAGCACGGCGGCTACTACGACCATGTGCCTCCGCCGGCTGCGATCGCGCCCGACAACATCGCTCCGATCACCAATCCGTCCGCGCTCTCGAACCCGAACGTGCCGCTGGCCGCGGGTGGCTACAACCGCTATGGCTTCCGTGTGCCGCTGTTCGTCATCTCGCCGTGGGCGCGCAGCAACTACGTCTCCAACGTGGTCCAGGACCACACCTCGATCCTGGCCTTCATCGAGCGCAAGTGGAACCTGCCGGCGCTCACCTATCGCGACGCCAACGCCCATCCGATGACCGATTACTTCGACTTCAGCGCGTCCGGCCTTTGCCGAACCTCCGAAGCTTGCGGCGGCGCCGGCGATGAAACCGGGACTCGAGCTCTGCAAGCAGGCCGGGCTCCAACCGCCCGCCGGCACTCCGGGCCTGTCCAGCGTCTTCGGTTAGCCAGGCCCGTGCGGCCCGCGAGCAGCTAACGGCGGCGCCCTCAGTCGTCGGGCCAGTGGCCGGTGCGGCGGAACTGCTCGCGCGCCTCGTCCTCCTTGGCGCGGTCGCCGGCCTCGTCTGAGTTGAGCCGCAGCATCCAGCCCAGCAGCACGATCATCAGTGCGATGACGATCGCGGCCACGCCGATCGTCGACAGCATCGAGTCGTGGTCTGTGAACGTGGACGTGGTGAAGACGTTCGACTCGGAGGCGTTGTCCTGCACGCCCGTCAGATGACCGTGGGCGAGCACGATCATCACGATCCCGAAGATGATGAACGCGAGCGGCACGCCCCACCTGACGGCCAGCACCAGTGGGCTCGAGTCTGGGCGCCTGCGGATGTGCAGATCCAGCCGCACTGCGCCAGCGCCGAGCTATTCGGCTGTGCCGCCGGCGTAACCCGGGCGCGGGAACAGCTTGGGGGTCTCGCCGCTGCGCTCAGGCGTGGCGGGCGGCATCGGCAGCTGCGGCGGCGGTGGCGCCTCCGAACCGAACACCTGCTCCTCGCTGTCGCCGTCGAGCAGCGCCACGAACTGGTCGCTCTCGATCGTCTCGCGCTTGAGCAGGATCTCGGAGATGCGGTTGAGCGACTCGCGGTGCTCGGTGAGGATGTCGCGCGCGACGGTGTGCGCCGACTCGACGATGCGGCGGATCTCGAGGTCGATCTCACGTGCGATCTCATCCGAGTAGTCCGGCTCGGCGCTGAACTCGCGGCCCAGGAACGGCTGGCCATGGTCGTGACCGAACACACGCGGTCCGAGCTTCTCGGACATGCCGAAGCGCATCACCATCTGCTTCGAGGTGGCCGTGACCTTCTCGAGGTCGTTGGATGCGCCGGTCGTGATCTCACCGAAGACGATCTCCTCGGCGGCGCGGCCGCCAAGCGTCATCGCCATCGTGTCGAGCAGCTCCGAGCGAGTGGTGAGGAACTTGTCCTCACCAGGCAGCGAGATCGTGTAGCCCAGCGCCTGACCACGTGAGATCACGGAGATCTTGTGGATCGGATCGCTGTTGGGCAGATAGTGGCCGACGATCGCGTGACCCATCTCGTGGTAGGCCGTGATCCGGCGTTCCTTCTCGCCCATAACGCGGGTCTTCTTCTCGGGGCCCGCGATCACGCGCATGATCCCCTCTTCGAGCTCGACCTGCGTGATCTCGCGCTTGCCGTGGCGGGCGGCGAGCAGCGCAGCCTCGTTGACGAGGTTGGAGAGGTCGGCGCCGGTGAAGCCCGGGGTCTGGCCGGCCAGCACGTCGATGTCGATCTCACGTGCGAGCGGCTTGCCGCGAGTGTGGACCTCGAGGATCTTCTTACGGCCGGCGCGGTCGGGGCGGTCGACGACGATCTGGCGATCGAAGCGGCCGGGGCGCAGCAGCGCGGGATCGAGGATGTCGGGACGGTTGGTGGCCGCGATCAGGATGATGTTGTCCTTCATCTCGAAGCCGTCCATCTCGACGAGCAGCTGGTTCAGCGTCTGCTCGCGCTCGTCGTGACCGCCGCCCATGCCGGCGCCGCGGTGGCGACCGACTGCGTCGATCTCGTCCATGAAGATGATGCAGGGCGAGTTCTGCTTGGCCTGCTCGAACAGGTCACGCACGCGCGAGGCGCCGACGCCGACGAACATCTCGACGAAGTCGGAGCCGGAGATCGAGAAGAACGGAACGCCTGCTTCGCCGGCGACCGCACGCGCGAGCAGGGTCTTGCCGGTGCCCGGAGGTCCATAGAGCAGCACACCCTTCGGGATCCGGGCACCGAGCGCCTGGAACTTCTTCGGGTTCTCGAGGAACTCCTTGATCTCATGCAGCTCCTCGACCGCCTCGTCGACGCCCGCGACGTCGCGGAACGTGATCTTGGGCGAGTCGACAGACATTCGCTTGGCGCGCGACTTGCCGAACGACATCACCTTCGAGCCGCCACCCTGGACCTGGTTCATCAGGAACAGCCAGAAGCCGATGAAGATCACGAACGGCAGCAGGTAGGTCAGCAGCGAGATCCAGCCGCTCGTCGACGTGTCCTGAACCTGGAGGGCCGGGCCGCCCTCGTTCTTGCGGACCTCGTTGATGATCGTCGAGACGTAGCCGTTCGGGTAACCGGTCGAGTACTTGAGGTTCTCGGCGGTGACAACAGTCATGCTGTTGTTCTTCTGGTCGAGGTTGACGCTCTTGACGCCGTTGTGCTCGATCAGGGTCATCGTCTGCCCGAATGTCGGCACCGTCTTGGTGTTGGTGCTGCCAACGAGCTTGGACGCGAAGAACGCGAGCACCACCACGATCAGGATCGGGAAGGCTGCGCTCTTGAAGAAACGGCTCATGGTCTCAGGCCTCACTCCTGTTTGCCGCCAACTTGGCACATGCGGCGCTCAGGCGGGGAAAGGCCAAGCGTAGCATCACGACTTCGCTGCCCAAACCGGTGCACTCGCTCGCCCAATCTATGCATTCCCGCGGTTCTGCCGGGTTATTTCGCCGACTCACGCGCGCTACTCGCTGAGAACCGCTACGTACGGCAGCGCGCGGTAGCGCTCGGCGTGATCCAGGCCATAGCCGACCACGAACCTGTCGGGGATCTCGAAGCCGACGTAGCGCGGCTGGATCGGCACCTGGCTGCTCGTTGGCTTGAGCAGCAGCGCGCAGACCTCGAGTGACGCCGGCCTGCGTCCCGCCAGGTTGCGCAGCAGGTACTGGAGAGTCAGTCCGGAATCGACGATGTCCTCGACGATCAGCACGTGGCGACCCTCGATCGCGGCATCGAGGTCCTTCAGGATCCGCACGACGCCTGACGACTTGGTCGATGAGCCGTACGAGGAGATCGCCATGAAGTCGACCTCACACTCGATCTCGAGCGCGCGCATGAAATCCGCGAGGAAGAAGATCGCGCCCTTGAGCACGCCGATCAGCAGCAGATCCTTGCCCGCGTAGTCACCGGACACCTCAGCGGCCAGCTCGCGCACACGGCGCTGGAGATCATCGGACTCGACGATGATCTCGCCCGGTTTCAAGTCCTTCGCGACCACTCGAAACCAGTTTATGGATCGCGCTCGATCGCGGGCGTGCGGTTGAACCGGAGCACGCCGTCGAGCGCGCTCGCGCGCACGCCGCCGGGCAGGTCGACGTGCGCGGGGCCGGCGTCGCGCAGCGCCAGGATGTCGTCCAGACGCCGACTCGTGCCGGGCGTGGGTTGCTGCGTGCACCTGGTCTGCCAGGCGCTGAACGATCAGCCGCGCAATGGCCGCCGGCATCGCACGCAGGCGCGCGAGCTCGATCTGCGGCGTTCCCGCCAGCTCGCGATCGACGAGCAGATCCAGTACCTCGGACTCGTCGCGCAATTGGTCGGCAAGCGCGAGGACGTTCTGCTCGGCCCCTGGATGGATCTCCCGCAGTGCCGGCACGAGCCCGTGGCGCACGCGACTGCGGGCGT
This sequence comes from uncultured Actinomycetota bacterium, assembly GCA_963818135.1. GTDB lineage: Bacteria > Actinomycetota > Thermoleophilia > Solirubrobacterales > Solirubrobacteraceae > Palsa-465. Next base: position 295,399 of record CAWFRF010000018.1, read on the forward strand.
AGGCGTCCGTGTCATTGGACTCATCGTCACGCCAGCCCAGGCCCCGCTCGCGACAGTAGGCCCCGGTCTGCTCGCGCGTGACTCCGAGCAGCGGCCGGATCAGGTTGCCGTCGCGCGGACGCATCCCGAGCAGCGCTCGGCGGCTCGGAGAGGACGCCAGCCGGTAGAGGATCGTCTCGACCTGGTCGGTGGCGGTGTGTCCCGCCGCGATGTCCGCCGCGCGCGAAAGCGCGAGCAGCGCGGCGGCGTCATAGCGCAGCTTCCGTGCCCAGGCCTGCACGTTTCCAGGTCCTCGGCGGGCCGGCGTGCTCGACTGCCAGCTCCACGCCGAGGCGGGAGCAGAGCTCGCGGCAGTGGTGTCTCGTCCTCGGCAGAGGCCTCGCGCAGACCGTAGTTGACATGCAGTGCGCTCACCGCGGCCGCGCCACTGACCTGGACGGCCACGTCGAGCAGGCAGGTCGAGTCGCGCCCCCCCGAGAGCATCACGACCACCGGCCTGCCGGCGGCGAGCAGCCCCTCCTCCCGCACGCGATGAAGGACGTCTCGACGGTGCTCACGACTACCCGCCGATCACGCGAAACAGCTCGGTCGGCTCGCTGAAGCCTCGCAGCCGTACCTCGGCGAGCGGCTCGAAGTTCAGATCACCCCCGTTCGCCTCGACGACGGGACGCGTGACCAGCACCTCGCCTGGGCCCGAGCGCGCTTGGACGCGCGACGCCATGTTGACATCGCGGCCGAAGTAGTCGCCCTCGCGGTACTGGGCGTAGCCGTAGTGAACCGCCGCGCGTGGTTGGGGCTCGGACATCAGCGCACCGAGTCGCAGCGCCCACACCGCCAACGCGACCGGATCCGGGCCCACGACCATCACCTCGTCGCCGATCGTCTTGATCACGCGCGCGTCATCGGGCAGCGTGGCGGTGACGTTCTCGAGGAAGCGGTCGACAACGTCGAGCGCGTGCAGGTCGCCCAGCGCTTCAGTCAACTGCGTGTAGCCGGCCAGATCGGCGAATGCGATCGCCACCCGCATCCGCCCAACCTCGTCCTCACTGGCCGAGAGCTCCGCCTCCATGTGCCCGATGACGTCCTGGTCGATGAAGTGCATCAGCATGCGCCGGTGCACCTGCTCGAGTAGCGGTGTGCTGAGCGGCAACAGCCCCTCGGCCACGCTCCGCATCGCGTCCGCCATTTCGCCGGCCGAGCCGCCTAAGCGCATCAACGGCTCGTGCACGTAGAGGTGAACCAGCCGCACCTCGGCGTCGGCGATCTGGCTGATCGCCTGGGCGTAAACGCGCGTCAACTGCTGCATCGCCTCGGGCGGCAGGCCCGCCTTGACGGCGGCGGCAACGTAGCTGAGCACCTCGAGCGCGCTGGCATCCAGCGGCTCCTCGGGTCCGACCAAGAGACCCGCTGCGATGCGGTCGATCGTCTCGTCGTCGAGCCCGGTGCGCGCGCGCCGCCTCGCTGCGCGTGAGGCTCTCGCCCTCGACCTCGAACAGCTCGAGGATGCGCCCGAACGCCAGCCGCCCGTCCTCGGTCGCGGTGCGAATCTGCGCGAGCGTGTAGCCGCGCTCGCGCAGCCGCCGAATCAGGCGGGCCTTGCCGAGCGCGGCAGGCGTCCAGGCGCCGTCGTACTCCGGCACCACGCCCTCTCGGATCCAGCGTCTCAACGTGTCCACTGAGACCCCGACCGCGGCGGCCGCTTCTTTGGCTGTCATGGCAGGGCGGGAGTCTATGGACCCGCAGGGTCTAACCTCGCTCGGCCGATGCTGCGGAACCTGGTTCACATACATCAGACCGCCGAACTGGCGGAGCGCGTGCTGCTCCCGGGCGACCCCGGCCGCGCGCTGCGGCTCGCACAGGAGCTGCTCGAGTCTCCGAAGATGCTCAACCACAACCGCGGCCTGTGGGGTTACACGGGGACCGCACCCGACGGCAAGCCCCTGAGCATCCAGAGCACCGGAATGGGCGGACCGAGTGCGGCCATCGTCGCCACCGAGCTGATCGAACTCGGCGCACGGCGGCTGTTGCGGATCGGCACCTGCGGCGGCCTCGCACCCGGGCTCGAGCTCGGGCAGCTGCTGGTCGTCGACCCGGCGCTGGCCGACGACGGTGCCAGCCGTGCGCTCGGCGGGCACGCTGCGCTGGGGATTGTCGTCGCGCCGGGAACGCTGACCGACGCGCTCCTATCAGCCGGCGGCTGGATCGGTGCCCACCCGCCTGCCCCCCACCCGCTTGCTCCGGTCGTGTCCAGCAGACCTCTTCTACGACGGTGACGATCGCATCCCCGACTGGATCGCCGCCGGCGCCGTCGCCGTCGAGATGGAGGCCGCGACGGTCTTCACGGTCGCCGCACGGCACGGGGTCGAGGCCGGCTGCGCGCTGCTGGTCTCCGACATCGTCGCGACAAAGCAGCGCATCGAACCGGACGCGCTGCACACCGCCGAGCTGGCCCTGGGCCGGCTCGCAATCGCCGCGCTCAGCTCGAGGGGTCGCTGACCTTCTTGTCGAGCCGGGTCAGCGTGCGGTCGATCGACGCCAGACGCTTCTCCATCTTCTCCATGCGCTGCTCGAGGCTGGCCGTCTGGCGGGAGCTTTCGAGCCGATCGGTGATCCGGTCGAGGCCCTCCTCGAGCCCCTCGAGCCGTTGCGAGACCGAGCGCAGCCGGCGGGTGAGCCGGTCGAGGTCAGCCGCCGAGGGTAGGTTCAGCGCACTCATCGCGAGTTCCTGAGCGCGGCCGGCGCGCTCGCGCGCGTCGAATGCTGCGGTGAGCGTCCCCGTCACGAGCGGGCTCTTCATCAGGTCCTGGGCGAGCTTGCCGATCGCCTCCTCGCCCTGCTTGCTGACACGTCGGTGAATCGCGTCTCCGTCGCCGTTCATGGAGAAGCATGTTACCTGCGGGAATGGGTCCTTCCTGCCGGAAAGACCCACTTAGACTCCGGCTCTTGCCGCTGTTCGCGTTCAGCCAGATCGAGGTGCCATGGCCGCTCGGGCCACCCGACGGCCGCTATCTCGTGCGAGCCGAGAACGCGCACCCGCAGGCGGAGCCGACACACGTGTTGCTGTTCGCGACGCTCGGCGCTTCGCGCAGACGGCGCTTTGCCCGGCGCAATCGTGAGGCGCTGCCCGAGCCCGCAGCCGACGCCGGTCGCCACTGGGCGCGCGACGATCATCGCGGCCGCCGAGCCGTTCGTCGACGCGGCGGCGGCCGCCCGCTGGCTGGCCGCCGCCGGCGAGGACGGCGCTCGCGGCTGACCTGCAGGTGCTCGAGCGCGCGCTGCATGCCTTCCGCGTGGTCACCGCCGATCCCTACCACGAGCCGCTCGCGCGCGACCGCCTGCTGGTGGCGCGGATCGGCTTCGGTGAGGGCGAGCAGGTGGCGAACGGACGCTGGAGCGAGGCGCGCGAGCTGCTGCCGGCGCCAGAGTCGCGGCGACGCAGCCGCGTCCTCGAGCCGCAGTCACGGCTTGCCGGTGTGCTCGGGGGACGCGTCAGCGTGCTTGCCTGCGAGGAGCTCGCGCTGCGCGCGCGCCGCGACCTCGACGCCGGCCGCAGCCGCGCAGGCCGCGCTCCAGCTTCGCATCGCCGTGGACGCCGCGCTCGCCGAGCTGGCGACCGACGGCCGCCTGGCGAGTCGGCTGGCGCAGCTTGACGAACTGCGGCCCGCGGTCGGCGAAGCGGCCACGGCCGCGCCCACCCGGGCGCTGACCGAGACCGAGCTGGCGACCGTCAGCTCGGCGCTCTCGCGCCTGGAAGCGGCGCTCCGGGCCCGCGCCGCGTCACTTTCCTAGCGCGCCAGGCGGAGCGTCAACTACCTCCAACTCCCGATGCCGGGAAGGAAATGTGCCCTGGGGCGCCTTTCCTTCCCCGCGTCGGGTCCCCGCACCGCCTCAGGGTCCCTGCACCGCTTCACGGCGTCGCCTGACTCGACCGCTGCTATGTTTGACAAACGATACGTAACGATATATCTTTGACGTGTCTTGATACAGACAGAAAGGAAAACCATGAGAAACGAACGTTTCTTCTTCGAGCGCGGTGACTTCGGTCCAGGACCGGGACCGCGCGCACGTTGGGGCGGCCCAGGCTTTGGGCCGCATGGGTTCGGCCCGGGTGGACCGGGCGGACCGCGCAGGCGGCGTCGTGGTGACGTACGCCTCGCACTGTTGATGCTGCTCTCGCTCGAGAGCCCGCTGAACGGCTATCAGCTGATGCAGGGGCTGGACGAGCGCAGCGATGGTCGCTGGCGCCCGAGCCCCGGCTCGGTCTACCCGGCGCTCCAGCAGCTCGAGGACGAGGGCCTGATCCACTCGGTGCAGACCGAGGGCGAGTCCGGTCGCTCGTTCGAGTTGACCGACGCCGGCCGCGAGCACCTGGCCGAGCGCGGCGAGCAGAAGGCCCCGTGGGAGCCCGATCCAGATGAGGACGGAAATCCGCGGGCCCAGTTCCGCCACGCGATCGGCGGCGTGATGCGAGCCGTCATGCACGTCGGCCAGGACGGGACACCGGAGCAGCGCGACGAGGCGCTGAAGATCCTCGAGGAGACTCGGCGCAAGCTCTACCGCCTGCTGGCAGGCGACGAGTGAGTCGTAATCTCCAGATGATGGGAGATACAGCCGTAGCTGCGATCAGCGTCAATAACCTGAAAAAGCAGTTCGGCGACTTCGAGGCCGTCAAGGGCGTCAGCTTCGAGGTTGGGGCCGCGGAAGTCTTTGGCTTCCTCGGCCCCAACGGCGCGGGCAAGAGCACGACCATCAACATGCTCTGCACGCTGCTGAAGCCGACGTCGGGCGAAGCCCGGGTCGCCGGGCATGACGTCGTGCGCGAGCGCGACGACGTGCGTCGCAACATCGGGTTGGTGTTCCAGGACCCGACACTCGACGGCTACCTGACCGCCGCACAGAACCTCAAGCTCCATGCCGAGCTCTATGGCGTGCCGCGCGGCCTAGTCGCTCCGCGCATGGAGCAGGTGCTCAAGATGGTCGGGCTCTGGGACCGCAAGGACGGCCAGGTGCTGACCTTCTCCGGCGGCATGCGCCGCCGTCTCGAGATCGCGCGCGGTCTCATGCACTCGCCACGGGTGCTGTTTCTCGACGAGCCGACGATCGGCCTCGATCCGCAGACGCGGCGCTCGATCTGGGCATACATCCGCGAACTCCAGGAGCGTGAGGAGATCACGATCTTCATGACCACGCATTACATGGACGAGGCCGAGTGGTGCGACCGGATCGCGATCATGGACAAGGGTGAGATCGTCGCGCTCGAGACACCCGAGAAGCTGAAGGCGGACGTCGGCGCCGACCGCGTGACGATCCACACCGACGACAACGATGCAGCGATCGAAGCGCTGCGCGAGCGCTTCTCGATCGACGCGACCATCGCCGAAGGAGCCGTCAGCTTCGGGGTCGAGCGCGGCGAGGAGTTCGTGCCGCGCCTGTTCGCCGAGCTCGGTCTCCCTATCCGTGGCGTCAGCGTCTCACGCCCGACGCTGGACGACGTCTTCATGTCCTTCACGGGCTCGACGATCCGTGACGCCGAGGAGGACCCGTCCAAGCATCGCAATCGCGTGATGATGCAGATGATGGGAGGGGGTGCACGCCGATGACCGTCGTAGAAGACAGGCCGCTCGAGCCAATCGAGGTCGTCCGCGTCCGCGTGCCGAAGCGCAGCTTCGCCTCGGAGCTGCGAGCGATCAAGATCGTCTGGCGCCGCGAGCTGATCCGGTTCAAGAACGACCGTATGCGGATCGTCACCGCGCTCGTGCAGCCGTTCCTGTTCCTGTTCGTGCTGGGCGGCGGCCTTCAGCAGCTCGCCAGCGCCGGCACCCACGGGGTGGACCTGAAGACCTTCATCTACCCTGGCATCCTCTGCATGACCGTGATGTTCACGGCGATGTTCTCGGCTGCCTCGATCGTCTGGGACCGTGAGTTCGGCTTCCTGCGCGAGATGATGGTCGCACCAGTCAGGCGCAGCTCGATCGTGATCGGCAAGTGCTTCGGGGGGGCCACTGTCGCAACCTTCCAGGGCCTGATCGTGCTCGCCGTCGCTTGGACGGTGCATGTTCCATACTCGCTCGCGTTGATCGTCGGCGTGCTGGCGCTGCAGTTGCTGCTGGCGTTCTCGATCACTGCTTTCGGCCTGGCTGTCGCGATCCGCATCAAGACGATGCAGTCGTTCATGGGCGTGATGCAGATGATCATCCTGCCGATGTACTTCATCTCCGGTGCGCTGTTCCCCGTGGCAGGCCTGCCAGCCTGGCTCACCGTCTTGAACCGCATCGACCCCGTGGCATATGCCGTCGACCCGATGCGCCGGCTGGTCTTCGGCCAGCTCAGCATCTCTCCGGCCGCGCGGCACGTGCTCGACCCCGGGATCAGCTGGTGGGGCTGGCGGATGCCGGCGGTGCTCGAGGCTGCAGTCGTGCTGCTGCTCGGGCTGGCACTGCTCGGTGTGGCGATCTGGGAGTTCTCCTCCACGGAGTGACAGTTGTGTGACCGACCCCGGTGGTTCCGGCCTGCTGGCTCGGAACCACCGCCACACGTGGTTGGAGCCGGCCCGCTGGCCGGCAGCACCGCCGCGGCGCGGTAGGCGGTCACCCGGTGGTGTCGGCAAGGCCGTCACCCACAGGCGGACCGGCGTCTTCGGCGCCGGTTCACAGCCTGTTAACGGCATCCCCTCGAAAAAGGGGGATCACTAGATCATGTCCTCCACCGCGCAGGCCGACCGCAGCGCCTTCGCGGCGCTGGACGACGCCAAGCCAAACCGGTTTCAGCTGAAGATCATGTTCGTCTCGGGCATGGGGTTCTTCACGGACGCCTATGACCTGTTCGTGATCGGGATCGTGGTCAAGATCGTCACCGACCAGTGGCATCTGGACAGCTCTCAGACGGCTCTCCTTGCCTCGTCCACCCTGGCCGCCTCAGCGGTGGGAGCGCTGGTGTTCGGGCGTATCGCCGACATGTTCGGTCGCAAGCGGATCTATGGACTTGAAGTCCTGATCCTCGCGGCCGGCGCGATCGCCTCAGCGTTCGCCCCGAGCATCACCTGGCTCATCATCTTCCGCTGCATCCTTGGCATCGGTATCGGCGGCGACTACCCGGTCTCGGCAACGATCATGAGTGAGTACGCCGGCACCAAGAGCCGCGGCCGGTTGGTCGGACTGGTGTTCTCGATGCAGGCCGCCGGACTGATCTTCGGGCCGCTGTTCGCCGTGCTGTTGCTCGGCCTTGGGATCAAGGACGACATTGTCTGGCGGATACTGCTCGGCTTCGGGGCTGTGCCGGGACTCGCCGTCTTCTACCTGCGCCGCCAGATCCACGAAACGCCCCGGTTTGCGATGGCCGGAGGCGATACAGACGAAATGGCCGCAGCCATCGCGCAGGCCACGACCGGAACAGGACCTCCGCCGAAGGGCGAATCGAAGGCCGTGGTGCATCAGACCTTCACGGAGGGCTGGGCCAAACTCGTGAGCAACCCGACGTTGCTCAAGTGGCTGATCGGCGCCGCAACGTGCTGGTTCCTGCTCGACTTCGCCTATTACGGCAACACGATCGCCGCCCCTGAGATCGTCAGCAAGATATCGCCGACCGCCACGCTGATCCAATCGACGCTGATCACGCTCTGCATCTTCGTCGTGTTCGCTCTGCCCGGCTACGTCCTCGCGATCGCCAAGATCGAGACGATCGGCCGCAAGAAGATCCAAACCGTCGGCTTCGGCGTGATGGCCGGCATGTTCTTCCTGATCGCCGTCGTCCCGAGCATCTCGGCCAATGTGGTGCCGTTCGTGCTCGTGTTCGGTATCAGCTACTTCTTCACCGAGTTCGGGCCCAACACGACGACGTTCATCTACCCGGCCGAGATCTTCCCCACCGAGGTCCGCACGACAGCACATGGCATCTCCGCCGGGATGGGAAAGATGGGCGCGTTCGTGGGTGTATATCTCCTCACCGACAACCTCAACGCGTGGGGCATACGCACGGTCGAAGGCGTCTGCGCCGGAGTCGCGCTGGCAGGGCTGTTGTTGACGGTCGCTTGCCTGCCGGAGCCCGCAGGCAAATCCTTGGAGGACTTGGAAGCCGAAGCGAAGGTGGACTTCGGACGGGTCGCAGCGATGCCCGCCACCACCTAGGCTGGGCTCTGATCTGAGCGGGAGGACGATGTGAGCTACCGGATCGTGGTTGGTGTGGATGGGTCGGAGACCAGCACCCTTGCGCTGAACTGGGCGGTCGAGGAGGCACGGGTGCGCGATGCCGATGTGACCGCGCTGTTCGCCTGGGAGTTCCCCATGATCGGCATACCGGGTGCCTTCGAGCGCGAGCAGCTCGAGCAGCAGGCCAAGGCGGTGATCCTTCACCACGTTGCCGCCGTAGCGGGCGACGGTGAGGTGCGGGTGGAACCGGTGATCGCCAATGGCGATGCCGCGACCAGCCTCGTCGCCGCGTGCGAGCGTGCCGCTGCTGACCTCCTGGTGCTGGGCTCGCGGACTCGCAACGGTTTCAGCAGAGCGTTCCTCGATGGCATTGTGCAGCAGTGCATCGCAGAGGCGCCATGCCCGGTGCTGATCGTCAAGGACAGGGCGTCCGCCGCGACCACCTGAACGCTTGAGCCGTGGCGGTGCCCAGCGGGGCACCGCCACGGGCGCCACGCTCGGTCTCAATCTTTATTGTTCTCACGCATGGGCTACGTGCCGGATCAGGTGGTGCTCGAGCGCTACGCCCGGCTGCTCGTGGAGTTCGCGCTCGGCTGGGGGCACGGGATCGAGCTGGGCGACGTCGTGCAGGTCACCGGCAGCGAGTCCTGCAAACCGCTGTACGTCGAGTCGTGCAAGGCCGTGTGGCGGGCAGGCGGGCACGTGATCCACACCTACATGCCCTCCGAGGACGAATACGGCGATGTGCAGCGCGATTTCTATGAGCTCGCCAGCGACGCGCAACTCGACTTCCTGCCCGAGATCTACGCGCGGGGGCTGATCGACCAGGTCGACCACAACCTGGCACTCTGGAGCCCCGCCAACCCACGCCTGCTCGCCAGCATCGACCCCGCCAAGCAGATGCGGCGCGAGCAGTCGCGTCTGCCCATGCGCCTGTGGGAGCAGGAGAAGGAGAACCGCGGCGAGTACAGCTGGACCGTCGCCTCCTACGGCACGCCGGGCATGGCGGCCGAGGCGGGGATCACGATCGAGGAGTACTGGGCGCAGATCATCAAGGCGTGCTTCCTGGACGAGGAGGATCCGGTCGGCGCGCTGGCGTGAGGTTCGCAGCACGATCAGCGTCACCCGCGACCGGCTGAACGCACTGCCGATCGACCGGCTGCACATCCTCGGGCCCGATGCCGACCTGTGGATCTCGCTCGGCGAGCAGCGCCAGTGGAAGGATGGCGTCGGCGCCAACCTGCCGAGCTTTGAGATCTTCACATCCCCCGACTGGCGCGGAACCGAGGGCTGGATCCGCTTCAGCGAGCCGCTGTACGACTACGGCTCGCTGATCAGGGGCGTCGAGCTCGAGTTCAGGGGCGGCCGGGTCGCCCGCGCGATCGCGGCCGAGAACGAGCCGCTGCTGCACGAGATGATCGCAACCGAGAACGCCGATCGCGTCGGCGAGTTCTCGCTGACCGACGCTCGGCTGTCCCGGATCGACCGCTTCATGGCCGACACGCTGTACGACGAGAACGTCGGCGGGCCGTTCGGCAACACGCACCTGGCACTCGGCAATGCCTACCAGGACACCTATGACGGCGACCCTGCCGCGCTCGATGAGGAGGACTGGGCAGCGGCTCGGCTTCAACCAATCCGCGGTCCACACCGACATCGTCTCCACCAGCGATCGCACGGTCACCGCGGTGCTGAGCGACGGCTCGGAACGGGTGATCTACACCGGAGGGCGGTTCCAGCTCGACGACGTGGATCGCGTACGGCTGCCTAGCGCATGAGCTATGAGCCAAGCGAAGAGATAGTCGAGCGCTACGCCCGCCTGCTGGTGGACTTCGCGCTCGGCAACGGAGACGGGGATCAAGCGCGGGCGACACGGTGCGCGTCGTCGGTGCAGAGGAGACCAAGCCGCTGTTCGCCGACGTCTGCCGGGCGGTGTGGCGCTCCGGCGGCAACGTGATATCGGAGCTGACGCCTCACACAGGACGAGCGCTTCAACCTCGAACGTGACTTCTACGAGCTCGCGGGTGATGCTCAGCTCGACTACTTCCCGGAGAAGTACCGGCGCGGCCTGTTCGACGAGATCGGCCATCTGGTCTACATCGACGGCAGCGACTACCCGCAGGCGATGAAGGACGTCGACCCGCAGCGGATGATGCGGCACCAGGCGACGTTCATGCCGCTTATCGCCTGGCAGCAGGAGAAGGAGGCGGCCGGGCTGCTGCACTGGACGATCGGCCTCTGGGGCACCGCGGCGATGGCGGCCGAAGCCGGGCTCACGATCGAGCAGTATTGGGAGCAGATCATCAGTGCCTGCTTCCTCGACGATCCCGACCCGATCGCGCGCTGGCGCGAGACGCTCGCTGAGATCCACCGCTACCGCACTGGCTCAACTCGCTACCGATCGAGCGCCTGCACGTCGAGGCGGAGGAGATCGACCTCTGGTTGACGCTGGGCGAGCGCCGCCAGTGGGTCGGCGGCAGCGGCCGCAACATCCCGAGCTTCGAGATCTTCACAAGCCCCGACTGGCGCGGCACCAACGGGTACGTCAAGTTCAACGAGCCGCTGTACAGCCACGGGATGATCGCGCGCGGCGTGCGCCTCGAGTTCACCGACGGCCTGGTCACGGGCGTGACCGCCGATGAGAATCCGGAGCTGATCGAGCAGATCGTCGCCGCGCCGGGCGGGAACCGGCTCGGCGAGTTCTCGATGACCGACGCGCGGCTCTCGCGTATCGATCGCTTCATGGCCAACACGCTCTACGACGAGAACGTCGGCGGACCGTTCGGCAACACCCACATGGCCGTCGGCATGTCGATCGTCGACACCTTCGACGGCGACGCAACCGCGGTCAGCGACGAGGAGTGGGAGCAGCTCGGCTACAACCTCAAGGCCGCGGTCCACAACGACATCGTCTCGACGACCGACCGCACGGTGACCGCGGTCATGCGCGACGGTTCCGAGCAGGTGATCTACGCCGACGGGCGCTTCCAGACCGACGCCTGAGCAGTGACGACCACCGCGCGCGCCGTCGAACGGGCGCGCGGAGATTGCGTCCACATCGCCGATCTGTCACGTTTACAAGTGAGGGGCGGATGGCGACAGATCACAGGCCAAACGGAGTTGACGGATGCGCTGCGCGGCTCGGGCGTCGTCGGCAACGACCTGCTGGCGGTCGACTGGGAGCAGACGCCGCTCGGACCCCCGGACACGTGGCCGAGCAGCCTGCGCACGATGGTTCGAGTGGTGCTGTCGTCGCGCTTTGCGATGTGGATGGCCTGGGGACCGGAGCTGACGTTCTTCTGCAACGACGCCTACCGCCGCGAGACGCTCGGCGAGAAGTATCCGTGGGCGCTCGGCCGCCCGCGCGTGAGGTGTGGGCGGAGATCTGGCCCGAGATCGGCCCCAGGATCGAGCACGTCCTGCAGACCGGGGAGGGCACCTGGGATCAGTCGTTGCTGCTGTTCCTCGAGCGCAGCGGCTACGAGGAGGAGAGCTACCACACCTTCTCCTACAGCCCGGTCTACGACGACGACGGCGCCATCGCCGGCATGTTGTGCGTCGTCACCGAGGAGACCGAGCGCGTGATCGGCGAGCGACGCATCGCAACCCTGCGCGATCTGAACAGCGTCTCCACCGCGGCCGTGGACGAGCACGCGTTCCTCGAGGCCTCCGCCGAGCAGCTGGCGGGCAACGCCGCGGTCGCTGCCGTTCATCTGCATCTACACGTTCGGTGGGGACCGGTGTGCGCGGCTCGCCGCCACCACCGGGACCAACGCAGGCGATCCCGTGGCTCCGCTGGCCATCGACCTGGATGACCCACAGCAGCTGTGGCCGGCGCGCGAGCTCGCCAGCGGCGTCTCGGACTGGATCCTCGTCGAGGGAATCCAGCAGCGCTGCGCCTGGGTCCCGATGGGAGCCTGGCCGACGCCGCCGTTCGATGCAGTCGCGGTGGCGCTGCCGGGTCCGGCAGATTCGCCACCGGTGGGCTTCATGGTCGTCGGGGTCAACCACTACCGGCCCGTCGACGATGTCTATCGCGGCTTCATCGGCACGATCGCACAGCGCCTCGGCGCAGGCGTGACCAACGCCCGCTCCTATGCCGCCGAGCGCGAACGTGCCGAGCAGCTGACTGAGCTGGCGATCGCGCAAAGAACGCGTTCTTCTCGAACGTCAGCCACGAGTTCCGCACGCCGCTGACACTGATGCTGGCGCCGCTGGCCGATGCCATGCAGGGCGAGACGGCACTCGAGGCCGAGCAGCTCGAGATCGTGCACCGCAACGGGTTGCGCCTGCTGAAACTCGTCGACGCGTTGCTCGACTTCTCGAAGCTGGAGGCAGGCCGCCTGCAGGCAAACTTCCGTCCGGTCGACGCTGGCGGCCCTCACCACGGAGCTCGTCAGCACCTTCAGCGATGCCTGCCGGCGCGCCGGGCTGACACTCGAGGTCGACTGCGACACGCTCCCGAGCCCGGCTTACCTGGATCCCGATCTATGGGAACGGGTTGTGTTGAACCTCCTCTCAAATGCCTTCAAGGTGACGGTCAGCGGCGGGATCCGCGTGAGCCTGCGCGGCGAAGGCGCGATGCTGTTGCTCTCGGTTGCCGACACCGGTCCGGGAATCCCACCGGAGGAGCAGGGGCGGATCTTCGAGCGCTTCCACCGCATTCGCGGCATGCAGGCGCGCAGCTACGAGGGCACTGGGATCGGCTTGTCGCTGGTGCAGGAGATCGTCCAGCTCCACGGTGGCCGGATCAGCGTGCACAGCGTCGTCGGCGATGGCGCGGAGTTCGTCGTCGAGGTTCCGCTGGGCCGTGAGCATCTGCCGCCGGAGCACGTGAGCGACGAGCCGGCCGACGCCATGCCGAGAGCGTCTCCGACCTGTTCGTCCAGGAGGCACTCAGCTGGCTGCCGGACTCCGAGGACGCGCCGCTCCGGCTCGCGGGCGAGGACGGCTCGCGAGACCAGCGGCGCGCGCGTTCTGGTCGCCGATGACAATCCCGACCTGCGGCGCTATCTGACGCGGCTGCTTTCCCCGTTCTGGAGCGTTCGAGACCGCCGAGCGACGGTCAGCAGGCCCTGGAGATGATCCGCCGGAGCCCGCCGGACCTCGTGGTGACCGACGTGATGATGCCGCGGCTCGACGGCTTCGGTTTGCTTGCAGGAGCTGCGGGACTTCCCGGAGACCCAGGAGCTACCGGTGATCATCCTGTCGGCGCGGGCCGGCGAAGAGGCCGCGATCGAGGGCCTCGGAGCCGGCGCCGACGACTACCTGCCCAAGCCGTTCTCAGGCCGCGAGCTGCTCGCGCGCGTGCGCGCGCACCTGGAGCTCTCGCTGGCACGGCGCCAGTCCTCAGCGGACGTGCGCGCAGAGCGCGCGATGCTCGAGCAGACGTTGACGCAACTGCCCGTGGGAGTTCTGCTGGCAGAAGCGCCTCGAGGACAGAGATCGTGTTGGCGAACGATCAGGTCGGGGTGATCCTCGGGCGGGAGGGCATCCGGCCGGAGGAGATTCGTCAGCTGATCCACGAGCGCCTGTACCTCTCTGACCGAAACACGCTCCTCGGCCACCCCGGACTGCTGACGCGGGCGATGCAGAACGAGGTGATCGAGGGCCTTGAGCTCACCTTCCGCAGGGACGACGGGCGTTGGCGGACGATCCTCACAAGCGCCGCACCCGTTCGTCGACGAGGACGGCACCGTGGTCGCCGCCGTCGCAGTGCTCGAGGACATCAGCGAGCGCGTGCTGACCCAGAAGCTGCTTGCCGGCCAGCGCGACGTAATGGCGATGATCGCCCGTGGCGAGCCGCTTGAGATGATGCTCACCGAGGTCGTGAGGGTCGTCGAGGGCATCTCGCAGCGCGGAGCGATGGCCTCGATCCTGCTCGTCAGCCCCGACCGTCAGCACCTGGTGGGCAATTTCGCGCCAAGCCTCCCCGGAGGCCTACAACAGGGCGATCGATGGGATCGTGATCGGCGAAGGGGTCGGCTCGTGCGGCACCGCGGCCTACCGCCGCGAGCCGGTGCTCGTCGCGGACATCCAGACGGACCCGCTGTGGACGGACTTCAGGGAGCTGGCAGCCGAGCACGGTCTGCGCGCGTGCTGGTCGACGCCGATCTTCGCCACCGGCGGCCGGCTGATCGGCACCTTCGCCGATCTACCACTCCGAGCCTGATGTGCCCACGTCCGACGACCGGCAGGCGGTCGAACTGCTCGCGCGCACCGCCGCCGTGGCGATCGAGCGCTCGCGCGACGCGGAGCTTCGCGCCAGTCAGCTCGAGCGAGCTGCAGACCAGCCTGCTGCCGCGCGCGCTGCCGGAGGTCCCCGGCCTGACAGGCGGCCGCGTCGTTCCACTCGGGCGACCGCTCGCTGGACGTCGGCGGAGACTTCTACGACCTCTTCGCGCTCGACGAGGGCGCGTGGGGACTGGTGGTGGGCGACGTCTGCGGTCACGGCGCGGAGGCCGCCGCCGTGACCGCGCTGGCGCGCCACAGCGCCTGGAGCCACGCACGCATGCGCGAAGATCCCGATCAGGTGCTCGCCGGCGTCAGCGAGGCGCTCGTGGCGCGCGGCTACGGCCGCTACTGCACGGCCATCTACGGCCGGTTGCAGCGACTCCAGACGAGGCACTCGACTGCTGCTCGCAGTCGGTGGCCACCCGCCACCAATGCTGCGCCGAGCCGATGGCACGGTCGAGATCCTGCGCGAGCACGGCCCGCTGCTCGGCGTGCTCGCCGCGCCGCGCTTTCCCGTCACCGAGGTCGTGCTCGAGCCGGGCGACGCTCTGCTGCTCTACACCGACGGACTGATCGAGCGCAACCCGTGGGTGACGGCCGAGGAAGGCCTTGCCAGGATCCTCGCCGGGTTGCCGGACACGGACGCCGAGGAACTGCTGGCGGAGCTCGAGCAGGCGGCGCTCGGACCCGAGCCGCGCCGGCCGAGGGACGACGTCGCCATGCTCGTCGTCAAGCAGCCGCGCGCCTAATCACTGAGCGCACATAACGAGGGCCGGCCCCCGAGGGCCGGCCCCGATAGAACCGTGCGGTCGTTACTGGCGCGGCAGCAGCGTCTCGCGCGCGATCACGAGCCGCTGGATCTGGGCGGTGCCCTCGTACAGCTGCAGGATCTTGGCGTCGCGCATCAGCTTCTCGACCTTGTACTCCTTGATGAAGCCGTAGCCGCCGAAGACCTGCACGGCGTCGGTGGCGACCTCCATCGCCGAGTCGGCGGCGAAGCGCTTGGCATGCGAGGACTCGAGCGTGTTGCGGCTGCCCTGGTCCAGCAGCGTGGCCGCGTTGTAGGTGGCCAGGCGGCTGAGATGCACCTTGGTGGCCATGTCCGCGAGCATGAACTGGATCGCCTGGTGCATCGCGATCGGAACGCCGAACTGCACGCGCTCCTTGGAGTAGTCCATCGCCATCTCCCAGGCGGCGCGCGAGACACCGGTCGCCATCGCCGCAACGCCCGGACGCGTGCGGTCGAGCGTCTGCATCGAGAGCTTGAAGCCGTGATTCTCCTCACCGACCAGGTGGTTGAGCGGGATCTCGACCTCGGGGAAGGTGATCGTCGCGGTGTTCGAGGCGCGCTGCCCCATCTTGTCCTCGTGCTTGTCGACGACGACGCCGGCGTCACGCGGGACGATGAAGCAGGAGATGCCGCGGTGACCGGCATCCTTGTCGGTCTTGGCGAAGACCGTGTACCAGTTGGCGTACTCGCCGTTGGTGATGAAGCACTTGGAGCCGTTGATGACCCACTTGTCGCCCTTCTTGGTGGCGGTGGTCTTCATCCCCGACACGTCCGAGCCGGCGTCCGGCTCGGTCAGGCAGAAGGACGCCAGCAGCGGCGCCTCGGACAGCCGCCCGAGGTACTCCTTCTTGAGCTCCTCGGAGGCGCCGAGGGCGATCGGCGCGGTGGCCAGACCGTTGCATGAGAGCGAGGTGCCGATGCCCGAGCAGCCCCAGGCGATCTCCTCTTCGATGATGCAGCCGTCGAGGTAGCTGAGCCCGGGCCCGCCGTACTCCTCGGGGAGATGGCCGTTCATCAGCCCGAGCTCCCAGGCCTTGTCGATGATGTCCTGGGGCCAGGTGGCGTCGCGGTCGTACTCCCACGCGACCGGCCGGATCTCCTTCTCGGCAAAGTCGTGCGCCATCTCGCGCATCGCGAGCTGCTCGTCGGTGAGCGTGAAATCAATCACGTGCAGTTTCTCCTTGAGTGATTCCCCGTACTGGCGCGCCGCCGAGGACCCGGATAGCGCTCGCCCGGCCGGGGGCTTCGGCCGGGGCGATTGACTAGTCAGTCAATACCCCTCGGAAGGGTATCGCAAGCCACGGGAACCGCCGAAATTCGGGTCGACGCGCGGTTTCCGAGCACGGCCATGAGCTCTTCGGATTTCTGCGTTGAGAGCGACTCTGGAAATGGGTAGGCTGCGGGGATGCCCGATTCAAACCGCGTCGAGCTCGATGAGCTCATCAACCGCCCAGGCACCTACTTCAACCCGCAGACCGAGGTTCTGATCATCGTCGACGACTCGCCGGAGCTCGACAGCGAGATCTTCAACATGGAGGAGTTCGAGGGGGCGGACTGGGTCCGCATCTCCGACGATGTGCCGGTCGACGAGGACCAGCGTGACCAGCTGCTCCAGCGGTTCCAGATCCACCTCCACGCCGGCAAAGCGTCGGAGCTGGACGAGGACGACACGGACGACGAGCTGGAGGAGGACGATCAGGAGGCCGGCCGCGAGTAATCCGGCTGACTGGGCGGGCTCGCCGCTGCTTCGCCCGCTGTCGCCGCTGTCGGCGGACCACTGGTGAGCTCGCTGGAGCGCTGCGAGGAACCCGCCCATGCTCCGCCCGCGCCTGCTCAGCAGCCGTGACTTCCGGCTGCTGTGGGTCGGAGAGACTCTGTCCGAGCTCGGATCCGCAAGCTCGATCGTCGTCTACCCCCTGTTGGTCCTCGAGCTGACCGGCTCACCGGCGAAGGCCGGCACGGTCGGCTTGGCGAAGTGGCTCCCGCTCGCGCTGTTCTCCCTGCCGGCTGGTGTGCTTGCCGACCGCTTCAACCGCAAGCGGCTGATGATCGCCTGCGACGTGCTGCGGATGCTGGGAGCGGCCAGCATCGTTGTGGCGCTCGTGCTCGGCCAGCCGGCCTTCCTGCAGATCGTGCTTGTCGCCTTCCTCGACGGCGCCCTCTACATCACGTCCTACATCTGCGAGCGCGGCGCCCTGGCTCACGTGGTCGCACCCGATCAGCTACAGGACGCAGTAGCCCAGAACGAGGCACGGCTGTACGCGGCCGGAATCGTCGGCCCATCCCTCGGCGGCGTGTTGTTCGCTGTCGCGCGAGCGCTGCCGTTCGCCGTCGATGCCGTGACGTTCATGTGCTCGACGGCCGCGATCACAGCCACGCGGTCCCCTTTTCAAACTGCCTCGTCACGGAGCTCACGGACGTGGCGCGCGGTCGGCACCGAACTGCATGAGGGCTTCACCTGGCTCTGGTCCCGCCCCTTCTTCCGCACGACGGCACTGCTGTTCGCCATGGGCAACCCGGTCTTCACGAGCCTCTACCTGCTCGCGATCCTGATCGCGCACCTCCACCATGCGTCAGCCGCGATGATCGGCCTGATGCTCACGATCGGGGCTGTCGGCGGCCTGCTGGGCGCGTTCGTGGCCGCCCCCGTGCGCAGGGCCGTGGGTGTCCGGGGCCTCATCGCCGGGGGCCCCTGGCTGGTGCTCGCTGTAGTGCTGATGATGCTGGTCGCGCACAACCCCGTGCTGCTCGGCCTGCTGCTGGGCGTGGCGGAGTTCTCCGCGCCGCCCACCAATGCGGTTGTCGCCGGCTCCCGCCTCGCGGCCGCTCCGGACCACCTGCGTGGCCGCGTCCAGGCTGTGGCGTCGACGATGTCGATGTCGCTGGCCTGGCTCGGGCCGCTCGCGATCGGATACCTGTTCGAGCAGTCGGGACCGACGAACACGATCGTTGCGACGGCCGGATGGACCCTCGCGCTTGCGCTCGCCGCCACGCTCGCACCGTCGATTCGTCACTACCGGCCGGGCGCTGCCTCAGTCGCCGAGCCGTACTGAGTGCATCAGCTGCTGCTCGCGCGCTCGGACTTCTCGAGCGCATCGACGACCACCCGCGCATAGGTGGCGCGGGCCGCGACCGACGGGTGCACGCCGTCGGTCAGCATCGCCTGTGAGCTGTGCGTGTACCAGTTGGCGACCACCGCCTGAGGCCAGGTGCGCGCGTAGCTCTTGAGCTCGTGGTTGACCTCGTTCTGCCAGCTGCGCGCCAGGCGAACGTTGACCAACACAACGCGCGGGACGCCCCTGAGGACCCGGCGCAGGTGCTGCATGTCGGCGTACCAGACAGGACCGTTGTCACCGATCTGCACGACCACCGTCGACGGGAGCTGGCCAGCCGCGCGGTACTGCGCGATCCGGTCGATCGTCGCCTCGGCCTGGCGGCCGACGACCGCGTCGACCCTGAGCCGGCGGCCGAGGCGTTGCTCGAGATTTGGCGCGCAGCCCAGCATGACCGAATCTCCGAGCGCGAGGATCGGCCCCGATGGCAGGACGCTGCGGTTCTGGTACATGGCGGCTCCGGGTGTCCGCTGCCCTCTGACGCCAGCGGGGCGGGTGCCACCAAACTCGCGCGCCGCGACGGCCGGGGAGGTCGCCGCGACGGCCAGGGAGGTCGGGGTCGCGCGCGTGAGCGTCTGCAGTGCCGATGGCGTGGCCTTGGTCGAAAACGCGATGGCCGCCGGCGGCGCCGGCAGCCCGAAGGCGAGCCCGGCGGTGCCGAGAATCACGCCGACGGCGGCGAGCGCCCAGGCGAGGCGCTCACGCGGCGTGTATTGGTTGAGCCAGTGCCTCAGCCGTCGCTGCGCCTGCCCGCTGCGGATCGGCATCTCGATGTAGCGATATGAGAGCGCCGCCGCCCCGACGGTGGCGGCAGCCTGCGCGAGGATCAGCGGTGCACCATGCCATCCGACATCGATCCCGGGGCGGGTCAGCTGCATGATCGGCCAGTGCCAGAGGTAGATGCCGTAACTCCGCGCGCCCAACCAGCGCATCGGCCGGCAGCCGAGCAATCTTCCGAGCACCGACCCGGGACGCGAGACCGCAACGACCAAGACGGCCGCCACCACCGCCATCAGCAGGAAGCCGCCGCGGTAAAGCCAGGGATCGAAGTCCTGGACGCGCCAGAACAGCACGAGCACCCCAATCAACGCCGCCAAACCGATCGCCTCGGCTGCGACGCCCGTTCCGCGCCGGTGCCGGAAGGCCGTCCGGCCAACGGGCCAGGCGAAGGCCACAAACGCTCCGGCGAGCAGGGTGAACGCCCGCGTGTCGGTTCCGTAGTAGACCCTCGACGGATCACCGCTCGGGCTGTAAGTCGTCCACATCAGCGCGCAGGATCCGACTGCGAGCAGCACGGTCAGCACGGCCGTTCCGCCGCGACGCAGGCAGCGCAGACCGACGATGATCAGCAGCGGCCAGAGCAGGTAGAACTGCTCCTCGACCGCGAGCGACCACAGATGCAGCAGCAGCGAGGGACGTCCGAACTGGTTGAAGTACGAGTGGCTGGCGATGATCTCGTGCCAGTTGGTGAGATAGACCAGAGCGCTGAGCGCGTCGGCGCGCGTGCGCGCCAGGTCGTCCCTCGCGATCGTCATGGTCGCGAGCAGCGCAAACAGGATCACCACCGCGACGGCCGGGAATAGTCGGCGTGCGCGCCGGCCCCAGAAGGCCCTCATCTGAATCGTCCCGCGTTCAGAGAACTCGCGGAGCAGCAGCGAGGTGATCAGGTAGCCGCTCAGGACAAAGAACAGATCGACCCCGAGGAAGCCGCCGGGCATCCAGCTGACGTTCGCGTGGTACAGGAACACGCCGGTGACGGCCAAGGCGCGCAGACCATCCAGGCCGGCCTCGTATGGGATCCGCTTGCGGTTGCTGTTTCCTACCGTGCTCTCCCGCCGCGTCGGAGCGGTCGTCACCCGTGCTGGCTGCGTCGTCAGGCTCGCCATATATCTCCGTAGTGCGCTGCCGGGTCCTCGTGTGACACAAGCGATCGACGAGAGGTTGACGGGGTATCGGCCCGCGCGGGCCGCCGGCTAGGAGCGCCGGCTCAGGGTGTTGTCAGCAGCTTCGAGCACTTCTGCATCTTCGAAACGTCGCCCTTCGCGGCGATGATGCAGTTGGTGTATTTGCGGTCGCCCTTCACCACGGTGATCGTCTTCCGGACGCCTCCAGAGGGACCGCCTGCCACGGAGGAGCCTGTGCTGGTCGTAGTTGTTCCCGAGGTCGTGGTCGTACCCGAGGTTGTGCTGGTACCGAGCCCACCCGCGATCTCCTGAAGCAAGGTGGAGACCTCGGTGCGGAACACGCTGTATGGCTGGACCGAGCTGGGCGCCGTGATCGTCTGCGGCTGGTTGATATGGCTGTACTGAAGGCTGAATGTCACGACAGCGCTGGTCATGCCGCCGAGCTGCGTGCTTGTCGCTCCGCTCACCGGGATAGTCGCGGTAAAGGTGAGCTTGCGAAGGAGCTGGTCGCTCGTCCCGGTCCAGACGTCCAGCTGCGGTGAGCGCAACGCATTTGCGATGCTCCGCTGCTCGGCTGCGGAGATGCCCTGCTTGACCGCGCCCGCGGCGGCCGTACCGGTCAATGAGCTCGCGCTGCCGATCAGCTTTCCGA
The DNA here is from genome assembly GCA_963818135.1 of uncultured Actinomycetota bacterium. Classification (GTDB taxonomy): domain Bacteria; phylum Actinomycetota; class Thermoleophilia; order Solirubrobacterales; family Solirubrobacteraceae; genus Palsa-465. Next base: position 316,236 of record CAWFRF010000018.1, read on the forward strand.
GATCATGCAGCAGCGCGGCGGAATCGACGCGCGCGGTGATGTGGGTCGTGGCGGCTCCCCCGACGGTGGCGCTACCCACGATCCGCGCGTGTTTGACCCAGTCGAGTGGTCGGATGCCGAGCTCCCCGAGCGTGCCCGTGCTGGAGTTCTTGGAGTGCTTGGAGTTCGCGGACGAGCCGGCGAGCGAGCCGAGGCCCGACTTGAGCTTCGAGTAGCTCGATGCCGGAAGCTCGAAGCTCTGGCCGGAAAGGGTGATGTAGCCCTTCCCACCCGCCGAGACGACCTGCAGATCGGCGGTGTGACCCTGGGCGGAGAGCGCGATCGTGAAGTCGGACTGCGGCAGCTTGCCGGCGGCCGAGCTCGTGAACGGCCCGTCAACAGAAAGCTCCAGCGGCTGCGTGATCGTCGAGGAACCACTCGGCACCACCTTCACGGCGAGTGAGATCACGCCGCTCTTGATCATGTGATGGCCCTCGAAGGTCTGGACCAGCAGCTTGTGCGCCGAGCTCGAATCGGCGGTCAGCGAAGCACTGCCCGGCGAGCTGCCACCGCAACCGGCGACCAGCGCCGCTGTTGCAACAGTAGTGGCGATTATCGATGCTCTACGCAAGGTCGGTCATGGTCCGGCGACGCACGGAAGCGTGCAGAAAACTCGCCAGCCGAACATATCATCGGCCTCGATGCTCAGGCGCATGCCGTTGACGGTGGCGGTGTGTGTCCTCGCGGTCCTGGGGATGTCCGCCGGCTCAGCGCAGGCGGCCATGGTGACCGTCTTCGACCACAACGGACGCACGCACGTCGTCGACAATCCGTACCTCGCGGGCGCTGCCGCGAACCCGAATCTCCCGACGATGCCGGTGACCGGCCCGATCCTCGAGCCGGCCGCACCCGGACTCGCCATCTCACCCAGCGCCGCACTACCGCTCGTGCGGGTGGCACGCGCAGCACACCTGCGCGCGCACAAGGCGGGCAAGCCCCCGAAGGCCAAGCTCGTGACCTTTGCCCGTGCGCTGCTGACGCTGCACAGCGGCGGCGCACTCACGACCGGCGTCTACCAGGCTGACCTGCGCGCCTGGAACCAAGCCCTGACCGAGCAGCAGCACATCGCCAAGTGGCGCGCAACCCAACTCGGGGACGTCACCGCCACGCTGAACGAGCTTGCGACCGCCAAACAGGTGACGGTCAGTCGTTTGCCGGTGCTGATGCTGACGCTCGCGAACAACGCGAGCTATTGGCGCACCGGTACGGCGCTGGCCAACGGCGCATCGGTGCAGTTCCAGGGATCCGAGCTCGTTTGGGAGTACTACGCCGGCTCCGGGATCCAGCTGCAGGTGCTCCACACCTTCGGCGAGGGCGACGGCTACTACGAAGCTGGGCCTGCCGACTATGCGAAGCTCGCGACGCTGATGAGCGAGATGGTCCCGCTGGCCGTCAGACGCGGCGGCGGCCTGGCGTGGGAGTACTACTTCAACTGGGAGGGCGGCAGGCCTCCGTGGGTCAGCGCCATGGCGCAGGCGACCGGTCTGGAGGCACTCACCAATGCGTACCTCGCGACCAAGAACCGGCAGTACCTGAACGACGCACACGCGGCGCTGCCGCTGCTCGAGACCAGCCCCCCGACCGGGGTCGCCGTGAAGACGGCGCTCGGCACCCGCTATCTGCAGTACTCGTTCACGCCGCAGACCGACATCATCAACGCCTTCCTGCAGACGCTGCTCGGGCTCTACGACTACGAGCAGGTTTCACTGGATCCGGTCGCAAACACGCTCTACAACGCCGGCAACCTCCAGGCCCAGGCGGAGCTGCACTCGTTCGTCGTCGGCGGCTGGTCGCTGTACCAGCCTGGGGTCGCCGACCCGCTCGACTACCACACGCTTGTAACCGGCTTCCTCAAGCTGCTCTGCCAGAAGACCCAGGTGCCCGTCTACTGCACGACCTACGAGCGGTTCGCCGCCGACCTGCTGACCAGGCCGCAGCTGACCCTGCTGACGACCAGCGCGGCTGCTGGTCACAAGTTCAACCTGCAGTTCAAGCTCTCCAAGTACGCCGCCGTCGGCGCGACGCTCAGCGCCGGGGGCAAGAACTACCTCTACGGCAAGCGCAGCTTCTTCGCCGGCACGCGCGCGTTCACCACGCCGAAGCTGAAGGCCGGCGATTACAGCCTGACGATGTCAGTCACCGACCCCGGCGGCCATTACGCCAAGCTGGGCACGACGTTGCGGGTGTGCAAGGGCAGCTGCCCCGCAGCCCCGTACGCGATCGATCCGACGACCGGACCGGTCCCGACCGTCATCGTGCAAGGCGCCGAAGCCGACGACAACGCGACCAGCCACCACCACCACGACGACCCCGACAACCACGAGCCACCACCACGACGCCGACCACGACGGCCACGACACCCACCGGCACGACGACACGGGCGGCGGCGGCCGTACGCGTCGCGTAGTAGCGTTGCACGCTTGACGCCGCGCACGATCCTCTACACCGGCAAGGGCGGAGTCGGAAAGACATCGGTGGCCGCCGCCACAGCGTTTCGCTGCGCCGCGAGCGGGCGACGGACGCTGATCATGTCGACGGATCCGGCGCACAGCCTGTCCGACTCGCTTGCAGGCCGAGCTCGGCTCCGAGCCGACGACGGTGGCGACGAACCTGGAGGCTGCGGAGATCGACGCCCAGCACGAGCTCAGTCGCCACTGGAAGGGCGTCCAGGACTGGTTCGGCGAACTGCTGATGCAGCGCGGGCTCGACCGCATCTCCGCCGAGGAGCTGACCGTGCCGCCCGGCGTAGACGAGCTCTTCTCGCTGCTCCGGCTCAAGGAGCATCACGCGTCCGGGGAATGGGACGTGATCGTGGTCGACTGCGCCCCGACCGGCGAGACGCTGCGCCTGCTGTCGTTCCCCGGCGCCGCACGCTGGTGGCTGGAGAAGATCGTTCCGCTCGAGCGCGCGATCGTCGCAGCGGCCGCGCCGCTGGCGCGAACCGTGCTCGACATCCCGCTGCCCACGGGCGAGGTCTTCAATGACATCCAGCGCCTGTCGGCGAACCTGATTGCGATGGACGAGATCCTGCGGGACACGGCGCACAGCACGATCAGGCTGGTGATGGCTCCCGACCGGATGGTGATCGGTGAGGCGATGCGCACCTTCACCTACCTGAACCTCTACGGGTACCTGACCGACGCCGTGGTCGTGAACAAGGTCTTCCCCGAGGATGTCGACGGGTACTTCGCAGGCTGGCGCGAGCATCAGCAGGAGCAACTGCGGCTGGTGCACTCCGCATTCGACGCCGGTCCCGGTACTCGAGGTGCCGTACTTCGACCGCGAGGTGATCGGTGAGGAGATGCTCCAACTGGTCGGCTCGAAGCTCTTCGGTGACGGTGACGATGCCGCCGCGATCCTGCACGACACGATCACTCAGTCGATCGAGACCGGACCGGACGGCGCCACACTGAGCCTCGCGATCCCGTTTGTCGACAAGAGTGAGATCGGGCTCAAGCAGGTTGGGCTCGAGCTGATCGTGACGGCCGCAAGCCAGCGCCGCACGATCATGCTGCCCCCCACGCTGGCGGCGTATAAACCTGTCTCGGCGACCTACGTCGACGGAACTCTGGAGGTGAGTTTCAGTCGTGATGAGTGAAGACGACGGCGCGGTACCGCCGAGCGGCTGGGAGATCCCGCGGCAAGACGAGCAGTCGCAGGAGCATGGCGTGCCGGCCGACCAACTGGCTGCGCTGATCGAGCAACTGCTGGCCCTGGTCCCCGATGAGCTGCGCGCGCGCCTCACCGAGGCGGTGCGCGAGCTGCTCGAAGCCCTACGTGCCCTGATCGACTGGTGTGTGGCGCGACTCGAGCACCGGCCCAGCAGCCAGATCGAAGTGCGCGACATCCCGATCATCTACGTGCCGTTCTCCCTATATTTGCGGCATGGACAGCAAGCCCGAACTCGGTGCAGGATGTCGCAGACGGCCTACGGTCGGTCGGGTACCTACCCGGTAGCTCCACGGCGCTGGTCTCGTTCCTCGCGACGAAGCTCGGTAAGCCCGTGCTCGTCGAGGGTCCGGCCGGTGTGGGCAAAACCGAACTCGCCAAGGCGCTTGCCAAGTACTTGGACCGCGAGCTGGTGCGCCTGCAGTGTTACGAGGGCCTCGACGAGGCCAAGGCCCTGTACGAATGGAATTACCGCAAGCAGCTGCTGCGGATCCAAACCGAGGCCGGTGACACCGGCTGGGACGCGGTCCAGGACGACATCTTCGGCGAGGAGTTTCTGCTCGAGCGGCCGCTGCTGACGGCAATCTCGTCGTCCGAGCCCGTCGTGTTGCTGATCGACGAGATCGACAAGACCGATCAGGAATTCGAGGCGATGCTGCTCGAGCTGCTCTCTGACTTTCAGATCACGATCCCTGAGCTCGGACGGGTCGAGGCGAAGACGCACCCGGTGGTGCTGCTCACCTCGAACAACAGCCGCGAGCTGACCGAGGCACTCAAGCGCCGCTGCCTGTACCTGTGGCTGGACTACCCGGACCTCGAGCACGAGCTCGAGATCGTCCGGATGCACTCGCCCGAACTCTCCGAGACGGTCGCGCGGAAACTCGTCGAGGTCATCCAGATGGTGCGCGAGCTCGATCTCAAGAAGCCACCGAGCATCGCCGAGTCGATCGACTGGGCGCGCGCGCTGCTGCTGCTCGGCGCAACCGACATCGACCAGGACGACCTTCCGCGAGACGATGAGCGTGATCGTCAAGCACCGCACCGACCTGGACACGGTCGCCGAGCGGGTCGGCGTCAAGCTCGAGCCCGCCCAAGCCGCCTAGCGGCGCGAGGAGCTCGCGGGCGGGCAATGTCCGGCGAGCAGGTCGACTTCGACGGGCAACTCGTGGCGTTCGCCGAGGATCTGCGGTCCGAGGGCGTGGCGGTCGGCACCTCTGAGATGCTCGACGCCTTCAGCGCGCTCGAGCTCGTGAACTGGAGCTCGCCGGCCGAGTTCCGCGAGACGCTCGCGACCACGATCGCCAAGTCGCCCGAGGATCGCCGGGTGTTCGACCTGGTCTTCGACCGCTTCTTCTTCCGCGCGACCGAGCTGCAGGCGGTGCGGCTCGAGGTATCGGAACCGCAGACGCGCGTGGGCGGCGACGAGGTCGACCTGGACGAGCTGCGGCGGCAGATCGCACAGGCGCTCGAGGATGGTTCCGAGTCGGATCTGCGCGACCTCGCGCGGCTCGCGATCGCGGCATTTGGCAAGGGCCAGGGCTCAGGTGTGCTGGGGGTCGACGTGCAGCGCATCCGCCGCGCGCTCGGGCTGCGCACCGAGCCGCAGCCTGATCTGTCCCCGGATGACCCGCGTCGCGACGGCACCTCCCGCGATCAGCTGCGGCGTTTCGAGCAGGCGCTGCGCCGCGAGCTCGAGCGGGGACAGATCGAGCGCAATCAGGCGCTGCCGCCGAAGCGCGCGCTGACCGACCTCGACCGCTCGCTGCCCGGTGGGCCGGTGCAGGATCTGGCCGCGGTACACCGCGTCGTCGCGCAGCTGCGCCGGCGACTCGCCTCTCAGGGGCGCGAGCTGCGCGGCCACAACCGCCACGCGCACGTGGACGTCCGCGCGACGATGAGGGCCTCATTGCAGACCGGCGGCGTTCCCGTCCAGCTGAAGTTCCGGCCACGGCGGCCGCGCCGGCCCGAGCTGTTCGTGCTGTGCGACGTCTCGACGTCGGTCACCAGCGCCAGCACCTTCTTCCTGAGCATCCTGCACGCACTGCACGACGTGTTCCGCAAGCAGCGCTCGTTCGTGTTCATCGAGCGCATCTCCGAGGTCACCGAGGTGTTTCAGCGCGAGCGCGACTTCCGTGCCGCGGCCGCCGCCATCGCACGCGACGCCGGCGTCGCGGACATCTCCGGTTACACCGACTACGGGCGTGTCTGGAGCGAGTTCCTGAGCGAGATCGAGGACGAGCTGCATCCACGCGCGACGGTCATTGTTCTCGGTGACGCCCGCACGAACGGCCGGCCGCCGCGTGAGGACCTGTTCGCGGCGATCACGGCCAAGGCGGGCCGCACGTTCTGGCTGAACCCCGAGCCGCGTCTCTACTGGAACTACGGTGACAGCGTGATCGCCGCCTACGAGCAGTACTGCGAGGCGTTCGAATGCTGGCGCACCGACCAGCTCGAGGAGTTCGTCAAGGCGCTCACCCGGCCTCCGGGCCACGTCAGTTGATCGAGTTCGAGGGCGTTTCGCGGACGTTCAAGGGGCGAGGTGGCGAGCCGGTACAGGCCCTGCGCGACCTGTCACTGCGGGTCGGCGCGGGAGAGACGGTCGCCATCGTCGGCGTCAGCGGCTGCGGCAAGACGACGCTGCTCGAACTGCTCTGCGGGCTGCAGCGCCCGATGCCGGCACCGGTCCGCAGCGACCCTGCGGCGCTGATGCCTCAGCGCGACCTGCTGCTCCCGTGGCTGCGCGCCGCCGACAACGCCGCGCTCGCCCTGCGCGTGCAGGGGGTCGCGCGCCAGCGGGCGCGCGAGCAGGTGAAACCATGGTTCGAGCGCTTCGGACTCGGTGGATTCGAGCAGGCCAGACCGTATGAGCTGTCCGGCGGGATGCGCCAGCGCGTCGCCTTTCTGCGAACGCTGCTGGCCGGTAAGCCGGTGCTCGCGCTCGACGAGCCGTTTGCGGCACTCGATGCGATCACCCGCGCTGAGATGCAGGGCTGGCTCGCCCGCATGCTCGAGCAGGAGCAGCGCACGGTGGTGCTCGTCACCCACGACGTCGAGGAGGCGGTACTGCTCGGCGACCGCGTGCTGGTGATGTCGCCACGGCCCGGCCGGATCGTTGCTGACCTCCCCGTCGACTCCAGCCGACCACGGGTGCGCACGGATCCGGACGGTGGTGTCGTTGCGGATGCGGGCGCTCGAGGCATTGGGGATGGCGACGTGAGGAGATGGCTGCTGCCGCTGCTCGCGGTCGTCGTGCTGCTGGGGATCTGGGAGCTGTACGTGACGGCAAGCGGCGTCAACTCGCTCCTACTCCCCTCCCCTGTGGACGTGCTTCGAGCGCTGATCGACGATCGCGGCACGCTCTGGCACAACCTAAACCCACCGCCGTGGAGATCCTCCTCGGACTTCTGCTGGGGTCGGTGGTCGCGCTGTGCGTCGCCGCAGCGCTGCACTTCTCACGGATCTTTCGCGAGGCTCCTACCCGTTGCTGGTCGCCTCCCAGGCGATCCCGATCCCGATACTCGCGCCGCTGCTGGTGATCTGGCTCGGGTTCGGGCCGGCGCCGAAGCTCGTGTCGTCGCGCTGGTCTGCTTCTTCCCGATCGTCGTCACAACGCTGTCCGCGCTCGAGACGGTCGATCCCGACCTGATCAAGCTGATGACTACATTTGACGCTGGCCGCCTGCAGACGTTCTGGCGGGTGGAGTTGCCAACAGCGCTGCCGGGGCTCTTCGCCGGGGCCAAGCTTGCCGCTGTTCTGGCGGTGCTCGCAGCGGTTCTCGCCGAGCAGGCGGCTGCGACTGACGGTCTTGGGTACCTCCTGAACATAACCGAATCGAATTATGAGCTGGCCGAGGCATTTGCCACCGTGTTCGTTCTGTCAGCCTTCGCCATCGTTCTGTTCGCGCTGCTGACACTCGCCGAGCGGCGAGCACTCCCCTGGGCCTACCGACTGAGAGAAACTGACGCAAGATGAGATTCCGACGCCCCCGAGCCTCCGTCGCCAAGAAGGCGGGCATGGCCGCGGTGGCCGCGCGTGGCGCTGGCCGGCTGTGGAGAGATCAAGAACACGATCCACCCACAGCAGGGCACCGCCAACGAGGTGACGGTCGTGCTTGCCGGACACCGAACGCCTTCTACATCGGGCTCTACGAGGCCGAGGCACTCGGCTACTTCAAGCAGACCGACATGAACGTGCACGTGGTCGTGCCGGGTGCGGGCCAGGACCCGGTGACGATGGTCCACGACAGGCAGGCGCTGGTCGGGATCTCCTCACGGCCGAACGTGCTGCTGAATCGCAACGTGGACGAGCCCGTGGTCGGCGTCGCGGCGCTGGTCCACGCACCGCTCTCGGCGATCACGATCCCGGTGCCGAAGGCCGGGCCGTCGGGTGGGGCCGCGCTGACCACCACGCGACCACGACGACCACACGGACACGCACGCGGCGGACCCGAAGGACCAGGACGCACACGACCACGGCCACGACCACCACGGCGACCTCGACCGCGCCCACCTCGACGTCGCCCACGCCCACCACGACGACCGTCACCGAGCCCGACGCGGCGCTGTGGCCCGAACAGCTGCAGCAGCTGCTGAGCAAGCCCGGCGCCCCGACCTACGACGGGCTCGTGCTGGTCGTGCGCAAGGGCTCGATCGTCCAGCACGCAGGCCGCTGTCGCCGCTTCGTGCAGGCGGTCGCCCGCGGCTACCGCGCCGCCCGCGCCAACCCCGACCGACGCGATCACCAACCTGGTCAACGCCGTGCCGGCGCTGGCCCCCGAGGAGCCGCTCCAACTCGCCACGCTGAAGGCCGCGATGCCCTACTTCTTCCCCGCCGGGCTGAAGATCTGGGGTTGGCAGCGGGAGGCGCAGTGGAACGCCTTCGGAACGTGGCTCGCGCAGAACCATCTGCTCAGCAACCCGAACGCGGTCACCGACGCGTCGACCAACGAGCTGTTACAGGGCCAGGGTGTGTAGCGCTCGGCGGCGGCGTGCTTTGCCGCCGCCGGCGAGTGAGGTGCTGCGGCGGGCCGCTCAGGCCGCCATCGGCGTCTTGACCAATCCTCCAACCCGCAGGGCGTAGCTGGCGGCAAGACCCTGCCAGCGGCCGAAGCGGGCGAAGAAGTCGCGCACCTGCTGCTCGTCGGCGCGTGCCCAGGGGTCGCCGCCCGAGAGCAGCCGACCGACCAGCTTGATCAGGCTGAGGTCGCCGGCGGGGACCTGATCGAGCCTGCCCTGGCCGGTCAGCGCGAGGATCTCGACGGTCCAGCTGCCGATGCCCGAGATGGTGCGCAGCCGGCGCCAGTCGGCCTCCTGCACCTTCGGGTCAGCGCTTTCCAGATCGACGCGTCCGGCTGCAACCTCGCGCGCGGCCTTCACCAACGCCAGCGAGCGCGACGCCGCGAGGTCGAAGGACTCGAGCCGCGCCGGCGCGGTCCCGGCGAAGACGACGGCGCTCGGGGAGTTGCGCAGCCCGCTCACGTCATCCCGGCGCCCGAGCGCGGCGACCATCCGCCGCTGGATCGCGGCGGCGCGCTCGTACTCGATCAGCTGCTCGGTGACCGCCCAGGCGAGCGCCTCAAAGGGATCGGGGCGTCCAGCCGGCCGCAGCATCGGGTTGGAGCGCACGGCGGCGCCGATCAGCGGGTCGTGGCGGAACTCGTCGTGGAAGGCGCGCAGCTCCAGGTCGACACCCAGCGCGCGGCGCATGCGGGCGATCGCCCGCTCCCCCAACTCCCGGTGGGCGCTACGCGCCCCGATCAGCACGTTGCCGGAGCTGAGCTGCGCGACGCGCACATGCACAGGCTGCTCGTGCTCGTCGACGCGCTCGTGCAGCAGACGGTGCAGCACGCCGCCGCGCACCGGGCTGAGCCCGTCCATGCCGCTGCGGCGCCTCAGCCGAAACGGCCACAGGGGCCGCACCTCGAGGCGTACCTCGCTCATCCCAGCTGGCGCACGTGCACCACGAAGGTGCGGGCCTGCGCGGGGCGCTGGGCCTCCGCCGGCGCGGGCGCGCGCGCGCTCGAGCCGAGTCTGTCCGTAACGGCGCAACAGCGCCATCGTCGCGGCACCAGCGACAAACCCGGTGGCTGCCGCCACCGCCGTCTGGACGGCGGGCTGCGCCACCCGCAGCGGCAGGCGCTCGGAGCCGACGTGCTCCAGCAGGCCGATGGGCTGCGGGACGAGCTCGCCTTCCAGCACCTCGACCTCGTACACGTCTTCCTCCGGGGGCATTCCGCAGGATGGTGACAGGGCCGGCGGCGCTGTCAACCTGCGGCGCCATCAGACGATTTCGTACGATGGGTTTCCGGATGACCGCGATCGATGTTTTTGCGAAGGCTCGAGAGTACGAGCGTCTCGAGCAGCTGCGAGCCGCCCGCGAGATCGATGCCGTGCCCTACTTTCACGTGCTCGAGGGCCCCACCCTCCCCGTCGTCGAGATGGAGGGTCAGCGCCGGATCATGCTCGGCTCCAACAACTATCTGGGGCTCACCGGCGACGAGCGCGTCAAGCAGGGCGCCCGCGAGGCGCTCGACCGTTACGGCACCGGCCTGACCGGCTCGCGCTTCCTGAACGGCACGATCGATCTGCACGTCGAGCTCGAGCGCGAGCTCGCGGAGTGGTTCGGCACCGAGGACGCGCTCGTCTTCACCACCGGCCATCAGGCCAACCTGGGCGCTCTGGGCACGATCCTCGGCCCAGAGGACACGGTCATCGCCGATTCCGGCGACCACGCCTCGATCCTCGACGGCTGCCTGCTTTCGCAGGCGAAGATGCGGCCGTTCCGTCACAACCGCCTCGACCTATTGGAGAAGCGGCTCAAGGCCGCGCAGGAAGACGGGGGCGGCATCCTGGTCGTGGTCGACGGCGTCTACTCGATGGAGGGCGACGTCGCGCCACTGCCCGAGATAGTCCCGCTCTGCAAGCGGTACGGCGCGCGGCTGATGGTCGATGAGGCCCACGGCTTCGGCGTGCTCGGCGCGCGCGGCGCCGGGACCTGCGAGCTCTTCGGGGTCGAAGCCGACGTCGATCTGCGGATGGCGACGTTCTCCAAGTCGCTTGCCTCGTGCGGCGGCGTGATCGCCGGATCGGCCGAGGTGATCGAGTACCTGCGGATCGCGGCGCGCCCCTTCATCTTCACCGCCTCCGGTGTGCCGGCGGCGGTTGGCGCGACGCTCAGCGCGGTACGGATCTGCCGCTCCGACGAGGGCCGCGAGCTGTTCGCCAAGGTGCTCGAGAACGCCGCCTACCTGCGGCGCGGCCTCGGCGAGCTCGGCTTCTGGGTGCTGCCGCCGGCGCACATGGCCGACGGCTCGGAGATCGTCACCCCGGTCGTCCCGGTCGTCGTCGGCGACGATTGGAAGGCGGTCTTCCTCTGGAAGGCTCTGTACGAGGCGGGGGTCTTCGTCAACGTGGCGATCCACCCGGCCGTCCCGCCGGCGGGAGCGCTGCTGCGCACGAGCGTGATGGCGACGCACGACCAGGACGTCCTCGATGAGGCGCTCGACATCTTCAGGCTCGCCAAGCAGAACTTCGAGTCCGAGCACGGCCCGCTGCCGACCGGCGCCGAGTAGCCACCGGCGCCTCCGGCCCGGCCGCGAAGCCGCGGCGAGCGGCCGGAGGGGTGGACGTATGTTCAACCCCACCCGAGCCGTGCGATTTCGATAACAGAAAAAACACGCTCTAAGCACACGGATCGGATCTTGTGACCTTGCTGTTACGGGGCTCGGCGCTGTAGCTTGCCCTCTGGTCAAAGAGGGGTCACGAGGTACTGACCCAGGTGGCTCGCCGAGAGGGCAACTTGGGGTTCAGGTGGTGGCGCGGGGCGCCGCCTACTAAAGGAGACAGAAGTCTCAAAAGATGCACCCGCTCGGGTGGCGATGCTGTGCGCCCTCGAGCGGTTACGCCAGAGCAACCGCCTGATCAGGGCAGAACGATTGAAAGACAAGAGGACGTCGATGACGGACACCACACAGATGCCGACCGAACCACAGCGACTCCGGGCCTTGGAGCACGCTAACGCGATCCGCTTGGCCCGCGCCGAGCTCAAGCGGCGCATCGCTGAGGGTGAGGTGTCGGCAGCCACTGTGATCCTCGAGTGCCCTGACGCCGCTCGCCGGTGGACGGTCTCCGAACTACTGCTCTCCCAGCGACGCTGGGGCGGCACTCGGTGCCGGAAGTTCCTCGAGCGAAACGGCGTGAGTGAGATCAAGCTGATCGGTGCGCTGACCGAGCGCCAACGCCTGTTGCTGGCTGAGCAGCTGAGCGGCTGCCCGGTCTCCGCCGAGGCGAGCGTTGACGCCGAGGTGAACGCCGCTCGGGAGACCGAGCGGGAGCTGGTCTACGCCTGAGCCAACCGCTGTGGGGGCGTCCGGCCATCGGGCGCCCCGCGCGGCTGCAGTGGTTCATGCCGGGCGCCTCGAAGTCCCGGTCGCGCGGCTGGACGTTCGTGCCGGGCGGCTGGCAGGTTCATGCCGAGCGGCTAGAGGTTCATGCCGAGCGGCATCGGGCTGGCGCCCGCGAATAGCAGGAACCAGACGCCGAAGACCACGATCGCCACGCCTGCCGCCGCGATCATCACCGACTCGAGCATGCGGTGGCCCGGATCGTCCAATCCCCGCGCGATCGCGTTGCTGCGGTGGACCTGGCTGAGTCTGCCGAGGAGGCCGGCGAGCAGCCACACGGTGACGAGCACTCCGACCGCCATCGCCAACAGCGCCAGGCCGATGCTCGAGGTGCTTCCCTGAATCTGGGAGCCGACCCACAGCCACAGCAGCGGCGTACCCAGCCACAGCACGAGGCTGCCGACGAACATGATCGCGACCGCAAGCACCGCGCCGGCGCCGATCCGGAAGAGCTCCCTCATTGCTTCTCAGATAGCACGTGCGCGAGCGCAGTTCTGAGCGCTGTTGTCCGTTCCCAGCGCTCGCCGATCAGCAGCCGGCTGACGGTGCCGCCGCGGCGGGCGACCTCGATCATCGGACAAACCGTCACGCCGTAGAGCTGCGCGACGGCTGCGGTGGAGTCGTAGGCGACCGGAATCGTCCAGTGGTGTTCATGGACCAGCTTCAGAGTCGGGGCCTTGTTCGCACCGGCGGCGACGGCCGCGAAGGTGGCCTGCGGGAATCGCGGCGCGATCGCCTGAAGCGAGGTGACGGCCCGGATGCAGGGCTTTGCGCCGACAGCGAAGAAGGCCAGCACGATCGGCCGGCGACCGCACACGTTCAGTCCGCGCCTGGCCGGCCGGGCCGGGTCGCAGCGTGGCGACACGTTGGCGGGAGCGTTCAGGTCGCTTGTGGCCAGCGGCGCGACGAAATGCTTGAGCGGCTGCCCGGCGGCGACACCCGGATGGGTGCCGCGGCCGCCGTTGACGTAGAGGTAGATCGAGAAGGCGACCACCAGCAGCAGGCCGAGTCCGCCGATCATCATCTGGTAGCGGCGCGTGTCGATCATCGCGTCGGTTCGAGCTGCGGTTGCGGCCGCGGTCTCCTCTGGGGCTCGGGCTCGGTCTTCGGCTCCCGCTTCAGATCGATCAGGCCGAGCGTCGCCGGCAGCACCACCATCACCCCCGCAAGCGAGACCGAGAGGTCGACGAGCGCCAGCAGGCCGAAATCGCGCAGCATCGTGATGTCCGAGACGGTGAGCACCGCGAAGCCCGCGATGGCGGTGAGCGCTGAGGTCAGCACGGCGATGCCTGTGCTGCGATAGGCGGCGTCGACCGCCTGTTGCCGTGTCATCCCGGTCCCGCGCAGGCGACAGACGCGCTCTGACAGGAGCACGCTGAACTCGGTCGTGATCGCGATCACCAGCGTGCCGAGGGTCGCGGACATCGGGTTCAGGGGGATGTGCAACAGATAGACCAGGAGCGCTGACCATCCCGTCGCGAGCGCGATCGGAATCAGCGGCACGAGTACGCGACGCCCGCGTCTCAGCGTGGCCAGCAGCGCCAGCGCAACGAGACAGAGGCTGAGCACGAGCATCAGCATGCGGTTGCCGACGGAGGCGAGCGAGCCCTCGGCGTCGGCGGCGAGCACCGGAGCTCCCGCAAGCTGTGCACGGATACCCGACGGTGGGTTCAGTGCTGAACGCATGCTTTCGATCACCTGCCGCTGGCGGTTGAGCGGCATCAGGCGGATGCCGAACGACAGCAGCGCGTAGCGGTGGTTGGATGTGAGCACGGAACGCTGGAAGTACCCGGGAACAGCCGCGAGCGAGCCGCCCGCGGTCTGGAGCAGGCTCGGCAGTGAGAGGGCCGGGCAGAGTGTCGCTGTCACACAATCGCCCGAATTCGTCGCGCCGAAGCGGGTCGCCATCCGGCGCTCGTACGCGGCCATCCAGCTGACCGCCCTGCGAGTGGTCACGTTGCGCGCGCTGACGAGCACATTGACCTCGCCGGAGGTACCGGTTGTGCGCTCCAGCGTCTCGAGGTGACGCAGCGCGGGCATGTCCGCCGGCACCAGCTTGGTGATGTCCGACTGCACCGGCGTGTGCGCGTCGAGCGCCCAACCGGCGAGCGCGAGCACCAGCGCGAGCGCCAGCACCCGTCGAGGGTGGCGGATCAGCGCGGGCAGCCATCCGCTCAGGATCTCCCCGGCACCGTACACCGACGCGAGCAGCGTGCGCGGGATAAGCCGTGAGGGGCTCAGTTGTCGCGCCGGGCGATCGGGAATGGTGAAGGCCGCGACGCTGAACGCGATCAGCACGCCGACAACCAACAGCAGGCCAAAGCCGCGCACCATCGGCACCGACGAGACGAGCAGCGCCAGGAACCCGGCCGCGGTGGCCAGCGCGGCCACCGCGGTCGCGCCGCGGGGCGTGCCGGATCGGAGCTGGACGCCGTAGTCGACAGCGAGCCCGAGCAGCACCGGGAAGACCGCCACGTCAGCGACCGTGAGCGCGCCGCCGAACACCGCGGTGAGCCCGAAGGTGATCGCTACCGCGGCGAGCGCGGTCATCAGCGGCAGCAGACGCAGGGCGCGCCGGAACACGGCGAGCAGCACGAGCGCCATCACCACGATCGCAACCGCCAGCAGCAGGATCAACTGGCCGCCGATCTCACCGCTCAGGTCGGAGAGCAGTACCGGCTCACCGGTGACCGTGTAGCCCACGCCGGCGATCCGGAACTCGGGCCGCTTGACGGCAGCGCGGATCAAGTCGATCGCCTGCTGTTGCTGTTGGCCGTCGAGCCCGGCCCTGAGCCTGACCTGAATGACGGCGGCGTCGTCGCTCGGGAACAGATAGGAGAAGTGGCTGGAGGGCTTGGACGTGGCCGTGGCGCGAACCGAAGACGATCTGGCGGAGAAAGGTGGGGTCCTGGATCGAGGGGACGCCGGCCAGCCGCGCCTGGGCACCTGTGGCGTTGGCGCTGCCCGTGGTGCTTCCCGTCGAGGCCAGCTCACGCTCGAGCGCCAGCGTTCCGGCCGCCTGAACGGCGGCGCTGGTCTGCGCCGCATCGAGCTTCCTTGACTTTGCCAGCGTCCGCGCGGCGGCCTCCGCGGCCCGGATCGTCTCCACCGCATTGACCGTCAGCGAACCGACCTCGGTGTTGACCGCCGCGACAGCGCGGTTGAGGAAGGTCGCCGGCCCGTACACGACCTCCGCGGCGCGCTCGCGCATCAACGTCCCGCACGGCGAGTCCCTGCCTCCGTACGGGCTTGCATTGGCCGTCGCGATCGGAACGTATGCCTCGAGCCGCGGGTCGAGGCGCAGCTGCTGGCCGCCGAGGCAGGCCTCGAGTCGGCTCAGCGTCCTGATGTTCGCCGGGCTGAGCAGTCCGGTCAGCGGGCCACGGACCAGGACCACCACCGGATCGCTGCCGAACTGGCGGTACATGGCCTGTGTGGCGGTGTAATCCCTCGACGATGACGAGACGAAAGTGTTCAGCGCGGTCGACGGCCTGAGCGTCAGCGCGATGCCGGCACCGGCCAGCGCCAGTACCGCAACGGCCACCACGCGGACGCGCATCGCCCCGGCGGCCAGCACCCGGACGCGGAGGCGCTCGAGTCCCGGGACCCGTGGCACTGCTCAGTCCATCGAGAGCGGGCCTTGCGCGTCGCCCGCGAGGAACTGCCGGATGAACGGGTTATCCGAGTTGAGCATGTCCTCAGCAGGACCTGCCTCGACGATCCGCCCTCTCCAGAGCACGTTGATGTAGTCGGCGACCCGGCGCGCGCTCATGATGTCGTGCGTCACAACTGCAAATGTAGGCAGGTACTCCTTGCCCTCCGCCTTGGCCTCCTCGACCATCTCACGGTGAACCTCGAGGATCAGCTCGCCGAGCAGTGCGGTGCGCACCGGATCGAGCCCCGAGTCCGGCTCGTCGAACAGCACGATGTCCGGCCCCAGCACCAGCGCTCGGGCGAATCCTGCGCGTTTACGCATGCCCCCTGAGAGCTCGTTCGGGAAGCGGTCGCGAGCGTTGCCGAGGCCCACCTCCTTGAGCCGGCGCATGACTATCTCCTCGATCTCCTGCTCGCTCTTCTCCGTGTGCTGGCGCAACGGAAAGGCGACGTTGTCGTAGAGGTTCATCGAGCTGAAGAGCGCGCCGTCCTGAAACAGCAGTCCGAACTTCTTGCGCATCTCAAACAGCCGGTCGTCGGTCATATTCGGCACCGACTCGCCGTGGACGAGCACATCACCCGAGTCCGGGTAGAGCAGCCCGACCATGTGCTTGATGCAGACGGACTTGCCCGTGCCGGACGGCCCGAGGATCATCGAGACCATCCCCTCGGGCAGTCCCATCGTCAGGCCACGCAGGATCTGGTTGGGCCCGAAGGACTTGTAGGTGTCCTTGAACTCGATGACGTCGCGGCGCCCGGACGGATAGACCTTGCCGCTGTGGAAGTCGTAGTAATCCTCGGGGACGCCGGGCGGCAGGTCGGGCAAGGTGGAGCCGGCGGCCAGCGGGCCGGCGGCCGTATGGGCCGGAGTGGAGCCGCCGGCCAGCGGGCCGGCGGCCGTATCAGCCAAATCAGAGTGTCGTTCCGCGGACATACTTATCCCCCGATAGGGGCTCTCGGGTTGGCTCCCCAGAACAGCTGCGTGCCGAGCATGCTGATCAGATGGACACCGACGATGTTGAAGACCATCGATTTTGCCGTGGCGGTACCCACACCGACTGGCCCACCACTTGCGTTGTACCCGTAATAACAGCCCACGAGCACGATCAACACCGCCATGGCCATCGCCTTGAGCAGGCTGAAGATCACATCGGGTGGATTCTGAAACTCCCAGAAGATCAGGAAGTACCCGCCCGAGGAGACGTCGCCGATCTGCTGGACCACGGCTAAGTAGCTGGCGAAGAAGCCGGCGCCGATCGAGCACAGGTAGACAAAGGGCAGGACCAGCATCATGCCCACGAGCCTGGTGGCACAGAGGAAGGTGACCCCGCTGATGCCCATCACCTCGAGCGCGTCGATCTCGTCTGAGATCCGCATCGAGCCGATCTCGGCGACGATCCCCGTGCCCACCTTGGCGGCCATCATGTAGCCGAAGCACAGCGGCACGAGCTCACGCAGGTCGCACCACGCGGAGAAGACGCCCGCGTACTCGGGCGTGCCGACGCTGCGGTCGAAGTAGGCGCCCTCGATCCCGCACTGCAGGCCGATGATGAACACCAGACCCCAGATCACGAGCGTCGATGACACGATCAGGATCCCGGCTTGGCGCAGCGTCTCGCCGAAGTACTTGAAGACGCGCAGGTTGACCACGTCCCCGAGCACGCGCGCCGAGAACTTGATGATCTCGCCGAACGACTCAAGCCAGATGCGTGGGTATGCGAACGGTTCTTCTTCCATCTACTTGACGATCGTCGTGAGTGCCGGGTGCGTCGCCAACAGCACCTGCGTGAACACGTAGTTGAAGGCGAAGATCGCGAGGAACGCGATCACCACCGCCTGATTGACCGCGCGACCGACGCCCTCGGCGCCGCCCGAGGCGGTCATTCCCTTGTAGCAGCAGACGATCGCGATGATCGCGCCGAACAGCGTCGTCTTCACCACCGAGCCCCACAGGTCGGTCGTCGTCGCATTGCTGAAGAACGTCGCCCAGAAGGGACCGAGCGGCGCATGGTTCACCAGCGTCGCGAGCACGCCGCCGAAGACGCCGAACAGCAGCGCGTAGATGTCGAACAGGCCTGTGACCAGCATCAGTGCGAGGAAGCGCGGGACCACGAGGTTCTTGATCGGGTCGACGCCGAGCACCTCGAGCGCGTCGAGCTCCTCGCGGATGCGCCGCGCGCCGAGGTCCGCGGTGATCGCTGTTCCGGCGACACCGGCCAACACGATCGCATCGACAAAGGGAGCAAACTCGCGGATCGAGGCGAGCACGAAGAAGCCGCCCAGGCGGTCGAGCGCCCCGAACAGCACCAGGAAGTTCGCAGCCTGCAGGCCGGGAGCCTCGTAGCCGAAGGCAATCGTCGAGATCAGCAGCGGCAGCCAGCAGAGCCGCAGCGCGAACATGAACTGCGAGACGAACTCGGGTCCGTATGGGTACGGCGGGGTAACAGCAGAGGCGATCGTGCGCCCGGTGAGGATCACCATCTCGCCCGCCTCCTCCAGAACCCCACGGGTGGGCTCGAAGGCACGGTCGACGGTTGTTCTGATCACACTCTCTCCTGCTTCAGGCCGACACCGGTGTCGGTTCGCATCGCCAGAGCGAAAGCGTACCCGCCTATCTGGCGGACAAACCGCGGATAGCCCGCCTGATGCGTGGGTATGCTCGAATCCGGTGAGTGGACGGAGGGTAATCGTTGCAGCCGCGCTCGCGATCGCGAGCCTGGTTGCAGGCTGTGGCGGCACCGAGCAGAACGCCGGCGAACCGCACGCGAAGTTCCCGGTTGCCGTCGCCAGCTCATTCCCGGCGGCTCAACGGCTCGCCGAGCAGACGAGCTTCACGGTGCGCGTCAGGAACGTCGGCACACGCACGATCCCCAACGTCGCGGTCACCGTCCTGAATCCCAGGTACGGCAGCTCCGCCCAGGCCTTCGGCACGCTGATTCCGCCAAACGGCCCGGGCCAGCCGATCCTTGCGAGCCGCTCCCGCCCAGTCTGGATCATCAACCAGGCGCCCGGCCCATGCCGCTACAGCTGCCGCAACCGCGGCCCCGGGGCGGCAGCCACCGCCTACTCCAACACGTGGGCGCTCGGGCGGCTGGCGCCCGGCCACACGGTGGCCTTCCGCTGGAAGCTCACGGCCGTCGCAGCGGGACCCCAGACAGTCGTGTACGAGGTGGCGGCGGGATTGAACGGTTTCGCCAAGGCGGTGTTGCGCAACGGCGCACCGGCGCGAGGGAGGTTCGAAGTGCTGATCTCATCGGTGCCGCCGCGTTCGACAGTTCAGAGCGACGGACAGGTCACGAAGAAGACCTAGCCTGCGCTCAGCCTGAGCGTGGTGATCGTGGTCGCGATGCGGGCGATCAGTGCGTGGGGCCGGTGGTCGATCTGACGGGCTGTGACGCGGATCACATGGTGGCCGGCGGCTGTCACGTGTTGGTCGCGGAGGCGGTCGGTCTCGAACCTGTCGCGGCCACGGTGGTACTTCCAGCCATCGAACTCGACCACCAGCTTGACATCGGGCCAGAGCCCGTCGACGAACTCGCCCGCGACCCAGGTGTTCGTGATTGGTAGCGGCAGCTCGGCCTGTTTGAGGAGTTTCAGGAGTTTGCGCTCGTAGCCGGAGCGTGTGTCGTGCAGCGGCGCTGTCTGTTCCAGGAGCGTGCGGAGCTTGGCGATGCCCTTCGCTCTCGGGTTGCGCTCGATCACGTCCTCGAGCTGCGGTTTGCGCGCGAGGCTCCTTCCGAGCGCGACCGACAGGACCGACTCGAGCTCCAACTCGTCCATGGTCGCTGCGAGGTCCAGGATCGTTCGCGCCGGGGAGGTGACGGGGATGCCGTGGCGCCAGCGGATGTCCTGACTGGCTAGGGCCTTGGTGCGATGGATACGCACGCCTTGAGGCTGCTCTGCGTTGCGCCCGGCGAGCAGGACGTTGATCGGATTTTCGGCACCGAGCATCTGGGTCGTGTCCAGCACGCCCCACACCTGCGCCGCTGCACTCCCAGCGACGAGCGCATCCCCTCTGAAGGAAAGAGCCGCCGCCATCATCCGCCCGAACTCGGTCCGTTGAGGTCGACCAACCAGAAATACGCTCGGGAAGGGTGGCGTGCAGTCGCCCGGTGCGGATCTGGTGGGCCACAGCGCCACGCATGACCCCAGCCGCGCGCAGCTGCTGCCGGTGGACATGCCCGTGCTGCAGCTCGGCAAGCCGCGAGACTTCGGCATCTCCTCTGCCCTCGAGCCTGCTCGAAACCGACAAACCTCGCCGCTGAGCTGAGCATGATTCGAAAACCGCGCGATTATCGAGCCGCTCCCGAATCTCTGGCTCGAGTCCGTGCAGATTGTCGGTTTCAGCATCCTCAGACTCGGAACTTTCAGCCATAGCCGCCCGACTATGAACCCGCCACCCTTCCCAAGCCCAAAAAGGCACAGAATTGGCACACATTCCAGGCCCGCCAGTGCCTGGCGGGCTGGACAAAGCGAGACGCCACCGACGAAGCGGACAGGCCGAGGAAACGCCCCAGCAGCACCCCCGAAACCGCCCACCAGCACCCCCGAAACGCCACCCACGTCCACCCACCACCCAATTTGGACATTTGGATAGTGACCGGACGGGACGGGTCTTATAGCTTCAAGTGGGCCGCGGTCCCCCGCGGCCGCTTAGCACACGCGCGTCCTCATGGGTGCCGCCCGAGACGCGAACAGGAAGGAACAGACAGAACGATGTCCCGAATCCGTCAGCAGAACGTGTTCGCAGCACAGTGGACCCCGAACGGGGGCGCACTGGGCGCGCCTGACCTCACGGTCGCCGACAACCAGATCTTCGGCGAGAACGTCTTCAGCGAGGTCGTCCAGCGCCAGCGCCTCCCGAAGGAGGTCTACAAGAAGCTCTCCCAGACGCTCGCCACGCGGCGAGGCGCTCGACACCTCGCTGGCCGACGCCGTGGCGCTGGCGATGAAGGAGTGGGCGCTGGAGAAGGGCGCGACCCACTACGCGCACATGTTCCAGCCGCTCACCGGCCTGACCGCCGAGAAGCACGACAGCTTCTACGCCCCCACCGGCGAGGGCACTGCGCTCGCATCGTTCTCCGGCAAGGAGCTGATCCAGGCCGAGCCCGACGCCTCGAGCTTCCCGACCGGCGGCATCCGCGCGACCTTCGAGGCCCGCGGCTACACCGCCTGGGACCCGACCAGCCCGGCCTTCATCCTCGAGAACCCGAACGGCGCGCTGCTCTGCATCCCGACCGCGTTCGTCTCCTGGACCGGTGAGGCGCTCGACGCCAAGATCCCGCTGCTGCGCTCGATGGACGCGCTCTCCAAGTCGGCCGCGCGCGCGCTGAAGCTGTTCGGCAAGGACATCGAACCGCGTGTTCACGACGGTCGGCCCCGAGCAGGAGTACTTCCTGATCGACGAGCAGTACTACTTCGAGCGGCCCGACCTGATCAATACCGGCCGCACGCTGTTCGGCGCCAAGCCGCCGAAGGGCCACGAGCTCGACGACCACTACTTCGGCTCGATCCCGGAGCGCGTGCTCGCCTACATGCTCGAGTGCGAGCGCGAGCTGGCCCGCCTCGGCATCCCGATCAAGACCCGCCACAACGAGGTCGCGCCGGCCCAGTACGAGATCGCGCCGATCTTCGAGAACTCGAACGTCGGCTCCGACCACCAGCAGCTGACGATGCAGATCCTGCAGAACGTCGCCCGCCGCTACGGCCTGGTGGCGCTGCTGCACGAGAAGCCGTTCGCCGGCGTCAACGGCTCGGGCAAGCACAACAACTGGTCGATGGGCACCGACGAGGGCGAGAACCTGCTCGAGCCCGGCGACACCCCGCACGAGAACCTGCAGTTCCTGTTCTTCTGCACGGCCGTGATCCAGGCGGTCAACAAGCACCAGGGGCTGCTGCGCGCATCGATCGCCTCCCCGGGCCAGGACCACCGCCTCGGCGCCAACGAGGCGCCGCCGGCGATCATCTCGATCTTCCTGGGCAGCGAGCTCGAGAAGCTGTTCGAGGCGATCGCTGCCGGCGCCGCCGGGCAGTCGACGCCGGAGTCGTTCCTCGGCCTTGGCACGCCGGTGCTGCCGCCGCTGCCGCTGCACGGCGGTGACCGCAACCGCACCAGCCCGTTCGCCTTCACCGGCAACAAGTTCGAGTTCCGCGCGCTCGGCTCGAGCCAGTCGCTCGGCCTGCCGAACACGGTGCTGAACACGATCGTCGCCGAGGCGATCGACTACCTCTCCGAGGAGCTCGAGAACGGCGCTCAACCAGGGCAAGTCGCTCGAGGACGCGCTGCGACCGATCATGCAGCGCAGCTACGCGGAGAACAAGCAGGTCGTCTTCGGCGGCGACGGCTACTCGGAGGAGTGGCACGCCGAGGCCGAGCGCCGCGGTCTGCTGAACCTGCCGTCGACGCCGGACGCGCTGCCCTACCTGATCAGCGACGACACGGTGACCGCCTTCTCCAACTACGGGGTGCTGAGCGAGCGCGAGCTGCACGCCCGCTACGAGGTGTTCCTCGAGCAGTACGTGACCAAGCTGAACATCGAGGCGGAGACCGCAGCCTCGATCGCGCGCACGATGCTGCTGCCGGCGGCGGTCCGTTACAAGGCCGAGCTGCTGGGCGCCGAGGAGCCGGAGCTGGCGAACGAGGTGGGCGAGCTGATCTCCTCGTTCATCGAGGAGATCAGGACGCTCGAGAGCGCCAACCTCAAGGAGAACACCCCGGAGGACACGCTCGAGGAGCACGCGCGCTACATGCACGACGTCGTGTTCCCCGCGATGGGCAGCGTGCGCGAGGTCGCGGACCAGCTCGAGAAGGCCGTCGCCGACGACCTCTGGCCGCTGCCGAAGTACTCCGAGATCCTGTTCATCAAGTAGCTTGCGACGTCGGCTGGTGCCGCCGACGCAGCCGGCGCGTAGACTGGCTGCGGCTCAGGGCGTCCCGGGTCCGCTGGCTTTCAGGCGAACCGGGTATCGCGGCAGCCGGATCCGGCGCTACGGCCGATCGGCAACAGCCTGGAGCCGTGATGGGATGGAACCTGCAGCGTCGACTGCGCGAACGTGCGATAACCCTGATACCGGGATCGCCCGTACGGGGCTTCCCGGATCTCCTCCGCAACTTGATGCGACAAGACGGGTTTCGAAAAGCTGTGAGGCAGTGTGGGTCAGGCTGGCTTGTCGCGGCCGTGCTGGCCGCTGCTGCTCGGACCAGCCGCCGCGATCGCGCTGGCCAGACGGCGGCGACGGTGGCAGGCGGCCTGCCTGGCGCGAGCGACCGCGGTGGTTACCTCGACCATCCGTGCTCCACCACGGCGGCGCGACCGTGACGACCACGACCCCGTGCAGCGGCTCCGTCGGCACGGCGTCGACCACGGCCAGCCCCGGCGACCGACGACGACCGTTCCGACGACGGCGACGCGTCACGACGACCGACACCACGACCGACACCACGGTGGCCACGACGACCACCGGCACCGCGCACGGCCACGACGACGACCACCACCCCGGTCACGATCGACCGTGCCGACCACCGTCGACCGAGACGACGCCCGGCACCACCACCGTCACGGTCACCCCGCCCTGCACGACCCGGCGCCGGCGCCGAGTCCGATCGCCGTCCCCAAGACCAATCCGTTCAAGGGCCGCGCGATGTGGATCTGGGAGCTGCACGACAGCGACGGCGGCAACGTCGCCGCGATCATCGCGCAGGCCAAGCGCTACGGGATCGGCGCGCTCTACATCAAGAGCAGCGACGGCACCAGCTACTGGCCGCAGTTCTCGAGGGCGCTCGTCACCGAGCTGCACGAGGCCGGGACTCAAGGTCTGTGCCTGGCAGTACGTCTACGGCATCCAGCCCGTGGTCGAGGCCAACCTCGGCGCGCGCGCGATCAGAGACGGCGCCGACTGCCTGGTGATCGACGCCGAATCCCAGTACCAGGGCAGGTATCCGGCGGCGCAGAGCTACATCGCGCGGCTGCGCAAGCTGATCGGCAACAGGTTCCCGGTGGGGCTGGCCGGCTTCCCCTACGTCGGCTATCACCTGACCTTCCCGTACTCCGTCTTCCTCGGCCCGAACGGCGCCCAGTACAACCTCCCGCAGATGTACTGGGCCGACATCGGCACGTCGGTGCAGAGCGTGTACGCCATCACCTACGAGTACAACGAGATCTACCGCCGCCCGATCTTCCCGCTCGGTCAGCTGTGGAAACGGGCCGCGGCATGTCGGTGAACTCGATCGAGCAGTTCAACGCAGCTCGCCACCGACTACGGCGCAACCGGCGTGAGCTGGTGGGACTGGCAGTCGGCGCCGCCTGTCCTACTTCGGCGCGATCACGAGGAAGGCCCCGCTGCTGGTGAGCTACGGCGTCAACCGGACGCCGGCGAGCGTCTTCCGCGGCAACAAGGGCGACCTGGTGATCTGGGCGCAGGAGCACCTCTACGGCGCCGGTTACAAGATCGCGGTCGACGGCGAGTTCGGCCCGATGACGCAGAGCGCCGTCAGGTCGTTCCAGCGCAAGCACCGCTTCCGGCCACCGGCGTCGATCAACGGCGCTCACCTGGGACGCGCTCGTCAAGGTGACGCCCGTGACGGTTCGTTGGACGCGCAAGAAGGACCAGACCGTCGCGGTCGTCGCGCGCAGCGCCAAGCTCAGCGCACACGGCGGCACGACGCTGCTTCAGTCGGTGCCCGCCATGGATGAAGCACGTGCGCTCACGCAACGAGCTTCACGGCGAGCTGGGTGCCGGACGTCCGCCCAAGCCGGTCACAGCCAGGCGCTGATTCTTGTACGCGGGGTCGTCGGTGACCTCGCGACCGAACCAGTACGGCGCGATGAACGGCGTGGCGCCCCAAGGGTCGTCGAACTCGACCTCGGCGACGATCAGACCGCTCAGCGCGCCCTCGTAGACATCGAGCTCGATCAGATGGCCGTCCTCGGCGCGCAGGGCGTGCCGGACCTTCTCGACCAGGCGGGCGCCGTCGGTGGCGGGCCACAGCGCCTCGAACTGGGCCTGCGGTCAGCTCGACCTCATGCTCGTCGCGCACCAGCCCGGTGCCGGACTTGACCGTCAGGAAGCAGCGCTCGCCGCGACGCCGCACACGCGTCTCGGCCCCGTCTCGATCCGATCGTCAGATAGCCCTGCTCGATCCGCTCCGACGGTGCCGCGAGCGCTCCGTCCGGCGCGTCTTCCACCAGCCACTTGCGCTCGATCTCGACGCCGGGCATCGGATCTGAGCCCGTCGAGAACGGTGCCGTCGTCGATCCGCAAGCCCTCCGGCGGTGCGTCGATCTCGACATCGCCGCGCACGACCACGCCGGCGCCGAAGCTGACGTCGCCGTTGACGACGAATCGCTCGGCCTCGCGCAGCGACGGCGGGCCCGCCGGCATCCGCGCCTCGAAGTCGTCGATCATCCCGAAGTACGCGCTTGTCGAGCGCCACGAACGGCTGATGGCCGTTCGGGCGGGCCGGATCGGTACGAGCTCGACGCGGAACTCGTCGCCCAGCCGATAGGCGTCGGAGCGCAGCAGCAGCAGGTCGTCGGTGGTCTTCACCGGCACGAAGCGCGTGCGCGGCACCTGCAGCAGGCCGGCGCCCGGGAAGCTCGCGATCGCGGCCCCCATCGCGCTCTCCAGCTGCAGCACCGGCGGTTGAGCTCTTGTCGCGCGGATCGACAGTCTTGCGGTTGACGATCACCGGCAGCTCGAGCCGGCCCTCGTCCGCGAAGCGCTCCGCGATCGCGTCGAGGTCGATCCACAGCGAGTTGGTGTTGTAGTAGCGCCAGCGACGGTAGTCGCGGAACGACTCCTCGTCCTCTGGCGGGGTCTGCGCCGTCTCGCGCAGGATCAGCTGCCCGTCGCTCAGCCGCCGAGCGATGTGGCCGCCCTTGCGGTCGGCGGCGGTGCCGAGCACCACCTCCATCAGGAACGGGATGCTGCTCGCGCACGAGGTGGCCGGCGATGCGCGGATCGACACCGGCCCCGAGGTTGTCGGAGTTGGAGATCATCACGTAGCGGAAGCCGTGCTCACGAAGCGCGTCGAGCATCCCCGACCCGACCAGCGACGCGTACACGTCACCGTGCCCGGGCGGACACCATTCGAGCTCGGGAGCTGCCGGCCAGCGGGCCGGCAGCAGCGATCTCAGCATCGAGCTTCGGCACCATGCTCTGCAGGAAGTCCGGGGGGATCTCAGGCGTCGCGAGCTCGGGGAAGCGCGCGAGCGCCTCGAGCGTGGGCTCGCGCGTGGCCTCGCTGTTCATCAGGATCAGCGGCAGACGCACGCCGTGGCGGCGGCGCAGCGCCAGCGTCTGGCCGACGATGATCTGCAGGAAGGTCGGCCGTCTCGGGCCTCGAGCAGCGACTTCGGCTGCTGCAGGCCCATCGAGGTGGCGAGCCCGCCGTTCAGCCTGATCACGGCGAGGCGCTCGAGCACCGCCGCCGGGTCGACATCCGGCAGCTCCTCGAGCTCGGGCACGTCGGGTGCCGGCTCCAGCTCCGAGCTCGGGATCATCGTCTGCGTCGCCGCTCGCACGCGCTCGAGCGCGGAGCTGAACTGGCGGATCGCGGCCTCGCTCTGGCCGGCCTCGCGCATCTTCTCGGCGGCGGCGTCGATCGGATCAGCGGCCATCGTCAAGTCCCTTCTCGAGCTCAGCCAGCCAGGTCGTGGCGTTGCCGTCGCTCGGTGCGCGCCAGTCGCCGCGCGGCGAGAGCGAGCCACCGGACCCGACCTTGGGCGCGTTGGGGACCGCCGAACGTTTGAACTGACTGGTCTGGAAGAAGCGGTGTAGGAACACCCGCAGCCACCTCTCGATCTGCTCGAGGTTGTACTCGTTGCGGCGCTCAGGCGGGATCAGGTCCGGCCACGAGCCGCGATCGCGGTCGCCCCAGGCCTCGTGCGCGAGCCACGCGACCTTGCTCGGCCGGTTCCCGAAGCGCAGCACGTGGTACAGGAAGAAGTCCTGGAGCTCATAGGGACCGACGGTGTGCTCGCTGTTCTGATGGGGTGCGTCTGCCGCTGGTCGTCGCCAGCGGCCGGGATCAGCTCGGGGGAGATCGCGGTGTCCAGCACTGCGGCCAGGACGCGCCCCGCCTCCGGCCCGAACTCGTCGGTGTCCACTGCCCAGCGCAGCAGGAACTGAATCAGCGTCTTCGGCACCGAGGCGTTGACGTTGTAGTGCGACATCTGGTCTCCGACGCCGTAGGTGCTCCAGCCCAGCGCCAGCTCGCTGAGATCGCCCGTTCCGAGCACCAGCGCGTTGTGGAAGTTGGCGAGGCGGAACAGGTGCGAGGTGCGCTCGCCTGCCTGCACGTTCTCGTAGGTGATGTCGTAGACGGGCTCGCCGCGCGCGGCCGGGTGTCCGAGCGACTCGAGCATCCTCTGAGCGGCCGGGCGGATGTCGAGCTCGTTGGCGGTCACCCCCAGCGCCTGCATCAGCTCGCGCGCGCTCTGGAGCGTGCGTTCGCTGGTGCCGAACCCGGGCATCGTGTACGCGAGCACGTTGGTGCGCGGCAGTTCGAGCCGGTCGAGCGCCCGTACGGCGACGAGCAGCGCCTGGGTCGAGTCCAGGCCGCCGGAGACGCCGACCACGAGCTTCTCGATCCCGGTCGCCTCGAGCCGGGTCTGGAGTCCGCTGACCTGGATCATGTAGACCTCTTCGCAGCGCTCGCGGCGGGAGCGCGGGTCGCTTGGCACGTACGGGAAGCGCGGGGTCTCGCGCCCCAGACTGATCGGGCGCTTCGGCGGGTGCCAGCTCGAACTCGCACCCGCCTGGTCTGGCGCAGGCGCTCCCGGTGGTCGTGGATCGAGTCGCCCCAGGAGCTTTGCTCCGCGCGACCCGAGACCAGCCGGTCGAGGTCGACGTCGGCGGTGATCAGATGGTCGTCGAGCGGGTAGCGCTCGGCCTCCACCAGCCGGTCGCCGTTCTCGTAGATCATCGCCTGACCGTCCCAGGCCATGTCGGTCGTGGATTCGCCGCGTCCCGCGGCCGTGTAGATGTAGGCGGCGATCGTGCGAGCCGAGTGCCCGGCGCACAGAACATGGCGGTACTCCGACTTGCCGACTGTGATGTTGCTGGCCGACAGGTTGGCCAGCACCGTCGCACCGGCGAGGGCACCGTAGGTGCTCGGCGGGATCGGCACCCAGAGGTCCTCGCAGATCTCGACGTGCAGCGTGAAATCAGGGATGTCGGTGGCGCTGAACAGCAGGTCGTTGCCGAAGGGAATCGTCAGGCCGTCGATCTCGATCTGCGGGCTGAGCAGGTCGCGCGCGGCGCGGAACTGGCGCTTCTCGTAGAACTCGCGGTACTCCGGCAGGTAGCTCTTGGGCACGGCTCCGAGGATGCGTCCGCGATGCAGGACCAGCGCGGCATTGAAGAGGCCCTGCTCGGTACGCAACGGCGCGCCCACGACCGTGAGCGGTGCGAGCGGCTCCGTGGCCACCCGGATCGCCTCGATCGCCTCGATCGTCGCGTCGAGCAGCGCGTCCTGATGGAAGAGGTCGTCGACGGTATATGCGGTGAGGCCGAGCTCTGGGAACACGACCAGCGCCGCTCCCTCGTCGTCGGCCCGCCGGACGAGCTCGATTGTGCGCTCGGCGTTGAAGGCGGGATCGCCGATCCGCACGCGCGGCACGGCCGCGGCCACGCGCACGTACCCGTGGCGGTAGATCGACTCAAAGGGCAACTGCCCGATTCCCAGCTTTGTCGCCATGTCCGGGGAGTATTGCGGCCGATCGAGTGCAGCAGCGCAGCGAACGATGCATGAGCGTACGCGGATGTTCGATGCCAGCCAGCGCACCGTCGAGCGGGGTAGTAGTTTCCCGCAGTGAGGTCGTGCTTTCACCACCGTCAGCCATCGCCTCAGCCACATTGCGACCGTTCATTCGACGAATGTAAGTTGGGGACGCCAATGACTGAACCGATAAAGATCGTTATCGCCGATGACCACGCGATCGTGCGGCGCGGGCTGCGACAGCTGCTCGAGACCGCGGATGGCTTTGTGGTCGTTGCCGAGGCAGAGGACGTCGAGTCCGCCCGGCGCTATCTGCGCGGACATCACCCCGACGTGCTCGTGCTCGACCTCAACATGCCGGGTGAATCGAGCATCGAGGCGATCCCGAAGCTGCGCGACGAGTTCCCCGACACGCAGATCGTTGTGCTCACCATGCAGAACGAGCCGGCCTATGCGCGCAGCGCGCTGAGCGCAGGCGTGCTCGGCTACGTGCTGAAGGAGTCCGCGGATGCCGAATTGGTCGAGGCGATTCGTGCGGCGGTTGCGGGCGAGCGCTATCTGAATCCGCGCCTGGGCGCAAAGGTTGCGGCCGAGCCGCCGCCGGGGCCGCCCGACGGGCTGTCCGAGCGCGAGCTCGAGATCCTGCGGCTGATCGCGCTCGGCTACACCAACGCGCAGGTGGCCGAGGAGCTGTTCCTGTCCGTGCGGACCGTCGAGACCCACCGCGCGCACATTCAGCAGAAGCTCGGCCTGAGCGACCGCGCCGAGCTCGTGCGTTACGCGCTTGACCGCAAGCTCGTCAGTTAGGTCGCGCTAGGACGGCCGGCTCGCCGCTGCTTCGCCGGCTCGCGCAATCCGTAAAGTCACCAGCACTCGAACTGGGAGATCCCGTGATCCTGATTGCCTATGACGGTTCCGACGATGCAAAGGCCGCGATCGAGCAGGCCGGCAAGCTGTTCCCCGGCCAGCAGGTGATGATCCTCAACGTCTGGCAACGGTTCATCGACACTATGGCCCGCACGGGAGCTGGGTTAGGCGTGATCGTCGACTACGACGAGATCGACTCGGAGGCTAAGGACGCTGCACGCGAGAAGGCTCAACAGGGCGCAGCTGTGGCCAAGGAGTCTGGCCTTGACGCGAGTGCGGAGATCGCCGTGGTCGACACGACCGTCGCCGACGCCATCCTCAACGCGGCGACGCAGGCGGCCGCCGGCGCGATCGTGTGCGGCAGCCGCGGCTTCAGCGGTGTGAAGTCGCTGATCCTCGGAAGCGTCTCCAATCACATCCTTCAGCACGCCGATCTGCCGGTGGTCGTTGTGCCGTCTCCGGCGATCGCGAAGGCGCGCGCTGAGCACCGCGCGAGCCTGAACTAGCGGCGCCGGAGAACGGGGCTCGGTCGGGCCTCAGAACCGAGAGCTGTCCACGCCTCTGGCGATCGCCCCGGGGTGCTGCCACACGCGCACATAGGTCACACGCAGGGTTGCCGGCGCAGCCAACTGAGGTGCCTTTCTCGAGGCGGTGTAGACGAGCGCGAGATACATGCGCTGGGCCGTCACCTCTGTCGTAGAGCCCACAACCGCGCCGTTTTCGTACCACGTCACCGAGCCCGGCTCCCAATCGGCGGCGATCGTGTACCAGCCACCATGCAGCTGCGGAAGGCAACCGCCCGCCCCCATGAAAATGTTCGTCAAGCTGTGGAACCGATGACAGATCGTCCCGTCGTCTCCCTCGAGAATGTCGTCCTCGCCATCCTCGGGCCACCTTTGCCCGAGCGTCATCACCGCCGGCCAGTTGACGATGTGGCCACCCGACGCCGGTACGTCGAGCCGGACCTCAACCAGCCCGTAGGTGAACGCGAAACCTCCCGAGGAACGCCCGTCGTCAGGGTTGCTCGAAATCATCGCGCCGGTGTAGGGCTGCCGACGGCCCTTGCAGCGAGAAGCCGCCGCCGTGAGGCTCAGATCGAGGGAGTTGTTGCCGGGCAACGTTGCGTTCGCCGACTTGTAACAGGCAAGCTCGTTGCCGTTGATCGGTCCCGTGGTCCCGCTGCCGAACCACCCGGGACGCCAGAGCTGCCGGTCGAGCTTCGTCCCCTCGAATTCCGAGTCAAGTACGAGCGTCCACTTTCCCGGAATCCTTAGCGGCTTGGGTTGGGGCGGCGAGCGCCGCTCCGAGTGGCTGACTGCGGCGATGGTCTTCGCGCTGGCACGGGCGAGCACCCTGGCGTGAGCGCGACCGGGAGCCACGATGGCCGGCGCCATCGCTGCCAAACAGGCGGCGACCGCCAACGTTGCGCACGAGCAGAGGCCGGTGCGCCACCACCGTCCAAGTGAGAGCGGCAACATCGCGCCCACAATAC
Organism: uncultured Actinomycetota bacterium; assembly: GCA_963818135.1. GTDB lineage: Bacteria > Actinomycetota > Thermoleophilia > Solirubrobacterales > Solirubrobacteraceae > Palsa-465. Next base: position 347,079 of record CAWFRF010000018.1, read on the forward strand.
ATACGGCTGTACCCGTAACCGGGTGCCCGCTGAAGCCACAGCGATCGAGCAGGTCGCTCGAACATATGTCCAGATCTCAGATCGACCACACGTCCAGATCTCGGACGCCGATTAACAGCAGCGCATTGGGAGTCCCGATGAGAGGAGCGCCGCGGAAATGCCCGCACGGCACCAAACCTCCTTCCCAGGACGCGTTCTCCAATGCCCTCAATCTCCACCTCTCTGCGCGCAGCGGCTGTGGTTGTGGTTGTCGCCGCTGGCGCCAACGCCGGAATCGCAGCAGCCTCAGCGCAGACAACCCGCAAGCCCGCCAAGGTCAGCCAGGTTTCCGCTAAGCCGGAGAAGAAGCATGCTCGCGCCAACAAGAAAGCGCGCGGCGTGCAGCAGGCGCACAGCGCTAAGCGGTCGGTCAAGCGGACCGTGAAGGAACCGGCGCGGAAGAAGAGGCCGACGAAGCCGACGAGGCCGACGACCACGACGCCGACCAGCACCACGCCGACGAGCACCACGCCGACGAGCACGACGCCGACGACCCCGACGCCGACGACCACCACGCCGACCAGCACCACGCCGACGACTACGACACCGACCAGCACCACGCCGACGACCACCACGCCGACGACCACTGGCTCGCCCCAGCCAACGGGCGTCCCGGGAGCCTGGAACCTGGTGCTCGATTCTGATTTCAACGGCCCGTCGCTCAACACCTCTGTCTGGCGAACCGGCTGGTTCAACAGCACCGGCACCAGCGGCCCGATCAACAGCAGCGAGACCGCTTGCTACACCCCAAGCAACGTCAGCTTCCCAGGCGACGGCACGATGCATCTGAACGTGACCCACACTGCGTCAACCTGCAGCGGCGTGAACGAGCCGTGGACCGGCGGGGTTGTGACCACGAACCCCGACGACGGACGCCCGAGCGGCGGCTTCCAGTACACCTACGGCCTCGTCGAGGCCCGTGTCTATCTCCCCGCCGACGGCACTGGAATAGCCAATTGGCCCGCGGTCTGGTCCGACGGCCAGTCGTGGCCGAACGACGGCGAGAACGACGTCCTGGAGTCGATCAACAACCAGGTCTGCTCAACGTTCCATGACCCGCTCGGCGCTCCCCACGTCTGCTTGGCGACCGGCGCGATCACCCCCGGCTGGCACACGTTCGCCGCCGACTGGGAGCCGGGCTCTGTGACCTACTACTACGACGGCACCGACGTGGGCACCGTCACCTCTGGGATCACGTCCTCACCGATGTACCTCATCCTGGACAACACGGTCGACGCCACCGACTTCAGCGACAACACGGCCGACTCGATGCAGGTCCAGTACGTGCGGGTCTGGCAGCACTAGTGATTGAGCGCCGGTCTGAGCCTGCGCTCAGGCCGGCCAGAGCGGCTGGCTCGTTGGATAGAGTCGAGCCCGTGCCTCAGATCAATGGCCATGAGCGCCGCCGGGTCCCGGCGGCGCTCTTTGCGTGCGGCTCGGAGAGGGCCGTGTCGGTTTGCTCCTGACCCGCCGTCAGACCCAGCTCGTCGCGCCGACGCCGGAGGACGATGCGTCGGCCCGGACAACCGTCCTTGACCTCGAACTGAGCCACCCTCTGCCGCCGTTCCCCGAGCTGCTCGCGAGCGGCACCGTCGCTCCTCGCGCCTGGTTGGTGGTCAGGCTATACGGCGAGCCGCTCGGGATCGAGCGCGTCGAGGCAACAGTGCTGGACGAGCCGGCCGCACTGGTTCAGCTTCTACGTTCGCGCTGGAGCGCTGATGCGCAAGCGCGTGGGACTTCGCTCAACGGCCCCCCCTCGGAGTCACTTGCGACCGGTGAGACCCCCTTCTCCGTTGCACATCGTCAATATCTGAAGGTGGCCAGTCCGGTCTCAGTGGTGGTTCCAACGCACGAGCGCCCCGATGACATCCGGCGCTGTCTGGAGAGCCTGGTTGCGCAGGATCATCCGCACTTCACGGTTTGGGTCGTCGACAACGCGCCGAGCTCGGATCTGACTGCGAGCGTCGTCTCGTCCTTCGAGGATCGGCTGAACGTTCGTTATCTCTGTGAACCGGTCGCCGGAGCGTCGCGGGCCCGTAACCGAGCGCTCGCGCAGGATCTTGGGGAGTTCGCGGCGTGGATCGATGACGACGAGGTCGCCGATTCGCTGTGGCTGAGCGAGCTCGTACGCGCGCTCGAGTCGCGCCCGGGCATCGATGGTGTCTCCGGCGTGGTCGTTCCGGCGGAGCTCGAAACCCAGGCTCAGGTCTGGTTCGAAGAGCTCGGCGGACACAGTGATCGCGGGTTCCACGCCGACGAGTTCTCGCCGGCCACGCGCGACCGCTTCAACCCGCTGTTCCCGATTCCCTCCTTCGGGATCAGCGGCAACAGCGCCCTGCGCACCGAATCAATGCGGCGAGTCGGTGGCTTCGACGAGGCGCTTGGGCCAGGCACGAGGGCACACGGGGGCGAGGATATGGTCCTCTTCACCGAGATCCTGCGGCGCGGAGGAACTGTTCTTCACCATCCCGCGGCGCTGACACGCCACTTCCATCGCCGCGACGTCAGTGGCCTCGATGCGCAGGTCCGCGGCTATGGGATCGGGCTGACGGCCTTCTATACCTCACTGGCTGTCAATAATCCGCGCGTCATCCCTGAGATGCTCCGTGTGGTCCTACCGGGTATGCGCCACATGCTCTCGTCGTCGAAGGCCGCGCCCCAACCGATCGCCTCGCATCTTCCGCCCGGCCTGCGGACCGCGAAGCTGGGCGGCATGCTCGCCGGACCATTTGCCTACCTCCGAGAGCGCCTCCGGCACCGCTGATAGGGTGATTGAAATGGGTAGGTTGGATTCGGGGCCAAGGCCTACCGACGCGGCGTTCGAGCAGTACTGGAAGCGGCGCGAAGGCGCTTCATCGCGGTCCCTGGTCGGTTACGCGCGGACAGTGATCGCTCTGCTCCGATCCTCCCGCTCGATCTACCGGGTCTGGGCCGCGAGCCCTCGCGTCACGGTGCAGGTTTCGTCGTCTACAGACGGGCAATTGATCGCATCACGGCTGGCATACCGATTGCGCGGACGTTGGGTGGCCCGCCCACTGATGAGTGTGATCGAGCTGCCCGAATCAATCGAGGACTACCTCTCGGGAGAGACGGCCAAGAGCCGGCGCCAGAACCTCAACCGCGCCAGCAAACTCGGCATAACTCATGCCGCGTTGCCGGCGGGACCACGAGCAAACGAGATCTACGCGCACTGCAACAAGAATCGGGATCTCGTTGCAGACGGCGTCGACACAGCGGTCGCGGCCCGGGGCACCGTCTCAATGATGGCGGTCGACAGCGATGGCGAAGCGGTCGCCGTCGGCGTCGCCGTAGTTGACCGCGAGGACGCCTACCTGAGCCACCTCGTCGCGATCGCTGGGCGCGATGAGACGCTCCCGGCGCGGTGGGTGATCCACACAGAGATCCTGCGTGTGCTGATCGAGCGCGGCGTTCGACGAATGTGGTCCGAGGGTCCGCTCGTGACATCGATGGGGAACCAGATGTTCCAGCGTCGCCTGGGGTATGCCTTCGCGCGAGTGCGAGTGATCGGGACCTCCTGATCCGCTTCTCGATGCTCCGGCGCAGCCGTTGAGCCGGGCAATCGCTCACTACCATTACCGCGCATGGCTCGACCCAGCGTCTCAGTGATCGTCCCGTTTCGCGGCAGCGCCGCGGAATTGGCAGCGGCCGCCGGTCGTCTCGAGCAGATCAGGTTCGATGAGGACGATGAGCTGATAATCGTCTGGAACTCACCCGACGAGATTCCGCAGTTCCAATCCGGCCTGCCGCAGCTTCGCATATTGCCGGCCGTGGCCGAGGCGAGTTCTTACTACGCGCGTAACGTCGGAGTTCGCTCCAGCCGCAACAGCTGGTTGTTGTTCATGGATGGGGATTGCTGGCCATCCGCGGAGATCCTGGATTCGTACTTTGCCGACAGCGATCCAAGCGGTGCCGGAATCGTCGCCGGCAAGATCGACGCCGTTCCTGGCGACACGATGGTCGAGCGCTACGCAATATCTCGTGAGCATCTGGACCAGCGGAAGACACTGGCGGCAGAACCGCTCTCGTATGGTCAGACGGCAAACCTGCTGGTCGCACGCTCGGCGTGGGACGCGGTTGGCGGCTTCGCTGAGGGCATCAACTCCGCGGGCGACGCCGATTTCTGCTGGCGAGCGCAACAAGCCGGCGTCAAATTGCGATACGAAGCTTCCGCGGTCGTTCTGCATCGTCATCGCCAAACAGTTGGCGGCCTTTGGACGCAGCACGTCAAGTACGGTCGCGGCGGGCGCTGGCTGTCGTCCAGGTACCGCGGCATCTGTCCCAAGAGCCCTCCAATCGTTCTCGGTCTGCGCGCAGCCGGCCGGCTCCCGCTCACGGTGATACGCGGCAACCCCGAGCGGATCACGTTCGCATTCCTCGACCTGGTGAGTTGGGCGGGGCTCTGCGTCGGGTGGTTCTGTAGCAACGCCGCACCGGTGATCCAGCCACCGCGGATCACGGACCCGGCTTAGCCGTCAGCCGAGCTCCCTGCGGAGACGGTCGGCAAGACGGAGTGCGAAGGCGACGATCATGAAGGTCGAATTCGCCTGGCTCGAGGTCACGAAGGTTGAACTGCTGGCGACGTACAGATCGGGATAGCCGTGTACGGCAAGGTTGCGATCGACGACACCGTCGCCCGGATCATCCGCCATTCGAGTTGTCCCGGCCTGATGGAACCCGGCGCCGACACGACGTTGGACGTGAGCCGCGACGTCATCGCTGAGATATTCGATGCGGCCCAGGCCCTGCTCTCGCAGGAAGCGGTCCAACTCCTCGTGAGCCTTGACGATGCCGTCGACGTCATTCTCGGTGAAGCGCGCTTGGATCCTGAGCCTCGGCATGCCAAGCGCGTCGACGCTCTCATCGAGCACCACGCGGCTGGCACGGTCGGGCAGGTGCTCGCCGTGGAACATCAGCGGATAGCGGTTGGAGGGTTGGCGGACGAAGAAGCCCGGCGACTTCCGCCCCCGGAGGAGGAACCGGCCCACACCGAAGGAGATGACGAATCGAGCCGTCTGGAGCGGCTGGCGCATGATGTTGCGCAGATGCGACATGACCGATGTCCGCTCCACCGGTCCGTAAGGGACACCCGGCACATCGTGACCGGTCAGTGCCAGGCGCTGCGGAGGCGGAGACATATACCTGCCCAGCGGCGAAGCGAGCATCAGGTAGGCGAACGAGAGCACACCGCTGCCATGTCGAGCGTCCGGCGGGTCAGGATTTGCCAGCCAGACAACGATGTTCGGCATCCGCATGCGTCTCAGCGTGTCCACACTGAATGAGAAGCGGCGTCTCACCCAGACGCCGTCCGTGTCACGCTCGTAGTCGTAGATGGTGTCCTCGGCTCTGGTTGTGAACTGCACGCTCGCCACGACCCCCTCGACGTGAGCCATGTACCAGCGTCCGAGGTGGTCAGAGTGGTTTCCGATGGCGACGCCCTCCATATCCGGTGAGGCAAGCAGCAGCCTGGTGGTCCCCAACCCGCCCGCCGCCAACACGTAGCGGCTGGCGCGGACGCGGATCAACGCGCGTTCGTGGGTGTGAGCCTCGAGGTGATCGATCCGGCCACCGCCTTCTGCCGGGACGACGCGAGTACAGGTCAGGCCGGTCACGATTCGGAGATTTGCCGACGCTTCCAGCTCCTTGCGATACACGCTGCCGAAGTTGGTCGGAAGCGACCAACGCTCAAAGCTCGAGCTCAGCACGTCACCGTCGCTGAGCCCGGGCACGATGCTCGCGGGCAGATGCGGCATTGCGGCGCGATCGAAGGCCGGCCGTCCGCAGACGAACCACTTGCAGGTCCGCCCAAACAGCGGCTCGAGCTCTTCATAGGTCACTGGCCAGACGCCATCGACGAACGGGCGGTCCTCAAAATCGATCGGGTCGAACGGCACGCAGCGACCGCCCCAGATCGCCGACGTACCACCGATCCCACGGCGGGTCGTGAGATCCATCGGCGCGTGTTTGCCGCCGCTGTCAAGGATCGCGTCCCCCAGCGCCTGCCCGACAGCGTCGTCAGCCGAGCGCCCGCTCTCAATCAACAGGACATCGACCCCGGCCCGCGCGAGCTCGAGCGCCGTGACGATCCCGCCCGGTCCCGCGCCCACAACCACCACCTCAGCGCGGAGCTCCTCGCCTGTAAGCGTTCCTGCTTCGACGATCATTTGCCCTTCCGATTCAGCACCCTGAACAGGTCGACGTACTTTTCGCCAGTGTTTGACCACGAATGAGGATCCGCGAAGCGCGTGCCGACAAGCTCGGCTGCTCGAGCGAGTCCTTCACGCAGAGCGATCGGCTCACCCGGCGGGACGAACACCGCGCCGCCATAGCCCTGCGCTGCCTCGGGCAGTCCACCGACAGAAGTCACCACCACCGGGATCCCGGCGGACATCGTCACGTGCAGAGGGCCACTGGCGGACGAGCGACGATAGGGAAGCGCAACGACGTCGGCCCCCGCCAGGTACCCATTGAGCTCCTCGTCGGTGACGTAACGGTTGACGAACGTGATCCGGTCACGGTACCGGCTGCTCTCAATCAGAGAGCTAGGAAGATCCCAACCCTCCCACGTCTCACCGACGACCGTCAGCCAGTAGCGGTCGATGTTCTCGGGCTCGAGATTATTGAAGGCCTCGACAAGATCCTCAAGCCCTTTGTAGGGCCGGATCGTCCCAAAGAACAGCACGTTGACGACGCCGGCAGGAGCCGTGCGTGCCTGAGAGCCAAGCATGTGATGGTCAAACGGTCCGTGTGGGATCACGACAATCGGCCGGCCGCCCATGCCGAAGGTTCGCGAGACTGCCTTCACGTCACTCTCGGAATGCACCACGGCGGCAGCCGCCATGCCGGTGAACAACCGCGAGAACATGCGGACGTATGCCGCCGCGCCCGCAACCTTGGTTTCGCCGGTGTCCTGGGTTTCGTGGAACTCGACGATCACCTTCGCGCCTGAGATCCGGGCGACAAGCGCCAGCACGATGTAGAGGTGCAGAACGGCACCCGTCCACCACTGAAAGACAACATAGTCGGCCTTGAATCGGGTCAGCTGCCTGACGGCACGTAACAGGCCAAGGCCATGCCAGTCGACGCCGTCAAGGACCGGCATGCCCGCCGGAAACTCAAGCTCGGTGATGCGCGCCCCGACGCGCTCGCGCCCGGGATAGAAGCGTCGCGGAATGATCTGGCGCATGAGCACGACTGCGATGTCACACCGCTCGCTGAGCGCCAGCGCCAGTCTGTAGGTGTAATAACTGATGCCGCTGATGAAGCGGGTGCCAGAACCAACGACGACGGTCCGCGGGATGAAGTCCGATGACTCCACGCCTGCATCTCGCCCGTGGTCACTCACTTCGAGTACTGGTAGTAGTAGCCCTGCGCGGTGTAGCTGCTACCAACCGGCTGCCACAGCCGCACGTACCGTACGCGCAGCTGGTCAGCAGCCGCCATGGTCAGCGCGCGCCTCGACACGGTGTTCACGATCGCGAGGTACATCGGCGAAGCCGTGACGCCCGTGTGCTCCACGCCCACCTTGACGCCGTCGTAATACCACGCGATGTAGTGCGGTGCCCAATTGACGGCGATCGTGTGCCAACCAGGAGCTATGTGCCGGTCGCAGCCGAACAGGCCGCGAATGGCGTGGGCACGGCTGTGAATCGAATGGCACGGGTAACCAAAGATCGTTTCGAAGAGGTCATCCTCACCGTCCTGCGGCCAGTTCTGCCCGAGCGTCATGATCGAGACCCAGTTGGCGATCTTCCCGTGGATCGCCGGAAAGTCGGCTCGCACCTGAAGGAGTCCGTACCGGTACTGGAAGCCCCCGCCGGCGCGGCCGTCGTACGGATTCGAGCTGATGATCGATGAGCTGTACGGCTCGCGTGCCCCCAGACAGGTGAGCGGGTCCTTGGCGACGGCGAGGTGCACGGTCCCGTCACCCGGAAAGGTGACGTTGTTCGAGTCGTAGCAGGCAGGCTCGTTCCTGTTCACATGCGGCGTCACCCCGGAGCCGAACCATCCTGGACGCCAGATCGAGGTATCGAGCGAGCTTCGCTTGAACGTCGAGTTGAAGACGAGCTTCCAGTCCGCGGTGATCTGACTGGGTGTGGGACTGGGCTTGTGATGCTTGTGATGCTTCGACTTGCCAGTGTCCGAGTTACTCAGCAACTGCAGGCCCAGGGTGATCGCGACGACTGCGATGCCGGCAAGGCCCCACAGCATCAGCTTGCTTCTGCCTTGCTCTCTCATCAACCCCCCACGAACTCGCGATTCTAGTTGGCCGAGGGGACATCTTCGGTAGCGATTGGATGAACATGCGACACGCCTCTCAAGCTAGGACGAGGCCGGACGCCGGCCGGCGATCGCATCGCGGCGCGGCCGCGCGGGCGCCGTGCAGGACCGATCCCGCTTCCCACCAGCGCAGCACCAGCAAACCGTGTGCCAGCCGCGGCAGGCGCGCGTTTTGCGGCGCCCAGAACACCCACTGCGTGAGCAGTGTCGGAACGGAGAAGCTCACACCCGGCAGGATCGTCTGCAAGGCGTAGCCCTCTACGTAGCCGCGCCTGTGCAAGCGTCTGAGGCCCTGACTGGTCCGGTGCCCACCCGGGACATCGATCTTCGGGTCATATGCGATCGTCCAGGACGGATCGGTTGCATGGGCGCGCTGCGCCCACTCCTTGTCCTCACAGGCGGCGAGCCGCTCGTCGAAGGGGACGCGCTCCCAAACCGAGCGCCTGACCGACGAGCTGTGGTTCGAGAAGCCCCACCACAGCAGCTCCGGGATGGGCCATTGATTGACGAAAATCGGGCCGTCGAGCTTGCGCCCAAAGGCGTCGCATGTGACGCCGTTGGTGGCGACAACTCGAGCGTCCTGATGGAGCTCCAGCACCCGCGCGAGGTGCCCGTCGTACTGAAGCTCGCAGTGGGAGCTGAGAGGATGCACGATCTCCCCAGCTGCTGCCTCAAAGCCGCGGTTCAGAGCGCGGCCGAAGGTGAACTCGGATTGAGGCATCGTGATCACGCGATCGACCCGAGGTGAGGCAAGCGCCAACGTGGCATCGGTCGAACCGCTGTCGACAAGCACGATCTCAGCGGCAACGCTCTGCTGGCGCACGCTGGTGATCGTGCGCTCGATGGTCGCCGCGCTGTTGAACGAGCGGATCAAGACCGAGATCGCGTCCACTGAGCCCTATCCGATCCTGATCCGGTAGATCTTCGTACTCGAGTTCTCGAAGATCAATCTAGCGTTCAAGAACCCCTGCTCCAGGCGCCGGGCCAGAGTGTTGTAGCCCAGTGGGGCTCCGTCGTAGAGCGTCCCACGTTCCATGCTCTTGCTCGTAACGATGTATGCCACCGACCGGTTCATCCGCGTCAGCCAGCGCTTGACCTGGGCGCTGTCAGCCTCGTTCATCCAGGCCGCACCCAGGGTTGGGTCGGCGGGCATGATCTGCGTCGTGTACTGGCCGTAGTCAGCTGACTCGTCGACCGGGAAATCACCGTCGGGCAGCACCACCAGCGAATGCCGGGGCATGTGCCCATAGAGCCATTGACTGGCTGCGACGTCTGCCGAGGTGAAGCCGTACACGTACGCGCGGCCAAACAGACCCTGAACCCCCGCCGTAAGCACCAGCGCCAGGCCGAGGACCAGCGCCGGGCGCATCGCCCAGCCGAACCACTCAACCACCGCGTCGGCGATCAGAAATGCTGACCATGGAGCGGAGAAGATGAACGCACGATAGATCGCCTCCCCGCCATAGCTGCTGGCCAGCGCGATCAAAATCGGCGAGAAGGCGAGCAGGCCCGCAATCAGATACCGAGAATCCCGGAGCCGCGGGATCACGAGCCGCGGAATCACGAGCACGATCGCGCCAAACCACATCCCGTACATGGCCAGAGTCGAGGCGCGCTCGGTCCAGATCGCGGCCGTCGATTGCTGGAAGTTGCTGGCGCTCACGCCAGAGGCGTTCGCGATCGGATCTCCTCCGAAGTCACCGATGTACTCGGACTCGATCAGATGCCAGTGCAGTGCGAGGTAGCCACCGGTGATCAGCACCAGAACCAACAGGATCCAACGCGGGCGCACGAACCCGAAGACGACCAATGCACCCACTCCCAGCAGTCCGATGTAGGGAGTCAGCTGGTGGCTGGTCGCGATCGCCACATACAACAGCGAAATCAACAGGATGGCCGCGAGGCGAACGCGTGGTGTTACGGCGAACCGCTGGTCGGGCTGATCATTGGAGTCAACGGCGGCCGCCGGCGAGCCGGCCCCCGCGACCGCTGCAGCAGCCTGTAGGCGGGACGTGCGTAACCAGCGTGGGCCGCGCGCGCGTAGCCAGCGTGGGCCGGACGCCCGTAGCCAGCGTGGTCTGGGCTCGCGTAGCCAGCGCGGGCCGGGCCCACGCAGCCAGCGCAACATCATCCAGGCAACGCCGAGCCAAAGCAGATAAGCGAACGCCTGCGGCGACAGGTAGTCCTGGCCGATCCACGCGACGAAGCCCACATACAACGCGAGCGCCAGCCAGACCGTCCGGTCGTTGTCAGTCATCAGTCGCAACAGCGCGAACACCATCAGGGCGTTGGCGAGCTCGAAGAAGAGCGGCGCCCAGGCTGCAAACGTAATGACGTTGACGTGCGCAAGCGAGGCGATCTCGGCGACGCCGGCGAAGAAGGTAGGCCACTCGTTGTAAATGTCCCAGGCGTTCACAGCCTGGCCGTAACGCTGGAACTCCGAGATCACCCCGACGTGTTTGTAGACCCAGGCGTATTCAGGAGCACCGAAGACGATCGGTACCGCCGCGTAGACCATCACCAAGAACACCACGAGCGCCGCGAAGAGCACCGCGTTGCGTGGCTTGGCGCGCACCAACTCCCCGGCGATCGCCATGAAGACAAGTGCGAAGCCGATCGGGATCCAGTGACTGGGACCGAGCAGCAGTCCAGCCATCGGCATCTTTTGAGGAGTCGCCGTCGAGATACCGACAATCCACGCCGCCAGGCCGGCAGCGAGCAGAAACGGAGTGAGCAACTGCGGCACTGCGCGGCGTTTCTGAGTCGCCTCTGATGGACCGTTCGGCCGCTGGTCGGGTTTGCTCGACACGAGCAGGTTCGGGATCTGGGTCACGACTTTGTCGGGACTGCCAGTCGCAGCGTGCAGGAGATCACGCTGGCCAGGGCGAGCACCCCGAACGCTGCTCGCGGATACCAAGTCGAGACCCAGATCATGAGCGCGGCCACAAGCGCGAAGACGGCAATGCTGATAACGAGAACGAGACCAGCTTGGGCCGCCGGCTCACCGGCATCGAGCCAGCACATGACGGCGGCACCGCTCGCTACGCATGCGAGCAGAAGCGCGCCAAACAGCTTCAACCAATGTTGCGGAGCCGCCGCCACCAGCGCTTCTCCGAGCGCGGCGCTGCCCACGCCTGCCGCGGCGGTGACTCGTGTCCGGGCGTTCACCCTCTACCCACTGACGGGCGGTGCGGGCGCAGGGCTTGGGCGCCAACGCCGCTGCATCCAGGTACCGCGCAGGTACGCCAACGGACCCCTGAGCATCCCGTCACGGCCCAGCCGGTTGAGCCTGGCGCGATACGGATCGTCATCGATGGGCGGGCTCGGCTCGGCGTCCGCGTTCGACCTGCGCCCGAGTCGCAGCCGCATCCAGGCCGGCACGACCGATGCGAGGCCAAGGAAATGCACGGGCTTACGCAACAGCAGCGCGGTGAGCATCGCCGTCATTCCGACTCCGTAGCCGTAGGTCTGTCGCTCGAGTGCATCGACAGAGTCTCTGTGCTTGTGCCACACAATTGCGCTCGGCTCATATACGAGCGTCTGACCCTTCATCAGAAGCCCGATAAAAGCAACCGTCTCTTCACCGGCGCTCGCCGGCGTGCCCGCTCCGAGCGCGAGGTCGAATCCGCCGATGTCACGGATGGCGCTGGCACGCATCGCCATATTCGCGCCGATCCCGAGCTCATCGGTCTTGTAGATCGAATACACCATCTCAGCGCCAGTGTTGAGGTCGGTGCGCCTGAGCCCGAACCCGCGGGTCCGGTCGAAGCGCAGCGGCGAGTATTCCCGCTCCAGGAGCACGCCGTAATAGCGCTCGAACCAGATCTGCGCCTCGCTCTCCAGCTCGAAAGGAAACACTGAGCCGGTGACGATCGCAGTGCGCGGATCCTCCACGAACGGAACGACGATCGCTTTGAGCCAATCACGGTCAACCTCAACATCGTCATCGGTGTAGGCGATGATCTCGCCAGTCGCTGCCGCCAGCCCGGCGTTGCGCGCGGCGGAGAGACCCGGCCGATGCTCGCGCACCACACGCACACCCGAAAGCTCAACCGGAGGATCATCGCCGGGGCGGTTGTCCACGATGATCACTTCGAAGTCCGGATAGTCAAGCTGCGTGAGGCTCGCGACCGAAGCCTGCAACTGGGCGACTCGAGTCATAGCGGTGGCCACGATCACACTTACCCGCGGCTGCTCGCTGGGTCGCGGGCGAGATGGCGGTCGCGATGCGAAGGCGGCGGCGACCGCACCCTGCAGGCGCTCCGCGGATACCTTGGCGTCGGTGGCATCAAGCATGAGGTTCCCGAGCGGTGTCCCGTCGTGCCTTACGAGAACCCATGCCGCACGATACGAGGACCCGTCCGGTCTCGCACAGTCGACGTCTGGGACGGCTTCGTTGAGGTCGATCTGAACGACCCGCACGGGCGCCCTTTTGACCACACCGACAGCGGATGGTGTCGTCGCGGGCGGCTCCTGATCGGCGTCAACTAGCATGACCCGAGGATAATGGCTGACCCGCCCGAACGACACCTGCGAGCGTTGTTCGGTCGTGACATGCTGTATGCGGCTCTGTTCGTGGGGCAGCTGGCGATCGTCACGGTCAGCACTCCGATCCTGACTCGCCTCTTGCCGCAGAGCCAGTTCGGCCTGCTCGCCATCTGTATGACGGTGCTGCAGCTGCTGGTCGTGTTGACCACCTGGCGCATGGATCTCGGCGTCCAGCGGATCTTTGCCGAGAACGGTGATGTCATGGCCAGGAAGATGCTGAGCGCGGGGATGGCGCTAGCAGGCGGGTTGTTCGTGATCGAGTTCGCCAGCGGTTACCTGTGGGCGCCCGCGCTGAGGCTCGGAAGCTTCGAAGGTGCGCTCTCCACAACCGTTGTGTGGACGCTGTTGACAGCTGCCACAGCCCCCTGCCTGGCGCTGCTGCGCAGCCGAGACAAGCTCTGGCAATACGGTGTGGTTGCGCTCATTCAGACGACGCTGGCGGAAGCGTTCAGTGTGGTGCTGGTCCTCGTGGTCAGCCGGTCGGCACATGACTACGTGCTGGGTCAGACGATCGCACAGGCGGTCGCGCTCACCGCCGCGCTGATCTTCACGCGACCGCTGCTGCCACGGCGCGCTGACTTCGCATTGATCGCGCCGGCGCTCGCCTACGCCAGCACGAGACTGCCGGCCGCGCTTGTCGACTTGGTGGACGGAAGCGCCGACAGGTTGATTGTCAACGCCGATTTGGGACATCACCAGCTCTCGCGGTACGCGATCGCTGGGAACATCGGAGGGTTCGTGCTGATGATCCTCTACGGCATCAGTCAGAGCTGGATGCCGCGGGCGATGTCAATTCAGGACCCGGCTGAGCTGCGACACATCGTTTCCCAAGCCCGGGACAGGTTGACGTTGCTGGCACTGCCGGTGGTACTAGCGCTGACCGCCGCAGCGCCGATCCTGTTGCGGATCTGGGCTCCGCCCAGCTACGCGCCGGATGGCCTGCAGGTGATCGTGGCGCTGACGGCATTTATGGTTTTCCCGGCGATCGGTGATGTCTCCATGTGGCAGCTGTTCGCCGGTGCCGGAAAGTCCAAAGCGCTGCCGATCGTCGCGGTTGGTACCGCATCGCTCAACATCGCGCTCAACTTTGCGCTGGTGCCGGTCATCGGTCTGGCCGGCTCGGTGACTGCGACGATCGCTGCAACGTCCGCCGAATACATCTGGCTGCGCCGGAGGCTGGCCTCCGATCGCAAGCCGAGCCGCCCGCCACTTCGGCTTGTCGGCCAGACGCTGGCCGTATGTGCCCTGGGCCTCGGGCTTTGCCTATTGCCGACCTCACTGCCGTTCCTCGGTTTCCGATTGCTCGTGGCTGCCGTTTCCTGCGTGGTGGCACTGATGGTCTTCGCAAGCTTTTCTGACCGCAACTTGAGCTGGCTACCGAGCTGGCTCCGGCCGCGCAATGGTCGTCGAGCCGAGCGGGTGAGCTGAGGGCGTGCCGTCGTGGAGGTTCCGTAGACTGCTCGGCGATCACTGGGATGGCAGCATCGCGGCTGGTCGCCCGAACGACAACGAGACCCTTCCGGGAAGGCCAGTATCGAAATGAGTGGATCCACCGAGTCGCTGGCCGGAATCGCCGCACGCATCGGCGCTGAGGTCTCCGGACCGGCGGCCGACGACGTCGATGTCAACGCGCGTTTTCCTCACGAGTCGGTTGAGGCGTTTCGCGAACACGGCCTGCTTTCGGCAATGGTCCCTCGCGAGTTCGGTGGTCTCGGCGCCCAGCCGTCCGCAGTTGCTGCGGCGGTCCGCGCGGTCGCGGCGCACTGCTGCTCCAGTGCACTTGTGCTTGCGATGCACAGCATGGAGATCTCGAACCTTTCGCGGCATGGCACGACCGAGCCGCTACGCGAGTTGCAACGGGAGGTCGTGAGCGACCAGCCGCTGTTTGCCAACGCCAACAGCGAGATCGGCACCGGCGGCGACGTGAGTCAGAGCATCTGCGCACTCGAAAGAGCGGATGGGCGGCTCACCCTTATCAAGGAGGCGCTCGCCATCTCATACGGCGAGTACGCGGACATCGTCGTTGCCACCGCACGGCGAACCCCTGAGAGCGAGCCGGGCGATCAGATCCAGGCGATCATGCGGCGCCCTGAGCTGGAGCCGCGGTCCGACTGGGACGCACTCGGCCTGCGCGGCACGTGCAGCCGTGCGTTCCTGCTGAAGGCTGAGGTTGACGAGGATCTGATCTACCCCGTGCCGTTCTCGATGATCGGGAGCGCCGGCGGCTTGCAGGCACAGCTGTTGTTCCTGAGCTCGGTGTGGGTTGGGATCGCTGACGCGGCGGCTGGCAAGGCCCACGCATACGTGCGAGCGGCGGCCCGCAAGAACCCCAGCGTGACGCCGCCGTCGGCGCTCCGCCTGTCCGAGCTATCGCTGGCCCTGAATCAGTCGCGGGCGCTATGGGAGACGGTCGGGAAGGCGGTCGACGAGGCGGACGCGGAGACGATCGACAGTCCGGCGCTGCTGTCGTCGCTGCGCAGCCTGAAGATCTCGACCTCGAGGCTCGGCGTCGACGCGGCCCGCGGAGCGCTCGAGATCTGCGGCATCGGCGGCTACCAGCGCGGCACCAAGGACAGCGTAGAGCGACTCCTGAGGGACGCGCACGGCGGCCTTGTGATGGTGAGCAATGACCGCTACCTGTGGGTGAACGCGGACATCCTCCGGGCACGGTCCCAGATGTGAGCAGCGCGGGAGCACCCGAGCGCACCCCGCGAACGCTCGCATTCGTCCACCATCCGGAGTCGTTCCCGGCGTTGCAGGTGGCGGAAGCGGCGCGTGGGCTCTGCTCGCTCGTCTGGGTCGTCGACACCGAGTCGGACGACAGCCTCACCACCGCCAGACTGCTGCCACGGCTCGGCCAGGTTGTCGACGTCGCAGGCATGGACGCCGAGCAGGCGGCCGTGCAGGTGTCCGCTTTCCAACCGGACGGCATCCTCACGCTGAAGGACAGCCGTGTTCGGTTCACCGCGGATCTCGCGGCTCGGCTCGGCCTCAGGTTCCACTCGCGGGAGACCGCCGCGCGGCTCGCGGACAAGCACGCACAGCGCCTTGCACTCCGGGAGGCCGGCGTCGCGGTACCGGGCTTTGAGACGGTCCCGCTCGCCGATGACGCTGATGGCTGGCGAGAGCTCGGCGTCGAGAATCAGCTTCCCGGCGGTGCTGAAGCCGCGCCGGGAGAGCGAGGGGAGCCGTGACACCGTACGGGTCGACTCGCTTGACGAGGCGCGGCAGACGGCTGCAGCCGGGACAGGCGAGGAGCTCGTCCTTGAGGAGTACCTGCAAGATCGCGCGGGCGGCGTCAGGCCGTGCTTCGCGGACTACGTCTCCGTCGAAAGCACGGCGAGCGACGGCCGGATCAGCCACGTCGCGGTCAACGGTCGCTTCCCCCCTGCTGAGCCCTTCAGGGAAACAGGGTTCTTCATCGACGCTGAGCTCTCACCGGCAGACCGTCAGGCAGCGCTCGACACGGCGACCGCGGCACTCGAGGCGATCGGCTTCGAGACCGGGTGCGCGCACACGGAGGTCAAATTCACTCCCGCCGGAGCTCGGGTGATCGAGATCAACGGCCGCATCGGAGGAGGCGTGCCTGAGATGCTCGCCGACATCACCGATCTCGCTCTGCTGCAGGACAGCCTGCGAATCGCGCTCGGGGAGACCGTCCGCTATGAGCGGCCGGTCGTGCCTGAACGCGTCGGTTTCCTCTTCTACGTCCACGCGCCGCGCTCGATGCGGCTCGTCACCGCAGTTGAGGGCTTGGACCAGCTCAAGGTTGACCCGAACGTGACCGAGGTCATCCTGAACCGCATGCCGGGCCAGGCCGTCGACTGGCGCGAGGGAAATCATGGCCACGTGTTCTCCGTCCGCGGAACGGTCGCGGACCATGATGCGCTCGAAGCGATGGACGGCCGGGTGCACTCGGAGGTAACAATCACCGGCGAGTGACCCGGCGCAAGGCTCACGGCCCGGTGCCAGGGATCACATGCAGCTGGTGGGACGAGTCAGGGATTCACGGCTCGGCGCTTACCCGACAGCGAACCGATCGCGCCGACGAGCGTCTGGGCGAAGTCGCCCGGCCACTCGTGCTGACCGCCCACTATGGTGTCGAGCGTCACCGTCGCGCCACTGCGACAGCCCGCGTAGCTGGTGAGTGCGACGTCACCGGACTGCGACTGCTGCGCTGTTGCCGCGCAGTGGTCGAGCGACGCCCAGCGCTTCACGGAGTCAGGCGCGGACAGCACGGTGGTTCCACCGCCGACACCATCGAAATGACCGCCGGCATAGGGGATCGTTGCGTCGGCCGTGCCGTGTATCTCGTAGACCGAGATCGGCTCGCTGGGGCGACAACCGCTCGAGACCGAAACCGGTAGCTGCCCCTCGACCGGCGCAATCAGTGTCAGGTAGGGGGCAATGCGGCAACCCAGCAGTTCTGTGAGCAACGCTCCGTTGGAAAACCCCGTCGCAATCACGCGACGAAGGTCGACGCTGTAGCCCAGCTCGATCCTGCGCAGCACGAGAGCGGTGAACGCGACATCATTGATACCGGCCTGATGGGCCGGCGTGTTTCCGGCCCCCTCGTTCCACGATTCGTCGTAGCCCTGCAGGAACGCGAGGATCATGTTGTGCTGCTGCTCGTCGACACTCAGCAGACCGGTGTCGGCCGGTTGGGTCACCGCCGTGGAATTCACGCCGTGATAGACGAGCACAAGCGGGAGGCGGTGCTTGGCCGAGTCGCCGGGCGGCACGTACAGCAGGTATGACCGGAGGTGACCGCCCGACCTCACGCTCACGTGCTTGAGGCCGCGGGTTCCAGGCGACACATGTGTGGTGGAACGAGCTGAGGCGCGTGAGTGCGTCGAGTGGGCGGTTGAACCCAACGACTCCGCGCGGCCGGCGAACGCGGCGCACCCCACAAGACAGCACACGACCAGCGCTGCAAGGGTCGTCCGGTAGACGCGTATCCGCTCCATCAATCCAAGCCTAGCCGCGTGCGCACGTCAGTCGGCCATCCCGCCGGATCGATGCCGTGCGTACGCAGCAGAGCGAGGACGATCCGATCCTGGCCGAATGCGGCGCAGGCGGTGTGCGCAACGGAGCCATCGGCGAGCCGCAGGTTCCAGACCTCACCGAAATGATCGAGGTGGCAATTGAACGACGCGCAGGCCGTTGGCTCCGGGCCCGCGATCTGCACCAGCAGCTCCCACTTCAGGTCCTCCGCACTCTGATTGGCGGCGAGCAGTCGGCCGATGCGGCCGAAGAATGGATCGTTCGCGTTCTCGAGCTGGCCGTGCAGACCGATCTCACGGAACAGCGCGACGCCGCGCTCCGCCCACTCGGAACGCCAATCCGCGACGGCCTCAGGCTCGCCGACCCGCACGATCTCATGCATTCGGAAGATCTGGCGCCTGGCCGGATCAAGCGACGGCTCGTGGCGAAACACCCACGAGCCACCGATGTCGATGACCTCGCCTCCGGGACTCAGGGGTCCTCGCTGTGCGATCGCGGGATACACGGGGTAGCACGCAGCGGGGAGCATCATCAGATCCGTCTGCGCCTGGAATTCGCTCCAGTCCTCATGTGCGGCGGCGCGCTCACTCTGAGTCATCGCGTCCGCCTCCGAGCCGTCGAAGCCAAAGATGCTGCCCGCCAGGTGTGGGAAGTTGCCGACGTACCCGTTGGTCTCGAGGTCCCGCTTCGGAATGATCGGCGGAAAGCTGAGCCGCGAGGCGCCGTGCGCGCCCGCCAGTTCACTGACCACCGCGGTGAGCCTGTCCCTGACCTGCTCGAAGGCTGCGCCATGGCCGTAGACGCCGTTAACCCCAGATTCGATCAGGAGCCCAGCGGCTACAAGCTCCTGCAGGAACTCCAGCTGATCGGCCGTAGACGCTCGTACTTCATTCGACACCGGGTCGTACCTCCTTCACGAGCATCGCGAGGCTCGCGGCCGCACAGGGCGTTGGGTTAGTAACCATCGGTCTGGCCGTACGCCCAGTTAAGCAAGTGCTACCGCCCATCTCGGCAGTCACGCGATCATGGGCGCGACGAATCTGCGTCGTGCCGCGCCGGACGTTCCAGCGCGCCCGTCAGTTCAGCAGTGAGGCGCAACTCGCGTAGCAATAGGCAAACGCGATCAAAGAGGAGCTCCTGGAGCCAGAGCGGGCGCACCATGTGGTCCCGACTCGGGAGCATGGTGACGTCAAGGTTCCGCCAACGCTGCAGCCTCGCCGCCACTCTGGGCTGTGCGAGAAAGCGCAGGATCACCTCCTCCTCGGTGAACATCAGGAAGGCCCGCGCACCCGTGTCACCCAGTTCGTCCAGGGCCTTGGCGATCTTTGCGATCTCTCGACGGTAGGCAATCCCCCACAGGAGATCGAAACCGACCAGTCGGGTTCTTGCGCTGTATTCCATGACGTAGCGGATGTGAACAAGGCGGTCGACGATCTTGCGGATCGGAGGGGGCATCCTCAGACGAACCTGTTCGTTGACCACTACCTCTTGCCCGATTACCCAACGGGCCCACCGGCGTTGCTGCTCCCTCTGGAGGCGACCCCACTTGAACGCGGAGACATTGACTGTGATCGAGCCAATCACCCGCGTATCCGCCAGCACGGCGCGACTCGCCAGATAGCCGCCTATACAGATCCCACTCGTAACAAAGCGGTTTGCGACCCCCAGCTGCTCGAGATGATCGTAGATCGCCCTCAGCGCGGCGAATGAGCCTGCATCAGACTCGGCAGTGCGCTCGATGGTCCTGGCCGCCTTGCCATCCGAATCGCCAAATCCCGGCAGGTCGAACCGAGCCGTCGGCACGCCGATTGCAGCCGCTCGCCTGGCGATCTCCACAAAAATGCGGTTGGGACCTGTGTGCCGCAGAGCTGCCGTGTTGAGGGTGACCAGGCAATACGGCGCTCGCGCACCGTCGGCGCGTTCACTGATGATCCCCACGAGCCGGCCGGCTGGGGTGGGCAGCTCGACTATGCGTTCACGGATGGCGGCGCCGTCGCACTCGAACTCCACCGAATCGAGGACAGTTGGAATCTCCGCCGTGGGGACGTGACCGATGCAGCCGAGTTCGCTGGCGGATCCGTCGAGCAGCCACTCGATGGAGGCTGAAATGGTTTTTGTCGGCGTCAGAGCCAGTTCGGGAGTGGTCATGAGACAGTGGTAGTCGTCCGCCTCGAGCACGGTGACCGCCGCACCTGACTCCTCCAGATGCCGTCTCAGCTTTTCGTCGACTCCGTGGTCATCACGGCCGATCAACAGAACACGGCGTAGTCGGGCTTGCGGGAGTTCGATCTCGGTGAGGTTGATCGCACTGAGTGCGTCCGCCGTCTCGCTGCTCATCGCGTGACCGCCAATCCCAATGGCACCGTCGGCGCGCACCTCCGTGTCACCGATCTCTCCGGCGACGACGGCGGCGTAGGCACGCAGCTCTCGCATGTATGCACGCCCGCCGGCGCGCACTCCCCACAGAACCAGGTCGTCGATCGCAGCGTCCTCGGCCGCCGCCTGACAGGCGATCAACCCGCCGAGCCCGATTCCCACCACGACCAGCCGCTCGCACCCGGACAACTGCCGCAACCAATTCGACGCGGAGCCCGTTGCATCGAGCCACGAGCGGACACGGCCTGGGCTGAGGGGCGAGCCGACGCTGTCCTCGGTTCCCGGGAAGTCAATCCGGGCAGCGATGACACCGGCCGCTGCGAGTGCCGTGGCCCAATCTCGGCGCTGGCGATACGAGGAGTCGTTATCCCATCCGAACGCCGGCAGGATCAGTGCGGCCACGCGTGCTCTCTCACCCGGAGGCGGTGTATGCAGCACGCCGTAGATCGGTTCCGGCCCGGTACTCAGCCAAAACGGCTTACCGGTTATGACCCCATTATCGTCCGCGCCAGAACGCAGTGTGGCCGTCATATCCACCGCGTCTTCCCCCGTTGCTTCTCACCGGCCCATCCTGGGCCGATCGTTAATATAGTAACCAGCTTAACGGCCGGTTGGCCTTGGTGCTTGAGCATTCGGCACCGTTATGAAATGGTGCTCGGCTCGCTCTGAGGTGGGCAACCCGCATCGGCCTGCGAGCGGGAGCGGACCGGCCGAGAGGAGAGTTAGCTTGGTCATGGACGAGAAGATCAGGGAGATCATCGGCAAGCACGCGCGCGTGACTACGCCTGCGGACGCCTTGGATGGGGACACCGATCTCTATGCGGCGGGAATGACCTCACAGGCGAGCGTGAACCTCATGCTCGCGCTCGAGGATGCGTTCGACGTTGAATTCCCCGACCGAATGCTGACGCGGGCCGTGTTTTCGAGCATCGCCTCCATTCGTTCAGCGCTTACCGAGCTTCAAGGTTCTACCGCCGCCTGATCGCGGCGCTAGGCTGCCGCCGCCGTGTAGTGAGCGGCGGGCGCGAATATGTGCCGCCCCTGGTGAGCTGCACCCTCCGTAAGGGCTGTGGGCAGCACAGGCGAGGCGGCGGCGCCGAGCTCGGCGTACCGCGGCATCCAAGCGTCGCTGGGCTCCGGCAGCCGCGAGAACCGCTCGGCCATGATCGTCTTGAGCACGCGCCGGCCGTCACGCCAGGCATTCAGGTTGCTCGAGACCATGGATCCGGTCGTGCTCGAAGCTCGGAACCTCGACGACGTCGAAGCCCGCCTTGGCCGCACGCACGTTGAGGAGAGTCTCGACCTCGAAGCCGTCGCAGGTGACGTGCAGCTGCGGCAGGACCGGCGCCAGAAGGCGCTGTAGCCGTAGCAGAGGTCGGTGTAGCTCGGTGCCGAACATCAGGTTCACGCTGGCACCGAGCAGCGCGGTTGCCGAGGCTTCGCATACGGGTGATGTCGGCGCTGCCTCCCCCTTCAGGTAACGCGAGCCCTTCACCAAGTCGGCTCCCTTGATCAGGGGCGCGATGAAGCTCGGGATCTCTCCGGGATCGGTCGAGCCATCGGCGTCGATCATCACGATGATGTCACCGCGTGCGGCAGCAAATCCACATGCCAGCGCGTTTCCCTTGCCTCGCCGGTCCTGCAGGACGATGCGTGCATCAGGACGGAGGCGCCGCGTCGACCTCCAGCGTCTGATCCGTCGAGTGACCGTCGACGACGATCAGCTCGTTCACCCCGTTGGGCAGCTGGCCAAAGACGTGCGGCAGGTTCTCGGCCTCGTTCAGCGTGGGGATCACCGCTGTCACCGTCGGTCTCGTACGGTAGTCGCGGCGCTCCCGCTTCCTGCGATTGCGCATGTGTGCTGCGTGCTCACCGCTATTCGGATAGCGGGAGCTGGCGCGCGGCCTCAACCGCGCCTCACCCCTGGCGTCCATTCCTGACCCCGAACTTTCAGTCTCGTCTATTGCTTTCCCAACCCGACGCGGCCGTCGAAAACCCGGCCGTCAAACTCATGCCCCAACGCACCTGTGCCCCCAAGCACATCCGCGTTGCAGGTACACCGAGCACCGCGCTCAAAGCCGTGCTGCTGGCGTCCTACCCCGGCATGGGCCTTCCTAACCCCCCCCGTGGGGATCGCGGCCTAAGCGTAACATGACGTCCAACCGGTTTGTGCCTATGCAGGTCGGTCTGCATCTGTTCGTAACCCGACGTTTACGCACAGGAACCCGATCCGCGTCAGGGCACACCTGGCGGCTGCTACGAGGCGGCCGCGCGGACGGCGCGAGCGAAGTCGTCGACGTCGGCTTCGGTGGTGTCCCAGGAGCACATCCAGCGAACCTCGCCGGTGACGTCGTCCCACTCGTAGAAGTCGAACTCCTGCTGCAGGCGCTCGCGGGCAGCCGCGCGGCAGCACCGCGAACACGGCGTTGGCTGCCGGCGCCCGTGTCACGGTGACCCCCGTCGACGCCCGACACCGCATCACAGAGCCGGCGCGCCATGGCGTTGGCGTGAGTGGCGTTCGCGAGCCAGAGATCGTCGTCGAGCAGGGCATCGAACTGGGCCGCGATGTAGCGCATCTTCGACGCCAGCTGCAGCGTCTGCTTGCGCAGGTGCAGCATGCCCGGCACCAGCGCCTGGTCGAAGACGACGACCGCCTCTCCGAGCATCAGCCCGTTCTTGGTGCCGCCAAACGAGAGCAGGTCGACGCCGCAGGCGGACACGAGCTCGGGCAGCGAGACGCCGAGCGCGGCAGCCGCGTTGGCAAAGCGCGCTCCGTCGACATGCACGCGCAGGCCATGAGCGTGCGCCAGCTCCGACCAGGGCGCGCAGCTCGTCAAGCGAATAGATCGTCCCGAGCTCGGTCGACTGCGTCAGAGAGAGCAGTCCAGGCTTGACAGCGTGCTCGTCGTTGGGCCGCTCGACCAGCCGGCGGACTCCGTCGAACGTCATCATTCCGTCCTCGGTCTCGGCCACCAGCAGCTTGACGCCGGCGACCGCCTCGGGCGCGCCGACCTCGTCGGTCTGCAGGTGCGCATTGGCCGACACGATCGCCGCCTCCCACGGTTTCAGCGCCGCCCGCAGCGAGAGCACATTCGCGCCGGAGCCGTTGAACACGAAGAACACGGCCGCATCCGGCGCTCCGAGCGCTGCGGCCAGGCGCTCGCTCCACCTCGTGCGTGTAGGGGTCGTGACCGTAGCCAAAGGCATGACCGGCGTTGGCGGCGGCGATCGACTCGAGCACCCGCGGATGCACGGTCGGCAGCGTTATCCGACGCGAACCCGCGCCGCGCACCTACGGTGGTCACGCCGGAGCGAGCGCGCCCTGGAGGGCGGTGTAGAAGATCGACAGTGGGAACTCGTCAGGCAGCACCTCGTCGCAGTACGGCCGGGGATCGGGCACCTCGGCGAACTCGCGCACGCCCGCAACCCACTTCGAGCCGGAGGCGGGCGGAACGAACCGCGCCACCAGATCGTGCGCCGCCGACCAGTGCTGCAGCTTGGTCCGGTCGATTCCGGCGCGGTAGAGCGCAAAGACCTCATCACGCAGCGCCAGCACGCCCTCGGCGACGCGACCCCATTCGAACGTCAGGCGGTTGTCGGTCCAGTGCAGGTAGCCGCCGGCGTGCAGGTAGGCGAACAGCAACTGTCCGCCGAGGCCGTCGTAGTTGCGCACGCGCGGCCCGGTGATCGGGAAGCGCAGCAGCCGGTCGAACAGGATCGCGTACTGAACGTTGCGGGCGAACGCGAGGCCCTCCCGCTCGAGCGTCCACGGCCTCACCGAAGGCGGTCAGATCGCAGCGCAGCTCCTCGAGCGAGTACATCCAGTACGGCGCGCGCTGGCGCACCATGAACGGGTCAAACGGCAGATCGCCGTGGCTGTGCGCGCGATCGTGGATCAGATCCCAGAGGATGTAGGCCTGCTGCGAGATCTCAGGGTCGGCCAGCAACCGCGCGGCGTCCGGGGGGAGGTTGATCTGAAGCAGATCAGCGGCGCTGGTGGCCACCCGGCGCAGCCGCGCGGATTCACGATCACAGAAGATCGCACCGAAGTTGTTGGGCTGCCGCTCGGCGACCGCGACCTGTTCCGGGAAGAGGACAGCGCACTCGCTGTCGTAACCGCGCGACGCGGCAACCAGCTCGACCGGGCACGTACTTCGGATTGTCGTAGCGCGTGGCCTCGAGCTCGGCGATCCAGCCCGGCCATGGAACCCGCACGAGCACCGCCTCAAAGCACGTGTCGGGCGAGCCGTTCTGCTTGTACATCGGGAAGAAGGCCAGGTGCAGGCGCCCGTCCTCGCGTCCCTGCTCGGGACGGAAGGCAGCCAGCGACCGGGTGAAGTCGGGCTTGCCATATCCGCCGTCTGCCCATGCACGCAGATCCTCGGAGGCTGACACCAGGTTCGGATAGCTCGGCGCTGAGCGCGCCGAGCGCCTGCTGGACGGCGTCGACTCGCGCAGCGGCCTGCGCGCGGTCGGCGTCGTCACGCAGCGACCCGTCAGACGCCTGGAGCTCGGCGAGCGCGTTGGTCGCCGTGATCAGGGCCGCGACGTCCGCCTCGAACGGCTCGCTCGGATCCTGACTCGCGGCGCCCGCAGCCAACCGGCCCGGCGAGTCAGCGGACCGCCGGGCCGCCCAGCCGACGATGTTCAGCCACAGTGCGGCGTGGTCGAATGAGCCGATGCAGTCGTCGCCGAACAGGTCCGAGTCGGCCGAGCACAACCACACGTCCCGTCGCCGTGCTCGGACGGCGACGATCAACGGCGCCCCCGGCACCGATGCCGAGCGGTGCGTGCGCGCCAAGACGCGGGCGCCGTTGCGGCTCTCGATCGTCGTCGCGCGGTAGAAGCAGGCGGCGCTCACGCCGGCCAGCAGGTCGCCGCCGCTGCCGCGCCCGCCGTCGACGCAGCTCGGCGTGGATCCAGGTCGGGGCGCCGTCGCAGTGCTCGTAGTCCTGGACCGTGTCACTGCGCAGGCGCAGCTCGAAGCGCTCGAGCAACTCGTTGACGTTGTTGCCGTACTTGTCCTGCTCGGTCTCCCCGAGCACGACAGGCCGCCGCCGCCGCTGCACGAAGTCGTGGATCGCGTCCTGCTCGGCGTCGCTCAGCTGCGGCGATCCGATGCCCGTGGTGCGCTCCCAGCGCGGATCCGAGGGGTGCGCGATCACGAGCAGGTCGCAGCCGTCGAGCACGCCGCTGTCGAGCGGCGTCGGTGTTGGCGGCGACGCTGAAGCGTGGCTCCACGAGCAGCTCCGCCGCACGCGCATAGGAGGCGTCGCCTGGATGCACCGGCTGCATCTGCCCCGCCAGCTCTGGGCGGATCGTCCAGGCCTCGCTGTGAGCCTCGTCAAAGATCACGCTGACGCCATGCACAGAGGCGAGGTTAGTAGATGCTGCCAATTCGCCCCGATGGACCAATGAGCGAGGTCGGGCATTGGACACGTGGGTAAAGCCCGCGCGCGAGCGCCGATTACCTGGAGGCGGGGATCGGCCTCCGACATGGAGTCGGGTGCCCGCATCCAAGGAGGACTGCAGGTGGCGGACGACATCGAACTCGCACGGCTCCGAGCCGAAGTGGTTCAGCGTCCAGGAAGAGCTTCGGCGCGCACGCCAGATCTGCGACGACGCGCAGCGCCTGGCGCATGTCGGCAGCTGGGAGTGGGACCTGCAGGAGCGGCGAGGTCTTCTGGTCCGACGAGATGTACCGCCTGTATGGGCATGCACCGCAGGCGATCCCCGTCGACAAGTGCACCGGGATGGCTGCACACCCACCCCGAGGATCGTGAGCGCACGGCGCGCTGGATCGAGCGCCTGCATGCGATCACCCCGGCGAGGAGATCGAGGAGCGGCTGCGCCTGGTGCTGCCCGACGGCAGCGAGCGCCGATCATCGCCCGTGCCGTGCTCGAGCTCGACGATGACGGGCGAACCGCTGCGCTATATCGGCACGAACCAGGATCGCTCGGTCGAGGCACGCTCGCACGAGACCGAGCGGCTGCTGTCGCAGATCGTGATGTCCACCAGCGAGGCGATCTACACGGTCGACCTGCGAGCTGCGCGTGCTCATCCTGGAACCCTGGCGGCGGAGCGGCTCTACGGCTACACCGCCGAGGAGATGATCGGCCAGTCACTGCGGCTGCTGTATCCCGAGACCGCGACAGCCGCAGCTGGCAGGAGTGCCAGGAGCGGCGCCAACGCGCCTGCTCGCCGGTGAGACTTCGAGTTCGAGGAATACGAGACCGTCCGCCGGCACAAGGACGGGACGCCTGATCCAGGTCTGCGGCCACGACCAGCCCGCTGCGCGATGACACCGGCAACGATCATCGGTCTGGTCGGCTCGCTGCGACGACATCACCGAGCGCCGCCGCACCGAAGCGCAGCTTGCCTACCTCGCCAACAACGACCCGCTGACCGGCCTCTTCAACCGCAGCCGCTTCGAGGAGGAGCTTGACCGGCGATCTCCGCCCGCGCCCGCCAGAGCGGCTGCCAGGCGGCGGTGCTGATGCTCGACCTCGACAACTTCAAGTACGTCAACGAGACCTACGGCCACAAGGCCGGGTGACGATCTGGTCGCCTCGATCGCGGAGGTCCTGAAGAGTCGCCTGCGGCCGACCGACGTGCTGGCGCGCTTCGGCGGCGACGAGTTCGGCATCGTGGTCGTCGACACCGACGCCGAGCAGGCACGCGAGCTGGCCGAGGAGCTGCTCGGCGCGGTACGCGACCACGAGATGGAGATCAACGGCAGGCCTATCCGGGTCACCGCCAGCATCGGTGTCGTGATCTTCGACGGCATCCAGGTGAGCGTCGGAGGACGTGCTGGCCGACGTCGACCGTGCCATGTACCAGAGCAAGGAGAAGGGCCGCAACCGCGTCACGGTGCTGCAGCCCTCGATCGCGGCTGGGTACGCGACCAGCTGAACCGCTCGAGCGAGCATGTCATCCGCGACGCGCTCGCTCACGACCACTTCGAGCTGTACGTGCAGCCGATCGTCAACCTGGGGAACGGCTATGATGACCCACTGCGAGGCGCTGCTGCGGCTTCGCGATGGCGAGGACATCATCGCGCCGGGTCAGTTCCTGCCGGCCGCCGAACGCCTGGGGCTGATCCATCTGATCGATCGCTGGGTGATCGACCACGCCTTTGAGCTGGCCGCCAAGCACACCGACCTGATCTTCGAGCTGAACCTCTCAGGCGCGACCATCGATGACACCAGCCTGGTGAAGTACGTCGCCGAGCGACTCGAGCACCACGGCACCGACCCGCACCGGGTCGTCTTCGAGCTGACCGAGACCGCAGCCATCGGCAACATCGGCCAAGGCGCGCGAGATGGCCCGGAACCTGTCCGAGCTCGGTTGCAAGTTCGCGATCGACGACTTCGGTACGGGCTTCAGCACCTTCTATTACCTCAAGTACTTCCCCGCCCAGTACGTCAAGATCGACGGGGAATTCCTGTCGGAGAAGCGCAATCGCACCGACGATCTGGTGATCGAGTCGATCGTCAAGATCGCCCGCGACCTGGGCAAGCAGACGATCGCCGAATACGTCTCCGACGAGGCGCGACTGGATCGCGTCCGCAGCCTCGGCGTCGACTACGGCCAGGGCTACCACTTCGCCGCGCCGTTCCCGGCCGACCAGCTCGCTGACTACCCGCGCCAGCTGCTCGACGCTCGACGATGGAACGCCCAGCGGAGCGGCTGCTGACGGCAGCGATCGCGCAAGCCGCCTGAGGCCCTCGCACAACGCGACGAGACTAGGAGCGGCTGTCGGACAGCGCCGACGCGCTCGGACTTCGCGCCGGGCCGCGGCGGCAGCTTGATCGGCGTCGAGTGCATCGCCCGCAGCCTGACCTCGCGCCAGGACATGCCCTCGCGCAGCAGCGCCGGCATGCCCAGCAGGATCGCGGTCGTCACCTCGACCGCCTGCAGGATCACGCCGTAGGCGACGCCCGTGCCCCAACTGATGTGCCAGCCGGTCGGCAGCACCGTCGCGCAGGCGGCCTGGAAGACGCCGAGGTTGGCCGGCGTCACCGGCACCACCGCCGTGATGTTGACCGCGAACAGCACCGCCGCGGCCGCCCCGAAGTCGGTCCGGTCCGTCGAGTCCGAGCGCCATCAGCAGGAAGTAGCAGGAGACGCACTGCAGCGCCCAGGCCGCACAGCTGCGTCACGGTCGGCGATCGCGCCGAGACGCGGCTTGCGGAAGACGACGAGGCCGACGCGGACGCGGCCCAGCGCTCGCTGCGCCTGCTGCAGCGCGTTTGCGGCCCGAGAGAAGCGCTTGGTGCCCGAGCCGTAGCGCAGGATGATCGGGGCGATGATCACGAAGGCGAGCAGCACCGCCGGAGCGACGGCCGCGATCAGGAGCGCGTTCTGGTGGCCGCTGAAGAAGTCGACCGACGAGAACATGATCACGCCGAGGATGATCAGCGCGACGATGTTCAGCACCGTCTGCGAGACCACCGTGCCGAGCACGACCGGCAGGTTCTCGCGCGGGCGGCCGGTGCGTCGCGCGACGATCAGCGCGCGCGACGGCTCGCCGAGGCGCGCAGGCAGCGTCGAGGACATCAGCACGCCGATCATCGTGCCGCGGATCGCGTCGCTCGAGCTTGATCCGCGCCTTGGGCAACGCGGCCTGCAGGATCGCGTGCCAGGAGAAGCCGCGCATGACCATCGCCAGGCACATCGCCGCGAGACCGAGCAGCACGTAGGACGGCTCGGAGTTGATCAGCGTGTTGCCAGATGTTGGCGATGCCGATCTTCTGGAGGGCCATGTAGGCGAGCGCGACGGCGCCGAGGGTCACTGCGGCCATCGCGACCCGGCGCACGTGTCCGAGCAGGGTGCGCCGAGAGTCCGCGAGCGTCAGCGGACGCTCGAGGCTCTCGAGCCGCTGAGCGCGCACGCGCGGCTGCAGGTCGGCCGGCGCGAAACCTGGCGCGCACCGCGACCGAGTGGATCGCACCCTCTGGCTCGGGCGATCGCGACCGCGTCGCTTGTAGGCGTCCATCACCTCGAGCGCAACGTGCTTCCAGGCGAAGCGCTGCACGCTGTCGGCGGCGCTCTGAGCGAGCTGGCGCCGACGCTCAGGCTCGTGGTAAAGATCGCGCAGGGTCTCGGCGAGCGTCTGCGCATCGCCAGGCGGCACCAGCAGACCGTCGACCCCATCACGTGACGACGTCACGGTAGCCGGCGATGTCCGAGGCGACGACGGTCGTCCCTGAGGCGAATGCCTCGGTCAGCACCATGCCGAAGCTCTCGCCGCCGAGCGACGGCGCAGCGAGCACGTCGGCGACAAGCAGTTCCCGGTGCTTGGTCGCGTCATCGACCTTGCCGAGCGCCCGCACACCGCGCAGCGTCCATCAGCAACGGCGCGAGCTCGGCCTCACTGGGCCCGATCACGGTCAGCTCCGTGGGCACGTGCTCGCGCAGCGCCTCGAACGCGCGCAGCAGCAGCGGCAAGCCCCTTGCGCTCGACCGCCTGCCCGACGAACAGGATGCGCAGCACGTCGTCATCGCGGTCGGCTCCGGAGCGCCTGATCGAGCGCTTCCTGGTCGAGGTTGACCCCGTTGGGGATCACCCGGTAACGGCCGCCGAACCATCGCCGCCCGGTCCATGCGGCTGCCTCGGAAACCGCGATCCGCACGCGCAGGCGGTTCATCACCTGCGTCGCGCCGAAGCCGTTGGCGATCACGTTGGGCAGGCGCTTGGTCGAGTACGAGTGGAAGGTTCCGACCAGCGGCACACCGAACGGCAGCGTCGCCACCCAACCGACCATCGGCGCGACGGGCTCGTGGATGTGGGCGACGTCATAGCGTCCGCTTCCGAGTTCGCGGGACAGCCTCGTCATCCCGCGCGGGGCCGATCAGAAGATTCGATACCGCGCCATTCGCGTGGAAACCGACCGTGCGACCGAGCGGCACCAGGTAGTCGGGCTCGGACAGCTGCTGCGGCTTCGCGCCGCGATGCATCACGGCCGACGTGGAATCGGCAGGGTCGTGCGGCGCGAGCACGCGCACATCGTGCCCGGCCGCGAGGTACTGCTCGGCAAGTGCCTCGATGTGCCTCGTCACGCCCCCGGGGTAGGACCACGAGTACGGGGACACCAGCGCGATCCGCATCCCGCAATCCTACTGACTGAGTACTCGGAGGGATCCGGTTTTCTGCGGAATGCGTCTGTGGTCAGGGGGCCGTCCCGCTGGACGACCCCCTTACCAGAGCTTGCCACCAAGCGGGGTGGCAGCTGCACTCAGACGATCAGGGCGTGTAGTCGTAGCTGTGGCAGGGCTGACCGGCGCAGGTGCTGACGAACGTTCCGCTCGGTTCCAGGAAGTCCGAGATCTGCTGCTGCGCAGCCGGTGTGAGCCGCGGATCCTCGTGCGGATCGACGTTCGTGGCCGTGTCTGCCGGGGCAAGGTTGCCGACCGGCGGGTTCTGCGTGTGACCGGGACCGCTGTCCCAGACCTCGATAGCCGAGCCGGTGTAGCTGCCGCTGGTCGGCACCGGCTTGAGCCCGTAGAACAGGTTTGCGTTGGCCGTACGACCGCCGCCCTGGGGTCAACGCGGAGGCCGGCGTGCCGCCGGGCTCGTATGCGTCGGCACCGATCGAGCGCGCCTCGGCGGCTCCGGCATACATGCTGACCTGGTGGTCGCCGTAGGCGATGTCCATCAGCACCGAGTGCGACGGCGTGTCAGCGAACGGGTGCGCGCCGAGGCCCTCCGCGTAACCGATCGGATCGGCGCGATCCCAGAGCTGGTCCATCAGGTCGAGCGTGATCGTGTAGCGAGCGGAGTTGTTGTCGGCGTACTGGTTCCACAGCAGCCACGAGAAGGAGCCGACGGTGTTGGGTGAGCCGAAATCGGTCGAGCGCTGGACCAGGGCGTTGGAGTAGTCCTCGCCGGTCACGCCGAGCACGGCACGGCGGATGTCGGGTGAGACGGCGGCGGTGATCCCGCCGAAGATCCCGCCCTGGCTGTTGCCGTCGTAATAGAGCTCGCCGGTGTTCAGGAGCGATTGGCCGTCCTGCTCGAAGTGCGGGTCGGACGCAAATCCCTGCGAGTTGTCCATCAGCCTGCCGAGGAACAGCGCGTTCAGCACTCCCTGCTGGAGGCGATCGAGCATGATCGGGAACAGGTTCAGATTCGAGACCGCCTGCGTATCGAAGTTCTGGTCAGGCGCCGCGAGCCCCCACCAGTTGCTGGCGCAGATCACCATGTTGTGGCCGGTCGCCAGGTCAGTCGCGGGCGTATCCGTCACCTCGTCCATGCCGCCGAGCAGGCCGTGCCCGTAGAGCACGATCCGCGCGGGGTTCGACGGCGTGGCTGTCTGCGGGATCGCGCATTCGAAGTCCGCCGTGCCGACGTTGCCCGGGGTCTGCGTCGGCGTCGCGTACAGCCCGGTCGAGGTGTAGGTGAAGCCGGTGGTGGCGGAGTCGCCGCAGGTCTGCAGGTAGCACGGAACCTGGAAGGTGCCGGTGACGACCGGACACCGGGGACCGTTGGCGTGTCGCTGGCATTCGGACGAAGCTGAATGCAGGCGCAGTGCCCTGGACCTGGCCGTCGCCGAGATTGGCGTCGCCGAGCTGGCCGAACGCGGCGTTGCGGATCGCGAGCAGCTGGCCGGTGAGCTCCTTGGTCGAGGCGACCGTGAAGTCCCAGGCTGCGAACAGGGTCTTGTCCTGGGCGACCTTCGCGCGCTTGAGCACCTTGAAGATGGTCGCGTAGCGCTTTGCCTGCGAGCGCTCGGACGCGGGGAGGCGCTTGCCGTCGCGAAGCTTCTCAAACCAGGCAGGTGCGCTGATCAGATGACCCCCGGCGTTGCGAAGGTCGCGCATCACGACGACGTAGGTGTGGCCGTCCTGCCAGTTGGAGGCCGGCAGGACCATCAGGTTGCGAGTCGCCGCCGACGTGGCGTTGGCGTCGAGCTGCGCGTAGATCATCTGGCGCTGGCCGGTCTTCTCGTCGATCACCATGATCGGCGCGTTCTTCGCTTTGTAGGCACTCAGGTTGAGCAGCCCGACCGCGTGCGTTTTGTTCAGCGCAGCCTGCGTTTCGAGTTGCGGGATGTGCAGGAGGATCGCGCTGCCGGGGCTGAAGCCGTCGTTCTGGTCGTAGGGCGCGGCGCTGACCTGCGTGCGCAGGACGTTCACGGGCATCGCCGCCTGCGGCAGGTTCAGCTGCAGGCCCGTCGCGCTGCCGTGGTCCGGCTTGGTCAGCCGGTTGTCCGGGAACGGGAACAGGCACGGCGTGCTGCTGTACGGCTGGCACGTCGTCGAGGTTCCGGCTGCGCTTGCGGCGGAAACGGACAGCAGCGACAGGCCGAGCAGGCAAGCGACCGCAAGGGCCGCAACGCGGACCGGCATCGCATCCCTCAATGCGGCGGCCGGTCCACGACGGGTACAACCAAACATCTCTCTCTCCTCAGAACGCCAGCGTGGGATGCCGTAGGCTACCCGCGACGGGCGGCGACTTAGCCACGATGGCCGGCGACTATAGCGACTCGTGACCGCGTGTCACATGCGCGTCGATCGGATGTTCCGCCTGGGATTCCGGCAGCTGGCATCATTGGGCTCATGCCGACTCGTCACTTCGTCAAGTACACGTTCCTGCACGTCGATCCCGCCTGGCGGCGCCTGCCCGACGAGGAACGTGAGGAGCACAAGCGCGAGTTCATCGCCGCCTGCGAGGACTTCGGCGAGGACCACCTGCTGCGCGCCTTCTCGCTGGTCGGCACGCGCGGCGACGCCGACATGATGATCCTCTCGCAGGCCGAGAACCTCGAACGGATCCACGAGTTCCACGTCGTCCTGCAGCAGAGCGGGCTGATGAAGTGGTCGACGATCCCTACTCGTTCCTGGCGATGACCAAGCCCTCGGAGTACTCGGACGAGTCGCGCCTCGAGGTGCGCCCGCGCATGGCAAGTACCTGTTCGTCTATCCGTTCGTGAAGACGCGCGCCTGGTACAACCTCGATCCCAAGGAACGCTGGCGGATCATGCAGGACACATCGCCGGCGGTAAGGAGTTTCCGAGCGTGGATCTCAACACGACCTACTCTTTCGGCCTCGATGATCAGGAGTTCGTCGTCGCCTTCGAGTCCGACAACCCGGCCGACTTCCTGGACCTCGTCAGCGTCTGCGGACCACCGAGTCGAGCATGTACACGCTGCGCGACACCCCCACCTTCACCTGCATGAGGATGTCGGTCGAGCGTGCGCTCGGCGCGCTCGACGGGACCGCGCTGCGCGCCTCGGCGTGAGCGCCGACCCGGCCGCGCTAGAACACCTGCGGGCCGCCGACCCGGTCCTGCGCGAGATCATCGATCGCTACGGCCCTGACGGACTGAGCGAGCGCCCGCGAGGGGGGCAGAGGGAGCACTACGGCGCGCTGGTGCGCGCGATCGTCGGCCAGCAGCTCTCGACCAAGGCCGCCGCGGCGATCTACCGGCGGCTGGTCGACCGCTTCGGCGGGCGCGGGCCGACCCCGGCAGGAGATCCTTGACGACGATCCCGACGAACTGCGGCTCCGTCGGACTCTCCCGCGCGAAGGTCGCGTACCTGCGCTCGCTGGCCGAGCACGTGCTCGACGGCTCGCTCGAGCTGGAGCGGCTCGACACGCTCCCGACGAGCAGGTGATCGCCGAGCTCACCGCGGTCAAGGGCATCGGCGCATGGAGCGCGCACATGTTCCTGATGTTCCACCTCGATCGCCCCGATATCCTCGCCGTCGGCGACCTCGGGATCCGCAAGGCGATGATGGTCGCCTACGAACTCGACGCGCTGCCGCCACCTGCGGAGATGGAGCGGATCGCCGAGCCGTGGCGCCCGTACCGCACCCTCGCGTGCCGCTATCTGTGGCGCTCACTCAACAATGAGCCCGAATCCCCGGGTGGCCGTTCCCGCCGTGTAACCGGGCAGATGCGAGGCTCGGCGCCGAGTGAAACGCATCATGCTCGTGGCCGCTCGCGTGTGCCATGGGATTGGCGGCCTGCGGCTCCACTAAGCCGGTTGCCTCCAAGACCGGTGGTGCGAGAACAGTACACAGCCGCCCGCTGCATGCGCGCCCACGGCGTGCAGAAATTCCCGAACCTGACTCGTTTGGGGGGAACTCGGTCGCCAGCTCACCGGGCAGCGGCACCATCACGATCGCCGGGATCCCGTTCAGCGGACCGGCATTCGAGCCGCCGAAAAGCGCTGTGATCCGCTCGGTCTGGCGTCCGGCCGCCCGGCGATCACCGAGCACAGAAGCTGACGATGATCGCCTTCGCAGAATGCATGCGCCGCCATGGCTCAAGCAGTGGGCCGACCCCGCAGTTCCCGCCGTGGGGGGATCGAGCAGGGCGGCGGCCCCTACAACCCAACGATTCGAAGGTTCAGACAGCCGCCAGGGCCTGCAACACGGCCAGTCGCTAAGGATGGGTCGTTGATCGGCCGCGCAGGAACCGCGCTGCGCCTCGCGCTGGCGCAAGTGCGAGAGCGCGCTCGTACTCGGCCCTGGCCTCGAGCACATCACCGCGGCGCCGCAGCAGGTCTGCGCGGGTCGCGTGGAGCAGGTGATAGCCGCGAGCTCGTCCCGCTGGACGAGCTCGCCGACCAGCGCGAGTCCGCCGTCGAGGTCTCCGGCCATCGCCACCGCGACTGCGCGGTTGAGCTGCACCACCGGTGAGGACATCATTCGGCGAACGCGCCGTACAGCCGACGATCCGCGGCCAGTCCGTCAGCTTCGCGCGCCCTGCTGGCAGAGGGCGATCTCAG
>CAWFRF010000019.1:0-290661 GCA_963818135.1 uncultured Actinomycetota bacterium
CTTAATCGAGGCGCGAGCGACCATCCGTTACCCCCCTACCACCGCGAATTAGTCGCAACTAGCGCTTAAACGCGTGAGGGGGCGGGTCCTCAACGGACCCGCCCCCTCACGAAACGAATATGCCGACGCTGTTATGCGACGTCGCGCAGCTTCTGGGCTTCAGCCAGAGACTGCAGCTTCTTGAGCGACTGATTCTCGATCTGCCGGATCCGCTCACGGGTCACGTTGAACGTGCGGCCGACCTCGTCGAGCGTCCGCGGATGCTCGCCACCGAGGCCGTAGCGCAGTTCGAGCACGCGACGCTCGCGGTAGCTGAGGTTCTCGAGCGCCTCGCGCAACGCCTCCTTGGTGAGGATCTCGGCGGCCCGCTCGTACGGTGACTCGGCCCGCTCGTCGGCGATGAACTGGCCGAACTCGGACTCCTCCTCGTCACCGACCGGCTTCTCCAGGGAGACGGGGGCCTGTGCGGAGCGCTTGATCGACTCGACCTCTTCCGGCTCGATGCCGGTGACCTCGGCGATTTCCTCCGCCGTGGGCTCACGACCGAGCTCCGTGACGAGCTTGCGCTCGGCGCGGCCGATCTTGTTCAGCTTCTCGACGACGTGCACAGGGATACGGATCGTGCGGGCCTTGTCAGCCAGGGCACGCGCGATCGCCTGGCGGATCCACCAGGTCGCATAGGTGGAGAACTTGAAGCCCTTGCGGTAGTCGAACTTCTCCGCAGCACGCACCAGACCCAGGGTTCCCTCCTGGATCAGGTCGAGGAACGGCAGTCCCTGGTTGCGGTAGTTCTTGGCGATCGACACCACAAGGCGCAGGTTCGACTCCACCATCTTCTGCTTGGCGTCGAGGTCGCCGCGCTCGATCCGCTTGGCGAGATCGACCTCCTCCTGAGCAGTCAACAGGCGTACCTTGCCAATGTCCTTGAGGAACAGCTGCAGCGAGTCCGTCGTCATGTCCGGCTTGAGATCCAGCGCCGTCTTCGACCGGCGCCGACCGCGCTTATCAGGCGCGCGCTCGACCTCGGCTTCGGCGATGGCAGGATCGACCTCTTCAACAAGCTCAATCTCGGCACGCTCGAGGAAGCCGTGCAGCTCCTCGAGGTCCGTCTCGTCGAGGTCCAGCTCCTGTATCGCGCCCGTGATCTCGGCGAACGTGAGCACGCCGAGCTGCTGACCGCGGTTGACGAGAGCCTTGACCTCTTCGAGTTCCTGCAGTTCCGCTACTGACATCTGGTTCCGTTTCCTTCGAGTTTCCAGCAACCCGAGCTGTCCCGAGTGCTCGAAAAGTGGCCGCGCGGCTTGTGGAGCGCGCACTCCACCCACTCAACCATGCTGCGATTTTATCTCGCCCGCCACCTACTTACGCACTAAACGGCCCGAAGGTTTCAGACCTGAAGCCTGACCGGCGCTTCTAAGCGCCAAATTGCCGCCTTGGAAATATTGCATGCGTAGGAGCAGAGCGTAGCCCGCGACTGGGCATCTCAAGGAATACGTCAATACGATGATTGCTGCAATGAGCGAGAAACCACACGATTCGGTGCTCGGCTCGCTCCCCCATTCCCGGCCCCACCGCCGCAGCGAAAAGCGCGCCGCACGGCCTGATACGCCCGCCGTAGCGGCTGAATCGAAGGCGCCCGTCAGTCCGCCTGCGGCCGTCAAGCCGACCGGGCCCAAGGCAGCAAAGCCCACCAAGCCCAAGGCAGCAAAGCCCGCCGGGCCCAGGGCAACAAAGCCGACCAAGCCCAGCGCAACAGAGCCGGCGGAGACCAGGACGGCCTCACGCAAGGTCCGCGAGTCAGCGGCCACACCCCCGCCGATCGAACCGGAGCAGCCGCCGGGCAGCTCCCACACCCTTCCAGGCGGCACCGAACTGGTCGGAACGGTGGTCAAGGCGACCGCAGAACTCGCCGAGATCGGACTCACCGCCGGCGCCCGCGCACTTCGGATCGCGCTCTCCAGGCTGCCGCGCCCCTAGAAAACGCTGCAACGGCGCCACAAAACGGCCTTCATGGCTTCAAAGGGCAAATCAGCGAAAAGCCGACTTGTTTTTGACATCCGCGTTGCACATATAATCTGGTCCTTCACATAGCCGAGCGACTGCCCGTCCGCGGGTGGTCGGCGGGGGAACCATTGCGGCGCCTTGCCGGGCGCCGCTGGGGCGAATCTGATGCCATGCCGCATCGGTAGCGCAAGACGCGCGAGCCCGTCAGCTCACCCCGTAGGCAAAGAGATACTGCCGCCGGAACAACTTCACACAGCGAAACTTCATGGGCTCCCCAGCCACGTATCGTCGTACGCGCCGTTGGCTTGCGTGCGTACCGATCCTCTGCAGCGCGCTCGTCGCGTTGCCGACTGCCGCGCTTGCCCGTTCTCCGCACGCGGGCGGCGGGGGCAGCGGCGGTACCGGTCTTGGAGGAGGCTCCGGTTCGACCACTTCCACGACCGGCACAACCACGACTACGAAAAGCGGCGCGGCGCAGGTCGTACACCTGCATGGTGTCGTCAACGCCAGTGGCGATGGGATCACGCTCACGGTTGCTGCCTCGGGCACGCTGGGCCACCCGCTGACGATCACCGGTGACGCTCCCGCCAGCGACGCCGGTCAGTCGATCGACATCGAGTCGGCCAAGCCAGCCGGCCTCATCTGGACCCAGGTCGCAACGGCGTTGATCGGTTCGGGAGGCGCGTTCAGCGCGCAGTGGACGCCCGCGACCAGCGCCCAGGTGGATCTGCGCGCGGTGCTCGCAGCCGGGATCGCGCCGGCGAATGGCAGCCAGAGCACGAGCGGCGGTGGCGGCCTGTCGGGTAGCGTCTCGGCATCGACGGCGTCGGGCGCGCTCGCGACGGCACCGGTCACCATCCCGATCTTCAGAAACGCCCGGGCGACGATCTATGGGCCGGGTTTCTGGGGCCACCACACCGCCTGCGGTCAGCGACTGACCCGGACGATGCTCGGGGTCGCCAGCCGCACGCTCAAATGCGGCACGCGGGTTGCCGTGTTCTACAAGGGCCGCGAGATCACGGTGCCCGTGATTGACCGCGGCCCCTTCGCCAACGGCGCAAGCTGGGATCTGACGATGGCGACCGCCAAGGCACTCGATGTCAGCGACACGGTGACCGTCGGCACGCTCTCGCCCGCTCCCGCGACGGCTGCAACCGCGGCGCGCGGCTGAACGCCGCCGGCTCGAACGCCGCCAGCCTCCAACGCCGCCCGGCTCCAACGCCGCCGCCAGATGAACGCCAGCTGAACGCCAGCTAAGGAACCGCGGCAGCCAGCCGAAGCTGTTGCACAATCGGCATATGGCAGCAGCCGCCGCCACCATCGGAGCCTTTCTCGCCTGGCTGCTCTTTCGCGACCGCCGCCGGCGCCAGCTGCCGGGGCGCGCGTCGATCGTCTCGCCGAGGAACTCCACGACGGTCGCACCGGACGGCTCCGTGCACTCGATTCAGTCCGCGCACCTCGAGGTCCCGCGAGCTGAGCTCGAACGGCTCTGGACGCCCGCGCAACTGGAGAACCTCGGTAGGACCTACTGGCTGTTTCTCACGCGCGTGACCCTGGGCCTGATCCGCGTGATCTACACCGAGGACCAGCGCTCGGTGGTGCTGGTGACCGAACCGTTCACGCTGCTGCGCTTCGACCGGCCGCAGTACGTGGTCGAGCCCGACCACGGGAGCCTCACCTGGCCGATCCGCGACGGACTGCTGGTCTCGCACGCCGGCCATGGCTCGGGGTTCCTGTCGATCCGTGTGCGTCGCGAGACGTGGCCAGCGACCCGGCCAAGCTCGACATCGACGTCGAGGTCGCGAACTTCTACCCGGCGATCGCCTCGCGGCTCGGCACACCGGTCTACGAGGCCACGCAGTCGTTCG
Source organism: uncultured Actinomycetota bacterium (assembly GCA_963818135.1). Classification (GTDB taxonomy): domain Bacteria; phylum Actinomycetota; class Thermoleophilia; order Solirubrobacterales; family Solirubrobacteraceae; genus Palsa-465. Next base: position 3,873 of record CAWFRF010000019.1, read on the forward strand.
TGCACGTGCTGGTCACACACGCCTTCCTGCGCTCGCTGGCGCGGCTGGAACTGGCCGAGTCGAAGGTTCGGCGCTTCCGCCACCGCCGCCACTGACCGCCTGACAGGCTGCCTCAGATGTCGAAGCCCGCGTTCAGCTCTCGCAGCTTCGCGCGGTCATGGCGGGCGCTGATGCCGCCGCACCGTGCCGGACCGCGTGCGCATCACCAGCGACTCGGTGGTCGCCTTGCCGCCGGGCTGGTAGCGCACGCCCTGGAGCACGTCGCCGTCGGTCACGCCGGTCGCCGCGAAGAACACGTGATCACCGCGAACCAGATCGTCCTTGGTCAGAACCCGGTCGAGCTCATAGCCGGCATCGACCGCGAGCTGTCGCTCCACCTGGTCGCGCGGCCACAGCCGCCCGAGGATCTGCCCGCCCAGGCACTTGATCGCGGATGCTGAGATCACGCCCTCCGGCGTCCCTCCGATGCCCCACAGGACGTCAACGGGAGAATTGTCGGATACAGCCAGCAGCGACGCGGAGACGTCGCCATCGACGATCAGGCGGGTACGCGCGCCGGCCTCGCGCACCGCAGCCATCTGCTCGTGGTGGCGCGGGCGGTCGAGCATGACCACGATCACGTCACGGATGCTCTTGCCGCGGCGATCGGCGATCAGCTGCAGCGTCTCCGGTAGCGGTCGCTCCAAATCCAACAGGTCCACGATGTCCGGTCCGCCCGCGAGCTTCTCCATGTAGACGCACGGGCCCGGGTCGAACATCGCGCCGCGCTCGGCAAGTGCGATCACGGTCAGCGCGCTCGGCATACCCGAGGCCGCCAGCCGCGTGCCCTCGAGCGGATCCACGGCGATGTCCACGAGCGGCGGCGTCCCATCGCCGATGTGCTCGCCGTTGTAGAGCATCGGAGCCTCGTCCTTCTCGCCCTCGCCGATGACGACGACGCCGTCCATCGACACGGTGTCGAGCACGTGCCGCATCGCGTCCACGGCGGCCTGGTCGGCCGCCTCCTTGTCCCCACGCCCGATCTGGCGGGCCGAGGCCAGCGCTGCGGCCTCTGTCACGCGCACCAACTCGAGCGCCAGGTTGCGATCCGGTTTCGTCGACTCGATAGGTTCCATGGCGAGCAGGCTACCGTTCGGCCCCGTGGAACCGGTGCTGTACCGCCGCCTGCTGCCGCAGGGCTCGGAAATCGATGCCCTGGGCTACGCCGACTCGCTCGAGCTCAGCCCGCCGGCCGAGCGGCCCTACGTGATCGCCAACTTCGTCGCCAGCGTCGATGGACACACAACCATCGACGAGCAGTCGCGCAAACTCTCAGACCCCGCCGACCGCCAACTCTTCTACGCGCTGCGCGAGCGTGTCGACGCGGTGCTCGTGGGGACCGAACACGCTCGCCGCCGAGCACTACAAGCGCATGCTTCCCGCGGCAGAACGCCGGCAACGCCGAATCGCTGCCGGGCGAGCGGCGGAGCCGTTCGCCGTCACCGTCAGTCGCAGCGGCCGCGTCCCGCGCGAGATACCGCTGTTCGCCGACGCACCGGATCGGGTGCTGGTGTTCGAAGGGGACGGCGTCCCGCTGGACGCCGTCCTACACACGCTCCGGCGCGATCACGGCGTCGAGACACTGGTCTGCGAGGGTGGCCCGACCCTGTTCGGGGCGCTCCTGCGCGCGGCGGCTGGTCGACGAGCTCTTCCTGACGCTCGCGCCAACGCTTGTAGGGGGAGCGTCAGGACCGGCGGTGGTCAGCGGACCACCGCCGGAGGCACCCGCTGATGTAAAGCTGATCGGCGCGCTCGAGCGCGACGGCACGCTGTTCCTGCGGTACCGGCTCTAAAGACCCAGGCCGCCCACGCCGCGCTCGTTCCAACCGAGGTGGTGGGCCAGCTCGTGGCGCAGAGTGCGGGTGACCTGCTCGCGCAGCAGCTCCGGATCGTGGCCGAAGTCGCGCATCAGCGTGTCGCGGAAGATCACGATGCGGTCGTGGAAGTAGTTCTGCACGATCGTGTCGCCCTGGTAGAGGCCGTACGCGCCGCGACGGCCGCGACCGGTACGCACGGTGGCGCCGCCGTCTGAGACGACGACCGCGACGTGCTCCAGCGCGCGGTGGAACTCGAGCGGCAGCTCGTCGATCGCCGAGCGCACGAGGGCCTTGAAGTCCTCGTCGCTGTCGAGCCGGAGCGCGTCGTACTCCTCGGTGTCACCGAACTCGCCGTAGTCATCGATCTCCCAGGGGTCCTCGGAGGCAAGCCTCTCGGCGCGCTGCACGAGCAGCTCGAAGTCGTCCTCGGAGGCGGGCGACTCCCAGTTTGCGAAGTGCACCAGCGACAGCACGATCACGCTGGTCACGAGCGCCCCGCCGAGCACGATCACCGCGCCGAGCTCGACCGCCCGCAGCAGGCCGCTCGCGGCAAACCCGGTCACCAGCGCGAAGATGCCGAAGCCCGATACGAGCGCAGCGAGGGCGGAGAGGATGATCCGGCGGGTGCTCGTGGGCGCTCGGGTCATCGCTATCGCAACGTCCTCGCGATCACCAGGCGCTGGATCTCGTTCGTGCCCTCATAAATCTGTGTGATCTTCGCGTCGCGCATCATTCGCTCAACCGGATACTCGGTTACATAACCGTAGCCGCCCAGAATCTGAACGGCCTCGACCGTCACCTCCATGGCGGCATCGGAGCAGAACAGCTTCGCCATCGCCGAGTACTTACCGAAGTCCGCGTCGCCGCGGTCGACCTTGCAGCAGGCCTGATAGAGCAGCTCGCGACCGGCGGCGCACTTCGTCTCCATATCGGCGAGCTTGAACTGGATCGCCTGGAAGTTGTTGATCGGCTGCCCGAAGGCCTTGCGCTCGCGCGCGTATTCGGCGGCGTAGTCAGTGGCGCCCTGGGCGATTCCCAGCGCCTGGGCCGCAACCCCGAGACGCGAGCGGTCGAGCGTGCTCATCGCCACCTTGAAGCCCCTACCCACCTCACCAATCACGTTCGCGGCCGGCACGCGCACGTCCTCGAACACCGGCGAGCCTGTCGGTGAGGCGCGGATCCCGAGTTTGTGCTCGAGCTTGCCGACGCTGAAGCCGGGACGGTCGGCCTCGATGACAAACGCGGTGATGCCGTGTGAGTGGCCCGCCTCACGATCGGTCACGGCAAACACGCAATAGAAGTCTGCGATGCCGCTGTTGGTGATCCACGCCTTGGAACCATTGATCACCCAGTCGTCGCCGTCCTGCCGTGCGGTCGTGATCATCCCGCCGGGATCGGAGCCCGCCTCGGCCTCCGACAGCGCAAACGCCGGCGACCACTCGCCGGTGGCGCAGCGCGGCAGGAACCTGGCCTTGAGCTCCTCGGAGCCATGGAGCTTGATCGGCAGCGTCCCCAGCTCCTGGATCATCAGGATCAGCGCCGTCGAGGCGTCGGCCTTGGCGATCTCCTCGACCGCCATGTTCAGCATCAGCGTGCCGGTACCGGTGCCGCCGTGCTCCTCCTCGAACGGGAGCCCGAGGATGTCCTGGTCGGCCAGCAGCTGGCGCAGGTCGTGAGGGTACGCCGCCTTCTCATCCATCTCGCCCGCGCGTGGCGCGATCCTGTCCCGGGCGATCTGGCGGATTGTGTCCCGGAAGTCCAGATACTCCTGCGGGACGGTGTAGAGATCGATCAGCGCTGACACTCGATCAATCCTACCCCCGCGACACCCGCGGGCGCCCGGCAAAAGACGCACAAACCGGGGTCACAAAGACAATCGCCCGAGGGCCGTTAGGACCCCCGGGCGACCTGATTCTCATTGCTGTCCGGCGCGGCTACCAGCCGGCGGGGTGGCGGGCGACGAACTTTCCGTAGCCCGGTTCGGCAATCCGCGTGAGCGACCAGCGGTCGTTACCGTTCAGCGCCGTCTGGGCTGCGGTGTCGAACCACACGCCGGCAATCTCCATGTATGCATGGGTCGGGCCGTTGGTGTAGATCGTGATCCAGTTGCCCTTGCCGGCAAGCCCGTACTTCAGGAACTGCTCGGAATCGAGCGGCGATGCCAGCAGACCGCCTGCGTGCAGGACGTAGCTGACCGAACCGGAGCAGTCGTAGCCGGCGGCGGTGAACGAGGCATGGCCACCGCCATAGATGTAGGGGTCGAACGCGATCTTGTTGGCGGCATCGAGCATCGTCACGATCGCCTGCGGTGTACCGGCTGCAGGGATCAGCGAGTCCGTCGAGCAGCGTTGCGTTCGCCTCAGGCGAGCTCTGCGTGCCGGTGCTCGTCGTACCGGTCGTGGTGCCGCCGAGGCCAACGCCGCCGGTCAGGCCGGAGTCTCCGGCAGGCAGCGGCGCATTGGATTGGGTTGCGGTCACCGCGGTGCCGTTGGCCAGTTCCTTGGCCGCGAACGCGCTCTCGGTGATGTGCAGCTTGCGGTTGAGCAGCCGCTTGAGCTCGGTGATCGTGGTCGGACCGGCAATACCGTCGACGGTCAGGCCGTATCGGCGCTGGAACGCCTTGAGATGTTGGAGGGTTACCTGATTGAAACGGCCCGAGGCGGGAACTTTGAAACTGAGGGCCGCCAGATCGCGCTGCAGGACCAGGACATCGGAGCCCTGCATGCCAAGCGAGAGCATGCGGCTGCCCAGGACGCGGGACGACGATGATGAGGTCTTGGTAGTGGTCGGCGGCGTGAAAGCCGTGCGATGTTGGCGTGGTGGTGGTGGGCGTCGTGGGGGTGGTCGTGGTGGTGGTGCCACCAAGTCCCGACCCGCCCGAGCCTCCCGATCCTCCTGCAGCAGCGGCCGGCCCAGCCGTTACAGCGAAGAACAGGATGGAGGTAGCTGCAAGTCGGCGCCAACCGGTCACAGCTTTCGAATACGACAAACCAACCCTTTCTCTTTCTTGCGCCTACGGGGTTAGCTGTCGGGCTCGCGCTGAAAGAGGTCGCGCTACGCCACGATCCATGTGGCGATTCGCCCCAAGAGCCGCTATTGCGACTCAACAACTGGGTTCCCCCGCTCCCGTTCGCCTTGACGAAACAGGACTCGGCTGGGTGTGCTGGCGGCAGCATAACAGTACGTCAACACTGAATGCCATCGGCTGCAGAAGTTTTCGTTTCATACGTTCATCGGCAGCTCCCACGGGAAGCTGAAGTAGCCTTCTTGGCCGTGAGCGACGACTACACCCCCAGGCAGGTCTGGCAGCTGCTTTCCGACGAGGACGTGCAGCTGATCGACGTCCGCCAGGAGGACGAGCATCAGGCCGGCCACATCGCCGGAAGCCGCCTGATCGAGCTCGCGGATCTGGCGGAGCAGGCAGCCACGATCGACCGCGACAGACCCGTGATCCTCTACTGCCGCTCCGGCGCCCGCTCGGCGATGGCGACCGAGGCCCTGTTACAGGCGGGCTATGACGCCCACAACATGAGCGGCGGCATGCTCGACGTGGGAAGTCGCCGGGCTCGAGATGGAACCGGCTGACGGTCACGTCCTCTGACTCGTCCTGTGACGCGGCCGGCTTAACGCCTCGGGTCGCGCCGGACTGAACCGGGCGCGACCCGAGAGCAAAGCCTCTATCTAGAGGCGCTAGAGCTTGTTGACGTTGATCGCCTTGGGGCCCTTGGGTCCGGCCTCTTCCTCATAGGAGACCTTGGCACCCTCTGAGAGCGAGCGATAGCCGTCCGCGGTGATCGACGTGTGGTGAACGAAAAGGTCGCGGCTGCCCTCATCGGGCGTGATGAAGCCGAAGCCCTTCTCGTCGCTGAACCACTTGACTGTTCCTGTTGGCATATGGAGATTCCCTCCAGATATCAGTGCTTCAACCAGGAGGACGTCTCTCCCGACCACCGGTGCCTGCACCTACTCTATGTCGCCGTTGCCGACGACCGTACATGGGCGGACGCTATCACGCATCGACGATCGATACGAGCACCGAACCCCCCGATTTACGGGTTGTTCACAACGCCTTTGAGCTAGCGGGAATGTATGCAGACCCGGGCACATGCATACGTACGCGCGTTGGGCAGAATAATACCCATGCGCTGGCTCGTGGATGGCATGAATGTGATCGGGACGCGTCCTGACAAATGGTGGCGGGATCGCGATGCCGCGATGCTCAAGCTGGTCGATCTGCTCGAGCGCTGGGCGGCAGCCGAGGGCGAGGACGTAATCGTGGTCTTCGAGCGCCAACCCTCGCCGCCGATCCGCTCCACCGTGATCGAGGTCAAGCACGCGCCGAAGCCCAAGGCGAACGCCGCCGACGATGAGATCGTGCGCCTGCTGAAGGCCGATGCACAGCCCCGCGCGGTCCGGGTCGTCACCTCTGACCGGGCGCTCGTCGAGCGCGCCTACGCCGCGGGTGCGACGGTCGAGGGCGCCGACTCCTTCAGGTCGCGGATCGAGTCGATCTGAGCAGCGATGAGCGCCAGCACCGAGATCCGGACGCCGCCGCGACGTCATCTCCCCGGAAACGAGTCGTGCGCTTGCGACAATGAGCGTGGATGGCTGATCAGCAGAACCCGCGTCGTCCGCCCGCTCGCCAGCAGGGCAGCTGGCTGCGGCCCGGCCAAGCAGGGAGCCGGCTGCAGCCGGGCGGCCAGCAGGACAACCGCCCGCGGCCGAACGGCCCACAGGGGCAGTCGCCGACCTGGCGCGGGCCTCAGCCGCCGGGTAATCGGCCGCCCACCAGCAGCATGCGCTCCGGGCCGGGCGGGCCCGGATCGGGCGGGCCCGGTCGATGGTCCGCGCAGCCAATGGGTGGTGCTGGCGGTCATCGTCGGCGTCCTGCTCGCGATCAACCTCTGGGTCTCATCGGCGGCGCTCAGCCCGAACACCGTGCGGATCCCCTACAAACCGACCTTCCTCACGCAGCTGAAGGACGGGAACGTCGCGACGATCTCCAGCACGTCGCTCGCCTACCAGGGAACGTTCAAGACGGCGATCCGTTACCAGGGTTCGGCGCCCGCCAAGAACTTCTCGACCCAGATTCCGTCGGTCTTCGCCAACGACCAGGCGCTCAAGAAGCTGCTGCTCGACAAGGTCCCGACGATCAACGCCAAGAACCCCAACCAGGGCGCATCGCTGATCGAGAGCATCCTGTTCGGGTTCGGCCCAACGCTGCTGTTCGTCCTGCTCTTCTTCTGGATCATGCGCCGCGCCGCCTCGGCAGGCGGCGCCGGGGGCTGATGTCGTTCGGTCGCTCGCGCGCCCGGCGCGTCGAGGGGGCCGAACTACCTGTGACCTTCAACGACGTCGCAGGCATCGACGAGGCCAAGGACGAGCTCTATGAGATCGTCGACTTCCTCCGAAACCCGGATAAGTACCTCGCCCTGGGGGCCAAGATCCCGCGCGGAGTCCTGCTCAGCGGACTTCCGGGCACGGGCAAGACGCTGTTGGCCCGGGCGGTCGCGGGCGAGGCCGGCGTGCCGTTCTTCCAGATGTCGGCGTCCGAGTTCGTCGAGATGATCGTCGGCGTCGGCGCCTCGCGCGTGCGCGACCTGTTCAACCAGGCCAAGGAGGCAGCCCCCGCGATCATCTTCGTCGACGAGCTCGATGCCGTCGGCCGCTCGCGCTCGTCGGCGGGTCCGAACATCGGCGGCGGGCACGACGAGCGCGAGCAGACGCTCAACCAGATCCTGACCGAGATGGACGGCTTCGACGCGCGCACGGGCGTGATCGTGCTGGGCGCCACCAACCGGCCCGAGATCCTCGATCAGGCGCTGCTGCGACCGGGCCGCTTCGACCGCCGCGTGGCCGTGCAGCCACCGGACCGAGTCGGCCGCGAGGCGATCCTCAGGGTGCACACGCGCTCGGTGCCGCTGGACCCCGAGGTCGACCTCGGACAGATCGCGTCGACGACCCCGGGGATGGTGGGCGCGGACCTCGCGAACCTCTGTAACGAGGCCGCGCTGCTCGCCGCCAAGCGCAGCCACCCGGTGGTCAACCAGCAGGACTTCACCGATGCGCTCGAGCGGATCGTGCTCGGCGCGGCGCGCAGCGTCGTGATCACCGACGAGGACCGGCGCCGGACGGCCTACCACGAGGCCGGCCACGCGGTCGTCGGGATGCTCACCCCCGGCGCCGATCCGGTGCGCAAGGTCTCGATCATCCCGCGCGGCCAGGCGCTCGGCGTCACCTTCTCGGCGCCCGACGCCGACCGGTTCAACATGGACCAGCGCCACCTGAACGCTCAGATCAAGGTCGCGCTCGGCGGGCGCTGCGCGGAGGAGATCGTCTTCGGCGATCTGACCACCGGCGCCGAGTCAGACATCCAGCATCTCACGCGGATCGCACGCTTCATGGTGGGTCGCTGGGGCATGAGCGCCGCGATCGGGCCGATAGCCGTGCTTCCGCAGGATGGCCAGAGCATGCTGCTGCCCGGCGTCTCCGAGACCTCGGAGAAGACGCAGCAACTGGTCGACGAGGAGGTCCACCGGATCGTCGAGGAGGCTCACCGTGAAGTTCTCACGCTGCTGCGTGAGCACCGCTCACAGCTGGACGACCTGGTCAATGCGCTGCTCGAGCGCGAGACGCTCGACATGCCGGACGCCTACGCCGCCGTCGGCCTCAGGCCCCCGGCGCGCGCCGAGCAGGAAGCGGCCGCGCTCGCCGACGGGCTCGAGCCGCAGATCGGCTAGAGCCCTCTCGACACGGGCTTAGTCGCCCAGGTGCGTCATGCGGGCGAGCGCCTCATGGCACTCGACCACGCGCTTCTTGACGACATCCGAGTCCGGCCGGTCGTGCACGAGATCCCAGGTGCGGTCAGCGATCTCACGCGCGGTCTCGGGGGTCGCGAGCTCCCATAGCCGGTCGACCAGCCGCAGCTCGAACTGTTCGATCTGGGAGGCCGGATCGCCAGGCGGCATCTTCGGGAGTGGCTCGCCGGTGGCCTCGCGCCACATGCCGGTGGCGACGAGCAGACGGTTGCGCATTTGGATCTGGTCCATCGGAGGCATGATCCTAGGCGTTTTGCTCCGGATGCGGTCTCGTGAACGTGTCGTCTGGCTGCCGAGACAGCGCCTAAGCTCCCCGCGTGCTGTTCGTAACGTGGAATGTGAACTCGCTCCGCGCGCGCCTGCCGCGGGTTCTCGAACTGCTGGAGGCGCACCAGCCGGACGTCGTCGCGCTCCAGGAGACGAAATGCACGCGTTGACAACTTCCCGGTGACCGAGCTCGATCAGGCCGGGTATGACGTCGTCCACCACTCAGGCGGGCAGTGGGCGGGTGTCGCATTGCTTGTCCGGCGCCCGCTGGCGCCGGACCTTCCACTCCTGAGCCTGCCCGGTGACACCGTGCCGACCGAGGCGCGCTGGTGCGAGGCGACCGTCTCGGGCATCCGCTTCGCCAGCACCTACGTGCCCAACGGCCGGACGCTCGACAGCCCCGAGTTCCCGCGCAAGCTCGAGTTCATGGAGGCCGCGGCCAAGCGGGCCGCGGCCATCCGCCAGGAGAATCTCGGCCTGGTGATCGGCGGCGACATGAACGTCGCGCCGGCTGACGCGGACGTCTACGACCCGGCGGCCTACATCGGTTCGACCCATGTCAGCGAGCCCGAGCGGCGTGCGCTCCAGACGATCGAGCGCGACGGATCGCTGGTCGATGCATTCCGCTACCTACACCCCGACGAGCAGCAGTTCACCTGGTGGGATTACCGCGCCGGCAACTTCCACAAGAACCTCGGGATGCGGATCGACCTCGCGCTGGTCGGCAGCGAGATGGCCGACGGGTTGATGGCCTGCGGGATCGATCGTGACTTCCGCAAGGGCTTCAAGCCGTCGGATCACGCGCCGCTGCTGGTGTGGATGGGACTTCCGTCGAGCCCTTAGGTAGCCTCAAATCGTGTCCGATCCCTCCGAGCTGACCAAGCCGCACTCAGCGAACTTCCGTTCCGTGCTGGGACGCCTGCCAACCGGCGTCGTGATCATCACCGGCGGTGACCCGGAGCACCCGAGCGGCCTGGTGGTCGGGTCATTCATGTCGGTTTCGCTGGAACCACCGCTCGTGGCGGTCAGCGTCTCCAAGACATCGACGAGCTGGCCCGCAATCGAGGCCGGCGGTGTCTTCTGCGCCAACGTCCTGGCGGACGGGCAGGAGGAGCTCGCACGCCGGTTCGCGGTCTCCGGCGGCGATAAGTTCGCAGGGATCGCGTGGTCGCCGGCGCCGACGACCGGAGCGCCGCTGCTGGACGAAGTGGCTGCCTGGATCGACTGCCGCATCTTCGACCGCTACGAGGGCGGCGATCACTGGCTCGTGCTGGGTGACGTGCAGGCGCTGAGCGGCCTGCAGGACCGGGGCGCCTTGATCTTCCACGGCGGGAGCTTTCGTCCGCTCGTCTGATCTGTGTCAGCCTCTTATTTGATCCGCGTCAGCTTCTTCGGAAACATTCACACGGACTTCCGATGATCTAGCTCAATGACACAGATACTTGTTGTGGATGACGAGCCTGCCGTGCGACGGGCGCTTGAGCGGGCACTGCGGCTCGACAAGTACGAGGTTGAGCTCGCCGAGGACGGCGAGGAGGCACTCGATCGTCTCGCCGAGCGGCCGGTCGACGCCGTGGTGCTCGATGTGATGATGCCGGGAGTCGACGGACTCGAGGTCTGCCGGCGGATGCGCGCGGCGGGCGACAAGACGCCGGTGCTGATGCTCACGGCCCGCGACGCGATCGACGACCGCGTGATGGGGCTCGACGTCGGCGCCGACGACTACCTGGTCAAGCCGTTTGCCCTGCGTGAGTTGCAGGCGCGCCTGCGCGCGCTGCTGCGGCGCAGCGGCGACGACGGTGACGCCGCCGAGACGCTGCGGTTCGCCGATCTGGTGCTCGATCCGGTGGCGCACGAGGTGTATCGCGGCGATCGCCTGGTCGAGCTCTCAAAGACGGAGTTCCTGCTGCTCGAGCTGTTCATGAAGCACCCGCGTCAGGTGCTGACCCGCTCGACGATCTTCGAGAACGTCTGGGGCTACGACTTCGGCCCGACCTCGAACGCGCTCGGCGTATACATCGGCTACCTGCGACGCAAGACCGAGGAGGGCGGCGAGCCGCGCCTGCTGCATACGGTGCGGGGCATCGGGTACGTCCTGCGAGACTGAGGCTGGGCCATGCCGCTGCGTAGACGCATAAGCATCATCGCTGCCTCGGCGGTGGCGGTCGCCGTGGCGATCGCGATTCTCATCTCCTACTTCGCGGTTCGCAGCCGCTGCTGAGCCAGGTCGATAATTCGCTGCGCGCGCAGGCCGCGACGATCCTCGCGTCCGGCCACCTGATCGAGCACCATCTGTTCCCGCAGGGCTCGCCGAAGAATGGCGCCCCAGCGTACGAGCAGCTGGTATTCCCCAACGGGTCACCGTATTCGACCCAGTCTCTATCCAACGTGAAGCTCCCGAGCGGAGCGCTCGAGCAAGCAGTGGCTGCGGGTACCGTCGGCCAGCAGCTGTCACGGTGACCGTCGACGGCGTCCAGATGCGAATGTACGTGTTCGGCATAACCGTCAACCCGGTGAATGCGACCCCGGTGTCGGCGGCATTCGAACTGGCTCAACCCCTGAACAGCGTCACCAGCGTCCTGGGGACGCTGCGCTGGATGCTGACGTTGGTGTTTCTGCTCGTGGTCGGCCTCGCCGCTGGTCTCGCCCGCATGGCCACTCGCCGCGTACTCCGCCCCTTGGCCGAGGTCACCGCCACTGCCGAGCTGATCGGCGAGAACAATGACCTGAGCATGCGCCTGAAGGTCCACGAGGACGATGAGGTCGGCCAGCTCGCCACCCGCTTCAACGAGATGCTCGAGCGGCTCGAGATCTCGCGCGACCAGCTGGACGCCTCGGTCACGGCCCAGCGGCAGCTGGTCGCGGACGCGTCGCACGAGCTGCGCACGCCTGTCACCAGCCTGCGCACCAACATCGAGGTGCTGCTGTCAGGCGCTGAGCTGGACGACGAGGACCGCACCGCCTGCTCACTGACGTCGTCGAGCAGAGCGAGGAGCTCAGCACCCTGGTCTCGGATCTGATCGAGGTGGCCCGCGGGGACACGCCGCCGAAGAACATCGAGGAACTCCGCCTGGACCTGTTGACCGAGGAGGCGCTCGACCGCGCGCGCCGCAACACCCCACAGGTCCAATTCACGGAGGACCTCGCCCCCGTCATGGTTCAGGGCGACGCCGACCGGCTGACCCGCGCGATCAACAACCTGCTGGACAATGCCGCGCTGCATGCCGGACACGGCGGCCCGGTCGAGGTGACGGTCGACTCACGCGGCGTCACCGTGCGTGACCACGGTGACGGCATCGCCGAGGCCGACCTGCCACACGTCTTCGATCGCTTCTACCGGGGCGCGAACTCCCGCGCGCGCCAGGGAAGCGGCCTGGGTCTTGCGATCGTGCACCAGACCGCCGCCCAGCACCAGGGCGCGATCAAGGTCGCCAACGCCGTCGACGGCGGCGCCGTCTTCACGCTCGAGCTGCCAACGACTCCCGCAGGCGCTCCCCGGCCGGACCGACGCAGATCACTGATGCCCGACGACCCGCGCGTGCCGGGCGACGCGGAAGTGTCGGCGTAGCAGCCAGTAGCAGAGCGCGAAGATCGGGATCGCCGGCACCACCAGCAGGATCCGCTGCTCGGAACGCCGACGACGAGCGCGTAGGCCGCCTCCACGATCACCGCCGGCATCAACGCCAGCAGCGTCGCATGCGAGCGGAAGCCGGAGAAATGCTCTCGCGCGGTTACCTCCGTGACCCCCAGCGCCATCACGATGATCCCGACCTCCAGCGCCGCGCCGCCATGTTTGATCATCCCGACGACCAGCAGGATCAGCCCGGCGAAGATCGCGACCTCAGATACGGGTACACCGCCGAAGATCCCCGCCGGGCGCTCGCCGACCGTGCCGAGCGTGCGGTCGGAGCGTGCCTCCATGGCCCTACCCTGACGCTCGCGGTCGGCGCGTTGCACGCGCCGGGTCGATGGCACTGCTCTGGGAGTCCCGCCGCGCGCTTTGCGCGTTCGCCGTTTCGAGCTCGGTTGGCTCATCCCTCGGGGTTCATGTTCATTGCGAAACCCTATTTCGGCTCGTCGATGAGACTCTCAGGCAACGTCGGCAGCTCGACCTGCGCGTTGGCAGCCGCCTCGTTCTCCTGCTTGATCTCGAGCCACAGCTCTTCGCGGTAAATCGACACTGAACGCGGTGCCTCGATGCCCAGGCGAACGGTGGCGCCGCGAACCTCCAGCACCTCGATCACCACCTCACCGCCGACGATCACTCGCTCGCCGGCACGACGCGTCACACGCAGCATTGGGTGAAGCTTAGGGCCTGCCCCGACAGAGGCGCAGGACCGCCATGCAGCGGGTCAGGCTACGGCAGCGGGGGCTGCCGGCGGCGTCACCGGGAACAGCGGCGCCTTCACGGCCGCGTCCCCATGCTGATTGATCAGCTGGTAACCCTTGCCGTCCCGGATCAGGATCGGAGCCTTCAGATTGACCGTGATGTCGGTGAGACGCTCGAGGCGGTCACCGTCACGTACACGTCGGCTGGGAATCCGTCATCGAAACCGAGGCTCTCAGCGTCCGCGTCCGCGAGCTCGACCACGAACTCGTCGAAGAAGCGGTGCGGGTTGGTCACCGGCAGCGCAACGGCCTCGTTATCGAGCGACTGGAGCCACAGGAAGGGGCTCTTGGCATCGGTGCTGAGCAGCGCGTAGCGCCTGCCGCCGAGGCCGATCAGGCCATCGGGGAACTCGATGATGCTGTCGACGATCACGTCGACAGGGCCGAAACGAGAGGTTGCATACGTCTCCGTATCGGGCTCTCGTACAGCGTCCGCGGTCGCGCCGCGCGTGAATACAGATGTCGCGTTCATCCCTGAAGGAAGTTGAGCAGTGATGTCTGGATGATGTCAGCAGTGGACTGCAGAGCTGCTTGGTAGCCGGCCTGTTCGGTGGAGAATTGGACGGTCGCCACGGCCATGTCGGTGTCCTGCACGTTGCCGACCTGCGTCTGTGCACTGGTGCTCAGCGCGGTCAGGCGGGTCGATGCCATCTGGAGGCTGTCCTGGGTCGCGCCGACCGTCGCCTGCACCGACTCCAGCGAGCTCATGTTGGTGTCGAGGTTCGTCAGCTGGTTGCCGAGATCGGCCTGGCTGCCGCCGTTGGTGCCGGTCATGTCGTCGTAGATGGTGCGCAGCGTGGCGAGCATGCCGCCGGAACCGTCGGACTGCAAGGCGCCGCCACCGTGACTCGAGCTGGCGGCGAGACCGCCGGTGACGCCGCTGCCCAAGACGCTGTAAAGGTTGGCGTTCACCTGCAGCTGGGTGCTCGGACCAATCGAGTAGTTGATCGAGTTCTGGTTGCCGCTGTACAGATCCTCGTTGGGCGGGTCGGCGGCCGTCGCTGCCGTGTCCCACGGCTCGGTGGTCACCGCGTCACCGGAGAAGATGTAGGAGCCGTCGTACTGCGCGTCAGCCGACTGCTTGATCTGGCTGATGTACTGCAGCACCTCCTGAGCGGAGTCCTGGAGATCGGTCGAACTCATGGTGCCGTTGGCGCCCTCCACGACCAGTGTGCGGATCGTCTGCGCCGTCTGCTGGACCGACTGAAGGCTGCTGGAGGCGCTCTCGGCCCAGGCGATGCCCTGCGTCACGTTCGACTGGTACGAGGTGTAGGCGTTCACCTGGCTGTTCAGTGAGATCGTCAGCGCAGCGCCGTACGGATTGTCCGATGGCTGATTGATCTGGTAGCCCGTCGACAGCTCTTCCTGAGTCTGGGCGAGCTGATTCATGTCGTTCTCGATCGAGGCGACGGTCGTGTTGCCGATCATCTGCGAGGTTATGCGCTGGGTCATGGTTTTAGTCAGCTCCTACTGGCCTACTACCGTCATCAAAGAGTCCATCACCGTGCTGAAGGCGTTCATCACCTTCGCCGACGCCTGATACGACTGCTGCTCGGTGATCAGGTTCGCCATCTCCTGCGAGAGGTCGACGCCCTCCACGCTCGTGCGCTGATTGGTGATCTGCGTCTGCAGAGCGGCGGCCGTGCTCTGCTGCGTGTTGGCGCCCTGCGCGAGCGAGCCAACCTGCTGCACAAAGGCCTGGTAGGCGGTGTCGGCGACGCCGCCCGCGTTCGCAGCCTCATCCAGAGCGACGTCGTTGTCGCTGGCGTTCGCAGCGATCGTGGCCGGCGGTGCAACCGCGAGGCTGGAGACCTGGACGTTGGTCGTGCCCTGGGTGTTGCCGCCGGCGGCCGTCGCGGACGAGACCGCCTGCGGCGTGATGCCGGTCGCGGCCGCCTGCACGAGGCTGGAGGAAACGGAAAGGGTGGCCGCTGTGACCGTGGTACCGCTCGATGGGGTGAAGAACGGTGCATTCAGCGTCAGCTGGGTCGAGGTGCCGGTCACGGTCGGGTTGTTGACCTCGTTTGCGAGGTCGGACGCGACCTGATCGAGCGACGCGGTGATCGTCCCGATCGTGCCGGCCTCGGTCACCGCCGTCGGCGTGGCGTAGCTGGTCACGCCGCCGGCGAAGGTGGGAGTACCGAGGCTGCTGAACCCCGAAGCGGAGTAGCCGGCCAAGCCGATCATCGAGCCGAGTGAGCCGCCGACGGTGCTTGCAAGCGAGGCCGCGGAGGTGCCGGCGCCGGCCGCGGATGCGAACTGTGACTGCCAGGCGGCGGCCCAGCCGGTTCCGGGGGTGGCACCGCCGGGGCTGTAGCTGCCGAAGTTGTCACCCGGGGGAACTGGGCCACCGGGAGGGATGCCAACCGGGTCATTGACCAGCGCCGTGCTGGTGACGCCACCGAAGTACACGGTTACCGAGCCGTCGGTGTTGTTCTGGACCTGGACGTTGCCCAGCTGCGAAAGGTTGTCGAGCGCCGAGTTGCGCTGGTCGATCAGGTCGTTCGGGCTCTGGCCAGCCGCCTGTGCCTGCACGATCGAGTAATTCAGCTGGGAGATGTTGTAGGCGTCGTTGTAGAGCGTCCCACCGGACGCGCCCGATGCCGTCGGCCCTTCCATCGTGGCCGTGTACTGGTCGTTGACCTGCCCGAGGATCGATGGAGCGTTGGCCGGATCAGTGGGGACAGTCGGATCCGAGCCGTTGAGCTCGGTGCTCAGTGAGTTGAACGACTGCGAGACGAGCTGACCCTGCTGCACGACCGCCTGCTGGGCGGCGGCATTGTTGGGGTTGTCTGCGAGGTCGTTCCAGTCCTTCCAGAACGTCGCGAGCTGTGTACTGATCCCGGATCCCGACGGCTCGTTCAGCGCCGTCTGAATCTGCTGCAGGTAGTTCTGGGTCGTGGTGGCGCTGTTGCTCGAGGCGTTCTGCGAACGCCATGCCGCATCAAGATAGGGGTCGCCCGAGTTACTGATACCCGTCGCGTTGACGCCGGTGCCGAGCTGCAACGCGCCACCGTTGGCAGCTCCGGAGATGTCCAGCGATGGCGCCTCGACGAGGTTGACGACCTGCTCCTCATAGCCGGCGGTGTTGGCGTTGGTGATGTTCTGGCCGGTCGTGTCCAGCTCTTCCTGCGCGGCTTCAACGCCGCTCAGCGCCGTGTTCAGAGTGAGGTAGCTCGAGATGTACATGGCGTCTGCCTATGCCTCCAGATCAAACACCGGGCGGTGCATCAGGGGGCGGCGACGGCGCACCCTCGACTGATCCCCGCCCGAGTCGTAACCGCCGGCGTTGCCTGCCAGGCGCAGAAGGTGGTCAAGAAACGCAAGCTCCTGCTGCATGAGCGCACGGTTGGTCGTGTGCTCCCGCTGGATTTCGAGCAGCATCCCGCGCAGCTCGGCGGTGCGGTCGCGCGCGACCTCGGCCGACTCGTCGTCCATCAGGTTGGCGAGCATCGCGATGCTGACATCAGCGGGGCTCACGCCGAGGTGCGTCCCGGCACGCTCGAGCAGCTGCAGACGGTCGGCCTCGATCACCTCGCGCCGGTGCATCTCGGTCTGCAGCGAACTGGCCAGCCGGACCACCAGCGGGACGTCGCGCTCGCGGATCGCAGCCGCTTGCTCGAGCACGATCCCGAGCATGCGCCGCGCCGAGTCGAGCTGCGAGGCGAGGTGACTGAGCACGTCACGCGTGAGTACCGCGTCCACCTGGTGGTCGGAGATCGCAGTCATCAGCCCTTCATTTCCTTGTTAGCGACGGGTCGAGCTGCTGTGCGAACTGCTCGGCCACGCCGATGCCGCCGCCGTCCATGATGCTCGAGGTCAAAGTCTGGGGAATCAGGCTTGCGTAGGCGCTCGCCCCGCTCAGCATTCCGCCGCTCGAGGAGCCGTCGGTCGAGTCGGTCGAGTCGGTTCCGTCGCTGGAGGACGAGTCGCCGTCCAGGCCGCTGCCGCCGTACATCGTGTTGGCCAGCTGTTGCGAGAGCTCGTTGACGAGCACGTCCTCGAACGCCAGCCCCTCGCTGTAGGCCTGCATCGCCTTGCTGCCGCCGTTGCGGATGTTCGCCGGGATGCTGGCGACGTTCAGATTCGGTATGCCGGCGTTCACGCCGATCGTGCCCAGCGTGATGTCGGACGAGCTGCTCATCACTTGAGCGTGGCCGCGATCTGTCCGAGCTGGGCTTCCATCTGCACAGCGCGGCTGCCCATGTCGTACGCCTGCTCGGCCGTTTCCATGTTGGAGATCTCTGTGTCGAGGTCCACGTTGGACTGCTCGAGGTAGCCCTGCTGCATGCTCACGCCCTTGGCCTTCTGGGCGGGGCCGCTGCCGGCCGTGGTCGCGTAGACGCTGTTGCCCTGCGGCAGCAGCTTGTCCGGCGCCGTCACCTGCACCATGCTGATCTGGCCGACCTTCTGACCGGCGACGGTGACCGTGCCGTTGGACGCAATCTGAACCTGCGAGGGCTGGGTGCCCTTCGGCAGCGTGATCGGTGGCACGAGTTCCATGCCCAGCGAGGTCGTGATCTGCCCCCGTGAGTTGAGCTCGAAGGTGCCGTTGCGGGTCAGAGCTGTCGTGCCGTTGGGCTGCCGCACCTGGAAGTATCCGGGGCCATTGAGCGCAACGTCCAGCGGGTTGCCCGTCTGCTGGATCGAGCCCTGCGTCTGGTTGAAGCCGAGCGTGTCGGTGGCTGACCCGGCGCCGACAATCGCAGTCGAGGGATCGTCGTCGTCGGTGGTGTAGAGCAGATCGTGGAAGCCGAGGACCTCCGACTGGTAACCGGGCGTGTCCTCGTTGGCGATGTTGTTGGAGACTGAGTCGAGTTGGCTCTGCGCAGCCTCCATGCCCGCGCCCGCTGAGTAGAGACCTTCGAGCATCAGGGCACCTGCGCCACGCTCTGGGCGCTCTCTTGCATCGTCTGACTGATCGTCCCGATCGTCTGCTGACCGGCGGTGTAGGCGTTGAGCGCCGCTTCCATCTTCACCATCGCCTGGATCGGATCGATCCCTGAACCCTCGAGCTCGCCCGAGGAGATCGAGCCTGTCGCCCGGCCTCCCGTGGCCCTGCCCGAGAAGTTGTTGTTGCCCAGCTGCGAGGGGTTGGTGACGTTGAACAGCCCGAGCGCCGTGGTCGGCACCGTGCCGGCAGCGCCGACCTTGATCGGGGACCCGTTCTGCGACAGCACATCGTTGCCGTACTGATCAGCCAGCAGTCCCTTGCTGCTGACGCTGAACTGGCCGTTGCGCGTGTACTGGATCCCATTGGCGGTTCTCACGGCAAAGAAGCCGCTCCCTGAGATCGCAAAGTCCAGCGCGCGGCCGGTCGTCTCCATCGGCCCCTGGCTCAGATTCGTCTGAGCCTTGCTGAGCTCGACGCCGGTGTCGATCGAGCCGATCGACTGCCCCGTCGCCGTGTTCGCGAGCAGCAGCGAACCGAAGCTCTGCTGCTCCGAGGATGACGCCTTGTAGCCGGGCGTCGACGCATTCGCCAGATCGTTTGAGATCTGGTCCTCCTGTACCTGCTCGGCAAGCATCCCCGCCGAAGCAATGTTCAGCCCAAGATCCATCGTTCTCCCATATTCGGCCTCCGCGCGGAATTCTTGAGCGCTGTCGGTCGCTGATAAGACTGAAGAGATGCAACCACTGGCCGTCGAGACCTCGCTACTGCGGGCCGTCCTCTCCACCGACGTCAAGCTGACGGTCGGCCGCGAGCTGATGGTCCGGGTCGCCGCCGTCACCGCAGAGGGACGCGGCGTCCTGAGCCTGGCGGGGATGCTGCTCGAGGCCGAGCTGCCGACCACCGTGCGCGCCGGCGAGGAGCTGCGCCTGCAGGTACGCGAGCTCACGCCCGAGAAGGTGGTGCTCGCGATCAAGGACGAATCGCAGCCGCCACCGGCGGCTGCCGTCGAGCCGCCGCGGCTGCCTCTACCCGGTGGGGGCTCCGTGCAGGTGAGCGAGCGTGATGCCGGCGGCTCGCTTGCCGCCGGCGACCAGACTCACACGCTGACTCTGCGCTACGACGCCCCGAGCCTGGGCGCGGTCGATTTGCACTTCACGCTCGCGGCAGGCGTGCTGGCACTCACCGTCGCCGTCGCACCGGGCGCCTATGAGACGGCCGACGAGCATTCGTCCACGCTTCAGACGACCCTCACGACAGCGGTCGAACGTCCGGCCAAGGTCACGGTGGTCGCCCGCCGCGAGCCGGTCGAGGTCTTCGCGTGAAGCCCGGCGAGGAGCCCCGGAAGGCGACAGCGCTCAGCTACGAGCTCGGCCAGACCGCGCCGCGGGTCGTGGCGAGCGGCCGCGGTTATATCGCCGAGCGGATCATCGCGGCGGCTCAGGAAGCAGGCGTGCCGGTCAAGGCCGACTCGGCGCTCGTCAACGCGCTGGCCTCACTGGACCTCGGCGAGGAGATTCCGGAAGCGCTGTACCGGGCGGTGGCGGAGACGCTGGCCTGGGCGTACAAGCTCGACGCTCACGCGGGACGGCGGGATGGCCAAGCGGGCCGGCGGGATGGCCAAGCGGGCCATCCCGAACAGCAATAGAAGGCCCTCAGGCGACCTCGAAGAGCTGCTCGTCGGCAGCCAACAGCTCACGCAGCCGCTTGCGCAGCTGGCTGTGGATCTGGCAGACGCGGCTCTCGGTAACGCCGAGTGCATCGCCGATCTCGCGCAGGGTCATGTTGTGCAGATACAGACGTACAGCCACCTGCCGCTCGCGCTCGGGAAGCTGCTCGAAGGCAGCGCGGAAGCGCTCCTTGGCGTGATCGCGGAGCGCGCGCTGCTCCGGGTCGGCGTCGGCATCGTGGCTGGAGAGGGTGTCGATGCGCTCGATCGTGGTGTCGTCCTCCCCCAGCACCTGCACGTTCAGCGAGCCGACATCGGAGCGATGGATGTCACCGAGCCAGCGGTCGAGCTCGGCGGGCTTCAGGCCGACGGCGTCCGCGAGTTCCTGCTTGGACGGGGCCCGTCCGTAGAGCCCGATGAACCTATCGCGGGCACGCGTGATGTCACGCTCCCAGCGGCGCAGCGAGCGCGGCGCCCAGTCATTGCGGCGCAGCTCGTCGAGCACGGCACCGTGGATCCGGGTCCAGGCGAACTGCTCGAGGGTCGCTCCGCGCGCGGGGTCATAGCGGTCGAGCGAGCGCATCAGCGCCTCGAGACCACAGGAGACGAAATCCTCGACCTCGCAGCGCGCCGGGATCTCGCGCGCCTTGCGATAGACGATGTACTTGACCATCGGCGCCAGGGTCAACACCAGACGGTCACGCAGGGAGGCATCACCGGTTGCGTGGTACTGCTCCCATAGTTGTTGCACGGACTCGCTGCTGGCCCGCTCGCTTCTAACTCGCGTCACTCACTGGCTCCAAGCACTGCGCAAAGGTTCTTCAGCAGACCGACTTCTCCTACATCGGTCGGGGCGCGGCGTTTGCTGAGCGGAAATTCGGGCATTTGCGGCTGTCCACGCGATCTGTACGAGGTGTGAGGCGGCTGCGGCGGCAGCAGAAAACCGGCGCTGCGCAGGTGGAATGTGGAAAATCCGCAGGGCGATTGCGGTTTTTCCGCAGAATTGCATGCAGCCTGCGGTACCTGCGCACACGTTCCGGCGCACATCACCCCTGCACGACGTCCGATTAAGGATCGCCGCCGGGGCTGCCGATGACGGGAAGGCCCACCTAGAGAAGGACTAGAGCGCATGGCTCTTCGCCTCACCAAGACCACGCTTCCCGCGAACCCGGCCGCGTCGGAAGCCGACTCCGCACGCGACGCGTACGACGCGGAGAACCAGATCGTCCAGGGTTTCGTGAACCGTGCAGCCAGGCTGCTCGGCGAGGACGACCTGCCCGGATATCTGCGGCTCTTCACCGAGGCGGTGGAACTGGAGAACCCGCATCGGATCTACCAGGTCCGCAAGCTGCTGCTCGAGCAGGGACTGTCGTCGCTCCAGACGGTCAACGAGAAGCGCGCGACAGAGATGCTCCTGGCGATGGCGCGCGGCGCGATCGCGGCGCTCGAGGCGAATCCGGCCGAGCCGGTACTCCTCAACTACGCGGGCGTGATCATGTACGAGCTGTGGGCGCTCGACGCGGCCAAGGCTCTGTTCCAGGCGGCGCAGCGGCTCGATCCCGAGCTGCCACATCTGGACCGCAACCTCCAGCAGATCGCGAGCCGCGCCAGCTCGGGCCAGCACCGCAAGCTCGCCTTTCACCCCGTGCTGAGCGAGCTCACGAAGCGCGCCAGGCGAGTCTGCGGCAAGGCGAAGCCGGCCCAGGGCATGCGTCTCAGCCTCTGCATGATCGTGCGCGACGAGGAGGACATGCTGCCGCGCACGCTCGAGGCGATCAGCCCGGCGGTCGATGAGATCATCATCGTCGACACGGGCTCGACCGACGCGACGATCGAGATCGCCAGGTCG
Source organism: uncultured Actinomycetota bacterium (assembly GCA_963818135.1). GTDB lineage: Bacteria > Actinomycetota > Thermoleophilia > Solirubrobacterales > Solirubrobacteraceae > Palsa-465. The sequence continues at coordinate 25,612 of CAWFRF010000019.1, forward strand.
TTCGGCGCGACCGTGATCGAGCGCGAATGGACCGGCTCCTTCAGCGATGCGCGCAACGCCTCGCTCGACGCCGCCACCGGCGACTGGTTCCTGTACCTGGACGCAGACGAGGTGCTCGTCAGCGACGATGTCGACCGGCTGCGAACGCTGCTCGGCCAGACCTGGCGTGAAGCCTTCTTCATGCACGAGACGAACTTCACGGGCGACGAGGGCACAGGCGTCTCGGTCGTGCACAGCGCACTGCGCCTGTTCCGCAACCGGCCCAACTACCGCTTCAGCGGCCGCCTGCACGAGCAGATCGCCTTCCACCTGCCCGCCTACCTGCCCGAACGCATCACGCAGTCGCCGGTGCGGATCAATCATTACGGCTACCTGGGAGTGGTGCGCGAGTCCAAGGACAAGGCGCGCCGCAACCTCGACCTGCTGCTCGCGCAGCAGCGGGAGACCCCGGCGCACGCGCTGGGCGGGTTCTTCCATTACAACCTCGGCTCCGAGTATTTCGCCAACGCGCGACGTCGACAAGGCCGTCGAGGAGTTCGAGGTGGCGATTGGCAAGGTCGAGGCCGACAACACCTATTGGCATGAGTATGTGCCCTCGCTCGTCCTGCGTTCGGTCAAGTCGCTACGCGCCGCCGGCCGCAACGAGGAGGCGCTGAAGCGCTCCGAGCAGGGGCTGAACCACTTCCCGGGGTTCACCGACCTCGTGTTCGAGCAGGGTATGGCGAGCATCGGGCTCGACCGCCCCGCCGACGCCGCCGAGTACCTGGAACGCGCCATCGAGATGGGTGACGCTCCCAGCAGGTACACGGCGACGGTCGGCGCCGGCACCTTCATGCCGCGGATCGTGCTCGCCACGCTGCACCTGAATCGCGGTCGCTGGGAGCCGGCGCTGGAACTGCTGCGCTGGTGCGTCGAGCACCACGCCGAGTACGTCGGCACGATCTACCCATACGCCACAGCACTTCTGCAGTCCGGTGAGGCACCTGAGGCGGTGGTGGCACAGGTCGAGAAGGCCGGTCCCAAGCTCACCGCCGCCGGGCGCTTCATGCTGGCAACGGCGCTGTTCGAACAGGGCCAGGCCCACCTGGCCGAGCCACAGTTCCGGAAGGTGGTCGAGAAGCAGCCGCACGGCTGGGCCGCACGAGCAGCGCTGATCGAGTCGCTCATGTACCAGCGGCGCTACGCCGACGCCGCAGCCGAGGCCGAGCACGTTCCCACCGACGGTGAGGCGGCCGCCGTGGTCGTACGCAGCGAGCTCTTCGCGCGCCTGCTGATCCACGACCTGACGGGCGCCGACGCCGCACTCGAGCGCGCCGAGCAGGCGGGCGTTACACGCGCCGAGCGCGATCTCTTCGCCGCGTGGCTGGCGCAGCAGCGCGGCGCCCTCACGCCGGCGCCACCGGCCGCCGGGCTCCCGCTGGTGGCACTGATGCTCGAGTCACTGCTACGCGTTCAGGACTTCGAGAACTTCGAATCCCTGCTGCCGCTCCTGCACCGCATGCCGGTGGCTGAGCGTGAGCGCCGCGAGCTGCTGGCCCAGATGTATCTGCGTCGAGGTTTCCTGCGCTCGGCCGGTCGCGAATGGATGGCCGTCTGCGAACAGCAGCCTGACGGGCGCGCGCTGGTGGGCCTCGGCAACGTAGCGCTGGCAAACGGCCAGGGCGAGACTGCTGCGACGTTCGCATCCCAGGCGCTCTCGCTCGAGCCGCTCAGCGAGGCAGCGCGCAGCTTGCTCGAGCTGGCCAGTCGGCGCACGAGTGACGTGCCTCAGCCGGCGGCAGCCTGAGACGCTCGGCCGACCAGACGTCGGCTCGGGCACTCAAGTTTCGGGCCCCGCTGACGATTAACGACAAGAAGCCGTGGGCTTGATGGGCGAAGGACTGTCCGAAACCTGCACAAGGAGTGCGCCCCCATGAGTCTCGAAAATCATCTGCCGGAATCGCCGCCGCCTGAGGTCAGGCGCGCAATTGATGCCGCTTCGGAGGCGTACAACGCGCTGAGCGCAACCGGACAGCAGGTGCACTTCGGATTCGATCGGGGCGCGCAGGCGGTCGAGGTCGAGCTCCGGGACCTGGACGGGAATCCACTTTCGACGCTGTCCGCCAGCGACGCGCTTGCGCTCGCCGGCGGTGGCGAGGAACTCAACTAGGCGGCAAGGAGTCAGCAATGTCAACGTCGGGCGTTTCGAGCAGCAGTGGCAGCTCCGGGATCATCACGGGTCAGACGATCAGCTCGTCCGGCGGCCTCACCTCAACCTCGACGCTGACCAATGACGGCGCCGGCGGCCAGTTGCAGATCACCGGCCTTGCCTCCGGTATCAACACCAATGAGCTGATCCAGGCCGAGCTCGCGGTGAAGGAGCTCCCGCTCACAAATCTCCAGGACACGATCTCGGCGATGAACACCGAGAACTCACAGCTGAGCACGCTGCAGAGCTCGCTGCAGACGGTTTCGCTCGACGCCCTGGACCTGGGTGAGCCCTCCCTCTTCTTCCAGTCGCAGACGGTGACCTCGAGCGACACGAGCCTCGTCAGCGCAACCACGACGCAGAACATCGGCGCCGTGATCGGCTCGACGACACTTTCGGTTGCGGCCCTGGCCAGCGCCTCCCAGGCGACGTTCAGCTACACGGCGCCTGCGAGCGCGCCCGACACCCTGACAATCGGCAACGATCAGGGCACGCAGTCGGTTGCGGTCACCGCCGGCGAGAGCAACACGCAGATCGCCAACGACATCAACGGTGACAACAACGGCGTGGCCTACGCGACCGTCCTCAGCAGCGGCCAGCTCGTGATCTCCTCGCGCACGACCGGCGACGGCAGCAGTACCGGGACCGGCAACGGGAACCCGATCACGCTCTCCTCGTCGGCCTCCGGGTCGCTCACGCCTGTCAGCTCACAGGCCGGCCAGGATGCCGAGGTGTACGTCAACGGCAGCACCACGCCGAGCTACTCGCAGACAGACACGATGACCGACGCCGTGCCGGGTGTGTCGCTCACGCTCAACGGCGTGACTCCGACCAACTCACCCGTGACGATCACCACCGGGGCTCCGGCACCGAATACGAGTTCGATCATCGCAGCGGTGCAGCAGTTCGTGAGCGACTACAACAACGCCATCGGGGGTATCCAGAGCGCGATCAACACCGCGCCCCCGAGCGAGAGCAACTCCTCCGACGCGAACGCGTACACCGGTTCCCTGTTTGGAGATCCCGAGCTTGAGGACATGCTCGGCAACATCCGCAGCTCGATGGACCAGACGGACTCGTCGTTGACCAGTGGTTACCAATCGCTGCAGGAGCTGGGGATCTCGACCGGCAGCTCGACGGGATCGGCGAGCGCCAGCTCCACCGACGGTCTGCTGACCGTCAACACCGCCACCCTCACCACGGCAATCGAGCAGAATCCGGGCGCTGTCCAGGCTGCGTTGGCATCCTGGTCCAGCCAGTTCCAGACGACGGTCAACAACGCTTCCGGTCCGTTCGGTTCTCTCGAGTCGCGCATCGGCGGCAACAACACCGAGATCGGCACGCTCAACAGCCAGCTCACGACGCAGACCGAGATGTACAACAACGAGGAAAAGAGCCTCCAGCAGCAGTGGGCCCAGGTCGAGTCGACGCTCGCAACGCTTAACAACCAGAAGAGCTCGCTGTCCAGCTTCTCGAACTCCCTGTCGTCCTCGTCCTCGTCCTCGTCGTCGGGCTAGTCCCAGACGTAAGCCGGCTCGCGACACTGGGTCACTTCGCGCCGTATTTGTGCTCAAGCGCTCGCCGCTGGTGCCGATTACATAGCCAGAACCTCGATGGCCACGAATTACACCGCTCCACGGGCCGCATACCAGCGCTCGGCAGTCCTGACCGCGAGTCAGGGCCAGCTGATCGTGATGCTGTATGACGGCGCCAACAGGTTCCTGACTCAGGCGAGCGTGGCGATGACCGATCGCCAGATCGAGGACGCCCACAACAAGCTGCGGCGCGCGGAGATGATCATCAGTCATCTGCAGGCCTCGCTGGACTTCGAGAACGGCGGCGAGATCGCGCCCCGACTCGCCGCCATCTACGTCTTCTGCCAGCGCCACCTCAACCAGGCACGCATCCACGCCGATCCGCAACGGATCGACCAGGTTCGTGGTCTGCTCGGGACTCTCCGGGACGCGTGGGCACAGATCGCAAGCGCGTGATCGCCGCCGAACAGGCACCGTTCCAGAAACTCGTCAAGCTGATCGAGCACGAGCTCGAGCTGGCTGGGCAGGGATTGGTCGACGAGTTGCACGAGGCGATCGCTCAGACGGGCACCTACATGGCCACGCTGCCAAGCCCTGCGCCGGAGAGCGCACAGCCACTGGTGTTGCGCGCTGATGCGCTGCGTGGCCGCGTGAACATCGAGGTCGCAGCGCCTCAAAGAGAGCATCGCGCTCACGCGTGCCTCACTGCGACGCGGGCGCCGTATCACCCGCCAATATCGCGCGCCGCGCAGCGGCAAGTACTCGACGACAGCGTGAGCGCTTCAGCCTCGCCGTCTAACGGCGGCTGGGCCGGGCACAGAGCGCGCCTCAATGCTCAAGCCAGCGCACGATTCAGCCGAGATATAAGGCAATGCGCCTGATCTCGCTTGCCCGAGCAGAAGATGGGGCCGAACTCGGCAGAGATGTGCTGATCGGACGCCCCGACGGTGTGCCGCTGCTGCGTTCCGGCGTCAAGCTGACTCCCCGCTACCGGGAGCTGCTGTCCCGCGCCGGCATCTCGGCGGTCTATGTCGAAGACGAGCTGAGCGACGGCATCGTGGTTGATCCGATCATCGACGACCAGACACGTGCTATCGCCACGCGTGCGGTCTCGGGCGCCTACAACAGCGCACGTGACGCGATCACCAGGGGCCGGCGGCTGGCCCCTGAGGCCGTCAAGGCGCTCGATGACGTCGTCAAACGCATACTCGAGCAGATCGAGTCCTCGGGCGGCGCGGCGCTTGCACTGGCGGACCTGTCGTCGGCCGACGGCTACACCTTCCAGCACTCGATCGATGTTGCGGCACTGGGGCTGCTGATCGGCACCCGCTACTTCAGCGACCACGGCTGGACCGATTTCCGCGGCGAATGCCGCTTCGATCAGCTTGAGGACCGCCTCTCGATCCTCGGGCTCGGCCTACTTCTCCACGACATCGGCAAGCTGGCGATCCCGCTCGGGATCCTCAACAAGCCGGGGAAGCTCACGCCAGAGGAGTGGGAGATCATGAAGACCCACCCCCGCGCCGGCGTCGACATCCTCGACGGCAGCCGCTGGAGCCCGCTGGTCGAAGTCGGTCGTACTGCGCCACCATGAGCGCTGGAACGGTTCCGGCTACCCCGATGGCAAGGCCGGCACCGAGATTCATCAGATGGCGCGTATCGCCGCCGTCGCCGACGTTTATGACGCGATCACCTCCGAGCGCCTGTACGCGCCGGCCCGCCCCGCACACGAGGGCGTACGCGCGATCATCGAGGGCTCCGGGACGCTGTTCGAGCCGGCCGTGGTCGAAGCCTTCCGCCGGGTCGTCGCGCCGTTCCCGGCCGGCACCGAGATCGAGCTCACAGACGGGCGGACCGGCCTGGTCGTGAGCGTCCCCGACGAGGCGCTGGACCGCCCGCTGGTGCGCATCATCGCCGGCGGCGCCCACGAGGAAGTCTCGCTGCTGGAGGACCCCAGGATCGGGATTCAGGACTGGATCCACCAGCCCCTGAGCGCCACGCCGCTGTCGGTCTGACGCTCCCGTCAACTCCCGACGCAGAAGTTCTCAAGGTTCCCGGCAGTCCGCCGATAACCGGTTTGACCGCAAAGGAGCGCGGTCGTGGATGAAAGCCCAAGGAGGGCTGGCTCAACCCCGTACCCCGGTACCCGTATGTCCCTCCTTGACAACACTCAGCTCGCGTTGGAATCCGCCATGAGCGGCTCGATGATGCGGCAGTCGCTCCTGACCAACGATCTGGCCAACGCCAACACGCCCGGCTTCAAGCCCGAGGACGTGAACTTCCAGCAGACGCTGTCAAGCGCGATGGCCGAGGGCCAGTCGCCGTCGACGGTCAACTACACGCCGTACGTCGAGAACGTCACGAATTCACAGGACGGGAACGGCGTGGACTCAGACACTGTCAACGCCGACATCGCGGAAAACGGCCTGCTCTACCAGGACTTCACCCAGATCGTGGCGGCCCGCGAGGGAATCCTTCAGACCGCTCTGAATACGAGCGCAGGCTGATGAGCTTCTTCGACTCACTCAACATCTCCGCGACGGGACTGACCGCCGAGCGGATGCAGATGGACGTCACGGCGGAGAACCTCGCAAACGCCCAGTCGACCAACAACGGCACCCCCTACAAGCCGCAGGCAGTCGAACTGCAGTCGGTCGGCTCCGGCAACAACTTCCAGGCAGAGCTCAGCTCGGCGCTCGGCGGCCAGGGCCAGGCGCTCGGTGGCCAGGCCCAGGCGCCCGGCGGCGTCCAGGTCTCGGGAATCGTGACCGAGAACGTCCCCGACCAGCTGGTCTACGACCCGGGTAATCCGCAGGCCGACAAGCAGGGCTACGTCAAGGAGCCGAACATCCAGCCGGTCACCGAGATGACGAACCTGATCTCTGAATCGAACTCCTACCAGGCGGATGTAACGGCGATGAACACGTCCAAGCAGATGTACTCAGACACCCTCCAGATCCTCAAGTGATGATGATTCCACCCATTGGCATCGGCTCCCTCGGGACCAGCATCGGCGGGCTGGGCACCAGCCTCCCCTCCCCCAACGTCAACGCCGCATCAGGCGGCAACGGCAACAGCTTCGGTGACGCGCTCACCAACGCGATCGGCTCGCTGGAGACCACGCAGGCCAACGCGACCCAGGCCTCGCAGCAGCTGGCGACCGGCCAGGCGACGGATCCGACCAAGGCGATCACCGCCGTCGAGAACGCGAGCCTGGCGATGGACTTCGCCTCAGGTATCCGCAACCAGATCGACACCGCCGCCACCACCCTGTTCCAGACCCAGGTCTAACCCCGACCTCCGCCCAGCCCGACCTCGCCCGCCATGAATCTGAACTTTCGCGACATCGCCTCGAAGCTCTCCACACGGGGCTGGATCACTGTCGGAGTAGCCGCGGTCGTCGGCATCCTCTTCATCTACATCCTGATGAGCATGGCCTCCTCGCCGGCCTACACCACACTCGTGGCCGGCCAGAGCCCAGCTCAGACGGAGAAGATCACGACCGCGCTTTCGACGGCGGGCATCGCCTACCAGCTGTCCAACAGCGGCACCGCTGTGCAGGTTGAGCCCGGCAGCGTCGGCCAGGCGCGCGACGCGCTCGACAGTCAGGGGCTGCTGAGCGGCTCCTCGGCGAGCCTCGAGACTCTGCTTGGCTCGACCAGCCTGGGCGAGAGCAGCTTCCAGTCGCAGGAGCAGAACACCTCGGCGCTCGAGCAGCAGCTCAACGCGGATATCGAGAACATGGACGGCATCAACAATGCCAACACTCTGCTGGCGATCCCGAATCAGACGGACAACCTCTTCACCGGCTCGAACACGCAGCCCAGCGCCTCGGTGCTGTTGAACACAACGGGCACATTGGGCGGCACCGAGGTCAAGTCGATCGCAGGGCTCGTGGCCGGCGACGTGACCGGGCTGCACCAGAGCAAGATCACGATCACCGACCAGAACGGCGACGTGCTGTGGCCGACTTCGACCACCACCCTGGGCAACTCGCTGACCGCCAAGCAGTCGGCCGAGAACGCGTATGACACGCAGGAGGCCGACAAGGTCGACGCGGCGATCGCCGCGACCCTCGGTCCGGGTGTCGCGCTCGTCAACGTCAACGCCGACCTGAACGCGAATCAGGAGAGCCTCGCCTCTGTGACCTATGGCAAGAAGCCGATTCCGTCCTCCGCGAACTTGACCAACGAGAGTTTGACCGGCGCCGGCACGGCTCCAAACGGTGCAGCCGGCAACGACCGCCACCAACCAGGCCAGCGGCAGCTACGCCCAGACCAGCGGCGGCAACTCGAACTACAAGAACAAGACGAGCAACACGAACTACCTCGACGACAAGACGATCTCGCACACGATCGTCGCTCCAGGCGCCATCAACCGCCAGAGCGTCTCGGTGATGCTCAACAGCAAGAAGGTGTCGGCCTCGGACCTGAAGACGATCAAGTCCGTGGTGGAGAACGCCGTCGGCTTCAACGCCAAGCGCGGCGACACGATCGCTGTGGCGTCGCTGCCGTTCGCCAAGATCGCCGCACCTGCTGCGGCCGCTTCCTCGACCGGCGGCATGATGGGCGACGTCAAGTACGTGCTCGTCGGCCTCGGCGCACTCGGCTTCCTGTTCTTCATGAGCCGCCTGCTGCGCAAGCGCGAGACCGAGCAGTTCGCGGGCCAGCCCACCTGGCTGCGCGAGCTCGAGGGCCCGCGGTCGCTGTCCGAGATCGAGGCGCAGAGCCAGATGGTTGACCTTGAACCTCCGACAATGGTCGCGCGACTACGAGCACCCGTGAACGTCGCGAAACAACAGGTCGAGGAGCTCGTCGACCGGGACCCTGAGCGGGTTGCCCAGCAGATCCGTCAGTGGATGACTGAGGACTGATGGCAGTAGAGCTCTACCAGCAGCCGCAGGCACCGGCAGCGCCGGCGCCTGCGGCTGCAGGGCGCGGCGCTTCGGGCCCCCGCGTGACCGGTCGCAAGAAGGCCGCGGTGCTGCTCGTCGCGCTCGGCCCCGACCGCGCGGCGGAGGTGTTCAAGCACCTGCACTACGACGAGATCGAGTCGCTGTCCCTGGAGATGGCGAAGATGCAGCACGTCGAGCCGGCCATGACCGGCAGGATCATGGAGGAGCTCGCCGCGACCGTCACCGCCTACGACTCGATCGCCGCCGGCGGCGTCGACTACGCGCGCGAGGTGCTGGAGCGTGCGATCGGCAGCGAGCGGGCTGCGGAGATCATCGGACGCCTCTCGTCCGTGATCGAGATGCGGCCGTTCGAGTTTCTGCGTCGCACGGCCCCCGAGCAGATCGTCGCGTTCCTGCGCAACGAGGCGCCACAGACGATCGCCCTGGTGGTGGCCAACCTGCACACCACGCTCGCGGCGCAGGTGCTGGCCAACCTCCCGGAGGAGGAACAGGCTGAGATCGCTCTGCGGATCGCGCGGATGGGCGAGACGAGCCCTGACGTCGTCAAGCAGGTGGAGGACGTCATGCGCGCAAAGCTCGCGACGATCGTCCAGAACGAGTACACGACGACCGGCGGCGTGAAGTCGCTGGCCGAGATCCTCAACCACACCGACCGCCCGACCGAGCGCAACGTGCTCGACTCGCTCACCGAGACCGACGAGGAACTCGCCGCGGAGGTGCGCCGCCTGCTGTTCGTGTTCGAGGACATCGTCAAGCTCGACGACCGCTCGATCCAGCTGGTGCTGCGCGAGGCCGACCAGAAGGACCTGGCGCTCGCACTCCGCGGCGTCAGCGACGATGTCAAGACGCGTGTGCTCAGCAACATGTCCGAGCGTGGCGCGCAGATGCTGCTCGAGGAGATGGAGTACCAGCCGCCGCAGCGCAAGCGCGTCGTCGAAGAGGCTCAGGGCCGCGTCGTCGCGATCGTCAGGCGCCTCGAGGAAGCCGGCGCCGTTGTGCTCTCGCGCAACGAAGCCGACGTCATGTTCTAGGCGAGGCAGCAGCCCGATGTCCGCTCAAGCGATCCGCAACTACACGTTCCAGCAGCTCGAGAGCACAGCTCTGCTCGACCGCACGCCGGCAGAGGTCATGGCCCACGCCACGGCAGATGCCGAAGCGATTCGCGAGCAGGCCCGGGCCGATGGCCATGCGGCCGGTTACGCCGACGGGCTCGAGCGCGCCCGCGCCGAGGCCGCACCGCTCCTGACCGCGCTCGCCGAGGCGGTCGGTGCCGTGACCGACACGCGCGCCGAGCTCACTGAGATGCTCACCACGCAGGCCGGCGAGCTCGGCGCTGCTGACCGCAGAGCAGATGATCGCCGGCGCGATCGCGGCGCAGCCGGAGCGCATCATCGACGTGGTTCGCGGAGCGCTGCGCCGCATCGCCGACCGCCACCGCGTGACCGTGCTCGTGAACCCGGCGGAGCTCGAGCTCCTGAACCAGTCGGTTCCCGCCCTGCAGGCTGAGCTCGGCGGCATCGAGCACCTCGATGTCCAGGCTGACCGCCGCGTCGCGCGCGGCGGAGCAATCGCGCAGACCGTTCATGGCGAGATCGACGTGAGCATCTCCGCCCAGCTCCAGACGGCGCGTGAACTCGTCGCCGCCGCTCTCACAGGTGACACCAGCATCGTTCCGCATGCCGACGACGAGGCCGGCGGGCTGGTGATCGCTGATGGCGTTTGAGCCTGACGGCCTGGTCTACGCAGGACGGGCGATCCGCTCGGCTGACCTGGCCCGCCGGCGCGGCCGCGTCGGTGACCTCATCGGATTGATCATCGAAGCCACCGGCATCGAGGCTGAGATCGGCGAGCTCTGCATGGTCGGCGACGGTCGCCGCGAGCCGCCGGTCCCGACCGAGGTGGTCGGCTTCCGTGCGGGCCGCACGCTGCTGATGCCACTGGGTGAGCTTGGTGGCATCGGTCCCGGCACACCGGTGGTGCCGACCGGCTCACCGTTCCGGGTCGAGGTCGGCGAGGGCTTGCGCGGTCGTGTGATCGACGGGCTCGGACAGCCGCTGGATGGCCGCGGCAAGCCCGAGGCCGACGAGCTGCGGTCGACGATGGCCTCTCCACCCGATGCGTTCACCCGCCCTCGCATCACCGAACGGGTCGGCCTTGGCGTCCGCGCCCTGGACACCCTCGTCCCGTGCGGACGCGGACAACGACTCGGCATCTTCGCCGGGTCGGGCGTTGGCAAGTCGTCGCTGATGGGCATGATCGCCCGCTCGACGACTGCCCAGGTCAACGTGATCGCGCTCGTCGGCGAGCGCGGTCGCGAGGTCCGCGAGTTCATCGAGCGCGACCTGGGTGACGCGCTGGCGCATTCGGTGGTCGTGGTCGCCACGTCGGATCAGCCGGCACTGGTGCGAATCCGCGCGGCGTTCACGGCCACGGCGATCGCGGAGTACTTCCGCGATCAGGGCAACGACGTGATGCTGATGATGGACTCGGTCACGCGATTTGCGATGGCTCAGCGCGAGGTCGGATTGGCGATCGGTGAGCCGCCAGCTACGCGCGGCTACACGCCCAGCGTGTTCGCGCTGCTCCCGCGCTTGCTGGAGCGCGCGGGAACCAGTCCGGAGGGCTCGATCACGGGGCTGTACACGGTGCTGGTGGACGGCGATGACATGAACGAGCCGATCGCCGACGCGGTCCGGTCGATCCTGGACGGGCACATCGTCCTGACCCGCTCACTCGCTCACGCCGGCCACTATCCGGCGATCGACGTACTCCAGAGTGTCTCGCGCCTCGTCGGAGAGATCGTGACACCCGAGGTGCAGGCGGCAGGTCAGCGGGTTCGCTCCGCCCTCGCTGCGTATCGGGAGAAGGAGGACCTGATCTCGATCGGCGCCTACCAGCGTGGCAGCGATCCGCTGGTCGACGTCGCGATCGACGAGCGGCCACATATCAACGAGTTCCTGCGGCAGCGCGTCGACGACCCCGCCGCAGCCGACGACGCTGACCTCCGCTTGCTGGAGATCGGCGGCGCACTCGGCGATGGCCAACTGTCGCATGCCGCGCAGGACGCCGGCGCCGATGTCCAAACCGGCTCCCCGGCCGGCGGACCGAGCGCGATCCCCTCGCTCAGCCTCGCTTAGGACTGTGCCATGGACCAGCTCTTGCGCTACTCAAGTTCACTCTGCAGCTGCCGATCAAGATGGCTATGAACGGTCCCTCGTACCGATTCCGGCTGGAACGCGTGCGCGCTCTGCGTGAACGCCGTGAAGAGCAGGCGAAGCAGGAGTTCGGCGTTGCGCTCCAGGCACGCGAGCGTTGCCAGGAGGAGGTCAACGGCGTCGCAGTCCGCATCGACGCCGCCTGCCGCGACCAGCTCGTCGCGACCGCAGACGACCTGGGGGCCCATCAGTCTTATCTCGAGCGTCTCGAGCGCGCGCATGAAGTCGCGCTGGAAGAGCTGGCTCGGCACGAATTGGAGCTGACCGAGCGCCGCGCCGCGCTCACGAAGGCTTCACAAGACCTCGAGGCGCTCGAACGCCTCAAGGAGAAGGGCCTGGACGATCACAACCGTGAAGCGGCCAGGGTCGAGCAGATCATGCTCGATGAGATCGCAGGAAACGGATACTGGAGGCGAGCCGCATGACACCACCGCCCGCGGTGGCTCCCGCCGCCCCGGTCAGTGCGCCGCAAAGCGCCGCACCACCCGGAGGAGGCAGCCCTCCGAGCGGATCCCCTCCAAGCGGGGGATTGTTCGGAGAGATTCTCGATTCGGCCCGGACCGCAGTTGCGGAAGGCCACAAGGAAACCGGTAAGAACGCCGGGGACCAGAGCAGCGGCGCTAAGTCGTCGACCTCTTCTGCAAAAGCTTCGTCTTCACAGACGACAAGCGGCGCTGATGTGATCGCCGCGGCGGTTGCGTTCCTAACCGGGCAGACCCCTGTTGAAAAGCAGCCCTCTGCTGACGGATCGGGGTCCGCTGCATCAGCCGTTGATTCGGCACCATCGAGTGCCTCATCAACGACAGATGCAACGCACCCGAGCAACAGTTCGTCAGAGGCTGAGACGGCCGCGGCGACCGCGAGCTCCGATACGCCGGATGCGGATAAGGCTGCGGCGCAGGACGGCTCGGCTCAGGCAAGCGCAGCCGTCAAGGGTGACGCGCTGCCGCAGATCTCGGCTGAAAAGAGCAGCGAGCCGAAGCCGGACTCGAAGACGAATGGGTCGGCGACCAATCCGGTGGCGACCGGTGCTTACAAGCCCCAGGACGCGAACCAAAACGTGGCGGCGGATCAGACGACCAGCAGCGAGGGAAGGTCGACTGAAACGCAGCGGACCACGCCCGTGAAGGAGACGGGCCTGGTCAAACCGCTGGCTGACGGCAAACAGCCAACGGACGATGGCAAGCAGGTGGCCGGCGGTGCTGCTGATGCAGCAAAGCCGGCCACGGCTGCCACTCAGTCTCAGAGCTCAACGTCGGGCGCCACCTCCCCCACCTCGCCTCAGCAGCCGCAGACGGGTACGGGCGGCCACTCCGGTACCGGCTCCGAGGGTCACGGATCTGCCGCGGGTCAGCAGGGCAGCACGCCTGCGGGCACGACTGCGGCGAGCCCCACCTCCGGCTCTGCGTCGGGCAACGTGTTCTCGGTGCCCGCAAGCGGCTCGGCAGACCGCGTACAACCCTCCGTCAAGCTGCCGGAGGGTGTCGCCCGATCCGCGGTGACCCTGCAGGAGGCCGTCGACGCGGTCAAGGCCACCTTCACCGCGGCCAATCAGGCCGGAATCTCCTCCGCACGGATCTCGCTCTCGCCCGAAGCGCTCGGCGGGATCAGGATCTCGCTCTCGCAGACGCCCGACGGGCTGATCGCGCGAGTCGCAGCCGACCATCCCGAGGCGGCCCAGACGCTCCAGCAGAGCGCTGGTGATCTGAAGCGGTCACTCGAGCAGAGCGGCATGTCTCTGCTGCGACTCGACATCGGAAGCTCTGGCGAGCAGAGCCTCGGCAGCTTCGCCGGATCGCAGAGCGACGGCTCGAGCACCGGCGGCAGCTGGAGCAGCGGCCAGGCCGAATCGGCAGATGAAGACACCACGTCCAACCCAGGTGAGCTGACGGTCGAACTGCCAAGCGGTTCGCTCGTCAACGTGCTCGCATGAGCTGAAAGGGGAAGCGATGAGCATCTCAACTCCCTCAACAGGGACCAACTCGGCCGGTCAGGCCCAACAGGGCACCCCGGGATCATCCATCTCGAACAACAGCACGACCACGCTGTCGACGAACGAATTCCTCGATCTGATGATGGATTCGCTCCAGCAGCAGGATCCGCTGAACCCGTCGTCGAGTGACCCGACCCAGTATCTGACCGAGCTCGCTCAGATGACGTCGGTCGAGCAGGAGACCAACACCGCACAGAACACCCAGGACACCGCGCAGGCACAGTCCGTCAGCCAGGCGGTCGGCCTGATCGGTCACACGGTCACCTACATCGACCAGACGACCGGCGCAAAGCTCTCCGGCACCGTGGGCAGCGTGCAGATCACCAGTTCCGGGCCCACTATGACGATCGGTACCGCCACCGGTATCAGCCTCGGCTCGATCACGAATGTGAGCTGATGAGTGATCTGATCAACAACCCGGCGCTGCTGCCGCCCGGCACCGCAGGTGGTCCCGCGCCGATCAAGCCGGCGACGGGTACCGGGACCGCGCCTACACAGGCGCCGGCGACCGGGCCTTCGTTCGCCGATCTGCTTGCGCAGAAGACGGTCAGCGGCGCGCCCACCTTCTCGAAGCATGCGCTCGAGCGCCTGAGCCGCCGCGGAGTTGATGTCAACAACCAGACGCTCGGTCGTTTGACCGACGGAATCCAGCGCGCGGCCGACAAGGGCGCCCGCAACTCAGTCGTATTCGTGGACGGGACGGCATTCGTCGCCTCCGTTCAGAACAACACGGTGATCACCGCGGTGACGCCAGAAGCAATGAAGTCCCACGTCTTCACAAACATCGATAGCGCCGTGATCGCCTAGGCGTCACGGATCGATTCAACTGAGCAACTAGAACGATTGCGGCCGGACCTCCTCCGAGGAAGCCGCGGAAGGAAGTGATGTAGAGATGATGCCGGGTATGTACTCCGCGATCAGCGGACTTGAAGCTCACCAGCAGATGCTCAACGTAACGGCCAACAACCTGGCCAACGTCGACACCATCGGATACAAGGCACAGCGCACGACGTTCGAGTCGGAGCTCTCGATGCTGATCTCCGGTGGTTCGGGCCAGACCGCCTCCAACGGCGGCACCAACCCCGAGCAGGTCGGACTGGGCGTCCAGGTTGGCTCAATCGATCAGATCATGTCGGCCGGCTCGTTCCAGAACACCGGGAACGCACTCGACGTCGGCCTCCAGGGAGACGGCTTCCTGGTCGTCGGTACGAGCACCGCCGCACCGACCGCGCCGACTGCCGGTACCTATCAGCCGCCGCTCGCCTCCACCAACCAGGCGGTTGCCATCAACGCCAACAGCACCGGCGCCGGCGTGACCGCGACCGGCTTGCCAACCGCGATCAGCTACACACGCGCCGGCAACCTGACCACCGACGCGCAGGGCTTCCTGACCAACGCCTCCGGCCAGTACGTGGTCGGCTACGCAACGCCGCAGGCAGCCGCCCAGGCGAACGCCCCGGGCAGCACCGCTGCCCAGACGGCCACGGGCTCGACCTACCTCTACATCCCGCCGGGATCGACGAACGTCTCGATCGGGCAGAGCGGTGCGGTCACCTACACCGACAACAACCCCGCGGACACCAACTACGGACAGACGTGTACTGCCGGTTACCTGGCAATCGCGTCATTCCCCAACGAGGCCGGCCTCGCGCGTGAAGCCGGAACCTCGTGGTCCGCATCACCGAACTCCGGAACCGCCAGCTACGGCACCCCGGACAGCGGCGCCTTCGTCAACACGCAGACGATCTCCGGCGAGCTCGAGCAGTCGAACGTCGACATGGCTACCGAGTTCACCAACATGATCGAGGCCGAGCGCGGCTACCAGGCCAACTCGAGCGTCATCAGCACCGCTGATCAGATGATGCAGACGCTGATCCAGATGGCCGGCGCCTAAGTCTCAGGACTGAATCAGCCGATTACTGGGGGGCGGCAGCCGTGAATTCGGCGCCGCCCCTTGTCATGATGTGCTCCCACACCAAGGAGAGAGGACGTTTGAGATGATCTCGCTGCACCGGCTGGGTCACCAGGCAGAGGAGTTTCATCTGAATCCGGATCTGATCGTCACGGTCGAGGCCAACCCCGACACGGTGATCACCCTGACGACCGGAACGAAGGTCGTCGTGTCCGAGCCGCCCGAGCGCGTCGTACAGGAGATCAGGTCATATCGCGTCGACGTCCTATCCGGGGCACTCAACCGTCGCCGTCAGGAGGGCGCCCCTCAGCCGCACGGTGTGCATGCGCGCCGCGCCGCCCAGGGCATGTTGCTCTCGATCGATCGCGGCGAACAGGATGAAACGGCGACTGACGAGCTGGGCGACGACGACTGAACTCCGCCTGCGTCCGTCAGGTTGACAGCGTCAAAGCACCTCCAAAAGTAAAAACCTCGGTCTAACGGGGTCTTCGTCCAGCTGTATTGAAGGAATCGGCCCTGCTGGCCGATGAAGGGCGTATGAAGCTCTCCACCGGCGCTTGCATCGGCATGGCCTTCGCGGGAATCCTCGTGGGCGCATTCATGGAGGGCACCAGCCCAGCGTCCTTCATCGATATCCCGGCGATCCTGATCATCATTCTCGGCACCGCCGGTGCGACCGGGGCCAGCGTCGGACCTGAGGCGATGGGCAATATCGTGCCGCTCTACAAGATTGCCTTCAAGACCAAGGCCCCCGACGTGGCCGAGCGGGTGAACCTGCTCGTCTCATTGGCCGAGCAGGCGCGCCGCGAGGGACTGCTCGCACTTGATGAACGCGTCAACCAGATCGACGACGAGTTCACGCGTAAGGGGCTTCAGCTGGTGGTTGACGGAATCGACCCAGATCTCGTTCGTGACGTTCTGGACGCCGAGATTGACGGCATGATCGCCCGTCACCACCATGGATCCGCCACCTTCACCAAGGCTGGAGGCTTCGCCCCGACCATGGGCATCATCGGCACCGTGATGGGGCTCGTCCACGTGCTCCAGAACCTGTCCGCGCCCTCGACTCTGGGCCCGTCGATCTCGAGCGCCTTCGTCGCGACCCTGCTTGGCATCGGCTCGGCCAATGTGATCTACCTGCCAGTCGCCGGCCGGCTCGAGGGCCTATCCAAGGCAGAGGTCGAGCTCCGCACACTGACCCTGGACGGCATCCTCGCCGTGCAGGCCGGCGACAACCCACGTGTCGTCGCTGAGAAGCTCAATTCGTACATCGCTCCGACCGAACGACTGAGTGAGGAGCAGCAGAAGGCTGCCGAGGCGGAGCAGCGTGAGGAAGCAGAGGCTGCCTGATGGCGCGGGGATCGCGACGCCGAGGCGCCGCAGGCGGCGGCGAGCACGAGAGCAACGAGCGCTGGCTGCTCACGTACTCCGACATGATCACGCTGCTGCTGGCGCTGTTCGTCGTGCTGTTCTCGATCTCATCGGTGAACGTGTCGAAGTTCGTGAGCCTGCAGGAATCGCTCAAGGCTGCGTTCTCTGGATCGATCCTCAGCGGTGGTAGCTCGATTCTCGAGTCCGGCGCGGATTCGACCTCGCATAACTCGCCGAACAACACAATCGTCCCGGCGATCGTGCCGCTGACCCCGACGATTCCCAAGCCCACCGACGCGGGCGCGGAGGCATCGCAAGCCCAGGTCACCGCGCTGCTCAAGGAAGCGCAGAACGCCTCTCAGGAGCAATCGGACTTTGTCGCGTTGGAGCACCGGATCAATGCCTACGCGAAGGCCCACGGATGGGCCAACCAAGTCAAGGCCCAGATCGAGCAGCAGGGGCTGGTCGTAACCGTCCTGACCGACAACCTGCTGTTCGCGTCGGGCTCGGACACGCTCGATCCGGCCAGCTATCCGTTGCTCACCGAGATGGGGACGCTGATCAACCTCGACAAGGACGACCACCCCGTGGTTGTCGAGGGCTATACGGACGACGTCCCGATCGCGACGTCGCAGTTCCCGAGCAACTGGTGGCTGTCGACGGGCCGCGCGAACATGGTGCTCCAGTTCCTCCTGGGCCGCGACGTTCCAGCCGCTCGACTCAGCGAGCAGGGCTTCGGCGACCAGCACCCGGTCGCTTCAAACGCAACCCCGGCCGGACGTTCCCAGAACCGGCGCGTTGAAATCGTCTTCGAACGCAAGTACCCCACCCCTAACCCCGGCGCATAACCATGAACAAGAAGAAGATCATCCCCATCATCGTCGTGGTCGTGGCCGTGCTCGGCTTCGCCGGCTACAGCTTCGCGATGCCCAAGAAGAACCTGAAGGTGAAGATCAACGGCACGATCTACGTTCTGCCCAAGCAATTCACGTTCAACCTCAAGGGCGGCCAGTACGCAACCCTCACGGTCGCGCTGTTGCTGGCCCCGGGACAGAGCGCCGGCGTCACCAGCCCCACCAACCCTCCCCCAACCGGCTTTGGCTCGTTGACGGAGGAGGCCGTGATCCGTGCAATCATCACAAACGACGTGACCGATCAGCCGGAGAGCGCGTTGGTGACCCAGACCGGTCGCCAGGCACTGGAAAAGAAGATCTTGTCCAACATCAAGTCGCAGACCGACACGCTCGTGAACAACCTCTACTTCACGGATGTGGCGGTCCAATAGACCGTCTACTGTGGCTGCATGTCCGAACCAGTCGAGCTCGAGCAACTGACCGACGCCGGCGCGAGCTCGGATCCGCCGGGGATGGCGGATCTGCGGCGCCTGAGCGATGTCCCGATCGATCTCACGGTCGAGATCGGTCGCACGCGGCTGACGGTTGGTGAAACGCTGGAGCTTCGCCAGGGGTCGATCCTGACGCTGAACCGCATGGCCGGCGAGCCCGTTGACCTGCTGGTCAACGGCACCCCGATCGCGCGCGGCGAGGTCGTCGTGATCGACGAGCAGTTCGGCGTGCGCATCACCGACGTGATCGGCCACACGGCCCCACCGAGCGCACCATCCGGCGCCGCTCCCGCGGTCGAGCCGCCCGCGCCCGACGCCGAGTAGCGACTCCCCTGCTGACGCCGGC
Source organism: uncultured Actinomycetota bacterium (assembly GCA_963818135.1). GTDB lineage: Bacteria > Actinomycetota > Thermoleophilia > Solirubrobacterales > Solirubrobacteraceae > Palsa-465. Next base: position 44,432 of record CAWFRF010000019.1, read on the forward strand.
GCGCCAGCACCCGCAGCGCTAAAGCTCTGCCGCGAGACGCCGAAGAACCTAGTACGGGTCCGCGCTCGCCGCGTCGTCGCCCGACCAAAGACAACGTTTGGAGGAAGCACATGTCGGACGAAAGCCACGCGCGGCAGCTGGTCGTATTCACACTCGGCGCCGAGCAGTACGCGCTTCCCATCGAGCAGGTACACGAGATCATCCGCTACAACGAGCCGCGCTCGGTTGCTTCACCGGTCGCCTGGGTTCGCGGCGTCATCAGCCTGCGTGGGCGCATCGTTCCCGTGTACGACCTGGCCTCCCGTCTCGGCCTCGAGTCCGAGCTCAGCGAGACGACCAAGATCGTGATAGTCGAATCGGGCGATGAGACAGCGGGCGTCATCGTCGATGAGGTCGAAGAGGTGCTGACGGTCGAGGAGGCGGACTTCGAGGAGGTTCCCGGAGCCGACTCCGAGGTGATCGAGGCGATCGCCAAGCTGGGCGATCGTCTCGTCGTGCTGCTCAAGCCGAGCACGATCTTCGTGGGTCTTGACGAGCTCGCCGCGCAGGCAGCCTAGCTTTCGGTACGGACCGGTCTGATGTCGATCCAGACCCCGCCCCGCGTAGTCGTCGCCGACGACAGCGCGATGATGCGCCACATAGTCTCATCGTCGCTGTCGCGGGCCGGTGTTGAGATCGTGGGCAGCGCATCAAACGGAGACGAGGCGCTTGCCGCCTGCGAACGTGAGCGCCCCGATGCGTTGATGCTCGACCTCTCCATGCCGGGGCTTGACGGGATCGGAGTCCTTCGCGCGCTGCGCCAGACCGGGCGATCGGAGATGCCCGTGATCGTCGTCTCCGCGTTCTCTCCGTCGCAGGGCGCACGCGCGGTCGACGCGCTGGCCGAGGGTGCATTCGACCTGGTGGCCAAGCCCGCCATCGGCGAGGGCCTGGAAGGGTTTGCCCAGGCCCTCGTCACCAAGGTCAAGGCCGCCACCGGTGGGCGCCGCAGCCGCGCGCTGAGCGGCTCGTTCGTTCGGCAGCCCCGCCGGCAGGTGCGCTCGAACGTCGCGCGCGCCGTCGTGATCGCCACCTCAACCGGAGGGCCCAAGGCTCTCGCGGCACTCATGCCCAAGCTTCCGGCGCCGCTCGGCGTCGGCACCCTGATCGTGCAGCACATGCCCCCGGGCTTCACCAAATCACTTGCCGCACGCCTGGATCAGGCATCCGGGCTGGATATCCGCGAGGCCGACGGTGGCGAGACACTCAATCCTCGGGTCGCGTTGCTGGCACCCGGAGGCAAGCACATGCGTGTGGCCACCGGGGGTCGCGTGAGCCTGACCGATGAGCCGGAGATTGGCTCGTTACGTCCCCGCGCGGACCTGACCATCAGCGACGCCGCAAGGGTCTTCGGCGAGCGCACCCTGCTGGTCGTGATGACCGGCATGGGCAATGATGGACTGGCCGGCGCTGAGGAAGTCAGGCGCCGCGGTGGCAGAATCCTGGTCGAGGCGGAGTCGACCTGCACGGTCTACGGCATGCCCCGTGCCGTCGAGGAGGCAAAGCTCGCCGACGAGGTTCTGCCCCTGCACGAACTTGCGGACGCGATCGCTCAGGAGGCCGCCGCATGACGGTCACCTCAGTCGACGACTACGTCGAGTTCTGCGCGTTCCTGCGCAGGCTCACGGGTATCGACCTCTCCCAGTACAAGCGTCCGCAGATGGAGCGCAGGCTGCGAACCTTCTACACCAATAAGGGCGTGGAGTCGCTGACGGCCGCGATCGAGCGACTCCGGTCCGATCCGCAACACCTCGAGGAACTGCTCGATCGGATCACGATCAACGTCTCCCAGCTGTGGCGCAACCCGGAGCAGTGGGACATCATCCAGAACCGCCTGCTCCCGGAGCTGGCCGAGCAGGGCCAGCTCCGGGCGTGGAGCGCCGGGTGCTCGTATGGCGCTGAGGCCTACACGCTGGCGACGCTGTGCCACGTGGCGCTCCCAGGCAAGCGCGTCTCGATCGCCGGCACCGATATTGACAAGCGCATGATCGACCGCGCGCGCCTCGGCCTTTTCAGTGACGACGATGCGCGCAGCGCTCCCGAGAAGCTCCTCAACGTCGGCTTCGACCGCGTCGAAGGCGGCTGGCGAGCCAAGCTCAACGTGCGCTCGATGACGCGATTTGACCAGGGAGACCTGCTGCAGATGCGGCTGCGGCCCGCCTCCTACGACCTGATCCTCTGCCGGAACACCGTCATCTACTTCGCCGAGCCGATCCGGGACGAACTGCATTCGCGCCTGGCCGAAGCTCTGCGCCCGGGCGGTTTCCTCGTGATCGGCTCAACCGAGCGCGTGTCGACGTCGAGCGCTCTGGGCCTGTCGATGCAACATCCATTCATCTATCGGAAAGCCTGATGGACACCTCCGAATACATGCCGATGTTCCTCGCCGAAGCGCAGGAGCACCTTCAAGAACTGAACCTCGCCGTCGTGGCTCTTGAGGACGACCCGTCGAACCAGGACACGATCGACGGGATCTTCCGGATTGCGCACTCGCTCAAGGGCATGAGCGCGACCATGGGCTTCTCCGCGATCGCCGAGCTCACGCATGTGATGGAGGACGTCTTCGAGCTGCTGCGCCAGCGCGCCGGCGGGCTGCATCGCGACGCGATCACGACCGTGCTCGCGTGCCTCGACGCGCTGCAGGGGGCGGTCGACTCGATCGAGCAGAACGGCAGCGAGAATCTTGACCCCAAGCCGCTGATCGAGCAGCTGCGCGAGCTGATCCGAGACCGCACGCCAGAACAGGAGATCGACCGCGCAGGCGGAGCGCAGGTCCCGGATCCGACGGTCGTCGCCGCCGTGCGGGAGGTGGGCGGACGCATCCTCTACGTGAAGGTGACGCTCGATTCTGAGGCGGATATGCCTGCGGTGCGCGCCCATATGGTGTTCGCCGCGCTCAACGCATTGGGCGAGACCATCGGCAGCATTCCGGCACCCGACGGGATCGAGAACTTCGAGGGGCGAGAGGTCGAGGCTTGGGTCGTAACCGACCACGCCGAGGTCGAGCTTGCCAAGAGCGCCACTCGGGTTTCCGACGTTGAGAGCGTCGACGTCAGCGAATTGCTCCCGGAGCAGGAGGCTGCGACGCCGGTCGCGGCTCCCCCAGCTTCGGTGTCGAGCGAGACCGATGACAGCGACGACCCAGCCGTGGCAGACGCCGCTGCTCCCCCACCAGGAGCGAGCTCCACGACGCCGTTGGCGGCGAAGCCCGCGGCCAGCCCCGCCGGTGGCCACTCGGCCGCGCGGACTGTGCGCGTGGACTCCGAGCGGCTGGACACGCTCATGCACCTGATGGGAGAGCTTGTGATTCACCGCACGGCGGTCGAGGCCTACACCGCGGGCATCAACTCTCCGGAGCTACAGCACGCAGTCCAGAACCTGACGCGCAGCTCGCAGTCGCTGCAATCGATGGTGATGCAGGTCCGGATGATCCCGGTCGACGTCGTGTTCATGCGCTTCCCGCGGCTCGTGCGCGATCTCTCCACCAGCTTGGGCAAGGACATCGAGCTCGATCTTGTCGGGCGCGACACGGAACTCGACCGCACCGTTGTCGATTCCCTGGGCGACCCGCTGGTGCATCTGGTGCGCAACTCGCTCGATCACGGGATCGAGCCTCCCGACGTGCGCGTCGCGGCCGGCAAGCCCCGCACTGGGACATTGACGATCGCCGCACGCCACGCCGGAGGCAGCGTGGTCATCGAGGTTCGCGACGACGGCCGCGGGATCGACCCGGAGGCAGTCGCTCGCAAGGCTGTTGAGCGCGGCCTGATCGAAGCTGAGGCTGCCAAGCACATCGACACCAAGGGCGCGATCGAGCTGCTGTTCGCGCCGGGCTTCTCCACAGCCGAGGTCACCAGCGACATCTCCGGTCGCGGCGTCGGCATGGACGTCGTGCGTACCAAGATCCGCGAGCTCGGTGGTGAGGTTCTGATGGACTCGGTGCCCGGGCAGGGCACGAGTGCGCAGATCCGGCTGCCGCTGACGTTGGCGATCGTCTCTGCACTTCAGGTCGACGTTGCGGGCGCTCCGTTCGCGATCCCGCTCGACCGAGTCGAGCGCACGCTGCGGCTCGGCGAGCACTCGGTTCGGCAGATCGCCGGCCGGCGCGTGCTCTCGCTCGAGGACGGCGTGATCCCGCTGCTCGAGGGAGCCGCGATATTTGGGCGCGCCGCGACCGCCGAGCACGATCTGGTCGTGATCGTTCGCGGCCAGGACAAGCGCATCGGCCTGACTGTCGATGAGCTCGTCGGTCAGCGCGAGCTCGTCACGCGGCCGCTGCCGGCGATCGTCTCCGAGGGACAACCCGTATCCGGCGGCGCGGTCCTGGCCGACGGAACGATTGCGCTGATCGTCGACTGCGATGCCCTGGCCGCCGGACTGGGCGTCAAGCCGGGTAAGCGCACAACCGGAGGCGATCACAACGAATCCGGTGCATCGGAGCTAGCAGTCGCGGGCTGACGATCCGTCGACCCCACTTGAGAGTCTGAACAAGATGTTTATGCCCAATACCACCAAACCTAGGAGCGACCAGTGACCGGGCGCCTCAACGATATGCAGCTCGATGCCCTACGCGAGCTTGCGAACATCTCCTCCGGCACGGCGGCAACTTCGTTGTCGCAGCTGCTCGGCCGGCAAGTCGATCTCAACGTACCCAAGGCATTCGCCTTGCCGTTGGCGGACGCCGTCGATGCGGCGGGCGATCCCTCTCTGGAAGTCACCGGGATCATGCTGAGCGTCGAAGGCGATGTCACCGGAGCCGTGCTGCTACTGGTGCCACCGATGGGAGCCGCAACGCTCTGCAACCTGCTAGGCGTCGAACCCGGCAGCGAGGTCGGAGATTCGGCGCTGGGTGAGATCGGCAACATCCTCGGCGCGGCGTACCTGAATGCGTTGAGCTCCATGACCGGCCTCTCGATGCTGCCAGGCACCCCGCAGGTGATCACCGATTTGCTCGGTGCGATCGTCGCCAGCGTGCTCGCCGGCGCCACCGGGCACGGCGACATGGCTCTGGTGCTCGATTCCGAGCTGGATATCACCGGCGAGCCGTGCGCGATTTCGTTCCTGCTGCTGCCTGAGGCGGGAGGCGTCAACGACCTCCTCGCTCCGCTGGGTCTCGCCGAGGCCTCGGCGTAGACGGTCCGAGACTCATGGAGAATGTGCGCATGGGAGAGCTTGCTGTGTCGGGAACGGTCGGCGACGAGCTCGTCGCAATCGGCCTCGGCTCGTGCATCGGACTGGCGTTGGTAGACCGCACCGCCAACGTCGCCGGCCTTGCGCACGTTGTCCTGCCGGAATCCCAGGGGAAGGGCGAACCCAGGGCGAAGTTCGCCGACCTCGCGGTGCCGGACCTGATCGAACGACTACTGGGGGCTGGGGCGGTGAAGCGGCGACTCGAGGCAGTGCTTGTGGGCGGCGCCCGCATGTTCAGCGTTGGTGCCAGCCTCGACATTGGAGCGCGCAATGCCGAGGCTGTGCGCGAGGCTCTGGACAAGGAAGGGATCAGGATTCGCGCTGAGGAGATCGGCGGCAGCCGCGGTCGCACCGCGCGCATAATCGTCGGAACTGAAGTCACCTCTCAACTGGCCGGCGGGACGCGCACGTCGCTGCTCTCGTTGGCCGACGGACTTGTCAGAACCTCCAGCCGCGTAGGAACGAGCAGATGAACGACAGCCTCAATCCAGATCAGATTGCAGCCCTCTTCGAGGCCGCCAAGTCCGGCGAGGTGCCCGATGCTACGCAGAGCGTGAGCCGCCGCGGGCAGCGGATGCGAGCCGTCGACTTCTCGCGGCCGACGAAGTTCACCACCGACCACCAGCGACGCATCACGCGCGCCGTCGACGGCTTCTGCCTGGGCGCGGCCACGCGGCTGACGGCGGAGCTGCGCGCATCCGTCGAGTTCGAGACCCTGAACACCACGCAGGTCACCTGGGCGGCCGCGCAGGCACTGCTCCCGGCGAACTCACTCGCCGTCACGGTCGTGCTCGAGCCGCTGGGTACGCGTGTACTGATGACCATCGAGTCGCAGTTCGTCCTGACAGCGATCGAGGGGCTGCTGGGCGGCACCACCGACCGCTCCCAGCGGCCGAGGCGCTTCAGTGAGATCGACTGGATGCTCAGTCGGCGCCTGGTCGAAGCGATCGTGCACCAGCTTTCGGCCGCCTTCCACGACCTCGGCGGGAACCTCAGCTTCGTGGTCGAGGACGTCGCCCAGCAGATAACCGACGCCACGTCGATCGCTTCCGTCAGTGAACCGACCTTCGTGGTGATGGTCGAGGCGCGACTTGCGGTGCACTCGACGGCGGTCGCTTTGCTGATTCCCTGGGTGGCGATCGACCCGATCGCCGATCTCATCGCCGGTCGCGAGCAGGTGGTACCCGGCGTCGAGCACGACTCCGGAATTGGCGCGGCGCTGGCCGCAGCGCCGGTGACGATCCGGGCCGAGGTTGCGGCACTCGACCTGCCGGTCGCCGACGTTCTGTCGCTCGAGCCCGGAAGCGTGATCAGGCTCGGGGCCACGGCCGCCGACGGCATCTCGCTCTTTGCCGAGAACGTGAGGATCGCCCGCGCCCAGCCCGGCGCCAACGGCGTTCGCCGCGCGATCCAGGTCGTTGCACACGAGGAGGATGAATAGTGGCAAGCGACGTCACCCAACACGAAGCCCTCATCCATCTGGGCGCGTCGACCGCCGAGGCGGTCGCCCGCGTGCTCGAGATGTTCGTGCCGGGCGGGGTCGAACGCGGCGATGTGTCCGTCGTCGGGGAAGGTCAGAGCCCGTTCGCGAACCTGCCCGCCGGCGGCATCGCCGCCTCGATTCGGTACATCGACGGGGTCACGGGTGCAAATGTGTTCCTGATGCCGGCCGGCTGTGCGCGTGGCCTTGCGGCCGCCATGGGCGCGGGCGGCGAGGAGGAGGGACCGCTCACCGAGCTCGAGATGTCGGCCATCGGTGAAGCGTCGAACCAGATGCTCGCCTCGGCATCCGCCGCGATCAGCGTGGTGATCGGTCAGGAGATCGACATCTCGCCCCCGGACGTGCAACTGATAACCCCTGACATCGACCCGGTCGAGGTCTGGGGCACCGCTCCACACGCGTGCGCGACGTCATTCATGATCGCCGGCGAGCCCTGCCGCCTGGTGCAGCTGGTGCCAAACGCCTTCGTCGTGCGGATGGCACGGGCGATCGATGAGATCAGCATGCAGCAGACGGCGGCCGACTACAACAGCCAGTCCGACGGTGAGGGCGGCCTCAATGTCGCGGTTCCGATCACCCAGAAGCTTGGCGAGATCAGTCTGCGCGTCTGGGCGGAGCTCGGGCGCACGCAGCTTCCCATCGGCGACGCCCTGGAGCTGCCGGTCGGAGCGGTGGTCGACCTCGACCGCACAGCTGACTCAGCGGTCGACCTGTTCATCAATGGACTCTGCTTCGGTCACGCCAACCTGCTCGTGACCGAGGACGGCGAATGGGCGATCGAGGTCCTATCGCTCAACAAGCCTGTGATCCGCAAGCCGGCGCTGGTAGGCGGCGCCGGCATCGTCGCGGACGAAAATGACAGTACGAAAGGAAGCATCTGAAATGGCCCGTGTACTCGTAGTCGACGACGCAGCGTTCATGCGCAAGCTGTTGACTGACGCGCTCACCAACGGGGGTCACGAGGTCGTCGGCGAGGCCGGCAACGGCATCGAGGCTGTAGCCCGTTGGCAGGAACTGCGCCCCGAGCTGACGACGCTCGATATCACCATGCCGGAGAAGGACGGTCTGACCGCCCTCGCCGAGATCATGGCGATCGACCCGTCAGCGAAGATCATCATGTGCTCCGCGCTTGGCCAGGAGGGCAAGGTCCTCGAGGCGGTCAAGCTGGGCGCCAAGGACTTCGTGGTGAAGCCCTTCCAGCCCCCGCGGGTGCTGGAGGCGGTCGACAAGGCTCTGTCGTAGTCGCGACCCGCGGCCACGCGCCGCGGGAAGCGGCCCGCCAAGCGGGCGGGCCGCGTCGGCAAGCACCGGCCAGCCGGAGGCCGTGCCTGCCGAGCCAGCGGGCCGGCAACCAAACAACACATCTTCTAAAGGTGTGTAGGTAACCGGCCGATTACTGGGGTGACCCAATTGCCGTGGGTCTCCCTCGATGAAGACGCTTACGTTCCCACGTGGCGCCCGCTTTGCGTGCGCCCTCACCATCCCCTTTGCGTTCGCAATCTGGTGCTCGGCGCCGGCGCTGGCTGCGTCGGGCTTCGACAACAAGTTCGGTGCGAACAAGAAGCTGAGCCTGACTTCGGGCACTCCTGCCCACGCCGCGTCGGGCAGCCTCTCGGGCACGATCGTCCGAACGATCGTCGCGCTTGTGATCGTGGTTGCCGTGATCTACGGCCTCACCTGGATCCTGAAGCAGTCGCGCTCGTCGCGCAACCCGAGCGTCGGCGAGGGTCTCGCACAGATCGCCTCAATTCCGCTCGGGCCCAACCGCTCGGTCACGCTCGTCCGCGTTGGCGCGGAGCTGCACATGCTGGGTGTCGCGGAGCACGGCATCAACGGCATCCGCGTTTTCACTGAGGAGGAGGCCTACGAGCTTGGCATCCCCTTCGATCCCGACGACTTCGACACGCCCGGTCGACTGAGCGGTTCCCAGCCCGCACAGCGTGTCGTCGACGCGCTCCGTCGCCTGACCGTCCGGTAGAGGCTTCCCGTGAAAATCGACACGAGCAACGCCGTACAGATTCTGCTGCTCGTAGGCGGACTGTCGCTGGTTCCGGCCCTGCTGTTCGTCGTCACAGGTTTCAGCCGAATCCTGATCGTGCTCGGATTCATCCGCACCGCGATGGGCACACAGAGCTCGCCCCCGAACCAGGTGCTCGTCGGGGTCGCGCTGTTCCTGACGCTGTTCGTGATGATGCCGACGATCAACGCGATCAAGAAGGACGCGTGGAATCCGCTGGAGAAGCATCAGATCAGCACCGCCACGGCGATCACCCGAGCCGAGCAGCCGCTGCGCCAGTTCATGTTCAAACAGACGGGCGACAACGAGCTCTCGCTGTTCGTGAACCTCTCGAAGATCCCCGAGCCGAGCACCGAGGGCCAGGTCCCGACCTACGTGCTGATCCCGGCTTTCATCATGAGCGAGATGAAGACGGCGTTCCAGATCGGATTCCTGATCTTCCTGCCGTTTCTGATTATCGACCTGATCGTCAGCTCGACATTGATGAGCATGGGCATGGTCATGCTCCCGCCGACATTCATCTCGATGCCTTTCAAGATCCTGCTGTTCGTCCTCGTCGACGGTTGGGACCTGATCGCGCGCGCGCTGGTCTCGAGTTTCCACTGATGCGCGCCCACCGAGGAGCAGAGCGATGAACCAGGACATGGTGGTCAACCTCGCCACGCAGGCGATGACGCTGGCGTTTGAGGTGGCTGGGCCGATCCTGCTCGTCGGCCTCGTGATCGGCCTCGCGGTCAGCCTCTTTCAGGCCGTCACGCAGATCCAGGAGCAGTCGCTGTCGTTCATCCCGAAGATCGTCGGGCTGGCGGTGCTGATCGTGATCCTCGGTCCGTGGATGATGGACAAGCTCATCAACTACGTGACCCAGCTCTACATGTCGATCCCGTCGCTGGTGGGCTGATGAGCCAGGCGCAGCTAACGCAGGCGCTTGCCAGCATCAAGCCGGAGAGCATCTTCGCGTTCTTCCTCGTGCTCGCGCGGGTCTCCCCCCTGTTCCTCGTCGCCCCCGCGTTCTCCTCGACGATGCTGCTGCCACGGGTGAAGAGCGTGATCGCGGTTGCACTGGCGCTCGGGCTCACACCGCTGGCCATGCACCAGCAGACGATCCCGACGGACTTCCTGCCGGTGATCGGGCTGCTGATCGAGAACTTCCTCGTGGGGTTGGGGCTCGCCTACGCGATCGCGTGCGTATTCGCCGCGGTCCAGAGCGCGGGCTCCCTGGCCGATGCCTTCGGCGGGTTCTCGTTCGGCCAGATGGTGGATCCCATCAACGGGAACCCCGGTGGTGCGATGACGAACATCTACACGATGGTGGGACTCGCGCTGTTCCTGGTCGTCGGCGGCGATGCCTGGACCCTGCGCGGGCTGAGCGCCACGTTCAACGCGATCCCGATCGCCGACGCGTTTCAGCCGAGGCCTCTGATCGGCGCAGTGGAATCCGCCAGCGCGTCCGTGCTGCTGGGTGCCGTGGAGATTGCGGCGCCCGTGATCCTCGCGATCATGATCACCGACATCGCGCTCGGCATGATCTCGAAGGTCGTGCCGCAGGTGAACGTCTTCGCGGTCGGGTTCACGGTCAAGGTGGGCGTGACCCTGCTCATCGTCGGTGTGTCTCTGCCCTTCATGGGCGGCTGGATGACCAACCAGCTCGAGACCTCGCTGTTCACCACGCTCCACGGGCTGAGGATCGGATAGCGCATGGCCGGCGGATCCGAGGACAGAACAGAAAAGGCAACGCCCAAGCGGCGCGGCCAGGCGCGTGAGAAGGGGCAGGCAGCCCGCAGTGCCGACCTCACCAGTGCCGGCGTGCTGCTGGCCGGTCTGTTCGGAGTGATGCTGATGGGCCCGAAGGTGCTGGCGGCAACCGCCGGCGCCATGACGGACATCTTCGGGCAGATCTCGCGACCGCACAACATGATCTCCGGCGCCGGCCTGCACGGGCTGCTGAGCCTGACCGAGAGCACGCTGGCGAAGACGGTCGGTCCGATCGCGGGCATGTGCGTGGCGGCCGGCATCATCTTGAACCTGCTTCAGGTGGGGATCCGCTTCACGCCGAAGTCGCTGCGTCCGAGCTTCGGCGTGCTCAACCCGGTCAACGGCTTCAAGAATCTGTTCAGCACGAAGTCGCTGTTCACTCTGGCCAAGTCGCTGGTGAAGATGGCGATCGTCGGCGGGCTCGTGGCCCTGGCGCTGATGCCGGACCTCACCAAGATGGGCGCCGGCGTCGGAACCACCCCATACGGGCTGGGCGTCCTGATGAAGTCAGGAGTCGAGTCGATCGCGCTGCGCGCGGCGCTCGCCTACGTGCTGATCGGGATCGCGGACTTCGTGTGGCAGCGCCACACGTTCGAGAAGAGCCTCAAGATGACCAAGCAGGAGGTCAAGGAGGAGGACAAGCAGCGCGATCTTCCCCCGGAGGTCAAGCGCGCGATCCGGCGCAAGCAGTTCCAGCAGGCGCGCGCGCGCATGATGGCGGCGGTGCCGAGCGCCGATGTGGTCGTCACCAACCCCACCCATTACGCGATCGCGCTCGAATACGACGGCGATCACCCCGCCCCGATCGTGATAGCGAAGGGCAAGGATCACGTCGCCGCACAGATCCGCAGGATCGCCGAGGAGAACGGCGTGCCGCTGGTCCCCGACCCCCCGCTGGCGCGTGAGCTCTACCGCGTCGTCGAGGTCGACCAGATGATCCCCGCGGACCTGTACGCGGCCGTCGCGCAGGTGCTGGCGTTCGTTTATCGAATGGCTGCACGGAAGCGGGTGGGCGTGTGAACGTAATCAAGTGCAACTTCGAGGTGAAGCGGTAATGGCCGAGTCCGCCAACGTCGGGATCCTCGACCGGATCCTCGCGCGCACCGATCTGATGGCCGCGGTCGCGGTGGTCACCGTGGTCACGATGCTGATCATCCCGCTGCCGCCGACGCTGCTCGACTTCTTCATCACGTTGAACATCTCCGGCGGCCTGATGATCGTCGTCACCTCGATGTATTTGAACAGCGCGCTCGAGTTCTCTGCGTTCCCCAGCCTGTTGCTGCTGACGACGATGTTCCGGCTGGCGATCAACATCTCCGTGACCAGGCAGATCCTGTCCACTGGAAACGCCGGCTCGGTGGTCAAGGCGTTCGGCCAGTTCGTCGTCAACGGCAACGTCGTCATCGGCCTCGTGATCTTCCTGATCTTGGTCGTGATCCAGTTCGTGGTCGTCACAAACGGCGCCGGACGCGTGGCCGAGGTGGCAGCCCGCTTCACCCTCGACGCCATGCCCGGTAAGCAGATGGCGATCGACGCCGACCTCAACGCCGGCATGATCACCGACAAGGAGGCGCGCTCAGCGACGCTCCGACATCGCCCGCGAGGCCGATTTCTACGGGGCCATGGACGGTGCCTCGAAGTTCGTGCGCGGAGATGCCACCGCCGCCGTGCTGATCACCGGCATCAACCTGGTCGGCGGCATCGTCATCGGCCTGCTGCACCGGCATCTCAGCTTCAGCGAGACGATCAACACCTACTCGATTCTGACCGTCGGAGACGGCCTGGCCGCCCAGATTCCGGCGCTGCTGATCTCAGTCGCGACAGGCATCATCGTCACACGCACCGCGTCCGAGCGTGACCTCGGATCGGAGATCGCGAAGCAGATCCTCTCCCAGCAGAAGGCGGTCGTCGTCGCCGGCGCGGTCATCACGGCCTTTGCGCTCGTCCCGGGCCTGCCCAAGATCCCGTTCCTGCTCGTCGGAGGCGGGCTGCTCCTGGTCGGGCGCCGCGTTGGAAAGCACGGGCTACCGGATGCCCTGATGACGATCGAGCCGGAGGTGCCCAAACCCGAGCTGCCGGCCGGTGACAAGGTCGCACGCGACACGGTGCTCAAGGAGCTGCCGATCGACGCGCTCGAGCTCGGCGTGGGCTTCGGCCTGGTGCCGCTCGTCGACAGACGCGCCGGTGGCACGCTGGCGCAGCGCGTGTCAATGATCCGGCGACAGATCGCCGGTGACCTGGGCATGGTGATCCCGCGGGTGCGAATCCACGACGAGGTCGACCTCGACTCGCACGAGTACGTATTCAAGGTGCGCGGTTCGGAGGTCGCCCGCGGCAAGGTCATGGCAGGCCACCTGCTCGCCATGGACCCTGGCGACGCCGTCGGCAAGCTTCAGGGCATCGCCACGACCGAGCCCGCGTTCGGCCTGCCTGCGGTGTGGATCCATCAGAGCATGCACGCCGAGGCCGAGGCGCTCGGCTACACGGTCGTCGATGGTGAATCGGTGATCGTCACGCACCTGACCGAGACGATCCGCGGAAACGCCGCGCAGCTGTTGACGCGCCAGGACGTGCGGCAGTTGCTCGATCAGCTCAAGGCCACCAACGAGGCTGTGGTCAACGAGGTGGTACCGGACGTGCTCACGCTCGGCGAGATCCAGCGCGTGCTGCAGGGGTTGCTCGCCGAGGGCGTCTCGATCCGCGATCTCGGCGCAATCGTCGAGGCGATCGGCGACAAGGCGAGGCTAACCCGCGATCCAAGCCTGCTTGCCGAATACGCCCGCCAGGCCCTTGGTCGCGCGATCACCGCCCCCTACCTCGACGACAACCGTACGCTGCACGCGATCACGCTCGATCCCACGGTCGAGCACGAGGTCGTCAGCGCAATCACACAGACGACCGAGGGCGAGTACCTCGCGATGGAGCCGGCCCGTGCACAGGCGGTGCTCACGGCGCTCCGCACGCAATCGGACGATGCCGTATCCAAGGGTGGGATGCGCCCGGTGCTGCTCTGTTCGGCGAGGGTCCGCCGGCACCTCAGGCGCCTGGTCGAACAGACGCTGCCGCACCTGGCCGTATGCTCGTACAACGAAATCACCGCTGGCGTCAGCGTGGAGACCATCGGAGTTGTGAGCACGTGAGCAGGGCCCAAAGTGATCGCCGGGGGACGCTAGGCGATGGCGACTGAGAGCAACGTCCGGTCCGCGCACGGTGTGCGGACCTATCGCGGACGCACGCTCGAGGAGATCCTGCCGCAGATCAGGGAGGAACTGGGTCCGGACGCGATCATCCTGCGCGAGCGCGAGGGTCTCGTCGGCGGCGTTGGCGGCTTCTTCGCGCAGCGCTTCATCGAGGTCGAGGCGCGCCGCGGTGACGGACAGTCGATCGACATCTACGACGACGCTCCCGACAGCGACCTCGGAGATGCGCCGCCGCCCGAGGATGAAGGCGTGACGGACCGCCGGCAGCTGCCCTCGCCCGAAGCCGAGCAGTTGCAGAGGGAGCCGCCCGCCGCTCCCGAGGAGCCGCTGGACTTCACCGCTCGCCGACAGATGCCCGTCGAACCACCGACCGAGCAATCCGAACCGCGGCCGTTTGATCCGCCGGTGGTCCAACGCGAGCGGATCATCCCCAGGTCGCCCGAGCCCGAGCCGGCGCCGCCGACTCGCAGGTTCGAGACCGATGTGTTCATGGAGCGCCTGCGCGCGGCATCGGCGATCCTGCCCGATGAAGAAGACGAGGAACTGATCGAGCCGAGTGCCGCCGCCCCCGCGGCGGCGCCGGTGATCACTCCCCCGGTCGAGCCGCAGCCTGCGCCTGAGATGGAGCCCGAGCAGTCGGACGAGCCCGACGTCCAGGCCAGGCCGCGCCGTCCAGAGGCGCGCACCCCAGCCGCAGCGCAAGCCCCGTACCCCGCCCGAGCGCAAGCCGCGCAGCCCGCGGCCCGCGCCGCGCGGGAAGGCCGCCGCCGAGGCGGCGCTTCAGTCCGCGCCGGCGCCGGAACTCGAAGCGCCTCAGGTAGCCGCCCCGCCACAGGCCGCCCCGCCGCCGCGGGCCGCGCCGCCGCAGGCCGCCCCGTCGCGGCCAGCCCCGCCCCAGACGCCGGTCAATCCCTATGAGACTTTGCGTCAGCGGCCGCCGTCGCTGCAGGTCGGGCTCCCCACCGCTCGGCCGGCCGCGCCCTGCCCCCATCGCTCCGGTTCCACCAGCCGTTCCGGCGGCGATCCCGGGATCGCCGCGTCCGCTCGAGCTTCACGGTGACCACGCCGAGGGCGGACTTCGCCGCGCAATCGCTCGCCTGTTGGGTGGCCGCTTCGGCCGTTCGAGCCTGCCGCGGCCGTCGACGCCGCGGGCGATCGACCCTGTTGCCGCTACTGAGATCGCCACGGAGCTTGGCACTCGCGGCGCCAGCCAGACCTGGACTTCGCAGCTGATAACCACCGCCGGAGCGCACGGCAGCCCGCTTGCCGGCAGCCTCCGCGCCGCGGCTGAGGCGGAGGTCGCCCGCCGGATCGTGCCAGCGCCGGCGCTGCCGGCCACGGGCGCGGCGGTCGCCTTCATCGGCGCCGGCGGAACCGGCAAGACGCGCTGCACCGCGGCGCTCGCAAGCGCCTACAGCCGCGCGAGCACGCTGGGGGTCACGGTGGTCTCGCTCGACAACCCGGATGGGGCCCGAGAACTCAAGCGGCTTCTGTCGGGCGACGGAGTGCCGGTGCTTTCGTTGAGCGGTGAGCGCGCCATGCGCGCGATCGCCGCCGCGCGTCAGGGCGGATTCGTGATTGTCGACACCCCCACGGCCACACCTACGAACCCGGTGGAGGTGGACGCGCTGGCAGCACGGCTGGCGTCGCTCGAGCTTGACGCCACCTACGTGACGTTGCCGGCAACTCTCGGGCCCCAGGCGGCGCGGCGCGCGTTGGCGAGCTTTGGCCGCCTTCGCCCATCCGCGGTCGCGATCACGCACGCGGATGAAACCGATCAGCTGGCCGTAATCGTCGAAATAGCCATCGCTCACCGTATTCCACTCGCGTATCTGCACGCGGGTGCCGATCATCAGAGTGCACTCACCGCTGTCGACGCGTCCGCACTCGCACAGCAGCTATTCGGCCCATGACTTCACTGGACGACAAACCACGGCATGCGAAGCACGCCTCCAGCGGGCACCTGTTCGCCCCAGACGGCGTCAGCGTGCCGGTGAGCATCACCAATCATGGCGACGATCTGCTGTTGGCGATCATGGACCGCGCCGGCGAGTTCATCGCCGGACCGCTCGATTTCCTGACGCTGGAATCAGCCGGAGCGCGTGGCATCGTGCGCACCCCCGGTTCGGCGGAGCTGATCGAGGCGAACCTGCTGCGCTTCGCACTCGACGAGACGCCGGAATTGGTGCAGCGCAGAGAGTTCGTCAGGGTGACCGCAGCCAAGCGCATCATCTTCGAGGACATCGAGGGCGAGGTGCTTGCCAAAGCGCTGACGATCGACATCAGCGGCGGTGGGCTCCTGGTGAAGCTTCCGCGCAGCGCTGAGCTCCCAGCCGACGAATCGATCTATTTCGTGCTCTACCTCGGCGCGGACGAGTACGCCGATCAGGTGAGCGGAACCGTGCGGGTCGTTCGCCACAAGGAAGACCACCAGGTGGCGCTGGGCTTCGAGCACATCACGCGTCTCGACCAGGAACGCCTGATCCGCTTTGTCTTCGAACGCCAGCGAGTCGCGCTGAAGGTCACGCGCGGAGACTACGGGCTGGGCAGCCATGGCCAAGAAGACCGACAAAGACGCAAAGTCCGAATCCAAGAAGAAGGACAAGAAGGGCAAGGGCAAGAAGGCCGCGGAGCAGAGCCCGGGCTCGAGCATCGCCACGCATCCGCGCGCTCGCAGCTCAGTTCGCCAGGTCAAGGGCTGGGCCGGTCTCGCCGGGTTCGCGATCGCCGCGGTGCTCTCGCTGCAGGCGTCGGTGCCGCTGTTCCAAGTCGGTGAGCGCGCGCTCGTAGCCGGCGTCGTCGGCTACATGCTCGCCTGGTGGTGCAGCGTGCTGATCTGGCGGCACCTGATCGTTGCCGAGCAGCGTGCGGCCATCGAGGAGTTGGAGCGCCGCAACGCCGACACCGCCGAACAGCGGCCTGCGGAGGCGCAGCCCACCGCGGGCTGAGCGCGCCCTCCAGAGGAAACGCCTGAGCGGCGGCGAACTTCTGGCGCAGGAGCCGTAATGGATCCACTACACCCCCTGGTCCCGATTCAACCGGCACCCCCAGTGCCGCCGGACTACACGCGCGTCCAGCGGATCGAGCGCGACCACCAGCGCGAATCCGAACCCGACTGGCAGCACTCTCCCGATGAGGAGGACGAGGCCGAGCAGCGGGACGAGCAGTTCGAGGACGACTATGACCCGGACTGGTCAGACACCGCCGCCGCTGAGGTCTATAACGACCACGGCGAGCTGACTGAGACTCCGGCCACGGGAGAGCCCGTGCCTGCGGCTCGAAGGCCGTGGAATCCGCGCCAGCAGGGCGAGCGGCGAGCCCGCCCACGCCCCAGCGATGAGCCGGACGACGAGGAACCCGGTCCTCACATCGACATCACCGCCTGAGAGCGCGGTCGGGCCGCGCCTCGGCGGCCGCGAAGGATCCGCGCCGTCCAGCGGGCGGCCAATCCCGACAAAGACCGCTCAAGTCTTTCGGCCAGAAGCCGATTAGGTCGTGTAAGTGACCGACATGGAGTCGGTCGGGACGGATAACCCACATAGCCATCAAGGAGATAGGCATGTCCCTCATCATCAATACCAACGCTGAAGCGCTCATCGCTCAGAACAATCTCACGGGTACTGAGAATTCTCTGAACACGGCGATGACGGACCTTTCCTCGGGTCTTCGCATCAACACCGCTGCAGACGATGCCGCTGGTTACGCGATTTCTGAGGATCTGACCTCTCAGGTCAACGGCCTCAACCAGGCCAACTCGAACGCACAGGATGCGACCTCGCTCGTTCAGACCGCCGATGGCGCCCTGAATGACGTGGCGCAGATGCTCCAGCGCGTCCGTGAGCTCGCCGTCGAGTACCAGGGCGGCACGCTGGACTCGACCGATCAGAACGCGATCGTTTCCGAGGTTCAGCAGCTGGCCAGCCAGATCGAGCAGATCGGCAACGCAGGCGCAGTTCAACGGCATCTCGCTGTTCGCACCGACCGGTAACAACAACGGCACGGGCAACCTGACCTTCCAGGTCGGCGCCAACGACAACGAGGTCATCTCGATCAAGCTGCAGGCGCTCGTCGGTTCGAACGGCGTCATCAGCCTGGTCGACACGATCACCTCCGGCATCGGTAAGGCCGGCAGCTCGACGTCGCTGAGCCTTGGCGCCAACGGCGTTCTGGCAACGCTGAGCACGATGATCGACGCGGTCTCGACGCTGGCGTCTGCGTTCGGTGCGGTCCAGAACCGCCTGAGCTACACGATGGACAACCTGTCGACCTACTCGGAGAACTTGGACTCCGCGCAGTCGACGATCCAGGATGTCGACATGGCGTCCGAGATGACCGAGTTCACCAAGGACCAGATCCTTGAGCAGTCCGGCATCTCGATGCTGTCACAGGCCGAGCAGAACCCGCAGCAGATCCTGAAGCTCCTCGGCGTCTAGTAGTCCTTTCGTTTGATCCAGGCGGCGCTCCGGCGCCGCCTGGTCAGGCGTACCCATCCTCGGTCGGCGCTCACGGCAAATTCGCGTCGACTGGGCCATACCTCGCCCATTCGTCCAGGCGAGGCCCATATCCATCCGATCCATCGAGGGAACCGGAGCGCGGTGGCGAGGCTTCGGTCTCGCCTCCGTGTGTTAAAGTCTGCCGCGCCGCCGCCGACAATCACAAGGTGGGCCATGTCCACATCGCCCCGCGTCACGCTCGGGATCGCCACCTACAACCGCGACACCTACCTCGCGGCGGCGATCGACAGCTGCCTGAATCAGGACTACGAGTCGCTCGAGGTCCTGGTGGTGGTCGACGGATCGACCAACCCGGCGATCGACGAGGTGCTCAGCCGCTATGCAGTCGCAGCCGCGTCTGCGGGTGGTGCGCCATGAGACCAACAGGGGCATCGCCGCCGCCTACAACACGTTCGTGAGCGCTGGGCGCGGCGAGCTGATCGCGATGCTCGGCGACGACGACCTCTCCCTGCCGGGCAGAATCCGCCGCCAGGTCGAGAGTTTTCGATCGCTTCCCCGACACCGGTGTGGTCCACGGCGACGGCGACGATCATCGACGCCGCCGGGCAGCTGGTCGGTCATGTGGCCGAGCCGCGACTTCTCGCGCTGCGCAACTGCTGCACGCGTTCTTCTTCAGCCACAACCACCTGGTCGACCCACCCGCATGGTCCACCGCCGCGTTTACGAGGCAGGTCGGCGGGTACGACGATCGCTTCCCGCTGGCCAATGACCTCGACTTCTGGCTGCGGGCGGCGGCCGCGCTTCCGGTTCAGGCATTGCCCCGGCGGTGCGCTGACGGCTATTCGCCGCCACGGCGAGAACACCTCCGACGAGACCGCGCGGCCGTGCCGCCGAGGTCGCGGACGTGGAGGCGATCCTGCGAGCAGGCGCTCGAGCGTACGCAGCTGCGCGAGCTCGTCCCGGAGATCGACTGGGCGGTGCTCGACCCGGCGCTGGCCGAGCGCGACGCGCTGCTGCGGCTCGCAGATGGGCTCGAAGCGTCGCCATCTCCCGCTGCCCGGGCTCGCCGCGCAGGTCAGCGATCGCGCGCGCGGCGCTGCCAGAGCCGCGTGCGTCCGGCGCCGCGCTCCTCGGGCCGCGACCGGCCGCGGCAAGCTGCTGATCACCGCCTTTGGCTGGAACGACTCGGGCGGGGGCACGACCGTGCCCCGCCTGGCCGCCAAGGAGCTCGCACGCCGCGGTTGGGACGTGACCGTCTTCCATGCCGCGGTCAAGCCGACCGAGCGGCCGCTCCCGTATGAGGTGCTCGAGTGGGAGGAGGATCACGTCCGGCTGATCGGCGTCCACAACCGCCCCCACGGCCTGTTCGACCTCGGGCATCCCCAGCGTGAGCTCGATGACCCGCCGATCACCGACGCGTTCGCCGCCGCGCTGGAGCGCGTCGAGCCCGACGTCGTGCACTTCCACAACCTCCACAACCTCGGCGCCGCGCTGATCGATCAGGCGGCGGCGCGCGGGCTGCCGGCGTACTTCACGACTCACAACTACTGGCTGGTCTGTCCGCGCGCCTATCTGCTGACCGGTGAAGGCGCGATCTGCCCCGGGCCAGGTGACGGCGCCCGCTGCGCCTCCTGCACCGGTAGCCACGACATCGGCGCGGCCACCAGGAGCGGCTGCGGCGATCCGCAGCCGCGCGCACAGCGGCCTCAGCCGCGATGCTCGCGGTGTCCGACGCCGTCCGCCACGCCCTGATCGGCGCCGGCTACGACGCCGGAGCTGATCGACACCGTCCGCCAGGCGATGCCCCACGAGGCCGAGATCTGGGCGCGAGGTCGGCCGCGACGCCGCCCCGGGCGGCAAGCCGACGCGACTCACCGTCGCGTTCCTCGGCTCCGCCTATCCGCACAAGGGCCCGCAGCTGCTGGTCGAGGCGGCGCAGCGGACGACGGCGCCGCATGCGCATCCGGATCATCGGTGAGGTCCACGCCCGATTTTGCCGAGCCGCCTGCAGGCGCTCGACCAGCGCGGGGTGGTCGAGTTCGACGGGCGCTTCTCGCCCGTCGGAGATCGGCGGGCTGCTTGCCGGCGTCGACGTCGCGGTGCTGCCGTCGATGTGGTGGGACTGCGCCCCGCTCGCGGCCGCCGAGTGCCTGGCGGCTCGGGTGCCGCTGGTGGTACCGCGCCTCGGCGGTCTGCCGGAGGCGATCCGCGATGGGGTCGACGGCCTCGTGTTCGACGGTCTCGACGTCGACGACCTCGCGCGCCAGCTCGACCGGCTCGCGGCCGAGCCCGGACTGCTCGAGCGGCTCCAGGCCGAACATCACAGCGCCGCGAGCCTTCGCCGACTACGTGGATGAGCTCGAGGCCTACTACGACGGCGCACGCCCGCACGCCAACCGCCGCCGAGCTCCGCGCGCAGTAGCCATCGCGGTGCGCTGGAAGGGCGACCACGGGCTGCCGACCAGCCTCTCGATCATCAACGACGAGGTGACAGCGCGGCTGCCGGGCCCGGTGCAGCGTGTGGAGCGCGACGGCGTCGCGCGGTCGACGCGCCCCTCCCCCATGCCGCGGACCTGGAGATGCGCCACCAGTGGCCACCCGACTTCAGCCCCCCACGCGCCGGACGCCTTGCGGCGATCGTGCCGTGGGAGTTCGGCGCGATCCCCGACGCGCTGGCTGCCCGAGATCAGGCGCAACGTCGACGAGCTCTGGGTCCCGAGCGAGTACGTGCGGCAGATGTACGTCGACTCCGGCGTCGACGCCGATCGCGTGTCACGTGATTCCGAACGGCGTCGACCTCGAGCGTGTTCACGCCCGCCGGCGGAGCGCGAGCGCCCGCGGGGCGGCGCAGCGGTTCCTGTACGTCGGCGGCATCACCAACCGCAAGGGCGCCGACATCCTGCTCAGCGCCTGGGACCGGGCGTTCGCCGGGCGTGAGGACGTCGTGCTGGTGGTCAAGGCCGCGATGGCGGGCGGGGCCTACGGCGGGCCGAACGCAGGGGCTGCAGCAGCGCGCCGCCGAGAGCCGGCTGCCTCGCGTCGAGCTCGATCGAGGACGACCTCGGCAGCCGACGAGCTGGCCGAGCTCTACCGCTCCTGTGACGTCTTCGTGCTCCCGTACCGCGGCGAGGGCTTCGCCATGCCGGTGCTCGAGGCGATGGCCTGCGGGCTGCCGGTGATCGTCACGGCGGCGGCCCCACCGACGAGTTCTGCCCGGCGACGCCGGCTGGCGGATCCGGTCCGAACCAGGAGCCATGCCGGTCGAGCAGCTGGCCGGATTCGAGCCCGAGGGCGAGCCGTGGATGCTCGAGCCCGACGCGAGTCACCTCGTGGAGCTCCTGCGAGAGGCGGCAGCCGCGAGCCCGGCAGCTCGCAGCGAACGCGGCGCCGCGGGCAGGGCCGCGGCCGAGCACCATTCCTGGGAGCAGCGTGCCGCAGCGCTACGTCGAGCGCATACGCGCCGTCGCCCTGCGGCCACTGCGCCGCACTGACGCACACCGATGAGCCGTTCCCGCTTGTGGAGGAAGTCGCCGTCCGCCTCCTGGCCACGCCCGCTTGGCGTGGCCAGGACCAACTCGCTGAGCTGCTCGCCGAGTGGTGCAGCGCGACGACCAGCGAGACGAGCGCCTGCCTGTACCTGCTGGCCGATCCCGGCGTCGCCGGCGAGCCCGAGGAGATCGAGGCCCAGATCCTGGCGGCAGCCGCGCAGGCTGAGGCCGACCTCGAGGACTGCGCCGACATCAACGTGCTGATCGAGCCGTTCCGCAGCGACCGCGATGAGCGGCTGCACGCGGCGGTGGACGCGTACGTCCCGCTGCACGCCGGCTGCGACGGCCAGATCCGCATCAGCAGGCGGGCCGGGAACGAGCTCGTCGAGCTGGACAGTGTTCAGCTCGCGGCACTTGTGAACAGGGCTCCCCAGGTGGCGACGGCGCGATGACCGATGCGCTTCCCACAGTCACGTGCATCATGGCCGCGTTCAACTACGAGCGCTACATCGAGGCGGCGCTCGACAGCGTGCTCGACCAGGAGTATCCGTCCGAGCTGCTCGACGTTGTCGTGGTCGATGACGGATCGACCGACGCGACCGCCGAGGTGATCCGCTCGGTGGCCGCCCGCGCCCCGGGTCGCGTCACCCTGCTGCAGCAGGAGAACGCGGGCGAGGCACGGGCCAACGACAGGGCGATCACCAACGCGCGCGGGGAACTGCTCGCCAAATGCGACGCCGACGACGTCTGGTTGCCGGGCAAGGTGGCCACGCAGGCGGCGATCTTCGGGAGCCGTCCGGAGGTCTCGTTCGTCTACGGCGACATTCGCGTGATCGACGCCGACGGCGCGGTGCTGGAGCCGTCGTTCTTCGCCAAGGAGGGGATCACGCCCCGACGCGGGCGCATCCTCGAGGACCTGGCCGCCTGGAACTTCGCCCCCAACTCGTCGCTGATGTTCAGGGCCGGGGACGTCAGGCCCATCCCGGCGCGGATGCCGTTCGCCGACTACTGGCTCGGAGCGGTTGCCGCAAGCGCCGGCGAGGCTGAGGTGGTCGAGACGCCCGTCGCCGATTACCGCATCCATGGGTCCAACCGCGGATTCGGCTCGACTGGCGACGCTTATGTCCGCAAGCTGTCCCGGGAACTGCTCGGACGCCGGATCGTGCTGGCCGAGGTGTACCGGTCCTTGCGGCTCGAGTCGCTGCTGACGATCCTGAACGAATTCATCGCCAAGGCGGTGTGGACCGCATCGCTTGGATCGCTGACGCTCCCGGAGGTGCTCGACATCCAGGAGGACGAGCGCACATCGGCTCGGGCCGCGATCGATCGTGCCCGCGGTGCGGGCGATCGGGATGAACGCATCCGGCTGCACGCGCTGGCGGTGCTGCTCAACCCCCTGAGTGACGAGGCCCGCGAGGAACTGGCGGCCGCTGCCGAGGGCCGAGAGCAACGACCTTCTCAGCTTGCACAGATCAGCGTCAGCCCGACGGACCAGGCCCGCGTATCGGTGGTGGTCCCCGCATTCAACCTCGCGCGTTACCTGCCGGCGGCGCTCGAGAGCGCGCTTCACCAGGCCGATCCGGGCGGCCCGCTCGAGGTGATCGTCGTCGACGACGGCTCGGCCGACGAGACCCCACAGGTCCTCGAGCGCTACGCCGACAGGGTCCGCTCGGTGCGACAGCAGAACGCCGGACTGGTTGCCGCCGTCAACACCGGCATCGGCCTCGCGCGTGGCGAGTTCATCGCGCTGCTCGATGCCGACGACGAGTGGCCCAGCGATCGGCTGCAGCGGCACGTCGCAGCGCTTCAGGCAGACCCGACGTTGGGGCTTGTGCACGGCGACATGGAGATCGTCGGAGCCGACGGATCCGTGATCCACCCGTCGTTCTTCGCGCGTGAACAGGTGGAGGTCAGAAATGGCCGCATCCTCGGTCCGCTGCTGAGCGGCAATTTCGTGAGCGGCGGCGCTTCGACCTTCCGCGCCTCACTGCTTGCGGCAATCCACCCGATCGCGACCGAGGCTGCCTACCCGGATTGGTGGATCGCGGCCTGCATCGCGTCGGTCGCTTCGATCGGGGTCGCTCCGGGCGTGGCAAATCGCTACCGCCAGCATGGCGACAACATGAGCCTCGGGTCGACGGCCGCCGATCAGCCGAAGATCCAGCGTTGGGAGCTGCCCTGGCGTCGCTGGATGTACAGCCACCTGATCGACGACGAGACAATCGCGGCAGGCCATATTCACAGCGCACTTGCCTCGCTGCAGTTCGGCCTGCGTGCGGCAGCGTTGCTGTCTGCCGAGGGTGCCCGCGGCCTGCTCGCCCCAGACCACGAGACAGCCGCGGCACTGCTGTCCCAGCTGCCGGCCGCGGGCCCGGGCGCCCCACGCAGCCGTGCTCTGCTCCATGCGCTGGCGGCCGACCCCTTCGACGCGGCGGCCGTTATCGACCTGGAGCTGGCGCTCGGGCAGGAGTCGCAATTCGCGCAGAAGTCGGCGCCACCCGCGCTGATCGAATTGGAAACGCGCGCCAGCGTGGTCGTCGCATCGCTAGACGAGGTCGTCGACGACGCGATGCTGCTCGGCTCCTTCCGCGACACGGCCGATCGCGACTCCACGAGTCTCGTGATCCTCGCTCCTCCCGACGCCCCACTGGAGCCGCTGATCACCCTGGTCTCCTCCGACGCCGAGCTGAGCGGCCCGGACTTCGACCTCCGGGTCATCACCACACCGACGACGACCCCGGCACGGCGCCTACTCGCCGCCCGGGCGAGCGCGCTGTTGACGCATCGTGAGCCTCCGGAGGGCTTTGCTAGCCTGCCTTCCTTCGAGACCGGTGGGCCCGCGGTAGCTCAAGCGCCGCCTGCGAAAAGCCGATTACTCAGGTAGTGAGCCTGAATATGCCCTTCAGCGCGCTCGCGGGTTGCACAGTGGTGACGGCGGACTACCTCCCGTGGGTCCGTGTCACAGCGGCCTCATTCGCGGAGCACCATCCAGGCGCGGAGTTCGCCGTGCTGGTGATCGACGAGCCGGAGTCGTCGCAGCTGCGCGACGACGACCAGTTCACGTTGTTGCGCCCGGCTGACGTGCGCCTCTCCGACGACGAGTTGGCCTGGATGGATCTCATCTACTCGCCCGTGGAGCTCTCCTGTGCGCTCAAGCCGTGGTTGATCCGCCGGATGCTGGATCAGGCGGAGGTTGTGCTCTACATCGACGCCGACATCTGTGTGTATGCGCCGCTGACCGAGGTGGCGGATCAGGCACGCCAATGCGCGGTGGTGCTGTCGCCGCACTCACTGGCGCCCCGCACCGACCCGCGCATGCCCGATGACGACGCGCTGCTTCAGTTCGGCCAGTTCAACGGCGGCTTCCTGGCCGTGAGCCGCAACGGCAGGGACTTCGTCGACTGGTGGGCCGCCAAGTGCGCACGCGAATCGACGGACTGGAATCCGGCCGTGCCCCGCCGCTACCTGGACCAGCGGTGGCTCGACCTGGCGATCGGCTACTTCGACAGCCAGCTGACGCGCGACCCCGGCATCAACCTTGCACGCTGGAACATGTACCAGCGCGACTTCGACCTGGTCGACGGCAGTTTCGTCGTCGACGGCGGCCCACTGCGCTGCTTCCACTTCAGCGCCTTCAACCCCGCTGACCCGACCAACATCCGCCGTGACGGCTACACCCATCCCAAGGTCGATCCGCAGCACAACCCCGCCCTGCGTGAGTTGCTTGAGGATTACGCGCGCCGCCTGCTCGCGGCCGGCTGGAAGCCGGCGGGCGACAAACCAGCGCCGCGCACGGTCGCCGGGATCGAGCTGACACCGGTGGTGCGGGCAACGATCCGCGCCGCGCTGATCGATGCAGAACGGCTCGGCGCGGTTCCCGTTGACGCCGCCAGAAACCCTGAGAAGCTCGCCGCGTGGCTCCAGAGCCCGGTCCGAGCCGACCTCAACATCAGCTGGTACGAGTGGGGCCAGCGCGCCACGAGTGCAGTCGTCCCAGCCGGCGCCCGCACCGCTGCCCGAGCCCGAGCGAGCCGCCCCAAGCTCGACATCCAGCGGCCTGAAGGGCGGGACGATCTGGCTGACCGGTATCTCCGGTGCCGGCAAGACGACGATCGCCCAGGCGATGGCCGAGCTGCTTCGCGAGTCCGGTCGTCGCAGCTTCATCCTCGACGGGGACATCCTGCGGTCGGGATTGAGCAGCGACCTCGGGCTCTCTCGCGAGGATCGCTCCGAGCAGGCGCGACGGACCGCACACGTGGCGGCGCTGCTTCAGCAGTCGGGCGTCACCGCGATCGTCGCACTGGTATCGCCGTACGAGGACGACCGCCTGATGGCGCGCGAGATCCACGTCGAGCGCAAGCTCGACTTCTTTGAGGTGTGGGTCAACACGCCGATGGCGGTCTGTGAGGAGCGCGACGTCAAGGGGCTCTACGCGCGCAACCGTAAAGGCAAGCTTCAGGGCCTCACCGGCGTCGACGCGCCCTACGAGCCACCGGTTGGCGCGGACCTGGAGGTGGCCGGCTTTGCCGCCACTCCCGAGGAGGTCGCTCAGCGCATCCTCGCCGCCGCTGACCGCTCACCGGAGATCAAGGTCTCCGAGCAACGGCCGCTGCTGTCGGTGCTGATGCCGAGCTACAACGCCGCTCCCTTCATAGAGCGTTGTATGCGGTCGCTGCGCGAGCAGAGCTTCGATCGGTTCGAGGCCGTGATCGTCGACGATCGCTCGACCGACGGGACCTACGAGCTGCTGCAGGAGCTCACCGCCGGTGACGAGCGGATCACGCTGCGCAGCAACGAGACGAACCTCGGAGCCGTGAAGAACTTCCAGCAGCTGCTGGGGTACGCGCGTGGCGACTACATCAACTTCGTCTGCTGCGACGACCTGCTGCGCAACGACTGCTTCGAGCGCAAGGTCGCGCTGCTGGAGCAGCGGCAGGACGTGGCGATCGTCGCGGGCAACAAGCTCGTCGTCGACCCGGACGACCAGCCGATCGCCGACCGCAACGAGTACATCTGGTCGCATACGCCCTTCGGGACCAACCAATCGACCTTCGTCGTGGACGGCTACGAGGCGGGCGACACGATGCTGCTCGATCTCAACAACTGGATCGGGGAGCCGACCGCCGCGATGTTCCGCAACGGCGTGCTCTCCCCTGACGACCCCTACGTCCTCGGCAGCGCACGCCCTGTGCGCAACCTCGACTTCTGCTGGTGGCTGAAGCTGATGGCCGGCTCGCAACTGGGCTATGTCAATGAACCGCTCAGCTACTTCCGCCACCACGCCGGCCAGCAGAGCAAGGATTCGGCGCTGCTGGCCGATCTCACGCTGGCTTGGTATGACGTTGTGGTCGGGGCGATCAGCCTGGGCTACCTCGAGTCGCCGGCCGCGCAGATTGCGGCGTTCAAGCGCGTCGCCGCCCACATCGAGTCGCGCCTGCCGCAGCTGATCCCTGATCACCTCGAGCGGATCCAGGGTGTCCTACGCAACATCTCGGACACGACTGGATGAGCTCGTGGGACAGCACCAACCGGCAGTACAGGAAAGGTCCTGAGTAGAGATGATCCCGCCCACCTTCGGCCTTGACGAAGCGCCCGCCGGCGCGGTGCGCACCCCGTCGCGCCCCGCGTCGATCGGGGCGCTCGAGGAGTTCCAGATCGATCCGGCGCTCGGCGCCTACGGCTGCGAGCTGCTCCAGTTCCCGAAGATCGCCGACCCTCGCGGCAACCTGACGTTCGTCGAGTGCCACAAGCACGTCGATTTCCAGATCGAGCGTGTCTTCTATCTGTATGACGTCCCTGGCGGATCGCAGCGCGGCGGCCACGCGCTCAAGCACACGAGCCAGGTGCTTGTCGCGATGTCCGGCAGCTTCGACGTGGTGCTCACCGACGGCTACAACACGCAGCGTGTCCATCTGAACCGCTCGTACTTCGGCCTCCACGTGCCACCACGCATCTGGCGCGAGATGGACAACTTCTCCTCCAACTCGATCTGCATGGTGCTCGCCTCTCGCGGCTACGACGAGGAGGACTACTACCGCGAGTGGGACGACTATCTGAAGGCGACACCAGGTGCCGCCCACTAAGCGAGTCACCTTCGCGGACGTCCACTGGACCTACACGGAGCTGCGTGCCGAGCTCGATCAGAGCTACCACCGCGTGATGGACTCCGGCTGGTACATCCTCAGCGACGAGGTCACGCAGTTCGAGCAGGAGTTCGCCGACCATTGCGGCGCACGTCACTGCGTGGCGGTCGGCAACGGCCTCGATGCACTCTCGATTGGCCTGCGGGCGCTCGGGATCGGCCCCGGCGACGAGGTGATCGTCCCGGCCAACACCTACATCGCGACGTGGCTGGCAGTCTCGGCGGTGGGGGCACGCCCGGTGCCGGTCGACGCCGACGAGACGACCTCCAACATCGATCC
This sequence comes from uncultured Actinomycetota bacterium, assembly GCA_963818135.1. Lineage (GTDB taxonomy): Bacteria > Actinomycetota > Thermoleophilia > Solirubrobacterales > Solirubrobacteraceae > Palsa-465. The sequence continues at coordinate 72,498 of CAWFRF010000019.1, forward strand.
CGGCCTGATCCCGGCGGCACTCACACCTGCGACCAGGGCACTGTTCCCCGTCCACCTCTACGGTCAGCCGGCGGACATGCGAGGGATCGCGGAGGCGACCAGTGACCTGGAGCTCCCGATCATCGAGGACGCTGCTCAGGCTCACGGCGCGACGGCCTGGGGTAGGCGCGCGGGAACGCTCGGCACCATTGCCGGTTTCTCGTTCTACCCGACGAAGAATCTTGGGGCCTTCGGTGACGCCGGCGCGCTCGTCACCGACTCTGAGCAGATCGCCGAATTCGCGAGGCTCTTCCGCAACTACGGGTCGCCGCGCAAGTACGAGAACCTGCTCCCGGGCGCCAACTCCCGCCTGGATCCGCTGCAGGCTGCATTCCTGCGCGTCAAACTCGCCCACCTTGACGCCTGGAACGCACGGCGCCAGGAGATCGCTGAGCGCTACCTCGCCGAGATCCGTGAATGCGGCGGGCTGCTCAGGCTCCCGCGGGTGATCGCGGGCTGCCAGGCGGTCTGGCATGTGTTCTGCGTGCGCTCGCAGCTCCGTGACGCGCTCGCGGCAAGCCTTGCCGAGCGGGGCATCGAGACGTTGATCCACTACCCCACTCCCCCCTACGCCTCCGACGCGTACGCGCCCGAGGGTCCCTGGCCGGCGATGCCGGTCTCTGATCGCTTGGCGGCGCAGTCCCTGAGCCTGCCGATGGGACCGCACCTCGACGATGACGAGGTTGGTCTGGTGATCGATGCCGTCAACGCATTCACCGACCGCCACGAGGCAGCGGCAGCGCCCGACCGCACCTCGAGGACGCCCGCGGGCCATGCCCGATAACGAAGGCCTGGCGCTTCCCAACCTACTCATTCCGGGCGCGGGGAAGAGCGGCACCACATCGCTGCACGGCTACCTCAGCCAGCATCCCGACGTCTTCATGAGCGAGTGGAAGGAGCCGCACTTCTTCAGCAACCCGGAGTTCTACGAGCAGGGCCTCGGTGAGTACGCCAAGCTCTTTGAGAACGCCGGCGACGCCCGCATCCGCGGCGAGTCCAGCACGACCTACCTGCAGTTTCCGAATGTGATCGAGCGCATCAAGGCGTCGCTGCCGGAGACTCGCCTGATCTTCGTGCTGCGCAATCCGATCGATCGGATCGACTCTCACTATCGATGGATGGTCAGCCTTGGACTCGAGGAGCGCCCGCTGCGGAAAGCGCTGCTGGCGGACTTCGGTCAGAGCCCCACCTTCAGCGATCGCGTAGGTGGCGCCAAGTTCCGCTTCTATTTCGATGAGAGTCGCTACGGCACTCACGTTCGCCGGTTCCTCGAGGCCTTCGATCGGTCAGATGTGCTGGTGCTGACGAACGAGGAGCTCCAGCGCGACCACGTTGCGACGCTCGAGAAGTCGGCGCGTTTCCTCAAGGTCGACTCGTTCCCGGCACTGCCCGAGCTGCGCCTCAACGAGACCAAGGCCGGCGAAGAGTCCGTGCAGCGGCTGAGCGACCAGGACCGAGTCTGGTTGCAGGAGCTGCTCTCACCTGAGGTGCGGGAGCTGCGGATGCTGACCGCGCAGCCGTTCAGCGAGTGGGAAGAGGACTTCCCACTGTTACCCGCTCAGAGCGACAGCCGGTAGCTGTCGTAGACGACCGAGCGGGCGCCGTAGCCCTCCTTGTTCAGGGCCAGACCGGCGTTGATCGTGCCGTCGCGCTCGTTCGATGTGCCGAAGTCGAACCATGCTTTCTCGGCGTAGACATCCTCGACCAGATGCGCGAGCAGCGCGTCCTGCGCGTGCAGCTCCTGGCCTTCGGGCGAGGAGGCGATGTACTGCGTGTGGGCGACGGCCGGCGTCTCGAACACGAGCACACCCGAGACCAGCTCACCGCCGCTGCGCGCCTCATAAAGCTTGATCTCATCCGGGAAGCGGTCCGCCAGCATCCGCATCTCCGCCGCGCTGTGCACGGGTGCCGCGTCGTGACGGCGCGCAAGCAGCCCGGCGACGAGCTCCATGAACTCCTCGACGTCCTCTCCCCGAGCGAGCGTCACGTCGGCCTCGCGTCCACGATGCACAGCGTGGATCCGACCCTTGGACCAGCGAACCTGCGCTCCGCGACGCACCGCCTGAGCGAGGTTGCGCCCGCTCAGCACGGCCCCATGGGCGCTCCAGGCAAACAGTTCCTCCTCCGCCGGCGCGAGGTGATAGATGTGCGGAGCGGGCTTGACGACGACCTCCGAGACGCCCTGCTCGCGCCAGAGGTCAAGCGCCAGCGCGACGCCCTCGAGCACCCGGCCGACACCGACGGACTCGTTCACAAGCAGCCCGCCGAAGGTCAGGCCGCCGTGGGAACGAACCTCATCGCCGTGGCGCGTGGCGGGGAGCGCGGCGATCGGACGCCCCTTCTCGAGCAGCAGCAACGATGCATCGGTGAAACGGTCCGCGTGGTAATCGATGTACGCCGTCTCGAAAAAGAAGTGGCGTTGCCGCGCAGCCCGCACCGCCCCGTCCCAAACATCCGCATCGGCCTCGCGCCGGGAGATCGTTTCGAGCGCCATATCAGGGACGCGCGATCAGGATGTCTTCGCGGCGATTGGCCATCGGCAGGCCGGGCTGCTGCGGTACGACCCATGCGTGGAAGCCCGACGAACGGGCCCGGCCGAGAATCCCGAACAGCACAGCGTCATCGATCTCGCCACGAGACGGGCTGTTGAACTCGACGATCGGCGGCTGCTCGCCGCCGTAATGCTCGCGATGGTAGGCGCGACCCGCCTCGCTCGCGAGGAAGCGGCGGCGCATCGACGCGTTGGGAATGTCGGCCAGCAGCAGCCGGCCGCCCGGCGCGAGCAGCTCGCAGGCGGCGTCGACGAACTCGAACACACCCGGACGGTTGAGCGTGTGCTGGAGCACGCTGTAGGCGAGCACCGCCGAGCAGCTGCCGGAGCGTCTTGCGATCAACTCTTCGCAACCCTCGGGGAACTGTGCTACGACCTTCTCGACGCCCGGTCCGTCGGGGTTACGCGCGAGCATCTCCGCCGAGTCGATCAGCACCAGCTCGTTGCCGCTCTCGATCGCGGCCAGCTGCACGGCCTCCGCCAGACTGCCGCAACCGCAGCCGATATCGACGATCACGCCGCCTGAGGGAGCGCCCTGGGTGGCGAGCGCCGGCAACTTTGTGGCGATGTCCGCCATGATCGCCGGCACCGCGTCCTCCCGGTATGAGTCCGGGAAGCCGACACGCTCGTTGTCGGAGAGGTCCTCGGCAAGCGCCATCCGACGGAAGTCCTCGAACGTCAGGTTCCGGAACTGAGCGCCCTCGTCACCCTTGGCCATCCGCGAATCCTCTCAGGTCAGCTACCCGTCACCTGCGAGTACAGCGAGTCGAGACTCGGGTACCCGCCCGATGACCAGCCCGAGCCCTGGATCGCCTGGATCTGGGCGGCGGGCGTCTGGCCCACGCTGCTCAGGATCGATTGGATCCCTGAGCTTGCGGTGCCGTAGCCGGGAATCGAATCCTGTCCCTTGAGCCACTCCGCCGTGGCGTTGGCGGCGCTGGTCGGGTCCGACCAGACCGAGTCACTGGCGCCATAGGTCGCCGAGTCGGTGTAGCCGATGTTCAGCCAATCGTTGTTGCCGGCCGCCTGGCGTGACTGCGCAGCGCCGCCAGACTCCTCGGCCAGCAGCCAAGAGGTCACGACGCCCGGGTTCAGGCCCGTCTCGGCTGACAGCGTCGAGGCGAACTGCTGTTGGCCCGAGGTCAGCATCGAGCCGGCAGAGGGGGGCAACGAGCTGGCGGATGCCGGCAGCGAAACCGCGGTCGATCCGAGCAGCCCGGTCCCACCGGTGAGGAGCGGCGTCGCCGATGTGCCGGTTGCGCCGAGCGCGCTGCCGGCCAACGATGTGAGCAGCGAACTCGCGTCGCTCGAGTCGGCGCTTGCCGTACTTGCGTCGGTCGCGCCCGTGTCGGCCGTGCCAGTCGCGTCGCTCGCCGCGTTCGTGTCCTGCGCCGACGCCAGTTCGTTGGCAAAGTCGGTCGATGAGGTCGACCCGCTGGATGCGGCCGAGCTGCCACCGCTGATCCCGAGCTGCGAATCGAGCAGCGAGCCGCTCTGCAGCTGCTGAACCTGCTGCTCGATCGCGCTGATCCGCGTGAGGGCGTCAGAAATCGTGTTGCTCATCGAGGGCTCAACCTGTTCATCGGCAGGCGCGGCCCGAGCTTGACCCGCGCAGCGGCGGCGCCGGGGGCGCTCCCAGCGTTGGGGGTGGCAAAGCAAGCCACCCCCAACAGGCGAAACCTCACTCCCAGCGGTGTCGCCCGGCCCGCAGCGCCCGCATTTCCGAGACACCGTCCGACTCTCGCGCCAGATCGCCCAGGGGCTCTGCGGCCGCTCCCGGCAGAAGCCGCACCGGCTCGGCGTGACGCACGCACGCCACCGGAGCCGTCGGCCTCGATCCGCATCACGCGGGCGCCGGTCCGGGATGCGACGCACTCCACCAGATCCGTGCCCCGGTAGACCGCGGCGGCGCCATCATCGGCCTCGTGTCCCGGCGGCAGCGCCCCGGTGCCGACAGCCCGCTCGTACACCGGCTGGCGCTCAGGCTCGCCGTCGAGATGCACCGATAGTGAGCCCGGCAGCAGGCCGATCCCGTGTACCACCTCCGGTTGACCGCCGCTCATCGACACCCCGCCCTCGAACCAGCACATCGCACCGGCGCTCAGGCCCGCCAGGACCACGCCGCGGTGCCACGCGGTGCGCATCGCCTCGTCGATTCCGTGCTCGCGCCAGATCGCGAGCATGTTGCGCATCGAGCCGCCGCCGATGTAGAGCGCGTCCTGCTCGAGGATGTGGGCGATCGGGTCGATGCGGTCACGCCCGAGGTGAAACAGCGACAGGATCGACGGCTCGCACGGCCAGTCGCCGAAGCGCTCGTAGAACCGCGTGACCTGGTCGCGCGGGTCGCCGCTGGCGGTCGGCAGGAAGCAGACCCGCGGCACCGGGGTCCCGGTCAGCTCGAGCACCAGCCGATCGAGCGCGTCGCTCTGATCGTGCTCGGGCATCGTGAAGCCGCCGCCACCCATGGCGAGGATCTGTCGCGGATCGTCCACCTCAGGCGGCAAGCGCGGCATCGGGGAGCTCGTCGACGGCGCTCAGGCCGAGGTAGCGCACCGGCAGGCTCTGCTCGCAAGCCCCGCCGTTCCGGTCAGGCAGAACGCGCGCCGCCGACGCCTGAGGTCGCGAGGAGACGACCTCGGCGAGCTCGGTGCCGACGAAGTGCAGCGCGGCCGAATCCCCGACGCCGTACCCGGCCGGCATTCCCTCGGCCACCGCGCGCAGGTAGGCCTCGCGCCGCCCGTCCTCCTCGTTGTAGTGCACCGCGCAGCTGGCGGGCAGCAGTCCGAGCGCGTCGATCTGGCGCGACGGGCCCTCGTGAAAACCACTCAGCGCATGCTCGAACCAGCACAGCGCGCCGGCCGAGCCCCCGCACAGGATCACCCCCGCCTCCCACGCCTCGCGCAGAATCCCGTCGAGCCCATGCGCGCGCCAGGTGCCGAGCAGCGACACGAGGCTCCCGCCGCCCACATAGATCAGGTCCTGGGCCAGCAGGTGCGCGCGCGGGTCCCCCACCCCGGTCTCGCGACGGAACAGCGAGATGTGGGAGGGTTCGCAGCGCTCCGCGGAAAACGCCCGATAGAAGCGCACGACGTAGTGGTCGGCATCGCCGCTGGCGGTTGGGAGGAAGCAGACCCGCGGGCGCTGCGCGCCTGTCAGCCCGAGCACGAAGTCATCGAGCAGCGTGTTGCCCCACTCCATCGAGAAGCCGCCGCCACCAAAGGCGACGATCTGACGCGACTGCAGCGCCATCGTCAGGCGGTGCGCTCGGCTGGTGTCTGCTCCTTCATGGTCCGGCAGACTAAGCGCGCCCGCCTGACCGGTCTTTGGCCCTCGGGCCAAAACTTGCCGTTCAGAACGCGTCGTCGGGACTCTCGGCGAACTGCCGGTAGAGCCCCGTTACGACGAATACCGTCTGCTCGGCTATGTCAACGGTGTTGTCGCCGATGCGTTCCAGGCAGCGCGCGACCAGCACCATGAACATCGCCCACTCGCGCAGGTCGGGGTCGTCGCCGACGTCGACCGCGCGCTGGAAGATGTCGCGGTTGAGGCGGTTGACCTCCTTGTCCTGGCGCACCAGGTCGCGTGCGAGCGACACGTGGCGCGTGTGAAACGCGTCGCGCGACTGCAGGATCTCCTGCCGCACCGTGATCCCCATCTTCTCGATCCACTCGAGGATCGTCGGGTCCTTTGGCGCCTCGTACCCGGAGAGCGGCACCAGCTTGGCCATGTTCGCGCACTGGTCCCCCATGCGCTCGATGCAGCGGATCGTGTGCAGCAGCGCCGAGGCCAGCCGCAGGTCGTCGAGGAACAGCGCCTGGCGCCCGAGCAGCGAGAGCACGCCCTGGTGAACCTCGACGTAGCGCCCATCGATGCGGCTGTCGTCGGCCGCGACCATCCCCGCGAGCTCGACGTCCTGATAGTTGATCGCCTCGAGCGCCCTGTCCAGCTGCGAGACGACCAGGTCCAGGCCGCCCATCACCTGGTCCTCGAGCCTGTTCAGCTCTTCACGGAACCAGGTCTGGTGAGGGTGCTCACGCCCCGCCGGTCTCTCGGTTTCAGCCATCTCTCGTCATTCACTTCCCTGGTGGTTGGAGAAATGATCATGCCACCGGTTGGCTCGGCGGTCTCGGCTCGGCTGCGAGCCTGTACCCGAAACCGAAGTGCGTGTGGATGAAGTCCCACCCGGGCATGGCCGTCTCGAGCTTCACCCTGAGCTTGCGGACGTAGACGTCGACCGAGCGGTCGCCCGGCCGCATCGGGCGCTCCCAGACGAGCTCGAACAGCTCCTCACGCGAGACGATACGGTCGGCGCGGCGCGCGAGCTCGGTCAGCAACCGCAGCTCGCGAAGCGACAGCGTCAGCGTGTGCCCGTCGACGCGCGCAAGGTGCTCTTCGGGCGTGATCTCCAGCGGCCCGATCGTGAGGGTTTCCGGCCGCTCGGAGGTGCTCACGGACATGTCATACAGCATGCTGGGCGTCGACGCCCCGATGCGCGAACCGTCTGTGAACAGCCTGTGATCACGCGCTTGTGAGTCAGCCCGCCGTGAACCGGCGCTAGAGCGGCCGCGAGCGCAGTCAGCACGAGCGCGGGTCGAGTCGGCCGTCGTGGCCAGCTCGTCGCTGTCGAGCCTCGGATGCGCGGCTCGCCACCGTCGTGCTCGGGCGCGAACCGGTAGCCCACACCGAAGTGCGTATGGATGTAGTTCCACGCCGGCGATGCCGTCCGCAGCTTCTGGCGGAGCTTGCGGACGAACACGTCGACCGAGCGATCGCCATGGGCCATCGCGTAGCCCCACACGCGCTCGTAGATCTCCTCGCGCCGCAGCACGCGGTCCGACTGCGAGAGCAGATGCAGGATCTCAAACTCCCGCGCGGTCAGCTCGAGGCTCGCGCCCTGGGCGTAGGCCTGGTAGAGGTCCGGACGGATCGTGATCTCACCGATCGTGGTCGACTCCTCGATCTGTGGCATCTCGGTGCGGCGGTGCCGGCGGATCGCCGCCTCGATCACGCAGATCAGCTCCTCTGCGTGGCAGGGCTTGGTCATCCACGCGTCAGCTCCGAGCCGCAGCCCGCGGACGCGCTGCGCCACCGACGACGGGCCGGTGCAGACGATCACGGCGAGGCCCGGGAGCCGACCGCATACGCGCTCGAGGTACTCCCAGCTGCCTGGGCCGAGTACTGCAAGGTCAACGACGAGTGCGTTGAGCCGCATACCGACGAGCGCATCTACGGTGACGGCGCTGGAAAGCGCCCTCAGATCCCAACCGAGCGCGTCCAGCCGGTTGGAGAGGACCTGCATGAATCCGGGGTCACGGTCGATGACCGCGAGACGCAGCCGATTGTTGGCGCGCTGTGTTCCGCCGTTGGCAGTGCTGCCAACAAGCGCGTCCCTGGTGTCAGGCGACATGGCCAGGAGCATAAATGGTTGCGCGAACCGGCCGCTGCCGCGTCAGAGCCGGGTAACAGGATGTTCACATGCAAACTGCGAGGATTCTGCGCGCTGAGGCATGACCCGACGGTGCCAGGAACCGGAGGGCCTTTCTATGCAACCTCTTACGAGCAATCGTTATTGTCACCGCCCATGGCGTCCCGAAAAGAGCAAAAGGAACAGGCGCGCGCGGCGCGCCTCGCGCAGGAACAGGCGACCGCTGCCAAGGCGCAGCGCACACGCCGTATACAGATCTTCGGTGGCGCCATCGCCATCGCAGTGATCGTGATCGTGGTCGCGATCGTGGTCTCGAGCAGCGGTGGCGGTAACAGCGGCAAGGTCACGCCGACGAGCCCAGAGGCCGTGGCGGCCAAGGCGCATGTCAGGACCCTGCTGACGGGACTCTCGCAGTCCGGGAACACGCTTGGAAACCCCAAGGCAAAGGTCACGATCACCGAATACGGCGACCTCGAGTGCTCCGTCTGCGACGTGCTCGCCACGCCGACCAGCTTCAAGAACCCGGAGGGCGAAGCCGGGTCGGGCTGGGAGGACCAGCTGATCAACCAATACGTCCGCACGGGGAAGGCGAAGCTCGTCTTCAAGTCCCTGGAAACCGCCTCGGGTGGCAACCCCGACTCGAACGCGTGGATGCAGCAGCAGGTCGCCGCCTACGCCGCCGGCCTGCAGGGCAAGGCATGGGACTACATCGAGCTGATGTACAACGAGCAGGGCCAGGAGGACACCGGATACGTCACGGAGAGCTACCTCCAGGGGCTGGCGAAGCAGATCCCCGGCCTGAACTTCAACAAGTGGATGGCAGACCGCAAGCTCGCCAGCCTCAAGCACATGGTCACCGTCGAAAACGCGCAGGGCAACGCCGTCGATGACGGCCAGGGTTCGACCCCGACGGTCGTCATCAGCGGTCCGAAGGGCCTGGCCTCGCCAATCGTCGGGCTCCCGCAGAGCGGCTACGGCGCTTACACGAATGCGATCAAACTGGTCGGGTAGCCTGTCGTCCGCAATCCCCCAGCCGCCGCGCATGAGCCTCCGCGATTAAGCTCGCGGACCCGAGCGTGCTGACAAAGGCGATCCTCGTGATCGCCCTGATCGGCACGCTCGAGGCCGGCTATCTCACCTATGTCCACTATCACCTGGGCCTGCTGGCGTGTATCGGCGGACACCACGGAGTATCGACGTGCGAGAAGGTCCAGTCATCGGTCTACTCGAAGCTGGCCGGCATTCCTGTTGCCTGGCTTGGCCTGTTCGGGTACCTCGGCATCCTCGGTTCGCTGTTCGTGAAGGGCGAACTGGGGCGCGGCTCCGGCTTCTGCATCGCCCTGATCGGCTGCGGGTTCAGCCTCTACCTGACCTACCGTGAGCTCTTCACGCTCAAGGAGATCTGCGAGTGGTGCGTCGGTAGTGCCACGCTCATGACGATCCTCGCGATCCTCACGGGGATCCGTTTCCTTCGCGGCGAACCGGCCACGGTAGCGCGTTCACACCATCTTCACCGCCACTTCCCCGAGTCGTCACGACCGGGCGCGGGGGGGTGACGATGCTGATGTCATGCATCTCCTGCAAGCGGCGAGGGTGTTCTCTCCCGCACGAACCTGATCTATGTGGGTCCTCTCGACGAGCAGCATCGCGTGCGCGAACTCGCTGACGCCTTCCTGGCGGCGCACGACCACGACCCTCGCCTGCACCTGCTCGTGGTCGGCGAGGGCACAGAGCGCGCCACGCTCGAGCACCGGCTCGGATCGACCGCGACATTCCTCGGTGTGCTCGAGAAGTCCGAGCTGGGCGAGCTGAGAGCCGGCGCGGACCTCCTGATCTGCCCGACGACAGCCGCGGATACGGCGACGACGATCAGTGATGCGCAGCTGCGGCGGACTTCCGGTCCTGGCGGTCGACGGCGGTGAGGCCGCGCTGCTGATCGAGAACGGACGCAGCGGCTTCCTGGTTCCGGACGACGCCTGCCGCCCTGGTCGACGCGATCCGCTGGCTGTCGCGGCGCGCGACCCTGCGCGAGCGGCTTGCCACCGGTGGCCGTCTGGCCGCTGGGGCGCGCCACCCGTCCGGGCTGGAGCGGATCATGCGTGCATGAGCTGGAGGACCACCAGGGCAGCCGCGCTTGCCGGCGCCGAGCCACGCCATGTCGCCGTTATCGACCTCGGCTCGAACTCCTGGCGCCTGGTGATCTACAGCTACGGTGACGTCGGGTCGCGGTCCTGGTGGAAGCAGACCGACGAGCTCTACGAGTCGGTGCGCATCGGTAGCGGGCTCGAGGCCACGGGCGCGCTCAGCGAGGAGGCGATGGTTCGCGGCCTGGAGACGCTCGCGATCTTCGAGCGTTTCTGCCACGCGAACCGTCTGGACGATGACGACGTTCACGTCTTCGCAACCAGCGCGATCCGCGACGCCAGCAACCGCGAGCGCTTCCTGCAGCGGGTGCACGAGGTCACCGGCTATGAGGTCGAGGTTCTATCGGTCCGCGACGAGGCCCACTACGGGTACGTGGCCGCGGTCAACAGCACGACGCTCACGGACGGCGTCGCGCTCGACATCGGCGGCGGCAGCATGCAGCTGATCCAGGTCGAGGACCGCCACGAGCGCGACTTCGCCTCGTTCCCGGTCGGTGCCGTGCGCATGACCGAATCGTTCCTCTCCGACGGCGACGCCGACCGTCCGGCGCGCAGGAAGGACCTGCAGCGGCTGCGGGACCACGTGGCCGCCGAGCTCGAGCGGGCACCCTGGCTGGCTGGGACGTGGCGGCCGTCTGGTCGGCACTGGCGGTGCGATGCGAAACCTCGCCGCCGCCGCGCAACGCGCACAGTTCGGCTCCTCGGGCGGGACCGACATCGGCATCCAGGGATTTCAGGTCAGCGCCGCGGCGCTCGATGAGCTCGTCAGCACGCTCGCAGCGCTTCCGGTCGGCCGATCGTCGCAACGTGCCCGGGATCAAGCCCGGACGTGGCGACATCATCCTGGCGGCGGCCGTGACGCTCCAGACGGTCGTCGAGCTGGGCGCCTTTGCCGGCATCGAGGCAACCGAAGCCGGGCTGCGCGACGGCATCTTCCTCGCCCGCACGATCCTCGGCGAGGAGGAACCGCTGTTCCCCGACGTACGTGAGGCGGCCGTGCGCAACCTGGCCGTCCAGTACGAGTCCGACCTCCCTCACACCGAGCACGTCGCGCGGCTCGCACTGCAGATGCACGGGTCGCTGGCGGAGAGCGGGCTGATCGAGCCGCAGGAGGGCGAGGCCGAGCTGCTCTGGGCGGCGGCGATGCTGCACGACGTCGGCATGACGATCTCCTACGGCGATCATCACAAGCACTCGCGCTACCTGATCGTGAGCGCCGAGCTACCTGGCTTCGACCCGCGCGAGCGCGCGCTGATCGCCCAGATGACCCGCTATCACCGCAAGGGCGTCCCGAAGCTGGGCGAGTGGGTGAAGCTCGGCCGCCCCGGCGACGAGGCGATGCTCGAGCGCTGCGCGATGGTCCTGCGGCTTGCCGAGCACCTCGAGCGTGGCCGCGACCAGTCCGTCAATCAGGTCCAGCTCAAAACCAACGGCGACGGGGTCGCGCTGCACCTACTCGCCGAGGGCGATCTCACTCTTCCGCGCTGGAGTGTGGAGCGTTATGGCGACGACGAAGCCTTCGAGCGGACCTTCCACCGGCCGCTTGTGATCGGGTGACGCACGGAATCCTGTTGCGGCACTGGGACCGCAGCGTAGTCTTCGCTAAATGCTCTGGTTGTTGCGGCATGCCGATGCAGCGGAGGGCCGACCTGACGAGGCGCGCCCGCTGACCGCGCGCGGGCTCGAGCAGGCCAGGAGCGCCGGGCAAGCACTCAAACGGCTCGGCGTGCACCTCGACACCTGCCTGTCGAGCCCCAAGCGGCGTGCGATGGAGACCGCACAGCTCGCCTGCAAGCCACTCGCGCTCGAGGTCGTCACCGAGCCGGCCCTGGCGGGGGTCACGTACGACCCTGAGCAGCTGGCCGCCGGGCAGGGAGACGTGATGCTCGTCGGCCACAATCCATCGATCTCAACTGTGCTTCACGACATGACGGGAGCCCGCGTGCACCTCCGTAAGGGAGGGATCGCCGCGGTACAGAGCGGCGAGCTGGTCGTGCTGCTGACACCCAAGGAGCTCGCGGCGATCGCGGCGAATGGAGCGGGCAAGACGTGAGCGACTCCGTGCTGACTGAATCTGAGGTGGGTGGCGACGACGGCGGCGGTGGGCCCAACCTTCGTGAGCCGTCGCTTTACATCAACCGCGAGCTGTCCTGGCTCGACTTCAACGAGCGTGTGCTGGAGCTGGGCGAGGATCAGAACCAGCCGCTGCTCGAGCGCCTGAAGTTCCTCGCGATCTACACCTCGAACCTCGACGAGTTCTTCATGGTGCGGGTCGCCGCGGTGCATGAGCAGATCCAGGCGCGCGTGGACCGCCGCTACGCCGACGGACTCGCCCCTTCAGAGCTGATGGAGGCGATCGCCGGCAAGGTGCGCGTGCTCGACCGCCGCCACGCCCGACAATTCAGCGAGACGATCAGACCCGCGCTGGCGGCCGAAGGCATCCGGATCGTCTCCTGCGCCGACTCCGGCGCATCCGCCGAGCAGCTCAAGCGCCACTTCCTGGAGCACATCTTCCCGGTGCTCACTCCACTTGCGATCGGGCCCGGGCGTCCGTTCCCGTACATCTCGAACCTGTCGCTCAGCCTGCTCGTGCATCTTCACGATCCATCGCTCGAGACCGAGCTGTACGCGCGCGTGAAGGTACCCAAGGAGGTGCTGCCGCGTTACGTGGAGATCTCGAAGGGGACGTTCGTGCCGCTCGAGGACATCATCGCCGAGCACCTCGACACCCTCTTCCCAGGGATGGAGGTGGTCTCGCACAGCCTCTTCCGGGTCACGCGCGATGCCGACTTCGACATCTCGGACGAGGCAGATGACCTGCTCGCAGCCGTCGAGGACGAGCTGCGGCGCCGGCGCTTCGGCGAGGTCGTGCGGCTCGAGGTCTCAAGCGACATCGAGCCCAGCATGCGCGAGCGTCTCGTCGAATGGCTGGAGCTGGTCGACAACCAGATCTACAACGAGCACGGGATGCTCGACCTCAGCGATCTGTGGCAGATCGTCGGCATCGAGGGCCACCCCGAGCTGCGTCAGCGCTCGTGGACACCGCTCACGCATCCCGCCCTGCGGCCGCGTCCCGATGACACCGGCGAGCAGCCAGACATCTTCGCTCAGATGCGCGAGGGCGAGTTCCTCGTGCACTACCCGTACCAGTCGTTCTCATCGAGCGTCGAGCGACTCGTGCTGCAGGCCGCCGATGACCCGAACGTGCTGGCGATCAAGATGACCGTGTACCGGACCTCGGACGACTCCGCCCTGGTCCCGGCACTGATCACCGCAGCTGAGAACGGCAAACAGGCCGTCTGCATGGTGGAGCTCAAGGCGCGCTTCGACGAACGCCAGAACATCCGCTGGTCACGCGAGCTCGAGGAGGTGGGCGCCCACGTCGTGCACGGCATTCCCGGGCTGAAGACGCACGCCAAGGCGATCCTCGTGATCCGCCGTGAGCATGATGAGGTCCGTCACTACGTGATGATCGGAACCGGCAACTTCCACGCAAAGAACGCCCGGCTCTATGAGGACTTCGGGTTCTTCACCACCAACACCGAGATTGGCCAGGAGGTCGCCAATCTCTTCAACGCGCTCACCGGCTATGCCCACCCGGGACGCGAGCGCAAGGTGCTGGTCGCGCCGGACTCGATGCGTGAGCCGCTGATCGAACTGATCGAGCGCACCGCTCAGGCCCGCGCCGAGGGCAAACACGCGCGGATCCGCATGAAGATGAACTCGCTGTCGGACCAGCGCTGCATCGAGGCGCTGTACCGCGCCTCCCAGGCGGGCGTGCCGATCGACCTCAACGTCCGCGGAATCTGCTGCCTGCTCCCGGGAGTCCCCGGCGTCAGCGAGACGATCAACGTCGTCTCGATCGTCGGGCGCTTCCTCGAGCACTCGCGCATCTACTCGTTCGAGTTCGGCGACGAGCGCGCCATGTACATCGGCTCAGCCGACCTGATGCCACGCAACCTGGACACGCGGGTCGAGCTACTCGTGCCGATCGAGCGACCGGAGCTGCAGGCCGAGCTGAACGACACGCTCGATCGCTGCTTCGCCGACGACACCAACGCGTGGACGCTCGGCACCGACACGTCCTGGGACCGACGCCAGGGAAACACACGGTCGGTGCACCGCGAACTGATGGAGCGGACGCTGACGGGCGTCGCTCCGACCATCAGCTGACGAACGGGTCAGGTAGGCGGCGGTCGAGCGCGACCGCCGCCACCACATTGCTGTTACCCAGCGGGCGCCGTTGCCGGGCGGCTACCGAGCGTTACCTTGACCGTCTCGGTCTTGTGGCTCGGCGTCACCACCGTGAGCTTCACGACGTCGCCGGGCTTGAAGCCGCTGATCACGGAGATGAAGCCGTCGCTGTTCGGGATCGTCGTGCCGTTGATCCTGGTGATCACGTCGCCCTCGACGAGACCCGCCTTGGAGGCCGGGGAGCCGGCGACGACCGGCCCGCCGGTGCAGCTGCCACCACCGGAGGTGGCGATCTCCGCGCCCGGGCTCGTCGTCGAGTTCTCCAGGCAGACGCCGACGTAAGGATGCTCGACCGTCTTGCCCGCGATGATCGTGTTGGCGACGTGCGCGTCGGTATTCGCCGGGGTGGCGAAGCCGACGCCGGCGCTGTCACCGCTGTTGGTCTGGATCTGGTCGTTCAGCCCAAGCACCTGCCCGGTGCCGTCGAGCAGCGGCCCGCCGGAGTTACCCGGGTTGATCGACGCGTCGGTCTGGATCGCGCCCGGGATCGTGTAGTTGTTCGGCGCCATGATGCTGCGGCCGACCGCGCTGACGATACCCGCGGTGGTGGTCTCAGGCAGTCCGAACGGGCTGCCGATCGCGACCACCGGGTCACCGACCTGCGCCTCGTTGGAGTTGGCGAACTGGATCGGATGGAGCTCTGAGGCGCTGACATCGACCTTGATCACGGCGACGTCGGTCGACGGGTCCGTCCCCAGCACCTTGGCGGGAACGCTCACGCCATCCTGGAAGTTCACCCGCACGCTGCTGGCGTTGGCACGACGTGCTCGTCGGTGAGGATGTCGCCCTGCTTGTTGTAGACGACGCCTGCGCCCTCGTCCTGGGTCGTCTGCGACGGGGTATTGAAGAAGCCGTTGCTGGAGCCCTGCTGCTGTGAGGTTGCCGTGATGTCGACAACGCCAGGGCTGTCCATCTTGTAGATCTGGTTGACGCTGAGACCGCTGGTGGTCTTGCTGTTCGAGGTGGGGATCGAGTTCGTGCTCGGAGAGGCGACCTGCTCGATCACAGTCTTGGTAGTGCTGCCGCTCGCGATCACCAGCGCGACGATCGCGCCTGCGACCGCACCGGCGATCACTGGCAGGACCTTGATGAAGCGGGTCATGACGATGAGGTTCTCCTGTTGACGCTTGCCGTTTCTTTCCCTCTGCCCACGATCGTGGCGATGCACTGCTAGAGCTTCGTAAGAGTCCTGCGGCCGAGTTGTGGCCAGGTCGTCTCCATGGCGCGGTGGGCGCGCGCCGATCGCGCGCGCCCACCACATGGGTCATTGCAACCGTGTCAGGCGCTCGACGTGGTCGAGGATGACGTTGTGACAGTCGATTGGCCGGGCCCGATCGTTCCACGGAAGGCCTTGAACAGGATGCTCTGGCACTTCCGCTCGCCGCCTGGAACTTGGCGTTCTTCTCGACGCTTGCGCGGGAAGACGGATTCGCCCCCTTGCTCGTGTCTGGCTCCGGCATCGACGGATAGCCGTTCTTGCGGATGCAGGCCACGTATGACTTCAGCGCTGTCGCCGAGAAGTGCGGCGTGAAGCGGCGGGCGCCTGACGCCTGGGGCCAAAACGGCCTCGGCCGAAGCGCCGAGCTGCCGAGCTTCGAACGGCAGGCCTGGAAGGCCTTCGCGAACTTGGAGTTGCCGCCCGCGAAGCCACCGCCTCCGCCTGCCCCGAACGCCACCGCCGCCGCCCGCGAAGCCGCCGCCGCCGCCGCGGTGACCCCCCCCGCCGGTAGGTGCCGCCGGGCGTCGCGTGCCGTTCCTGCGGAAGCCGAAGCCGCCACGGCCTGCGGGGACCGTCACGCCGTGCTGCTTCAGGCATGCGGTGAACGCCGTGCGGCTCGCGCCGCTCTTGGAGGTCGACGTGCGATGCTGCGTTCTTGCTCGTCGTCGTCTTGCCCGAGTTGCTGGAACCGCCGCAGGCGGCGATCGCCACGCTCGCGATCAGCGCTGTGAGTATCACCAGCGCCCCGCGCGGGGCGCGCTTTGTCCATCTCATGTTTCAGTCCTTTCAGTTACTGGATCGGTCCTGGATCAGCCGCCGCCGAACAGCGAGCTGATCGCGGAAGAGCGGTTGCTCGACGAGCTGGTGCTCGAGGACGAACTGGCGCCGCTCGAACTGGTGCTGCTTGCACCCGAGTCGGTCACCGAGGTGGCGCTCACGGTCCCGTTGGATCCGGCGCTGCCCGCGATCACGACCTGCTCACCGGGATAGAGCTTCTTCCTGGAGACGGACTCGCTCTTGGTGATGGTTGTCGCGCTCGAGAGCTTCACCTTGACGGTGTTGCCGCTCGTCTCCTTCACGTAGATCGTGTTGCCGCTGACGCTCGAGATCGAGCCGATCGTCCCCGCGCCGCCGCCGGCGAACGCGCCGGCAAACCGCGAGGCGAGGCTGCTCGAACCGCCCGCGAAGCCCGTGCGCGAGGTGTTGCCGCTCTTGCCTGTCGAGCCCGAGGCGGTTGCACCCGCGAAGCCACGAAATGCGGACGCTGCGCCGCCGGAGCTCGAGTTCTGCGACTTCTCGACGCGGATCCCGACGTAGAAGCCGACGCCGCCCAGGATCAATGCCAACAACAGGGCGGTCAGTGGCGTCAGGTACTGGGCGCGCGGACGCACCGGCAGGACCTCGTCGAAGCCGTCGTCGTCGTAGTCGTCGTCAAAGGGCTCCGCGGGCAACTGCTGCGGGGAGCTTGCGTTCATCTCGAGTTCCTCTGTTTCCATGCCCTCTGGGCGATGCGATTCGGTCATTGGTCAAAGCTCCTTCGTCACTCGAAGCGGAGTGCGTCGATCGGGCGCATGGCCGCCGCGCGCCAGGCGGGGTAGGTGCCGAAGAACAGTCCGATCAGCACTGCGGCCCCAAAGGCCAGGCCGATCGAATAGGGGGCGATCACGGGCTGGACGCCGGCGATCTTGAACTGTCCCCCGATCAACCCGGCGGCGACGCCGGCCAGCCCGCCGAAGATCGACACGAGCACGGCCTCCACGAGGAATTGCGTGAGGATGTCCCCGCGCCGGGCGCCGATCGCCTTGCGGATACCGATCTCACGCGTGCGTTCGGTGACCGACACCAGCATGATGTTCATCACGCCGATGCCGCCGACGAGCAGTGAGATTGCGGCCACCTCGGCCAGCAATGTCGTGAACACCTTGTTGCTGGAGCTGGAGGTCTGCAGGATCGAGCTCTGGTTGATCACCTCGAAGTTGCTCGTCGAGCTCGACCCGGCGCTCACCGGATCGATCTGGTTGAGGATGTCTGTGACTTCGGTCTGAGCGGCGTTCAGCGCATTGGCCGCCTTGGCCTGGACGAGGATCTGGTTGACGCTGCCATATCCGGTGAGCAGCTCCTGCACCGTGGAGATCGGCGCGGCGGCAAGGTCGTCGAGGTTGGTCGAGCCGTTGGAGCCCTTCGTCGCGGTGACGCCGATGATCTCGAAGCTCGTGTTGTTGATCTCGACGTTGTCACCCACCGGGTCGCTGGTGCCGAACAGCTCCTGTGCAACGGTCGGTCCGATCACGAGCACGTCGGCCTTGTTCTTGACCTGCTGGTTGGTGAACCACTTGCCGTACTGGATCGAGTAGTCGCGCGCCGACTCGTAGCCCGGCGTCGTGCCGACGAAAGTGGATGGCTCGTAGGTGGACGAGCCGTAGGTGAGCGTCACCGACGAGTCGCTCACGACCGGCGCGACGCTCTTGACGTCGGGCGCCTGGAAATGGTTTTGGAGCGCGTCCGCGTCAGCCAGCGTGAGGCTGGAGCTGGAGGCGCCGAACAGGCCGCCGAGAGTTGGCGCGGCGGTGATCGTCAGCGTGTTGGCGCCGAGTGAGTCGATCTGCGCCTGGACGGCGGCCGAGGAACCGGTGCCGACCGCGACGAGCACGATCACGGAGCCGACGCCGATCATCAGGCCCAACATCGTCAGCGCCGTCCGCAGCTTGTTCGCGCCAAGGCCGCTCAGCGCGACCGCCGAGGACCTCGCTCATGCGACCGCCTCCTGCAGTCGCTCGTCGCCCGTGTCCGCCACGATGCGCCCGTCGCGGACGCGGATCACGCGGCGAGCGTGAGCTGCGACCTCCTCCTCGTGCGTGATCAGGATGATCGTGCGTCCCTGTCGGTTCAGGCTGCTCGAAGACGTCGAGCACCTCCCTGGTCGAGTGCGTGTCGAGGTTGCCGGTCGG
Source organism: uncultured Actinomycetota bacterium (assembly GCA_963818135.1). GTDB lineage: Bacteria > Actinomycetota > Thermoleophilia > Solirubrobacterales > Solirubrobacteraceae > Palsa-465. The sequence continues at coordinate 91,078 of CAWFRF010000019.1, forward strand.
CTCGTCGGCCAGGATCAGCGCTGGATTGGTCACGAGCGCGCGCGCCACGGCTGCACGCTGCTGCTGGCCGCCCGAGAGCTCCGACGGCAGATGGTCGGCACGATCGGTGAGGCCGACCATCGCCAATGCCGTCTTCGCCCGCTTCAGCCGCTCGGGCTTGGGTAGCCCCGCGTACTGAAGTGGCAGCGCCACATTCGCCAGCGCGCGCGTCCGCGGGATCAGGTTGAACGCCTGGAACACGAAGCCGATGTAGCGGTTGCGCAGGTCCGAGAGGTCGTCCTCATCGAGCCCGCGAATGTCGACGCCGTTGATCCGGTAGCTCCCGCTGGTCGGTATGTCCAGGCAGCCGAGGATGTGCATGAGCGTGCTCTTGCCGCTGCCGGACGGACCCATGATCGCGACGTATTCGCCGTGCTGGATCTGGAGCGTGACCCCGCGCAGGGCGCGAACCTGCGATGCCGCCCAGCTCATAGGTCTTGCGCACGTCCCTGACATCGATGACGGGGCCGGCGGGGCGACGGGTGGTCGCCGCCGGAACCTCCTTTGTCTGGCGGCGACGGCCAGTGGCCTCTCGGTCGCGCGGGCTCACCCGGCGCCGCCTCCGCTGAAGAAGGCGCGGATGCCGGCTCCGCCACCCCCGCCGCCGAAGCCCCCAGTTCCACCGAACCTGCTGCCGAAGCCGCTGGTCGACGAGCTGGAGCTGCTCGAGGTGGTACTGGTGCCGAGCGAGGGGAGCGTGATCGTGATCCGTACGTCCTGGCCGGCCTTCAGGCCGCTGACGATCTGCGATCGCGAGCTGCCCTTGAGACCGACGACCACAGCCTGCGTCGTGACCTTGCCGCCGCTCACCAGCTGCACGCTCGCGTCGCTGCCGGCGCCGGTGATCGCGTCAGTTGGAACGGTTACGCCCTGCGCCTGGCCGGTCACGATCGCGGCCGTCGCGCTCATCCCGGGGAACACCTTCGAGTTGCTCTGGGTCACCGTGATGGTCGCGTCGTAGCTGACGACGCCGGAGCTATCGGTGCCGAGCGGCGAGATCGAGCTCACGCGCCCGGCGAGCTCGACACCGCTCAACGCGGTGATCGAGACGGTTGCGATCTGCCCGACCTTGACGTTCGAGATGTCGTCCTCACTGAGCGAGACCGTCATCGTCATCGTCTTGTCGTTGATCAGGTCGGCAAAGCCCGAGCTGGAGCTCGAGGAGCTGGCGGTCGCGCCGGTACCGGAGCTGGCCGCCGAGCTCTGCGACGCGGCCGAGGAGGAGGAGCTGGCGCTCGAGACCGTCTGGCCGATCGAATCACTCGAGAGCGAGGCGATCATGCCGCTGGCCGGCGCGTAGAGCTTCGTGTCCTTGACCGCCTTCTCATCGGCGGTCACTGTGGCCTTCGCCTCGTCGACCTCGACCTCCGCCTGCTGGATCTGGGCAGCGGTCGGCTTCGTCGTGGTCGTGGTTTTGGCGATGCTGCCCGTGCTGCCAGCGTTCGCGTTGGTCGTGTTCTTGGCCGCGCTCGTGCTTGTGGAGTCCGACTTCTTCGCGGTCCTCGTGAGCGTCTTGGTCGAGGTCGGGTTCTTGGTTGTGGTCGGCTTCTTGGTTGACGTCGGGTTCTTGGTCGATGTCGGCTTCTTTGCGTAGGTCGGCTTCGTCGTCGTCTTGGTCGGCGTCGTCTTCGTCTCGGTCGGCGTCGTCTTCGTGCGCGTCGTGGTGGGCGTCGTCACTGTGCTCGTCGGCGTCGTGGTGACGCCGGTGGTCGTCGTGGTGGTCGTACCCGTGGTGGTCGTACCCGTGGCGGTCGACGTGGTCGTCGTGGCCGTTCCCGTGCCTGTGGTCGTATCCGCGGGCTTGCGGAACGCGGCAAAGACCGTCGTCGCGGATGCCGCGGTCGCAGTCTGCTCAGACGATGAGCCGGTGGAGCTGCTCGAGCCGCCGGTGGACGAGCTGCCGGTCGAGGTGCCGTCCTCGACCTCGGTGAGGTTGTCCTCAGCCGAGGTCAGGCTGGCGTTGGCCGACTCGAGCGTGAGCTCCGCCGAGGAAGGATCGAGAGTCGCGATCAGCTGGCCCTTCTTGACGTGCTCGCCGACCTTCACGTCGACGCTCTGCAGGGTCCCGGAGGTCGCGAAGTTGAGCGTGTCGTCGATTCCCGGCTCGACCTCGCCGCTGCCCGACACCGTCGTCTGGATGACACCGTCCGCTGCCGCCACCTCCTCGGTTGAGGTGCGCGCCGCGCTGGACGTCGCCGTGCCGAGCTGTGTGATGCCGAAGATGATCACTGCGGCCGCCACGGCCGCGAGCAGGATTGCGTACCACGGCCTCACAGACCGCCTCGGGTTCAAGTTCATGGTGGGCAATCTACGGGCTGTTCCACAGAAAACCCGTGGAAAGTTCTAAGAGATGATTTACCGGCAAGGCTGTCGCCGAAAGCCCTGTTTTGCAGGGCTTTTACGCGAGGTGGCCCTACTGTGGAGTCAGGTCCGTGTAAGACTGTGCGGCCGCCAAGCCGCGCTGGCGCCCAAAGGTGCCCCGGGCACTCGCACGCGAACCTCCAGGCCGCCCTCCGGCGGCGCCGTCAGCTCAACGCTGCCTCCGTGGACCTGAGCAACGGAGCTGACGATGGAGAGCCCGAGCCCAAAGCCGCCAGAGCTGCGGCTGAGACGTCGAAACGGCTCCGTCAATGACTGGACGTCCGCCGGATCGATGACCGCGCCGCCGTTGCGGACAACGATCTCCGCCATACCCTGCGACGTCGAGGTCTCGAGGCTGAGCTCACCCCCCGGTTGGTTGTACCGGATGGCGTTCTCCACGAGATTGGCGAGCATCCGCTCGAGCAGCGCCGAATCGCCGCGGGCAACTGCAGTCCCGAGCTTGGTCGTGATCGTGATTCCGGCCGCGTCGGCGCTGCGATGCAGATCGGTTATGCAGCCCGCGGCCAGCTCCGCCAGGTCCACCGGCTCCTCACGGGCGCGCACGCCCTCGCTGCGAGCGAGGAACAGCAGGGCCGCGATCAGCGACTCGGTGCGATCGATCATCTCGCGGACGGCATCCCCCATCGCCCGGAGCTCGCTGACACTCGCGTCGGGATCCGCAAGCGTGACGTCGACCTCGGTCCGCATGACCGCCAGTGGCGTGCGCAGCTCGTGCGAAGCGTTCGCGACGAAGTGCTTCTGGCTGGCGAAGGCGTTGTCAAGCCTCACGAGCATGCCGTCAAAGGTGTCTGCCAGCTCCTTCGAGCTCATCCTCCGGCCCCTGTAGCGCGATGCGCTCTCCGAGGTTCTCCACCGAGACTCGGCGAGCCGTCGCGGTGATCTTCCGCAGCGGTGATAGCGCCCGTCCGGCCATCCACCACCCGAGCGCCACCGAGATGCCGGTCATCGCCATCAGCGCGCCGACGTACTCGAGCAACAGGCGATGCAGGGTCGCGTGGACCGCTTGGCGGTAGCCGGCCTGGAACGCCCTGATGCTCGCGTTGGGCGGGACCGGCGGCTGGCCGAAGAGCTGCCTGTAGCGAGCCGGACCGAGGCCACCGACCTCGTCATGGAAGGTGCGATGGTGCCCGAGGTTCTGCCGGACGAGCAGGTAGCCGACCGTCAGCAGCGCTGCGGTGCTGACCAGGAAGACGCCACCGTAGATCAGGGTCAGACGCAGCCGGATCGTGCGGGCCCGCCTCATCTCAGGCCATACGGTAGCCCACACCGATCACCGTCTCGACCACCGGCGGGTCTCCCAGCTTGCGCCGCAGCGTCATGATCGTCATCCGCACGACGTTCGTGAACGGATCGGTGTGCTCGTCCCAGACGCGCTCGAGCAACTGCTCCGCGGAAACGGTCGCGCCATCCGCGGCCATGAGCGTCTCGAGCACGGCGAGCTCCTTGCGCGCGAGCTCGATCAATCGCCCTTCCCGCGTGACGCTGCGACGCGCGGGATCGAGCTCAAGATCTCCATGACGGAGCACCGGCGGACGGCTCGGCGTGGTGCGCCGACCGAGTGCGCGGATCCGGGCGACAAGCTCGGCGAACCGAAACGGCTTGGCCAGGTAGTCGTCGGCGCCCATCGACAGGCCCTCGACGAGGTCCTCGATCTCGCCGGCCGCCGTCAGCATGATGATCGCAGTCTCCGGGCGCTCGGCTCGTACCACCCGGCACACATCATCACCGTGCACAGCGGGTAGATCCCGGTCCAAGATGAGCACGTCATACCGAACGACACGCGACTTCGCGAGCGCGTCGGCGCCATCGCCGGCGAGGTCCACGGCCATCCCCTCGCGGCGGAGGCCGCGTGCGATCGCATCCGCCAGACGGCGTTCGTCTTCGACTACCAGTACGCGCATTGCAGCCTGAGCATTACGTCTCCTCCGTAAGAACAAGATAATCGTCATATGACCACAGAGGCGGACTTGGTCGATCCGGCGCGCCAGCCCAGCGCGATTCCCGGCACTTCCTTCGACATCACCCCGACCGACGAGCAGCGGATGCTCGTCGACGCAGCGCGGGCGTTCGCCCTGAGGCAGGTGCGGCCGGCCGCGCTGACTGCGGACTCCGAGTGCAGCGCGCCGCCCGAGCTCCTTGTCACCGCGACCGAGCTCGGACTTGCCGCGCTCGGCGTTCCCGAGGCGTACGGTGGCGTACTCGAACATCGATCCACCGTCTCGGCCGCACTGGTGGCCGAGGCATTGGCCGAGGGCGACATGGGGATCGCCCTGGCCTGCCTGGCTCCGGCGGGAGTCGCGACCGCACTGGGTCTGTGGGGTGACGCCGAGCAGCAGGGCACCTATCTCCCCGCGTTTGCCAGTGACGCGCCCCCGGTCGCCGCGATCGCGATCACCGAGCCGCGCGTGATCGGAGACCCATTTGCACTGCACACCAGCGCCCGCCGAACGCCGGAAGGCGACTTCATCGTGAACGGAGCCAAGGCGCTCGTGCCTCGCGCAACTGAGGCCGAGCTCCTGATCGTCGGGGCCGAGCTCGACGGTCAGCCCTCGTTGTTCCTCGTGGAGGCCGCCACCGATGGGCTGAGCACCGCGCCGGACCCTGGGATGGGAATCAGAGCGGCTGCCACTGGGCGCGTGGCGTTCACGGACACCAGGCTTCCCAGGTCCGCGCTGCTCGGTGACTCTAACCCTCAGGTTTACAGTGAGCTGCTCGCGCTGGGTCGACTGGGCTGGTGCGCGCTGGCGGTCGGCACCTCGCAGGCCGTGCTCGACTACGTCAGTGACTATGTGAACCACCGCATCGCCTTCGGCGAACCGATCTCGAACCGCCAATCGGTCGCCTTCATGGTCGCCAACATCGCGATCGAGGTCGAAGCGCTCCGGCTCGCGACCTACCGCGGCGCCAGCCTGGCCGAGACGGGACGCGAGTTCATCCGCGCGGCCGCGCTGGCCCGTGCGCTCTGCGCCGAGCACGCCGTGCAGATCGGCTCCGACGGCATACAGCTGCTCGGCGGCCACGGCTACACCAAGGAGCACCCGGTGGAGCGCTGGTATCGGGACCTGCGTGCCGCCGGGATGATGGAAGGAGCGCTGGCGCTCTAGCGCCGGCGCCGTGAGGCCGAATGATCAATCTTGAGACCCCTGAGAAGCTGGATACGCTCACGTACCAAGCGCACATGGCATCCCAGCACGTGCTGCGGCCGATCTCCCGCAAGTACGACACTGCCGAGCACACGTACCCGGTTGAGCTCGACACGCTGGCGGAACTGGTAGCGCAGGCCAACACCCAGCAGGCGGGGATCAGCGCCAGCGACGACCCGGAGACGGCGGCAGGAAACGTCAACGGCCGCAATATCGCAAGCCTCATCGGACTCATCGAGATGTGCTGGGGTGACGTCGGCCTGATGCTGACGATGCCGCACCAGGGACTCGGACAGGCGGCCATCCGCGCGGTCGCCACACCAGACCAACTCGAGCGTTTTGGCGGCAAATGGGCAGCCATGGCGATCACCGAGCCCGAGGCTGGATCCGACTCCGCCGCGATCCGGACCACTGCGGTCGCCGATGGAGACGATTACGTACTTAATGGCGAGAAGATCTTCGTCACCGCCGGCGACCGCGCCGAACTGATCGTCGTCTGGGCGACGCTCGACCGTTCCGCGGGACGCGGCGCCATCAAATCGTTCGTGGTCGAGCGCGATAACCCCGGACTACGGCTCGACCGGTTGGAACACAAGTTGGGGATCCGCGCCTCCGACACGGCGAACTTCGTGCTGGACAACTGCCGCATTCCCAAGGGGAACCTGCTCGGGTCGCCCGAGATCGCCACCGCACGCGAGGGCTTCGCCGGAGTCATGCAGACCTTCGACAACACACGGCCGATGGTCGCCGGGATGGCGGTCGGCGTGGCCCGGGCCGCCCTCGAGCGCACCAGAGAGCTGCTCGAGGAGGCCGGCGTGACGATCGATTACGACCGCCCACTTCAGGCCCAGACGGCGGCTGTCGCCGAGTTCATCCGCCTCGAGGCCGAATGGGAGGCATCCCGCCTACTCACGATGAGGGCCGCCTGGATGTCTGACAACCGCGTGCCCAACACCGTCGCCGCATCGATGGCCAAGGCCAAGGCCGGTCGGGTCGCAACCGAGGTGACCTTGAGCTGCGTGGCGCTCTGCGGTGCCGTCGGCTACGGCGAGGACGAGCTGCTGGAGAAATGGGCTCGCGATGCGAAGATTCTCGACATCTTCGAGGGAACCCAGCAGATCCAGCAGCTGGTCATTGCGAGGCAGCTGCTGGGCAAGCGCTCGACCGAGCTCAAGTAGGCTACCCTAACGCTCGAGTCGAGCCTTATGCTCAAGCGCGCTCGACAACTGCAAATTCGATACCAGCGCGTACCAAGCGCTCGATCAACGGCTGTCCCAGCGCCAGCGCCGGCGTCCACTGGCCTCCCCCACGTTGCGGCAGATTCTCGTCAAACGCCAGCGCCAAAGCGGATTCCGCCAACATCTTCGAGGTCTCGCCATACCCGGGGTCGCCGCCTCGAACCTCGGCGATCAGGCGGTGCCGGGCTGTCTCCGAACCGTAGTCCGCCACCATCCTGACGCGGAACGACGAGCGCGCGCGGCGCTCGGCGCTCGGTCCGGTCCCCGCCGCCTTCAACCTGAGAACGAGCTTTCGGGTTGTCTCGAACTGTGCCAGCGCGATGACAGTCCCCACCCCGGCGGCGAGTCCAACCGTGGTCCCGAGCCGCTTGGTGACGATGTAGTGGGAGTAGGAGAAGTCGGGGCCGTAGGTCGGGTCCAGGCGCGCCGAGCGGAGCACGTGCTGCGGGTCGATCGTCGGCACCGGAACCACCCAGCCGCCGGCGAGCGGCTCGTTGTGCGGGCGACCCTGAGCGCCGCGCACACTGCGGCCTTCGGCGATCGCGCCGTCCTGCGCATGACGCTCGACGGAGCGACGCTGACGGCCGATCCGACCGGCCTCCTTCAAACGGCCCATCTGGTTCACCGCGGAGTGGAAGGTCCCACCGGAGATCGAGCCATGTGCGCGAGCCGAAGCCTTGAAGCGCGATCGGCACGTCATCCGGGAGCTGGCTGACGGCGAACAGCGCCCCGAGGTCGTAGGGGATCGAGTCAAAGCCGCAGGAGTGCACGAGCCGCGCACCGCTCTCCCTGGCGGCGGCGTGGTAGCGCAGGTACATCAGGTCGACGAACTCCGATTCGCCGGTCAAATCGGCGTAGTCGGTGCCGGCCGCCGCGCACGCCGCAACAAGCGGCTCTCCGTACTCAAGGTATGGGCCGACCGTGGAGATCACAACCCGCGCTGCCTCTGCCAGCGCCTGGATCGATGCCAAATCCGTCACGTCGGCCGTGAGTACGCCCAGGTCCGGGCGCTGCAGTTCGTGCTTGAGCGCCTCGAGCTTCGCGACGTTGCGCCCGGCGATCGCGATCCTCGCGCCCTCGGGGGTGTGCTGCGCCAGGTACTCGGCCGTCAGTTCGCCGACATATCCGGTCGCGCCGAACAGGACGATGTCGTACATGCGCTCCACTGCTCGCGACTCTACCCGGATCACTAAATTCCCTCCCGATGCTGATCCGCCACGCCAAACCGGACGACGCCGCCGGATGCCTCGATGTGTACGGGCCGTTCGCCGACGGCACCGCGATCAGCTTCGAGGACCACGCGCCGTCACTCAGTGACTTCCAACACCGGATCGAACGCATCAGCCGGACCCATGCCTTCCTTGTCGCAGAGGCTGACGACCGCATCGCGGGATTTGCATACGCTGGCGTACACCGCGAGCGGCCGGCATACCGCTGGTCAACCGAGGTGAGCGTCTACCTGGGTCAGGACCACCGCGGGAAGGGACTCGGACGCGCGCTTTACGAGCCGCTCTTCGCGCTGCTGGAGGAGCAGGGCTACCGGATGCTGCTGGCCGGTATCAACGTGCCCAACCCGGCGAGCGTCGCACTGCACACGAAACTCGGATTTGAAGAGATCGGTGTATACCGACGTATCGGGTGGAAGGCTGGCGCGTGGCGCGACGTCGTTTGGCTCGCCCGGCAACTGGGTCCCGACACCTCTGAGTCGGAAGCGCCGGCGTCACCGGGGCCGCCGATCAGGCTCGCCGCGCCGATCGAGCTCTGATCTTCGAATCAGGCCGGCGCCGTGTGCCGCAGGCGGAACGCTTGCGGATGTGCGCGCACACCGCTGGGCGCTCGTTGATCGGTCACGACAATCTTCTGTACGCGAGCGTTCCCAAAGCTCGCGCCATCCACCAAGAGCTCGCTGAGGACCTCGGACGCCTTCTGGTGACAGACTGCCATCGCCAACGCACTGACGCTCTGCACGACCCGCACCCCCGGCAGCGGCGCCGTTACGCGGAAGTCGACGCCGGGCGCGGTGACGCCTCGGTCGACCTCGGTGGCGAGCCACCGCTGACGAACCTCCAATTCGCTCCCCAGCAGTGTCTGGGCCTGCCCCAGCAACAGACGGTAGGCACGCTCCGTGGCAAAAGGTACGGCTGCGTTCTCAAAGCTCCGTGCTTCGCCGATGATCAGATCGCCATCAGGAAGCTGGGTGACGAGCGCTTGAACTCCGCGCTCGACCAGCTCTGGATGCTCGAGCTCTAGACGCGCGCGCAGCTCCGCAGCCCCAGGCTGCGCGGCAAAGGCCGGATGCCGCAGCAGACTCAGTCCGGTTCCCAAGGCGGGTCGGTAGCGCCTACCCGTCGGCGCCCCCACGCGCAGCATCTGTAGCCGTCCCAAGCCGGGTTCGGCGTCGCGTGTCCGCAGTCTCGCTGGCAGGCCAAGTCCCGAGGATCCCGGGCAAACGACGATCGCCTGGGCCCGGATCCGCAACTGCCCGGCGCAGACCAGTCCCGGCTCCACGTCGGTGACATGCGTGCTCCACTCGATCCGCGCCGACTGATCTCGCACCAGCAGCCGAGCGAGCGCAGCAGTGACCGAGCGCGGATCCACCCTCAGGTCTCGTGTTCCATGGAAGCCACCAACGAGGCCGCCGGACGGGATCGGCACCAGCGCCCCGACCTGCTCGCGCGTGAGCATGCGCGCACGCTGGTCGCGCTCGGCTGCCGCGGCCTCCATCACGGCGAGTTCATCGGCGTTGCGCGCCACGATCACGGTGCCGGCCTCGTCGGCGAATGCTCCCGCCCGCCTGGTGAGATCGAGCCACCGCTCGCGCGCGAGTTCCGCGGTATCCAGAGCGCCGCCGATCGGCAGGGCCGAGAAGAAGAGATGACCGCCGTGCCGCACGCTCTCACCGACCGCGCGTACATCACGTTCGAGCACGATCACGCTCAGACCCCGGCGGCGCGCCGCGTGCGCATGCGCCAGGCCGACCAGGCCGGCACCGACGACGCACACATCCGTCTCGATCGTTCTTGTGAGTGTGCGCAAGGGGGGTCGGTGTAACTGATTGATCAGCTGCTTGAAACGGTCATTCGTCGGGCATCACTGACCGTGACCGCTTCGCGGTGTCCGCCCAGGTGCCACTTCGATAATTGGTGCAAAGTCCCTGCAAGATCGCCCCCAACTCTTACGTCGGGAGCCTGATCACTCGACGTTCCGCCGTGTAATGCGCCACTATGCCGCCTCATGAAACCGGAGCTCGAGGGGAGGCTGGAGCCTGGCCGCCTGCCCAAGCCCGGCAACGCCACGCTGCTGCTCGCGGTCGTCGCTGCGACCCTGTGCCTCATCGGCATGCAGTTCGCCGGCTCCGCGCGTGCCGACACCTCCGAGCTCTGCGCCGGCTACACGGCCTGCGCTGTGACGCCCTACACCACCCACGGCTACGAGAATGCGGCCGATCAGTCCTGGTGGTCCATGTACCCGGGCGTCAACTGCACCAACTACGCCGCCTTTGTCGAGTCGCAGGTCTACGGCGTGCCCACGCCCGGCGTGCTGATGGGGGACGCCTACCAGTGGGCCGACCGCGCCACCGAGGTCGGGATCCCGGTCGACGACACCCCCACCGTGGGCTCGGTCGCTGTCTGGGGCGCAGATTCCCCCGGTATGGGTGGCTATGGCCACGTGGCCGTTGTTGAGTCCGTCGGTGCGGGCTACATCGACGTCTCCCAGAGCGGCATGGGCACCCAGGAAGATGGCTACGACTGGGAGCGCATCTCGCGCACCGACGACTCCTGGGAGCCCTGGCCCACGAGCTTCATCCACTTCGCCGGTCCTGGCGTGCCAGGAACGGTCCCCCAGGCGGGTCACCGGATCCGAGGCGCCGAGCTGACGATGGCCGGCGCCTGACGCCTGCGGCCGCGTCACGCCTTCGGTGCGTCACGCCTGCGGTCGCGTCACGCCTTCGGTCGTGCGACGACTCCAACCTCGAGCATGTCGCGCAGAACATCCATGCCGCGACGCAGGCGCTCCTGACGTTCCACCAGCGATGGCTGCAACGGATCGCTGCTCGGGCGCACCAAATCCAGGCTATAGGCGGGCTCGACAGCCTTCACAGCTTCGTCGAGGATCTCCCAACGCGCAAGGTCGAGCCTCCTGAACGCGGATCCGTGCGCCAGCCAGGTTTCCGCCAGCGTCCGGCTCTCACTCAGGCCTGCCACCCAGCGAGAGTCCGCGTTCCTGGTCGCCATGTTGACCGACCTGAGCGCCGCGTCCATCTCTTCATACATCGCCTTGACGCCCAATGACTCCTGCTCGCGCCTGTTACGGCCCCCGACGTACTGCGCCCAACCGAAGTGGAGCAGGACTCCGAGTACAGCGCCAAGGAGCACCACCCAAAACATGAACTCAGGCTGTCAGCTCCCGCGTTAGTAGTGGGTGTGAGCTTCGTGAGGTGCTGGTGTCCGGTTCAGAGCCCAATCCACGTTTTTATAGGATGCCACCCCCTCCTTCCGGCCATCAGGAGGCCTCCTTGCTGCTCTACAACTCGGCCTTCTCAGGCAACTGCTGCAAGGTCCGGCTGTTGGCGGCCCACCTCGGTATCCCGCTCGAGCTGCACGAGCTGGACGTCGTGGATCGCACCAATCGCCCAAGCGTGATCGGCAGTTTGTCGCCGGTGCTGCGCGTGCCGGTGCTGGTGCTGGATGACGGACGGTCGATGTTCGAGTCAAACGCGATCATCGATTACCTCGCCGAGGGCACGCAATACGTGCCAGAGGATCGCTACGAGCGCCAGCAGGTGCTGGCCTGGCAGTTCTTCGAGCAGTACGAGATAGAGCCGAACCTCGCGGTGGCGCGGTTCTTCAGGATCTTCGACGTCGAGCCGCCCGAGGGCCTATGGCTTCAAAAGCAGGAGGGCGGCCGCAAGGGGCTCGAGGCACTCGAGCGCGGCCTGACCGGCAAGGAGTTCCTGGTCGGCGACCGCTACAGCGTCGCGGACATCAGCCTCTACGCCTATACGCACGTCGCCGCCGAGGGCGGGTTCGACCTCTCGCCCTACCCGTCGATTCAGGCCTGGCTCGAGCGCGTCGCGAACCAGCCCGGTCATATCAGGATCACTGAGTAGCGCCCGGATCAAGCGCAGCGGCGGCCCTGATTCAGGGTCGCCGCGAACCCAGCGGCGAGAACCTCTGAGCCGCCTCGTTGGCGAAGATCCTCGGCTCGACCTTCGCTACGAGCTTGCGCAACTCGCGGCGTTCGCGCTCTGAGAGGTTCTGCGGCAAGCCTCTGGCGTCCCTGACCAGCAGCACCAACCGGCGGCGTTCGCTGGGAGTCAGCAGCTCGTAGTGGGCCTTTGCCAGCATCGCCACCTCGGCGAGCAACACCAGCCTGGCCAGCGGCACACGCCTCAGTCCCGGCAGGCGTTGCGCGGCGCGGGCGACGGCGACGTTCATGAACGGCGACGGCATCCTTTCTCGATTCTACGCCGGGAGCCTTGACCCTCCCGGCGGTCGGGCTCTCTCAGTTGAGCTGCCCGGCGATCGCGCCGCCATCGAACGGGCCGCGCCGCCGGCGCAGAGGGCGCCCGGTACCGTCTGCGCGATGGCCACCCCGACGATCCATCCGGCTCTGCGCGAGGTGATCGAACAGCTTGCCCCGCTCGAGCGGGCGCCGGGCTCAGCCGGTGAGGCCGAAGCGGCGGACTGGATCGCCGAGCGCCTGCGCGCTACCGGCTGCGAGGTGAAGGTTGAAGCGGCCGAGTACCACGACGGCTACGCCAAGCCGATCGGCACCCTCGCCGCGATCGCCACCCTGGCGGGGGCGCTCGCGCTCAAGCGCCACGGCCGTCTGGCCGGCGGCCTGATCGCCGCGCTGGCGGGCGCGGCGATCGCAGATGACGTCGCCAACACGCACAGGGTCTTCCGGCGTCGGCTCTCCAAGCCGCTGCCGACCCAGAACGTCGTCGCCATCGCCGGAGACCCGGACGCGGACCGCACGCTCGTCGTCATGGCGCACCACGACGCCGCCTCCACGGGCTTGATCTTCGATCCCCGCTTCCAGGCCTGGCTCGCGCAGGAGTTCCCCGGACTCGTTGAACGGCTGGATACCTCGTTCCCGCTCTGGTGGTTGGTGCTCGCCGGCCCAGCCGCTGTCGCGCTCGGGGCCGCGCTGAGGCGCCGGTCGCTGATCGCGCTCGGCACCGTGATCTCCGCCGTCACGACAGCCACGATGGCCAACATCCACTCAAGTCCCGTGGTGCCAGGCGCGAACGACAACCTCTCGGCCGTCTCCGTGCTGGTCGCGCTCGCCGAGCGCCTGCGCGACGAACCGATCGAGGGCCTGCGCGTGATGCTCGTCTCGTGCGGCGCCGAGGAGGTGATCCAGGGCGGGATCAACTCGTTCGCGCAGGATCACTTCCCCGAGCTCCCGCAGGATCGCACCTGGTTCCTGACACTCGACACGGTCGGCTCACCGATCCTGGCGATGTGCGAGGGCGAGGGACCGGTCGTCATGGAGGACTACTACGACCGCCGCTTCCGCGACCTGATCGCCCGAGTCGCCGACCGTTCAGGGGCGCCGCTTCGCCGCGGCATGCGCGCCCGCAACTCGACCGACGCGGTGATCCCCAGCCACGCCCGCTACCCGACGGCGCTGCTCGTCTCGATCGACAAGCACAAGGCGCTCTCCAACTACCACCTTCCCTCCGACACGCCGGAGAACATCGACTACCGGACCGTGGCGCACGCGTTGCACGTGACCGAGGCCGTGGCCCGCGAGTTGGCAAGCAATCCCTGGATCTGAGAGCTTGCGCCGATGACGCTTGTCACAGAACTCGAACTGCCGCTGATCGACACCCTCGACGAGGCGCTGCGGGGCGACCGCTACCGGGAGCTGATGGCGGCGACCGCCGGGCACGACGGCTGGCTGGCTCGCGCGCCGTTCGGCTTCGTGACGCTCGACCGCGAATCGGGCGAGTTCTTCCTGCGCTCTCGCGATGCGATGTTCCCGTCGATGACCCTCGCCGCGCTCTTCAACGTCACCGAGGGCCCGCTCTACGAGGAGATCTCCAAGAACCTCATCACGCGCCACGGCGAGGATCACAGCCGCCTGCGCGGCTTGGTCAACCCCGCGCTGGCGCCACGGCGCGCCGAAACCTACCGGCCCGCGATCCGCGCCATCCTGTCCGAGCTGATGGACGAGTTGTCGGGCTCCGACAACGTCGAGTTCATCGGCCAGTTCGCCAAGCCCTACACCTCGCGGGTGATCGCCCACGTGCTCGGCGCCAAACGTGAGGACGCGCCGAAGCTGCACTACTGGTCGAACCTGATCCAGCGGCAGTTCGACCCCGCGAGCCTGATGAACCCGGAGGTGCGGGACGAGATCGAGCGCGGCGTGGTCGACTGCTACGCCTACATCGACGCGCTGATCGAGCAACGGCGCGCCGAACCCGGAGACAACCTGGTCACCGACCTGATCGGAGGCCGAGGAGGCCGGCGACAAGCTGAACCACGACGAGCTGCGCAACCTGATCTTCAGCATCCTGCTGGGCGGCGTCGACACCAGCCAGAGCGAGCTCGCGCACGCGGTGCGGCTGCTGGCCGCGCACCCGGACCAGTGGCAGCTGCTGCGCGAACGCCCGCGCGAGCTGGCTCCGAACGTCACCGACGAGGCCCTGCGCTTCGAGCCGATCACCCCGTTCACCGCGCGCATGACCACCGCCGAGATCGAGTTTCGGGACGTCACCTTTCCTGAGAACACGGTCGTACTTGTATCCGCCTGGCACGCAAACCGCGACGGCGTCGACAAACCCGGACGTGTTCGACATCACCGCCGAGCGCGAGGGTCTGCGGGTCCTCACCTTCGGCGCGGGCATCCACTACTGCGTCGGCGCCAACCTCGCCCGCGCCGAGATCCAGGAGGGCCTGGTCTGCCTGGCCGAGAACCTCCAGGCGATCCAGCTGGACGGCGAGCCGCAGTACGGCACGCCGTCCGGGATCTACGGGCTAGACAGCCTGCCGCTCGTGCTTCCAGCGCTAGGTGAGGCGGGCGCTGCCCGCCGGGCAGGGTCCACAGCGCGTCGCCGCCAAGCGGGTGGCGCTCCGCGCGGCCCTCGGCCACCAGTCCGACCATGCAGCCGCTCGGCCTCCGGCAGATCGGGAAGCCCGTTGTTGGGAGTCAGGATCGCCGCCACCTCGGCGGTGGTCAGGCCCAGCGGGAAGTGCTCGAGCAGATCGGCGGGATCCTCCAGGCGGGGCCTTGCGCTCCAGCGTGGGATCGAGGTTGGCGACCAGCACGTCGTAGGCCTCGACCGTCTGCATGCCACCGGCCTCGAGCCTCGAACCCGTCGGCTGCGCGCGTGAAGACCACGGACGGCGCGGTGTAGCGGACGTGGCCGTCGCTGTTACCCGCCTTGCCCTGGAACTCGGTCGGCGAGCCGGCAGCGGTTCGCGTCTCGGCCTTGTCCCGCTCGTACTCCTCCACGACCTCTGGATCGTCGATCAGGGCCACGATGCGGTCGGGGTCGACGCCCTCGACAACGCTCAGCACCTCGCGCAGTTGGTCGTCGTCGTCGAACAGCAGCGGCGTGTTGAAGTTGGCGAGCTGAAGCGTGCGGAAGACGGCCCACTCGGTGCCGGGCCACTCACGGCGAGCAGCGATCACCGCACGGCATGCGCGGGAGGAGGCGGATAGGCGCGCCTTGACGGTCAGCGCGAACGGCATGCCGTACTGCTCGCGGAACCTGATGCCGCCCTGGGCCTGCCGGAGCGGGGTGTAGCCGTGGGACGCATAACGCGCGGTGTCCTCGCTGAGGCCGACGAGCACGAGGCGCCAGTCGATCTGGCTGCCGTAGCGCCACTCGATCACCCGCAGTGCGGGATTCTCCGAGTAGCCGAAGGGGCAGGCGGGGTCGCTGTAGAGAGTTGCGGAAAGAGGAGAGGTCATTGCCAAAAGGTTAGGGAACGGCTTCCTCCGGCCGAAAAGCCCCGTTCTCGGGCCGGAACTTCAAGTCCTCTTATCTGAGTGCCGACACTCAGTAGGAATGCGAGCAGCGGCACGTTGGTGCTACAGGCACCGTCTGCTGGTCGTTGCTCTGTGGATGGTCGCGCTGATCGGCGCGACCGTCGCTGCGCAGGGCATCGGCAGCAGCTACCAGGACAACTTCTCCCTGCCTCAGACGCAGAGCTTCCAGGCCATGAGCCTGCTGGAGCGCGCCGCGCCGAGGGTCTCGGGCGACGTCGACCGGCTGGTGGTCGCCACCAGCCACGGGCGGGTCACCGACCGCGGCCGTCCGCAGCCGCATGGACCAACTGCTCGCGCGCGTCGCGCGGCTGCCGCACGTAACCGAGATCGGCACGCCGTACGCGGCGGCCGGTTCCAGGCAAATCGCCAGCCTCCGGCCAGGTCGCGCTTCGCGACGATCACCTTCGATGAGTCGGCGGGCGACCTACCCGGGCCGGGAGGTCGCTGCCTACGACAAGATGGTCCAGTCCGCCTCGGGCGGCGGCGTCACCTTCGCCGCTGACGGCCAGGCTGCCGAGGACGGCAACCCCTCGGGACCGTCCACCGGACTGCCGATCGGGTTCGTCGCCGCCGGGGTCGTGCTGCTGCTCGTGTTCGGCACGCTGGCGGCGGTGATGTTGCCGCTGATCACAGCCGGGTTCGCGCTGGGGACGAGCATCGCCGTCGTCGCACTCGCCTCGCACCTGTTCACGATCGCCTCGTTCTCCGGGCAGCTATCGATGCTGATCGGGCTCGGCGTCGGGGTCGACTACGCGCTGTTCATCGTCACCCGTTACCGCCAGGGCATGCTGCGCGGGCTCGAGCGCGAAGACGCTGTCGTCGAGGCACTCGACACGTCCGGCCGCGCGGTGATGTTCGCCGGCGCGATCGTATGCGTGGCGATGCTCGGGATGATGCTGCTCGGCGTCTCGTTCCTCTTCGGTGTCGCGGTGTCCGCCGCGATCACGGTCGCGTTCACCGTGGCCTCGGCGATGACCCTGACGCCCGCGCTGCTGGCACTGTTCGGCGGTCGCGTGCTGCGCCGTGGCGACCGCCGCGCGATCGCCACGGCGAACTTCACCAGCAGCGACGAATCACCCGCCTGGCGGCGCTGGACCGACTGGATGGCGAAGCGCCCCGCACTGTTCGCGGCCGCGGCGACGGCGGTGATGCTGCTGGTCGCGGTGCCGTTCTTCTCGATGCGACTCGGTGCCGCCGACGCGAGCTCTGATCCGGTCTCGACCACGACCCATCAGGCATACGGGCTGCTCGCCAAGGGCTTCGGCCCGGGTTACAACGGGCCGCTCCAGGTCGTCGCCGGCGTGAACTCGGCCAGAGAGCGGGCCGCATTCACCGCCGTGGTCGCCAGGATCGCGCACACAACCGGTGTCCGCAGCGTCGCCGGACCGAGCTTCACGACCAACCACCAGACCGGCGCCGGGCTTGCGGAGGTCTATCCGGTCGGCTCGCCCCAGGCGGCCTCCACGACAGCGCTACTGAGCAAGCTCCGGAACCAGCTGATTCCACAGGCGACGGCCAGGAGCGGGCTCACCGTGCTGGTTGGCGGCCAGACGGCGGTCTTTGCCGACTTCGCCAGCGTGCTCACGGCCAAGCTGCCGCTGTTCGTCGGCATCGTCGTGCTCGTCTCAGCGCTGCTGCTGATGGTCGTCTTCCGGTCGCTCGTGGTGCCGGTCGCGGCGGCACTGATGAATCTGATGTCGACCGCCGCATCGCTCGGCGTCGTCACTGCCGTCTTCCAGTTCGGCTGGTTCGACAGGCTGCTCGGGATCACACCCGGCCCGATCGAGGCATTCGTGCCGGTATTGATGTTCCCGATCCTGTTCGGCCTCTCGATGGACTACGAGGTCTTCCTCGTCAGCCGCATGTACGAGGAGTGGCACCACCGCTCGGACAACCGCGCGGCGGTCACCCACGGCCTCGCCGCCACCGGAAAGACGATCACCGCCGCTGCGGCGATCATGGTGCTCGTGTTCGCGGCCTTCGTGCTCGGCGGCCAACGGATCATCGAGATGTTCGGGATCGGGCTCGCGAGCGCCGTGCTGCTCGACGCGGTGATCGTTCGCGCGGTCGTGGTCCCGTCGCTGATGCTGCTGCTCGGCCAGGCCAACTGGCACATGCCCGCCTGGCTCGAGCGGCGCCTCCCGCACCTGCGGGTCGAGGGCCGCGGCATACGCGTGCCGGTCGCGGACCCGAGCGCGTCCTGAGGCCGCTGAGGCGCTCTAGCGTGTCGGCGAAGCTGCGGCGAGCTGACGCAGGAGATCGGCACCGACCTCTTCGGGTGCGCCTGTGACGAGCGGCCAGTCGTAGCGCACCACCTGTAGCCCGTGCGCGCGGAGCGTCAGCTCCTTGCGGCGGTCGGTGCGGAGTCTGCGCGGGCTTCGAGTGGTTCCTCGAGCCCGTCGACCTCGACGACGAGGTTGTGCTCGGGCCAGTAGGCGTCGACCGGGAACCCGCAAATCGAGCGGTTGAACCTCGGGATCGGGATGTTGAAGCCTTCGCAGAGGTAGAGGAACGCCTCCTCCAACTCGCCGTTGGCGTGCGCGAGCTCGGGCTGGTGGGTCGCCAGAGCCTTCTTGAGCGCCTTGCTACCGGCGCGGCCCTTGCCGCAGATCCTCTCGATCGCGCGAATGTCGAGCTCGTCGCGGTAGTCGAGCACCGCCAGCGCCCGGCGTAAGAGCTTGTAGTGGCCCGGGTCGGCGGCAAGGTCGAGCAGCGTCTGGGCCACAGTGGTCGTGGGGATGCCCTCGTGTGAGGACGCTGCCAGGTTGTTACGCCGCGGCGTGGACCTTGACGACGCCGGGAATCGATCTGATCTTGACGCGGGGCGTCGAGACGTGGATGACGTCCGGTGGGTAGATGATCAGGCCGCGATGGTGTGCACCTGAGGCGTGCGAGAGCTCCGCGCCCGGGTCCGGCGTAGAGCACCGCCGCCCAGAGATCGGCCTCTTTGCTCGGCGCGGTGTGGCCGACGGCGTAGACCTTGGGGAGCACGCGTGTGAGGTAGCCGGACTTGGTCCAGCCGCCAACGGTCGAGTTGGGCACCCCAAGGGCAATGAGCTGGGCGCGCGTTATCCGTCCGTGCTGCCGCGACACCAATCGCCTGAATCGTTCTTCCTGCCAAAACTCCCCGTCATATAGGAGTAGAGGCTTTGAGAACGCTCGGTTAACCCCCCAAGGGCTCCTCAGCGACGTCCCGAGTTACCAAATTCGAATAAAAACCGCCCTGCTCGAGCAGTTGCTCGTGCGTCCCGCGCTCGACGATCGCGCCGCCGTCGAGCACCACGATCTGGTCGGCGTCGCGGACCGTCGACAGCCGGTGGGCGATCGT
This sequence comes from uncultured Actinomycetota bacterium, assembly GCA_963818135.1. Classification (GTDB taxonomy): domain Bacteria; phylum Actinomycetota; class Thermoleophilia; order Solirubrobacterales; family Solirubrobacteraceae; genus Palsa-465. The sequence goes on from CAWFRF010000019.1 coordinate 110,214, forward strand.
GATCGTCGTGCGGCCCTCGGATAGGCGCTCGAGCTCGGCCTGTACCGCCGCCTCGGTCTGGGTATCGAGCGACGAGGTCGCCTCATCGAAGATCAGGACCGGCGGGTTGCGCAGCACCGTGCGCGCGATCGCCATGCGCTGCTTCTCGCCGCCCGAGAAGCGATACCCGCGCTCGCCCACGACGGTGTCGTAACCATCGGGCAGCGACGCGATCAGCTCGTGGATCCGGGCGGTCCGCGCGGCGTCCTCGACCTCCTCGTCGGTCGCCTCGGGCTGCGCGAAGCGCAGGTTCTCGCGCACGCTGGCGTGGAACAGGTACGTCTCCTGCGAGACCACGCCCACGGTCGCCGCCAGTGAATCCAAGCGACACGTCGCGAATGTCGACGCCATCGATCGTGATCCGGCCGCGCTGCGGCTCGTACAGGCGCGCGGCCAGGTATCCGAGCGTGGTCTTCCCCGCTCCGGTCTCCCCCACGATCGCCGTCCGCGTCCCCGCCGGCACGGCCAGGTCGACATCATGGATCGGTCCAATCGGGGCTCGCCGGCTTGCGGGCTCGGCAGCCCCGTCATAGCGGAACGACACGCCCTCGAAGCGCACCTCCCCCACGACCCGCGAAGGATCCAGCTCGATAGGGTGCTCGGCCTCGACGATGTCGACCGGCAGATCGATGTACTCGAAGATCCGATCGAACAGCGCCAGCGAAGCCTCGATGTCGGCACCGGCGCCGAGCAGCGACTGGATCGGGAACAGCAGCCGCGTCTGCAGCGTCGTGAAGGCCACGACCGTTCCGATCGTGATCGTGCCAACGAGCGAACTTCTGGCCGGCGAACCAGTAGATGATCGCCGGCGTCACCGAGAACACGAACTGGATCGTGGCCATCGTCCAGCGGCCGGCCATGCGCGAGCGCACCTCGAGGTCGGCGATGTCCCCCGACTCGGCGGTGAATCGGTCGGCGAGGTTGTCTCCGCGCCCCATCGTCTTGCCGAGCATGATCCCCGAGACCGAGAGCGACTCGGCCACCAGCGCGCTCATGTCCGCCAGGCGCCGCTGCTGCTCGCCGGTGATGCGGCGACGGAGCTTTCCGACCTGGCGCGTCATCCACACAGACGGCGGCACGAAGAACAGCGAGAGGAGCGCCAGGCGCCAGTTGAGGATGCACATCGCCACGACAGCCGCGATCACGGTCGTGACGTTCCCGGCGATGGTCGTGGCGGTGGTCGTGATCACGTTGTCCAGGCCGCCGATGTCGTTGGAGATGCGCGACTGCACCTCGCCGGTGCGGGTGCGCGTGAAGAAGGCGAGCGACATCTTCTGCAGGTGCTTGTAGACCGTGGCCCGCAGGTCGTGCATCACGCGTTGCCCGACGACGTTCGAGAGATACGTCTGCCAGACGCTCGCCGCCGACGTGACCAGCGCCACCACGAACATCGCGATCACCATCTCGGTGAGCACCGTGTCGTTCTTGCCGACGATGCCGACGTCGAGCGCCCGCTTCACCAGGAACGGGTTGATCATGCTGATCGCCGCCGAGCAGACGATCATCACCACGACGATCATGAGCCGCATCCGGTACGGCCGGAACAGGCGCAGGATGCGGCGACCGTCGCGCTCGCGCGTCGGGTCCATCAGCTCTGGCTGCTCCTTTTTCGGGGCGCGGAACTGCCGCATCGCGTTCCCGCCGCCGCCGCCGCCGTTCATCGCTCCCATGCCATGTCCACCACTACTCATTGACTCCATGATGACGGGTCGCGAATCTGCCGCCTCCTGTTCCACAATCGATTCCTTAATCAATGATTGGGCTCGTACCCTCGAAGGAACCTGCCGATGATTAGGTCATGAACGAGCCGTTCGAGACATCAACCCAGGCCGCGCCACTGGCGCCGCACATCACCGCACTGCCGGGAATGCCCAGCGCGCCCGTGCCGTCGCCGCTGCTGGGTGGCTCCCCGTTCCCGCCGATCGCGGAATACGGCTTCCTCTCGGACTGCGAGACAACCGCGCTTGTGGCCCCAAGCGGCGCGATCGAGTGGCTCTGCCTGCCGCGGATCGACTCGCCGAGCGTGTTCGGCGCACTGCTCGACCGTGACGCCGGCTCGTTCAAGCTCGGACCGTCGGGCATCAGCGTGCCGGCGGCACGGCGCTACCTGCCGGCACGATGGTGCTCGAGACCAGCTGGGGCACGGGCTCTGGCTGGATCATCGTGCGCGACGCGCTCCTGATCGGCGGCTGGCATCACGAGGACGAGCGCTCCGGCACCCACCGCCGCGCACCCACCGATTACGACGCAGACCACGTGCTGCTGCGCACGATTCGTTGCGTCAACGGCCAGGTCGAGATCGTCATGGACTGCGAGCCGGTGTTCGATTACGGCACCAAGGCCGTGCACTGGGATTACACCGGTCCGGGCTACAACGACGGCATGGCCACCGCGCCCGGCTCGGATGTCCGGCTCGGTCTGCGCACGAACCTGCGCATCGGATTCGAGGGCCCGCGCGCGACCGCGCGCCACCGCATGAAGGAGGCGAGCAGCTCTACTGCGCGCTCTACTGGTCAGAGCACCCGCCGCCGCAGACCTTCGAGGAGGCCTACGAGCGTCAGGTCTGGACCGCCCATCACTGGCAGCACTGGGTCGACCGCGGCACGTTCCCGGATCACCCATGGCGCACGCACCTGCAGCGCAGCGCGCTGACGCTCAAGGGGCTCACCTACGCCCCGACGGGCGCGTTGATCGCGGCGTCGACGACCTCGCTGCCGGAGACCCCACAGGGCGAGCGCAACTGGGATTACCGCTACAGCTGGATCCGCGACTCGACGTTCATGCTGTGGGCGCTCTACACGCTCGGCTTCGACTGGGAGGCCAACGACTTCTTCTACTTCATCGCCGACGTTGCCGGCGGCCACGAGGACCTGCAGGTGATGTACGGGCCCGGCGGCGAGCTGAACCTCGAGGAGGAGACGCTCGACCACCTCAGCGGTTACGAGGGCGCGCGGCCGGTGCGCATCGGCAACGACGCCTACCGCCAGGCGCAGCACGACGTCTGGGGTGCTCTGCTCGACTCGGTCTACCTGCACACGCGCTCTCGCGATTCGCTCGACGAGCGCGTCTGGCCGATCCTCAGCCGCCAGGTCGAGGCGGCGATCAAGAACTGGCGCAAGCCCGACCGCGGCATCTGGGAGGTCCGCGGCGAGCCCAAGCACTTCACCTCGTCGAAGATGTTCTGCTGGGTCGCGTGCGACCGCGGCGCTCGGCTGGCCGAGATCCGCGAGGACTGGGACCTCGCCAAGCGCTGGCAGGAGGCCGCCGACGAGATCCACGCCGACATCTGCGAGAACGGCGTCGACGAGCGCGGCGTGTTCGTCCAGCACTACGAGACGAACTCACTCGACGCGGCGATGCTCTTGATCCCGCTGCTGCGCTTCCTGCCGCCCGACGACCCGCGCGTGCGCGCAACCGTGATCGCGATCGCGGACGAGCTGACTGAGAACGGTCTCGTACTTCGCTACCGCACCGAGGAGACCGACGACGGCCTCAACGGCCGCGAGGGCACCTTCCTGATCTGCTCCTTCTGGCTGGTCTCCGCGCTCGCGGAGATCGGCGAGCTGACCCGCGCGCGCGAGCTCTGCGAGCGCCTGCTCGGCTACGCCTCGCCGCTCGGCCTCTACGCCGAGGAGATCGACCCGCGTACCGGCCGCCACCTCGGCAACTTCCCGCAGGCCTTCACGCACCTCGCGCTGATCAACGCGGTCATGCACGTGATCCGCGCCGATGAGGCGCAGTCGTTCCCGAACGGCCCGCAGATCACCCACGGCTGGCGCTGAGCGCGTCCATAGGATGGCTCTATGCCATTCACGCTCACCAACATCAAGCAGGATCTGGAGGACGTCGGCTCCAACTTCAACGGCGCGCCCGACCTCGAGTTCCGTGCGGCGACGAAGCCTCTGGGGCTCGAGCAAGGCGCGCTGAGCTACCAGTCTGTTCCGCCCGGCTACCGCTTCCCATATGGGCACACACACCTGACCCAAGAGGAGGTGTACGTGGTCGTACGCGGCGGCGGACGGATGAATCTCGGCAATGAGATCGTCGAGCTGAAGACCTGGGACGCCGTCCGGGTTCCGCCCGGTACGTGGCGCGGCTATGAGGCCGGGCCTGAGGGCCTCGAGCTCCTCGTATTCGGAGCACCGAACCTCGGTGACGCTCAGCGGGAAGACGTCGAGGGCCTGCGCGACTGGTGGGGCGACCAGTAGGAGCAGGGCTTGTCCTCGGCTTCCGGTCGCTGACCGGAAGCCTCGCTAGGCCGCTCACCACTCCGCCGCACCACTCCACCTCACACTGCATTACCTCGCGGGTAATCGACGCGCGGCCGGCCGGATGAGACCGTGCCGCCATGGCAACTCTCACTTCCCCCTCAGCTTCGGCGGCGGCACCTGCCGCCAACCGTCTCCGGCACTGGGCGCCGCTCGCGGTTGTCCTCACCGGTACCGGCATGGCCGTTCTCGACTTCTTCATCGTCAACGTGGCGCTGCCCTCGATGCAGCGCTCACTCCACGCCGGTGCGAGCACGATCGAGTGGGTCGCCGCCGGCTACGCCCTCACCACGGCCGTGCTGCTGATCGCCAGCGGCCGGCTCGGTGACCGCCTCGGCCGCCGTCGTGTCTTCACGATCGGCCTGGCGCTCTTCACGCTCTCCTCCGCGGCGTGCGGGATCGCACCCAACTCTGCGACGCTCGTCATCGGGCGGCTGACGCAGGGCGCCGGTGGTGCACTGATGGCCACCAACGTGCTGTCGCTCCTGGGAGTGCTCTACTCCGAGGCCGCGCGACCGCGCCCGGGCGATGGCGGCCTACGCCACCGTGATGGGCTTCGCGGCGGTCGGCGGGCAGCTGATCGGCGGCGCGCTCGTGCAACTCGACCCGCTAGGCCTGAGCTGGCGCAGCTGCTTCCTGATCAACATTCCAGTGGGGCTGGTGGCGATCATCGCCGCCCGGCGCCTGGTGCCCGAATCCCGCGGCGAGGCCACCACGATCGACCTCCCAGGTATCGCGCTGATCACCGCGGCGCTGACAGCACTCGTGCTGCCACTCGTCGAGGGGCGCCAGCTCGGATGGCCGGCGTGGTGCTGGATCTCGCTGGCGCTGGTGCTGCCGCTGACCGCCGCGTTTGCGTTGCAACAGCGTCGAGTGCAGAGGGCCGGGATGCTGCCGCTGCTCGACCGCACGCTGCTGACGCTGCCGAGCTTCCGCGCCGGGATACTGCCCAGCTCGTGTTCTGGTGCGGCCAGGGCTCGTTCTTCCTGATCCTGGCGCTGTTCCTTCAGCAGGGTGAGGGCCTCACGCCTCTGGCTGCAGGCGGCATCTTCGCCACGCTCGCGCTGCCGTACGTCGTCACCTCGATGCGCGCGCCGGCCCTCGCGGCACGCTACGGGCGCAACGTCGTGACCGCGGCGGCCGTGACGCTCGTCACCGGACATCTGATCCTGATCGGCACGGTGGCGCTGGGCGGCACGAGCGGCTCGGTGCTGGCGCTGATGCCCGGACTCGCGCTTGTCGGCGTCGGCATGGGGCTCGGAATCGCACCGCTGACCGGCGGACTGCTGGCGGCGTCTGCGGCCTGAGCAGGCCGGGGCCGCTTCGGGTGCGCTGACAACGGCGCAGTACGTCGGCTCGGCGCTGGGCGTCGCACTGGTCGGGATCGCCTTCTTCGGCGGGCTCGGCGCCGGCTTCGCTCGGGCGTTCGAGCACGGCCTCTGGGTGCTGGTGGCGCGCTCTCGCTGGTGGCGGTGCTGTCGCGGAGACTGCCATGACGCGCGTTTACGATCTCAGTCGTGGAATCCATGGCTGTCGGCCCGCTGCTGCGCGACTGGCGCACCCGTCGCCACCGAAGCCAGCTCGAACTGGCGCTGGACACCGGCATCTCGGCGCGGCATCTCAGCTTCGTCGAGACCGGCCGCTCGAATCCCAGCCCCGAGCTGCTGCTGAAGCTCGCAGACCAGCTGGAGGTGCCGTTGCGCGACCGCAACAAGCTGCTGCTGGCGGCGGGGTACGCACCCCGCTTCCAGCAGCGCGAGCTCGATGCTCCGGAGATGCGGCCGGTGCGCGAGGCGCTCGGGCATGTGCTGGCCGGGCACGAGCCGTATCCGGCGCTCGCCGTCGACCGGCACTGGAACCTCGTCGCGTCGAACGCCGCGCTCGGCCTGCTGCTCGAGGACGTCGCGCCGGAGCTGCTGGCGCCGCCGGTCAACTGCATGCGTCTGGCGCTGCATCCCGACGGTCTCGCGCCACGGATCCTGAACCTCGCGCAGTGGCGCGGACACCTGCTCGCGCGGCTTCAGCGGGAGGTCGCGCTGCACGGGGACCCCGCCGTCGAGGCGCTGCTCGAAGAGGTCAGCGGCTACCCGGGACCGCCGTCCGACGGACGCGCCGATGCCGGAGCGATCATGGTCCAGCTGCACCTCGCGTCCAGCGCCGGCGAGCTGCGCCTGTTCGGCACAGTGACGACGTTCGGCACCGCCGCCGACATCACTGTCGCCGAACTCTCGGTGGAGGCCTTCTTCCCGGCCGACACCGCAACCGCCGAGGCGCTGCGCCGCTCGGCGGAGAGCTATAGAAGCCTCCGCCGGGTCGCTCAAAGACGATCTCAGGCACGACGGCGGCCGGAGAGAGCTGAGCACGAAGCGAACCGCCGCGGCCAGGTCGGCCGGGCGGATCATCTGCTCGCGGTGGGATCTCGTGCTTGATGAAGTCGCGTCATGTCGGGTGTCCACCCAGCCCGGACACAGAGCAACCGAGCGGATGCCGTCATCACCGAGCTCGCGGTTCATCGCCTGCGTGTAGGCGATGACACCGGCCTTGGTGGCCGAGTAGACCGACAGCCAGCGCCTCCGGCTGCTTGCCGGCGATCGAGGCGACGTTGACGACCTGCGCCCGCCGGTGCTCGGCGCCGGCGACGCGGAGCAGCCCGAGCGCTTCCCGGTACATCAGCACGATCGCCCGCAGGTTGACGTCGAGCTGCAGGTCGATCATCTTGGTCTCATGCTCTTCGGCGGTGGCGCCGACACCGACGCCACCGTTGTTGACGAGCACGTCGAGGCGGCCGAACCGCTCGCGGTGCGGCGCCACGATCGCGCGGATCCCATCCTCGTCGGCGAGGTTCGCGGCGACGTGATGCACGACGAAGCCTCGGTCCGCCAAGCCTCGCCGCGGCCTCGAGCCAGCGGCTCCGGGCGGCGCGCGGTGAGCGTGACCGCGTATCCGTCAGCTCGGCGAGCGCCTCGGCGATCGGCAAGGCCGATCCCGCGCGACGCACCGGTGACGATCGCCGCCGCGCTAGGAACGCTGTGCAGCCTCCACACGGATGGAGGCTAGCCCGCCTGGATCCGCGGCATTACCTAGGACAGAACTCAGTCCGCTGCAGAGCCCGACCAGCCGAGTGAACGATGACGACCGAAGCACTGGCCAAGATCAACCCGAGCCGCGCCGCCCTGCTGGTGATGGACTACCAGAACGGGATCATCGGACCGGATCGAAAACGGCGACGAGCTGCTCGCGATCGCGCGCAATCTGATCAGCAACCTTCCGTGAGCACGGCGGCACCGTCGGCTACGTGCGCGTCGCCTTCGCCGAGGGCGACTGGGACGGCGTCCCCGAAACGAGCCACATGGCCAAGCGCGTGAAGGCCTATCCGGCGGACGCAATGCACGTGGACAGCCCGGCGACGCAGATCCCGCGAGGAGATCGCGCCCCAGGACGGGGACATCGTCGTCACCAAGAAGCGCGTCGGCCCGTTCGGGACCACCGATCTGGACGAGCAACTGCAGGCGCGCGGGATCGACACCTTGGTCCTCGCCGGGATCAGCACAAGCGGCGTGGTGCTATCCACGGTGCGTGACGCGCACGACCGCGACTATCGCGTGATCGTGATCTCCGACGCCTGCGCAGACCCCGACGCTGAGTCCCACAACGTACTGATGAACCGAATCTTCCCGCACCAGGTCGAGGTCACGGACGCGCGCGGGGTGCACGCGCTAATGCCTTCACTAGGCGAGCAAACCCAGCCGCTGGGCCCGCTGCACCGCTTCGGTACGGTTCCGTACCTCAAGCTTGCGGTACAGGGAACTGGTGTGTTCCTTGATCGTGTGGGGGCTCAGGTGCAGCGCTTTGGCGATCTCCGGGTTGGTCGAACCAGCCGCCATCAGGTGCAGCACCTCGCGCTCGCGCTCGGACAGGCCGAGGACGCCCGAGCGGTCCTGGCGCTCAAAGACGGTCCCGCCGAGCCCGACGAGCCGAACCGCGCCGGCGATCTTGGCCGCCGGCCAGTCCTTGTAGGCGAAGCCGGAGGCTCCGGCCGCGCGCGCGGCACTCGCGGAGATCTCACCGGCGCCTGAGAACAGCAGGACCCGCGTGGACGGCTCCGCCTCGCGCAGCCGTTCGCACACCTGCGCGCCCGACTCCTCGCCGATGAACAGGTCGACGACGGCCACGTGCGGCCGGTAGCGGCGGGCGAGCTCGACGGCGTCATCGCCGTTGGATGCGGTCACGCAGCGCTCGACCCACGGCTGCTGGGTGAGCATCAGCCGGAAGCCCCAGTGCACGACATCGTGGTCATCGACCACCAGCACGCGCAGGCGCTGCGCGCTGCGGGTGACCGACTGCGTCGACGCCTCAGGCATCGAGTGGCACCACCAGTCGTACCTGCCAGCTGCCCTGGCCGAGCGGCCCGAACTCGACGATGCCACCACTCTGTAGGGCCTCGAACGCGGCCAGTCGCAGGCCCATTCCGGGCTGATGGGCCCGGCCGGCACGGACGCCGTCGTTGATCACCTCGAGCACGAAGGCACCCTCGACGCGCTCGGTGCGCACCTCCACAAGCGTCGGTTCGGCGTGCTTGCGAACGTTGCGCACGGCCTCGGCGAGCACGCTCTGCGCGAGCGGCTCGAGCTCGTCGGGGACGTTCGCGACCGTGTCCTCCTCATAGCTCAGGTTGAAGTCGACGTTGGCCTCGCGCCACCCGCGCAAGCTCGGCAGCGAACGTCGTCTGCGTGGCCCGCGAGCGGCGCCCGAGCGGGCGCTGGATCGTGTCGCGGAGCTCCCCGAGCGCCGCCTGGATCTCACTCGCGCAGCGAGTCCGCACCTCCTCGGGAAGGTCGCCGGCGCCGTCAAGCACCATCGAAATCCCGAACAGGCGCTGGATCACGCCCTCGTGCACCTCACGGGCCATGTCGATCCGCTGCCGCAGCTGGCGCGCGGTCTCAGCCTGGGTCGCGACGTTACGCGCCACCGACGCCAGCGCCGCCGCCTTGCCGAGCGTCCACAGCAGGTGTCGCTCGGATGGGTCGAGCGGCGGCTCATCGATGCCGCGCTCGGCGACGATCACGCCGACGGCGCGCCCGGCCGCGACCATCGGGCCACAGACCATGCGCGCGGGCTCAGGGACGAAGCGCGTATATCCGGCGGGCAGCTGCTCACGCACGTCGCCCTCGGTCTCGACGACCTGATCCTCGCGGATCGCCTGCGCGGCGAACGGCGCAGTGTCGACCGACAGCTGCACGTTGGTGAAGCCCTCGATGTCGACACCGTGGGCGCCGGCGGCACGGACCTGTCGACTCGCCGGGTCGTAGCGGAAGATGATCGCGCGGCGTAGGTGCGCCAGCCGGCAGACGGCGCTGCAGAGGCGGTCGTAGAAGTCGTCACCGATCGCCGCCTCGTGCTCCGACTGCGATAGCACCTCGGCGAACAGCTCCAGTGCCTCGACGGGAACCGAGCCGCCGCTGTCCTCGGACGGTCTTCAGCTGATCGGTTTCTGCAGGTGCAGCCATCACGTCACGGTACAGCCCAGCAACCACCTGGGGTTAGGCGCCCGAAGCCCAACGAGGGCGCCATCCAAGCGGCGCTTATCCTACGGTCGCGTCAGCGCGCCCGATGGGCCGCTTTCCCCAGCGGCTGCGGGTGGCGAAGTCCAGCAGCCGGTGCAGATACTCGCGCAGCGGCGTGCAGTGGATCCCCACCGGCGCCAGCCGGGCGCGTGCGCGTGCGTTGTCGAAGACGGTCGCGATCGCGAAGTACGGGAAGTAGATGCGACTGGCTTCGATCGCGGCGTCAGAGAGCGTGCTCATGCCGGCGGCGAACTCCTCGGGCGGGACGGCCCGCGGCTCGGGCCGGCGGAAGTAGCGCGCGGCCAGCGAGACGATCTCGGCGAAGGTCGATGCGTCCTCGCTCGCGGTCAGGTGGAACGTCTTGTGCGTGGAGTTCTGCGGGCACTCGCAAAGTTCGTAGATCGCGTCGGCGACATAGTCGATGGAAACGATGTCAAGCGGCGACTCGGGCATCGCCGGCACGGCCCGGAAGAGCCCGGTCGAGAGCGCGCGCAGCGGCCAGTACATGACATTGAAGGCCGACGTCCAGCCGCTCGACTGGTCGCCGACGACGATGCTCGGGCGCAGGACGATCCAGGGCAGGTGATCGGCCTCGGTGCGGATGAGCTTCTCCGACTCGAACTTGGATTGCTCATATGTGTTGCGGAAGCCCTGGCCGACATCGAGGTCATCCTCGTTGAAGCGCCCGGTGTGAGTGCCTGCGACGTATGCCGTCGAAACCTGGGCATAGCGCTCCAGGCCACCGTGTTCCTGGGCAAGCGTGGCGAACTCGAGCATGCGCCTCGTACCGCCGAGATTGACCGCCCGGGCGTTCTCCAGCGTCTGATCGAACGAGACGTCGGCGGCGCAGTGGACGATCGTGGTGACCTCAGCGGCCAGGCGGTCACGCGTCTCGGCGCTGAAGCCGAGATTCGGCTCGAGTCATCTCACCGGCGACCGCCTCGATCCGGTGGGAGAAGAGCTCGGCACCGTTCGCGATCAGCCCGTCGAGGATCGCGTCGAGCCGGGTGCGGGCCGCCACGTCGGACTCTGCGCGCACGAGGCAGGTGACGGGGCGACTGCCGCGCTCGAGGTAGCGCACGAGCACCTCCATCCCGACGAAGCCGGTGGCGCCCGTCAGAAAGACCCGGCCGGTGGTCACCGTGATGCCCTGTGCAGCGAGCGCAGCGCCCAGGCGACGCGCTGGCGCGTCTGCTCCGGAGCGATCAGCTCGTCGATGTGCCCGGTCGCGGCCGCGACCTGCGGGCGCAGGTGCATCTCGGCGTAGCGCTCGGCGAGTTCCTCGCGCACCGCCTCGGGATCCTCGGCCGCGGCCAGCTCGCGCCGGTGGATGATGCCGACGGCGGGCCTGGCGCCCATCACGCCGATCTCCGCCTGCGGCCAGGCGAACACGTAGTCGGCACCGAGGTCCTTGGAGTTCATCGTGATGAAGGCACCGCCAAAGGCCTTGCGCAGAATCACCGTCACTCTCGGAACGCTTGCCTTGGCGAACGCATTCACAAACGTCGCGCCCAGACGAATCACGCCGTCGCGCTCCTGGCTCGTCCCCGGCATGAAGCCCGGGGTGTCGACCAGCACGAGCATCGGCACACCGAAGTCGTTGCACTGATTGACGAAGCGGGCGCCCTTCTCCGAGCTCGAGGTGTCGAGCACGCCGCCGAGGTGGCGCGGCTGGTTGGCGATCACGCCGACCGGGCTGCCGTCGATGCGGATGAAGGCGGTCACGAGGTTGCGGGCCCAGCCCGGCGCGACCTCGAGCAGGTCGCCGCCGTCGGCGATGCCGGCGATCACGGAGCGGACGTCATAGACCTGACGCGGGTTGTCGGGAACGTGCACCGACGGATCAACTGCGCCGGCGGCGCGTGGATCCATCACCGGTAACGGCAGGTCGCGGTGGCTCGGCAGGTAACCGAGCAGATCGCGCGCCAGCAGCGCCGCGTCGGAATCGGTCGGGGCCACAAAGTGCGCCACGCCGTTGCGCTCGTGGACCTTGTGGCCGCCGAGCTCGGCTGCTGTCACATCCTCGCCGAGCGCATCCTTCACGACCCCAGGGCCGGTCAGGAACATGCTCGAATCCTTGGTCATCACGATCCAGTCGGTCAGTGCCGGCGAGTAGGCACCACCGCCCGCCGACAGGCCGCTGATGATCGAGATCTGCGGAACCTTGCCCGAGAGCGCCACCGTCTGGCGGAAGATCCGTCCATAGCCACCGAGGGCGCGTACGCCCTCCTGCATGCGTGCGCCGCCGGAGCCGACAAAGCCGACGACGGGGGCACGAGCGCGGTCGGCGAGCTCCATCACACGCACGATCGTCTCCGCGTGCATCTCACCGAGCGAACCGCCGACATATGAGTTGTCCTGGGCGTAGCAGAAGACCGGGCGCCCATCGACGAGACCTGCGCCGCCGACGACGCCGTCACCGGCGCGGGCCTTCAGGCCCATGTGGCCGGAAACGACCTCCGAACGGATCACATCCAGCGAGCCCGGGTCACAGAGAGCCTCGAGCCGCTCAGTCGGCGTCAGTGTTTCCAGGTCAGTCTTCGAGAGCACTGCGCTCATCCTGCCATCCCCCATTCCAGAACGGTCGCGCCCCAGATGAAGCCGGCGCCGAAGGCGGCCAACAGCACGCGGTCCCCTCTCCGCAGCCGTCCGGTCTGGACGCTGTGGTCGAGGGCGAGCGGAAGCGTCGCCGCAGAGGTGTTTCCAAGATCAGATATGCAATCAACCACACGGTCGGTTTCGAGACCCAGGCGCTCACCGACCGCCGTGAGGATCCGCGCGTTCGCCTGGTGGTAGACGAACAGATCGATGTCGTCGAGCTCGAGGCCCGCGGCGGCAACCGCATCGGCGGTCGTCTCCGACAGCCTGGCCACGGCGACCTTGAAGGTCTCATGCCCGGCCATGCGGATCAGCTGGTCCTCGCGGCCGACGTGAATGATGCGCTCAGCATCGGCCTCGCTGCCGATCAGGATCGGCCCGATGCGCGTCTCACCGCTCGCGACCAGCACGACCGCACCGGCCCCATCGGCGAACACCGCCGAGGTTCCGCGGTCCGCGGGATCGACGACGCGGCTCATGAAATCTGCACCGATCACGACCACGCAGGAGGCGCGGCCCGCGTCGATCACCGATGCGCCTGCGTCCAGTGCCGCGATGAAGCCCGAGCAGGCCGCTCCGATATCGAACGCGCCGGCGCGGTGAGCGCCGAGCGCCGTCGCGACCAGCGGGGCGGCGTTGGGCATGATCTCGTCGGGTGTGCTGGTCGCGACCAGCACCAGGTCCACATCGGCGGCGTCGATGCCTGCCTGCTCGAGCGCGGCAGCGGCCGCAGCTGTTGCGTGCGTCTCGAGTCGTTCGTCCGGTCCGGCCACGTGCCGCGCCCGGATTCCCGTGCGACGCGCGATCCAGTCGGGCGAGAGTCCCAGGCGTGCCTCGATCTCTGCTGACTCGACGATGCCCTGTGGGAGGCTTGATCCCACTGATGCGACTGCTGCTCCACCGATGCCGCGGTCTTCACGGATGCGGCCGGGGACAGCCGTCGGCCTTATCGTCGCGCTCACTGGCGAGGGAGCTTTTCGCTTCGACGGGGCAGGTTCCAGCAGTCAGTGTCCTGAACCACCCGGCCGGGGGGGCAAATTCGGGTGACGGCAGCGTTAAGACTTTCCATGCCCCTTCTACCCTGTGGGTATGCGACGGTTACTACCAGCGATCGCCGCCCTCGGCCTAATTCTGGCCCTGGCCGCTCCGGCGTTTGCGAGCGATCGCGTACCAACAGGTGTAAAACGGATCAGCGTCACGCTGACGTTCCCACCGACGGTCACCCCTTCTAAGAAGGCCGTCGACCGAACCCTGACCAAGATGTCCGCCGTTCATGAGGTGGTGGGCGCTGCCGATGTGCTCCGAACCGCGAAGGTCGTGGGCGCATGCCCGATGTTCGTGCGGGTGGGCCCGGAATTGACTGTCGTCTTCAAGGGCTCGTCAGGTCAGACGCTCGCCGAGACGCGTGTGGCGGTGGTACAGGGCTCCCATGGCGCCTCGGGAACCAGTCCGTGCTTCCCGATCCAGTTCACCGCAGGCAGTGCGAACCAGCGACTGGTCGGCAACAGTTACGTGCGGCTGATCGGGCGCCTGGTCGGCACCCCGATCAGCTGAGACGGATCGGCCGCCGCCACGTAGTGTTGGCATATGCGGCGCACTCTGCCCGTGATCGCGGCGGCCCTGCTGGCCATTGCCGGTGTGGCCGCCGCTCAGCCCGAAACTCAGCTTCAGACGAACAAAGCCGCGGCGCAACGTGACGCCCGCAAGTTGCTCGCGCTGCTGCGCCTGCCGAAGGGTATGAGGCGGAGCGCCGCCCGGCCACGTGTGGGCGGCACGCTGTTGGGCGAGCGCTCCGCGAACGGCCCCTACTACGCCGGAGATCAGGCGTATTGGACGACCGAGGCCGACCCGCAGGCGATCATGGCCTACATCAAGGCTCACAGGCCAGCGGGCTCCACGATCGAGACCTCGGGCTCGAGCACCGCTCCAGACACCTCGCTGGATGTCATGTTCACCTGGCCCGCACTGGGACTGCGGGTCTACGGCCGAACCATGTGGGTGAGCGTGGTCAGCGCACCCGGCAGTCCTTCGGCGGTGGTCGCGCAGAGCCAGAGCGGTTGGATGGTCCCGCGCGCGAGCGCCGAGCGCGTACCGACCTCCGTCCGCAACGTCGCAATCAACCTGCGGATCGGCAGCACACCCAGCCACATAAATGGCCATATGCACATATCTACATATGTCGTTTGGCGGAAGGAGCGAGTCGCCGCGCTCGTGAACGCGTTCAACCGCCTGCCGATCGTGCAGCCAGGCGAAAGGTACAGCTGCCCGCTGGAGCTCGTCGGCATCGCCAGGCCCGCTCTGACGCTCCAATTCAGGGCCGGTCGAGCGCGACCGGCCCTCGCCCGAGCAGAGGTGTACGTGACTGCGGGCAAGAACGGCGATGCCGGCTGGAACAACTGCAATCCGATCCAGTTCTGGATCGGCGGCAAGCAGCAGACGTCGCTCACGAGCCAGACATTCGTGAAACAGATCGGAAAGCTGATCGGCGCGAATATCAGCTGACCTACCATGAAGTTGTGCGCTTCTCCATCCTCGACCAGTCGCCGATCCCCGAGGGTCTGACCGGCGTCGACGCGCTGCACAACACGATCGAGCTGGCACAGCTGGCCGACCGACTGGGATACCACCGCTACTGGGTGGCCGAGCACCACGGCGGGCCGATGCTCGCCGGCGCCGCGCCCGAGGTGCTGATCGGTCCGATCGCCTCCGCCACCAGCGGCATCCGCGTCGGCAGCGGTGGCGTGATGCTCCCGCACTACAGCCCGTTCAAGGTCGCCGAGGTGTTCTCGATCCTCGCGGGGCTGTTCCCCGGGAGGATCGACATGGGCATCGGACGCGCGGCCGGCACGGATCCGCTGACGACCTTCGCGCTGCAGCGCGACCGCCGGCAGGCCTCACCCGACGACTTCCCCCAGCAGCTCGCCGAGCTGCTCGGCTACCTCGATCAGGACCTGCCCCTGGACCACCCGTTCGCGCGACTCGAGAAGACGCTACCCGGCCGGCCCGCTGAGCCGGAACGCTGGCTGCTCGGCTCCTCACAGCAGAGCGCGATCTGGGCGGCCGAGCTCGGCATCTCCTACGCCTTCGCCGACTTCATCTATCCCGACGGCGCCGCGCTCGCCGCCGAGTATCAGCGCCTCCACGCCGAGCAACACCGGAGCCACGCATCGCGCACGGCCGTTGCCGTCTGGGCGATCTGCGCCGAGACCGACGAGCAGGCTCAATATCTCGCGAGCTCCAGCCGTATGTCGATGCGGCTGCTACGCCAGGGTCAGCTGATCCCGGTACCGCCGCCGGAGAAGGCGCTCAAGTATCTGCGCTCGATCGGCCAGCCGACCGACAGCGGCTTCACCGACGGGCGTCGCGGTGTGATCGGCTCGCCGGAAACCGTGCGCACGAAGCTCTACGAGGTCGCCGACGCCTACGGAGCCGAGGAGGTCATCGTGGTCACGATCACCTACGACCACGAGGCCCGCAAGCGCTCCTACGAGCTGATCGCCGAGGCCGTCGGCCTCGAACCGCGCGAGCCCGGCAGTGCGGTCAGTTCCCTGACTGCGTAGGAGGCAACGGGTGGCCGAATGCCATGAGGTGCACGGGTAGAGCGCCCTCAGGGCGGTTGGCCTTGTCCACACGGTCTTCGTAGCGCGCGAAGATCGCGCTCAGCTCCTCCCCAACCGCCAACAGCTCGTCGGGCGTCAGGTAGTCGACGCTGTTCGAGAGGAACGCCGAGTTCTGCCATTCACGTGGGTAGGTCAGCCGGTCGGCGATCCAGTCGCGCTGCTGCGCGACTGCGCGGTCGAGCACCTGCGACACCAGCGCCGCTCCGGCCGCACCCGCTCCGGGGTCCTCGGTTCGTGCGCGGAAGCGTTGACGCTCGGGGACGATCCGCCAGGGTCGGCTGCGGCCCTTGCCCTCCCCCGTCTCCTCGACAAAGCCGTACTTGGCGAGTGTCTGCAGGTGCCATGACATGTTGCCCGGGCTCTCGTCGAGCAGTTCCGCCGCGCGCGACGCGGTCAACTCGCCCTCACGCCGGAGCAGGTCGATCAGCGCGAGCCGAGTGGGATGCGCCAGCGCCCGCATCGTGCGGGCGTCGGTGATCTCATGGCGTTCGCTGGTCACTTCCGATCACTCGTGGCGTTCGCTGGTCACTAACCCATCAGCCTAGCCCGGCGGGCGGCCACGTCGCCGCGCTGCGGGCCGGAGCTGATCAGCCGCAGCCCGAGGCCGACCAGCAGCCAGCCGGCGCGGCGGCGCGTCGTCTCGAGTGTGTGCGTCTCAGGAACGCACCCAGCCGCTCTGATGGGAGCCGGAACGCGTGCTGCGGTAGCGCTCCGCGTGACGGTCCCGGGCAAGGCTGGCGGTGAGATTGAGTGAGTTGGACATTGATCCTCCTTCGGCCTGACGTTCGGGGGGCATCCGGTCTGTTACAAGAAGTCTTGTCACAAGATATCTCGTCACAAGGAGTCTTGTCAAGCAACTTTCCTTCTACCTCTACAACGAACGCGACGAGGCCGGGAAGACACCCAAACTCGACTCTGGGGGACTTTGTCGGCGTGGGGACGGGAAACTCCCCCAGAGTCGACGATGACGGCGGGAGCGGCAGGCCACGGCGTGGGGACGAGAAACTCCCCCAGAGTCGGCGATGACGGCGGAGCGGCAGGCCACGGCGCGGGCAAGGGAATCCCCCGCCCTACGGGCCGGCGAGCGCCGCGCAGCAGCTAGAAAGACTGCAGCGCGGCCTGCAGGAACCCGTTCGCGACCTCACGCGCGACCGGGTCGATCGGCAGGAACAGCGGCACGTCAAGGCGCGCGCCGAGTTCGATGTTGAGCTCGGTGCCCTGCTCGCCGAGGTCGCGCAGGAGCCACGTGATCGTCAGCATCTCGTGGTCACCGCGGTCATCGGCCACGCGAGCGAGCGCGATCAGCGTCGGGCGCTCGGGTTCGACCGCGAGGCGCACGTTGAACTCCTTGCGCAACGGCCCCGCGACGGCCGCGAGCACCGCGTCGACCTTCGTGGGCACGCCCTCGCCGTCGCGCTCGAGCACCTCGACGCGTTTGACGCCGTCGGGATACCACTGCGGGTAGTGCTCGACATCGAGCAGGTGTGCGTAGCAGTGCTCGATCGGCTTGTCACTGGAACCAGTGGCGCTGGCAGTGAGCTCCTTCATTGCGGCGGGACAATACTCTGTGGCGATGACCGACAGCCTGGCCTCCGACCAGCACGAGATCCGCGAGCTGATCGAGAACTGGGCTATCTGGCGCGATGCCCGCGACTGGGCGCGTTTCCGCACCGTCTGGCACGAGGACGGCGAGATGATGGCGACCTGGTGGCAGGGCCCCTATGAGGACTTCATCCGCGTCAGCCAGGAGGGCTGGGATCGGGGCGTCCGCATCCTCCACTTCCTCGGCGGCTCGACGATCGAAGTCAGCGGCGAGCACGCGATCGCCGAGACGAAGATGACGATCACCCAGCGCGTCGATGTTCATGAGGTGCTCTGCGACATCGTCTGCACCGGCCGCTTCTACGACTTCTTCGCCCACCGCGACGGTCGCTGGGGCATGGTCCTGCGCCAGCCGATCTACGAGATCGATCGCATGACGCCCGTCTCCCCCGTGCCCGGTCCGGCGCTCGACGCCGAGCTGCTCGCGCGGTTCCCGGAGGGCTACCGTCACCTCGCGTACGTGCAGACACTCATCGGTTACGAGGTCAAGCGCGACATGCCCGGCCTCGAGGGCCCTGAGCTCGAGCGGCTGTACGAGCAGGGCCAGGAGTGGCTCAAGGGCTAGCTCTTCGCCCCCTCGCCGGGGCTTCGGGGGCTTGCTACACCGACGCGCGAGCGGTTCAGATCCGGCCCGCCGGGAAGTTAAGAGAGCGGAGTTGCACCTCTAGACCCGAAAGGGGTACATCGTGCGCATCTCACGAACAACCGGAGCCATGAGTGGCCTCATCCTTGTTGTCCTGGGCGCTTGGGGTGGACTGATCCCGTTCATCGGCCCCTATTTCGGGTACGCGTTCGGCTCACACGCCACCTGGTTCTATACGAGCAACCGTCTGTGGCTGAGCATCCTGCCGGGAGCGGCAGTGGTCATCGGCGGCCTGATCCTGATGCGGTCAGGCCACCGGGCGAGTGGCGCCCTCGGCGCCTGGCTGGCGATGGCCGGCGGCGCCTGGTTCGCGGTCGGCCCGGCGGTCAGCCGACTCTGGGAGCACGGCGCCGGCCCGATCGGCGCACCGCTGTTTGGCCACATCCGCCAGACATTCGAGCTGATCGGCTATTTCTACGGCCTTGGAGTCGTGATCGTGGGCCTGGCTGCCTTCGCACTCGGCCGCTTCGTCACGCGCCCAGCGCTCGTCGCTGAGCCTGTTGTGGCCGAGCCTGTCGCAGCGAGCCCGTGGCAACCGACCGTCGCAGCCGAGCCCGTCCCTGCCGAACCCGCGGCAGCTGAGCCGGACGAGCCTGTCGACGCTGCGCCCGAGCCGCCCACGGCCCAGCAACCAGTGACGAGCGAACCGGCCGCGGAGCGCGCGCGGGTCGGGGCCTGACCCTTCAGGTGACGGCCTCGGCGGCTGCTTCGCGCCGCATCCGCGCGACCGCAGCGTCCGCCTCGTAGGCGGCAAGCTGCGGGAACGCGAGCAGCGTCGCTCCAACGCCGGCGATGCAACCGGCGCCGCCGATCAGGACAGCTCCAGTAGCACCAGCGAGTCCGGCCACCAGGCCGGACTCGATGTCCCCAACCGCGGTCCGCTGGTCACGACCAGGCTGAAGACCGAACTCATCCGCCCGCGCAGCCGATCCGGCGTGAGCGTCTGGCTGATCGTCGCCCGGCACACCGCGCTGATGCCATCTGCCCAGCCCGCAACCGCGAGACAGATCGCAGCGGGGATGATCGTGCTCACCAGGCCGGTGGCGCCGATCGCGAGGCCCCACACCAGCACCATCCCGATCGTGAGCCGGCCGAGGCGGTTCACGTACTGGATCCAGCCCGAGCCGAGCACGGAGATCGTCCCGCCGACGGCGATCGCGCTGTATAGAAGCCCGGTGCCACCCGCACCAGCGTGGTAGACCCGCTCGGAGAGCACCACGAACAGCGCCCGCGGCATCCCGAACAACATCGCGTTGATGTCGATCACGAACGAGCCGGCGAGCGCCTTGTCGGAGGCGACGAAGCGCAGACCCTCGGCGATCGCCTTGCGCACCGGCGGGTGACCGCTGGAATGCAGCGGCCGCTGGGGCCCGATCGCCAGCGCCGCGGCGAGCATCGCCAGGCAGCTGACCGCGTCCGCCAGATACATCCAGCGCACGCCCACAAACGCGATCAGAAGGCCGCCGACCGCCGGGCCTACGATCCCGGTCGCCTGATACATGCCGTAGTTGAACGCCATCCCCGCGCGGAGGCGTCCAGGGCCAAGGATCCCCGGGATGATCGAGCCGCGCGCCACACCGTCGAGCGCCGAGCATCCGGCCAGCAGCCCGCCGAGGACCAGAATGGCCACGACCGGCGGTTGGTCGACGGTCAGCGAGAGCACGAACAGCAGGCCCGTCACCACCATCATCCCGATCTGCGCGACAGCCAACACTGGCCTGCGATCACGGCGATCGGCGATCGCCCCGCCGACAAGCGAGACGACGATCATCGGTCCGAGCTCGAACAGCCCGAGCAGGCCGACCAGCACTGGCGAGTGGGAGAGCGCGTAAATCTGGATCGGCAGCGCGACCAGCACCACCTGAGCGCCGAGGGAGGAGATCGTTCCGCCGATCGCGAGCAGCCTGAACTCGCGCGACTCCCGCACGGGCGTCACATCGACGGCGATTCTCTTCAGCAACCCAAGCAGAGCACGCAAGGTAGCGGAGTCATCCCCCGCGCCGGTCGGGTATGAATACAGCTGTGCTAGCCGCCTACGCCGCCTCGATCGACGCCGAAAAACCGCTGGCCGGACTGGTCGTCGGCGAGCGCCCCGAGCCCGACCCTCCGGCCGGTTGGGTGACCGTGGAGGTTCGCGCGGCCGCGCTCAACCACCACGATCTCTGGTCGCTGCGCGGCGTCGGGCTGCCCGCCGACCGCCTACCGATGATCCTTGGCTGCGATGCGGCCGGTGTCGATCCGGACGGCAACGAGGTGCTCGTACACGCCGTGATCGGATCTGACGGCTGGAGTGGCGATGAGACGCTCGACCCCAAGCGCACGCTGCTGTCGGAGCTTCACCAGGGAGCGCTGGCCGAGCGGGTGATGGTGCCCAGGCGCAACCTCGTACCAAAGCCACCCGAGCTCAGCTTCGAACAGGCCGCCTGCCTGCCCACCGCCTGGCTGACGGCCTACCGCATGCTGTTCACGCGCGGCGGGCTCACACCCGGACAGACGGTGCTTGTGCAGGGCTCAAGCGGCGGTGTCGCCACTGCCCTGATCAAGCTCGCCTCGAGCTCCGGTATCCGCGTTTGGGCCACCGGCCGCAGCGAGGAGAAGCGCGCATTGGCGGTCTCGCTCGGAGCCGACGCCGCGTTCGAACCCGGGGCGCGACTGCCCGAGCGCGTCGACGCGGTGATGGAGACCGTCGGCGCCGCCACCTGGTCGCACTCGGTCAGGTCACTCAAGCAGGGCGGCGTGATCGTGATCTCAGGCGCCACCAGCGGCGACGCGCCGCCGGCCGAGCTCACACGCATCTTCTTCCTCCAGCTCTCCGTCATCGGTTCGACGATGGGCACCCGCGACGAGCTCCAGCGGCTGTTGCGCCTGATGGTGCAACGCCAGATCGAACCGGCGATCAGCCAGACACTGCCGCTCTCCGAAGCCCGCACCGGCTTCGAGGCGATGCTCGAAGGTCACACGAGCGGCAAGATCGTCTTCACCGTGTAGAACGTCGTGGCTCTCCGCAAGGTGAACGTCCGCCGCGTCGAGCTGGATCACCGACTCGACGTGGCTGGCTTCCGGCACGCAGCGACAGCAATCGGGCAGCGACTAGGGGCGCAGAGGATCGGAGCAGGTGTGTACGCGGCTGAGCCCGGCCACCCAATCTGGCCCTATCACTACCACCACGGCGTCGAGGAGTGGCTCCTCGTGATCTCGGGCGCGCCGGTGCTGCGCGACCCGGACGGTCAGAGGCAACTGAAGCCTGAGGACCTTGTGTGTTTCCGCTCGGGTCCCGGCGGGGCGCACACGTTGGAGGGCCCAGGAAGGTTCGTGGTCCTTTCGACCGGAACCCACCGCGAACCGTGGATGTCGGTCTACCCGGACTCGGACAAGGTGAGCGGACCGGAAGGCATCCTGCTGCGCTCCAGCGCCGTTGACTACTGGTACGGCGAGGGAACGGGAGCTCCGGCTGAGCCGGTAACCGCTCCACGCAGCTCGATGACCACCTCACCCCCACCGATCGTCAACCTGACCTCGCGCGCGGCCACGGAGCCACTGACCCGCCACGGGGCACCGACTGGATTCGCGGCCCGCCAGACGCATCTCGGTCCGGACCTCGGCGCCGAACTGCTGGGCGCGACGCTGTTCGAGCTCGATCACGGCGAGGGCACCGCGCCCTACCACTACCACTCTGGCCGTGAGGAGTGGCTGCTGGTGCTCGCCGGCACGCCCACCCTCCGCCACCCCGACGGAGAGGACGTCTTGGAAGCCGGTGACGTGGTCTGCTTCGTCGACGGCCCGGGCGGCGCGCATCGCATCCTCAACCACAGCTCGCAGCCGGCGCGCCTCGTGATCCTCTCGACCCTGGAACGCCCGGTGACCGCCCACTACCCCGACAGCGACAAGATCCTGATCCGGGACGCGGACGGCAGCAGCTACGTCTTCCGCAAGGCGGACGTCGTCGACTACTGGGACGGCGAGCGCTGAGGTGAGTCCGCCGGGCCGTCGGCCGCTTGAGCCGTCTGAGCTGTCTGAGCCGCCTGATACTCGCCGACCGACCGGTGAACGTGGGCCAGGACCTCCGGCTGCATGCGGTGAAGCCCCTTGCGGTCGTACCAGCGCACGACAGCGCTGCCGAGCGCGACCCAGAACACCAGGCCGGCGGAAGCGGTGATCAGGCCCCTGGTGAGACCTGCGTCGCCGGCAGCATTGAAGTAGAGGATCGAGCGAGTCCCGGCGAGGATCTGGCGTAGCGGTTCGATCTCACTGATGAGCCGCAGCGGGTCCGGCAGCGCCTGGATGGGGATCGTGCCGCCGGCCGAGGCGAGCCCCAGGTAGACGAACAGCAGCAACGCCACGAGCTGACCCTGCGTCCCAAGGGCTGCGAGCAGCGCGAGCGTGCCCGCCGAGACGCTCACCGCGGCGAGCCACATGAATAGCCACAGCAGGCCGACGTCGGGTGCAGTCATACCGAGCAGGCCGACCGCTACCAGCAGGACCAACCCGGTGAGCAGGCCGGTCAACGGCAACGCCATCGCCCATTTGGTCAGCAGCGTCTGCCAGCGGTTGATCGGCAACGGTAGGCGCTGGCGCCACCTGGGCCCGATCTCAGTTGTCGCGTATCCCGTGGCGACATCAACGGTGGCGTTGATGATCGTCGCGGAAAGGAAGCCGCACATAAGCGTGAGCAGCGCCACGTAGAACGCGCTCAATCCGAGCGCCGAGTGGGCTGTCGGCGGCCTGAACTGGCTGGTCACGAGCGTCACCGGGTTAGCGAGCACCGCAGCAGTGGCTGTACCGGCAGCGGGCGCCGGGTGGGCAGACGCGAGCAGTTGGCTGCCGATCCTGTGCGAAGCCGATGCCAACCGCAGGGGTAAGAACGCCGCTCGCCAGCGCGACGCCGACCGTGCCCGCGCGCGGATTTGTCAACAGCGTGATGCCCGGCGCGCCGACCTTCGTGCCCGGGGGCAGCGGGGGCCCTGCCAGCGACAGCAGTGACTTGCTGAAGTCGGGCGGGATCACGAGCGCCGCATACGAGCCATTTCGGTTCATACGCTGCTCTGCGGCGACGAGGCCTTCGTGCGTCATGGCGAGGAACCGCGACACCGCCCGGGATCCGGTCAGGCCGGCTTCAACCTGCGCGCCGAGGTCCACGTGCCGGCCCCCCACCGTCGCCCCTGAGTCCTCGTTGACGATCGAGACCGGCAGTCCGCGCAGATGACCGAGCGGGTCGACGACCGAGCCGATGTAGAAGGTCGTCATCAGTATCAGGACGACCGAGCCAACGACCACGGGGATCTTCCACATGCCGCGGTGCTTCAGCAGGTGCGTGGCGCGCACCTGATACGGATCTACAGGTCGATCGGCTGCCGGTGTCTGCGCTTCGGTCTCTTGGTCAGGCATTGGCGCCTCACGCGCAAGCCTTACACCGATTCAGCGGGCGGAACGGTTTCTTTATCCCCCGAGGCCGCCGAAGACCGCGAATGGATTCGCCGGGGTCTCGGCCTCAACCGTTCGGATCGAGGCCTCGACCTCGACCGTGGCGTCGGCCGGTGCGAGAGCGCGCACACGCTCGGCGAGCTTGTTGGCGGCGTCCTCGTCGACTGCCCCGATCAGCAGATAACGCCAGCGACGCAGGCTGGGGATGCCCTCGTCGCGGAGCTTCCCCGCCAGTTGGAGGGTCTCGCGGTGGGAGCTCGTTCCGATACGCACCTCGTACTCGGAGAACTTGAAGTTCGCTGACTCCTCGCGCTCGCGTTCGATCGTCTCGGCGTGCTCGGCGACAAGCGCGGCCTCGCTCTCGGGCAGCGGCAGGTCAGCGTCGATCCACTCCTCGGAGACTGGGTGCCAGCGCCGAAGCTCCGTTCGCACGCTCACGCCCGAGCGCGCAACGGCCGCCTTGACGGCCTCGGCGGCCCGTTCAGCCTGTTGCCGCGTGCCGGCATACAGGAACAGTTCATGACCGTCGAGGGACACGACCACCCGCTCGCCGGCAGAGTCCTGCATGTTGTGCTGGAACTCGCCCTCGCGCAGGGTCTCGTTGAGGCTTGCTGCCGTGGCGGTTGTCGGGCAGGTGACCTGCACTCGCCAGTCGTCGTTCATCACGTTCCCTTTCTACGGCTACGTACCGCGCACAGCGTACGGATTGCCGAGCTGGAGCGGCTTACGGGACCCGCACGGACTCCGTCGACGATGGTCTGGGACCTTCGATCGCTGGGGTTCCATACTTGATATCCATCGTCCATTGGCCGCTTGTCAGCCGGCCGGTAGCAACGAACTGGTCGCTTCCCCGTCTGCTGACGTGGAGCGTGACCCGCGTGGCGCCCTGACTTGCGGTCACCGACACGCTGCCCAGGCTCAGGCCGGCGTCGATCGCTAGCGTCACCGCGCCATTGCTTTCGCTGGTCCACCTGAAGCTCACGTCGAACCACGGCTTCACAAGCGACGCTCCCTGCGGAAGTCCGCGGACGTTGAGCGCACCGGTTGCCGTCTGCAGCGGGCGCCCCGCCCAGCTGCAGCTGTCACGCACACGCTCACACGCCGGCAATTGCGGCAGCTCCGCTGCCCAACGGAACATGAGCGGATCGGGGTTGTTGCCCGCGTCGATGCCGAATACCTCGGCATAGGACTCATGGCCCGCGCCCGGTCCAGCCGCCGAGAAACCGTTGGCGCTGTAGCCCGCTCCGACCGCACAACGCCGGTCGCAGCCGGTCGCCGCGGTGTCGCGGAGGATCGCGTCGCG
The DNA here is from genome assembly GCA_963818135.1 of uncultured Actinomycetota bacterium. Classification (GTDB taxonomy): domain Bacteria; phylum Actinomycetota; class Thermoleophilia; order Solirubrobacterales; family Solirubrobacteraceae; genus Palsa-465. The sequence goes on from CAWFRF010000019.1 coordinate 135,272, forward strand.
GTGTCCCCAGCAACCCGACGGCGTGGCGCGAGAGCACGCGATGTTGGGCGTGGTGTGATCCTGGAAATAGCCGTCGTCATAGATCCAGTCGGCCATCGCGACGATCGGATTCGGCTGCCCACCGGCCCAGATCGAAAGGAACCCGCCGTGCGCTCCCCGCCCCGGCCTGGTCGGGTCGGTGCCCGCGTCGGCTCCAGCACGTGCTGCAGCGTTCCAATCGGCCGCGAGACCGGTGTCCGGCTGCAGGCCGCGAGCGGTGCGCTCGAGCTCGGTGAGGACGAAGGTCTGCTCGGGAATGGTGAGTCGGCTCCAATTGCGCGGAAGCACCAGGGGCCCGAGAGCCTCGCTGCGGCGCCCCGCGTTGAGCATCGCCACAGATTCATCGAGGCAGGTCGCCGCCTGGTCCGCTACGCCCTGTGCAGTCCGGCCGTACGTGCTCGTCGAGCGCCAGTGAGTAGGCCGGGTTGCGCGGGGGCAACAAGGCGCCGCGAGCAGACGTCGCGGCAGCGCCCCAGACCGCCAGCGCGGGGATCACAGCCAGAAGCAGACGTGCAGACGGGCCGCGCAGGGCACCTTGCAGGTTCACTCCGGCCTCGACGTCAGATCGAGCTCGAGTTGCAGCACCTGTGGCTCGAGCGGATCGGTGGTCGCGCGCGGACGCCCGCGCTTGGACCAGTGGCCGACGACGTCCCGCGCGCGGCAGGAGCGGTAGGTGACGCGGCGATCCAGCGGCTGGATTGACAGCCCTCCGGGCGCACTGCCCGCGACCAGCGCGTGAAACCGTCGCCCCAGCCGGTCGATCTCGACAATGTCGCCGCTCTCGATTCCTTCGAGTCGCATGGGTCCGGAGCTTAGGGCCTGTCCCGGAAGAGGCGTGCGCATCAACGGGATGGGTCCTAACGACCCCGAGAAGCGATTGACTGGAGACAGACCGATCATGCTTGTCATCCATCGCGCAGAACGCGCAGACGTATTGGCAGAGGCGCTCGCCGAGCTCCTTACCGAAGTCGCGCCCGACCCATTCGCCGCCGAGGTTGTGGCCGTGCCCACGCGCGGGATCGAGCGCTGGCTGACGCAGCGGCTCTCGGCGCGGCTCGGCAGCCGCCCGGGCGATGGGGACGGCGTCTGCGCCAACATCGAGTTCCCGTTTCCCGGCGGGCTGGTCGCGGGAGCGTTGGCCCTGGCCAGCGGAATCTCGCCGGAGCACGATCCCTGGCAGCCGGCACGATTGGTCTGGCCGTTGATCGAGGTCGTCGAGCAGGCGCTCGACGAGCCCTGGCTCGAGCCGCTGGCTCGGCACCTGCGCAGCGGCCACGAGCAGCGCTACCCAAGGCTTGCGCACGTCGCGCGGCTGTTCGACGAGTACGCGACCCGGCGTCCGGAGCTGATCGACGCATGGGCCCGAGGTGAGTCCGGCGGCGTCGATGAGCGCGCCGCTGCCGGCTGGCAGCCGGAGCTCTGGCGGCGGCTGCGTGAGGCCGTCGGCGTACCCAGCCTGGCCGAGCGCCTCGCTGGTGCTTGCGTGGCGCTCGAGACCGACCCGAGCCTGGTCGGGCTCCCGCAACGATTCGCGATCTTCGGGCTCACGCGCCTGCCGGTGAGCCATCTGCGGGTGCTGCAGGCGCTCGCCGCCGGGCGCGACGTGCACATGATGCTGCTGCACCCCTCGCCGGCCATGTGGGCCAACGGGACCGTGGAGAACCGCCTGCTCGCCTCCTGGGGCCGCGACGTGCAGGGCTTGCAGACGCTTGTCAGGGGGGCGCTCGACGATGGCCTCGGCGAGGACCGCCATCACGCACTCCCGGACGAGCAGGCCTTCGAAAGTCGGGAGACGACCACGCTGCTCAAGGCACTCCAGCGCGACGTCTACGCCGATCGCCAGCCGCCGGGACCGCCGCTCCGAGACCGAGACTCCGACAGTCGCCTTCAGCTATTGGCCACGGATCGCAGCATCCGCATCCACGCCTGCCACGGGCGCGCACGCCAGGTCGAGGTGCTGCGCGAGGCGATCCTTCACCGCCTGGCGGACGACCCCACGCTGGAGCCGCGAGACGTGATCGTGATGTGTCCGGACATTGAGTCGTTCGCACCGCTGATCGAGGCAACCTTTGGTGGGCGCGACCCGACCGAGAGCGATTCTGACGGAGGCGCCGCCCGCGGGCGGGTGGCAGGCGAGCCACCGACGCTGCGCGTCCGGCTGGCGGATCGCTCGCTGCGCCGCACCACCCCGATCCTCGCCGTCACCGCGCGCCTGCTCGAATTGACATCGAGCCGTGTGACCGCGTCCGAGGTGCTCGACCTCGCGGACGCGCCACCGGTGCGGGCGCGCTTCGGCTTCGACGACGACGAGCTCACCCAGATCCGCGACTGGGTCGCCAGCGCCCACATCCACTGGGGCCTCGACGCCGAGGGTCGCGCCGCGTACAAACTTGACGGAGGTCGATGCCGGCACCTGGTCGGCAGGCCTCAAACGCCTGCTGCTGGGTGTGGCGATGGATGCCGACGTGCAGGAACCGTTTGCGAGCGTGCTTCCCGCCGCTTCGATCCAGAGCAGCCAGATCGAGCTCGCGGGTCGCTTCGGCGAATTCATCGACCGGCTCGACACCGCACTGCACGCGCTCAGCGGTCCGCAGCCGCTGTCGGCCTGGGCGACGGCGCTCGCGGCCGCCGCGGACACCCTGACGGCCACCTCGGCACAGGACTCGTGGCAGCGGCGGCAGCTCGATCTGATCCTCAGCGACATCCTCGATGAGGCCGAAGGTGACGGAACTGGATCCCACCCGGGCACCCCGCCAACACCCGGCACCCCCAAAACTGAACTCTCTCTCGGTGAAATACGCGCGCTGCTCGGGCACCGACTCGAGGGACGCCCGACACGGGCCAACTTCCGCAGCGGCCACCTCACCTTCTGCACGCTCGTGCCGATGCGCTCGGTCCCGCATCGCGTGGTCTGCCTGCTCGGTCTCGACGACGGTTGCTTCCCGCGCCCGACCCCGCGCGACGGCGACAACCTTCTGCTCGAAGACCCCCGGCCCGGGGATCGCGACCCACGTACCGAGGATCGCCAGCTGCTGCTCGATGCACTGTTGGCCGCACAGGAGGCGCTGATCGTCACCTACAGCGGCAACGACGAGCGCACAAATGCCCCGCTGCCGCCGGCGGTCCCCGTTGGCGAGCTGCTCGACGTGATCGACGCCACAGCGCGTGTGCCAGAGGGCAGCGCTGCAAGCCGCGCCCGGGAATTGCTCGTGATTCGCCACCCGCTGCAGCCCTTCGATCCCCGCAACTTCGTGACTGCGGATTCGGACCCCGCGCGCGCCGCAGAGGGTGCCTGGAGCTTCGACACGGCAGCGCTCGCGGGCGCCCATGCCCTGGTCGCGCCGCGCCACGAGCCGCCGAGCTTTCTGCCCGAACCGCTCCCGCCGGCGCCCGGAGCAGACCTCGTCACGCTGGATGAGCTCGTCTCCTTCGTGCAGCGACCGGTGCGCGCGTTCCTGCGGCAACGACTCGGCATCTCGGCGCAGCGCGATGAGGACGAGATCGACGACGCGCTGCCGATCGAGCTCGACGGCCTCGCCCGCTGGGGCGTCGGTCAGCGGCTGCTCGACGCGATCCGCACGGGAGTCGCTCCGCGCGACGCATACCGTGCGGAGATCGCCCGGGGGACGCTGCCGCCCGGGGCGCTCGGCGCCCCCGTGATCCAGTCGATCCTGCCTACAGCCAAGGGCCTCGCCGACGTCGCCGCCGCGTACGGCGCCGGTCACGCCGCCGCGCTCGGAGCAGACCAACGTCACGCTGACCAACGGCACCCGGCTCACCGGCACCGTTGGCGGGATTCACGGCCATCTCCTGCTGCAGGTCAGCTATTCACGACTGGGGCCACGGCAGCGACTCGCTGCCTGGGTGCGGCTGCTGGCGCTGAGCGCCGCGCATCCGGGGATCCCGTTCGAGGCGATCACCATCGGTCGCGGCGGTCGTCAGGACCCGATCCAGGCAAGGCGGTTCCCGCAGCTCGGCGGCACCCCCGAGATGCGACTCCAGACAGCGCTCGCCGAGCTGGAGCGTCTGACCGAGCTGCGGGCGCTGGGCCTGCGCGCGCCGCTTCCGCTGCCCGTCGCGACCGCGCACGCCTACGCCGAGGCGTCGCTGCAGACCGGCGAGGATCCTCTGGCCGCGGCGATGAAGCGCTGGCGCTCCGGGTGGTTCAACGACCGCTTCATCGAGGGCGAGGAGGACGAGCCCGAGCACCGTCTCGCGCTCGGGTCCGAGCTCGACATCGACCGCCTGGCCGAGCTCGCCACGGCGATCTGGCAGCCGCTGCTGGCGCGCGAGGTGGTGGGCAGCTGATGTCCGGCATCGATCTGACCCTCGACGCCCAGCCGTTCGACCTGAAGGGCCGCCTGCCGAGCGGCGTCACGGTGCTCGAGGCGAGTGCCGGGACGGGCAAGACCTACACGATCGCCGCCCTGGCCGCGCGCTTCATCGCCGAGGGCGAAGCGACCCTCGACCAGCTGCTGCTCGTCACCTTCACGCGGGCCGCAACCAGCGAACTGCGCGAGCGGGTGCGCGAGCGGTTGGTGCTCACGGAAGCGCAGCTCACGCGCGTTGCGGCAGGCGCCCTGCCGACCCACATGGATGAGGTGATCGACAAGCTGGCGGGCGCATCACTCGATGTCGTGCATGAACGGCAGCAGCGTCTCGCGCATGCGATCGCGAACTTCGACGCCGCCACGATCGAGACGACCCACGGCTTCTGCCAGAAGGTGCTGGACGGGCTCGGCACGCTGGCCGAGAGCGACCCGAACGTGAGCTTCGTCGACAGCGTCGACGATTTGGCCCGTGAGGTCATCGACGACCTCTACGTGCGGCGCTTCTACCGCGACCGCGACGGCCTGACGATGACGCGCCAGCAGGCCGAGCAGGTCGCACGCGTCGCGATCGACAACCCGCTCGCACCGATCTACCCGATCGCCCCGCGCACCGGCTCGGCCGAGGCGATGCGCTGCCGCCTCGCGGTCGCCATCCGCGATGAGCTCGATGCGCGCAAGCGCGCACTCGGACTGATGACCCACGACGATCAGCTCACGCGCGTGCTGGACACGCTCAAGGGCCCGCGCGGCGCCGACGCCGTGCGGATGCTCGACGAGCGCTACCGGGTCGTGCTGATCGACGAGTTCCAGGACACCGACCCGATCCAGTGGGAGATCGTCGAGCGCGCGTTTGGTCAAGCCCCGCCGGGCAGCGGCCCGGCGGGCAACGGGACAACGCTCGTCTTGATCGGCGACCCCAAGCAGGCGATCTACGCCTTCCGCGGGGCCGACGTCTACGCCTACCTCGCCGCCGCCGAAAGCGCTGGCGCTCGGGCAACGCTCAGCGTCAACCGGCGCAGCGACCAGCCGCTGCTCGACGGGCTCGACGCGCTCTTCGGGCACGCGCGACTGGGTCATCCCGGCATCGTCTACCGCAAGGTCTCGGCGGCGCCCGTCAATCAGAAGCCCCGCCTGCTCGGCGCACCGGGCGAGGGCGCGCTCCGTGTGCGGCTGCTCGACGCGGGCGAGCCATCCGTGGTCCGCACCCCGAGCGGCTTTCCCAACGCAGAGTCGGCGCGGGCCTTCGTCGCCCGAGACCTCGCTGCCGACGTCGTTGCGCTGCTCAACTCCGGCGCCACGATCGAGACCCGCGACGATGAGGGAAATGCCGTCGGCACGCACCCGGTCGCCCCGGGATCCGTGGCGGTGTTGGTGCGCACCCATCGCAACGCGTGGCTGATCCAGGGCGCGCTCGAGGAGCTCGGGATCCCGGCGGTGATCAGCGGCTCGGGCAGCGTCTTCGCGACTGCGGCCGCCACCGACTGGCTGGCGCTGCTTGAGGCCCTCGAGCAGCCTTCGCACCCCGCGCGTGCACGTGCGGCGGCGCTCACCTCCCTGCTTGGTTGGAGCGCGACAACGCTCGCCGGGGCGACCGAGTCGCAGCTCGAGGTGTTGCACCAGCGCCTGCACGCCTGGGCGCGGACGCTGCGCGAGCATGGCGTCTCGACGCTCGCCGAGTCGATCCTCGACGGTGAGCGGACGGCGGCGCGCCTGCTCGCGCTGGTCGGAGGCGAACGGCGCCTGACCGACCTCGAGCACGTGGCACAACTGTTGGGCGCGGCGGCCGGCGCTGAGCAGTTTGGGGTCGCGGCGCTCACGGGCTGGCTGCGGCAGCGGATCGAGGCCGCCGATCGCGAGGGTTCAAACGACGAGCGCACCCGCCGCCTGGACTCCGATGCCGATGCCGTTCAGGTGCTCACCTTCCACCGCAGCAAGGGCCTCGAGTTCCCGGTCGTCTACTGCCCCTTCCTGTGGGACGCCGGGCGCCTCGCCGACGAAGGGCAACCCGTCTATTTCCACGACGACGAGGGCCAGCGTGCGATCGATGTGGGGCTGGCCGGCGACGAGTACCAGGCCCACCTGCACCAGCACAACGTCGAGGAGCGCGGCGAGGAGCTGCGCCTCGCCTACGTCGCACTGACCCGCGCCCGCCACCGGGCCGTGATCTGGTGGGCAAGCGCCTGGTACGCACGCGACTCACCGCTCGGCCGGCTGCTGTTCGCCCAGGACGTGGACGGCAACGTCGCCTGGCAGGGAGCGCGCCGCCCCCGGGAGGACGATGCGCTCGCGCGCTTCGAGAAGATCGCCGAGCTCGCGCCCCACGCCGTCTCGGTCGAGCCGGCACGGCTCGGGATGCCCGCCCGCTGGAGCCCGGCGCTCGACGCCGATGCGGTCCTCGAGCGCGCGCGCTTCGAGCGCCGCATCGATACCGCCTGGCGGCGCACCTCCTATAGCGCGCTGACGGCCGCCGCACACGACGCGGTCGTCGCCTCCGAACCAGAGCAGGCGGGCGTCACCGACGAGCCCGAAGTCGCCGCCGCGCCCGTCGCATCGGAGCTCCCGCTCTCGCAGATGGCCAGCGGCCCGCAGCTCGGCACGCTGATCCATCAGGCGCTCCAGGAGCTTGACTTCAGCACCGACGGGTTGACCGGCGCGCTGCGAGAGTGGCTCGGGCGTGCCGTCGCCCACCGACCGGAGCTGCTCGGCTGCGCGCCGGAGCTCGCTGCAGAGGGGCTTTCACTTGCGCTCGCCACCCCGCTTGGTGGCGAGCTTGGTGAGCTCTCGCTCGCCGACGTATCGCGCGCGGACCGCCTCGACGAGCTCGCCTTCGAGCTGCCGCTGGCCGGCGGCGATGACCCCGTGAACGCGGCTGCGCTGGCCGATGTGGCGGGGCTGCTCGAGAGGTTGCTGCCCGCGGACGATCCGGTTGCTGGCTACGCGCAACGGCTGCGCGACCCCCTGCTGGCGACCGCCCTGCGCGGGTACCTCAACGGCAGCATCGACCTCGTCCTGCGCGTGCGCGGAATTGATCCCGCCCACACGCGCGACCGCTACGCGATCATCGACTACAAGACCAACTGGCTCGCTCCCCCGGGCGAGCCGCTGGCTGCCGCGCATTACGCGGCGCCTCTGTTGAGCGTCGAGATGCAACGCTCGCACTACGTGCTGCAGGCCCTGCTCTACTCGGTCGCGTTGCACCGATACCTGCGCTGGCGCCTTGCGGGCTACGACCCCGAGACCGACCTCGCCGGTGTCCGCTACCTGTTCCTGCGCGGAATGCTGGGGCCGGATCAGCCCGGTTTCGGTGTGTTCGCCTGGCACCCTCCGGCGCCCCTGGTTGTTGCCCTCAGCGACCTGCTTGCCGGTGCCGACGCCGGCATCTCACCATGATCACCACATATGCACATATCTACATATGCCGATCCGAGCACCTGGAGAGTTCTCTCGTCATGAGCGTGCTCCAGGAGAGTCGTCGATGAGCGTGCTCCAGGAGAGTCGTCGATGAGTGTGCTCGAGGAGCCTCCCGAGCGCGATCCGTTTGGACCCGAGCTGGCGCTGCGCGCACCTGAGCCGCTGGCCGGGCTCAATCGCGGCGAGGCCCTGGTCGCGGCCGACGTTCACGCCGCGACGACGCTCGGCCGGCTGGGCGAGGTGTCAGACCCCGAGGTACTGCGCTGCATCGCGCTGACGGTCGCCGGCGCGCGCCAGGGGCACGCCTTCATCGAGCTCGGGCCTGACGACGCCGAGCTGATGCGCGCCAGCGTGGGTCTTGTCGGCACCGACGCCTCAGTGACGGCGCCGCTGCGGCTCGACGGGTCGCGGCTCTACCTCGACCGCTACTGGCGTGAGGAGCGCCGGCTCGCGGCGGCGCTTCTTGCCCGCAACCGCATGCGCGCCGACATCGGGGACCTCGCCGAGCTCGGCACGGCGATCAGCGCCGCGTTCCCGGCCGAGGAGTTTGCCGAGCAGCGAACCGCCGCCGCCGTCGCGCTGCTGCGCGATCTGACGGTGATCGCCGGCGGCCCAGGGACCGGCAAGACAACGACGGTGGCGCGGATCGTCGCGCTGACCGAGGCGCTCGCGGCCGAGGCCTCGGCGCAACCGCCCCTGATCGGACTATGCGCACCGACCGGCAAGGCCGCTGCACGGTTGCAGGAGGCCGTCGGCGGCAGCGTGCGTGCCTCGACAATCCACCGGCTGTTGGGCTGGCTTCCTGGCGGGCGCTTCCGCCACGACGCGAGCAACCGCCTCCCCCATGACCTGGTGATCGTCGATGAGACCTCGATGGTCCCGCTCTCGCTGATGGTGCGGCTGGTCGAGGCGGTCCGCGACGACGCCCAACTCGTGCTCGTAGGCGACCCGGACCAGCTCGCGGCGATCGAGGTCGGTGCCGTCCTACGGGACATCGTCGGGCCCGCCGCCGAGGAGCCGCAGTTCGGCGCGGGCATGCGCGCCACGCTTTCCCGGGTGACAGGCGCTGTCCTGTCAGGGCCCGAGCGAGCGCTCGTTCGGCGATGGCGTCACGGTCCTGCGCCGCGGCCACCGCAGCGTCGCCCCGATCGGCGCGTTGGCCGAGGCGATCCGCCGCGGCGACGGCGACGCGGCGGTGGCAGCGCTGGCTGCGGGCGACGGCAGCATCGCCTGGACCGAGGACCTGTCCGGCGCTGGGGTCGCCGCGTTGCGCGGGCACGCCGTTGCGGCCTACGGCCCGATGATCGCGGCGGCGCGCGCGGGGGACGCGGCCACCGCGCTGCGGCAGCTGAGCACATTCCGCCTGCTGTGCGCCCACCGTCACGGTCCGCTGGGCGTGGCGCAGTGGACCGAAACCGTCGAGTCCTGGTTGCGCGCGGACGTGGCGGGCTTCGAGCCGAGCGCGCAGCGCTACGCAGGCCTGCCACTGCTCGCGACGCGCAACGACTACGAGCTGCGCCTGCACAACGGCGATACAGGTGTCGTCGTGCAGGGCGAGGACGGTGAGCTGCGCGCCGTGTTCGACGCCGGTGGCGCGACGATCGAGCTCGCGCCCTCACGACTCGCTGACGTCGAGCCTTTGTTCGCGACGACCGTCCACAAGAGCCAGGGCTCCGAGTTCGACGTGACCGCGGTGCTGCTGCCTGAGCCGGACTCGCCGCTGCTCTCTCGCGAGCTGCTCTATACCGCGGTCACGCGTGCTCGCCGCACGCTCGTGCTGGCCGGCAGCGAGGAGTCCGTGCGTGAGGCCGTCGCGCGGCCAGCGGGCCGCGCGAGCGGATTACGAGAGCTGTTGTGGGCTCCTAACCCCGCGCGAGGGTGAGCGCCGCTTCGGCGCGGGCGCGCTTACCGACGAGGACGGGCTTTGCCCAGCCGAGCCCGGCCGCCTCGTGGTCGAGCACCACGCTGCCCTCGAGGTGCAGGTGGTCGTCGTGCGCGATCGCGTACACCGGGAAGGTCAGCGGCAGCGACTTCTGCCGGATCTGCAGCGTCCCGGTCAGATTCAGGTGCTCGGAGCCGCTCGGCTCCAGCTTCTCGAGCGTGAACGTCATCTCGGGGTACGTGGCGCTGTCGAAGTAGGAAGCGCTGCGGAGGTCGGCATCGCGCCTGGCGATTCCGCTGTTGATGCTCGCCGTCTGCACCACCAATTGGCCGCTGACGCCACCCGCGGGATCCACCGTGAGCTCACCGCTGAACTCCTCGAAGACACCTGTCACGGACAGGAGGCCGAACAGCGCCCGAGCCTTGAAAAGCACCTCGCTACCTTGCGGGTCGACCCTCCAGCTGCCCTCGGGCAGCCGGTCCACGATCAGCGCGTGGTCGTGATCATGATCATGGTCGTGATCGTGGCCGTTGTGCTCGTGGTCATGGCCATGATGCTCGTGATCATGTTCGTGGTCGTCGGTCATGTCAGCCGGTCTGCCAGACCCGAACGTACTGGACCTGCATCGAGTCTGGTTTGCTGACGCTCGCCTCGCCGGAGTGCACCGTGTTGTTGATGATGATGTACATCGGGGACGAGGTGATCCCCGAAATGTCGGTTCCGACGTCGATGCCGTCGTAGTAGTAGGTGATCGAGCCGGGCTGCCAATCAGAGGCGAACGTGTGCCAGCCCGGTGTGATGCTCTGGTCACAGCCGTGGCTCATCCCGGTGGCGTTGTGGAAGGTCCAGCAGGCAACGCCGTTCAGTCCCTCCACCAGGTCATCCTCACCGTCGACCGGCCAGCTCTGGCCGTCGGCCCAGACTCCCGGCCAGTTGGCCACCAACGATCCGTCCGCTGGGAGGTAGACCTTCGCTTCGAGGACCCCGTACGTGTACTGGAACCCGCCGTGGCCGCGAGCCGGATTGGTGTTGATCATCGCGCCGGTGTAGGGCTTGGTGACGCCACCACAAGTCGACGATACGCCCGTAACGTCGAGGTGCAGGCTGCCGTCGCCGGGGAAGTAGACGTTGTGCGGGCTGTAGCAGTCGAGTTCGTTGGCATTGGCCGGAATGGTCACGCCACTGCCGTTCCAGCCGGTCCGCCAGATCGACGTATTCAGCGTTGGGCCGTTGAACTCGGAGTCGAGCACCAACTTCCAGTTGCCCGAGATTCCGACGGGCTGGGCGCTGGTCGTACCAACGGCGGGCAGCGTTCCCTGGTTCGACTTCCGGGCCATGGTCAGAGCCACCCTCGCTCCGAGGTTCTCACGCATACCCGTCCGGGGGCGCTGTGAGCCGACATGCGAGCTGGTGCGCGGGCCACTGATACGGCCCGCAGCGCAGTGCGCCGCCTGGAGCGTGCTCCTCGCCGCCGCCAGCGTGTCTCCCCGCACGTCGGGTACGAGGCAGCGCTGGGCTACCGCGATGTAGGCAACGTGCGCCGCAGCGGTGGAAGTGGTGATCGCGAGCGTGATCAGGGCAAGCGCAATCGCGCACGAGCGAATCGCCACGCTGCAATTAACGCAAAAGAGCCGGATGCCAGCAACCGGGGATCGCCTTAGCTTGAACATCTCCCAGAACCTAGTTCGTGTCGGTAGGGGGCTTATCGGCACGCGTGCCCGTCAGATTAGAGGCGCAATGAAAAGCGTGGGGCCAGGTCCTAATACCCGGCCCCACGCAATCCGACACAGATCACCGCTGAACTACAACGTCCCAGGACTTAATGAGTGTCAATTGCCTGGGCGGCTGACACTCCCGACCTCCGGGACTGGCCGCCCCGCTGGCGCGGGGCGCGTGGCGCCGGTGGGCCCGTAGGCCCGCGGTCGAGTGGGCGATCCGCCGGACCCGGAAGGTTAGCTCGCGGGGCGCGAACAAGCGTCAACGGATGGTGAAAGCCACCACCGCGCCACCAGCGGGAGATAGCGGTCGTAGAGCTGGCCAAACGCCGCAAATGCAAGGGCCGGCGGGTTCAAGGCCCGCCGGCCCCAGATGCTCTCGGTGTTTGTGCGAGGCGGCGGAGCCACCTCGCACAAACCGGCTCAAGCTGCCGTTACCCCAGGTGGTTGTCCTGCAGGAAGGCCTTCGCGACCTTGACGGGGTTCTGTTTGTCGACCTCGACCGCCGAGTTCAACGCGATGATCGCCTTCTGTGTGAGCAGCGCGCTGACCTTGTTGATCGTCGTGGTGAACGCCGACCCCTCTGCCTTCGCGACGCTGGTCTTGACGACCATGCCGACGTTCTGGAAGCCGAAGATGAACTTCGTGTCCTTGAGCACCGTGTACCTGCCGGTCTTCAGCGGCGGGTCGGTGGTGAAGACGGCCGCGGCCTGGACCTGGTTGTTGTCGAGCGCCGTGTAGAAGCTCGGGATGTTCAGCGGCACAAACGTCGGGTGCACCTTGTAGATCCTGTTCAGACCCAGGAGACCGTCCGGGTAACGCGTCTGGAACTCCGCGGCCCCACCGATCTTGACGGCGGCCCCGAGCTTCCCCAGGTCACCGATCGTCTTGAGGTTGTGGGCCTTGGCGTAGGACGTCAGCACCGCGATTGCGTCGGAGTCCGAGAACGGCGTCACGTTGGTGAACGTGAACCCGTGCTTGCCCAGCCAACTCTTGGTCTCGCTCGCTGCCTTGGCGGCGCTCCCTGGGTTCTTGGTGATGTTCGCCACGGTCGCAAGCAGCGTCCCGTCGTACTCGGGATAGCCCTGGATCTGACCGGACTTCAGCGCCTTCCAGGCGATCTCAGTCGATCCGAGGTTTGGCTTCAACGTGACCGTGTAGCCCTGAGCCTCAAGCGCCTGCTGGTACAGGTCGCCGAGGACGTATTCCTCGTCGAAATTCTTGTCGCCGAGCACAAATGCCGGCTTGCCCTTGCCGGGCAGCGTGCGCGGCGCTCTCGCGCTCGCGGAAGCGACCATCGCGCCAACCAGCGCGGCCACCGCTGCGGCGGCCACAACCAGGCGCAAAACTCGCACGTAACTGAACCTCATGCTTCCTCCTGTTTGTTTTCGTTCGTAAGTTGAAGAACCTGGACCGGAGTCATGCGGGCTCCAGCACCGGCACGATCACGTCGTCCGGCAGCTCCAGCGCATCGGTGCGCCGGAGCGGTGCGGGCGTCATTGCCCGCTGCAGGGCCGCGAGCCCCACCTCGATCGCGAGTGCCATCGCAGCGATACAGATCGCGGCGCCGAGCACGCCCGAGAGGTGGTAGCCGGCCTCGTTGTTGACCACCTCACCGAGGCTGTCGTTGTAGCCGGCGAACGCGGCGATCGTCGTGGTGGAGATGACGAACAGGGTGGCGGTGCGCACGCCGGCCATCAGCAGCGGGATCGCGAGCGGCAACTCGACCCGTGTCAGCACCTGCCAGCCCGTCATGCCCATCCCGCGCGCCGCGTCGACCAGGTCAGGATCGACCTGGTCGATCCCCACGTATGCGTTGGTGATGATCGGCGGGACGGCGAGCACGACGAGCGCAACCAGCACCTCGTTTAGCCCGATCCCGAGGAAAGCGGAAGCGACTGCCAGCACGACGAGGCTCGGCAGCGCTCTCCCGATGTTGCCGAGGTTGATCGCGACGAACGAGCCACGATGGCGGTGGCCGAGCCAGACGCCGAGCGGTAGCGCGATCGCCAGCGAGATTGCCATCGCGATCAGGGTCACCCTCAGCGTCCCGAGCGCGTAATAGGTGAGCGTCGTGAAGTGCGGCTGACCCGGGATCTGCCCGTTGCGGCCGATGAACTCGAACGCGTCGACGAAGTTGTTGATCAACTGGCTCATGGCATGCGACCTCTACACGGCCCGCGTCCGCGCCCACGGCGTCAAGAGTCGCTGCGCGCCAACCAGCAGCCCGTCAGCCAGGATCGCCAGCACAATCGCGATAGCGCCGGCGGCGATCAGCTCGGTCTTGAAGTAGAAGGCGTTGATCCCGCTGAGGATCGGGACCCCGAGGCCCTCGTTATCCACCAGTACCGCGAGGGTCGCCAACGCGACGGTGCTGACGGTCGCGATCCGCAATCCGGCGATGATCGCCGGCAGCGCCAAGGGCAGCTCGACACGCAAAAGCGTCTGCCGCCGGTTCATGCCCATCCCCCGGGCAGCGTCGAGCACGTCGGCCGGAACATTGCGCAGCCCCGTAAGAATGTTGCGGAACAGGATCAGCAGCGTGTACGACACCAGCGCAACCTCGGCGGTGGCACGGCTGAGCCCCAGCCCGGGCACTCCCACGAGTAGCTCGAACAGCGCCAGGGCCGGAATCGTGTACAGGAACGAGGTAAAAGCGATCACGGGCTGCTCGAAGCGCCGGTAGCGGTGTACGAGCAGCGCCAGCGCCATCGAGATCGCAAAGCCGATCACGCACAGCGATCAGCACGAGCACGATGTGCTGGCGCAGCGCCGGCCAAAACGTGCTCGACCAGTTCTGGCTGAACCAGCTCCAGCAGAACAGGCGGTTCGCCTTCTCACATGAAAACGAATGCGCCGAGCCGCCGAAGTTCGGGATCACGGGCCCGCCGGAGGCGATCAGGAGCGGTGGGTTCATGCCTGCTCCGGAGCTACCGCGTGCGTGGCGTCGGAGTCCGAGGCGTTGGAGTCCGACAAGCCGTTTGAGCTGCCATCGAAGACATGGCCGATCGCATCGAGCGTCGCGAGCCCGCGCACCTCTCCGTCCTCCCCCAGGACCCGCAGCGGCTGCCCTCCCGCGGCGAGCACGGCGGCGAGCGCGTCGCGCACGCTCATCGTCACGGGAACATCGCCCGCCGGTTTGTCGCCGTTCATCGGCGGCAGCTTCACGTCGGCCAGCGTGGCGAGCCCGAGGCGCTTGAGCGCGCGATCGGCGCCGACGAACTCGGCAACGAAGTCATCGGCCGGGTGGTCGAGGATCTCGGCCGGCGTCGCATATTGCGCCAGCATGCCGCCCTCGCGCAGGATCGCGATGCGGTCGCCGAGCTTGATCGCCTCGTCGATGTCGTGCGTGACGAACACAACCGTCTTGCGGACCTGCTGCTGCAGCGCGAGGAAGCCGTCCTGCAGGATTGCGCGATTGATGGGGTCGATCGCGCCGAACGGCTCATCCATCAAGAGCAGCGGAGGATCTGCGGCGAGCGCGCGTGCGACACCAACGCGCTGGCGCTGCCCGCCGGACAGCTGATTGGGGTAGCGCCGGCTGATCTCGGCGTCGAGCGAGATCAGCTCGAGCAGTTCCCGCACCCGTGCCTCGATGCGGTCCTTGGGCCAGCCGAGCAGCTTCGGAACCGTGGCGATGTTCTCATGCACCGTCTGGTGCGGGAACAGCCCGATCTGCTGGATCACGTAACCGATCTCACGGCGAAGCTCGGTCGGATCGCGTTCGAGGACGCTGCGTCCTCCGAGCAGGATGTCGCCGCCGGTAAGCGGGATCATGCGGTTGATCAGCCGCATCGCGGTGGTCTTGCCCGAGCCCGAGGGCCCGACCAGCACGCACACCTCACCGGCGGGAACGATGAGGCTGAGGTCCGGGATCGCGGCCTCGCGCCGCCCCGGGTAGCGCTTCTGGACGTGGCGCAACTCGAGCTCGAGTGCGCGTGACGCCTCCCTGCCTGTAGCGCCCGCCGTGGCAGGGCTTGCGTCGGTATCCAGCGCCTGACCCATCAAGTCGTGAATTTCGATTGCTTTAGTCGAGATAGCGCGCTGAGGGTACACCAGCGGCGCGCCTGACCGACACCAACTGAACCGGCGAGGGCGTATTCAGCGACCTTGGGCGCAGGCCAATGTCCGGCCGATGCGCTGCGTTTTGTCACCTACCCGCACCTCCTGCCCGTCAAGCGGGAGTAGCTTCCAGAAGCTGACCTTCGCTAATTGTGCCGCATTGATCTTCCCGGCCCGCGCGGATTCCAACCGCCAGCGGTCAGGAACGGTCCTCAATCCGCGCTCAGGACACTACCGATCGCCGGCGCCGCCACGTCGGAAGCCTTAGATCGGTGCCGTAAGCCTACGGCACCGACAACCGCGGCCAGCGCTCCGATCGCCGCGATCACAGCCCAGCCCTGCCGCCACGCGCTCAACGATTCCTGCGGCGTGCTGGGAGTCCCCACCACTGCCACGAACACAGAGACGCCGACGGCGAGGCCGACCTGGCGCAGCATGTTCAGCACCGCCGAGCCCGTCGCGAACGCCTGCGGCGGCAGCGCGCCGGCGCCCGTCGACATGAAGGTCGGCATCGTCAGCCCAACGCCCGCACCGGTGAGCAACGTGCCGGGGAGCACCTGCCGCACGTAATCAGGATGCAGACCGGCGCGCACGAGCCACGAGGCGATGCCGAGCGTATAGATGCTCGCGCCGGCGGCAATCACGCGATTGGGGCCGAACCGCGCGATCAGCGGCCCCGTGAACACCAGGCCGAAGAGCGGCACCATCAACGGACCAGGGGCGAACGCCAGGCCCGTCTTCAGCGCCGACCAGCCCCAGACCTCCTGCATCCAGAGCACGATCGACAGGAGCATTGCTCCGAACGCAATGGAGAACACGAGCGCGACCGCCGCCGACCCGCGGAAGGCGCGGATCGCAAAGAGCTTTGGATCAAACAGCGGATTGCGGCTGCGAACCAGATGCAGGACGAAGCCCGCCAGCAGCACCACCGCGGCCGACAGCACCGCGATCACGCGCGCCGAGCCCCAGCCCCAATCGTTGCCCTCGACGAGGCCCAGGCTGAGCAGCGCCACGCCAGCTGTGACGAGCGTCGCACCGAGCGCGTCGGGGGCCTTCACCGGATGGCCCGGCACGTTCGGCAGGCGCAGCCATCCGATGATCACGGCCGCAAGCCCGATCGGCACGTTCACGAAGAAGACCCAGCGCCAGCTCGAGAGCACAAGAAAGCCGCCGACCACGGGCCCGAGAGCTGCGGCAGCTCCGCCGACCGCGGTCCAGGTGCGGACCGCGCTGTGCCGCTTCTGCGGCGCCGTGGTGGCGAGCACGAGGCTGAGCGACGCCGGCGTCAGCAGCGCGGCCCCCATCGCCTGGATTACGCGGAAGGCGATCAGCATGCCGAGGCTCGTCGCAGCACCGCATGCAGCCGAAGCGAGCGTGAACACCAGCGCCCCCACGAGGAAGCCGTTCTGGCGGGCACGCGCCTCGGACAGGCGCCCGAACAGCACGAGCAGTGCCGCGTAGACGATCGCGTAAGCGTTGAGCACCCAGGAGAGCGTGCTGAGGCTGGGCTCATGCAGGTCGCGGGCCATGCTCGGCAACGCGAGGTTGACGATGAACAGATCGAGGCTTGCGAGCACCACACCCGCGCAAACGATCAGCAGAACGAGTGATGGCGATGCGTCCTGGCGGCGAAGCTGGCTTAGTCTGGTCATAGCCAGCCACACTATCACAGCTGGCTTGCATACATCTATGTCAGCTATAGTCGGCCGTCATGACCGCTACCGCTGAGATCCACATGACCGGCGAGCTGTCGCCGCGTTCATCCTGGCCCGCGCCCGGGGAGAACTGTCCGATCGCCCGGACCTTCGAGACCGTCGGCACCAAATCTGCGCTCGTGATCCTGCGCGAGGCGTTCTACGGCGCGACCCGCTTCGAGGAGTTCGTCGAGCGCACCGGCGTCAGCGAGCCGGTCGTCGCTGCACGGCTGCGCGAGCTGAGCGACGAGGGGCTGCTCGACAAGGTCCCCTACCAGGAGCCCGGTCAACGCACCCGCAACGGCTACCGCCTGACCGAGAAGGGCAGCGACCTGCTGCCCGTACTCGTGGCGATGATGCGGTGGGGTGACCGCTGGCTGTTCCCGGATGGGGCGCGGGTGGAGCTCGCGCACAGCGGCTGCGGCAGCCCCGTGCATGCCGAGCTGCGTTGCGAAGCGGGCCACGCTGTCGCCCCCGACGAGCTCGACCTGATTAAGCCCCCGCCGCTCGTCTAGCTAGCCGTCTGTCTCGGGCGCGGCAACGCCCTCCAGCGCCGGGTCGTCGAGTGCGCCGATCGCGGCCGCTGACGCGGCATCCGTGGCCGGGCGCACGACCGAGAGCGTGCCAACGTCGATTCGAGCCGAGTAGATCGAGGCGGCGCCGAGCTTGCGTGAGAGCACCGTCGCCTCCACGACCGCGAGCAGCGTCGGCACGATCAGCGAGTTCAGGTGGCCGGTGAGCTCAAACACAAGCACGATGCCCGCCAGCGGTCCCTGCATCGCCGCGGCCAGGAAGGCGCCACCGCCGATCAGCTCGTAGGTCCCGGGCACGGCTCCGTGCCAGACATGACTCCAGATGTGCCCGCCGACACCGGCAAGCAGCACACCCAGGGCGAACGTCGGCATGAACAGGCCGCCCGGAGCTCCGGACGCAAGGCACGAGGAGGTCACAAACGGCTTCAGAAGCAGCAGGACCACCAGCAGCCCCAGGCCCAGGTTGCCGATGATTGCCAGCTGCACGATCCCGCGACCGTTGCCCAGCAGCTGCGGGTAGCGCATCGAGAGCAACCCCAGGGTCCCAAAGGCCAGCGGCGGCGCCAGCCAGCGCCAGATGCCGGCCGGACGGTGCCGCGCGATGAAACCGATAACGCGGGTCCAGCCCGTTGCGACGAGGCCGATCACCGGCCCCATTACCGCCGCAAAGACGAGCAGCGACACTGAGAAGTGGGGCGGCCGAACGTAGAAGAGAGCGTGGTTTCCGATGAATATCCAGGCCGTCGCTGTCGCCGTCAGCGACATCAGCAGGGCCGGCAGCACAAGCGGTAGCGCCACGGTCCCAAGCAGCACTTCCAGCGCGAAGAGGGTCCCGCCCAGTGGCACGTTGTAGACGGCGCTGAAGCCCGCCCCGGCGCCCGCGGCAACCAGCAGTCGCCGCTGCCAGAGCGGCAGTCGAGCCCAATCCGAACAGCGGCTGGCGAAGGCCGCGCCGAAGAGCTGTGGCGCCCCCTCGCGTCCGAGCGAGACCCCCATGCCGACAATGACGATCGAAAGCACGCCTCGACCGAGGCTGGGGATGAGCGGCAGCTTCCCGGAGTTGACCCAGAGGGCCTCGGACACCTCGGCGCGACCTCGCGACCGCGTGCGACGCAGCGCCCACAGACCGACGTCGGCGATCAGCGCGGCCCCCAGCAGCGCCAGCAGCCGCTGCCACGCGGGATCGGCTGCGGCCATCTTGATGACCGAGTACCCGTGCCCGCCGTAGGTGAGCCGCTCCACCAATCGCAGCAGCAGGACCAGCAGTCCGGCGCTGACACCGGCAACCAGGCCCAAGCCGATCACCAAAGTCCAGAATCGGAGGCTGTAGGAGGCGGTGATCCCCAGGCCGGTCACATTGCCCTGTGGCGAGGACCAGCGGTCCTGATCGAGACCAGCGCCGCTCACTGGCGCGCATTCTATGGGCCAGCATGCACGCAGCGGGCAGGTCGCTCCGACGCAGGGGCTAGCCTCGGCCCGATGTGGGATCTGCAACCGACGCTCGAGGGCCGGATCGTGCGGCTCGAGCCGCTCGCGTCCAAGCATCACGACGGGCTTCGGGCAGCCGCGGAGCCACCCGAGATCTGGGATTACTGGTCGTTCAACGCCGGTGAGAGCGACGCCGCGTTTGACGCGTGGTTCGAGCGCTGCATCAAGGACGCCGCAGCAGGCGGTGACGCGCACTTCGCCACGATCCTGCAGTCGGACGGCCAACCGGTCGGGAGCACGAGCTTCTGTACGGTCCGCGAGCCCGATCGCGGACTGGAGATCGGCTGGACCTGGCTCACTCCAGCCGTCTGGGGCACCGGCGCCAACACCGAGGCCAAGTTCCTGCAACTCGAGTACGCGTTCGGGACGCTCGGCTGCATCCGCGTCGACTGGGACACCTACGAGCAGAACGCACGATCACGCGCGGCGCTGACCAAGCTCGGCGCAACGTTCGAGGGCATATGGCGCAACTACTCGATCCGCGAAACCGACGGCAGCAAGGTCTCGTCGGCTATCTACTCTCTTATCGACGATGAGTGGCCAACAGTCCGAGCGAACCTGGTCGACAGGATCGCCCGTGCGCGCGGTAGCTGACGAGCCCAACGTCACCCTGCGCCCCACCGGCGACGGTGACCGCCAGGAGGTCGTGATGGCCTTCCCCTACGACGGCCACCTGGTCGCGGCCGTGCGCACGCTGCCGGGGCGGCGCTTCGACTGGGACCGCCGGGAGTGGTCGGCGCCCGCCGACGGCTGGGTCGCCGCCAAGCTGGCCGAGATCCTGAAAGCTAGGCCCGAGCTGCGCCGGACTCAGGAGTTCGACGACTGGCTTGCTGCGACCGAGCGCCGCTGGGTCGGCCATGTGCGCACCGCCCGCTACGACGGCCAGGGCTGGTTCGCGCTCGACACGCTCGCGGGTGTGCCGCCGGATGAGCTGCTCGAGGGCGCGCTGGAACTCGAAAACCGCTGGCTCGTGCCGCTGACGCCACAGGCTGCCGCCACGATCATCGAGCTCCGCGACCCGCGACTCAGCCTCGGCGCACGACGCTGCATCGAGGCACTCGAGTGTGGCGAGCAACCGCCCGCGGCCCGGCTGATCCTGACGCGGGGCGTCGCCGGCGAGCGGCTGACGCTCGAGACCTTCTGGGACCCGGACATCCAGGCCGCCTTCGAGCAGCTTCCCGGAGCGGCCGCCAACGAGCTCAAGCTCGACGCCTGGATCGTCGACCAACTCGACGCTTTCATCGGGATGCACGGCGTCGAGGTCACGCCCCACGCAGCCGAGGCGCTGGCCGAGATGGCGGCGCAGTACCGCGCCGCGCAGCGGGCCGTGGCCGCCTCCCGCGCCACCACCGCCGAGCCCATGCCCGAGGTCGCCGAGCGACTCGGCGGCGTACTCGCACCGTTCCAGTGGGTGGCGGTGCGCTACGCGCTCGAAGCTCGGCGCACGTTTCTATCTGACGAACAGGGCCTCGGCAAGACGGTCGAGGCGCTCGCGGCGCTCGAGGCGGACGAGGCCTTTCCGGCGATCATCATCTGCCCCGCATCGATGAAGCTGACATGGTCGCGAGAGGCAGCCCGCTGGCTGCCTCACCGCTCCCAGGTGGTGCTGAGCGGCCGCGAGCCAGGGCCGAACGAGCAGGCCGACATCGTGATCCTCAACTACGAGATCGTCCAGGCGCGTTTGGCAGGGCTGGTGGCCAGCGGGCCACTAGCCCTGGTGGCCGATGAGTCCCACTACTGCAAGAACCCGCAGGCGAAGCGCACCAAGGCGGTCCGCAGGCTGGCCGAGGCGGTTCCGCGTGACGGGCTGCGCCTCGCGCTGACGGGCACGCCGGTGATGAACCACGCCGACGAGCTGATCGCGCAACTGCGCGTGATCGGGCGGCTGCATGAGTTCGGGTCGGGCGCGAGCTTCAGCCGCCAGTTCGAGGGCGAGCTCTCCGAGGAGCGCCTGCACTGGCACCTGCGCCGCCACTGCTTCGTGCGGCGGCTCAAATCGGAGGTGCTGCCGCAGCTGCCGGCCAAGCGCCAGGTCGTCGTGCCGGTCTCGCTGAACAACGAGGAGGAATACCGGCTCGCCGAGGATGACGTGATCAAGTGGCTCAAGAGCCAGCCGCTGGATCTGAAGGAGCTCGGCGCGAAGATCGCCGCCACGCTGCGAGCCGAGCGGCTCGCTCAGCTGACGACGCTGCAGCGGCTGGCCGCCCGAGGGAAGCTGAGTGCGGCGCTCACGTGGATCCATGACTTCCTCGCGTCGGGCGAGCCGCTGGTCGTGTTCGCGCGCCACCGCGAGGTGCAGGACGCGGTGGTCGCACGCTTCCCGAACGCGGTGCACATCCTGGGCGAGGACAGCATCGTCGCCCGCCAGGCCGCGATCAACGCCTTCCAAGAGCCGGACGGTCCGCAGCTGATCGTATGCGCGACGCGCGCGGCGGCGCAGGGGATCACGCTCACGCGTGCCTCCAACGTCTGCTTCCTCGAGCTCGAGTGGACCCCGGCGATCCACGACCAGGCCGAGGATCGCTGCCATCGCATCGGCCAGCGCGACGCCGTGACCGCCTGGTATCTGCTGGCGGCCGACACGATCGACGAGACGATGGCGCGGCTGATCCAGCGCAAGCGCGAGGTGATCGACGCCGTCACCGACGGGCGCGCGCTGCCCGACGTCGGTCTGATCGAAGGGGTCGTGCGGGAGCTGCGCGAGGGCCGGCCGTTCCGGCACCTGCACGCGGTCGCACTGGACACGGATGCGGACGCGAATCTGGCTGGTGGCGCCCAGAAGCGCTGGCGCAAAGCCTGACCGCAGCCGGACCCCTGACCGCAGGCGGATCCCTGATCGCAGGCGAATCCCTGACCGCCAGGCGAATCCGATACTCGCGCCGTAACTGCTGTGTTACCTCGCGACGCGTACAACATGCCCATGCCAGCGCGGCTCCGGACGGGTGTGCTCCTGATGTTTGCCGCGCTGGCATCCATTTTGTTGCTGGCGGCCTGTGGCGGCTCGTCGAAACCCAAGGCGCACACCGCGAGAACGTGTTCATCGGGTTCAGCAAATGCATGCGCGGGCACGGTGTCACCAACTTCCCCGACCCGAGTGGTCACGGGATCAACATCAGCGGCACGGGCGTAAACCCGCAGTCGCCTGCGTTCCAGGCGGCGCAGAAGGTCTGCTTCAAGCTGCTGCCGGGCGGTGGCCCACAGGGTCACCCGGCGACCGCCCAGGAGATCCGGCAAGCCGACCGGACTGCGCAGTGCATGCGCGAGCACGGGATCACCGGCTACCCCGACCCGATCATCTCGCAGGAACCGCCCACGAGCTTGAACCCGGCTAACTACAGCTCGATCTCAGCCGGGGGCGGGATGATCATCGCGATCCCGAAGTCGATCAATGTGCAGTCGCCCGCCTACGTGAAGGCCGCCAAGGCCTGCAACGCCGGCGGCTGAGAGTGGGCCGGCCGCGGTGCGGCTCTGCTGGCTCCAAGCTCCAATAATCCGCTCTTCGCTCGCTGGTTGACACTCGTGTTTTGACACTGGCCGAACCGGGGAGGGCTCAGAGCGTCGGCCTCGTGAGACCGACGTCGGGGGAGGCCTCCATGCACCCAGCCCGCCGGGTGGATCCGACCACATCGGCCGCACGGCGGAGACGTGTACACAAAGGAGGCACATCGTGGGCACCGTCAAACGCGGCGTTCTCCGCGTAACGCTCGGCGCTTTGGCAACGCTGGCATTGACATCGGCCGCAGCCGCGGCGCATGTCCGCGCGGTCCATCATCATCGCGCTCCCGCCCGCCACCAAACCGCCAACCACCAGGACTCGTCGGCAACCGCCGGCTCATCCTCGGCCGTCGGGATGTCCAATAGGTTCTCACCCCAGGTGATCAGGACGAACCGACCACCGACCGGTTACGAAGTGACGTTCCGCTACCGGGACCCGGGCGCAACGAGCGTCCAGGTCAAGGGCGAGTGGTACTTCTCGAGCCCCGCTCAGACGACGACGTCCAGCAGCCAGGGGCTGCTTCCGTCGCAGTGGGCACCGGGTGACTTCCCGATCGCAAGCCCCAACTCGCCGGCCGCGAACTGGCCGGTGGCGGAGATGAAGAAGGAGCGAGACGGCATCTGGACGTACACCACGCCGCTGCCGTCGGGTGTCTTCAATTACGGATTCTTCATCGACTGTTCCAGTTCGACACAGACGGGCTGCACCGAGGTGTCTGACCCGCACAACCGACCGTGGAACATGCATGACGGCGTTTCGACAGGCTCGATCGAACCGACCAGCCAGGTGTACGTGCCGTCCGATCCCGCCTTCCACACGATTAACTACTCGTGGCAGGCGCCTCAGCGCGACCACGGATCCCTCACCGATGTCACTTACAGCTCACCGCTGTCGAATAATCCTGTCGGGCAGAACTACCTGGCGGTGTACACACCGCCCGGCTATAACGCAAACAGCACGACCCCCTATCCGACCCTGTACCTGAGCCACGGCGGCGGCGGCAACGAGGTCGATTGGAGCACCCAGGGCGTTGCCGGCAACATCCTCGATCACCTGATTGACACCGGGCAGATCCAGCCGATGGTGGTTGTGATGACGAACTTCAACGGCTATGGCGATGGCTGCGGGACGAGCAGTTGGGAAACCGATTACGACCAGAACCTGATCAGTGCGGTCATCCCCTACGTCCAGGCCCACTACGACGTCTCCAGCAGCCCGTCACAGCGCGCGTTCAGCGGTCTCTCGTGCGGCGGCGACCTGGCGGGCACGCTACTAGCCAACGACACGGCCGAGTTCGACTATTACGGTCTGATGAGCCCGGCACCGAACGCGGTGCCGACACTGTCCGCCGCGCAGGCGGCGGCCGTCAAGCAGACCTCCGTGCTGATCGGTGGCGGCTGGTTTGACCCGCTTCACCCGACGGCGCTCACCGACATCGCGAGCGTCCAACCCGCCGGCGGAGAGGTCTTCCCGGACTTCGTCAACGGTGGACACGAGTGGTACGTCTGGCGTCAGCTCCTGCGTGACTTCCTCACGCGGGTTGCGTTCTTGCCGAACGTGGGTTGACGTGACCTGAGCGGGTGGGGACTCCAGCTGCGTCCCCACCCGCCACATCACATGTCTTCCCGGGCCGCTCTTACAGCGTGGTCACCACGTACCGCGGTGCACGACCTCGTCGAATTCGCGCCGGTTCGGCTTCCTGATCGGCTTGAGCGGCCGGTCGGCCGGATAGCCGAAGTCGATCACATACTTGAGGACCTTGTTGGCGGGCAGGCCGAGGACTTGACGCGCCAGATCCTGGTCGCCCACCGCCGAGTGGCCGGAACCGATACCGAGGTCGGCGGCCGCGACCATCATCTGCAATGACGCTTGGCCGAGGTCGTAGAGCGCGATTTCACGATCGCGCCCGGGCTCGAAGTCGTCGATCACCAACCCGACGGCGGCAGCAGCACGGGCAATGTGGCCGCCGCCCTGCCAGACCTGTGAGAGCGCCTGCAACTGCGCGCGATCGGTGACCACGACGAAGTCCCACGGCTGCCAGTTACGCGAGGACGGTGCTCGCCAGCCGGCCTCGAGGATTCGCTGCAGGGCCTCATCGGACAGCGGCTCGTCGGTGAAGTCGCGCACGTTGCGGCGCGCGGTGATCGCATCCCAGGTCTCCATCGTGACTGACCTCCCGCTCAGGGTTTCTCGACAGCAATCGTGAAGACGGCCTCGTACTGCTCGCCCGGCTTGACCCAGCTCAGATTCTCGCCCGAGATCAGCGCGTCGACCGGGGCCGTCATCGGCTCGAAGCAGATGAACTGCGAGTCCTCGGGCGCGTAGACCTGGCTGACCGGATAACCGGATACGTGCGTGAGCACCAGGCGCCGGCGCGCGTCGGCGACCACGAACCGTGGCTGCTCGCCACGCAGTGCCGGAAAGCTCGTGTCGAACGTCCGCTCGCCGAGCGGTCCGTCCAACTCGCCGGGAGCTATCACGACGGCATCACCGGTCGGCAGCATGCGCTCACCGAGCACCGCCTGAGTCGCAACCGGGAGCTCCAGCTGCCAGCCGTGGCGTTCCGATCCGGGCAACGTCAGATACGGGGTGAAAGCCGAATGAGATCGGCACGTCGACGTCACCGGTGGCTCGCACCGTCACGGTGACCGTCAGCGTCGTGCCGGTCACCGTCGCCGAGTAGCGCAGCAAATGCGGCAGCGGGAAGGCGGCCATGTACTCGGCGACCCGCGCGAAATCGAGCTCGGCGGTCAGCGTGCTGCGATCGGCGTCGATCACGGTCCAGTACGGGCTTGCCGTCAGCAGGCCGTGGATCGGGGTGCCGGTCGCGGCGTCGCGGTGCGTGATCGGCGATCCGGGGTCGAGCGAGATGTGCTGGCCGGCCAGCTCGAAGTCCCAGGAGCTCAGCCGGTTGGCCCACGGGTGCAGCAACGGCAGCGCGAAGGTCGAGCCCTGACTCTTGTAGGCGTCGAGTCCGGCGCCCTGATGAAAGAGCTCCTCGCCCTCGTGACGCAGGGAACTGCCGATCATCCCCACCTCGGGAACGAAGGTGGCCTCGAAGGCGCTATCGGGGTCGGCGATGGTGATCTCGTATGACATTCCAGGGACCCTATCCCGTATTGCCAGGACCCTATCCCGTATGCCAAGGACCCTATCCCGTATTGCGCAGCCCGCTCGCGATTCCGTTGATCACCAGCAGGCCGAGGCGCGTGAGCGCCTCGTCAGTGTCACCGCGCCGGCGGCGTCTGAGCAGCTCGATCTGGATGAAGGAGAGTGGGTCCACGTAGGGGTTGCGGCGATCGATCGATGACTGCAGGACCGGCTCTGAGTCGAGCAGCCGGGCGCTGCCGCGGATCGTCACGAGCTCGGCCCGCGTCAACTCCAGCTCGGCATCCAGTTGACCCCAGATCCGGTCACGCGCCTCGACGTCGTCCCAGAGCGCGATGTAGCGCCGGGCGATCCCAGGATCGGCCTTGCTGGCGCCCATCTCCGCGTTTGAGATCAGTGCGGCAAAGAACGGCCACTGTGCCGTCATTGCCCGCAGCGTCTCCAGTCCATGCCGCTCCCGTGCCTCGCGCAGCGCGGTACCGAGGCCCAGCCACGCCGGCAGCACGATGCGCGACTGCGTCCACGCGAACACCCACGGGATCGCACGCAGATCGTCGATCCCGCCGGCTGCCTGCCTTCGGGCCGGGCGCGAGCCAAGTCGCAGCCGCGAGACCTCTTCGACGGGTGTGACGTTGAGGAAGAACTCCACGAAGTCGGGATCCTCGTGCACGAGTCGCCGATACACCTCCTCGGAGGTGTCGGCCATCTCCTCGACGACCAGCTCATATAGATCGGGGTGTGGCTGCTCGGTCGGCGCTGCGCCCTCGATCAACGCGACCGCCGAGGCGAGCAGCGTCGCGCTGGTGGTCAGCTCGAGCTCACGGTGGGCGATCTCGCCGACCGTGTATTTGGCGGTCAGCACCTCCCCCTGCTCGGTCATCTTCAGGCGGCCATCGACCGTTCCGGGCGGAAGTGCCAGGATCGCGCCGTTCGTGGGGCCCCCGCCGCGTCCGATCGAGCCGCCACGCCCGTGGAAGAAGATCCAGCTGACACCATGGCGCCGAAGCACCTCGGCGATCCGGCTCTGGGCTCGGTAGGTTCCCCAGCCGGACGCCACGTAGCCGACGTCCTTGTTGGAGTCCGAGTAGCCGATCATGATCTCCTGGTGATCGCCGACTGCGCGCAGCGCGGCCCGGTAGACCGGTGTGGCGAGCAGCGTCTCCAGCGTCTGTGGGGCGGCGGCGAGCGTCGCGCCGGCCTCGAACAGCGGAACGATCCGTAGCCTTGCCTCTCCACCGCCGGCATCGGCGAGACTCGCCTCCTTCATCAACAGCAGGACCTCCAGCACGTCGGACGGTCCCTCGTTCCCGGAGATGATGTAGGCGTCGATCGCACCCCGGTCCGGACCGTCAAGCACCCGCTTGATCATCCGGAAGGTCTCGATGGCCTCGCGCGTGGTCTCGCTGAAATGGGAGGTGTCGGTCGGGATCAGCGGCCGCCGCTCGCTGATCTGGGCGACCAGCAGCGCGCTGCGCTCGAGCTCCGGCAGCCCCGCATAGTCCGAGACGATCCCGAGTGTCGCGAAGACCTCGGCAAGCGCCGCCCGGTGAACCTTCACGTGCTGGCGGATGTCAAGCGTGGCGAAGTGGAAGCCGAAGACCTCCACCTGGCGGATCACGTCGCGGAGATCGCCGGCTGCGCTGAACTCCCCGCCGTCCGCCACGAGCGAGCTCTCGATGCCGCGCAGATCGCCGAGCAGTTCATCCTGCGACCGGTACCCCATCGGGTCGCCGGCTGCCGTCGCACGAACGCGCTCGCGCACAAAGGTGAGCGCCCGCCGGTAGGGCTCGTCGGTATTGAGATCTGCCAGGCGCTCCGCCAACGCCGGGAAGCGCTCCTCGCCGAGCTCCAGAATCGCATCGAGTCCCGGCCCTGGAGACGCGATCTGGTCCGAGAAGGAGAGCCGTCCGGAGAGCAGCTCGAGCCGCCCCTCCAAGAAGCGCAGGCACTGCTCGCGCAACAACGCGAGCGTGCGCTCGGTCGTTTCCGGTGTGACGAACGGGTTGCCGTCGCGATCGCCGCCGATCCAGGAGCCGAATCGCAGGACCGGCGGTACCGGTATCTGCGCCCCGGGATATGCGTCGCGCAGCGCGCGGTCGAGTTCGCGGTAGACGCGCGGAACGACGTCGACAAGTGTGCTGGTGAAATGCACCAGGCCACCGCGCACCTCCTCAAGCACCGTCGGCGAAATTGCGCGCAGCTCGTCCGAGCCCCAGAGCTCCTGTACGGTCGCGCGAATCCGCTCCTGCGCCGATTCGGTGTCGCGGCCGAGCTGCTCATCCAAGGCGCGCAGTTCACGGAAGATCCGGGCCTGCTTGTCGATCGTCGTGCGCCGCCGGGCCTCGGTGGGGTGTGCGGTCATCACGAGCCGGATCTCCGCCTGGGCGAGCAGGCCGCGGACTGACTCCGGGCCAATGCCGCGCTTGACGATCTCGGTGACGGCGTCGTCGATCGAGCCGCGACGCGGTGCCGGCCACTCGCGTGCCTCACGCGCGCGAATCCGGCGCACGCGTTCGTTGTCCTCGGCGAGGTTGATGAGCTGGAACCAACGGGTCAGCGACCGGATCAGCAGCTCGATCTGATCGAGGTCGAGCTCGGCGATCATCCTCGCCAGCGCGTCACCGGCCTCGGCGTCACCCGTGCGGGCACGCTGGGCGAGCTCAACCGCGCGTGTGCGCAGAGTGAGGATCTGTCCGGCGCCGCTGGCGTGGCAGACCTCGTCGAGGCTCGCCCCGAGCAGGCTCAGGTCGGCGTCGAGGTCGCGGAGCGCGGTCGTTACGCGCGCCGACTCCTTGTCAGTAACCAAGCGTCGGCGCGTCCTGTCCTACTCGGCGTCCCGTGCTACTCGAAGTCCGGGAAGCCCGCGCTGGCGGCGTCGGCCGAGGACGAGGTGACCGGGTCGTGTGGCTCCTTCGCGCCCGGAGCGTCCTCGCAATCCTCCTGCGGGGTGTCGCCTTCAATGCTGTAGGCCGGGTCCGGGGCTTCGGCCGCAGCTTCGGCGCCCGCGGTGCCAGCCGCGGCCCCAGCCTGGGTGCCGGCGGTGCCGGCCGCAGCTTCGGTGCCGGCGGTCCCAGCCGCAGCTTCGGTGCCCGGCGCTTCGGCAGCAGCCTGGGCGTCCGCATCGGACCCACCCTCTGCAAACTTGTCGACGCTCGACTCGACCTTCTCCCCGACCTTCATGATCTTGGCCGCGTACTTCCCGTGGGTCTTCGTGTTCGCCGCTTCGCCGACGACCTGCACGGCGCCCTGGATCTTGTCCTTGTTTTCCGCAACCGCCTGCTGCGCCTGATCCTTCAAGCCCTTGAGCTTGTCCCCGAATCCCATCGCGTGCCTTTCTTTGTTGGTCCGCTAGCCGCTGGAACAGGCTTACGCTCGCAAACGGTACTTTCTCAGCTGACTTTTATGCGTTGCCAGTGAAAAGTGCGATCGCGCGCTCCCATTCAGCCAGCGCCGACTCTACTGTCGAACGATTACCCGATGGCAGCCAATGGCAGGCACGTCTGCACCCTGCCTCGGTAAGTACCTCGAGGGCATTGGGGTCAGCCGGAACGCTGATGACCTGGAAGTCGATCGGGCGCTCGGCCCGCGACTTCAGTTCGGCAGCACGTTCCAGAGTGGGCGTCCCGCGATAGTTGGGAAACCAGGCGTCGCCGAACGCGAGCACGCGCTCGAGCACCGTGGGCCCCTCGCCACCGACCAGGATCGGCGGATGTGGTCGCTGCGCCGGCTTGGGCCAGGACCAGATCCTCTCGAAGTTCACGAACTCCCCTTGGTAGCTGGCCTCATCGTCGCGCCAGATCGCCTTCATCGCCTCGACCCGTTCCCTCAGCAGCCGCATGCGGGTGCGCGGATCGGTGCCGTGGTTGCTCATCTCCTCCCGGTTCCAGCCGGCGCCGATGCCGAACTCGAAACGCCCACCTGACAGGTGATCGACCGAACGCGACCTCCTTGGCGGTGATGATCGGGTCGCGCTCGATCACCAGGCACACGCCGCTGCCGACGCGCAGCTTCGAGGTGGCCGCCACCGCCGCGGTCGCGGCCACGAACAGGTCGTAGGTGTGTGAGTACTTGCGTGGGAGTTCACTGCCGCCCGGCCACGGGCTCTCCCGACTGGCGGGAATGTGCGTGTGCTCCGCAAAGAACAGCGACTCAAAGCCATGCTCCTCGAGCAAGCGCGCGAGCTCACCCGGTCCGACACTGTCGTGCGTGGGGAAGTAGCCGATTCCAAATTCCATGATCGGAACGCTACCCGGCCCGCGCAACGTCTCGCACGAGTAGCGTGTGCCGCATGCGACTGGACTTGATGATCGAGGGACAGGAGGGCGTCAGCTGGCCGCAGTGGCAGGCGATCGCACAGGCCTGCGAGCAACACGGAATCGGAACCCTGTTTCGCTCCGACCACTACATGAACCTCGACGGGACGCACCCCGAGCGCGGAGCGCTGGATGCCCTCGGGACGATCACGGCACTGGCCGGGCAGACGCGCACGCTGCGGCTGGGGACGATGGTCTCCCCCGCCACGTTCCGGCACCCGTCGGTGCTCGCCAAGCTGATCACCACCGCCGACCACGTCTCCGGTGGTCGCGTCGAACTGGGTCTCGGCGCCGGCTGGCATGAACGCGAACACGCCGCCTACGGCTTTCCGTATCCCGATCTCAAGACGCGTATGGAGGTGTTGGACGAGCAGCTGCAGATCGTGCTCGGGAATTGGGCTTCACCCACCGGAGACGAGACCTTCTCGTTCAGCGGTAAGCACTACCAACTCGAGCGGCTCGACGCTCAGCCGAAGCCGATCCAGCGACCGCATCCGCCGCTGCTCATCGGCGGGCGGCAGGTCCGCTCGCCTCCCGCCTGGCGGCGAGCTACGCGGACGAGTACAACACCGTGTCCGCTTCGCTGGATCAGGTGCGGGAGCGGCACGCTCGGATCGTGCAGGCCTGCGAGCGAATCGGCCGTGAACCGATCCCCTTCTCAGTGATGGGACCAGTTGTCGCGGGTCGCGACGACAACGATCTCCGCACCCGTGCGACACGCACCGCGCAGTTCCGCGGCATGGACGCAGACGCGATCCTGCGCGATCCGCCTGAGGGCTGGATCGTGGGAACGCTCGAGCAGGTGGCTGCGCAGCTGAGGGAGCTCGAGCAGGCCGGGGTCAGCAGGGTGCTGTGCCAGCACATGCCCCACGACGATCTGGAGTTCGTGGAGATCCTGGGTCGCGAACTGGCGCCGCTGGTGGCGTGAGCCACGAGCTGGCGCCGCTGGTGGCGGGAGCCGCCGCGGCGACAGGCCCTCC
Organism: uncultured Actinomycetota bacterium; assembly: GCA_963818135.1. Classification (GTDB taxonomy): domain Bacteria; phylum Actinomycetota; class Thermoleophilia; order Solirubrobacterales; family Solirubrobacteraceae; genus Palsa-465. The sequence goes on from CAWFRF010000019.1 coordinate 166,324, forward strand.
GCGAGCTATCAGCTCTTGATGGCGGCCTCGAGGAGACCCAGGGAACGCCCCGGGCAGTGGTAGAGCACCGACCCGTTGACCGTGGTTGCGGGTTCGCATGCGTCGGTAGCCCACTCCATCACGTGCGGGCTGTGCGGGCTGGCGAGCGCCCAGCGGATCTTCCCTGAATGAACCTGCCGTGCAAGCCAGCCAGCGGACACCTTGGACTCCGTGCCGCTGAAACCGCCGATGCCTGCCACCTGCGCACCTTCGATGATCGCGTTCTCGGCGCGGGACTGGCTGGGTACCACAAGCGGGCCCCCACCCTTGCTCCAGATGTAGCTGAGCACGGTTTTCATCGTGTGACCTTTTGCGGGCGTGCTGGGCCCAACCGCTACTCGTCTCGGGGTCGTGAGGCCAGAGGCGGACAGGATCGTGGTTTGCACGTTGAGCGTCTCGAACTTCCAGGCGAGCGGAGCGATCGACAGCAGCGCAAGCCCGGCAGCGATCGTGGCCAACCGGACATGTGTGCGATCCGAGACAGCAAGCACAACGGCGCTGACCACAGCGGCGACAATCACGATCGCCTCAAGCCATTCGAGCATGTCCGTGGACTCGAGGACCGCCACCTCGGTCGCGGCCCCGGCGGCGATCGCCAGTGGTGCCAGGACCCTCCCGTGAAGGTCCCGCTTGGCGATCTGCGCCGCGCCGGCGCCGACGAGCGCGGCGCTGAATGGTGCCAGGAACGACACGTAATACGAACGGAAGATTCCCTGAGCGCTGCTGAAGACCACGGCGGAGACTAGGAACGCGCCCCCGACCGCGATCGTCCAACCGGTGGCTGGATCCCGGCGGCGCAGCCGCGTCAAGACGATCAGGCCAACACCACTGACCACCGCGAAGCCGAGCAACCAACCTGCCTGACCGCCGAGCGCCGCGTTGAGCAGTCGGAACACGCCCGTGCTGCCGCCCTGGTCGGAGGGAGTCACACCGCCACCGGACTGGCCTGAGATCCGGCCGAGTCCGTTGTAACCCGTGATCAGAGACCAGATGCTGTTGTCGCTCGTCCCGGCGATCCATGGCCGATTTGCAGCCGGTGTCAGCGCGACGAGCAATGGCCATGCCGCACCCACCGCCACCAGCGCCGCACCGCCTGCAAGCAGCTGCCCGATGCTCTTGAGTGGCCTGTGCGGTGAGACCCACAGCCAGGCCGCGGCGATCGCGGGCACGACCAGCAACGAGGTGCCCATCTTCGACTCGAAGGCAAGTCCGACCATCACGCCCGACCACAAGATCCATTTGGTGCGCCCGTCCTCGAAACCGCGCGCCGCGAACCAGAGCGCCGCGACGCAACACACAATCAGCAAGGAGTCCGGGTTGTTGTGACGCGACATCGCGATCGCAATCGGGGTGATCGCAAGCGTCAGACCGGCGACGAAGCCACCGACTCGCCCGAAACGCCGGCGCACGAGGTCGTAAATCAGGACGACCGTCGCCATCCCCATCAGACCCTCGGGAGCCAGGATGCTCCAGGAGTTGAAACCAAAGACGCGCACCGACAGCGCCTGCACCCAGAAACCGAGCGGCGGCTTGTCGACCGTCATCAGGCCGCCCGGATCGAACGAAGCGAACAGGAAGTTGTGCCAATTCAAGGCCATCGAGCGCACCGCCGCCGCGTAGTACGCATTCGCCCAGCCGCTGCGCGATAGGTTCCAGAGGTTCAAGACACCGGCAACGGCCAGCAGCACGAAGAGCTCGGGCCTGACCCTGCGTGTCACCCATGCTGATGCGTCGTTCGCGCGACTGAACCTCAGAACCCGCGGTCTCGTCATCCCGGGCAGCATCCCACGTAGATGGGGTGCAAATCGTGAAAAAACGCTAATCGGTCACTTAGGTCAGCAATAGCTGACGGTCATGCTTTTCCGGCGACCTGGAGGACCTTCGCGGCGCGTCCCGAGCAGTCGTAGAGCTCCGAGCCGGCCACGGTCGTCGCGCGCCGGCAGGCCTCGCTCACCCACTGCATCGCATCGCGGCTTCCAACGCGGCCGTCGGAGATTCCGCCGAAGCCGCGACCGAAGCCGCCATCGTCATCTAGCACCCACCGGATCTTTCCCGAGCCGATCTCCTGGGCGAGCCATGCGGCGGTGACCTCTGACTCATTGCCACTGAAGCCGCCGATGCCGGCGACCTGAGCGTCATGGTCGATGATCGCTGTCTCTGCGGTTGTCTGGCTGGAGACGGCGAGCGTGCCACCGCCGTGCGCCTTGACGTAGCTGAGCGCTGAGGTGAGCGATTGGTCGCCGCCGAGCGCACCGAAGCCGCCACCGCCAAAGCGACACCAAAGCCACCACCGAAGCCACGCCGCCACCGAACCCGCGACCGCCGGAGCCGCGACTGCCGAAGCCGGCGCCGCCGAACGTGCCACCGCCGGAGCCACGACCCCCTCCCGGACTGAAGCCGCCACCACCATGGGAGCCGCCGAACAGGCTCGCGATGCCCGCGGGGCTGCGGCCCCCGCTCTGGCCCCCGCCAGCGCGACCGAAGAAGCCACCTCGCGCACCGAATCCCCCCGGACCGGCCGGACCGCCCGGACCACCGAACCCGCTGCCGGCGTTCGCAGGCCCGCCCGCGGGGAACGTGCCGCCGGTCGCGTGCCCGAGCGTGTCCACCGCCCAGGCGGCTGGCGCGATCGAGAGGGTCGCGAGCACGGCACCCAGCGCCAGCAGCCGCAGGCGCGGGTGACTGAGCAGGAGCAGCGCGATCGCGCTCACCGCAGCCACGCCGATCAGGATCGGCTCGAGCCACTTCAGCGTGTCCTCGGACTGCAGGACCGCGATTTCAGTCGCGACGCCGGCCGCGACCGCGACCACAGCAAGCACCCGCGCGTGCGTGCCGCGCTTGGCGATCTGGGCGGCACCGGCGCCGACCAGCGCGGCGCTGAAGGGCGCGAGGAACGAGACGTAATAGGGATGGAAGATCCCCTGCGCGACCGTGAACACGACAGCCGAGGCCAGGAAGGAACCGCCCACGGCGATGGTCCAGCCGGTGGCGGGGTCGCGGCGTCGCAGACGCGTCAGCACGAGCAGGCCGAGACCGCTGACCACCGCAAAGCCGAGCAGCCAGCCCGCCTGGCCGCCCAGCGCGGAGTTGAGCAGGCGGAAGACTCCCGAGCTGCCGCCGAACGTCGAGCCGCCGCCACCGAAGCCGCCGCCCGGTCCGCCGGACTGTCCCGAGATGCGACCAACGCCGTTGTAGCCGGTGATCAGCGACCAGATGCTGTTGTCGGCGGTGCCGGCAACCCACGGCCGGTCGGCCGCCGGAGTCAGGGCAACGAGCAGCGGCCATGCCCCGCCGACGGCGACCAGCGCGGCGCCGCCGGCAAGCAGCTGGCGGACGCGCTTCAACGGCGAACTCGGGGATGCCCAGAGCCAGGCCGCTGCGATTGCGGGGACTACCAGCAACGCGGTACCCATCTTGGCCTCAAAGCCGAGCCCGACCATCACGCCCGACCAGACGATCCACTTGGTGCGCCCGTCCTCGAGCCCCCGCACGACGAACCACAGCGCGGCCACACAGCAGAGAATCACCGCCGCGTCCGGGTTGTTGTGGCGAGACATCGCGACCGTGATCGGTGTGATCGCGAGCGTCAGCCCGGCGACAAAGCCGGCGACGCGGCCGAAGCGCCGACGCACCAGGTCGTAGATCAGGGCCACTGTCGCCATGCCCATCAGCGCCTGCGGCACGAGGATGCTCCAGGAGTTGAAGCCGAAGACCTTCGCCGAAAGTGCCTGCACCCAGAACGCGAGTGGCGGCTTGTCGACGGTCATCACGCCGCTCGGATCGAACGACCCGTAGAGGAAGTTGTGCCAGCTCGAGATCATCGAGCGAACCGCCGCCGCGTAGTAGCCGTTGGCCCAACCGTTGCGCGAGAGATCCCAGAGGTTCAACACGCCGGCGACGGCCAGCAACGCGATCAGCTCGGTCTGACGTTGCGCGCCGCCCAGATGCGGACATCCGTCAGAGGGCTTCGCGCCTGACGCTCGCGGCCCTCAGCGGGAATGACTAGCGCGTCGCCGGCGGCCGAGCCGACGACGCGCACCGATCGGGGAGAGAGGGACCTGGTCGTGTCATCCGAAGGCGAGCTCCGGTCGCTCGTGTGAAAAAGGTGAAAGGACCTTATGAATTGACCAACAACAGGGTGCGTGCTCTGCGTCTGTGTCGTGCTGCCACGGAAGCCGGGCCGCGGTCCGCACCGAGCCAAGAGCGGCGATCAGCAGCAACACACCCGCTGCAACGAGGAAATAGATGCTGGCGTCGCGCTTCCTGGCTACGGTGCTGAGGCTGCGCCCGAGCGTCTGGTAGACCGAGCTCAGGTACTGCTCGGTCTGCGCGTCGTGGGCGCGGCCGCCCGAGGTGCGCGCGATCTCCGCCATCAGCTGAGGATCAGGCGGCACCGGCACCGATCGCCCGTAGAGGCCCTCGTTCGAGCACACCGTCGGGCGTACCGAGCGCCACGGTGTAGATCGGGATGCCGCTCGCTGTGTGCCTGCGCGGCCACCGTCACGGGGCTGACCCCGAGGTTCGCAGCGCCGTCTGAGAGCAGCACGATCGCTGCGGGCGCGTGGTTGCGCTTGCCGCCGTGCAGGATCTGCAGCGCCAGCTGCAGCGCTGGCCCGGTGTCGGTGCCGCCGTCCGCCTTTTGGTTGTCGATCACGTTGCGCGCCGCTGCATGATTGGTCGACCGGGCTGCTGGGCAGTGTCAGGGCTGGTGGAGAAGCCGACCACGCCGACGCGCGCGCTCGACGGCAACTGGTCGATGAAGGTGTTGGCAGCCCGGATCGCGGCGGCGAGGCGGGTCGGCGCCACATCGTTGGAGGCCATCGAACCCGAGTGATCCAGCACGAGCATCAGCGATGCCGCGCGGATCGGCACACGATGGGTCACTCGCGGTGCCGCGATCGCCGCGACGATCAGCGCGACCGCCGCCAACAGCGCCGCAATCGGCAACTGCCGCCGCCAGTTCGGCGTCGGCCCTCGGCAGCGCCCGCTGCAACGTTGCGGCGGCCGGGAAGCGCACCGCGTAGGACGCGCGTGCGCCGGCGCGCCAGGCGCTGCGCGAGCAGCGCCAACGGAATCAGCGCCAGCGCCAACAGCCAGAGTGGGTCGGCGAAGCTCATCCGATCCTGCGTCCCAGCTCGACGAGCCAGTCCTGGTCGGTGGACAGGGCGATGTGGTGGACTCCGAGCCGGCGCAGCTCGCGGGCGACGGCCTCGCGCCGTTCACGCTCGAGCGCCGCGAAGCGCTCGCGCAACCTGCTGCTCGAGCTGTCGACGCGCACGAGCTCGCCGGTTTCCGGGTCGACCAGCGCCAGCCGTCCGACCGCCGGGAGCGAGGCCTCGGCGGGATCGCCGACCTCGATCGCGATCGACCGCGTGCCGCATCCGCAGTGCCCCGAGCGCGCGCTCCCAGTCGTGCTGGTCGCGGAAGTCCGAGATCACGACCACCAGGCCCGGCAGCCTCGAGAGCTTGAAGGTGCGCGCCAGCGCCGCTCAACGCGTCGCTCCGGTGCTGGTGCTGATCGGGCGAGACGCCCTCCTCGAGCAGCTTGCGCACCGCGACCAGGCCCGGTTTGGATCCGCGCGGCGGCAGCACCGAGCGGGCCCCCTTCCGCGCCAAACGCGACGACGCCGACGCTGCCCGCCCGCCGCAGCCCCAGCCGCGCGAACACGAGTGCCGCGCCCTCGGCCACATCGGCCTTCAAACGACGCGCGGTGCCGAACGCCATCGACGGCGACAGGTCGAGCACGATCCAGGTCGTGAGTGCCCGCTCTGGCACGTGCACGCGCACATGGAGCGCCGCCGTGCGCGCACTGGCGGCCGCGTCGATGTAGCGCACATCGTCGCCGGGCTCGTAGAGCCGCAGCTGCGCGAGCTCGGTGCCGAGACCGACGCCGCTTGCCCGCCGGCTACCGGAGAGCGTGCGGGCGATCAGCCGGTTGATCGCCACATCGAGCGCGTCGAGCAGCGGCGCGGGAATCGGGCCCGGGCCCTGGCGCGCGTCGGGTGGCCGCAGCAGCCCGGCATGCTCCGCCCCGGCAGAACTCGGCGGCGACTCCCACCCGCCCACCCCCGCCGGGCGAACCCGCCGTAGCTGACACGTCAGAAGCGGGCATCACCAGCGGCTGCTCGCATCAGCCCGGCATCGGGCGCCGGAACCGCGGCGAGGATGCGCTCGAGCAGGGAGTCGACGGTGACGCCCTCGCTGAGCGCGTCGTAGGAGAGCACGAGGCGGTGGCGCAGGACGTCGGGCGCGAGGTCGCGGATGTCGTCCCCAGTCACGTAGGAGCGCCCGCGCAGCAGCGCCAGCGCGCGTCCCGCCTGCACCATGCCGATCGGACCGCGCGGACTCGAGCCGAACTCGATCAGCGACGCGAGGTCGCCGAGGCCGTGGGCAGCGGGATGGCGGCTCGCGTCGGCCAGCGCGACCGCGTAGGCGATCACGTCGCGGTCGGCCGAGACCGTCGCTGCCGCGGCGCTGTGGCGCTCGAGATCGGCGAGGCTGACGCACTCGCGCACCTCGACCGGCGGCGCAGGCTGCGGCCGACGACCGCCGCCTCCTCCCCCGGCGTCGGATAGTCGACGAGGATCTTCATCAGGAAGCGGTCGACCTGCGCCTCGGGCAGCGGGTAGGTGCCCTCGGACTCGATCGGGTTCTGGGTCGCCATCACGATGAACGGGTGCGGCACCGGGTAGCTCGTGCCGCCGATCGTCACCTGCCGCTCCTGCATCACCTCGAGCAGTGCCGACTGGACCTTCGCGGGCGCGCGGTTGATCTCGTCGGCGAGGATGAAGTTGTGGAAGACCGGGCCGAGCTGGGTGTCGAAGCTCCCGGTGTCGGGTCGCCAGATGCGCGTGCCGACGAGGTCGGCCGGCACCAGGTCGGGGGTGAACTGGATCCGCCCGAAACTGCCGCCGAGCACCGATGAGAGTGTCTTCAGTGTCAGTGTCTTGGCGAGCCCGGGAACGCCCTCGAGCAGCACGTGCCCGCCCGCCAGCAGACTCACGAGCACGCGCTCGAGCATCGCGTCTTGGCCGACGATCACGCGCTTGATCTCGCCGAGCGCATCCTGCAGCGCGCCCCGCGCCTCCTCGCGGGAGCGGTGAATTGCATCCATCTCAGTCATCTGTTCTCCCGTTCCTTTGTTTCATGCGAGCCTCGCAAACCACATCAGCGATAACCCAGCGGCAAGCGCCACCAGCAAAAGTCCCGCTCCTGCGAAAAACCCCGTGAGCTGCTGTTCGACGCGGCGGTGGCTCAGGACCTTGGCCAGCGACGAGTAGATCGCGCCGAGCGTGGCCGAGTCCGGGGCGCGGAAGGAGCGGCCACCGGAGGTCTGCGCGATCTGGGCGAGCTCGGTCGGATCCACCGGCACGGGGGTCGTGACCTCGCCGTTTCCGTGCGGAATCTTCGCGACACCATGAGCGGTTCCGACCGACACGGTGAAGATCCGCACGTGCTGGTGCTTGGCCTGCGCGGCGACCGCCACCGGATTCACCCCGACGTTCGCGGCACCGTCCGAGATCAGCAACACCGAGCCCGGCGGGCGCTTGTGCCCGATCTTCGGCGCCGCGCGGATCTCTGACAGCGCGACGGCGAGCGCGTTGCCCATCGCCGTCCCGCCGCCACCGGGCTTGATCGACGCGATCGCCTCGCGCGTGAGCGCGTGATCGGTGGTCGGCGACTGAAGCAGCACGGGACGGCGTGCGAACTCGATCGACCCGACCTGGGTCTCCGACGTCACACGGCTGAGGAAGCTGGTGGCGGCCCGCTTGGCCGCCACCAGCCGTGACGGATTCACGTCGGTCGCGGTCATCGACGCGCTGATGTCGTTGACCAGCATCACGGTCGCGCCCTTGACCGGCTTTGCGACCGCGCGACGCGGCCGCGCCGCGGCGAAGATCAGCGCCGCGATTCCGAGCGCGAGCAGTACGTACGGGGCGTGCCGGCGCCATCCGGGGCGGCGCGGCGCGACCGACGCCAGCATCGGCGTAGCGACAAAGGCGCTCATCGCGGCGGCGCGCCGCCGCTGCTCCAACACGTAGAGCGCCGCCAGCGCCGGAAGCGCTACCAGTCCGAGCAGGACAAGCGGCGCGCCAAAGCTCACGGATGGATGGTCGGTCGCTGCGTCATCGCCATCGATGCCGCCTGCAACATGACGGAACTGCGGAGCACCTCAATGGACACGGGCTTACCGATTGCGATCCCGGCTGTCGCCTGACGGACCTGGTCCATGTTGTCGACATGGTGGCCGTCGATCTGCTCGATCTCGTCACCCGGTTCGAAGCCCGCCTGGTCGGCGACGCTGCCCAGGCGGACGGTGCTGATCACGACGCCCAACGGGGCTGCCGATGATCTGCATCCCGAGCCAGTTTGCGGTCGGGCTGTTGACGCCGGCCGGCGTCTGCCCACAGCCGGATGGAATCTGCCGGCAGGCAGTGATCGGCGACGCTCCGCCCGTCGGCCCCGGAGTGCGGCTGGCCGGCGCAGAGGCTGCGGGCTTGTGGGCCTTTGGCTTGTGCGAGCCGCCTGACCCGTCGAAGGCCGTTACAGCCGCCACCGCGATCGCCGCCGCTGCGATGCCGGTGGTCAGCGCGACGGCAATCTGCCTTCGGCTCCAGCGCCGCGCTGCGGTCGCCTGCGATTCGGGCTCAGGCTCTGGTTCGGGCTCGAAGACCGGGCGCGGCGCGCTCGCCAAATCGTCGGCGGTTTGTGCCGATTCGCTTTCCCAGTCTCCTGACCATAAATGCCTCGGTCCCGTCATATCCTCACTGCGCCGGAGGCTAAGCAGCGATCATGAGAGGCGCATAAGAGCCCCCGCGAGGTGGTTGGAGACGGCACCGGGTGGATCACTCGCGGGATCGTGTTCGCTCCTCCGTTCAGTCAGCTGGTTCCTCCGAGGGCGAGTCGGGTTCGGTGGGCTCGGGCACGATCGGCTCGGCGGGCTCATTTGGCTCCGGCACGGAGGCCGGGGTGGCTGGATCACCGGGAGTACCTGGATCAGGCACCACAGGCGTCACCGGAGCGTCGGGGACGATCGGCGTCGCCGGTTCATTGGGCTCGGCCGGTACCTCGGCGGTGAGCGCGATGACGTGTGTCGCCGAAGCTGGACTCATCTCGCGACCGCCCCCTCGAGGTTGGCGGCGACCGACTCGATGAGCTGATGGAACGAGTCGGCGAACTTGTCGACGCCCTCGCGCTCCAGCGTCCGCACAACGTCGTCGTAATCGACGCCTGCGTCAGCGAACGCCTGCAGGGTGCGCCGCGCGCAGTCCACGTCGCGGTCGATCGTGCGCGCCACCTCACCGTGATCCTGGAACGCCGCGATCGTCTCGGGCGGCATCGTGTCGACGGTGTCGGGCCCGATCAGCTCCTCGACGTACATCACATCGCGATATGCCGGGTTCTTGGTGGAGGTCGACGCCCACAGGCACCGCTGTGGCGTTGCGCCGTCGGCCGCCAGCTCCTCCCACTGCATCCCGGAGAAGACCTGCAGGTAGGTCTGGTAGGCGAGCCGCGCATTGGCGATTGCGAGCTTGCCCTTGAGATCCTGGTGCTTGCCGATCTCGTCGAGCCTCCGGTCGGCTTCCGTATCCACACGAGAGACGAAGAACGAGGCCACCGAGGCCAGCGTGGTGAGGTCGCCACCGGCCCTGTGCAGACGCTGCAGGCCGCGCACGTAGGCCTCCGCCGCCTGGCGGTGGCGCTCGAGCGAGAACAGCAGCGTCACGTTTACCGGGATGCCCATCGCGATCGCCGACTCGATCGCCTCGAGCCCTTCCTCGGTTCCCGGGATCTTGATCATTAGGTTGGGCCGGTCGACCAGCTCGTGCAAGCGCCGTGCTTCGGCGAGCGTGCGCTGCGCGTCGTGCGCAACGCGGGGATCGACCTCGAGCGACACCCAGCCATCGCGAATGCCGTTCTCACTCACCGCAGCAAACGTCACGGCGAACAGATCGCAGGCGCTGCGAATGTCCTCGACCGCGATCTCGATGAACGCGTCATACGGGTCGCGACCCTCCGCCGCGAGCTGCTGCAGCTGGTCGTTGTAGAGATCGTCGTCGGCGATCGCCTTCTGGAAGATCGTCGGGTTGGAGGTGACCCCGACGACCCCCTGAGTGATCAGCTCGGCGAGCTCGCCTTCCTGCAGAAGGCGCCTGGTGATGAAGTCGAGCCACGGGCTTTGGCCGTGCTCTCTGAGGGTATGAAGTTGTGACGGCATATGCATCTGGACCTTCCCCAGCGCCTCTGGGGCGAAACCGGATTGCATAGACGACGAAATCAGCCCCGTTCCCACAGAAATGATCCATACCCCGCCGCCGCGCGAATAGGTGATGTGAGCCGTGCTCTTATCGGGAGTGACGCGAGAACCATGGCTTTTGCTGCGAGAAACTGGCTTTCGTTTGCCAGAAAAACTGCGCGAGTTGTCCACATGCACGGGACAATCGGTGTCATGCTGAGTCTCGACGTGCGGACAGTCGTGAACACGGAGCCCGCCTCGGAGGGCACATCGTGAAGGTCGTATTCCTGGGTCTTTCGATCACGTCCTCGTGGGGCAACGGTCACGCCACCAACTACCGCGGCCTGGTACGGGAACTCGCTTCGCGGGGGCACGAGGTGCTGTTCTGCGAACGCGACGTTCCGCTGTACGAGAACAGCAGGGATTTGCGCGAGCTGCGCGGGGCCGGTCTCTGCCTCTACGGCTCGGTCGACGAGCTGGCCCACGTCGCCGGCAACGACATCGCCGAGGCCGACCTGGTGATCATCGGCTCGCACGTACCCGAGGGCGTCACCGTTGCGGAGTACGTGCTGTCGACCACTGAGGGCCACACAGCCTTTTACGACATCGAGACGCCGATGACGCTCGCCAAGCTGGCCGCTGGCGACCATGAGTACCTGACGCCGGAGCTGATCCCGCGCTTCGACCTGTACCTCTCCTCAACCGGCGGACCCACGTTGACGACTCTGGAGAACGATTACGGCGCCCGCCGAGCGGTCGCGTTCTACGGGCTGGTCGATCCGCGCGGCTATCTGACAGTCGCGAGTCGGCCGTGCTGGGACCTCGGATACATCGGGAGCTACAGCGAGGATCGCCGTCCGGGGCTTCAGTCGTTGCTGCTCTCGCCGGCGCAGGCGCTGCGCGCACGCCGTTTCGTCGTTGCCGGGCCGCAGTACCCCGAGAGCATCGAGTGGCCGCCGAACGTCGCCCGCATCCAGCACGTCGCACCCGGTCGCCACGCTGTCTTCTACGGCGCCCAGCGCTTCACGCTCAACCTCACCCGAGCCGAGATGAAGCAGGCGGGCTGGTCGCCAAGCGTCCGCCTGTTCGAGGCGGCGGTGTCGGGCACTGCGATCATCTCCGACCGCTGGCCCGGGCTCGAGGAGTTCTTCGTACCGGAGAAGGAGATCATCGTCGCGCAGTCGGCCGACGACGTGCTGCGTGCGCTGATCGAGACCGGGGTCGAGGGACGCCTTGCCCTAGCTGCGCGGGCACGCCAGCGCGTGCTGCGCGAGCACACGGCGGCGCGGCGCATCGATCAGCTTCAGGCCGAGCTGCACGAGCTCTCGCCGCTGGGCGCACGCCGCGGGAAGACATCGTTGGCGTAGATGTCGCTGTAGAGCCGCAGCGCCGAGGCGCGCAGCTCGTCGTTGTCTCTGCCGGCAAAGCGATTCGGGTCGAGCTCGGGCGCGAGCGGCACGCCGCTCACGATCGCGGCCGCAAGCGCCTTGGCGCCGCCGGCCGCGTGCGCCAGCCAAAGGCCCTGCGCGCTCCACACGCCTGGGGCCTCGCCGAGCGGCCCGAGCAGCGGCAGGTTGTCCGGACTGACCGCGAAAACCGCGTTCACGCGCGAGCCGGGCTCAAAGCGGCTGCCGGCCGGCAGCAGCTCCTCGCCCTTGGTGATCGCCTGCTCGAAGCTGTCCGCGGCCCAGGCCAGCCCGGCCCCGTCCGTCAGTTGCTCCTGCGCCACCGGAACCGGAACGTGGTCGTACGTCCCAAGGCCGAGGCGGTCACCGTGCACGCGGGCGTAGACGTGATGCTCGGGCCATCGCACGAACGATCCCGATTGGAAGTCCGCCCGCGGCAACGAATAGACGTAGGGATGTGCGACCGGAATCAGGGGCAGCTCCGACCCGACCAGCGCTGCCAATGACGGTGCCCAGATCCCGCCGCAGAGAACGACGGCATCCGCAGCGAAGCGCTCCCCGCCCGCGTCGGTCACCAGCAGGTCCGCGCCATCAGCACGGTCGATCGCCGTGACCGCAGCGCCGGCGACAAAGCGCGCACCCCGTGTGCGAGCCTCCCCGCGGATTCCCTGGACCAGCAGCCGCGAGTACGCAACCGCGTCGTCGGCGTACGCCCAGGCGCTCACCATGCGATCGGTGTCGACCACCCCAGGCGCGAGCTGGCTGACCTCGACGCCCCCGGCCTCCACCACAGGCAGGCCTTCCTCGCGCGCGCCCTCAGCTCGTCGCGCGAGCTCATCCGCGCCATCAGCCGTGGTGGCAACTTCCAGGCCGCCGGTGCGGCGAAACGCATGTGGGAAGCCTTCGTAGACAGCCACGCTGTCCCGCGCCAACTCGGTGAGCACCGGCGCGTCGTTGTAAATCCCGATGAACCCGGGTGCGTAGCCGGTGGAGCCACGGAGCGAGTCGTCCCCCTCGGCGGCCTCGAGCACCGTCACCTCGACAGCACGGGTGGCGGCCAGCTCACGCGCGAGCGACGAACCAACGATCCCGGCGCCGATGACGATCACGCGCACGCCATCACTGTATTGGACCGTCGCCGCGCGAGCATCGGCTTAAACGTGGATATCAGTCGGTCAGTGGAGCATCCGCAGGACGGCCAGCTCAGCCTCACGCCGACGGCGATCACCGAGCTCCGTCAGCGACTCGATGTGCTCAATCTCGACACCGATCGTGGTTCCCGAGAGATAACTGTCGAGCACGCGTGGATCGATGTATGAGCGCCGCGCCACGGCCGCCGTATTGCCGAGCATCTCACCGACTTCTTTGGCCACCGCTTTGATCACCCGCTGCCGCGACCGCGGCCTTGGCGTTGGTCGCCGCTCGAAGTGGTCGAGTCGTGCGGCGGCCAGGACCGTCGCGTTCCAGGTGCGGAAGTCCTTAGCGCTGAATTCCTCGCCGGCGTTGTCCTTGATGTAGTCGTTGATGCCGTCGCTGCCAAGCCGACACCACTTTCGACCCTGACGGAAGCTCAGTAGCTCGGGTGGGCCGGATCGGCGCCTGGAGAGCCGCCGCAGCAACTCGACGCTCTCAGGATCGGAGATCTCCAGCCCCTGGCGGACCCCGCTCTTGCCGAGATAGTCGAACACAGCGCAGCCGTTGTTCCAGCGCAGGTGCTCGCGCGTCAATGTTGCCAGCCCGAAGTGCCCGGACTCATCGGCGTACTGCTCGCTGCCGACCCGGAACAGTCCGACGTCGAGCAGCCGAGTGGCACCGGCCGCGACGCGTTCACGGCTCGGTTCGTCGCCCGAGCGCAGCGCAGCTCGCACGCGTCTGCGTAGGCCCGGAAGCGCGTGCGCAAAGTCCTCCATCTCCCGGAACTTCTGGCTGTCGCGCTGCTCGCGCCAGACCGTGTGGTAGAGGTATTGGGTGCGCCCGGCGGCGTCGATTCCGGTTGCCTGCAGGTGCCCGCGCGGATCGGGGCAGATCCAGACCTCACACCACGCCGGCGGGATCGCCAGCTGCTCGATCCGCTCGATCGTGTCCTTGTCGCCGATGCGCTCGCCGCCTGCGTCCAGGTAGATAAAGCCGCGGCCGCGGCGCGCACGCACGAACCCTGGGAGGGAGTGGTCGGCGCGACGCAGCCGCACGGGTTGTCAGGCTTCGGCCAAGGCTGTGACGTTTACGTCGCCCGCGCGGACGCTGAGCACGCCGTCGAGAGAGTCGAGCTCGGCGCCGAGTTGCGCTATCGATCCGCGTCCGCGCAGCGCCAGTTTGACGGTGACTGTCCGCTGCTCCCCGGCCACGCCCTCATCGGCCTCGTGCTCGACCGAAAGGTCGGAGATGGCAAAGCCGCGGGCTGAGCATTCGGCCACCAGCCTGCGCAGCACCCCCGCACCGTCGACGTAGGTGATCAGCAACGGCGAGAGCAGGGCCTCCGTGCCCGGCAGGATCTTGGTGATGTACGGATAGCCGACCGAGACGATCAGGTAGACAAAGGTTCCGGCGATCGCCACGATCGGAAGATCGCCACCGGCGGCAAGCCCGACTCCGGCCGTCGCCCAGACTCCGGCGGCTGTGGTCAACCCGCGCACGTTGCCGCGCTGCACGAAGATCAGTCCGGCACCGATGAAACCGATGCCGGAGACGACCTGCGCCGCGACGCGCGACGGGTCGAGCACGACCAGCTTGCTCTCGAGCACATCCGCAAACCCGTAGCTGCTGACCAGCATGAACAGCGCCGCGCCCGTGCCGACCAACGCGTACGTGCGCATCCCGGCGTTCTTCTGGCGGATCTCCCGCTCGACGCCGATCACCGTGGATAGAACGAGGGCTAGACCCAGTCGCCAGAGCAGATCCCATTGCGAAAAATGCATCGCGATCGAAGCTACATGCCTTTGCGGCAATTGTGAAGATCTTGTGAACGACTAGACGGGATACCGCCTTTTCGGCCTGCTCACTGACCGCCGGCGTAGTTCACGCGCCACCACCGGCAAAGACCTCGACGATCTTGCGATTGAACGCTGGTAGGTCGTCCGGCTTGCGGCTCGAAACGACGCGGCCATCGACGTGGACCTCCTCGTCGACCCACTCCGCACCGGCGTTGCGCAGGTCCGTCCGCAGGCTCGGCCAGGAGGTCAACGTGCGACCGCGCACAACGTCGGCCTCGACCAGAGTCCACGGCCCGTGGCAGATCACGCCCACCGGCTTGTCCTGCTCGAAGAAGCTCTTGACGAACTGCACAGCATCTTTGTCGCCCCGCAGGAAGTCGGGGTTGGCGACCCCGCCCGGCAGTACGAGCGCGTCGAACTGCGACGCATCGGCGCGGTCCGCGGTCACGTCAACCTTGATCTTGTCGCCATGGTCGAGGTGGTTGAAGGCCTGGATCTCGCCGGAGTCGATCGAGACGACCGCCGTCTCGGCGCCGGCCTCCTCGACCGCCCTGCGCGGTTCGACCAACTCCACCTGCTCGACTCCGTCAGCGGCCAGGAACGCCACCTTCTTACCGCTGAGCTCGTGCGCCATCACGCCCTCCCTTCCTGCTCGTATTCACGTAGAAAGCCCTCGAACAGACGGCGGTGCCCCTCCTCGTCGTGGAGGATGTCGATCACCATGTCCTGGGTTACCGGATCGATCTCCTCCGTCTCGGCGATGATCCGGTTGTAGTGCTCGATCGCGCCGGTTTCGGCTTCGATCACGCCGCGGATCAGCTCGACGACGTCGGTCTGGTGCTCCGGCGGGCGCATGAAGTCCTGCTCGGGCTTGAATTCGGTCGAACTCGGAACCACGCCGTACAGGTCCTTGATCCTCTGACCAAAGAGCTTCGCGTGGCCGAGCTCCTCCTGGACGTCCTCCTCGAGCGACTCGGCGATCCGCCGGGCGCGCACGCCATCGGGGTTGATCGAGCCGGCGACGTAGTTCATCACCGTCTCGATCTCCATCCAATAAGCCTTGGTCAGGAGCTCGACGACGTGCTCGCGCTCCTGCTTCCGGGAGTCATCGAGGATGCTCACGGCAGTGTCGGTACTCGACATCGATTGCAGCTCCTTTCGTGTTGGACACTGCCCTGAGCTTCCCGCAACGTGGTGGTGGGAATCACAGGATCAGCCGACTTCTTGTCCGATCGCGAACCGAGGCGCAAGCTCTGCTCATGAGCAAGACATCCCATCTGGGCAACAAGCCCATAAATCGCATCGGCTTCGGCGCGATGCAGCTCGCCGGCCCCGGTGTGTTCGGCCCGCCGCGAGACCCGGAGGCAGCCCGTGCGGTGCTGCGCCGTGCGATCGAGCTCGGCGTCGATCACATCGACACCTCCCAGTACTACGGTCCCAATGTCGTGAACCAGCTGATCCACGACACGCTCTATCCGTACCCGGAGAACCTCAAGCTGGTGACCAAGCTCGGGGCCCGCCGCGACGAGCAGGGCGGCTGGCTTCAGTGGAACCGTCCCGACGAGCTACGCCAGGGTCTCGAAGACAATCTGCGCACCCTCCAGGTCGAGCGGATGGACGCCGTCAACCTGCGCCTCATGGAGGACGACTCCCAGGATCTGCTGGCCGAGCAGCTGGGGGCGCTCGAGGACATGCGCAACGAGGGCATGCTCGACCTGATCGGCATCTCCAACGCCGGGACGGAGAGTGTCCGCCGAGCGATCGAGTTGGTCGACGTCGCCTGCGTACAGAACGCTTACAGCGTCGTCAACCGCGGCGATGAGGACGTGCTCTCCTTCTGCGAGGAGCACGACATCGCCTTCGTTCCGTTCTTCCCGCTCGGCTCGGCCTTCTCCGGCGGGCCCCAGCAGCTGGCCGCCGACCCAGCGGTCGCCGACGTCGCAGAGAAATACAGCGCGACGCCTTCACAGATCGCGCTCGCCTGGCTCCTACAGCGTTCCGATCGCATCCTGCTGATCCCCGGCACGAGCACGGTCGCGCACCTCGAGGAGAACATGGCCGCCGGCGACATCGAGCTCGACGAGCTCGACATGGCACTGCTCGACGAGGCCAAGGAGCTCGGCAACCCACTTCCTGGCTGACGCGTTGGGGCGGTCCCGCTGGACCGCCCCTACCTGGCCGGTTGTCGCAGGCCGTTCAGCCGGACCAGATTGCGGGTCGCCATCGCCACGGTCATCGGTCCCACACGCGGGATGAATGCCGAAGCCGTGTCGAGCACCGAGTCGTCGAAGTTGCGGAACTGGGAGAAGTTCACGCAGATCGCCCCGGGCTTGATCTCTTCTCCGGTGACCAGGGAGAACTCGCGTGACGGCACTCCCGTGATCACGGCGTCGGACTCACGCAGGGCCGCGCCGCGGTCGAGGTCGGTGTCACGCACGACGTGCGAGTGGCGCCCGATCGCCGGTTCGAACACGACGGCGCCCGTCAGATCGAGCGAGATCACGGTGGCACCGTCGTTGGCGAGCATGGCGGAGAGGGGCCGGCCGACGATGTCGCTGCGATTGATGACACACGGCGCGGACGCCCTCCAGAGGCGCGCGGTTCCCGCTGCCGCGAGTCCGCAACCCGGCCTCCTCGAGCAGCTTCAGGATTCCCAACGGGGTGCACGGCAGGATCGCCCGCAGGGTGCTCGCCTCGTCCACGTAGCGGCGGTTCTCGTACAGGAGCCGGCTCCAGAAGCTGTGCATCCCCTCGATGTCCTTGCGTGGATCAACGAGCTCGCGCATCCAGCGGTCCTCGTCCCGGTCGACAAGCGGGTAGTACGAGGAAGATTCCATCGACGCGACGGATCGGCGTTGGCCTCACGAATCGCTTCGGCCGCCCGCTCGGGCTCGAGCTGCCAGAGGTCCATCGTGATGCCGACGTCCTCGGCCCCACGGCGGGCGTACTGCGCATACGTGTGCGCCGGCCCTTCCGACTGGCTGAGCAGCCCGACGATCCGGAACTCGCGGCCGAGCCGGGCGACGCTCGCGCGCGTCTCGGCGCGGAACGGCGCCGCTACCTCCGCGGCATCGATCACCCGTGCCGTCAACCTTGCTCCTCGCCGCTGGTGGCTGCCCGGTAGGCGGCATCTCGGCGCTCGTACAGAACAGCTCTCTCGGGATGTCCCGACTGCTCGAGGGCGGCGAGATTGATGTCGGCGGTACGCAACGCGGCGAGCGTGGCGCCCCGCAGCAGGTCGCGGCCGGCCTGCACATCGCTGATCACGGTGGCTTTGACCAGCGGCTCGATCTGGTCGCACAGGGCAATCCCCATGACAGAGGCCTCGGCGATACCGAGTGGCCCCTCGGTGGCGGTCACGGTGGCGTCGTCGATGGCGCGGCGGCGAGCCGCCCGCTGCTCGTCGGTCTCACGTGGCATCCGGTAGCCCGCCATGAGCGCCTCGAACTCGGCGATGTCGCGATCGCCGCCGCGACGAGCCCCGCCTGCAGCTCACGGGCGCGGTCCTGCGCATCGGCGAGCTGCGTCCGGGCGCCGGCGTCACTCACGGAAGGCGAGCCGGTTATCTCGATCGTCATCCGCACCAGGCTCAGTCCAAAAGCGGCCGTCATCGCAGCGATCGAACCGCCGCCGGGTGTCGGGTCAGCGGATGAGGCGCGCTGCAGCAGCTCCTCCGCGGTGGACTTCCACACGCTCACGGCCGCGCAGCTTAGACGGGTTGCGGCCGGACCCGCATGCAGCGAGTCCGGCCGCGCAAACACCTGCCAGGGCGATCGTCGCGCACAAACGGCGGACGTCGCCGGTCACTGTCAGCCTCCGCCGGGTCCGCCACCCTTGGCGCCGCCGTGGGGACCGCCGCTGCAGTTGTGGATGTCGCAGGGGTAGTTGAACGTCTGCGTCTGCGTCCCGGTCGGCGTCGTCAGCTGTGCCGAGGCAACATGACCGTTGCCCGGCCACCAGGCCGCGACCCATCCGTTCTGTACGGTCGCGGTGACCACGGTCCCGTCGGTGAGCGTCAGGTTCGCCGCCGTGACGCCCGCGCCGGCCTGAGCGATCATCGTGCCGTACGGCTGGCCGTTGGAGACTGAGGTGTGGTCGCTCCACAGGAACAGCTGCCCCGCAGCCGGTGTCACCGGCGGATAACTGGTCCACCCCGACGCGTTTTGGAACGCCGGCCCGACCGTGCAGAAGTTGTAGGTCTGCGTGGACCCGGCCGGCCCCGCGTAGACGATGATCGTGTACGGCCCGCGGCTGTCGACCAGCTGCTGCGTCGTGGTGTTCGGGTTGGGGATGTTCGCGGCGCAGTAGCTCTGGGCCGCCTGCAGCTGTGCGGGGCTTGCCTTGGTCGGCTGGGCGCTCCAGCCGGCGAACGCCGTGCTCGCCCCGCCGGCGAGTGACAGGACGGCGGTCACCGTGCCGGCCAATGCGGCAACGCTGCCGCCGATCGCCAGCCTGGGTCGCCAGCTGCGTCGTGTTCGCGGCCGGTAGTCGGTTTGAAGGATCTCCGGGGATGCGTGAACGCGTGCTGCGCGTTCCTGCATCCATGTGCGGAGGTCGTGCTCGATCTCGCTCATGATGCGATGCTCCGATAGTGGTTCTTAGGGCGTAGCGTCTCTTCGAGCCGCTTCAGCCCACGTGAGGCGCTGCTCTTGACGGTGCCCAGCGAGCAGCCGAGCGCTGCCGCCACCTCGGCCTCGGGAAGGTCGAGGAAGTAGCGGAGCACGAGCACCGCTCGCTGACGCGGCGGGAGTCCCGCCAATGCGTCTGACAGGTCGTCATCGATATCGAGGCTGGCCGCGCCCGAGGCCATCTCGTCAGGCGGAACTGCGCTCAGCTCGGCCCGGTTCCGTGACCGCTTCGAGCGCCCGTGAAGCGCCAGGTTGACGAGGATCCGCCGGGCGTATGCCGTCGGGATTCTCCATGCCGCTGACCCGAGGCCACTTGGAGGCGACCTTGAACAGCGTCTCCTGGACGAGGTCCTCGGCTTCATGGAGATCGCCGACGATCAGGTAGGCGGTCCGCAGGAGGCTGTTGGCGTTACGGACGACGAAGCTGTCGAATTCGTCTTGGTTCATCAACCTATAAAGGCTTCGGACACCGGCAAAGGTTGAGTCGGCGCCGAATTTCCGCCTCGACTCAGGCGAGCGTGGCCAACGCGGCGCGCGTGGCCGCGTCGGCCGGTGCGTAGATCGTCAGCCGCAGTTCGGGCGAGCCTGTCGGCACCGTCTGGGCGTGGTACAGCTCAGGCGACCGTGGGTCGGGTGATCGAGCGTCTTGGTGCCGCGCTGTGTGTCTGAGATCTCGTGCTCGTCCCACCATTGCCCGAACCAGGCGCTGTTGGCCTTCAGCGCCTCGACATAGCGTTCGTACGCCGGCTCGCCCGCGTGCTGCGCGTACTCGGTACGGAAGCGGGCGACCATGTTGTGGGCTGTGCCCCTGCGGCCGGGATTGTCGCTCGCGTCTCCCGGATCGACCAGCAGCATCCACAGCAGCGAGCGCCGCTCGGCGGGAATGTGGTGTGGGGAGCCGAACAGTGCCGAGGCGGCCCCGTTCCAGGCCAGGATCCGCGTCATCGGCCCGAGAAGGTAGGCGGGCGTCGGGTGGAGCCCCTCGACCAGCTGGATCAGCGGTTCATGGTCGTTCTCGGCGTTGTCGAGGTCGGCCGCGGGCAGCGGCAGCTCGGTCCGCGCCAGCGCAAACAGCGTGGCGCGCTCGGCGGCATCGAGCCGCAACGCCCGGGCAAGCGCCTCGAGCACGTCGGGCGAGGGATGGATGTCACGGCCCTGCTCGAGCCACGTGTACCACGAGACCCCCACCCCTGCGAGCGCCGCCAGCTCCTCACGCCGCAGTCCCGGCGTGCGGCGGCGGGCGCCGTCATCGGGCAGACCGACCTCAGCCGGCGTCAGCCGCGCGCGTCGCGACCGCAGGAATGCGCGGAGTTCGTCGCGCCGGGTCGGTGAGGAGGTGACCGCCACGCTTTAGAGCGTATTCGGCCGGAGCCGCCCGAGCGCCCGTTGGGCCCCACGAACCAGCTTAAACCGACAAATCGGCCCGGCGTTATGCAACTTTGCCGAAAAGCGCGCGATTTTCGTGCAGATCTCGTCAAATCGACGGGTGACCGGGTCGATTTGACGATTTGAGCACGCTGAGGTCAGGCGCGCACCGGCCCCAGCACGCGGTCGAGCTCGGCGTTGGTGAACAGCCCCTCCGGGTCCATGCGGGCACGCACAGCCTGGAAGCGGTCCCACTCGGGGTAGCGCGGGGCGAGGGTCGCGGCCGTCTGGAAGTGGCGCTTGCCCCAGTGGGGGCGGCCCGTGAAGCCGTCCATGATCTCCTCGACCATGCGGAAGTACGGCTCGTACTCCATCTGGTCGAAGGCGTGCACGGCGATGTAACAGGTGTCGCGTCCGTGCGCCGGTGAGAGCAGGGCGTCGTCAGCGGCGACGAAGCGCACCTCGATCGGGAAGTTGATCGCCAGCCGGCGGCTTTGGATTCCCTGGCGGATCGCACGGATCGCCTCGGCGGCGTGAGTACGCGGGATCGCGTACTCCATCTCGGTGAAGCGCACCAGCCGCGGCGAGACGAAGATCCGATGTGAGATATCGGTGCGATCGCTCGAGCCCGCGATGCGCGTGACGGTGCGATTCAGCTGTGGGATCAGCCGCGGATAGCGGCGACCGAGCCGCGAGAAGGCACCGAGCCCGTAGTTCACGAGCACGATGTCCTCGAGGTACGCGCGCGCCTTGGAGCGCCGCCCGGGATCGCGCTCGGTGCGGTCGTTGCGCCGCAGCAGTGCTGTGTCGCTGTAGGGGAACCAATACATCTCAAAGTGGTCGTGCGCCTCCGGCAGCTCGTCCAGCTGCTCGAGCGTCTGCTCGAGCGGCGCCGGGCCGTCGACGCCGTGTAACCGGTAGGCGGGGACCGTCCTGAGCGTCACCGCCGTGACGACCCCGAGCGCGCCCAGGCTCACCCGCGCCGCGCGCCAGCCGTCCGGATCTGAAGCCTCGTCGAGTGTGACCACTGTCCCGTCGGCGCGCATCAGCTCGACGGCATGGAGCTGCGAGGAGATGTTGCGCAGGCGGCTGCCGGTGCCGTGCGTGCCGGTGGCGGTCGCGCCGGCGATCGACTGCTTGTCGATATCACCGAGGTTCTCGAAGGCCAGCCCATGGCTGTCGAGTACGGCATTGAGCTCGCCGATCGTGATCCCGGCCTCGACGCGCACCAGGCCGGACGAGCGTCCACATCCAGAACCCGGTTCATGCGCTCGAGTGAAAGGAGCGTGCCGTCGGTGGGCACGAGCCCTGTGAACGAGTGCCCCGAGCCGGCGACTCGGACCCTGCGGCCCGCCTGGCGGGCGCGCTCCAGCACGCCGGCGAGCTCCGCGTTATCACCGGGCTGCTCGAATGTTTGGGGAATGCACGCTGACGCCCGTCCCAGTTTTTCCAGGCCGCAGCTGAAATCCTCAACCATTAGAACATGCTGACCTTGAGCACGTCGTCTCGATCAACACGAGCGACTCGCGCAGGCGTGCGCGGAGCTCGAGCCGCCGTTCGCCTGCGTGGACCTGGACGCCTACGACGAGAACCGTGCCACGCTTGCGCGTCGCGCCGGCGGCAAGGCGATCCGCGTTGCGAGCAAATCGCTTCGCTGCCGCCCCCTGCTCGAGCGCCTCCTGGCCGGCGAGGACGGCGCCTTCCGTGGGGTGCTGGCGCTGACCGTCGATGAGGCGCTGTGGCTATCGGACCACGGGGTGCGCGACGTCGTGGTCGGCTACCCGAGCGTCAACCGCGCCGCACTGAGCGCTGCGGCGACTCGGGCGTCCAGCGGGACGCCCGAGGAGAAGATCGCGGTCATGGTCGACGCCGTCGAGCACCTCGAGCCTGCTCGAGTCGCTGGGGGGCGAGATGAACGTGTGCATCGAGGCCGACGCCGGGCTGTGGCTGTTCGGTGGGCGCGTGCGGGTCGGGCCGCGGCGCTCGCCGCTGCACACGCCCGAGCAGGCAGCCGCGTTCGCGCGTGAGATCGCGCGCCGGCCCGGGCTTCAGCTGGTCGGGATGATGGCCTACGAGGGCCAGATCGCCGGCGTCGGTGACCACCCGGCCGGGCGGCCGCTGCGCGGGCTGGCGATCCGGGCCATGCAGGCGACGTCACGGCGGGAGCTGCGCGAGCGCCGACGCGAGCTGGTCGCCGCGGTCGAGGCCGTCGCCGGCAAGCTGCGGTTCGTCAATGCCGGCGGGACCGGGAGCCTCGAGTCCTCATCGGCCGAGCCCTGGGTCAGCGAGCTGACGGCGGGATCTGGGCTGTTCGGGCCGGCGCTGTTCGACGACTACACGCGATTTCGGCCCCGCCCGGCGGCGTTCTACACGCTGCCGGTCGTGCGCCGTCCCGGCGCCGGCGTGGTCACGGCGCTGGGTGGCGGCTACCCGGCCTCGGGACCGGCGGGGCGCCGACCGTCTCCCCCGTCCGTGGTGGCCCGCGGGTCTCAAGCTCGATCCGCAGGAGGGCGCGGGCGAGACGCAGACGCCGCTGCTCGGGACGGTCGCCAACACGCTGAGGATCGGCGACCGCGTATGGATGCGCCACGCCAAGGCCGGCGAGCTGTGCGAGCGCTTCAACCGCCTCTATCTTGTGCGCGGCAACGAGGTAGTCGACGAGGTGCCCACGTACCGGGGAGAGGGGCAGTGCTTTCTGTGAGGAATGGGGTCGCTGGTGCCGGTCGCGGCCCGCTGGCCGCGACCGACCGCTGGTCGGTTATCGCGACCTACGCGCTGGTCGGCGCGGCCAACCAGATGCTGTGGCTGACGTTCACGCCGATCACGACGCCGGCCGCCCACCATTACGGCGTCAGCGTCAACGACATCGGCTGGCTGGCTGAGATCTTCCCGCTGCTGTATGTGGTGCTGGCGGTTCCGGCCGCGTCGCTGCTGGATCGCTGGTTCCGCCCGGTGCTGGCGGCGGGTGCCGTGCTGACGGCGGCCGGCGGCGTGCTGCGCCTGGGCGGCGACACGTTCGCCTGGGCGCTTGCCGGCCAGGTGCTGATTGCCATCGCCCAGCCATTCATCCTGAACGCCGTCACGGGGTTGGCGAGTGCCTACCTGGGCGAACGCACGCGGCCGGTCGGAATCGCGATCGGCTCAGCCGGGATCTTCCTCGGGATGCTGCTGTCGCTGGTGCTGGGCTCAGCGATCGGCGGCTCCCACATCCACACGCTGCTGGTGATCGACGCGGTGTTCGCCGTCGTGACGACGCTGGCCATGCTCGTG
The DNA here is from genome assembly GCA_963818135.1 of uncultured Actinomycetota bacterium. GTDB lineage: Bacteria > Actinomycetota > Thermoleophilia > Solirubrobacterales > Solirubrobacteraceae > Palsa-465. Next base: position 190,200 of record CAWFRF010000019.1, read on the forward strand.
GTCTTCGTGCTCAGCCCAGGGATGAAGGTGAGTGGCGACGTGACCGGCCTGTTCGGCCTGAACACCGTCTGGCGCGAGCCCGGGATCCGGCGGCTGGCGCTGATCTCGTTCATCGGCTTCGGGCTGTTCATCGCGCTCACGACCTGGCTCCAGACGCTGTTGAAGCCCGCTGGAATCTCGGCCTCGACCGCCGGCTGGATCCTCGTCGGGGCGGTCGTCGCGGGTGTCGCCGGCTCCGTGATACTGCCGACCGCGGTGATCCGCGCGCGAAAGGATGGCCTGCTGTTCCGCGCCGCCGGGCTGGCGACCTGCTTTGCCTGCGTGCTGTTCGCCGTGTGGAAGTGGGTGCCTGCGGTGGCGGCGGGCGCGGCGGTCATCGGGCTTCCTGATGCTCTCAGCGCTGCCGGTGATCCTGGAGATCGCAGAGCGGCGCGCCGGTCCCGCTGGGACCAGCGCCACCGCTCTGATCTGGCTCTCAGGAAACGCCGGCGGGATCGTGATCGCGCTGCTCGTGCAGGCGGTCGTTCATCAGCCGGCGATCGCGTTCCTGCTGATGGCGGCTATCTCGCTCCTGGTCCTTGTGCTTGTGTCGCAGGGATCGCTGTCGCGACAGCCAGTGGAGCTTCCGGACGGCGTTCCGAGCTAGCCACCCTGCTCCTGCCGATCCCAATCGCGACAACCGCGCCCAGTAGCGAGAGCCCTGCCGCGACGCCGAGCGCCGGCTTGAAGCCGTCGGCCACCGCTGCAGGATTTGCCAGGCTCCCGTGGGCGTTGAACACCGCCGTCGCGATTGCGACGCCGAACACCGCCCCGAACTGCTGAAGCGTGTTGATCGTGCCGGCAGCCTTGCCCAACAGACTGTGCGGCGCGGCGCTCAGACCGGCGGCGGCCACGCACGGCATCGACAGGGAGATCCCGATGCCGGCGATCACAAACGGCACGATGTAGCTCGAGTAGCCAGCGTGGTTCGCCGCCAGTGACACGATCCACGCAAAGCCGCCCGCCTGCATCAGGAGCCCCGGGACGACCAGCACGCGCGCTCCGACGCGATCGAACAGAACGCCCGCCAACGGCGCGAACACCAGCGGCGTGGCCGTCCACGGCAGGAACTTCGAGACCGGCCGTGAGCGGCGAGTTGCCGAGGCCGAGTTGGAAGAACTCGCTGATGACGAACGCCGCCGCATAGATCGAGGCGCTCATCAGGAACTGCGTGCCGACGGCCGATGAGAACGTCCGGTTGGCGAACAGGCTCAGCGGGATCATCGGATGGCGGACACGCGCCTCGCGCCGCACGAAGCCCCCCAGGGCCGCCAGGCCAACAGCGATCCCGACGACGTTGCCGGTCGAGCCCCAGCCATCCTGGCCGCCGGAGACCACGCCCCAGATCAGCGTGCCGACGCCAACCGTGACGAGCACGAGCGCGGGCAGGTCGAGCGGGTTGCGGGGACCGTAGCTCTCCTTCAGATACAGCCGCGCGCCGATCGCGGCCAGCACACCAACGGGGACGTTGACCCAGAAGATCCAGTGCCAGCTCGCGCCCTGGGTGAGTGCGCCGCCGACAAGCGGCCCGGAGGCCACGGCAAGCCCGGCGATCCCCTGCCAGAGCCCGACCACCGCGCCACGGCGTTCGGGCGGGAACGCGGAGGTCAGCAGCGTCATGCCGAGCGGCATCACGCAGGCGGCGCCGATCCCCTGCAGTACGCGGAAGCCGATCAGCAGGCCGGCGTTCGGTGCCAGCGCGCACATCGCTGACGCGGCCGTGAACACAGCCAGGCCGAACACGTAGACGCGCCGGCGGCCAAAGCGGTCCCCGAGCGCGGACGCGGTCATGATGCCAGCGCCGAACGCCATCGCGTACGCGGTCAGCGTCCACTGCAGCGTGGTGATGTCACCGCCGAGCGAGCGGTGGATCGACGGCAATGCGGTCACGACCACGAGCGCGTCGAGCGTGACCATGAAGTTGGCGACGCAGGTGAGCAGCACGGTGAGGGTCTGCCTCGAGCTCCCTGTCGCCGGCCGGGTGCGGGTTTCAGTTGTCATCGTGCTGCTCTCCTTGTCTCCGCGATCGCTACGCCGCGGCCCGAACTTCGAGCAGCTCGCCGACCTCGAGCCCCTGGCCCTGTTGCAGCGCCGGGCAGCCCTTGGCGATCTCGGCCGCGTGATCCATGTCCCGGGCGGTGATCACCGTGAAGCCGCTGATGCTCTGACCGCCTTCGACGTTGCCGAGCTGGCGGGCGTTCGAGACCGCGGAGCCGGGCACCGTGATGTGTTCACTGATGTCGTCGAACCACTTGAACCACGCGTCTGCCGCGGCCATGTCGAGTGCCTGGCCCGTGGGCTGGCGGTAGGTGAATACGTAACTGGGCATGTCTGCCTCCTGTTGTTGGCACCTTTGCGGCGCCTGATGACGGTTACTGCAATGCAGACACAGGCCCGGTCGCAAACTGGGCGTTCTTCACAGGAGAAACTTTTTCGCGCGGCAGCGCCCAGTTTTCGCATGGCGCGGTGTCTGTTCTTCGAGTGACCGACATGAAAGGATGCGACCGTGACCGAACTGCTCCTCGATCGCGCCCGCTCGGGCGACGAGCAGGCCTTTGCCGAGCTGACCGAGCCGTTCCACCGCGAACTGCACGTCCACTGCTACCGGATCCTCGGCTCGCTCCAGGACGCCGAGGACGCGCTGCAGGAGACGCTGCTCGCGGCCTGGCGGGGGCTCGACGGGTACGAGCAGCGCGCCTCGCTGCGCACGTGGCTGTACCGAATCGCCACCAACCGCTGCCTCAACAGCCTGCGCGCCTCGGATCGACGAGCGCCGGTGGAGCCTCAATTCGGTGACGTTGTGATCCCCGTGCCAACCAGGGAGACGGACATCATCTGGCTTGAGCCGATTCCCGACGTGCTGCTCGAGGGTCTGCCCGATTCCGCGCCTGGACCAGAGGCGCTCTACGCCGCGAGCGAATCGATCTCGTTGGCGTTCATCACCGTGCTGCAGACGCTGCCACCGCGCCAGCGCGCGGCGCTGATCCTGCGCGACGTGATGGGCTTCCACGCGTCGGAGGTCGCCGACATGCTGGAGACGACCGAGGAGTCGGTGACGAGCGCGCTCAAGCGGGCGCGCGCAACGATGGCCGACGACCCGGAGATGCGCCAATCACCGCCGCCGCGGCCCGACTCGCCCGAGGAGCGCGAACTGCTGCGGAAGCTGACGATCGCCTATGAGACGGCGGACGTCGACGCGCTGATTGCGCTGCTGACCGAGGACGTCTGGATGCGGATGCCACCCGCCCCGCTCGAGTACCAGGGTCGCGAGCTGACCGCTCAGTTCATGTCGTCCGTCGCCTTCCGTCCGGGGCGCGAGTTCCGCGTGCTGCAAACGCGCGCCAACCTGCAGCCCGCGTTCGGGTTCTACGTGCGCGACGAGGCAAGCGGACTGTTCCGGGCCTACGGCGTGCTCGTGTTCACGCTCGCGGGCGACGCTATCTCGGCGATCACCCGATTCGACAACAGCGTGCTCGGTCCCTTCGGTTTGCCGCGGACGCTGCCCGAGCGCTGAGGGTCAGCGGGTGAGGGTCGGACGGCGGGGCCGAGGGTCGGACGGCGGGAATGGCCGAGGGTCGGACGACGAGATCGTCAAAGGATCACCTCCGGGTCGATCCTCGCCTCCCGCATCACAACCCGCTCGCCATTGATCGGGATGCCCTCGGCCTCGAGCAGCTTGCGCTGGCGCTCGCCCTTGACCCAGGTGCCGTCACTGTGCACCACGCGCCACCACGGCAACTCCTCGTCGGTGGCGCGCGCGAGCGCGCGCCCGGCCTGCCGCGGCGCACCGGGTGAGAGGTCGCCGTAGGTGGTGACAAACCCCTCGGGCACCCGCCGCAGGCGGGCCAGGATCACGTCTGTGCTGGAGGCCATGACGACGATCTTCGCCGTTTCAGCGGCGGACGGCTCTGCGGCCGTCTCGGCGCCCTGTCCCGCGTGCGCTGTCGCTCACTGGTCTGTCCCTCGCCCGGGTGTGGCTCTCTGGGTTCGGCGTCTGCGAGGCGAGCAGCGAGCTCGGGATGTGCGCCAGCCGCTCGGCACCGACCATCTAAGGTGCAGCAAGGATCAATGCCGCAAGCGCACCGGCGATCAGAATGCTCGTGAGTGTGCCAATCAGGAAGTACTCCGCTACGACATCGGCTTCGCCGTCTCCTTGATCGATACCTGAGCGGATCTCGGGCAGGCGGATAAACCCCTTGGCGGCGATGATTAGTCCTGCGCCTTCGAGGCTCCCGGCAAGCATGAGCGCCGCCACAATAAGCCGCTCGATTGGGCCGATGTAACGGCCGCCCTTGAGCTTGTTCTCGCCCTTCTCTGCTTCAGCGCCAACAACGACCAGTACAAGCCTGATGACCCGGTTCGTTGTGTGAAGTAGGAAGACAGCTGCCGCAATTGCTAGCGCGGCCTGGGTGGCGGTCGCCTGGTGGACACCTGGGAGCGGAAGATGGTTGAACCACCGACTGAACGGCCCGCCGACGTTCGGGATCTGGCCAGCGAGACCCAGAGACACAGCAACGAGACCACATAGCACCGCGAGTTGGATACCGGGACCAATATGTACCCCCATTGCTTCGCAGGTCATTTCGCGTTTTGGAATGAGCCAGACGACAAGCGATACAAATAGTGATGCGCCTAGCGCGATCGGTCGCCAGGCTGTTAGGCCTAACCAGTGGGCGCATAAGGCGGACAGCACCGCTATCGCCAATGAGGCGATGACCGTGGCTTGGCCGGCCTTACTCGCTCGAACGATGTCGGACGTACCGAAAGCGAGAAGGACGCAGATGACGGCAATCATCCGTCATCTCCACGTAGAGTGGCGTGAGCGTCGACCAAGGCGTAGGCCTCTCCAGACCTGAGCGTTTGCGATGCGGCTGAAGGGCTCAAACCTTCGCTAGCAGCGGCTTCGGCGACCGTCTTGCCACGGATCAAATCTGTGAGTAATCGACATTGGCGAGCACTCATCCCGTTTATTAGGGCGTCCCGTGTCACGAAGAATGCGTTCGCCCAACCGGTTTGCTCGTCGTTCTCCTCCCAACTGTGAGCCCACGTGTGTGGCGAGGCGCTACGCGACCGCTCCCCGACGTCCTTTACATGATCAATCGCAGCGCGAGCCTGCCCACCATCCGGGACCATCCTGTTCGATGAAGGGCCCATCTTCCGCGAAGACTGTGAAGTCACCACGCCCGAGCCCATAGCGCGTATCAACCCGGGTCGTTCCGCCGAGGAGGACCAAACGCAGAAGCATGCTCGCAAGAGACTGCATCAGCCAGGCCGGCATATACGGCTTGGAACTCGTCCCCAGCAGTGACGTAAGCAGGTTGAATCGCCTCGACTAACCCATTCACAAGGTTCCGCGCGTCCCGCATATCTCGCTGCAACCGAGACCTGTGGGGGTGGGACTTCGAGTCGACGATGTCGCCGATGAGCGTGATTCGTGATTGTTCGAGACGTTCGGACATGGGCTGATCTGATTTTCGACAGGAATGAAGGCTTTTCCTTCATTCTGTTACCGATGAAGACTTTCCCTTCATTAAGTGCGTGATGAAGAATCTTCCTTCATGTTAACGCCTTCTCAAGCGCGTCGTCCGTCGTGCTCTTCCCGAATGCTGAGCACGGCGAGGACGAGGCCCAGACCCACGAAGGCGCAATCCCCGTCATGCCAGCAGCGACAAGAAGGTGAAGCTCGCGGCCATCTTCCGTAGGCTCGCTGAGCGATGTCCAGTCACGGGCACCCAGACGGCCCGATCGGGATTAGACGTGCCGCACCGGTCTTCCCGGTGCGCGACCTGGACGCGGCGATGCGGTTCTACGCGCGGCTCGGCTTCAGCGTTCGCCGCTACGACGCCGGCTACGGCTTCGCCGAGCGGGAGCGCCTACAGCTGCACCTGCGCGCGGCCCCGGAGCTCGAGCCCTATCGAGCTACTCCGAGGTGTACGTCCACACCGCGCGGGTCGACGAACTGCATGCCGAGTGGCGGATGTTGGAGCTGATCGCGGTCAGGCGAGAGGGCATCACGCCAGGCTGATCGCGGAGGTCAAGCGCCGATTCGCAGCCGGGGAGCCGGTTGGTCTGATCAGCGAGCTGGTCGAGGACAAGCCGTGGGATATCCGCGAGTTCAGCATCCGCGACTTCGACAACAACCAGCTGCGGTTCGGGCGCCCCAGCAGCGGCGGGGCGCCCGAGGGAAACGCGCTCGAGGAAAACGGCTAGCTCGGGAGGCCGACGGCCGGCGGACCCAGCGATCGGGCGGACGCGAACGCCTGGCGCAGGTCGGCGACGAGGTCCTCCGGGTCCTCGATCCCGCAGCTGAGGCGGATCAGGTCGGGCGGGACGGCCGCGGCCGAGCCCTCGACCGACTGGTGCGTCATCGCCTGCGGGACCTCGATCAGCGACTCGACGCCGCCGAGTGACTCGGCGAGCGTGAAGAGCTTGGTGCGGGCGACGATCTCCTCGGCAAGGGGGTGCCTGAAGCTGACCATGCCGCTGAAGCCGGGCCAACGCACGTCACTGGCCTCGGGCACCTCGTTCAGGTACTCGACGACGGCGGCGGCGCTTCTGGCGTGGGCCGCCATGCGCAGATGCAGGGTGCGCAGGCCGCGGTGTACGAGGAAGCAATCAAAGGGGCCGGGGACGGCGCCGACCGAGTTCTGGATGAAGCGCAGCTGCTCGTAGGACTCCTCGTCGGCGGTGATCACCGCGCCGCCGACCACATCCGAGTGCCCGCCCAGGTACTTGGTGGTGGAGTGCACCACGAAGTCGGCCCCATCCGCCAGCGGGTTCTGGTTGGCGGGGGTGGCGAACGTGTTGTCGACCGCCACCAGCGCGTGGCGCTTGGCGGCCACCACCTGCTTGATGTCGACGACATCGAGGCGTGGGTTGGTGGGAGTCTCGACCCAGATCAGCCTGGTCTCGTCGGTGATCGCGGCGGCCAACGCCTCCGGGTCGGTCTGGTCGACCATGCTGTAGCTCAGGCCCCAGTTCGTCAGCACCTTGTCGATCAGGCGGTAGGTGCCGCCGTAGAGGTCGGTCGGGAGCACGATGTGCGCGCCCGCCTTGCAGGTTGCTGTGATCACCGCGTGCTCGGCGGCGAGGCCGGAGGAGAACGCGACAGCGAGCCCGCCCTCGAGCGAGCCGAGCGCGTCCTCGAGCGCCTTACGCGTCGGGTTGGCCGAGCGCGAATAGTCGTAGTCCTCGACGAACGTGCCCGGGCGTGGCTGACGGTAGGTGGAGGTCTGGTGGATCGCCGGGATCACCGAGCCGTAGCTCGGGTCCGGCGTGAGGCCCGCGTGGACGGCGCGCGTCCCGAAGCCGAGGGAGTCTGAGTGGTCGCTGCTCATGAGTCCGATCTTAGGTCGCGGGTGAGCCTTCGGGTCGCGGGTGGGCGTTTAGGTCGCGCGTGCACGCGTTCAGGTTGCGAGCGCCTCGAGCAGGTCCGTGCGCGTGACGATCCCCTCGGGCGTGCCATCGCGGGTCACGAGCAGCGCCTGCTGATCGCCGACCAGCAGCTCGATCGCTGCACGCACAGGGTCTTCGACAGATACGGACGGGAACGGCGGCTCCATCACCTGCTCGATCGTGTCGTCGAGCAGCGATGGATTGCTGGCCGCGTGGCGCAGCAACCCACGCTCGCCGACCGCACCGATCACATGACCGCCGTTGCCGGCACTGATCACCGGCAGCTGGGAGAGCCCGTGCTGGTGCAGCAGCGTCACGGCCTCACGCACCGGATGGTCGGCCTCGATGCTGACGAACGTCGGCGTCTGGCCCGCCTCCCGCTTCTGGGTGAGCACATCACCGACGAGCAGGTCGTGGTCGCGGTCGAGGAAGCCGTGCTGCTTCATCCATGGGTCAGAGAAGACCTTCGAGAGGTAGGAGCGGCCGCCATCTGGAAGGATCACGACGACCAGCGCCTCGGGGTCGTCGAGCTCTCCGGCGACCTCCAGCGCTCCGTGGAGCGCCATGCCGCCCGAGCCGCCGATCAGGATGCCCTCGGCCTGCGCGACCAGCCGCGTGGTCAGGAAAGCGTCCTTGTCCGAGACCATCACCCAGCGGTCGACGACGCTCGGATCGAAGGTCTGGGGCCAGAAGTCCTCACCCACGCCCTCGATCAGGTAGGGGTGCACGCCCTCCTCGCCGCCGGTGTAGATCGAGCCCTCGGGATCGACGCCCACGACTACAAGGTTCGGATTGCGCTCGCGCAGGTAGCGGGCGGTGCCGGTGATGGTGCCGCCGGTGCCGACGCCGATCACCAGGTGCGTGATCTTGCCCTCGGTCTGCTCCCAGAGCTCGGGGCCCGTCGAGTCGTAGTGCGCCTGCGGGTTGGCCTTGTTGCGGTACTGGTTGGGCTGGAATCCGCCCGGGATCTCCGCGGCCAGGCGGTCGGCAACGCGGTAGTAGGAGCGCGGCGACTCCGGCGGCACGTCCGTCGGCGCGAGCACGACCTCGGCACCGTAGGCGCGCAGCAGATCGATCTTCTCGCGCGACATCTTGTCCGGCATCACCGCGATCACGTTGTAGCCCTTGAGCCGCGCGGCGATTGCCAGGCCCGTCCCTGTGTTACCGGAAGTGGGCTCGATGATCGTGCCGCCCGGCTTCAGCAGACCGTCGCGCTCGGCGGCGTCGATCATCGCGACAGCGACCCGGTCCTTGATCGATCCGCCCGGGTTGAAGTACTCGACCTTGGCGACCAGCTGCGCCCGGAGTCTGGGGTTGATCCGGGAGAGCCGCACCAGCGGCGTGTCCCCGACGAGATCAAGGAGTGAATCGTGGATCACAGCATTTCCCTCCGGCTGCTCGATGGGGTTCGATTCTGCTGCCGGCCAACGGCCGGGTCAAGCGGCGGCTCAGCTGAGCTTGGCATAGGGTTTGGTCGTGGCATCGTCGGCCGAGCAGGCTACGTACTTCCGACCGCAGGAGCTTCCCGGAGTCGAGGCCCTGCATGCGCGGTTCGTGCGGCACCAGTATGTGCCGCACTCTCACCCGACCTGGACAGTGGCCGTGGTCCATGACGGCGCTGCCCGCTTCGAGGTCGACGCGACCCATCAGCGGGCGGACCGCGGCGAGCTGTTCGTACTCGAGCCGGAGGCCGTGCACACCGGCATGGCGCTGTCCCCGAGGGCTGGGCCTACAAGGTGCTCTACCTCGACCCCGCGCTGATCTGCGACTGGGACGAGTGTGATGCTCCCTCCCCGCGAGCCGCGCGCTGGGTGGTGTTTCGCGACGTGGCACTGCGTGACGCGTTACTGCGGATGCACCTCCGTGCTCGCGAGCGGCGCGGTCGGGCTCGAGCTCGACGAGCACGTGACGACGGCCGTCGATGCGCTGCGCCCGCATCTGCGTCCCGGCCCGCCGGCGGCGCGCGGCGGCTACGAGCACGCGGCTGTGAGACGGGCGCGGGCCCATCTGAGCGAGCGCTGGGACCGGCCCGTCCCGCTGGCCGAGCTCTCAGCCGTGGCTGGACTCACGCGCTTCGAACTGGTGCGCCGCTTCCGTCAGCAGACGGGGCTCACTCCGCACGCCTTCCAGACGAACCTGCGGATAGAGCAGGCGCGCACGCTGCTCGGCGGCGGGGCCGCGATCGCCGAGGTCGCCGCCTCATGCGGGTTCTCTGACCAGCCGCACCTGACGCGGGTGTTCAAGCGCGCGGTTGGGGTGACGCCGGGTCGGTTCGCCCTCAGCGCCTGAGTTCGCACGGCACGCCTGAGTTCGCACGGCACGTAAGCGCAAGATCGTTCAAGACCTTTTGTCGTCGGGCGGGCATGCTCGTCGGCATGGCTGCCGTAACCGACTTCGAAACCAAGACCGCCATCGTCGTGCGCGACGACCTGGCCGCCTGGCAGCGGCTCAACGTCTGCGCGTTCCTGATGAGCGGCGTCGCGGCAGCCGCCGGCAGTGACGCGATCGGCGAGGACTACCTCGACGCCGACGGCAACCGTTACCTGCCGCTGCTGGTGGCGCCGGTGCTGGTGTTCGAGGGCTCCGCAGCAAAGCTCACGACTGTCCGCGAGCGAGCCGCGCGCCGCGAGGTGCCGATCGCGCTCTACACCGCGGAGATGTTCAGCACCGGAAACGACACTGACAACCGCGCAGCGGTGCGTGCGGTCGCGGCCGCCGATCTTGACCTTGTGGGAATCGCGCTGCGTGCACCTCACCGTGACGCCGACGCGGTCCTGCGAGGGCTCTCGCGACACCCATAATCCTGACTCAACCGCAGTCCGCCTCGAGCACCAGGAGAACAGCATGGCCTCAATTCGACGTGAGATCGAGATCGATCGGGCGCCCGACACAGTCTGGGAGGCGCTGCGCGACTGGGGCGCGCTACACGAGCTGGCGTCCGGGTTCGTCGTCGGATGCGAACGGCAGGGCAACGCGCGGATGGTCACGTTCGCCTCCGGCACGATCCTGCACGAGGAGATCATCAGCTGTGACGACCAGCTTCGGCGGCTCGCTTGGTCGATCACCGACGGTCCCTACACACACCACAACGGTGGCGCCGAGGTGCTGCCAGCCGGGAGTGGGCGCTCGCGATTCGTCTGGACTAGCGACCTGCTTCCGGACGCCCTGGCCGAACCGACGGCCAGCGCCATGGAGCAGGGGCTGGCTGCGATCAAGCGGACGCTGGAGAGCCGCGGGAGCTGACACCCGGTGTCGCGCATAAGGCCACTTTTCTGTACGGCTGCCGGAGCCAGGAGTAGGTTGTCCGCATGCCATTAGAGATGCCATTCGAACCCCCGCAGGCAGAGTTCATCCAGGAGCAGCTCGAGCAGCGCGAGCAGATGCTCGAGCAAAAGGCCGCGCGGTACGCGCAACAGCACCCGGTGGACGATGAGCCCGAGGAGAAGCCGGGCATCTTGCACCGGCTGATGGGCCGGCTGCGCGGAAGCAGTTAGCACCGCCTGCGAGAGCGGCGCTGGATCAGCCCGATATCGGCGAGCGGTATAGCCCCCAGCCGGTTAACGGCTGGGTGTTGAGGCCGAAAATGAGAGACTACGCACGTGCCGCCAGAGCCCGACACCGAGGGCAAGCCACAACCGCCCAGCCAGGCTGTCCTCACGCCGCTCACTGAAGCGGCTGTCTTCCTGGTGCTCACGGTCTCGCCCGGCGGCGAGGAGGTCGTACGCGACCTGCTGGCGGACGTCAGCGCGCTCAAGCGCTCGGTCGGGTTCCGGATTCCAGAGGGCGAACTCGTCGTGCGTGACCGGCATCGGCTCGGTCCTCTGGGACCGTCTATTCGGATCAGACCAGCCGCGGCCCGCAAGACCTCCACCCGTTCCCCGGCTTCACCGGCAGCAAGCACACCGCACCGGCCACCGCCGGGGACCTGCTCTTCCATATCCGGGCACACCGGCTCGACCTCTGCTTCGAGCTCGCGACTCGGCTGATGGACCGCCTGGACGGTGCCGCCAGCGTCGTCGACGAGGTCCACGGCTTCCGCTCGTTCGACGAGCGCGACCTGCTCGGCTTCGTCGATGGCACCGAGAACCCCGAGGGTCAGGCGGCCGCCAACGCGGTCACGATCGACGCCGAACCAGCCTTCAGCGGCGGCAGCTACGTGATCGTCCAGAAGTACGTGCACGACATGACCGCCTGGAACGCGATCACGATCGAGGAGCAGGAGCGCGTCATCGGCCGCACCAAGCTCGATGACATCGAGATGCCGGATGACGTCAAGCCAGCCAACTCGCACGTCGCACTCAACACGATCGAGGACGAGAACGGCGTACAGCAGCAGATCATGCGCTTCAACATGCCGTTCGGACGCGTCGGCGCCGGTGAGTTCGGCACCTATTTCATCGGCTACGCGAAGACAGCGGCGCTGATCGAGCAGATGTTGACGAACATGTTCATCGGCAACCCACCCGGCAACTACGACCGGGTGCTCGACTTCTCCACGGCGGTCACCGGCTGCCTGTTCTTCGTCCCCGACGCGGACTTCCTCGACGACCCACCAGCGGCCGGCGCGCCAGCGGGCACGACGGAAACCTCGGACGACAACTCCGATGACAACGACCAGAACCCTGAAGACAACGACCAGAACGCCCCAACGGGCTCCGATGCCGCGACCGACGGCTCGCTGCAGATCGGCAGCCTGAGAGAGGACCGACCATGAACCACCTGCTGCGCTCGCACGCCCCGATCAGCGAACTGGCCTGGACGCAGATCGACGATGAGGCGCGGGAGCGCCTGGAACCGGCGCTCGGCGCCCGCAAGCTGGTCGACTTCTCCGGTCCGCTCGGGTGGCAGCACTCGGCCACCAACGTTGGGCGCGTTACGCCGGTGAAGAAGTCGCCGGTCGCGGGAGTCACAGGACTCTCGCGCCAGGTGCTGCCGTTGCTCGAGTTGCGCGCCGACTTCACCGTCTCGCGCTCCGAGCTTCAGAACATCGACCGCGGCGCCGTCGACGCCGACTACGAGTCGCTCGACCGCGCCGCCGTCAAGATCGCGACCGCCGAGAACACGGCCGTGATGCACGGATGGGCCGACCTGATCACCGGGATCTTCGAGCAGGCCCCGTATGCAAAGCGCGCGCTCGGCGCCGATCCCCTGACCTTCCCGCAGACGATCTCCGCCGCCGTGAGCGACCTGCGCCTCAGCGGGGTCGGTGGGCCCTACGGGCTCGCGCTCGACCCCGACCACTACCGCCTGGCGACCGAGACAGCGGAGAACGGCGGGACGCTGCTGATGGAGCACCTGGGCGAGATCCTCGGCGGCCCGATCGCCTGGACCCCCGGCCTCAAAGGCGGCGTCGTGATCAGCCAGCGCGGCGGCGACTTCCTGCTCGAGACGGGGCAGGACCTGTCGGTCGGCTACGACTCCCACGATGCCGACCTGGTCAATCTGTACATCCAGGAGAGCCTCAGCTTCCGGGTCGCGACACCCGAGGCAGCCGCCGCGCTCGCGCCCTGATCACACCCTGATCGCGCCGCAACGCCCGAACGGCCCCAGCGGCGCGAACGCGCGCCCGCCTACGCGGGCACGCTCGACATCCACTCGTGCACGTAGCGCACGGCCATCGCGCCCTCACCGACGGCGGTGGCGCAGCGCTTGACCGAGCCTGAGCGCACGTCACCGGCGGCGAACACGCCCGGCAGGCTCGTCTCGAGCAGCCCGTCCATCCCCGCCGCCGAACCCGTCAGCACGAAGCCGTGCTCGTCGCGGGCGACGGTGTCACCGAGCCACTCGGTGCACGGATCGGCGCCGAGGAACAGGAACAGGGAGCGCAGCTTGAGTTGGGCGCCGTCCTTCAGCGTCACGCCCTCGAGCTGGCCGCCGCTGCCGTGGAGCTCGGCGATCTCACTGCGGTCGCGCACCTTCACGCCGTAGCGGGGCAGGTCCTGGATCAGGTAGTCGGACATCGTCTCGCGCAGATCGGCCCGCCGGTGCAGCAACATGGTGTCCGCTCCCCCGCGCGCCAGCCAGATCGCCGCCTGAGCGGCTGAGTTGCCGCCGCCGACGACGCCGACGCTGGTACCGCCGCACAGCTTCGCCTCCGGCGGCCCGGCTGCGTAGAAGATGCTCGCGCCCTCGTACTGATCGAGGTCGGCGACCGGGAGGCGCCGGTACTGCGCTCCCGTCGCGAGGATCACGGCCCGCGCCTCGACGCAGTGATCGTCCTCGAGACGCACCACGTGGGTGTCACCCCCAGGTTCCAGCGACAGCGCGCGGTACGGGGTGGCCGTGCGGGCGGAGAACTTCCGTGCCTGTGTGATCGCGCGAGTCGTTAGCTCGATGCCCGAGATCCCGGCCGGGAACCCGAGGTAGTTCTCGATCCGGCGCGACGTGCCCGCCTGGCCGCCGAGCCCCGAGGACTCGACCACGAGCGTGTTCAGGCCCTCGGAGGCGCCGTAAACCGCGGCGCCCAGCCCCGCTGGGCCGGCGCCGACGATCAGCAGGTCGACGTTCTCCCGGGGCTGGAGCTCCAGGCCGATGCCGAGCGCACGGAACAGCTGGCCGGGCGTCGGGCCCCACATGTCCCTGCCGCCCGGCAGCCGCACGAGCGGCAGCGTCCCACCGCCGAGGGCATTGACCGTGTCACAGGCGGCGCGATCGCGCTCGGTGTCACGGAACGAGTAGGGCAGCCGCGCGCGTCGCGCCCACTCGACGAGCGAGCGCGTCTCCCCCGCCGACCACGGGCCGATGATCTCGACCCCGACCCCGTCGACCCCCTGCAGGGCCTCACGGCGGGCGATGAAGGCGCCGAGCAGCACGTCCGCGATCGACTCGTCGTCGGTGATCAGCTCGCGCATGCTCTGGCGGTCCACGGCGATGTAACGCATCGGCTCGGTGACGATCGCCGTGAGATAGACGGTCTGGCCGGTGAGCAGGTTCATCTCCCCGAGGAAGCCTCCGGCGGTGTGGCGGATGATCTCGTTGCCCCCGGCGTCGACCACCTTGGCCTCGCCCTCGAGGATCACGACCAGCGGATAGGTCTCGTCGCCGATGCGGTACAGAACGTCGCCCGCGGCCGCCGTGTGCTCCTCTCCGTGGGCTCGCAGCGTCTCGAACTGGCTCGGCGAGAGGACCGGCCGGGTTGTGCCTGGAGTGACGACCGTCATGTGAGCATCGGGGACGGCGGGATGCGGGTGTGTCCGTGGACCTCGGGGATCAGCATCCCGATGTCATCGATGTAGCAGTAGCTCCAATCCTCGCCCGGCTCGAGCGAATGGATCAGCGGGTGCGAGACCGCGTGCGCGTGCTTGCTCGCATGTTGGTTGGGAGAGTCGTCGCAGCAGCCGACGTGGCCGCAGGTCAGGCAGATGCGCAGATGCAGCCAGACGCCGCCGTCGCGCAGACAGTCCTCACAGCCGGCGACAGACTCGGGCAGCTGGGTGATCTTGACCTGGTCGAGGTGTGTGCAGGTGGGCATGGTCCGGGCCTCCCAAAGTAGGTGGTCATAGCATGACTAACTCGTCAAGCCGGCCCTGTCACCGACATGAGCATCAGCGACACAGAAATTACCGTGCCCGAGCCGTTGCTCGTCCGCGCGGTCGCGCTTGACCGCGCGGACCCCCTGGCCTCGCTCCGGGACGAGTTCCTCGACGCCGACGGCGTCATCGCCTACCTCGATGGCAACTCGCTGGGCCGGCCGCTGCGGACCACAGCCGAGCGCCTCAGCGGCTTTGTGCGGGACGTCTGGGCAAGCCGCCTGATCCGCGCCTGGGACGAGGGCTGGATGGATGCGCCAACCGAGCTCGGCGACACGATCGCGCACGTGTGCCTCGGGGCCGCGCCCGGACAGACGGTGGTCGGCGACTCGACGACGGTGCTGCTCTACAAGCTGATGCGGGCCGCTGTCGAGGCGCGTCCCGGACGCCAAGTGATCGTCGCCGACGCGCAGAACTTCCCGACCGACCGCTTCATCGTGGAGGGGATCGCGGCCGAGCGCGGCCTCCAGGTCCGCTGGATCGAGCCGCAGGCCGACGCGGGCGTCACGCTTGAGGCGGTCGAGGCCGCGCTCGACGAGCGCGTCGCGCTGGTCACGCTGAGCCACGTCGATTTCCGCTCAGGCCGCATCGCGGACATGGCCGCGATCACCGCGAGTGCCCACGGCAGCGGCGCGCTGATCCTCTGGGATCTCTGCCACTCGGCCGGCGCTGTCGAGCTTGCGCTCGACCGCGACGACGTTGACCTCGCGGTTGGATGTACGTACAAGTACCTGAACGGTGGCCCGGGCGCACCCGCATTTGCCTACGTCGCGGCCGCCCTCCAGGACGAGCTGCGTCAGCCGATCCAGGGCTGGATGGGTGCCGCCGACCCGTTCGCGATGGGCCCGCGCTACGAGCCCGCCTCCGGCATCAGGCGCTTCATCAGCGGCACTCCGCCGATCGTCGGGATGCTGCCAATGCGCGACATGCTCGAGCTGATCGAGCGCGCCGGGATGCCCGCCGTGCGCGAGAAGTCGCTCGCGTTGACCGATTTCGCACTCGAGTTCGCCGACGCTCGCCTCGTCCCGCTGGGCGCTCGGATCGCCTCGCCGCGCAAGCGCGCGCGGCGAGGCAGCCACATAACGCTCGAGCACCCCGAATTCCGGCAGCTGACGGCCCGGCTGTGGCAGCGCGGCGTGATTCCCGACTTCAGAGGGCCGCAGGGGCTGCGGATCGGGCTCTCACCGCTCTCGACGAGCTTCGTCGAGGTCGCACAGGGCCTTTCCGTGATCGAGCAGCTGCTGCGTGCTCAGATCTCGTCGGTGTAGTCCTCGCCGCTCTCAGGCGTGAGCCCGCGCGACTGCAGCCAGAACTCGAACATCGGGTCGGTGATCCGCGGCCGGTCCGAGTCGGGCGCGGTGATGATGTCGGCACCGCCGAGCAGGCTGTCGACCGCGGAGCGGATGCTGAGGCGGTTGATGCCGACGGCGGCGGCGGTCTCCGCGCCGTAGAGCGGAGTGCTGGTGACCGCGAGCGCGCGAACGACGCGACGCTCGTTGGCGGTCAGGTTGCTCCAGATCGCCCGCATCAGCGGCGCCGAGTCGCCGGCGGCCTGATCGAGCGCGCCAATCCAGGTGCCCTCGTCGGCACGCGAGCCGCGAGCGGTGCTCTGCCACAGGTAGTGCGCGAGCATCATGCTGCGCTGCGGGTGGCCGCGCGTGAAGTCGAGCAGCGGCTGCAGCGCCGCGCCCACATCGCGGCCGGTCTTCTCGAAACGCTGTGTCACGTAGTCGGCGACCTCATCGAGCGGGAGCGGCGCGAGGTGCCTGGGCACCGCCTGGTCGAGCAGCGGCCGCTTGGGGTCGGCGAACAGCTGCTGCATGTAACCCGGCGCGGAGCCTGCGAAGGCGTAGGTCGCCGCCTCCATCTGGTGCTGGATGACACTGCGGATCTTGCCATCGGCGCCGGGCACCGCGAGCACGTCCTGGATCTCGTCAAAGACGATCAGGCTGGTCGTGCCGTCGCGCTCGAACAGCGCCACCGGGAGCTCCAGCAGGCGCAGGAGCACCGACTCGGCATCCACCGACGGGTTGCGCTGCAGTGTCGCCGTGAAGCCGCCGCCCCCGAGCGCGAGGCCGATGTTCCAGCTGCGGAAGAACTGGTCGACGGTGCGCCTGATCGGGCCCTTCAGGCGGTCGTAGCCGCGCTCGATGCGGACCACGATCTCCCCGATCGACAGCACGTCCTGGAGATCCACCAGCACGGTTGCGATCTGTTCCTGCTCGGCGGCGTTCAGGACCCGCCGCAGCAGCGTTGTCTTACCGTAGCGGCGCGGTCCGACCAGCCGGAACGAGTGGCCGCCCTCGGCGAGCGCGAGCAGGTCCTCGGACTCCGGATCGCGGTCGATCATGTCCTCCGGCGCGAGCGGGCCCGAGAAGCGGAAGGGGTTGATGTCTCTGCCGGTGGGCATGGAGAAATCCTACCACTCCGTTGGTCAAGAACCAACCAGTTTGTTGGTTTGCTCCCAACGGATCTCGTTGGTTGCCAACCAACGAGCAGCTAGTTCTGGAAGCTTACGATCTCGGCGCTCGCGGCCGGGACGGTGACGTCGTAGGCGCCCTTCCGTGGACTGACGGTCGCGCTCACGATCCGGCCCGTCAGCTGACCGGTGGTCGGATCGATCGTCTGACCGCCGAGCGTCACGCCCGTTGAGGCGCTGAGACCGCCGGAAGCCTTGAGCGCCTCGACCGTGGCCTTGCCGCTGGCGCCGGCGGCCTTGACCGCGAAGTTGGCCGCGGCACTGCCGACGTTGGTGATCACGACGTGCGTTTGGCCCTGTGGCGTGCGCGCCGCCCAGGCGTAGACGTCATTCTCGACCGCTGAGACCTTGAGGATCCGGGAACCGGGCGGTGTCAGCTTTGCGAACGCCAGCAGCCCGTAGTACTCCGGCTGCACGCGGACGCGCCAGCCGGCCGCCGAGTCGTTGGTCTGAATCAAGTTCTGGGTCGTGTACGGCCGGGTCTGGAAGTTGACGCCGTTGACGCCGTCCTCGGCGTACAGCGGCAGGATGTTCAACGCCCACAGCGCCGGGCCGAAGGAACCGGTGAATCCGGGCTCACCGCCGCAGGTGACCGAGTTCATCTCATCGACGCGAACGCCGTCGGCGTAGTGGTGGGCGACGCTCGTCCAGGTGTTGACCTGACCGGCCAGGTCCTGCAACGAGTTGGCGTCGAAGAGCTCGCTCTCCTGAAGCGGCGCGCCGCCGGTGCAGCGCTTGGACTTCAGCGGATAGGTGTGGACGGTGAGCAGTGAGAGCCGGTGAGTGGAGCTCAGGAACTGGCTCACATACGGCAGCGCGCTCAGGCCCGAATACCCGGGGCCGGCGAGCCGCACCTTGGGCAGGGCGTTGGCCAGCTGGTCCCACTGCGCGGCCATGTCCGCGAGCGAATAGGTCTTCGGCCGGCCGAGCACGGCCGCGCCGCTGGCCGTGTGGTAGTACGGGAAGTGCGAATAGAGCTCGGGCTCGTTGCCGAGCTCGAAGGTGATCGGCCCCGAGCCACCGATGCCGGTCTGGATCTCACGGAGTTCGGCGTCGGCGATCCTAACGCTGCCGGACTCCATGTTGAGCCCGACGATCAGGTGGGCCCGCAGATCGCCCACCAACCGCTTGGTCACAGCAGTCCAGGCCGGCGTCATGGTCCAGCGCACCCATGGCGGCTGCTTCATTCCGGGGATCGGGAACCAGGTCCAGTCGGTGCTGTCACCTCCGATGCGCAGGCTGAATCCGCCCTCCGGCGCAAGGTTACGCGCGACCTGCTCGAACGCCGCGTCGGGCTTGGCCGGGTCAGTGCCGACCTCGTTCTCGATGTTCCAGTACTCGGTGGCAAGCCCGACGAAGCCGGCCGCGACACCGGGGCCCACCTCTGAGCTGCTCACGGTCACGGGCACCGCCGATGTGCCGGTACGCGGCATCGACGCCGAGGCGCCCGTGCCGAATATCAGCAGCGCCGACAGCACTCCTCCGAGTATGAGCAGCGCAACCGAAACGATTGCGAAGCGAATTTGCCTAAGAATCAACTGTTCGCACCATCAACTTGTCCGCACCCCTGGCCCGGACAGGATACCGGCAGAACGATCAGCCGTCAGCCGCCACGCTTGATATCGGCGCATCACCCGAACCGCGTGATGACGATTGACCCAGCGGCGCGAGCATGATCCAGTTGTGACAAATATTGGCGTATCAACCGGAGGTGCATCGCATTGCTGATCACTGCGACGTCGTATCCGTTCCTGAGTGTTCTCTGGGACATCCTCATCGTCTTTTGCTGGTTCCTCTATATCTGGCTGGCGATCGTGTCGTTCACGGATCTCTTCCGGCGTCGCGACATCTCGGGCTGGGCCAAAGCCGCCTGGATCTTCTTGATCGTGATCATCCCCTGGTTCGGCGTATTGATCTACCTGATCGCCAACCACGACGGGATGGCTGAGCGCAACGAGAAGCAATCCCAGGCAGTGCACGCACAGTTCGACCAGGCTGTACGTCAGGCTGCCGCTACAGGCGGGCCGGCGAGCGAGATCGACACGGCCAAGAAGCTTCTCGACGCTGGCACGATCAGCCAGGAGGAGTTTGACGCGATAAAGGCCAAGGCGCTCGCGGCGGCTTAGTCACCCCGGGGGACCGGGATCCACAGTCCTTCAGTCAGCTCTGATCGCCATTCCGGTGGCCGGATCGAAGAGGTGCAGCAGGTCGGTTCGCACAGCCAGCTGCACGCGCTCACCAGCGCTGATCCGGCCATCGGGGGCGATTCGGGCGACGCCGATCCCGGCCACCGCCTCCCCAACCTCCGCCTCCTCATCGATACCGGGGGCGTGCAGGCGCCGGGCGTCGATGTTGAAGTGCAGCAGCTGCTCGGAGCCAAGCGCTTCCACGAGCGCCGTATCGACACTCAGCGTCTGGCCGGCGGTGGCGCCGTTGGCCAGCGCCAGGTGCTCCGGGCGGATGCCGACGACGACCTTCTTGTCGGCGTAGCCGCGTAGGGCGGGACGCTGGCTGACGATGCTGGCGGGCAGCTCGAGCGTCTGCGACCCGAGCTCCAATGAGGTCAGGTCGGGGCTGACGGTCGCCTCGTAGAGGTTCATCGCGGGCGAGCCCATGAAACCTGCGACGAACAGGTTGTCAGGGCTGTCGTAGAGCACCTGCGGCTCGTCGAGCTGCTGCAGCACGCCCGCGTTCAGCACAACCACGCGGTCGCCCATCGTCATCGCCTCGGTCTGGTCGTGGGTGACGTACATCGTCGCCACGCCGAGCCGGCGCTGGATGCGGCTGACCTCGGCGCGCATCTGCACGCGCAGCTTGGCGTCGAGGTTGGACAGCGGCTCGTCCATCAGGAACACGGCCGGCTCACGGACGATCGCGCGTCCCATCGCGACACGCTGACGCTGGCCGCCAGAGAGCTGTGCCGGTTTGCGGTCGAGCCACTCGGTCAGGCTGAGGACATCGGCCGCCTCCTTCACGCGTCGGTCAATCTCGGCCTTCGGCAGCTTGCGCAGTGAAAGCGCAAAGCCGATGTTCTCACCGACCGTCATGTGCGGGTAGAGCGCGTAGTTCTGAAAGACCATCGCGATGTCACGCTCACGCGCGGGCAGCGTGGTCACATCGCGGTCGCCGATCTTCACCGCGCCCGTGGTGATCTCCTCGAGGCCGGCAACCATCCGCAGCGCGGTCGTCTTGCCGCAGCCCGACGGCCCGACGAGCACCATGAACTCGCCGTCGGTAACGGAGATGTCGAGGTCATGAACGGCGTGAAAGCCGTTCGGATAGACCTTGTTGATCGCGTCTAACTCAATGGATGCCACTACGTCTCCCGTGTCTCTCTCAAAGCTTCGGGGCGGCCGCCGACAGGCGGCCGCCCCAAGTGGTTGTTGATCAGCCAGCGCCGCCAATGGGCGTGACGCGCAGCAGCGCGACGCCCTCGGGCTCGACTGTTGCCTGAATCTGGCCGGCCGACGAGATCGTCGTCGTCGCACCGTTCCAGAGGTTCTGGACCATGTAGCCGCCCGCGCTGGCGGGCAGGCCCAGTGCCGACGCGGTCGTCGAGATCGCCTCGGGCTTCGCGCCTGCGAGCTGGTCGGTATCGAACAGCCCGACCACGGCATCGCCGCTCTTCTCAGTCTTGGCGAAGATCTGGCTGACGTCGGACCGCTCGATCCGCGATGCGTCGATCGCGTCCTGGTCGACCGCGATCACGTTGCGGTTCTCCAGCATCGCGAGGCCAGACGGGGTCAGCCCCTGGCTGGTGCCAAACGCGTTCGTCACCTTGTCGGTCAGGTTGATGCCGAGGATGAACGGCGCCGAACCCAGCGCCCACAGGCTCAGCTGGCTCTTCTCAGCCGCCACCGACATGCCGCTGGCGGCGGTGCCGTCACCGACCTCGATCGAGTCGTAGTCGTTGAAGCCACCGGGACCGCCGTAGGGCTGCCAGGTCGCGACCGCGTTGAAGCGATCGAACCAATGCGAATAGCTCGTGAACGGGAAGACGCTCTTGCATCCCACGTACGGAGGCGTCGAGCACGAGCTTGCCTCGCCCTCATCCGGGCCGTTGATCTCGATGTCCGGGGTGAACTCCCACTGGTTCGCGAACTGATCGAGCGTCGGCGCGAGCGTTGTGTTGTAGTGGCCCTGCGTGATGTCGAGCACCATCGTGCGGCCCGAGTTGGTGATCGCGTTTGACCATGCTTCGACGTCCGGCCCGTTCTGGTTGGTGATGCCGTCGAGCTTGATGTAGTCGACGCCCCAGTCAGCGAGCTGCTTGACGACGGAGTTGACGTACGCCTGTGCGCCGGGCTTCGAGTAGTCGATGCGGTCCATGCCGCCGCAGTCGTAGTTGTTCTGCTGGACAGTGGTGGCGATCTGGTCGGCCGTGTAGCTGGTGCCGAGGATCGGCGTGTTCTGCTTGACCGCCTGATTCGAGATGCCGGCCGTCTCATAGATCCCGAACTTCAGTCCGAGATGATGCACATAGGCAGCCACCGCGGCGATGCCGTTGCGGCCACCGGAACTCGGGAACTCCGAGCTGTCGATCACCCAGCGGCCGTACTTATCAACCGTCGGCCCGTCCGAGGCTGGGGCATACGTACCAGTTGTCATCGATGTTGACGTGGTTGTAGCCGTACTTCACGAGGCCGCTGCTGACGAGTGCGTTGGCCTCCTTCTCGATCCGCTGGGTATCGATGCCGAAGCGCAGGAAGCTCCAGCTGCTCCAGCCCATCACGGGCGTCGGGTCGGCGGCGGCGCGATTGGGCGCGGTGGCGGCACGGGCACCCCCGGCGCCCACCAGCAGTAAGGCAAATACTGCGATCAGACTCGCAAGGACTACTGACACTGACGGTGTCAACTTCTGCGGCTTGCTACTCATGCTCCGCTCCTCGTTTGGGTTTCAGGGTCAGACACGAACTACGTTCACCCCAACCGCAACCAGACTCCGCCACTTGCTCGTCAGTGGCGGCGTCATCCGTGATCACCGTCTCGATTGCCGCGACGTCGCAGATCCGCGCAAAGCCGGTACGCCCGAGCTTGCTCGAATCGGCCACGACCACGGCCTTGGATGCACGCTCGACCAGCGCGGCGTTGGTCATCGCCTCCGCGTGGTCATACGTGGTGAAGCCACCGCGCGCGTCGATCCCGTCGACGCCGATGATGGCCAGATCCAAGTTGAATGCTCCGATCGCCGACACCGACAGCGGGCCGGACAGACTCGAAGGAGGCGTTGCGCGCCTCGCCGCCGCTCAGAATCAAGCGGATGTTGCTGCGCGGCGCGAGCTGCATGCCGATGCTCAGGCTGTTGGTCACGACGGTCAAACGGCGCCGAGTGGCGATCGCGCGCGCCACCGCGAGCGTGGTGGTACCGCCGGTGAGGCCGACCAGCGAGTCGTCGTGCACGAGCTTGGCGGCGGCCTCGGCGATCCGCCGCTTCTCCGCGGGGTGCTGCGAGGCGCGCTCGCCGATCGGCTGCTCGACAAAGCCACCGGGGCGTCCGACGCGACCCCACGAGCGCGCCACCGCGCCCTGCTGCTCGAGCGCGCTGGTATCCCGCCTGATCGTGGCGGGCGCAACCGAGAGCTGCTCGGCCAGCCACTCGACGGTCACCGGCCGCTCGGCCGCGTCGACGATCTCAACGATCGCGCGCAGCCGTTCCTCGCGGCGGTTGCCGTCGGGCTCGCTCAGGCGTTTTTCACCGTTACTTGACACTTCCGGCCACGATGCCGTCGACGATGTAGCGGTTGAGGAAGAACACGATCACCGCGGGCACTCCGATCGCCACGATCGCGCCGGCGTTGATCATGGTGTAGGGGACGACGTGACGGCCTGCGAGCGCTGAGAGCGCAACGGTCAGTGGCTGCGTCGTGTTGGTGCTGCTCAGCACCAGCGGGAAGATGAACTGGCCCCAGCCGAACAGGAAGGTGATGATCGCGACCGCGGCCATTCCCGGGCGCACGATCGGCAGAACGATGCGGCGGAAGATCTGGAGGGTGGTGGCGCCGTCGATCGCGGCTGCCTCCTCGATGCTCGCGGGCAGCGCCTGGAACATGTTGTACATAATCCACATCGCCAGCGGCAGGAAACCCGACGTGTACACAAAGATGATCCCGATGTAGGTGTTCACCAGGTGGGTGCTGGTGAGGATCTCGTAGATCGGGATCAACGTCGCGTAGACGGGGAGCGTCAACGTCGCCAGCACGATCCAGAAGAGGAACCCGCGCAGGCGGAAGCGCAGCCGGGCGAACGCGTAGGCGCCGACGACGGCGAGCACCAGTGTCAGCAGCGTCGCGCCAAGGCTCTCGATCGAGGAGTTGAGCAGCGCCCGGCCGACACCGCCGGCGGTCGAGGCCGCCGAGGGCCCGATGCCGAAGATCGCCTCATAGTTACTGAACACGAAGTGTGTCGGGAACCAGGTCGGCGGGCTGCTCGTCGCCTGGGCATTGGTCTGGAGGCTGGTGTTCAGCGCCCAGTAGACCGGGAACAGCGACCAGAGCAGCAGAACACCTATGCCAATGCCGCGCAGCCAGCCGAAGCGCTTGCGTGAGCGACGGCCCTGCAGCGTCATCTCGGCTGTGGCGGTGGTCATCAGAATTCCACCTTGCGATAGATGACCTTCACCGCAAGCAGTGACAGCACGATCGTGGTCACGGTCGCCAGCAGCGACAGCGCATAGCCGTCGCCGAAGTTAAGGTTGCCGAAGGTGATCTGGTAGGTCTCACTCATCAATGAGGAGCCCGTCGTCGCACCGGCGTTGAGCACATACACCTGGTCGAAGATGTTCAGTGACATCACCAACCCCTCCACCACGGCGATCGCCAGCGCCGGCCGGATCAGCGGCAACGTGATGCGCTTGATCGACTGCAGCTTGGTCGCGCCGTCGACGTCGGCCGCCTCGTAGAGCTCGGAGGGAATCGCCTGCAGCGAGGCGAGTACGAGGATTGCCGCGAGCGGTGTTATCTGCCACACCTGCACGAGCGATATGAAGAAGATTGTCTGGATCTGGTGGGTGCCAATCCACAGCTGATAGTTGTTGATCACCCCGATCGTCTTCAGCGTCGAGTTGAGCACGCCGAAGGTGGGGTCGTAGATCCATGACCAGATGACGCCCTCGACCACGCCGGGGAGCGCCCAGGGCAGCACCATCAGCGCGAGCACGATCCCGCGCCCGCGGAAGTTGCGCTGAAGCAGCAGCCCGAAGTAGACCCCGAGTGCCACTGACAACACAACGCCGAAGATCACGTAGATGCCGGTGTTCACCAGCGCGTCGCGGACCTGCGAGTTGTTGAAGACGTCCGTGAAGTTCGCGAACCCGGCAAAGTGGTTGGGCGGGTCCAGCGCGTCGTTGTGCACGAACGCGCCGTACACGGTCTTGACCGTCGGGTACAGCGCGAGCGCGCAGATGAACACCAGCAGCGGCGCGATCATCGCGTACGGCAGGGCGGTTTCGCCCTTGCCGCGCCTGATCGCTTGCGGCTTGGCCGCCGCCCGCTGGCCCGGTCGGCGCAGTATTCCGCTCAACGCGCTCATCAGTCAGGAGTGTCGTTCGTCCTTGGGGAGAGGCCGGGGCTGGGGCTGCCCAAGCGGGGGCAGCCCCAGCACTAATTCGGCTCTCAGCCTCCGAGGCTCTTCACTGTCGAGGCGATCGAGTTGATCGCCGACTTCACTGACTCACTACCGGCTGCGGCCTCGTGGATGTTGGTGTAGACCGCGTTTGAGAACTGCGAGTACCACGGCGGGGCGCCGGCCGGGAAGATCGGCTTCGCGTGGTTCTCGATCAGCGACTCGAGCGTCGCCGCGCCCGGGACCTTGTTGGACTTGACCAGATCGGCCAGGCCGCCGCGGTTGGCGGGCAGCGGGAAGGTCTGGATAACGTCCTTGGAACCATCGGCACCGGCGAACGCGGCCTGGTTGGCCGGCTCCTCCATCCACTTCATGAACTCCACCGCAGCAGCCACGTGCTTGGCCTCGGCGGGGATGCCGATGCCGTCCGGGTTGCCGAGGTTCGAGCCAACACCGCTCGCGCCCGGGGTCGGGATGTACTTCATCTGACCGACGACCTTGGACTCCGAGGGCACGTTGTAGATCGTGCCGAGGTCACCCGAGTAGTCGGAGAACGCGCTGGCGGTCAGGCCGTGGGCCTGATCGGCCTCGAGCGCCTGGTAGTCCTGCTCGTTCAGGTTTGCCTTGGGGACCAGGCCGGTCTTGTAGGCGTTGACCATCCAGGTCATCGCCTTGTAACCCGCCGAGGACGGCGAGGTGAACAGCGGCTTGTAGCTGGCGCTGAGCACGTTGCCACCGAACGCGGCGGTCATCTCGTACCAGTAGGTCGAGAGGCCTTCGGCCGCGGCGAACGGGATGTCCAGCGGGTGCTTGGCCGATGTCTTGGCGGCGATCGCCTTGAGGTCGGTCTCGTACTGGGCGAGGGTCGTCGGGTCCTTGCTGACCCCAGCCGCCTTCAGATCCTTCTCGTTGATGGTCGTGACCAGCAGTGAGCCGTCCATCGGCATGCCCATCAGCTGGCCGTTGCGGATGAACGCCGGCGCCTGCGGGAACTGCGACCTCACGCTCGAGAGCGGGAAGTACTTGTTGAGCGGCATGAACCACTTGGTCGCGTAGTACTCGCCGACCTTCGACCAGTCGACGTCGGCCACATCAGCGAAGTAGCTGTGAGCCTCCGCCGCTGCGGCGATCTTGGTCTGCAGCGAGTCCCACTGCACGTAATTCCAGTTGACCTTGATGCCCGTCTGCGCCGTGAACTTGGCCAGGTCGGCCTTCGGCGCCGGATAGGCGATGGCGACGTTGATCGTCGTCCCCTTGAGCGACGGTGGTGTTCCGTTCGCGCTGGCGCCAGTGGCTGCGACGGCGCTGATTGCGAGTGCTCCCGCCGCCACTGCCGCCATACCGAATCGCTGTTTGCGTTTCATTTACCTGCTCCTCCCGATACTTCGAGTTGACTTACTGAATTGGTCCGGTGTTTGCTGCAACCGGTGCCGCCTGGCGGTACGCGGTCGCAATATCCAGGTAGGCGGCCGCGATCCGGCGCGCGGCCTCCTCCTCGTCGATCTCTTCCTTGACGACTGCGGCGAAGGCGTCGGTCCACAGGGTCCGTCCCACCGCAAAACCGACAAAGCCCTCCGTCGCCGCGGCGACCTGCACCCAGCGCACGACACTGTCGCGGTCCTGGCCGCGGCCCAGCACCAGGCAGCCGAGCTCGGCGGTGGCTGAGCCGGCGGCGGCGATTGCCCTGGCCGCGTCAAGATCGGTGTTGCCCTCGAGCTTCCACCAGTCAGGGCGCAGGCCCTCGGCGGCGAGCTCGTTGATCGCGTCGACCGTCAACGCCGGGCGGAGCTCCTCATCGAAGCGATCGCCGTGTGCGGCGCTCTGCTCCGGGGTCGGCGGGACGAGCAGCTCGAGCATGAAGCGGCGGTTGGTGTCGCGCAGGTGGTCCTGAAGCCGTACGAGCTGCTTGCGCGAGCGCCGGTTGAGCTCGGCGTCGCCGGCGACGTTGTAACGGACCAGCGCCTTGACGGCGTCCGGGTCGAGAAGGTCGATCGCCTCGCGGAAATCCTCGCCGTGCTCGAACAGGAACTCGGCTTGGCCGCTCTGCTCTGCCGGGATCACGATCGGCAGCCCCTTCAGCTTGGCGTCCCGGATCGCATCCACGCCGTACTCCTCATCGAGCAGCAGCATCGGGTTCTCGCCGGGCTCAAGCTGGTCACGTGCCTGGTCGAGCGCCTTCACGCAGAGGCGCTTCAGGCGGCGCGCGGTCGGGTCGATCTCATTGGCGGGGACGCCCAGCGACGCGAGCCAGCCGCGCAGTGAGTTCCGATGGTCTACAGCAAGGATCAACGTGCTCATCGTTGCGCGGTCTCTTTTGTGATCTGTTGGGTGTGGATGTTGGGCAGCGCTCTTTGCATGTCGTCCGGGTTAAGCGCGCCCGCGGTGGGAGCTTTGAGGCTTGCGAGGGCCGCCGCGGCGCCTTGTCGGAGCGCCTCTTCGAGGGGTTGGGCTTCGAGCAGCGCGATTGCGAGGGCGGCGGAGAAGGCGTCGCCGGCACCGATCGGGTTGCCGGAGGCGGCTGGGTGGGTGACCCGCCAGACGCCGTGTTCGTTGAGGCCGATCGCGCCGTCGGCGCCGAGCGTGACGATCACGTTCCGGGCTCCCTGCGCGTGCAGCTCTGCGGCGCCTTCGAGGATGTCGTCCTCAGTGGTGAGCTCGCGGCCGAGCGTCTGCTCGAGCTCGCCGCGGTTGAGCTTGCTGACCAGAGGGGCTTGGTTCTGCGCGGCCCGCATGGCCGCGCCGCGGGCGTCGAGGATGACTGGAACCCGGTGGCTGTTCGCCTTCTGGCAAAGGTTGGCGAGCGACTCATTGGGCGTCCCGGGCGGCAGGCTGCCGGCGATCACGACCATGCTGGCGTCGCGCAGCAGAGTGCCGAAGTGCAGCTCGAAGCCGGTCCACTCGGCCATCGTGATCTGCGGGCCAGCCTCGTCGAAGGCCGTGGCAGTGCCGTCCTTCGTGGTGACGGTCACGGTCTGGCGGGTTGCGCGGGAGACGGGGAAGAGCGCTGAGGTGAGGCCGGCGTTGGCGAGTTCTCTGGTCGCCTCGTCGAGCGTCGCATCGCCGATCAGCCCGGTGATCAGCGTCTTGGCGTGCAGCGCGTCGAGCGTGCGCGAGACGTTGACGCCCTTGCCGCCGATGTGGGAGAAGACCTTGCTGACCTTGTGCACGGTGCCCACCTCGAGGTGGTCGATCTCATACGTGCGATCGATCGCGACGTTCGCGGTGACGGTGACGATCACGCGAGCGCTCCTGCGTTAGTTGCGGGGTTCCGGGCGTGTGCGCCTGCGGTCGCGAGCGCGATCGCGACGGCGCCGCGTAGTGACGCGTCGGCGCCGAAGCGTGCACGGATGATTCGGGGCGGGATCGGCGCGGCCCGCTGGGTCAGTTCCTGGATGCGCTCGAGGATTCCCGAGTCCCCGCGTACGTAGCCACCGCCGAGCGAGACGACGCTCGGGTTCAGGACCGCGCACATGTTGACGATCATCACCGCGATTCCGGTCCAGAGCTCGTCGATGAACGCATGGGCTATCGGGTTGGTTGTCGGCCTCTGCGATGGTCTCGACAACCGAGGCGGGCAGCCCCTGTTCGGCGAGCCGGCGGGCGGCACCGGCGCCGCCAAAGTAAGCCTCGAACGGACCGATGCCGTCAGCGGCCATGCGGGGCTCGGGGCGGCCGCGGAAGAGCGTGTAGCCGACCTCGCCGGCGGCGCCGTCGGCCCCGGTCAGGAAGCGGCCGCCGCAGACGATGCCGGCGGAGATGCCGGAGCCGAGGTTCAGGTAGATCGCGTCGTCGACGTTTTTCAGCGAGCCCCACGCCATCTCTGCCTGCGCGGCCACGTGCACGTCGTTGCCGATCGTCGCCGGCAGGTCGGGGAAGGCTTTGGCTATGGCTTCCGGGATGCGGAGCTTGGTCCAGCCCGGAACGTTGGTGGCAAGTTCGACGCGGTCATCGTGGGTGTAGCCCATCGTCGAGACGCCGATGGCTTCGATGTGGTTGCCGGCTTGGGTCGCTTCGACGTGGACGTGTCGGGCGAGCTCCAGCGCGCGGGCGAGCACCGACTCGGCGCCCTCCGACGCGTTGGTCGGGGCGGTGGCGACCCGTGTCACCTCGCCGTCGGGCGCGCCGACGCCGGCGGCGAGCTTGGTCGCGCCGATGTCGAGTGCCAGAACTGCAGTGCCCGTAGGCGGCACTTCTGCCTACCTATCTCCTGCCAGGACAACCGACCGCGTGATGTGCGGCGGCTGGTCCGGGTTGATGCCGCGGAGGTCGACGAGGCCCTCGGCGAAGCGGTGGATGCGGACGAGCTCGGCCAGCGGGTCGCCCTCACCACGGATCAGACGGGCGCCGGTGGCACGGATCTGATCGTCGATCGACGGCTCCTGGTCGTCGAGGATCCAGACGAGGCTGCGCTCGTTGATCGCCGAGATCGGGCCGTGGCGGTACTCCATCGTCGCGTAGGCCTCACTCCAGGTCGCAAGGATCTCACGGAACTTGAGCGCCGCCTCCTGGGCGATCGCCGAGCCGACGCCACGGCCGAGGAAGACGAACTGCTTGATGTCGCCGGCCCAGTCGGGCAGCGTCTCGGTCAGGTAGCGCTCGGCCTTTTGGGCGGAGGCTTCGACATCCCAGCCGTATGCGCCGAGCAACAGCGCCAGCACGGTCGTGGCGAAGCGCGTCTGAACGACCGACTGCTCGTCGGCAAACGGCAGGTCGAGCTCCTTGGTGAGGTGCTCGCCGACCGGCGAGCCCGCTTCACCGACGATCCCGAGCACCGGGCGTCCGCGCGGAATCGTGCTGAGCGCGTCGATGATCTCCGTCGTCGTGCCCGAGCGGGAGATCGCGATCAGCTCATCCCAGGCGCGATCGGCGGGGACCTCTGATCCGGGGAATGCATCGGTCTCCCCGTACCCCTGACGCTCGCGGTAGATGGCCACAGCCTGCGCCACGTAGAGGGAGGTTCCGCAGCCCAGGATCCCGACCCGGGCCCCGTCAGCCGGGAGCTTTGAGCGAAGTTCGTCCGTGAGTGCTTGCGCGTGCCGCCAGACGGACGGCTGACTGGCGAGTTCTGTGGAGAAGTGGGTCACGAAGCGTTATGTAATCACAACTCGCGCAGAAATCGAACATTATTTGCGCATTAAGCGCGCAGGCCGGAATCAGCCGTCTGCGAGCAGTCCGTTGAGCGGGCCGAGCAGGCGCCGGGACCGATGGGAGACCCCCGGTAGCGCCAGCAGCCGGTGGGTTGGGGGCTGGTTGTTCTTGAGGCGTCGCAGCTGCTCGAGCGCGATCGGGCGCCAGAGTTTGTCGACCACTTTGTGCGGTTCGGTATCGGCGATATCGGCCGGAATTGTGCTGAGGTGCTCCGCCCACAAGCGGATGCGGGTGTTGCGCGCGAGCTGCTCCGAGTCGGTGACGACGTTCATCTCGGTGTCGTTGAAGAGCGAGTGCGCGTTGAGGTTCGCCGAGCCGACTGTCAGCCAGCGGTCATCGACGATCCCGACCTTCGCGTGTATGTAGAGGCGGTCGTCGCGCTCGCCTGAGAGCGAGCGCAGGGTCGATACCAGCAGGCGGTCGTTGCCGGCGTCGGCGTCCTCGAGCACCGAGACCTGGCCAAGCGTGTCGTCCTGGCCGTTGTTCGCTTTTGTCGGCAGCATGATCACGAGGCGGAAATCGGCGTGCGGTGGGTCGCGCAGCTTGTCGGCCAGCAGCTCGGTGATCTCGGGCGCCCAGAGGAACTGGTTCTCCAGGTAGATGAAGCGCTCGGCGTTGCGCAGGGCGCGAACGTAGGACTCGAGGACGCGGAAGTCCCCGTTCGGGAGTTGGTCGTACATGTTCTCCGCGACCGTGCGGACGATCTGCACGGTGTGCTCGCCGGTTGGCGCGGGGGTCGCCGGCACGTCGAGCTGTTCGCCTGTGAGTTCGCCCCAGCGCATCGTGAAGTGCTGCGCCACGTCGTGGACGGCGGGACCCTTGAGCGCGTGTGTGCACGTCGTGCCAGCCGAGCCGCCGGCGTGCCGGGTGATCGCTTGTATCCCAGCGATCACCGGCCATGTCGGTCATGTCGATCCCCCCGACAAAGGCGAGCTCGCCATCGATGACCAGCGTCTTCTCGTGATGGCAGTGGAACGGGTGCTCCCGCGGATCCGTCTGGCACTTGATCTTCGTCGCGCGTGTGAGCTCCTCCACCCCCGTTTCCACCTCCTTGCGGGTCGGATGGAAGATCGGCACCGGCGCGCCAGCCCAGACCAGCACGCGCACATCTAGTTGCTCGGCGGCTCTGGCGAGCAGGGCGCCCACCGATTTGCTTTTGGTGCCACCGCGTTTGAGCTCGAAGCCGGGTGTGATGTGCCAGCCGGTCACCCAGATGGATTCGTTCGCGTTCTTGATCGCGTTTGCGATCGCTTCAAAGGCGTCCGCCCCATCGATCAGAACCTCAAGTTCACAGCCTTGACGGGGCGGCGGATCGTTTTGCGCCCACCAGCCTTGGTCGGGTTCGAGCGCGTGGAGCTGGTGGTGCTTGGCCAGACGCCGGCGGTGCTTCCAGATGACCGCGTGCTCGAGCTGGTCGCCGACGACCGTGTCGACGGAGGTCATGCCGCGCGCGATGTTCGGAGAACGGGCCACGGGCACCAACATTGCCCAGTCGCGCTGTTAAGCAATCAGGGCCGCCCGGTGTCGCCCGTGCAGCGGGTTGGTTCTGGCGGGGACTCGGGTCGGGCGCCCAGGCTCACTCGACACGGATCGTTACGGAGGCGGCGAGCTCTCGCCAGTCAGCGATCGCTTCATAGCGTTGCTGCGCGCGCGATACGTAACTCGCCGCCGCGGCGGTGCCGCGGACCATCGCCGCCACCGGATCGCGGTCGTCCAGGAGACCGCTGATGACGCCTGCGGCGAAGACGTCGCCCGCGCCGACCGCGTTGTCAACCTGGACGGGCAGCGGTTCGACCATCACGGTCTTCTCGCCGTCGAGGGTGGCGCTGCCCTCTGCCCCACACGTCACGATCACAGTCCCAGCGCAGCGATCGCGGAGCGCGCCGAGGATGTCTGCGATTTGTCGTTGACCCGTGAGCGCCTCGGCTTCATCCCGGTTGGGGAGAAACACGTCTGTGACCTGAAGGGCAGCGTCGAGGTCCCGGCCGGAGGTGATCCCGTCACCCCATCCTGGATCGAAGACCGTCAGCACGCCGCGACGCCGTGCTTCTGCCAGCAGGGCTGAGGCGGAGGGGAGGTCGATACCGGGTAGGTTTGACGTCCCCACCAGCGCGAGCGCTCGGGACCGATGGATCGCGTCCTCGTGCTGGTTCACGTCGCCGATGCTGAGGCCCGCGGACGACCCCAGATCCGTGATGAAGGCACGTTCACCGTCAGGGCGAACCGCTGCGATCGCCAGCGCCGTCTGACCCGGCTCGACTTTGAGCGCGTCGATGCGAACGCCCTCGGCAGCGAGCGTCTCACGGACGTGACTGCCGAGCTCATCGTCTCCGACGACGGCCATCAGCTGAGTCGACAGACCGAAGCGCACCGCTGCCCGCGCGAGGTTGGCGCCCTGGCCGCCGATCTGTTCGGATCGGCCGCTCGCCAGCACCTCCTCGCCCCACCGCGGAATCTCGGGAACGCCCTTCATCATCAGGTCGATGAGGACGTTGCCGACCACCCACAGGTCGGTGCTCCCGTCTCCGCGATCGTCAGGAACGGCTGCGCTCATCAATAGGTCATCGCGCGGTAGTAGCGACGCGTGGTGAGGGGGTGATCGCGCATCACCTCAAGGTGTGCGCTGACCCGCTCGAGCACCGTTGCGAGCAGAGCCGGTCCCATCAGCGCACGCAGCTCATCGGGAAGAGCGAGCAATCCCATGTCAGCGGTATCGATCGTCATGACGCGATCGGTGTGCCCGTGCACGAATGTGTCGACCCGGTCCATCAGCGGTCGCAGCTCACCCTCGTCCTTGAGCAGCAGGCAGTTGACGCCGGGCTCGAGCAGCTCGAGCGGCCCGTGGAAGAAATCGGACGCATTCACGGGGCGCGTCAGGATCCACTGCATCTCCTCGAGGATGCACATGCCGTAGTACATGGCCTCGGCCCAGCCACCGCCTGCGCCCAGGATCATGTGGAACGGAGCCTCGGCGATCCGCGTGGCGACCTCCTGAGCACGCGGCTCGAACCCCTGCTTGGCCTGCAGCAGAGCCTCTGGCAGACGACGCGCGGCGACCAGGAGCTCGGAGTAGTTATCGATTTCCCCGCGGGCGCTCATCACCGACAGGGCGATGAAGATCGACTGGATGTAATAGGACTCAGAGGAGTTGTCGTCGCCGACCGGGTTGGTGAAGTTGTGGTCGGCTTGCGCAGCCAGCGGGCTGTCCGGCGTACCGGTGAGCGTGATCACCGTCGCGCCCGCGTTCCGGCAATGTTGCAGCGCCTCCACCGTCTCCGGCGTGTCGCCCGAGCGCGACGGCATCACCACGATCGATCGCTCCGACAGCCAGCCCGAGCCGGCGACCACAAGCTCGGCCGCGTGCTCGACTCTCGTCGGGAAGCTGGAGCGCTTTGCCATCAGTTCAGCTGCCGGCCACATCAGGATTCCAGCTCCGCCCGAGGCGACGAACAGCAGGTTGTCACTGCCGCGCTTCACCAGATCTTGGATCAAGCCGTGCAGTTCTTCGGCGCACACCACGGCCCCACGCTGGTTCTCGAGGAACTTGGCCTCGTCGAAGTTCAACATGCTGGTTCCTTTTCTTTTTGATGTTTCATGTCAGTGACAGGCGCTCTGGAATGGCCGCCAACAGTTGCTGCGTGTACGGCTCACGCGGCGAATCGAGGACGTCCTGGACAGTCCCGGCCTCCACGACCTTCCCGCGATGCATCACGACGACCTCGTCAGAGATGTGTCGAACGAGCGCGAGGTCATGCGAGATCATGAGAACGCCGATGCCGAACTGATCGCGCAGGTCGGCGAGCAGGTTGAGGATCTGAGCCTGGGTGGAGACGTCGAGCGCGGAGACCGGCTCGTCCAGCACAAGCATTTCGGGCTCCGCTGCCAGAGCGCGGGCGATCGACGCGCGCTGACATTGCCCGCCTGAAAGCTGCCGGGGCCGGCTCTTCCCCAGGCGTTCGGCGAGGCCGACCGCGTCGAGCAGCTCCGACACGCGCGCGTCTACCTTCGACCTCTCGACCCGTCCGTGGTGCCGGATCACCTCGGCGATGCCCGCGCCCACCGGTTGGCGAGCATCGAGTGACAGGAACGGGTTCTGGAAGACCATCTGCATCAGCCGGGCGCGCTCGCGGCGCTGCTTCAGGTTGGGTCTCACCGGAAGCGCCCTACCGTTGACCAGGATCTCGCCCGAGGTTGGTGTTTCGAGGCCGACGATCATCCGCGCGACCGTCGTCTTCCCCGAGCCGGTCTCGCCGACGACGGCGACGGACGCACGAGGGCGAACCTCGAGGTTCACGTCACTCACAGCGGCAAGCGGCGTCGCGCGCCCCAGCAAGCCCGAGCGGAGCTGGAAGGTCTTCGAAAGGTGCTTGACCTCTAGGTGCACTCGCTGTTCTCCTCGCTCACGGCCAGAGCGATGTCCGCCTCGGACTCGACTCGTGAACTGGCACTCAGCCGTGCGGCGCCCTCCTCCGCTCGGAAGCACCGCGCGACTCCGCCGTCCACGGCCACCAGGGGCGGGATCTGTGTGCGGCATTCGGGCAGGACGTACGGGCAGCGTGGGTGAAATGCACATCCCGCGGGCGCGTCCATCGCGCTGATCGGCGTTCCGTGGATGACCGGCAGCCGCTCCGAGCGCGAATCCACCCTGGGACGCGCCGCCAGCAGTCCCATCGTGTACGGATGCCTCGGATCTTCGAAGATCCGCTGACCGCTGCGGACCTCGACGATCCGGCCGGCGTACATGACGCAGACGCGGTCGCAGATCGCGTTCGCCAGTGCCAGGTCGTGGGTGATGAACAGGACCGCCAGTCCCCGCTCCCGGCGCAGGCGATCCAGCAGCCGCACGATGCCCGCCTGCGTGGTCACATCCAGCGCGGTCGTCGCCTCGTCGGCCAGCAGCACGGCCGGATCGACTGAGAGCGCACCGGCGATCATCACGCGCTGCAGCATGCCGCCCGACATCTCGCCGGGGTACTGGTGAATTCGGCGTTCGGGCTGGTCGATACCGACTGTGTCGAGCAGCTCGATGGCGCGGGTTCTGGCCTCTGCGCGACTGAGGCCCTTGTGCACGCGAAGGCCTTCCGTCAGGTGGTCCTCCACGCGCCAGAGCGGGTCGATGAACGCCCGCGGATCCTGGAAGATCATCCCGATCGACGGTTGGACTTCACGGCGACGCCGGCGATTCATCGCCAGCAGATCCTCGCCGCCCAACAGCACCTCACCGGACACCACGGCGCCCGGCGGCAACGCGTCCGCGATCGTGCGCGCTGTCATCGACTTACCGCTGCCGGACTCGCCAACCAGGCCGACGATCTCACCGGCTGCAACCTCAAGGTCGACATCGACCACGACGGGACGCAGCTGCGATCCGACACGCAGTGACGTCGAGACGCGTTTCAGCTCCAGCCTGACATCGCGGGCGGCTCCGGGTGCCTCAGGAACGGTCATCTGAGTTCCCCGCGGCCGCGGTTGTACTCGAGGATCCAGTCGGCCACGAAGTTCAGGGGAACGACGAGGAGGATGATCGCCAGCGCTGGGAAGATCACACCGGTGGCCGACTGGAAGACGCCCTGATTCGCGTTCTCGAGCATGCTGCCCCAGTCGATCTGCGGGGGCTGCGCTCCAAGCCCGAGGAATGACAGCGCCGCGAGGTCGAGCAGCGCGTAGGCGAAATACAGCGTCGTCTGGCTCACGAGGATGCGCCCGATGTTGGGGGCCACGTGCAGCACGAGGATCCGCCAGGAGCCGTAACCCTGGAGGCGACATGCCTCGACGTAGGGCTTCTGACGCTCAACGAGGCAGGCAGATCGCACCACCCGCCCCATCAGCGGGATGTAGGTGACCGTGACGGCAAACACCGCCGAATAGAAGCTCGTGCCGAACGTCGCGACGATCACGATCGCGAGCAGCAGCGCCGGGAAGGCGAAGATCAGGTCGAAGACGCGTGATATGCCGATGTCAAGCCATCCACCGGTGTAGGCGGCCGCGAAACCGAGCGGCACCCCGACGATGAACGCGATCGAGATGACGATCGTCGGGCCCAGCAGTGAGAGCCGTGCGCCGTACAGGATCCGCGACAGGATGTCGCGCCCCGCGCTGTCCTGGCCGAACAGATGTGCTGCGCTGGGACCTGCGTAGGGGTTCAGCAGATCGGGGGTGTTCGGGTTGTACGGCGCGAGCAGCGGCGCGAAGATCGCGCACACGATGATCACCACGAGCAGCACGACGCTGACGCCGACGACGACCTTCGGCAGGCCGCTGAGCAGCTTGCTCGCGTAGCGCTTGTGCCGCAGGTCGTCGGCGGGTTCGAGAAGGATGTTGAGCCCTGGATCGGCGGTCGTCATGCCCTGCCTCCAGCGAGCCGCACGCGCGGATCGATCACGCCATACAGGAGGTCGACGATCAGGCTGATGATCAGGAACTCGGCCGTCACGAGCAGCGCGATTGCCTGGACGACGGCGTAGTCCTTGCCCTGCACCGACTCGACGAGCAGCGTGCCGAGCCCGTTGAGACCAAAGGCGTACTCGATCACGATGGCGCCACTCAGCAGGTATCCGATCTGCGCCCCGATGACCGTGACCACCGGGATCATCGCCCCACGAAGCCCGTGCTTGGTGACGACTCGTCGCCGGGAGAAGCCGCGAACCTTGGCGCCGAAGACATGGTCTGACTCGAGCTCGCCGATCACGGCGGAGCGTGTGATCCTGCTCACGAGCGCCAACGACGACAGCGCCAGGGCGATCGCCGGGAGCGTGAGATGGTCGAGTCTGGTGAGCAGACTGCCCTGGTCACCACCCCCCTCCGCTGGGAACCACGCGAGGTCGACGCCGAACACAACCGCGAGGACAACCCCGGTGACGTACGTCGGGATCGCGGTGAACGTCAGCGACCCCAGCGTGGCCGACAGGTCAAATGGACCGTTGCGCACGACGCCGCTGAGCACTCCCAGTGCGATGCCGAAGATCACCATCAGCACCACTGCGTATGCCGTCAGCAGCAGCGTGAGGGTGATGCGCGGTGCCAGAACCGACGCGACCGAGGAATGGGCTGCGATCGACTCCCCGAAGTCGCCGTGGAGCAGGTGACCGAGCCAGATCACGTACTGGTCCGGCAGGGAGTGGTTCAGCCCGTAACGGGCGTTGAAGTACTTGATCGTGGCGGCGTTGGGCGCGTGGCCACCGTTGAGCAGCGTTGCCGGATTCCCCGGTCCGACGTGCAACAGGAAGAACACGATCACCGTCGACGCAAGCAGCACGCCGACGGTCGTGGCGAGCCGTATGCCTACGTACCTCAGCATGCGACAGAGTCAGCCAGCGCCACGACGTTCTTCTGGGGGTCGACCGTGATCTTCCCGGCTCCGGGGAAGCTGTCACGGTCCATCGCATTGGCGAGGTCCTCGAGGCCAAGTCGATGCGTGATCACGCCATCCAGGACCACGCGGCCGCTGGCCAGGAGATCGATCGCGCGCTGGTGCGTGTTCGGGTTGTTCAGCGAGCCGACGATCCGCAGCTCGTCCTCGTTCACCCTGAACGGGTTCACCGAGAGCTTCTCCTGCTCGGGATAGACGCCGAACAGGACCACCGTTCCGCCGCGTCGCACCAGTCCGATCGCCCACTCTGCGGTTTGCGTGCGGCCACTTGCCTCGATGACCACGTCAGCTGCGGGGTCGCGCAGATCCGCGAGCACCGCGACCGCCTCTTCCGGGCCACAGGTGAGATCGGCCCCCGCGGCGATCGCGTGATGCCGTCGCGCGGAATCAGGCTCGACGGCGAGGATCGTTCCAGCTCCCTGGATGCGTGCGAGCTGAATCAGCAGACAGCCGATCGGGCCGGCGCCGAGCACGACGACGAGGTCTCCCAGCCCGATGCGTGCCTGGTCGATCCCGCGCACGCAGCAGGCCAGTGGCTCCACCAGCGAGCCATCGTCCACCGAGACGGTCACCGGGAGCCGGTAGGCGTTGGTGGCGGGAACAGCCGCAAACTCCGCGAAGCCCCCGTTGCGGGTGATCCCGAGCGGCGAGAGGCCCGAGCAGAGGTTGGTCTCGCCACGCCGGCAGAAGAAACAGGTGCCATCGACGATGTTCGGGTCGACGGCGACCCTGTCGCCGATTGCGAGCTCCGCGACCTCGGAGCCGACCTCGACGACCGCACCACTGAACTCGTGACCCAGCACGACAGGCCATGCAGCCGGAGCCTCGCCCCGGAAGATGGCGCGGTCGGTCCCGCAGATGCCGCATGTGGCGACCTGAACGATCACCTCATCTGGGGCGAGCTGTGGCTCCGGCATCTCCACGAGCTCAAATACGCCCGGCTGCGTCAGAACCGCTGCTCTCACAGCTCGGCCTCCACCGGCTCGAGCAGGTTCGCGGTGCGACCTGTTGT
The DNA here is from genome assembly GCA_963818135.1 of uncultured Actinomycetota bacterium. GTDB lineage: Bacteria > Actinomycetota > Thermoleophilia > Solirubrobacterales > Solirubrobacteraceae > Palsa-465. The sequence goes on from CAWFRF010000019.1 coordinate 228,731, forward strand.
GTCGATTCCGGCCGCGGCCGGCAGGTCATGCCGGCGCCTGAGCACGCTGAAGGTGAACATCTCACCGAGGTGGTAGTCACGAGCAGCCAGCACACAGCGCCCGTCCCTGGTCACGCAGCGCTCGTTCACGTAGAGCCACGGACCGTTGGGAAGCGTGTGGTCTGCCAGCTCGTCCTCGGGCTGGGGACGGTCCACCGCCTGGATGTGCGCCGACGAGGCGATGATCACCTGGCCGCAGCGGTCCAGCAGATCAACCACCGATCCACTCCAGTCGACATCGGACACGTCTCTGTCGAGCACGGAGGCATCGATGATGTTCACGGAATAGATGACGGTCTTCCCGTCGCACTCCCGCAGGCGCCGGGTTTCGACGACCTTCGCTGCCCCGCGAACGCCCAGCGCCGCCCGTTCCGCTTCGGTCGCCCTGCGCTGGTTCACGCTCAGAACCACAGTCGAGACCTCGTGACCGAGCGCACGCATCATGTTGGTGAGGCTCTCGAACTGTGTAATCGGGCGCTCGGGCTCGAGCTCGGTCGTCACCGAGACGAACCGGCCCTTGCCGGGACGCACCTCGACGACGCCCTCCTGTTCGAGCAGCTTCATGGCCTCCCGGATCGTCGAGCGGCTGACACCGAGCCGGTCGGCGAGCACGAACTCGTTCGGCAGCCTGGCTCCGACCGTCAGACCTTCAGCGTGCAGTGCCTCGACAATCGCGTCGCGCGTCTGCTGGGGCAGAAGGTGGCGCCCCTCGCCCGGACCACCCGCGCGCGGGGCGCGACCGAGGCCGTTGCCGTCTGGGTGCTTGTTTAGTCGCGTCGCCATTGCCCGCATCAGTCCATGTAGCTGCCGCCGTTGATGGCGACGCTCTCACCTGTGATCGAGGCTGCGTTGTCGCTGGCCAGGAAGAGGATCAGAGCGGCGACCTCCTCCGGCGTCTGGTCACGTCGCTGCGGCGTGTCGGCCCGGTGATTGGCGATGACCTGCTCGCGCGTCAGCCCGAGCAGCTCCCCCTCCCAGCCGATCTCACGATCCTGCATGCCGGTGTCCACATAGCCGGGGCAGACACTGTTCACACGGATCTCCTGCGGCGCCAGCTCACAGGCCATCGCCTGTGTCAGGCCGACGACGCCGAACTTCGCGGCGATGTAGTGGGCCAGGAGTGGCACTCCCCCGCGCTTGCCGGCCATCGAGGCCACGTTGACGATTGCGCCACCGCCACCCTGGCCCACCATCTGCCGCGCGGCGACCTGCCCACCGATCAAGGCCCCACGGAGATTCACATCGAGGTTCCAATCGATCTCCTCATCGGTGAGATCGAGGAAGTGCGCCATCGTCGATACGCCGGCCGACGAGACCCAGGTCGTGAGCGGGCCGAGGTCCGAGACGGCTTGCGCGCAGGCGCCCTCGATCGACGCTCGGCTGCGCACGTCCACCTCGTAGGCGGCTGCGTTTTCGAGCGACTCCGCGACGGCTCGCGCAGCCTCGACGTCCACATCAGCCACGGCCACAGAGTGGCCGGCTGCGGCAAACGCCCTGGCGGTCGCGGCGCCAATGCCCGCTCCGGCGCCAGTAATCATCACGGTCAACGCTTTCTCCCTTTCGTCAATGCCACGTTCAGCTTCGGCTCGCTGGGGCTCCACGGACGTTGCCGTCCGCAGAGCCCCTGGAACCTGAGACGCTATGCCGCGTCCCTGGTCAGATCAACCGAAGGACACCTGGTCAGGGAAGTCCTGATAGACGAATACCTGCGTCTGCGTGTAGCCATGCAGGTTGGACGGCGCAACCATCACCAGCGGATCCGAGTACATCGGGATGTACACGTTGTCCTTGGTCACCTGCTTCATCAGCGCGATGGTCGCGTTGACCTGAGCGGTGCTGCCGTTCTTGGTTGCCGCCCATTCCTTACGCAGCTTGTTCCAGGTCGGCGAGTAGTAACAGGAGACGTCCGAGTAGACGCTGGCCAGCGGCGGCACGAGTTCCGCGGAGGGCGCCGGGAAATCGGGGTTCCACCAGTTGGTCAGAGCATCGACCGTCCGCGGGCATTTGCCGCTGTAGCTCACGTTGCCGAACGAGGCCGGAGTGAGCTTGTTCATCTTCACGTTCAGGCCGATCGAAGCGCCAACCTGCTGGAGCTCCGCACCCACCGTGTCCGAGGTGAGCGACTGCTCGATCGCGATGTTCACCGTCTCGCCCTTGGCGCCGGCCTTGGCAATCAGCTGCTTTGCCTTAGTGAGGTTCGGGCTGTTCGGAACCCCGAGCGCGTTGTAGGCCGACATGTACTGGGACTGGTGATCCGTGAACAGCGCCGGCGTCTCGACCAGGTCGAGTGGACGCCCGTACTTGCCGTCGACGGCCGTCGCCAGCGCGGAGCGCGGGATGGCCAGGTTGAAGGCCTCGCGGACCAGCGGGTTCTTGAACGGCCCCTTCTCGACATTGGGGCTCAGGTAGTTCACGTCACCGCCATAGGGGACGTAGTTGACCTTCAGCGACGAGTCGCCGGTCAGGCTGAGCGCGTCGCGGGCAGGCAGGTCGAACGTTCCGTTGATCGAGCCGCTGCGAAGGCCTGCGATCAACGCCTCAGCGTCGTTCACCGTGGAGAACGTGATCGACTTGATCTTCGGCTGGTGCGCGGCGTCCCAGTAGTTCGGGACGGCGTGAAGGACCGTCTGTGCGCCCTTGACGTACTGGACCGGCTTGAAGGGGCCGCTGCACATCGTCTTTGCGGGCGTCGTGCCGAATGCGAGGCCGTACTTCTGGACGAAGCTCTTCTCGACGACCTGTCCGATCGGTGTGGCCGCCAGGTCCTGCGCGATCGGGTTCGGCGAGGTCAGGTGCACGACCACCTGCCACTTGCCATTGGCGGTGGCGTCCTTGATGTTGCCCGTCGCGAGCAGGCTGTCCAGAGGCGAAGCGAGCTTCGGGCTGGCGATGCGATTAATGGAGTACGCCGCATCTGTCGCCGTAACGGGGTTGCCGTCCCAGAACTTCGCGTTGTGCACGAGGTTGTAGACGTAAGTCGTGGGGTTGGTCTGCTTCCAGCTCGAGGCGAGCTCCGGCGCCAGCTGACCCTGGGTGTTGAACTGCAGCAGGGAGTTGCACATCGCGGCGGTGATGATGTTGGGGTCGATCGCGTAGACGTCGCCGGGGTCCAGCGATGGATCGATCGACGTGATGCCCCAGTTGAGACTGGACGAGCTGGCAGCTCGGGCCGTCGAGTGATGACTTCGGGCCGAGCTGCTCACGGCGGTGGCCCCTGCGACCGCGACGACCGCGACCAATGCGGTCGCGCGAGCGATCTTCGAGTTTGCGCGCACTAGCTGTACCTCTCTCCCTCGTTCGTTTCCTCTCCAGCGGGCCCTCGCGGCTCCCGTACCAGCCCCATCCGTGGTCGCCTCCGGTCGCTCTCACGACCGTTGTCTGACATCAGACTGGCTGCGTTGTCCGACATCGTACAGCGGTCTTTCGACGGACGTCAAGTGGCCATGTAATCGAGGCTGTTTGACGGTGGTCCGAGCGCTGTAAAGCGCCCGCGTGGATAAGCCAGCGAGTATGCGAGAGCCCGCGCTCCCGCGGGTTTGGCTCCCGTTAGGAGCTGGTGTGGGAAACGCGTCGGAGGAGTGGGTCCGGCGGAGATGCGGGTACGGCAGATGTCCGGCGCGGCCGACTCAGATCGCGCTTGTGCCCTCGCGACCGTAGTTGTCGCTCAGGCGGACCACGTCGTCGAGGTACGGCGTGGATGCTTCGAGCACGTCGGAATCCTCCAACGCCTCGATCGTGTGGATCACGCGTGGCGCGTTGTGCCAGACGTCGCCGACGGTGACCGTGCGCTCCGTGAGGCTGTCCTCACTCTCCCCCTGGACGAGGATCAAGCGACCAGCGAGCACGTAGCACGTCTCGTCCTTGACCTCGTGGTACTGCAGCGAGAGCCGGTGCCCCTTGTTCACATGGAGGATCTTGCCCACGTATTCATCGGTCGCCGCCCACCAGATCTCGTATCCCCAAGGCTTCGGGACACGCCGTGGCAGGCTCTGATCGGTTTCGGGCTGGGTTGAAGACATCGGCAGCATGCTGACACAGGCCGCGGCGTATGCAGTGACGACGCACGCCGCTGGAGGCCGGGAGTCGGTGCCTGAATCGCGGAACCGGATGTTGTTCTGGTGCCCCGTGTCCTCACTCACCCGTAGGAGACATCTGCACGGTCGCCGATCTGCACGGTCGCAGCGCCGCACGCAGACGACGCCCGCTCGGGCGTCGCCTGCGCTTGCGGCGAGGTTGGTGGCCGGCTCACGCCGGCCACCATTCAGTCGCTCGGGATTCCGTTCACCGGTGGGGCCGGCTGCCCGGCCTTGTACTTCGTGATCGGCTTGCCCTTCGCAGGCGGGGTGGTCAGCACCGGGCCGAATGCGTCCAGCGAGCTGCCGACAACCTTCGCCATCTGCACGCCGTTATAGCCACCGTGCTCGGTCGTGCTGTAGCGGAACGGCACGAGGCCCGGTCCCCGCCACGAGGCGCCGTACTTGTCGACCGCCTGGATGACATCCTGGCGAGTCAGGTCCTTACCGGCCGCCACGAGCGCCTGCACGAGCGTGTAGGCCTCCGCCATGCCGTACTCGACGTTGCCGTCGAATGGCGCGCTGTGGTCGTACTTGTCCTTGACCTTCATGAACAGCTTGATCCACGGGTTTGACTTGTCGCTGAAGGTCGGCAGATAGGCGTCGCTGATCGCACCGTCGATGAGCGTATCTCCTGAGACCTTGCCCTTTGATACGGATTTGAGCAGGCCGCCGACGGTGATCGGGTCGATCCCCACGTTCGACACGACGAGCTGCGGTGAGTAACCAAGCGTGTAGGCGGTGATGCGTGAGACTGCGGTGTAGATCGGAACGGTGAACTCCACCAGAACCTTCGCCCCGGACGCCTTCAGCGCGGTGATCTGGGTCGCCAGCGACGACGTTCCCGACTCGTAGGGCTGCTTGGAAACGATGCGTGAGGCGGGCACCTCGTCCTCGATGCCGGCAAGGCCGCCGTTGCCGAAGTCATCGTTCTGGTACAGCACGCCGACCTTGTCGTTGGCGAAGTGCTGATTGATGTACTGGCCGAGGATCTTTCCTTCGATCGTGTAGTTCGGCTGCCATCCGAACGTCTCTGGCTGAGTCGTGCCCTTGTCCCAGCACGGGCAGCCGGAGGCGACGAACAGGTCGGGAATCTTGTCGGCGTTGAGGAAGCCGACCACCTTGGTGTGGGTGGGCGTGCCGAGACCCTCGAAGATGCCGAAGACGTTGTCCTGGAGCACGAGCTGGTGGACAGCGGTGACCGTCAGGGCCGGGTTGTACTGATCGTTCTTGATGATCAGGTGAATCTTGCGGCCGTAGACGCCACCGTGCGCGTTGACATAGTCAAAGTACGCCTGCGATGCCGGCGCGATCTCACTGTAACCCGGAGCAGCTGGGCCGGTGAGCGGCTGATGGGTGCCGAACGTGATGCTCGTCGCAGTGACGCCTGGCGCCGTGGCGCCGCCGTTGGAACTTGCGGATGCACTCAAGGCGAGTACCCCCGAGATGAGCGCGACGGCGACGAGCGCCAGACCCGCTCGAGAAAACCATCTGTACGTCATTCCCTACTCCTCCTCTTGTTTGATACGAGTCCTCCCAGCGCCAGGAATCCGCCCTGGATGCCGGAAGGCCAAACCAGGATCGCCGCGACCAGAACCACGCCGTAGATGGCGAACGGCAGGTTGTTGCCGACGTTCTGCGACAGCGAGAGTGAGTTCGCCAGGTCATTGGACCAACCGGGCAGGAGCACCAGCAGCGCCGCACCCCAGATCGCGCCGGTCAGCGAGCCCAACCCGCCGAGCACCACGCCGGTGAGCAGCGCCAGCGACAGCTGCAGGGGGAACGCGTCGGGCTGGGCGAGTTGCAGCACGAGGGCCAGCAGCGCGCCACCGAGGCCGGCGCAGCCGCCGCTGATCACGAAGGCAAAGGTCTGCAGACGCCCGATGCGCAGCCCGCAAAGGCTGGCGGCGATCTCATCGTCGCGGATCGCGCGCAGCGACCGGCCGACACCGCTGTGGGTCAGGTTGTAGAGCACGAACAGCACCGCCAGTGCGCCGGCGCAGGCGATCCACGCCTCCCAGTGCTCGAGGGAGAAGTTTGCCCCCAGCCAGGACGGGGGCGTCGGCGGGTTGATGATCAGGCCGTTGGATCCGCCGAACGTGGTCGGGAAGCGATCGGCGAGCGCCGGCAGGCCGACCGCAACCGCCAGCGTCACTCCGGCCAGATACGGTCCGCGCAGCCGAGAAGCGGCGGCGCCCAGCGCCGCGGCCACGGCGCAGCTGATGACAACGGCGGCGATCAGCGCCGGCAGCACCGCCCATTGGTCGTCGCCGATCAGCAGCACGACCGTGTAGGCCCCGATCGCCATCAGCGCCCCGTGGCCAAGCGAGATCTGTCCACTGCAGCCGATCAGGACCGTCAGCCCGGCGAGCGCGGCGAAGTAGTAGGCGCCGGTAGCCAGCTGCAGGCGGTCGTAGTCGCCCAGCGCGCCGGTAACCAAGAACAGGACGACCGCGCCCAACAGGACCAGACCCAGCGACCGCAGCAGCGTGCTGCCGCCCAACCGCCGCCGGGCGCCGTCGGCCGTCCCGGCGAGCGCGCTCATACGCGCCGCTCCTTGGCCGCCGGGAACAGTCCGGTCGGACGCACCATGAGCACGACGATCAGGACCACGAGCGCGGCCAGCGGGACCAGCGCGTCGCCCTCATAGCCGGCGACGTAGGACAGCACGAGGCCAAGGATCATCGCGCCGGCCACGGCGCCGGGCGGGCTGTCCAGGCCGCCGAGCACCGCTGCGACAAAGCCGCTGATCAAGATGGGATCGAAGTTGTTGGGGGCCACGAACACCGACGGCGCGACCAGCACACCGGCGATGGCTCCGGTGAGCGCGGCGAGCCCCCAGCCAAGGGTGAACATCCGCCCGACCCGCACGCCCAGGAGCTGCGCCACCTCCGGCTTGAACGCGGCGGCCCGCATCTGCAGTCCCAGCGGCGTGTAGCGGAACAGAGCAGCCAGCGCCACGGCGACGAACACGACCACCAGGACGATGAAGGTGTCGTTGGGCGCGAACAGGTAGCGCTGCCCGCCGATGTCATACCCGCGCAGGGACAACGCCGACGGGAAACCCCGCGGCGTGTTGCCCCAGATCATTCCGGCCAGGGCGACCAGGAAGGTGTAAAGGCCGAGGGTGACGATCACCGCGTTCAGCGGCGGCCCGTTCTCGACCCGCCGCATGAGCAGGCGCTCGACCAGCGCGCCGATGCCCAGGCCCGCCGCGAGCGCGACCACGAATCCCAGGACATAGGACCCCGTCGAGCTGATCACGGCGGAGGCGATGTAGGTCGTGATCATCAGCATGGCGCCCTGCGCGAAGTTGACGATCCGGGTGGCGCGCCAGATCAGCACGAGCGCCAGAGCCACGGCCGCGTAGATCGCGCCGTTGGAGATACCGTTCAGCGTGTAGTCGATGAATGTGGTCACGGTGGTTCAGAACCCCAGGTAGGCGTGGCGGAGTTGTTCGTCGGCGGCGAGCTCCGAGGGCGGCCGGTCGGCAACCACCCGCCCGAGGTTGAGCACGACGCCCCGGTCGGCGATCGAAAGCGCGCTGCGGGCGTTCTGCTCCACCAGCAGCACGGCCAGACCGCGGGCGTCGGCCAGCGAGCGGATGAGGCCCATGATCTGGGCGACGACCAGCGGGGCGAGCCCGAGCGACGGCTCGTCGAGCAGCAGCACCCGCGGGCGGGCGACGAGTGCCCGCCCGATCGAGAGCATCTGGCGCTCGCCGCCCGACAGCAGCGACGCCGGCTGGGTGCGGCGCTCGCGCAGCGGCGGGAACATCTCATAGATCTCCGCCGGGGGGATCGCCTCGCGCTTGCGATACAGGCCGCCGAGGCGCAGGTTCTCCTCGACCGTGAGCTCGGTGATCACGCCGCGGCCCTCGGGGACGTGCGCCATGCCGAGGCGGACGATCTCCTCGACCGGCTTGCGGGTGATGTCGGCACCGGCGAATACGACGCTGCCCGCGCTGGGCCGCACCAGCCCGGAGACCGTGCGCAGCAGCGTGGTCTTGCCGGCTCCGTTGGCGCCGAGCACCGCGGTTACCTGGCCAGGCTCGACGGTCAGCGAGACTCCGTCCAGCGCGCAGACCGGCCCGTACTCGGCACGCAGCAGATCAAGCTGGAGCATCGGCCGCCCCGATCGATACGGACTCCTCGCGTTCGGCGACGCGACCGAGGTAGGCCTCGATCACGCGCTCGTCGGCCCGCACCTCCTCGGGCGTACCGGAGCTCACCAGCCGGCCGAAGTCCAACACGCAGATTCGGTCACACACCGCCATGACCAGGTCCATGTGGTGCTCCACCAGCATCACGGCGCACTGGTCCCTGAGTTCGCTGATAAGCGCGGCCAGGTCATCCATGTCGTCGCCGCCGAGGCCTCCGGCCGGTTCGTCGAGCAGCAGCAGCTCCGGCTGGGCGGCCAACGCCCGGGCCAGCGCGACGCGCTTCTGCAGCGGGTAGGGCAGCGAGGTTGGACGGCGGCCGGCCACGTCGGCGCAGCCCAGGCGCTCGAGCGCATTCATCGCCCGCTCGCGCAGCGCGCGCTCATCGCGATCCGCGCCGGGCAGGCCGAGCAGAGCGCTCGGCAGCCGGCCGCGCCGGAAGCGGTTGGCTCCCATCATCACGTTCTCGAGCACGGTCAGTCCGCTGAACAGCCCGACGCCCTGCAGTGTCCGGGCGATCCCCATCGAGGCGAGGCGATGGGGCTGGGCACGCCGCACCAGCTCGCCCTTCCAGCGGATCTCCCCCTCGTTCGGTGAGACGAACCCGCAGATGACGTTGAAGAGCGTCGTCTTGCCCGCGCCGTTGGGCCCGATCACGCCGAGCACCTCGCCGGGGCTCACGCCGACCGAAACCCCGTCGAGTGCGGTAATGCCACCGAAGCTGATGGAGACCCCGTCGGCCTCGAGCAGGGCGTGGTGCGGGGTAGGACCGGCGGCCGCGTCGCTCATGGCGAGTCCCATCCGGCGGCTCCCACGGAGACCGGCTCAGATCCGGTGGCCGGTTCGTGCTGGGCTGCTTCGGCGATCAGCGCCGGGGCGGGGCGGTAACGCTCTTCACGGCGTTCTTGCCAGATGCCGTCGAGCGTCTGGCGCACACGGTCCCAGCCAAGCAGCTGTGCCCAGGCAATCGGTCCTCTCGGGTAATTCAGCCCGAGCGTCACACCGGTGTCGATGTCATCGGCCGTGCCGACGCCTTCACCCAAGGCGAAGGCGGACTCGTTGATGATCTGCGCGAGCATGCGGTCGAGGACCAGCCCCGGCGCGTCGGCCACCCATTCCGGGTGAGCGCCCAGCGACGCGAACACGTCGCTGGCCACCTCGATCGATTCCGGCGGAGTCGCGCGAGTGCTGGTCAGCTCGACCAGGCGCCCGTGGGCGGCCAGGTTCGGGAGGTTGAACCCGACGGCCGCCGGAATCCCCCGGAAGGCGAGGCTGTGGGCGGCGCAGCAGATGATCGGCTGCGGGGCGTCGCCCACCTCGGACGCAGAAACGTCCGGATCCGCGAACACGGTGGCCACGGCGTGCCGGCTGACCGCCTCGCCCACGCTGAAGCCGACCGCGTCGGCCTGGGCACGCAGATGATCGGCCAGAGGGACCGTCCCCACCACGACCAGCGGGCGGCCGGCGCCGCCGCCCGGCTCGGGCGGCGTTGGGTCGGTCTCGCGGTGCGGCTGATCGCCGTAGCTGTACCACCCCCGGCCCGTCTTGCGTCCGTGGTTGCCGCTCGCGGCCATGCGCGCGTGCAGGGCGGTCGGCCGCCAACGGGGCTCGCCGAAGGACAGCTCGGCGAACGATTTGGCGATGGCCAGGCTCACGTCGATGCCGACGAGGTCCATCAGCTCGAATGGCCCCATGCGGAAGCCTCCGGCCATCCGGCAGATGCGGTCGATCTGCTCCACCCCGGCCACCCGTTCCATCACGAGGCGCATGGCCTCCCCGGAGAATGCCCGCCCGCAACGGTTGACGAGGAAGCCCGGGCTGTCCGGGGCGACGATCACCCGCTTGCCCAGCGCGGCGCCGAACTCGGTGGCGCGGGCGAGGGTCTCGGGTGAGGTCTGCGCGGCCTCGATGACCTCCACGAGCTCCATCAGCGGCACCGGGTTGAAGAAGTGCAGGCCCACTATCTGGGCGGGATTCGCGGCGGCCGCCGCGATCAGCGTGATCGGGATCGAGGAGGTGTTGGAGGCGATCACCGCATCGGCTCCAACGATCGCGCCCACCTCGCGGATGATCCGCTGCTTGAGCGGGAGCTCCTCGGGGGCGGCCTCGACGACGACGTCACACGGCGTGAGGGCAACCGGCTCCGGGCTTGTGACGAGGTGGGAATCCAGCGTTCCGGCGTCGACCGACCAGAGCCCTTTCTGGCGCCCCTTGTCGATTCCGGCTGCGATGCGCCTGACGCCCCGCTCCAGCGCACCGGGAACGGGGTCGCACAGGACGACGCGCATGCCGGCCGTCAACCCCACCTGCGCGATTCCGGCACCCATCGTCCCGGCGCCGATCACGCCGAGGGTGGTCGGTGCCGCGGGTTGTTTCATCGACTGCCCTCAAGCGTTTGCACCTGATAGGCGGCGCGAATCTCCCGCTTGAGAACCTTGCCGGAGGGCCCGAGCGGGAGCTGGTCGGCGATCCGGATGATCCGGGGTTGCTTGTGGCGGGCGACCCGCGACTTCATCCACTCGGTCAGCTCTTCAGGCGTAAGGGTCGGGGCCGTCGGGTCGAGCACGACGACGGCGAGCACCTCCTCACCCATCTGGTCATCGGGCACGCCAACGACCGCCACCTGCCGGATGGCGGGATGCCGCGCCAGCACCTCCTCAATCTCCCGTGGGTAGACGTTGTACCCGCCGCGCAGGATCATGTCCTTCTTGCGATCGACCACGTAGAGAAAGCCGTCCGGATCCTTGACGCCCAGGTCACCGGTCCGGAACCAGCCGTCGACGAGCGCCGCCTGGGTCGCCTCCGGCTTGCCGAAGTACCCCTCGAACACGTTGTGGCCCCGCACCACGATCTCCCCCAACTGGTCGGGGCCCAGAAGCTCGATCCGGTCCTCGACCTCCGTCCGGGCGATCTCCACCTCGATGCCCCACAGCGGGTGGCCGATCGACCCCGGCCTCAGTCCGAACAGGTCCTGGTTCACCGTCGCCGTCGGAGAGGTCTCCGATAGACCGTAGCCCTCCTTGACACGGCAGCCAAAGGCCGCTTCGAACTTCTCCAGCACCGAGATGGGTAACGGCGCGCCGCCTGAGACACAGTTGCGCAGCGGCACCGGAGGGTCATCGCCCAGGGCCTCCAGCAGCGCCATGTAGATGGTGGGCACCCCGAGCAGAAAGTTGACGCCGTGGCGGCGCATGAGCTCGAGCGCCTCCCGGGCTTCGAAGCGGCGCTGCAGCACCACCTTGGCGCCGACCAGGAAGCTCGAGTTCATGGCCACCGTCTGACCGAAGGTGTGAAACAGCGGCAGGCAGCCGAGCACGACGTCGTCGGCCTCGAACTTGTTGGCCATGAACGCGTTGACGAAGCAGTTCATCACCAGGTTGAAGTGGGTGAGCACCGCGCCCTTGGGGCGGCCGGTGGTGCCGCTGGTGTAGAAGACCACGGCCGGGTCCATCGGCTCGCGCGATACCAGTTGCTCGAGCGCGGCCTGGCCGGAGGCGCCGGCGGTCAGTTGCTCGGGCAGCACCAGAGTGGGGACGGACGCTCGCTCGGCCGCCTCCACGCCGGCCTCGGAGAAGTCCGCTTCCAGCACGAGCGCGCGGACGTCGCTGTCGTGCAGCTGGTACTCGATCTCATCGGCCACCAGCATCGGCGCCATCGGCACGATCACCCCACCCGTCGCGAGGATCGCGTAGTACTCGGCCACGAAGTTGAGCCCGTTGGCGGCCAGCAGCGCGACCCGGTCCCCAGGGGCGATGCCGAGCTCATCCTGGAGGACGCGGGCCCGTATCAGCGCCTCGCGCCACAGCTGCCCGTAGGTGAATTCGCGCTCACGATCGACGATCGCAACCCGCTCGGGGTAACGCCTGGCGCCCTCCCCGAGGATCGAGGCGAGGCTCAGGCATGTCGCGCTGCTGCTCACGCCAGGTGGCCCCCGATTCGCTCGCGGCCGGCGAGCAGGTTGCGAGCGATCGACCGCTTTTGGATCTCATCGGTCCCCTCGAAGATCCGCCACAGCCTCGCCTCGCGATACCACCGCTCGATCGGCAGTTCGCGCGTGTAGCCCATGCCGCCATGGATCTGCATCACCCGATCCACGACATGATTGGCCATGGTCGCGCCCGCCAGCTTGGCCATCGAGAACTGGTGGCGCGGGTCCCGTCCCTGGTCCGCCGTCCACGCAGCCATCAGCACCAGCCAGCGCGCGCTCTCCAATTCGACGTCGCAGTCGGCGATCATCGCCTGGATCATCTGGTGCTCGCCGATCGGCTTGCCGAATGTCCGGCGCTCCTGCGCATAGTCGACCGCCATCTGCAGCAGCCGCTCAGCCGTGCCGACCGCCTGCGAGGGGATCACGTAGCGACCGCGGCCGATCCACTCCATGGCCAGCTTGAAGCCGTCGCCGACCTCGCCCAGCACGTTGCGATGCGGAACACGCACGTCGATAAACGACATTGAGATCGGCCGGGCGGGACCCATCGTTTCGATCGTCGACGACGTCCAGCCCATCGCCCGGTCGACGATGAAGGCGGTGAATCCGCCCTTGTAGCCGAGCACCGGATCCGTGACGGCGATAACAATCGCAAAGTCCGCCACGCCGCCCCGCGTGATGAACGTCTTCTCCCCGTTGAGGATCCAGTCATCTCCGTCGCGGCGGGCCCGCATGCGGATCGCGGTGAGATCCGAGCCCGCGTCTGGTTCGGTCACCGCGAAGCAGGAGGCCCGCGAGCCCTCGATAGCCGGCACCAGGTACTCCTCGCGCTGGTGCTCCGCCGCCTTGTACAGGATCACATCGGTCTCTCCACCGAAGTAAAACGGCACGAACGAGCGCCCAAGCTCCGTCCAGACCAGGCTCTGGGTGAGATTCGGGAGCTCGGCACCCCCGTAGACGGCGGGCGTCCCCAGGCCCCAGAACCCAAACTCGCGCGCCTTGCGCTGCAGCGCCTGCAGCTCGCTGTGCTCGAGTCCGGCCTCTCCCCGCCGCTCCCGGCGCAGCAGCTCCGGCTCGAGCGGCATCACCTCTCTCTGGATGAACGCGCGGGCGGTATCGCGGATAGCCCGCTGCTCATCGCTAAGCGAAAAATCCAAGTTCTTCCCTCTCCCTTGCGCGAGGGCCAACCCGCCTCCGACGCCGGGAGCACGTCGACGCAAGCTTGCCTCGATCCGACTAACGACGTTAGTGGCAATCCATACTAACATCGTTAGTACCTAGATGGAAAGCCGGAACTCCAATCTGATTGCGTCACAATCGGCAGCCATGGAGATCGCCCCCGCCGCCCGCCTGACCCGCGAGCGCATCATCGATGCCTCCCTGGAGGTGATCGATCGCGAGGGGATCGGCGCCCTCACGATGCGCCGCGTCGCGGATGAGCTCGCCGTCCAGGCGCCTTCCCTGTACAACCATGTGCGATCCAAGGACGAACTGCTCGACGCCGTCGCTGAGACGGTCATGCAGCACGTTGACGTCTCGGGGTTCGAGCGACTCAGCTGGCGCGAGGCGCTCGAAGCCTGGGCCTGGTCCTATTACGAGGCGCTGGTCGCGCACCCCAACCTGGTTCCGCACTTGGCGGTGGCCTTTGGCCGTCTGGACACCGCCCTCAATCGGGCCGATCTTGTCTACGCCGGCCTGCTGGGGCAGGGATGGACTCCGTCTCGCGCCACGCGGATCGCCGCTGCGATCCGCTACGCCGTGTACGGCGCCGCCCTGGGATCCTTCGCCAGCGGCTTTTCCGCCAAGGCGTCGAGCTTCCCTCACCTCCACGACATCGATCGTCTCCGTCGCGCCCCCGAGGTCGTCGACCGCGCGGCTCTCAAGATGCTGATCGACCGGTTCCTTGACGGCCTCGAACCGCTCCATCCGGTCCCCGGCAAAGCCACTTGACACGCCTGGCCTGCTGCTACCGCTCAGGCCTATGCGACCTCGAACAGCCCCGCCGCGCCCATCCCGCCGCCGACGCACATCGTCACAATCACGTACCGCACGCCACGGCGCTGGCCCTCAAGCAGCGCATGGCCGACGAGCCGCGCGCCAGTCATGCCGTAGGGGTGCCCGACCGAGATCGCCCCGCCGTTGACATTCAGCTTGTCCGGATCGATGCCGAGCCGGTCGCGGCAGTAGAGGGCCTGCGACGCGAAGGCCTCATTGAGCTCCCACAGACCCACCTCATCCACCGTCAGTCCGTGCGTCTCGAGGAGCTTGGGCACCGCGAAGACGGGACCGATGCCCATCTCGTCCGGGGCAGTTCCGGCCACGGAGATGCCGCGGTAGCTCCCCAGAGGCGTGAGCCCGCGCCGCTCTGCCTCGCCGGCCTCCATCAGCACGCACGCCGACGCGCCGTCGGACAGCTGCGATGAATTCCCAGCGGTGATGCTGGGCTGGGCAAAGTCGGCCTCAGCCAGCACCGGCTGGAGCTTGGACAGACCGTCGAGAGTCGTCGCCGGCCGGTTGCCCTCATCCCGGGTGAGCGACACCGGTTGCTCGCTGACCTCACCAGTCGCCTTGTCCACGCCCTTCTGCACGCTCGGCAGCGGGACGATCTCCCGGTCGAAGCGTCCCGCCGCCTGCGCGGCGGCGGTGCGGTGCTGGGAGAGCAGGGCGAACTCATCCTGGCGCTCACGACTGACCCCGTAGCGCTCGGCCACGACCTCCGCCGTGTGCAGCATCGGCATGTAGATATCCGGCTTGTGCTCGGTCAGCCACGGATCGCGCGCCCGGTGCTTGTTGCGGTGCTCGTTCTGCACCAGGGAGATCGACTCCACGCCGCCGCCGACGACGACGTCCATCCCGTCGTCGAGGATTTGCTTGGCCGCCGTGGCGATCGCCATCAGGCCCGATGAGCACTGGCGGTCGATGGTCATGCCGCTCACCGATTCCGGAAGTCCGGCGCGGAGCAGAGCCTGGCGCGCGACGTTGAGCCCGGTGGAACCCTCCTGCATCGCACAGCCGAGGATTACGTCTTCCACCTCAGATCCCTCCAAGCCGGCTCGCTGCACGGCGTGGGAGATGGCGTGGGCAGCCAGCTCCTGCCCTGAGGTGTCGTTGAAGGCGCCGCGATAAGCCTTACCGATGGGCGTCCGGGCGGTGGAAACGATGACGGCTTCCCTCATGTGATGGCTCCGGTCTCAGACATGCCGGTTGCCCCGGCCTCTGACGCGCGGTCCGCGCGGCCCGGCGCCAGGAGCGTGCGCACCGCCTCTCCGGAGGCCAGCAACTCGAGCGTCTGATTCACATCGGTGAGGCGGCCGTGCCCGGTCACCAGCCCGCCCAGCTCCAGCTTGCCCGAGCGGATCAGCTCGAAGAACCAGGGCAGGTCGGCGCTGCCGTCGATGCAGCCGGCGACACACACCTGCACGGTGCGGGCGAAATAGAACATCTCCAGGGCGGAGAAGGACACGACGTCATCCTTGCCTCCAATGCCAACCACCGTGAGCGAGCCGCCCCGGCGTGTCAATGACCAGGCATCGCGGATCGTCTGGGCCAAGCCGACGCAGTCAAAGGTGAAGTCGGCTCCGCGACCTCCGGTGAGCCCCCGCACGGCCTTTTTCATGTCCTCATCGGCCGGTACGAAGTCGGTGGCGCCGGCGGCGCGGGCCGGTTCGGCCTTGGCGGCGTGGCGGTCGACGGCGATGATCGTCGAGGCCCCGGCCAGGCGAGCCCCCTGCAGCGCGGACAGACCGACGCCGCCCAACCCGATGACGAGCACGGAGGAGTCGGGCTCGACCTGCGCGCTGCGCACGACCGCTCCGACACCGGTCATCACGGCACACCCGAGGAGCGCGGCGACCTCCGTCTCGATGTCATCGGGCACCGGCACCACTGAGTTGCACGGGACCACGGTCTGCTCGGCAAACGAACCGACCGCGAGGCCGGGGTACACCGGCTCTCCGTCAGCATCCACCGCGTACACCTCTGAGGACCCGGCGGAAGCGGTGTCGCACAGGTAGGGCTGCCCGTGCGTGCAGGCGTAGCAGTGCCGACAGGGAGTGATCCACAGCAGGATCACCCGCTCGCCCACCTCGACATTGGTCACCTCGGCCCCCGCCTCGACGACCGTGCCGCACGCCTCGTGCCCCAATACGGCGGGGAGTTTCTGGGCCAGCTTGCCGTTGGCCAGGGATAGGTCGGAGTGACAGACACCCGTCTGCTCGATGCGCACTCTTACGTCGCCGGGACCCACGGCCCGCAGCCGGATCGTCTCGACCGTCATCGGTTCACCGACGGCGCGCAGGACGGCGGCCCGCACCTCATGCGGGTAAGCGGTCACCGTTGCACCGACTTGATCTCACAGACGTCCGCTATCCCGAAACCACCGAACTCGCGGCCGATACCGGACTGCTTGAACCCTCCGAACGGAGCCGCCGGGTTGAAGGCCCCGCCGTTCACGTCGACTTGGCCGGACCTGACCCGGCCGGCCACCTCGAGTGCGGCCTCGTCGCTGTTACCCCACACCGCGCCGCCGAGCCCGTAGATCGTGTTGTTGGCGATCTCCACGGCTTCATCGTCTGAGCCGGCCGCCAGGATCGACAGCACCGGGCCGAAAACCTCCTCCTGGGCGAGGCGCGAATCCGGATCCACGCGGGAGATGACCGCCGGGGTGACCCAGTGCCCGCGGTCGGGGAGCTCGGCGGGAGTGCTCACGATCTGCGCGTCCGGGCCCCCTACGGCCGGGTCGAGGAATGACTCCACCTTCTGCGGTGGGCCGCGGAGATCAGCGGACCGAGGCGAGAGCCGGGGACGTACTTGGCGGCCGCCAGGGCCGCCAGCTCCTCGGCCTGCTCGACCCGCCCTTCCGGCACGATCAGCCGCGACAGCGCGGTGCAGGTCTGGCCGCCGTTCATGTAGCAGTTGCCCACGGTCACCTTTACCGCGGTCTCCAGGAGCTCGTCGGAGGTGTCGGCAAGCACGATGCTCGCGGACTTCCCGCCAAGCTCAAGCGTGATGCGCTTGAGCGTTGTTGCGGCCACGGCGGCGATCTCGCGCCCCACCCGCGTGGAGCCCGTGAAGGAGATCAGGTCGACGTCGGGGTGTTGGACGAGCTGCCGGCCCACATCAGAGCCACCGCCGGGTACCAGGTTGAACACGCCGGCGGGGAGACCGGCGACGTCGAAGACACGGGCCAGTTCGAATGCCGCCAACGGCGTGAGCTCGGATGGCTTGAGCACGACAGTCGCGCCGGCGGCAAGGGCCGGCACGACCTTCACGATCACCTGATGGAGCGGCAGATTCCAAGGCGTGATCGCGGCCACGACGCCGACCGGCTCATGATGGATCAGGGAATTCCCCAGTTCTCGTGTGAACTCGAAGCTCTCAAGCGCCTCGATCGTCGCCGCCATCACGGCCAGAGGCGTGTCCACATGCAGCGCCCGGGCTACCTTCGGTGGCGAACCCTGCTCCCGGTTGATGATCTCGGCAAACAGGTCCGCGCGCTCCGTGAGGACGTCCCAGATGCGCCTCAAGATCTCAGCACGTTCGCGTACAGGGGTCGCCGACCACGCTGGAAACGACCGCTTGGCGGCCTGCACCGCGTCGTCCACGTCCGCCGAAGACGCCTGGGTGACGACCCCAGTGACCTCCCCGTTCGCAGGGTTCTCAACCTCGAGGTCCTCACCCCCGCCCGCCACCCATCGCCCGTCTATGTAAAGGGCAGACTCAACCTGGATGCTTGTGGTGCTGGTCACTGGCCATTGCCTCCGCTATTTCTGTCCTAGCGTCGATCCGAACCGCTGGCGCACGCCGGGCGGAATCCGCCCCACCGGATCCTAGGCGGTGGGGATCTCCCCGGTCGACGGTACGTCCTGAAAAGGGCAGTACCCGTCTCGCCCTGCGGTCTGCGCATCTGCCGCCAAGGGTGCCAGGCTGCACCAAACGCGCAGGGCGTTCAGGATTCGATTGATGAGCAATGCAATGGACCCCATGGGCGACGCTGGATCGCAGGCCGGCGCGAGCCCGCCCGGCCTCGACCTGGGTCGCCTCAGCCCTTGGCTGCGCTCCAACCTCCCGGGTGTCAAGGGTGATCTCAGCGCGCGTCTGGTAACGGGCGGTAAGTCGAACCTGACGTACGAGGTGACCGACGGCACGACGGCCTGGATCGTCCGGCGGCCGCCGTTGGGCCACGTGCTCGCTACCGCCCACGACATGGCGCGCGAGTACCGAGTGATGCGCGCGCTGTGGGGCACCGCCGTTCCCGTGCCGGCCACCCTCCTCATCTGTGAGGACGACTCCCTGATCGGTGCGCCGTTTTACGTGATGGCGCGGGTCGCAGGCACGCCCTACCGACGCGCGGCTGAGCTGGAGTCGCTCGGTAGCGAGCGCACGAGGACGATCGCGCTGCGGCTGATGGACACACTGGCCGCGCTGCACGAGGTTGACCCGGGGCCGGTGGGCCTTGCCGACTTCGGCCATGCCGAGGGCTACCTGCACCGGCAGCTCTCGCGGTGGCACAAGCAGATGGCGGCGTCACAGACTCGGGAGCTGCCGGCAGCCGAGCGGCTGTACGAACTGACTGCTGCTGCGATCCCGGAGGAGCAGCCGGGAACGATCGTCCACGGAGATTTCCGTCTGGATAACGTGCTGTTCGACGATGAGGACCGCCCGACAGCAGTGCTCGATTGGGAGATGGCCACGCTCGGTGACCCATTGGCCGACCTCTCACTGATGCTGATGTACGGTCGAGTGAGCAAGACGCAGGTCGCCGCCGAGGTCAGCGACGTGACGCTCGCAGCGGGGTACCCGCCCGAGGACGAACTCGTCCGGCGATACGCCGAGACAACCGGCCGTGACGTGTCACGCCTCGGTTTCTACCTCGGCCTGGCTGCGTACAAGCTCGCGGCGATCCTCGAGGGGATCCACTACCGGCACATCCACGGGCAAACGGTGGGCCCAGGTTTCGATGGATTATGCGAGCGGGTCGACGTGCTGCTAGATGTAGGCCTCGCCGCGATCCAGGAGATCAGCTGATGGACTTCGCCCTCGACAGCCACACACTCGAGCTGCAGGAATCGCTCCTGGAGTTCATGGACTCCCACGTCCACCCGGCTGAACCGGTGTTCGCGCAGCAACTGGCGGCGCTCGAGGACCGGTGGGCTTGGGACTCGGTGCCCATCCTTGCCGAGCTGCGCGCCGAGGCGCGTCGACGCGGCCTGTGGAACCTGTTCCTGCCAGGGGAGAATGGTGCCGGGCTGACGAACCTGCAGTATGCGCCGTTGGCAGAGATCACAGGCCACTCGATGCACATCGCCCCGGCCGCTCTGAACTGTGCCCCACCGGACACGGGAAACATGGAACTGCTGGCGATGTTCGGCTCACCCGAGCAGAAACAGCGGTGGCTCGAGCCTCTGCTGAACGGCAAGATCCGCTCCGGGTTCGCGATGACCGAGCCCGACGTCGCCTCATCAGATGCCACCAACATCGCGACTCGGATCGAGCGAGACGGTGATGAGTATGTGATCAACGGCCGCAAGTGGTGGATCACCGGCGCGATGAACCCGAACGCGCAGATCCTGATCGTCATGGGCAGGACCGATCCCAGCGCCGACCGCCATGCTCAACAGTCGATGGTGCTGGTCCCGCGCGACACGCCGGGCCTTGAGATCAAGCGCGGCATGGAGGTGTTCGGCTACGACGACCACAGTCATGGCGGGCATGCCGAGGCTGAGCCTCAGCGATGTCCGCGTGCCGACCAGCAACCTGATCGGCGACGAGGGTCGGGGGTTTGCCATCGCCCAGGCCCGACTCGGACCCGGCCGAATCCACCACTGCATGCGCTCAATCGGGGTAGCCGAACGAGCGATCGAACTGATGTGCCAGCGTGCGAACCAGCGGACCGCGTTTGGCCGACCGCTCGCCGAGCAGGGAATGATCCGGGACTGGATCGCCGAGGCGCGGGTGCGCATCGAGCAACTGCGCCTCCTGGTTCTCAAGACCGCCTGGCTGATGGATACCGTCGGCAACAAGGGCGCCCACACGGAGATCCAAGCAATCAAGATCGCCACGCCAACAGCGGTCGAATGGATTCTCGACAAAGCAATTCAGATCCATGGCGCTGCGGGCGTGAGCCAGGACTTCCCACTTGCCGAAGCGTTTGCCGCCATCCGCACGCTGCGGTTCGCCGACGGGCCTGACGAGGTCCACAAGAACGCGCTCGCCCGGAGCGAACTCGCCCGACACATGAGCTGATACCCGCGCGCCTGCGGCAGCGCGACCTTCGGGTTATGAGCGATGTCACGGGCCTCCAGTTGCCGCATTTTGCGCGAGTTTGCTCTTGCTAAAGGCCTGGTGTTGAGGGGTTTCCAGGGTAGTTTGGTAGCCAAAGTGGTAGCCAAGACAAAGTGGTAGCCAAGTGGTAGCCAAGCCGTTTATGATGCTTCGGCATGTCCCCGACAAGCAATCTTCCCCTCGTCAATCTCGTCGCCCGTGAGCAGACCGGCAAGGTCTATTACGAGGCCAAGTTCCGCTACGGCGGTCGGCAGGTGATGCGACGCATCGGACAAGCATGGCTCGAGCCGGCAGGCGGTGCCGGTCAGTTCACACCACGTCGCGGGCGCGTTCAGCCGGGCTACTTCGACGAGCGCGCCGCTCACGTCCGCGCGGCAGAGATCGTCGCGCAGTACGTGGCCGAGCAGCAGAACGCTGAACAGCTGGCCGAGGAGCGGCGCACACGCGGTGTCACCTTCCGCGAGGTTGCCCACGCGTACCTGCATTGGCTTGAGACGGTGAAGGGCGCCAAGCCGACAACCATGCGCTCACACCGCTCACTTCTGGCCGAGCCCGGTACGCCTCACGGGCGCGGAAGAGCAAAGACAGCAGGGCACATCATCGGGGCGCTCGGTGACAGGCCCGCAAGCAAGGTCACGACCGCCGAGGTGGAGCACGTGCTCCGCACGGTGGCAGCCACAGGCGTCTCCCCTCGCACCGTCAACCACTACCGCGAGATCATCTGCGCCGTCTTCAACTACGGGATGCGACCAGGATCATTCAACCTTCCCGCCAACCCAGGCAAGTTCGCGGACCGGCGCCGCACTCCCTCCCCCGGCGTGCTCGCCTTCTACACCTACGACGAGGTCGAGGCACTCGCCCGAGCCCTCGAGAACGGCCGGCACCGCCCGGACGGATACGAGCGGCTCGACACCGAGATCGAAGAGGATCGACGCGATGCGGAGACGGTGCGCGTCGCGGCCTACGCTGGTCTGCGGATGGGTGAGTTGCTTGCGCTGCGGTGGGCGGATGTTGACTGGTCCGGATCGGCGCTAACAGTCAGTCGCGCGATCTCCGACGGTGTCGAGACGAGCACCAAGTCCGGGAAGGTCCGTCGGGTGCCGATGGGTGACGACGCCGCTGCCGCGCTCGAGCGCCTGTCACAGCGCGCGAACTTCACCTACCCCGAGGATCTGGTGTTCTGCAACCTGATCGGACGCAGGCTCGACTCGTCCGCGCTCCGACGACGGTTCAAGCGTGCCCGCGACGCAGCCGGCCTCAGGCCGCTGCGCTGGCATGACCTCCGACACAGCTATGGCTCGATGCTCGTCGCCGGCGGCATCGACACCGTCAGCGTCAAGGAAGCCATGGGACATGCGCAACTCCAGACGACCGAGCGCTACCTGCACGCGCGTCCGGCAAGTGAGCTCGCCGAGAAGTTCACGGCTGCGATCCGGGCAAGCGGCAGCTCGGCGATCCCGGCACGGCCGCCGGCCGAAGCCGATCCGGAGTGATCCCGGCATCGCCTGCCGTCCTCGGCACCACGATTCTCGATCGGTCCGCCTACGGACACCTGTCGCTACGCGGCCGCGCTCCAGAGCCAGTCCTCCAGCTCCGGGCGCAGAAAAATCACGTGCTTCCCCAGCCGTCGCGATGGCAGGATGCCGCGCTTCGCATAGTCGTAGACCGTGGAGACAGGGAGCCGCAGGAGCTCAGCGGCCTCTGAAACCTTGAGGATGTCGCCAGCGCGCAATGGCGGGTGATCACTCATCGCGCGGTCCACCGATCAGCGCACGCTCGACCGCCGGACCGCGTGCTTTGGCGAGTGACCGCTCCGACGGGGCTCTGTGATTGTGTCGAATCAGCATCTCCCTACATACACGGGCGACCGCTCCGTTTGACAGGACGACTTTTCGCGCCCGTACCTCACCGAGGACTCACGGCGTGCTGCGCGATGCAAGACCAGAAGTGTTCTGCGCGCATGCGGTCCGCTGGGGTGCTATCGCACAGGGGCTTGGTGCGGCGTTTCGGCCGCCAGTCAAGCAGCGCGGCGGTGGCCGCTCGTGCGATGCCGATGCCGCAGATCAGGCCGTGAAGCGTGTTGTAATCCTCGATCGGAATAGGCCCTTCCTTCGCGAGCGCGGCGACCAGGTCTGTGTGTTCGTAGTCGAGCGATGCCAGGTAGTGGTCAACAATGCTGGTGCGAGCGTTGCCGATGAACATGCCGTAGCCATGCTGTTGGCAGTGGTCGTGGAGCGCCTGCCAGCGCCTCCAGTTGACGAGCTTGCCGAGCTCGTACGGTGGCTTAACTTCCACAAGGATGACCCGCCCGTCTGAGAGCCGGAATGCGATGTCCGGGGTGTAGGTGTGGACGCCGTCCTCCAACGTGTACTCGATCGTCACCGGCTGTTCTTGGAAGGCCGTCACGCGAGCGTCGAGGTCAAGGGCTCTGAGGATCTCACGCTCGAGCATCGACTCGTACTGCACGAGCCGCCCGTGGCGGTCGCTATGGAAGTACCCGCTGTTTCGGTTGACCCATGACGGCAGGGGCCGCCGGCACTTGAATACGGAGACGTCTTCCTGGGCTCTCGATCCGGCTGGCCAGATCGTGTGCGCGAGGACGCTCTCGATCACCTGACTGGCCTCCAGGTGCTTTGTCGCCTCGGGGGCGATCCGAGGCGACACGAGGCCCCCGATCCCAGCCGATCTCGTGTAGTCGCAGATCATCGGCCAGATGTCAGGCACATCCACGCCAGCGGCAACCAGAAAGAGCCTCGCCTCGCTGGCACGTGAGACGTCGCAACTCCATCGGGACGCCAACTGAAACGCTCGCTCGACCCAGTACTTCCGGTCCGGTCCCAGCATCTGTCGAACTGCTGGCAGTGGCCGGTGCGCCGCGATCGCCGCGACGTTCCAGAGGCACTTGTCGAGGTCATGGCGCATGCTTCGCTCCGTCCTCCGGAACCGCCTCGCAGTCGTCTCGACAGTGTGAGGGCGGTGGCCGTCGAGTCCCCATCGAAACGCGAAGAACTCGCGATACGGGCTCTTCAGATCCGGCAGCAGGCTACCCAACTCCAGGTATACCGCCGGATCCCCCAGCGGAGATAGGTTGTCAGCTGCGTTGCCGTGCTCTGAGGGGACGAGCGCGGTTGGCGAAAGCGTGTGAGACATGTACGGGCTCCTTCGTGGGTTGGTTGCTACGCGAACCCGTCGCCAGCGCCACGCGCTGGCACGATGACGGTGAAGCGAGCAAACAACCCACGAGAGTGGTCACTTACCTCTGCACTAGCCTCATGGACCAGGGCCGGTGGCGCCCAGAGTCATTCGGCGCGACCCGTGCCCCGGCTGCCGGATCACCCGGACCTGCTAATGACCGTGATCGCGAAACATCACCGAGTTGATCTAAGGGACTCACTCACGTCCGCAACAGGTCGCGCCTCTCCGACCATCCGACCCACGCATCTGCTTCGACTGCGACGGTCATTAACGTGATCGCGGGGCACGCCTCCGTTGCGCGGCATGCGCAACCGTGGCAAGCCACTACTCGGGAACTGTCGTCGTTGCCGGGCAAAGCAATCGCCGCTGTAGCGAGACCTAGCCCGAACGGGCTGCCTGTAGCTGAGTGTCAGGTGGTGGACCCAGGCCGGTGAAATGAAAATGGCCCTTTCTCGGGTGTATGAGCGAACCCGGACGAAGGAGGATGAAGCTGATGGCTGGCGAGGATGATCTGAATGGGCGGCTGAGGGCAGCCAACCGGCTTCCATCTGGGATCGCACGCACGGCGGCGACCCGCGCGAGGCTTGACGAGATCCGCCTTTGGGCGCGGAGCAGCCCGCGCGAGCCACAGACGCGCCCAGGTTGGCGACTGTCGTTTGCACGTCGTGGCGCGCGTCGGGGGGTGGTGCTTGCCTCTGCGGTGGGCGTTCTCGTAGCCGGGGGCGCTGCGGCAGCGATCGTTGCTCTGCCCGATGCCGTGAGCGATGGCGCTTCAGGGTCTTGCCAGACGTTGATCAACGCGACGGCGAACGTCCCGTATCCAGCTGGCGATCAGGCGTGGCGGAACTGGGCGCTGCTCACGTCTCCACCACGGAAGATCGGGACCACTCTGCAAGAGGCGTGCAACGACCCCAGCCAGCAGTCCATCGGTGGTCCCCATCAAGGACACTACGCAGTGTCGATCCCCATCTTCCAGGGCGTAGTCGCACAGTCGGCCTTCTGCGCATGGGCCGACGCATGGCTCAGCGCCGTAAGTTCTGGCGACACTGCCAGCGAAGCGCAGGCGGCGAGTGAGATCGCCGATGCGCTCCAGTGGCCAGCCTCACAAGCCTTCCTGCAACCGAACAGCGCTAATGGCCCCCTGACTGGCGGACCGGGAATGCTGAGCTGGCTTAGCACCGCGCAGCAGGCGGTCCAAACCGGCAACGTCGCCGAGGTCGCGTCGATGTTTGATTCGCCCAGAACGATTGGCAGCTCTCCGATCCTCAGCGAGTGCAGCAACTACGCACCGCCCGCCAACAGCAACGACGGCACCGTGAGGGTCCTCTACCCCTGGGAAAATGCGCAGTCGTAAGGACACACCAGAGCAGCGGTTCGATCAGCTCTATCGGGCGACGAGTGACGATGTCCTCGCCTATTTGACGCGGCGGGCACGCACGCCGGAGGACGCGGCGGACGCGCTGGCTGAGACATACGCCGTAGCGTGGCGGAAGCTCGACAGTCTTCCGGACGGTGATCGGGCTCGGCTCTGGTTGTTCGGTGCGGCCCGAAACGAGCTACGAAAGACCGCAAGCAAAAGCCGAGCCGATGCAGACCTCACCGCCGCGCTCGCGAGTGATCTCCGTCAGGCGATAGACGAAACACCTGCCCCCGATGATCCGGACGGCCCTATGCTTGACGCCCTCGCCACGCTCTCGAGGCTCGACTACGAGATCGTGACCCTTGCGGCCTGGGAGGAGCTTGCGCCACGCGAGGTCGCTGCCGTACTGGGACTGTCCGCGAACGTCGTGCGTATTCGACTACACCGAGCACGAAGCAAGCTGCGCTCAGTGCTGATGCGCGAGCAGCGCTTGGAACTCATGCCAGCGCCAGCACTCGGCACCCCCAAGGCTAAAGAGCGCTGACCAGGATCTGGCTATCGCACTTGTCGAGCTCCCCTCCATCGCGACGAGCGCTTCGCCACGTTTCCGCAAGATGCGAGGCGAGTCCGACGCGATGCGCATGTGGACCGCTGACGCCGACGGAGACCCGACCGTCTAGACCCTTGTCGGAGACAAGTCGTTATTGAGCGAGTCCGGTAGGGGCGTCTGAGAGCGACTGGCCCGTGGCCATAAAGTGGTCCAGGGCCTCCTGTCCACCGTCGCGCGAGAACACACGGGCGGCCAGTCGTGCAAGCGCGGCGACCGGCGCAGGTCTACCTTTCATGTCCATGACTTGGCGGTCGAGGTCAATGTCTGCCACTACATCTGTTCCTGGGACCTGCGCAAGCAGCGAGACGACTGAGTAGGCCGCCGAGTTTGGATCGCTCAGAATCTTCTGGAGCCTGTCGAACACTAGATCAGGCGTCGCAATCGGCTCGTATCGAATGCCTTCCCGAGCACTGCGAAGACCCACTTGCTGCACTCCCTTTTGAGAAAGCATCTCGCGTGCGTCGCGTAACAGAGGGAGCAGGTTGCCCGGCTCCTTGTCCTTGAAGTGACGGCCGTCGTCGGCGAAAAACGTCCGCAAGTCGCTCCCCTCAATGCCCAAAAGCCCGTCGTCGACTATCCAGTCATATCCCGGAAAGAGCGACGGGCTCTGCGCTCTCTGTGCCCACACCCACTTTGCTGTCCAGTTGGGCAGGAGCGCGTGGGCCATTGTGTTGAAAGAACCCCCTCTCAGCTGACGCCCCAGTATTCGGCCAAGATCCTCAGCGCGGATGAAGCCTGCGTTCCGCTGCCAAGTCTCGGGCGCGACCGGAGCATTGCTGTCCAGCAGCGAGTTCAGGACGCCACGCAGCGATTCGACATCCAGCAGTTCCGCATTCCAAGGTGATGCGCTCGGGAAGTCATAGGGATCACCGCCATGGCGGATCCACTCAGATTGGAGGGCACGCTCGACTCCGAGTTCCTCCGCTTCGTGCAGTACCGCTCTTAGGTCTGCCAATGCTCTCTCAACCGAACGACGCGCCGACTCCATGTTCGTCGATGCCTCAGCGGTACTTTCGACCGCGGAGACATAGTTTCCGGATAGACCCTCAGCCCTGTCCTCGTCGATGAGACCGTGCCCAGTGCGCACGATCGGGCCTGTGGCAGTTCGAGTTCTTGGCTCCCGACGAAGGGCTGAGTCGAACTCATCAATCGCGGCGCTCTGCGTAACAAGTGTTCCTGCGAAAACGTCGCTCGTCGTCGCCCACTCAGGGTTGGCAAGCCCGTGCGCATCGGTCATACCAAGGAAGAGCGGGGAATCGCGCCCGAGATCATCCAAATCAGAGGCGAACGCAGAACGAGTAACGCTGTAGCGAAGGTAGACGTGCCGTTCGCGCCGATCGGTCGCCGGTCCCCATCTGACCACGAGATCGGGAACAAAGGAGTGGGCGAAGTAGTCGGTGTGCTTGATATCTGATCTCGGCTCGAGGCGCCTGAGGGCATTCGCAACAAGATCGTGCACTCGGTTAGTGGTGCCCAGACGGCTCGGCGTGTCTAAGGCAGCCGATAACTCAGACGTGAACGTCACGACGCCTGGAGGTCGATGATCTTTGCCGCAACAGCCTTCTGCAGTTCGCTCCCCATGATCATCTCCTCGACGCGTGGATTCACGATCGCCAGCCAAAGACGGTCGGCCACCTGGTCTGCGATGGACGGATCAAACGGGTGATTTCCGAGGCGTTCGGCATGTTGGCCGCACGCCGCCGCGACCTGGGCTGCTGTCGTGAGTTTCACATAGTTGGTCTGGGCGAACGGATGCGTTGTGACCCACATGAACTCGATACTCGGAGGACCCGAAAGCTGCTTGCCGAGCTTTACGAATGCCGAATAGCAGACTGCGAGGTACTCGTCGTAAAGCTGAGGCTGCCCGCCTGCTTCCGAGTACTCCTTGCATTCCACAAATAGATCTCTGCCGGAATAGCCGTTCTTATCGAGCCGGCAGCCAACGAGATCGAACCGTTCAAAGACCCCGTCCTGTAGCTGCGGTACGCGAACCTTCGTGTACGGCTTGCCGTCGAAATCGGTGTCGTAGACGGAGTTGTCGATGCGGAACCGGTAGGTCGAATTGAGCCAACGTCGAACGCGCTCGACACCAACCTCACCCACTTTGTGGATCTCCTCGGCGCCGACTTTGAATTCGATTGCCAACTTTTCCCCCCAACAGTCCCTGCTCGCTGAAAGAAGACACGAATACTGAGTCTGCACAGCCTAAATCAAGAGACTCCTCTGGACTGCTGATTTGAGGACTCCATCGTCGGAAGCTACAGGCCCCACGAGATGTCATTCCGCGCATCGTGTCGCAGACCGCATTCGTTTCGCTCTGACCAACGAGCGCTCGCGCGGGTCAGATGGCGTCCCAAAGCGAGACTAGTGCGACAGCTTCCGCGTCTAGCAGAGCATCAAGGCCCAGAATGTCGACGGTTGGGATGAAGAGCTTTGATCGGCGAACGTCCAAGACTCCAACCGTCGTGTCGGCGGGAGCAATCTTGCCGAGCGTTCGCAGGATGACGTCCGCGCGTTGCTTTGATAGCGGCTCTGCCTTGAAGTAAAGCTTGATGAGATGCGGCGTCCCATTGACTTCCGCATGGAGCTCTGGGTTGAGGCTGACCTGAAGTCCGCCGCTTTCCCAGACGTCTCGAAGAGCAGGACGCGCAGTGATCGTTTTACGACCGACCCACTTGGTCAGCCCGGCTCGGCATGCTTCGTAATTGGCAACCTTCTTATGGTCGGTGACATCCTTGAGAGCCTTCTTGAAGTCGAGCGCGCTCCAACCATTTGAAAGCGTTCTTTCTGCTCTGTCCCGGAAGAGCTTGTAGAAGTCTCGTTCGGGGGCATATCCCTGGTCGTAGGAATTCTTCGCGTCGCGGACTTTCGTGATCCGGCTGGTGCCGGTTGCTGCCACAAAATCGACGAAGGTCGTCAGCGATACCGTAGGCATTAGGTTCCATTCAGTCGGACGATGAGCGGAGAGATCATCGTCGATCGCGCTGAAACTCAGGATCTTTTAACTGGTCTTGCAACTAGACCGAAGGTCCGCTGGAAAGCGAGCGCCGTCTGGTGGGTGTTCTCCAGTACCTGTGGGCGTGGCGTGACGATCGCATTCCTCCGTGGGAGCTACATCGCGTCGCGATCGCCTTGGCGACCATCCGTCTGGGCCGACACCACCGTTAGGTGCTGACGCCGACGTAGTCGCGGAGCGTCGTCAGCGTCGCGCGAACGGTCTCACTTCTCTCGTATGGCCCAGGCATGACGAAGACCTCGCTCTGGCCAATCTGAAGGGTCGGGATCAAACCGTTCCCGGCGAATTTGCCGAACATTACCTCGGCGGTCTTCTTGAACGTGAAGATGACGAGAGGCGGATTGGTCTCCTCGAGCGCTGCTCGAAGTCGTTCGCAACCATGCATGTACTCGGCTACTCGTAACTCCTTCGCGTTAGGCGAAGGGCGCTTGATGATGTCTGTGAAGCCTATGCCGCGCGCGAACGCCTGGTCGTCCGCGTAGTTGTCTGTGTGCTTCGTGAGGAGACCAACGCTCCGTAGGCGCTCGAAGAAGCGCTGACCCGCGCGCCCTTGGTAATAGTGGCCCGCTGCGACGCTAACTGGAGATGGGTTGATGCCGACGCACACGGCGCGTAGACCAGGGCGGAGGAGATCCTCGAGCGTCTCGACTTCCACGCCCATCCAAACTTCGCGCACGCGATGGTTCGGCACCAGACGGACCCTATGCGATCACGGCTGTCCCGATTGCTTACACGCAGCGGAGCGTGCTCTCGGGGCGAATGGATTGGCGACCTCCCGCCAGCTGGGCTGATGATGTCGGGTCTCACCAAGCTGCGACAAGCCGAATCTCGCCTAGATGCGACAAAGTCTCAGGAAGACGCGACAAGTCTCGGTAGCGGAGCCTGACCAGAGGATGGGGGGAAAGGACGCTCCTGGGTTTGGCGACGAGCAGGTCTCTTGGGGTTCCCGGCTACAGACGTGCTTTGTTGTTCCCGCGGGCATTCGAGCGCGCGTTACTGGTGAACGTCAATCGTGTGCAGCAAAATGGGCGACTTGTCCGAAGTGCGCGCGCGGATGGTGCGGACAATTGGAGCGCGATGGAACCACGCCGCCACCGAGCCCTAGCAGTACGCGTCCGCGACCGCTGAGAGCATCGCCCCCGAGGTGTCCGGGCAACCGCTGAGCGAGCACGAACTGTCGGCAAGCAACGTCGTCGCCGACGTTCTCCAGGGTCGGGCGATCCCACGAGACATCCCGGGCGCGCCGCCCGGCACGCACGACTTCGACATCGAGTTGGAGACCGGTCGCCGTATCGCGCTCGAAGTGACGAGCGCTGCCGACGCCTCGATCATTAGCCAGCGCGCGGCGGCGTTCGGTCGGGAGTGGCCCGCACCCAGAGCTGGAGCATGACTGGTGGCTCAGTCTCCGCGACGGCCAGACCAAGCAGCCGCTCTCGATCACTCGGATGATGCGAGGAGTCCCGGCGATCCTCACGGTGCTCGAAGACGAGAACGTCACCAACGTCGAGACCAGCACGTACCAACCGCCCGCCACGACCCCGGCGCGAGTGCAAGAGGCCACCGGAGAACTTAGGCGGCTCGGGGTCGCTGCCGCTCATCGGCTCGGAGCACGTAGCGACGGTGCGGCCCTCGTCCTGCTCGGCTTTCGTGGCGGCGTCAGCGCCAACCCGGAGGCCGTCAACGAGCTGGTCGCCGAGCGCGCCGAGGCCAAGCTGGAGAAACTCCTGCGCGCCAAGGCGGACGAGCGGCACTTGTACGTCTGGATCGACAGCACCCGCGCCGCGGCCGACCTCGCAATGGCGACGATGCCACCACCTGAGCGCGGCCCGGCACTCCCCGCCGGGATCGATGTAGTTTGGGCCGCCACTTTCGGTTGGGCCGGGCAGCCGCAGCGCCTCTGGCGTGCCTGCCCGGACGGCGCCTGGGAGGTGATCCTGCGCGTTTGAGCATCGAGGTCATCGATGAGCTCGAAGGGCCTGGCCTCTACCGAACGGGGCAAGGAAGCCATAGCTCGCTTGGCCGTCCACAGGGGGGCGCCGCCGCCGAAGCGTTTCCGTGGCAACGCACTCGCGAGGCCGAGCGCCGTGGGCGCGATTGCTATTAGCCCGGAGCATGCGCGAACCGGAGCGGTGCGTGGCCTCTGGATCCATGGCGACCGGATCGTAAGAGCGGTAGGAGCCTCACGAGTACTTATCCATCAAGAGGAGCACTGCGGGCGTGGTGTTGTCGGGATGGGACTTGACTCGTACCCAGGGGCAAGGATGAGAATGTGGCTATGGCTGAGGAGCATGCAGAACCAGAGATGTCGATCGGTGAGTTTGCCCGCCGAACACGGCTGACGACCAAGGCCCTGCGGGTGTATGAACGCAAAGGGCTGCTGCCGCCAGCGAACGTCGATGAGGACAGCCGGTACAGGCGCTATTGCGCCAGCCAGGTTCGCAGAGGTCAGCTGATCGCGTTGATGCGAGGTGCCGACATAAGCCTCTCGGACATCGGGCTGATTCTCAGCGATCTGGACGCCGGCCAACAGATCGCTGTTGAACGGCTGAAGCGTGTCTCAGGTAAGAGCGACCGTCGACACAAAGGCCGAAGGCTGCTGATCGGCCACATTCAAACGATGCTGCAACAAGGAGAGGACCCCATGTTTGAAGTCAACACTCGGCACGTACCCGCGCGGCGTGTGATGTCCATCCAACGCCGACTACACGGCGATCAGACCGAGGCGTTCGTGCGGGACGCCAAGGCCGCGTTCGGCAAGCATCTGAAGGGCGCGAACGCGACCGGTCCGTTCACCCTGATCTTTCATGGACCGGTGAACGCGGACGAGGATGGTCCGCTTGAAGCGATTGTCGGCTGCCCCGACAACGTCCTACCAACTGATCTCATCGGAGTTCGCACCGAACCGGCCCATGACGAGGCTTACACCCCGATTACCAGGGCGCAGTGGGACTATCCCGCGATCCTCGCCGCGTATGACGCAGTTGCATGCTCAAGCGAAGTCGCCGCTCGCCCCAACTCACCGCTGTCCTGTCGAGAGGTCTACATCGCCGAGCCGGACGACGTCGGAGCGAACGACCTCATCTGCGACATCGCATACCCACTGGCCCAGGAAGCGGCTGCCGAGTGACGCACGACGAATGACCGCCGCCGCGACGCGCGAAAGCACTCACCTCTCGCGTCCGGACCGGGCGAACGCATTGCCACTCAGTGATTAGGTGGTGCCTCGGATCGGTGATGTCCGGCCGGTGGGGTTGGGTTCTCGGGCGGCGGCGGGCTGACTCTCTTTGCCACTGTCGACCCGTGGGGGTCTGACCGGAAATCGCTGTGTCGCCCGTCGCCGACCGAGGACCGCCGGCGTGACTTGATAGGAGCTTGCCAGAGCCCCACTGAGTGTTGTCCACCGGCAGTCCGCTTCGTCAGCTCTATCTAACGAAGGGACAGGACACATGATCGTGATCGGGGTGGACGCGCACAAGCGGACGCACACGCTTGTCGCGCTCGATGCGGTGACCGGGGTCGCCAGGCCGAGGCGACGGTGCAGGCCAGCGACGACGGAGCGCTGAACGCGCTGCGGTTCGCTGGCGGTGTTGACCAGGACCGGGTGTGGGCGGTCGAGGACTGCCGGCACGTCACTGCCAGGCTCGAGCG
The DNA here is from genome assembly GCA_963818135.1 of uncultured Actinomycetota bacterium. Lineage (GTDB taxonomy): Bacteria > Actinomycetota > Thermoleophilia > Solirubrobacterales > Solirubrobacteraceae > Palsa-465. The sequence continues at coordinate 261,042 of CAWFRF010000019.1, forward strand.
TGCGCTCTTGGGCGCCGGAGAGCGGGTGATCCGTGTCCCGCCGTCGCTGACCGGCGAGTCGCGCAAGGCGACCAGGACACCGGGGAAGTCAGATCCGATCGATGCCCGGGCTGTCGCGCTGGCCGCGATCCGCGAAGGCGTTGAGAGCCTGCCGGTCGCGTTCCTGGATGAGCAGGCCCATGAGATCCGGGTGCTGTGCGATTACCGCGATCAACTGATGCACGAGCGCAATCAGCTGATCAGCCGGCTGCGTTGGCTGCTTGTCAGGATCGCCCCCGAGATCGAGGCGCAGATCGGGCCGGCAGCGCTGAAGGGGCCGCGCATCAGGGCACGGCTAGCCAGACAGCTCGGGCAGCTGCCGGCCAGCACCGAGCTGCGGGTCGCCAAGGCGCAGCTGCGGCGGATCAACGCGATCGAGAAAGAACAGAAGGAACTGTTCGCCGAGCTCACACACTCATCCAGGCACACACCCCGCAGCTGCTTGAGCAGCGCAGCATCGGCACCGTCACCGCTGCGGTGATCATCGGCCGCACCGCCGGCGCTCAACGCTTCCGCAGCGAAGCGTGCTTCGCGAGACATTGCGGCACCGCACCGATCCCAGCCAGCTCCGGCAAAACAATCCGACATCGATTGCACCGCGGCGGTGACCGGCAACTCAACCGCGCGATCCACATCATCGCCCTCGGCCGGATGGTGTGGGACCCAGAAACCCGTGCCTATATCGAACGCCGCGTCTCAGAAGGCAAGACCAAACTCGAAGCGCTCCGCTGCCTCAAACGCCACATCGCCAGACAGATCTGGCACCTCCTCTACAACACCCAGCCCATCACCCCAAACTCGATCCGACCACGACCCACACGCGTCACAGTCGGCGCTCCAGGACTGATGCCATGCACCCGGTGAAAACCCGCAAATAGCAACCGCCTTGACATAGGAGTGTGCGGTAAAGATCACGACGCCGGCACCTGCATCGCTCACGCGACGTGCATCTCGTCGTTGGAGAGACCCCTCGTTCGCGCGGAATCTGTGCCCGTCCAGACAATCGTGTGAAATCCGTTCGGTGGAAGTCATCAAACTCGCGGGCCGTTGGGCCAAGCCAGATGCCACTGGCGCAACCTATGTGGAGCATTTGGCGACCGCCGACTTGAGCGTCGGCACCTACTCGATTCGCGCTGGGGCGACGGATACTCAGAGTCCGCACACCGAGGACGAGATCTACGTAGTAACCAAGGGACGCGCTCAGTTCACGAGCGACAACGACAACGTCACCGTAGAGCCCGGAACCGTGCTCTACGTGCCGGCCAAGGAAGAACACCGCTTCCACGACATCACGGAAGATCTTGTACTGCTGGTGTTCTTCGGGCCCGCCTACGGAACTCGCGCTGACTAGATGCGAACGGTCTAGACGACGCGCAGCACCGCGCGCCGTCGGACCTCCCTTCACGACGCGGCAGGCAACTCATCAAGGGGTTGTCAGTCCCGCAACGCGCGGATCTGAGGAGGCAGAGCAACCGACAGCCGGCCCGGCTGCTGTCGTGCCAACACGAGCCTCCGCGACGAGGGTCGTCCGGGCGCTGTTCGTGGGCCGGTTAGGTCTGGCTCGTCGCGGCAGTCCGGACCTCTTGTTCGGTTGGATCTGAACGGATCCCGTCAAGCTTGCGGCGGGCGTTTGGGTTGGAGCGTGATGCGTGGGCGGCTCCTATCGCGCGTACTGCAGGTTCCGCGTCCCATAGGCAGTCGATCCCGAGCGTGCTCCGGAAGTCTGGGTCGCTGGTTGCTAAGGCTGCGGCGATGTACTTGCGACCGTATGAGTACGGGATCTCGTTGAACGCTCGCCGCAACAACCTGGAGTGGGCTTTGCTTGGGTTACGTCCGAGCGCTTGCGCGAGCGAGCAGACGATGTATTGATCTCCGTCCATACCGACGTTCAGTTCGCTGGTGAGCTCGGCTGTGACCATCTCGACATCATCTTCGATGGCTGCATCTCCGATGACGTCGCAGCAATCCGCCGCTTTCGATCGCCCGCCATCTGCAGCCATTCCCGGACGGTGGGTCTTGTAGAGGAGTAAGGCAGTGCCTGTAGGGCACGGGTGAGTACCCCGTGCCCTGATCCTCGCACTGGGCCGTCGGCAAGCTCCCTGAGGATTGGGAGCATCGCGACGTCTTGTCGTGCTGCCATTGCACCGACGGCGGCGAGTCTCATAGGCCGCTGGACGTCATGAGCCGCCGCTTCTATCAGCCGCGTGTCTTCGTCCGAGTCACGGTCAAGCAACGTTCTATAGAGCCACATCATCGAGCCGGGTGCGTTGCGCTGAAGTAGCTCGCCGGTAGGAAGTGAACGCTGATCAACTGTGGGCAGGAGATCTTTCGTTCGCTCGGCTTGAACCTGTTCGAGTGCCGACCGAATCACGGGATAGCTTGAGCCCCATTCGGTCCACCACCCGAGGTCCACGGCCCACAAATCGTCAAGCTCCGGCGCAAGCGAGTCAGAAGTTGGAAAACGCCTCAGAACGATCTCGGCAAAGCTGTCGATCCGTCCGCGCCAGTCAACGCGTAGCCGCTCACCGAAGGTGTCCCAAACAAACTCTTGAAGCACCGACGTCCAATAGCGGCCGTTATCCAGGTACCGACGAATGGCATCCATCGCGCCCGCGTTGCCAAGCAACGCCGTACTGACGAGCACGTAGAGCGCTAGACACGGCCCGGGGTCATAGACGTCAAGTGGCTGCGCTTCACGAGCGGCGATCACGTCCTCCAGGACGCCAGGCTCGACATTCAGCCGGTTGAGGAGAAGCGCGTAGTAGCGGTCGCGGCTATCGACCTGAGTATCTAGTCGCGGATCGTCCCGAACGCAGGCAACGATCAAATCAGCGTCCGCAGCCTCGGGAGCGAAGAACACCCCGCGCGCACCAGAACCTAGCCCGCGCTGCAACTTCCCGAGCCGTGACTCCGGTGTCTCCAGAACGGGCGGCCAAGCGGATTCAGATAGCTTCTGCACGGGGCAATTATCTGCCGTGGCCCGTCTCGCTGCCACCGCCTGCGCCGCCGTGCGTGCACACGTGTGTCAAGGCCGAGTGATTTTGATTGCCGCCAAAGGAGCACTCCGGCGAGGGCGCTCCAGAGTGATGCTTCGTTGTCACGGAATAGCTGAGCCAAGGGCACGAGGATGTTCGGGAACTACCTCGATCAGGCTTGCTAGCGCCCAGCCGATGTTGTCGAGAGCCGCGGCGGACATTAGGACGTCATATTGGGCGGCCTCTTCAACGAGTCTCCGAGCGGGATCGGCCCTATTGGGATGCACACGAAGCAATCCGTGGGACACGGCGTCAAGGTATGCCACTGCCTCGCGTGGCCCCGGTCCTGGGTCGAGCGGTATGGAGAACCTCCTGACGAGGCCTGTCAGACATGCGCGCGCTTTCTTGGCCACAACAGGCGCTGGCTCGGTTGGCTTACGGAACAGAACGAACAGGTCTTTCGCGACCATCGCGTTGTTGTCGATGAAACCGTTCTGTGCGCGGTGCTGTATCGCCTTGTTCCGGACGGTGCCGAGCCATCTGAGTAGTTGGAGCTCGCGGTGACGCGCTCGCAACGCGGGCGCGACCGGATGCTTCGCTTTTTCGGCCGTATCGACCACCGCTTGAAGCCCCCCTGCAGGGAGCGGCGGAGTGGCGGTCGTCGCGATTAGGTGTGCCACGCTCTCGGACAGCGAATGTGTGTGCTGATACACGGACTCGACGCCAGCGATGAGCGCTTGTAGTGCTTCCAGGGGCTGCGCGTTGTAGGCCACTTGGTAGTCAGCAGCGCGGAATAGCGCACCTGCGGCGCGCAGGCTTCCTAGGCCGAACAGCACGCTCTTCGCTGTATCAGCGGTCGGCGTCTCGTCGGCACGCTTGACAGCCAAGGCGACGGCGCGGTCGAAGCTGCCGCTGGCTCCGTCTGGGGCATCGTCCGGATCACACCACACCGCGTAGACGGCTTGCCTAAGACCGGCACACGCTCGCATGGCGCGCCGTTGCGCCCGCCTGTGCCGTGCCACGCAGCCGTTCGTCGGTGAGACCTGCTTCCACGCCGCGACGCGCACCTTCAACGCGCTGGCGGACTCCCCTCCTGTGCGCGGGATGCGGAAACGTGGCCGAGCCCTCGCCGCATCGCAACGTCCGCAGCCAGAGCGATAGTCCCGGCTGCCACCGCGGCTAGTTCCGGCAGTACGCCGTGAGCGTCTTGGCGGTTGTCGAAAGGTTGACTGCCTCTCTCGCGGCCCGCCGCGTCAGGCACTGCTGCATTGGGCCGCGCAGGTGAACGAGGAATGTGTTGTCCACGACTGGCACGGTGGTCTTGGGTCCCGACGCGTAGCTGACGATCACTCGCTTAACGCTGTTCGGAACAAGCCCATACCAGGTCGCCCTGGTCCCGTTGAAACCTGTGATTGTGTTGGTAACCATCAGGCCGCCGCACGACGACGACCACTGAACTCCGGTTCCGGCGTCGTCAGATCCGGCCACAAGGCTTGGCATGATCAGGCACGCTGCGGCGCCTTTAGGGAGTCGTCGTGCGAGACCAGTGAGCCCGGAGCCAGTAACCACCCACACGGTTCCCTCGGAGGTGTGGACGATGTGCGTGGCGGGGTGAATTATACCGATGCCGCCGCCAGGGCTCCTCAGCGAGCTGGAAGCTCTGGCTGGTTTCTGAAGGAGCGCCTTACTGCCTGCGGTGACGCTGGCGGCTGGCTGAACAACGCAAAGCGGGAGCGGGCCGAGGAGGACGACCCGGGAGCGGACGACCCGGGAGCGTGTGGGCGGAGTGCTGTGACGGCGCTCGTGGGGTGCCCGGAGCCGTTACCGCCACTACCGTTGAGTACAGCTGTGAACACGCCTGCGGCTACCAGCAAGACAATTGCCAAGAGCCACCAGCGTCGTCTGCGCTGTTCGCGGTGCCAGGCCTCTTCGAACAGGCCGGCGAGGCTTCGCCATGTGAACCGTGGCGCGGGTTGAGCGTGCGTTTCTTCTCTAGCCATTGAAGCTAGTATAGTTAGTCTTATGTCAGGCGTCAACGAGCCGTCGGACCATCGCATCGTGCAGGGGTTGCGGATCGACCGCAACGACCCAACTGCGCTTCACGAACAAGCCGCGGCTGCTATCCGCCGAGCGATCGCTGATGGAGAAGCAGTGCCTGGTCAGCGCATCCCGCAGACGCGAGACCTCGCTGCCGTTCTCGGGATAGACCGCAACACCGTCCTTCGCGCACTGCGACTCCTACGCGACGAAGGACTGCTTGAGATGGGCCGCGGCCGCGCGATCACCGTGACAGGCAACGCAGACACCGGTTCGGTTACCACCAAAGCCAAAGAACTCCTCGAATACGCCCGCCACCGCGGCTACAAACGCGAAGAACTCATCGCCCTCATCACACGACTCCCGTAGGTTGGCGCCGTCTCCTTCGATTCAGACCCACCATTCCCGAGAGCGCTTGCGCGCCCGGCGTGGGCGCGATCGCAACGCCACGGAGAAATCCTCCGACCGGACCTGCTTCTCGCTCGGCACGAGCATCTCGCCCCCCCGGGCGAGAGACGCGCAATGCGCGCGGAAGGCGGTGGCGGCCAGCCGGGCCGGTCCGATAACGACGTCCCAGATGTCGCATCTTCGGGAGAAGAAGTTGTCGCGCACAAATGCGAATCCCGTCGCATTTCGATGAGACCCGACAGATGATGCACCCGAGTAGTTTCGGTGTAGTTTTTGCGGATGTCGGCAGGGAGGTTTTGTGGGAGCGTTGCGAGGTGAAATGCCCCAGTTGACGAGTTCGGCAGCCCAACAGCTTGAGGATGACGCGACAGCTCGGTCGGTCCGGGAGATTGCGATCTTCCTTCAGGGGGCCGTTGGGCAGCGGGTTGCCGCGGCGATCGTCGGCCTAGCCGATGCGAAGCAGATTGGTCGGTATTCGCGTGAGAACGGCCCAGAACTACACGCGGCGACCGAGCGGCGCTTGCGTGAGGGCTACAAGGTTGTGCGGATGCTGACCGAAAGCTACGACGCCAAGACTGCCCGGGCCTGGTTGTTCGGACTTAACAGCCGGTTGGGTGATCGTGCGCCAATCGAGGTACTCGGAGAGGCAACCGATACTGCCGACTTTTCGGCAGTGGTAAGGGCGGCTCGCCAGCTCGCAAGCCTCCAACCGTGAGCCAACTTCCCGGACGGCAGGCACTCTGGTCGCTGCGCGGTTGGTGGTGAGGCCGTCAACCAGGTTCGAGCTAAGGCTCATACGTGAGGGAGTGGTGTTGTCCCCTGTCCGCTGCTTCGAGCCCGACTTCGACACGGAACCGGCCGATGGCGTTGAGCAGTCCGCGATCCTTCTGCGGCACGATTCCGTTGTCGAGTTCGCTGGTGACCTCGCGCTCACGTCTAAGGCCTGCGAGCTGTTCGGCGATTGCTTGCCAGCGTTCCTGCGCGAGGATCCCGCTGGGGCGCTCACCGAGCGTGTCTTGGAGCCACTGCGGGTTGCTGTCGATGACCGCACCGGCCCACTCGTGCCGTGCGGCGATGACCTGGTTGAACGCATTGAGATCGTTGCTGCCACGCCACGCCGTCTCCGCGCTGACGAGTGTCTGCTCGGCAACCTCGACCCGCGAGATCGGCTGTTGTTCCTGTGTCGCTTGGGCCTGCGCAGCGGCGACCGCCCGGACCCGCTCGGGTGCAGTGATCTCGTCGACGTAGGAGCCGGCCCGCTCCCGTGTGACGTCCTCCCAAACGGTGCGCAGCGACTCGACCGCAGGCTTGCTTGGGATCGCCCTTAGCCATTCTGGGTCGCTGCCGATGTGCTCGTACAGTGCCGCCTCCCGGGCATAGGTCAGGGTCTTGACTAGGTATGCCTCGCGGATCCGCTGCTGTTCGTCCAGCTGCAGCACGGTGTGCGGGTCGGGATACACCGCGAGGATCTGCTGTTGCTGCCCTTGCCAGTTCGCGATGTTCGCCTGGGTCGCCGGCGACAGGGTGGTGACGTTGAACCCGTCGGGGTTGACCCGCTCAAGGTCAGCCTGCAAAGAGGTGAAGTGCTGTGCGGCCGCGACCGCGTCTTGCATCATGTCGCTGTCGATTTCGGCCTGCACCTGCTTGAGCGCGGCGCGCACCTGCGCGTAGGCCTGCACCTTTGGCCCGACCTGGCCGGGTGCCGTGTCGCGCATCCGCTGCAACGGGATCTCGGTTTGCTCCCGTAGCTGCCTGTCGAACGCCTCGATGACCTCGGTGTGTTCGGTCTCCTCGAGCTGCGCTGATTCCTGTTGCATGGTCCGCCGTTGCGCCGCTTCGATCTTCAGCACTGCAAGGTCGTCGGCGTCGCGGAGCTTCATGCGCTCCTCCATGCGGTCCATGAGCTTGATGACGTCAGCCTCGGGCTCAGGCACCGTCGCGTAGTCCAGGCGCTCCTTCTCACCGAGCGTGTACCCGCCGACCAAGTAGAGTGCGTGGGCTCCTTGGACCGTGTCAGCGCGGTGTACGCCCACTCTCGACTGAAGTCGGTAGGCAGGCCGATCACACCCGCCCATTCCAACGTGGCGCCCTGTGTGCCGTGCCCGGTGAGCGCGTATGCGTGGTCGAGATGGTCGCTGACATATGCCGCGTCAACCTCCCGCTCGCCCCCGTGGTCGTCACGGAACGTGAGGTGCGTGTCGGTGATCGCGGTGACCGTTCCGCGGGTGCCGTTGTCGAGGTCGTAGCCACGGTCGTTTTTCCGGGCGATGACCCGGTCACCGATCGCCCAGTCCAATGGTTGCCCCGCCCGTGTCCCGATCGTTACGTGCTCGACGAGCACCCCGCGCCCGGTTAGGTCGTGACGGATCGCCTGGTTGAGTCGCTGGCGGCGGATGTTGTCTTTGGTGATGAGCGCGATCGACTCCGCTCCGGGTGCGCTCTCCCCGAGCCGGGCGGCGGCTTCTGCCCTCGAGCTGAGGTCTCGCATGTTCAGGTAGTCCGTCACGGCGGCGCGCATTGCTGTCTCGTCGGCGCCTGGTCCGGCGCTCATCTCGAGGTCGGCACGATCAGCGAAGTAGCTGCTCGCCCCGCCTGGAACTCGTCGCGCTGCGGCCGCGATTGCTCCTCGGTTGGTTCCGGCCGTTGGCGTGCTGGTAGTCCATCTCCCATCCGGCGAGGTACTGCTCGACGGTCTGGGATTTCAGTTCGACGTACGGCTCGGGCTTGCCGGTGCGCACCTTCTCCAGGGCGGCGATCTCCAGCTCGTTGACCTGCCGCCGCACCTCTGTCAATCGGTAGGAGCCGACCTGCCGGGTGATGCCGTGCAGATACCGCCGGCACGTACTGAGGGAGCTGCTGGGAGTCGCCGATCGAACGACCTTGACCCCGTGTCGTAGAGCTTGGTGACGACTTCGCGAGCAGGCGCGTGTCGGTCATCCCGGCTTCGTCGACGAGCGCGACTGCCTTGACGGGGTTCCCAGCACGGACTCGAGCGTCTCCCTGGGGCTGAGCCCGATGGTCGCGAACTTCATCTCCCACCATGAGAGCGTGTGCGGCGACTTGAACCCGCCGACGGTTCCGAGCTCCCGGACGGCGCGACCGGTTGGCCCATGCCAATGGTGCGGTAGCCGGCGGCCTCGAAACCCATGCGCATGGCCGCCGCCGTCGTGGTCTTCCCGGACCCGGCGAGCGCCTCGATACTGGAGATCGCGTTCCCGTCGCTGAGACGCCACGCACCACGTCCTGCTGTTCGTTGAGAGCACGACTCGTGGTTGATCGACTGGTGAGAAGTCTGCGAGGCCCTCCTCGATCTCCTCTGGTTGAGTTGCGCCCGCCCTGCCGCTTGCCCTCGAGTGCCGCGTCGAGACGCCTGCTCGGTGTCGCGTAGCTCCTGGGTTGTGTAGTCGTGCGCAGGTCGCGGGTGTCGACATAGATCACCTGGTGGTCGCTGCCATGAAGTGCTCGACGCCCTGGTCGATCTCGGGGAGGCCCAGGAGCCCTTCGCGGTGCGCGGAACCGCCCGGACCTCGATCACCACGTCTTTGCGCTCGAACGTGTTGTTGAGCCCCGTCACACCTGTCGGCCCGAAGATGGGCCTGTCAGCGAGGGGCGCGAGGTCGAAACGTTCCCTGTTATGTACGCAGGCCTCTCTCGTAGGCCCGTACGTCGCGTGCGTGAAGTTCAGCTCTGCCGCTCTGGCGGAGACGATCCTCACGCTCACACTTGCTCCTGCACCGAGGTCCATTGCCGGCGCCTTCGGGCCGCGCGTCTTTCGCCATGCGACCGGTGCAGCGCGCGGCCGCACCATTCCCCGGACGTGACCCCGGCTACTCCTGACGAATTCCGCGATCTCGTTCGCGCGCTGTGAGAACGCCTGACGCAATCCGTCGGTGATCAGGTCGGGTCGAATCTCGGCCATCCCATCTCGACCTCACCCCACCGACCCAGGGCACGAGTTCGTCGCATCTTCGACGAACGCCGCTGGTACACTGCCCGCCGGCCTTGGCGTGGTCATAGATTGGGGTCGCGTCCAGCGCGTGTACCGCCCGTCGGGCCCGCGGCGAAGTTGCCGGTCACGAGTGCGTGTGCAGGTGCGGATCCTGTAGCCGGTTCACCGGTGCCGGTATCTGATCCGGTAAACCCTTGGCCCCGGTGCGTCTAAGCGTGTCCTCGATACCCTTGCGCCTTCTCAGCTTCGAGTGCCTCGGTGGCCACGAACAACACGTCGCCTCCCGCTCCACGTACGCGACCCTTGGTCGCGGCGTATTCGTGCGCCTCGACGATCTTGGCCTGTAGTTCCTCTCAACCGAGCGCGTAAATGACGCCGAGGCTCTTGGGTGCGGAGAACGTCAGGTCGAGCCCATGAACCTTGACGTTGCCTTTGGTGGACGGAAGCTGCTCCCCGGTCTCCGGGTGCCGGCCAGCGAACAGGTTGCGTAGCTGCTCCTGGTTGGCGACCCCGCCCACGCCGAGCATGTCGGCGCCGGCTGCCCCACCACTCTCCGGGAGCCTCACCCGCGCCCATGTAGTAGTCCTCTCGGGACTTGGCGACCTGTTCCTCGTAGTAGTCCTGCTGGGCCTTGCTGTGCCGATCTTGCCGATGGTGAGCACCCGCGCTCCAATCGCTCTGTCTTGTGGGCTGACCGACATAGGGGCGTCGGTCTCTGGTCCCCACATACACGGGCGACCCGCCGGTTTGACAGGACGAGTTGGTTCTCGCCGTACGAGGCGGTTTGCGGTCAGCAGGTTGCGCTGGCACTGGCTGCCGTGCCCCGCCGAATCGCAGGTGGTCGCGCCCGCTGTGACCCCGTCGCGAACCCGCCGGTTTTGGCCTTCGGGAGCCGTGGGACTGCCGGGTCTGAGGCCTATTCCTATCTTGATAGAACTGTCCAAGCACGAGGAGCGGCCCGGCGGGACGGGACGAGGGCTTGGGAGTGAGCGACCGAAGGTCGCGGTGAACGCCGTTGGCGTCACTGGTTGCCCGGAGGGGCAGACCGACGGTGAAGCGCCGGTCGCTTGGCCTGGAGGTCGTGAGGCCCGTGCAGCGTTGTGGCCACGGGGCAGCGCGACGAGACTGGCGGCGAGTGGGCGTCCAGTGGTCTGGCAGGCGGAGCTACCGCAGGAAGCTAGTTGGGAGGCAGTGCCCGCGTCGCAGGAGTCCGCAGCGAAGAGTCGTCCTGTCAAACGCCCAACTCATCCGTGGATGTGGGGAAACGCCCTACTCCAAGGAGACGAGTTGATGGATCAACACCCCACCCCACGCATCGTTGTATCGCGAACACCGCGGGTTCTGTTCAGGCCCCGGCTCGATGTGGAGCCGGTGCCGGCGACATGCCTGCTGAGCAACACCCGCTCCCTGATGACGGAATGGTCCTGGCGGAAGCTCTCGCAAGAGGTCGCAGCCGATGCTGGTTGGCAGTGCGAGGTCTGCGAGGGTCGCGGCACCAGCCACGCCGTCGAGTGCCATGAGATGTGGCTCTTCGACGACGCACGCAAGGCGCAACGGCTCATGAAGCTCACAGCCCTGTGCCCACTGTGTCACCGCGTCAAGCACTACGAGCGTTCCATCGAGACCGGTCACGGCGACCTCGTACTGGGGTGGCTCTGCCGCACGAACCACTGGACCCTCGATCACGCTCAGAGGTACGTCGCGGCCTTCTTAGAGCAGTTCAAGTCGCGTTCGCGTTACCAATGGTCGCTCGATCTGGGCGCACTCGTCGGATACGACGTGACACCAGACACGCTTGGGCTACCTGGGTATCTGCTCGGGCCACACCAGCGTGAGCAGATCGCACGGGAGCGCGGGCTAAGCGCGCAGGGCGCTTAGCCTCTCGGCCCCGGCCGGCCCGCCCGCGCCATAAGGCGACGGGCGGGCCGGCCTAAGTTCGCTGTGAGCTTTGGGGCGGTGCAGTTGGAACCCTGCTGACGTGGCCATCGAAGGGGCCGCTCTGGAGATCGACGATTAGGTGCGCGGGTCACTGCTCTAGGAGCGAGTCAGCGCGCCGGGCCCGAGTGGCCTGCCAACATGTCGGACAGAGAGGCGCTCCGAGAGCATCCTCGACTACCGCTTCGCACAACGACGGGCGAATCATGTCGCACAAGGCAACAAGCATCTTCGACTACAAGGCGCCGCGACCGCGAAACAAGGTCGAGCTGACCGACAGCGAGGCCATTGAGGTCGCGTGGGAAGACCACGTCCGAGCGAAGTTCGGGCGTGTCGGCGAAGGGGCTCAAAGGTTAAGCGCTCCGGCCGATCCCAAACGCTAGGTGGCCCGAAAGCGGGTGACCCCATGTCGCCAAAACAGAAGCCAGTGTCGTCGTTTCTCGTTCGCAAGAGCGCTCGCTGGCAGTGCAGTGACCCGCTGTGCCCAGTCGGGCGTGGGGTTGGGAAGAGCCGTTGCTCGGTGACTCAATCCGGACTGGATCGGGTCTAACTACTCTCATGAGGATGGGCTCGCTCGTCGACACGTCCGACACCACTCGCGCGTTCGATGAATGGCGATGGGTCGATCGCGATCAGCGCGCATTCCTGACGCTCGGCCTGAAGTTCGTAGGCGCCGCCTACCAGCAGTTGTGGGATCAGACTGGTCAGGAGCCGGGCGACGGCGAGACCGAGCAGGAGGGAGTTTTCAGTGAGCGGGTCGGCGGGCTCTGGCCGCACGACTACGACTGGATGCATCTTGCCGCCGTCTTGCGCGACGCGGTTACGAGCTTTGAAGTCTATGTCGGCAAGGTCTGTCGGGAGGTGCTGCTCGCACACGGCGCCGAGCCGGTGCGCGAGCCCGGATGGCGCGATCTCAAGGAGATCTTCGAGTCTGCTGGAGCTCAAGATCGAACCCGAGCCAGTCAAACGGATCCGAAAGGTTCGTCATGTTCTTACCCACCAGCGTGGTGAGCCTGCGGACCGAGGATCAGCGGCGCCAGTACGCGCTTGACCCAAGAGAAACGATTCCGTCCTATGTGATCGAGCTAGACGAGGGGCGGGTGCTTGCGATGCTGGACGTACTTGCCGAAGTGGTTAGAACCATAGATGCGGCTGCCTGCCGCTTCGCCTGGCGGCAAGAGCGATCGCCCGCACTCAGCGAATACATTCGCAACCGAATGCGCGACGAAGCGCAGCGGGAGAGCTGAGGGCAGCGCTCGCCGCTGACGCGCATACGTTGCGGCTGGCTGGCTGGCAGAAGGTCGCCAATCCGATCGTGGCGTTTCCGAACGCCCACGGCGGAAAGGAATAGTCCAGCGGATGTGAAACGATGCGCCGGTGCCGACGCAAGATCCGCCCGATGGGCTGCCTCGTTGTCGACTTCTGACTGGCCCCGATGACGACTCGTTCTGCCGGCGGGTCAGTGAGGGCCTAGCGCTCGGCTACCGGCTGCACGGATCTCCGGCGCTGACTTTCGACGGCGACCGCGTGGTCGCCGCTCAGGCGCTGATCTGGCCGGACTCGTTCGGCGAGCAGCCGAGCTAGGCGAACCACCTTCCAGCCCGACCGAGGCCGGCGGTCCGTCGCCAAGCGCTAGCTGCGGGTACCGCGCCCGTAGCCCGAAAGCGATCATCCAACTGTCGTAACAGCGGGCCGCTTGCTGAGCTGCCTCACCGAAATAGCCCGCCCGGGCTTCGCTCGCCGCTCGCAGTGGCTCCTCGCGTTCTCAGAGCTCGAGGGACGTCCGGTCCGGGGTTTGGACGCTCGCGTGCATTGCGTCGCTGGGAAGCGCACGCAGGACTCCGTCGTCCATCGGTTGCAGCGCCCTCAGCCCTCGTCAATCTCCACGAGAGCATCATCCACGGCTACGTGAAACGCCGACAGATCTCTGAACCCGAACAGCTGGCAGTCGGGTGCCACGAGCTTGTGATTCACGACGAGTTGTGCCATGCCACTGTCCGCCGTGACCATGTCGCACCGCGAGAGGCCATTCGCGAGATGATCTATGTCGTATCCATCTCCAGGTTTGGCGCGACGGGAGCGCATGGTGGCCAGAGCGGCTCTCACGATCGCCGGGTAGTACAACGCCGGCATCTGCCTCAGCTCCTCTGAGGCAGCGAACTCCGCGCGACGTTCTGAAAGATCAGGGAATTTCGCCAGCAGAGACTCTGCGAACTGTCCTCGTTCAGCGACCGCGATGTAGCGGCTTAGTGCTTGGCCAGGCCATCGCGCAACGGTCGCAGCAGCCTGCTTCCGAGCGAATTCGTCGGTGAAGTCGGCGTCGGCGATCGGCCCCAGGACCCATCTCACCATTGCGTCGTACTCGACTTCTGCCTGCGCTTCAAAGGACCGACCGATCTGACGCGCTTCGTCGTAGGCCGTCTGAAGTCTGTCCTCCTTGTGCTTCTGAGATACGACCTCTGCGGCCAGGTGCTCGCTGGGCTCAGAACGGACGCTGACTCGGAAGCCACCGTTGTAGAGATCCTCGCGCGGTGTATGCGGATCGCGGTCAAACGCCTCCTCGGCGAGCGAGTAGTCGGAGTCCAGATTGAAGAACTCCGAGGCTGCCGTCCATACCTCCCGCTGGCGAATGCTCTTCGGATCCAGGAAGTCGATGCCCATCGACAATTCGTCCTGAAGGTCGGAGATCTCACGCCAGATCCCGTTCGCAGCCAGTGTTTCATCAGTTGATCCGCGTGACCCTGGGCAGATCAGTCTGCCGGCAGTGACGGCTTTCACCAGTAGCTCTCGCGTTTCGGCGTAATCCTCGTTGCGCGCCAGACTGCAGAGAGGACCGACTGGTCGAGCAGCACCAAGAGCCGCTTTCCCTGCGGCCGCCGGCGCAGGCGAGCGGGTTCGATTAGAGCCATACGACAGTATGAGACCCAGCTTCCGGCGTCAACCGGTGAGGGATCCTCCCTCCTGCGTCGGTAAGAGCGCCTCGACTGGTAGGTGGCACTCTGCGTCGTAACCCTGCGATGTTGATTACGAGGCACGGGTCTGAGATGCTGCGCGGCGCCCTTGTCAGAAATACAGCTTGATTAGTGCAGGATCCATCCGTTACGGCGGACCGCCAACGTCAATGAGATGAGTTTGCGTTCACGCCAGCGGCTCCGTACGTCACACTGCCATGCCGAATAGAAGAGGCACCGTGCAGGAGAGGCACGGAAGCGCCGGTCGAGAGCGAGGTCACGGGGCTATTCGAGAGAATCGGGTGGCGACCAAGCCCAGTTACCTGGGCTGCATGACGTCGGTACGGATCTTTGGATCGCGGCGTGTGACGGTAGGGGCTTCGACCTTGGCTTGATGATCGGCGTTCAGACTAAGGCTGGTCCCACTTGGTTCAAGAAACCCAAAACCGATGCCGCCGGGAACGTCGAAGGGTGGTGGTTCCGCGAGGACCGCGAACACTTCGACTACTGGATCGGCCACACCATCCCGCATCTGGTCGTGCTGTATGACCTCGACTCACGAGTTGGCTACTGGGCTTACGTCACTGGTGACGAGACCAAGCCGACCAAGAAGAACTTCAAAATTCTTGTCCCAAAAGCGAATGTAGTCGACCGCACCTGCCTTGATGCGCTGATCCAGGTTGCCGGCGCGGGTCGAGCCGGTGCGCCTTGGGAGGGGAGCATTTGGACGGCTGGCGCAGCGGATCCGGAAGGGTCGACCATCTGCGTCACGCCCTGATCGTTCCGCGCGTAATTGCACCCCACGGCAATGCCGGGCAAGGGGTCGAGATCAGTCCAGATCAGGCGGTTGCGATGCTGATGCAAGCCCGTCTTCGAGAGCTTGGTAGCTTCGCGAGGAATTGGCCCAGGGTTCCCAAGATGGACGACGCATCGAACTCGGTCGATTGGAAGTGGCGATTTGCCGGCGCCGTCTATCTCCGGGTTACCGAATCTCAGATAGACCCACTTCTCGACTGTTCGAGGGACGCGGGAACGCCTGAGCACAGAGCCGCGGCGGCCGCAGCCGCGGCTAGCGCGCTGATCGAGGTCGATCGCTCCGAAGAGGCAATCGACCTCGTGACACCTCTCATCGACCGCGATGAATGCGCTTCGATCGATCAGAACTGGCTCATTCTCCAACGCGCGCGGCCGCTGCTGAGATCGGATACACCGCTTCCGCGCTCACCGACGCGACGTCGGCGCAGGCCACTCGATCGCTCTCGCCACTTGACCCGACGGCCGGTGCGATAACGGCCTCCGCGTCACTCTCCTCTTCAACATGTCTGCAACTACGAGCCTCGAGGAGCTCTTTCTCAGTATCGACACCGTCGCTGGGTGGTGGCGCGCGCAAGTCACATCCACCGCGTACGGCGCATCCGTCGAGCGGTGGTCGACGAGTGGGTCGACGATCGCACGACGAAGATCGGCTTCGAAGACACCTCGCATAATCAGCTCGCGGCAGCGCGAGCTCGCCGCAAGTCACGCTGCCGACCAAGGTGGGTGGCGACATCTCTCTGCGATGGGCGCCGTTGACGACCTAGTTCGTCTGTCACGGACGTCGGATCCGGATGCGGTCGCGACGTCGCTCGACGCGCTTCGCCGCGCCGGTGACGATCAGTCGCTCGTCAAGGCGCTGCAGCGCATCGTGAAAGATGGGCCGTCAGAGGCGGCAAGAATCGCAGCGCGGGAGATCGTTCTCGATGCCTCTACCAGAACGACCGCAAAGGCGAATCTACGTTTCCTAGAGCATGCCGGAGATGTTCTAGAGCCCGCGGTTGCTGCCGAAGCGGTCCGGTGGCTGCTAGCCACGTTGACAAATCCGACTGCCTTCCAGACACGCACCAGCACTGCGCACCTCCTTGATTTCAGATTCGTCGAGACGTTGGCGGGGGTCGTCGGAGCCGCCGGTCACAACGCTCAGCGGGATGTCATCGAGTTTGTCCTCGGTCTTCCTTCGCAGACTGACCAAGTCAACGCCACCGCTTGGGCGACCCTGCTAGATCGTCTGCCTGAAGCGGCTTGGACCAATGAGGACGCTGACCGCCTTGTGGAGCGATCGTCGACCGACGGCTTCCCATTGGCCGGAACGCTGCTCGGACTCGCATCCTCGCTCGGAAGCGAAGATGCGCGAGCCCGACTGGTCGCCGAAATGGCCGACGGATCATTCGACGCTCTGACTAACGCCGGTGACGTGCGCCAACTGGATGCAAGCGTCGTTAGTAAACAGATTGGCGTTCTCGGGTCGTCACTCAAGAAAGCAATCGCGGACGCACGCAACGGTACCCATGGGATTGGTGGCGACACGGGCCGAACACTCGTGCTGCTCAACTTGTGGCATCCCACGCTTGCGGATTGGAACGTCGTCTTGGAGCTACTGCGCGAGAACGCAGTCGCAATCGAGCAAAAGCGCGGAGCACTGATCCTGATGGCACAAATGGTCGACCGGATTCCTCTGGCAATACGAGACGATCTCGCCACGACAACGCTTGAGCTCGCTCGTTACAACGGTCCTGTGGTTTCGTTCCTTGGAAGTCACGAAATGGACGCTCGCGCTGAAGCCGCGCTGCTCGCTACGGCGCTTGGCGCGTTCGACCCAGATGAGGCGGCCCAAACGACGCTTGCGCTGCTCGAAGGCCGCCGCGCCGATCGCTTCTGGGCAGCCACGATCGCCGGACGTGGTGACCATCCGCTCTATCCGGGACTTCTGCTGGCGCTCTGCACCGATTCTGATCCGGACGTTCGCTCAGCGGCGTGCGCAGGGTTGGTCAGAGCAGCCTCGACCGATCTCAACCCGCTGATCGAGGCCGGCCTTCGTAAATGCTCGGTGGATCCAGGGCGCCAAGTCGCCAGACAGCTGGCCTACTCGCTTGCCACGATGGACCAGCCGACGAACCGTGCCGCGGGACTCAACGCTGAGCTCGCGGAGGTATTGAAGACGAATCCGTCGGCCGTTGTGAGGCGGACGATTACCGACGTAAATACCGAGCCGCGCTAACCACCGTTAGTGCGCAGAGAAGCATCTCCCAGTGTTCGGGCGTCGAGCACTAGTCCGGAGCGCGGTAACTCGGTGGCCAACGTGAGTGCGCGATCAAGGACGCGAACAACTGGGATGTCTTTGTGAGTGCCTTTCGGAGTCGCGCGGTCGAGCTTCCGTTTCAGAATCGGCCACAGCTCAACTGCGAGTTGCCCCTTGCGCACCCTTTCTGTCCCAAACCTCTTGAGGTTCCCATGTTCGTCCCGAATCTTCTGGACGGTCTCCACTACCTCCGCGAGAGGCTTCGCCCCAAGCCTCACATTGGTCCGTCTCATCGCCGTGGCCAGCTCGCGGAGCTGTGAAGTTCGCAAACTCAAAGGACTCACCTGCCTCGTTCCACGTTTCAGTCGAAACGAGCAACTCGATCTGAGCTCTCATGGCTTGTGTGCGATGTTCTTCTGGCACCGTCTCGATTAGCAGATCAACCCAATCGCGACGCCTCGCGTCCCGTTTCTCTGGGGTCGCCATCTTCTTCTCAGCATCGCTGATCACGAGGAACCTGGTTGCTGGACGAAGCAGCTGAAGGGTGCCTTGGATCGGCCACGCTGCAAGTCGGGGCGCCGCAAAAGTCATCAGTGATGTGAGGTCGCGGTCGACTCCTTTGCCGTCAACGACAGTTATGAAATCTTCATCGGCTGACACGTGGTAGTAGCCGGTCAGGAACTTCCACAGGACCATCTCCGTTTTGCCCTCGAGCACCACGACCAGACTCGGGTGGGGTGATAGTCCATACTCCGTAAGTACCTCGTCGAGCCCACGCTTCTTCGCGAGCCGACTCCGAAGATGCCGCCGGGTTGGGTGCGACACGTCACAATCAGGATCGTCTGGCACACGATTATTCAGATCGTCATCGCATTGGAGCAACGACTCCGCCGCGATCCGCAGATCCAATGCGAGGCGAGGGCTACCAGTGAGAGTTTTCCATTGGTTCGCCCCGACTCGGCGTACGAGATCCAGCCGATTCGAGTAGCGGGTCGGTGGAATCCGCTGACTCGAGAAGGCTGGCCGCTGTGTCCTGCAGCCACTCGGAGTCGACCCCGAGCCACTGCGAAAAGTATTCGGCCGGCGTGTCGCGTAGCCAATCGAAATAGGCGGTCTCAGACGACGGGTCGAGGCGGTAGCGACCGCGAATGGCCGGGTAGAAGACGGCCTCCACTGCGGTCGCAGCGAAGGCCGCCTCACGCGTACGGAAATCGCGGTCCCGTAAAAGCTCAAGGTGCTGCGACCAGCTGCCAAACGGCTGCTGCCGTGGTCGAAGCCGCCACTTCCCTTTGGCGAACTCCTCGAGCCTCGAGATAGCAAGCACACGCTGCGCTAATGGAAGCTGGGCCGTCTGATGAGCCGAATACACATACGAACTCGTGTCGTAGGTAACGGCGCCGAAGTTCAGCCGTCTTCGTGCCAACGGCCGATACCTCTCCGTCCCTGGGTCGTGCCACGTCAACGAAACGTATGCCGTCAGTAGTGCTCGTGTACCGAGATAAGCCTTCGGTTGGAACCATCGATAACGGTGGCGCTCCTCGGGCGTCGCTCGAGTAATGCCCCGTGTAGCGCTCGACCGTCCCGCGACGCTCGGAGCAGAGGCACGAGAACACGGGCTCTGTGGAGTGCCTCCAGTTGCTCACGGGTTAGCGCGTATCCCCGACTGCGGGCCAGCTTGATGAAATCGTCTTCGTCGAGGGCGCCGAGTGTGTGAACACATACGGCATTCCGACCAACTCGACCGCGGAGCGTGCGATGCGCGAATGCATCATTCGGTTGAAGATAATTCTCGCTGCGGCGGCCGGCCTGCGATTGTCTGATGGACTGCTCAGCCCCAAGCTGCTGTCCTCCTCGGAGGCGGCGAGGGGAGAAGACTTGCTAATCGGTCAAGCCCAGCCCGCCCAGGTGGGCCATCGCAAGGTCGAGCGCTAGCTTGGTCCGATCATCGAGCTCCAACGTCTGGGGCCGCTTCGAAAACTCGCTTAGACGGGCGATGAACCGCCTCTCGCCTACTACTTGCGTAATGGCTACCCAGTTCAACTCATAGTTCGTAGCAACTGCTCCGTCTGGAACAGGCTGCAACACGATGCGCCTCGTTCCAACGCGAAGCAACTTCTCAAAAAACTCGTCGTCTGCGAGCAACTCAACGATGCGGTCGTCGAAGCCAGCAGAGCTGGCCCTGGCAGTGGCAAGTAGCAGCGACAGCAGATCGTGCTCCTGTACGAGGTCGGAGGCAGGGGCTGCAAGAACGTCATTCACGAGCGCATCTTCCATGCGCCGCGCCGCTGGCTCGCTGACCAATTGGTGCCCCAGGTCGACACGATGTCCCACGAGACCTATGAGGTCCGCTCGGTCTCCAAGGGCGCTGATATTCGCAAGCGCCGCATTGGTCACTCTCTCGACGTCGTTGGGATCGATTCGACGGAGGATCCGAAGGACAACCCGACCCACCCGGAGGCTCGGCCTTAGGTCGAATAGGTTTTGCGGCTCGGTCGGTAGTCGCTGCCGCTGGTTATAGAAAGCAGCGATCGCGATCTCTGGTTCCTCTGTCGGGAACCGATCATCAAAGTCTTCCAACCGCTCGAGCAGAGACTCCAACTGTGCTGGCTGGAGGTCATCCAAGAGAGCCACGAGCGCTGGCGCGTCTTCGATGCTGGCTAGGGCTCGTCTCACGATCAAGCCCGGCAGGGCTCCCTCCGGCAACGCGCGTTTGAGGTAGATGTCAAGGACGTCTGGGTGGGCGACTCGATTGTCGCGACGCCAGGTCGTAAGCCAATCACGTCCGTAAGTTGTGCCCCCGGAGAAGTAGCGGTCCGTGGCGGGAAACAGGCGTCGCACGATCATTTCGACCTGCGGCGCGAAAGTACCGGCCGCCTGAACGATCGCGTGAACCTGTGCTTGCGAATTGGTTCCCGAGACACTCGAAGGGCCTTGTCCCGCTTCCAGATCTGTTAGCGCGTCGCGGCACGCTGTGAGCAAGGCAAAGCTCGTCGGCGTCCTGACCCTCAGAGCCTCAAGCGCCAGGATGTCCGTCAATTCAATCTCGTCCCTGACTAGCTCAAGCGTCACGGGAAGCGCGTTGCCGTATCGACGAATGTCTCGGACAGTCGTGAACAAGTCGCGGGCACCGGTCGCGAAGACTGCGTTGTACGAGTCCTGGCTGAACTGGTACTGACTGAGATCGCCGACAGCGTCCTCGATTGCCCGCGTCAAAGCGCGCTGCAGCGCGCCATTGGGAGCCGGAGGAACGTCGTGAGTCAGCTGGATGATGTCTCAAGAAACTCGTTCCCTTCATGCTCGGTGTCACCAAGGGCGGCAGCGATGCGGCGCTGGTCGTAAGCAAGAACATATGTCGTGTTAGGGAAGTCGCCGACTAGCTTCACGAGCCGAACGACATCGCGAGCTCTGCTCTTGTAGCCGATCGAGGTCATCGATGATGACAATGAGCCGCTCGTGAGTTCCAGCAGCGCCTCTCGCACCCGGTCACGCTGTTCGAGCGCCGAGGGGGTTTTCTTCCTCCTGTACCAGAGCCCCCTCGCTCTTCCGGATGCTGCAATCACCGGCGCGAGCCATGGCCCAGGTGCCAACACCGCGAGAGGAGCGAGAACCTCGGCGTAGCTAGCGATCTGATCCGCGACTCCTTTCAGTCGTGGCTCCTGGATCATCTGCTTTGCCATTTCCCGAAGAAATCTCATGACCAGCTCTTCGGAGCTGGAAAACATCCACGGGTCAAACCGCAACACGTGCGCTGCGCTTCGCGCCTCGATCGCGTTCGTCATGAGGTTCAGCACAGACGTCTTACCACTGCCCCACGGTCCGGATACCCCCATTACGAACCCTTCGTTGTGGGGTTGCGTCACCGCTTGAAGTGCCAAGGCTCGCGCCAGCGGCATCCGATCTAGCAGATCGTCCCCTGGCCTTGAAATGGGCCGATCTGGGTTGACCTGCGGTTCGCCGCCTGGTGTACCCAATAGCAAGTCGAACGCGGGTGCTGATTCCTCCTGCTCGAAGGGCTCGTTGTAGCGAACTGCCACGAGTTCCTCGACTGAATTGACGTTGGCGGCGGCCATAACTCGGTCGTCGATGTCGTATTCCCAAGCTTGCCCGTCGGGTCCTGAACCGTTTCCCGACCCGAACGGCCACCGATCCATTTCGAGCAACCACTGGAGTTCGACCCGGACTTCTGGGGCAACATCTAGCGCGGCAAGGTCGTGCATGCTGTACCGCGGAACCTTCGACTGATCACGGAATCGATCGATCATCGCCCGGACTGCTAACAGATAGCCCTGGAGCACCGGTCGAGCCGCCGGAACGTGAACAAGCGCCCTGAGCGTCAGCTGAACCTCGTCGTCCGGTGCATTGATCCCGGCGTAACCACGCGCTCCATGGACTACATCGCGGACCATAAACCCAGGATGCGAGTTCGCAAGTTCTCTTTGAAGAGTGACGGCAGTTGGCCACTCACCCGTTGCCTTGTGGTGCGCGTAGGCGCGTTCAAACAACAACTGCCACTCCGGGCTTACCGGCACCATGCCCCCTCCCTCACGGACCAAGCCATCGGATCGCGGGATTTACCCACGCGGGTACGCGATCTGCTGCTAGCCGTCTAGCGTCAGCTATTCAGCACACCGAACGGTGAACGACCGATGAGATATTGCTCGCATCGCATCGATCATGCAGAGCCAAGTCTCGCCAGATCATCCGCTCGCCGGCTCGCTAGATCATAAGTTCCTTGCTCCAGCGAGCACGCCTCTCTACGCAATGGAATCACTAGTGCTTTGCGGCCATGATCGGCGCACTGGCGCTAACGGTTTGGCGACCTCGCGTCGACGGCGGATTGACGCCGGACTAGGGCCATCCACTCAGGGCCGATGAGCGATGATTGCGGCATGGGGGTTTCCTCGGACTGGTCCGCGAAGAACTTTTCTCAAGCAAACCCGGCGGGACCGGGTCAGAGCGACGTCGCGGCGCTTTTACGACGGGTTGCGGGCACCGTCGCCGGGCTCGGCGAGGTTGTGATCCTCGACCTGGTGATGCATATCGAAGTGACCGAACTCGGGGATTGGCCCTCGATCACGGTGTACTTCACAACACCGATCAAACGGAGCGGCCGTTGAGCCTGGTCCCTAAATCCGCAAGCCGTGACCCTGCAGGCTCACATCGCCTTCGATACCTGGCTGTCGTTATCTGGCATCGTGATCGCGTTGGTCGCGGCCTGCGCAACGGTGGTTGCGGTGTACTTCGCTCACAAGACTGTCGTGGCGTCGGACGCCGCTGCCGCTGCAGCAGCAGCCAGGCATCAGGAGCAGATCGACGAACTCCAGCTCGTGTCGAGTTCGGCTCATGCCGCGCACGAGAACGAGATGCGGGACGCAAGCTGGCCCACGACCGGGACGTGTGGCTGAGATGCCTCGCTCAGCTGCAGCGCGTGGCACAGGTTCTACGCGAGGCTGATCGACGCCTCCCGCGAGGAGCGAGCCCGCCCATCTGAGCGGATCACTGACATTCAGCCAGGCAGAGGCGTGTCAGCCACGCCTGTGCAAATGCTCCAAGTCCAACTGCGAATCGAGGTCCACCTACTCCAGGCGCTTGGTGGCCCCGATCTCCTTCCGCTTATCCCGGGCGTCGAGCGCGACGACCAGCCGAGCGGCTTGGAGCGGCTGTGGTTCGGTGGAGTTACCGCTCTGGAGAAGATCAACAACTACATCGACATGTTCGAAGCCACAAGGCCGTCGACGTACTGGCAGCTTGTCGATCACTACTCCTCAGCTGCAGGCGAGCCGACCGACTAAGACCAGCCCGTAACAATGGCTCTGTCTCAGCCGTGGACCGAATCATGGACCCGAGGCGAGACGACTGCTTTGACGTCTCGACATGGATCGCGGTCGCCAGTGCATTGGCGACCAGGCGATCAGCGGTGTTCGAAGAGTTGGCCGGTCTCTACGTCCGGCCAGTAGCGATAGAGAGACTTGGCCTGGTCGAAGACGCGCTGTGCGATGTCATCGATGCCGCCATTGAACTGCGGGGCTGCTGATGCGGTCGCGGCAAGGATTGCGTCGCGGTATTCGCGCTTGCGGAGCAAGCGGCGGATCTTGCTGCGCAGCGCGGCCTGCGTGTTCTCGCGGTCTGCCCAGTCGACGCTGAGGTCGGCCTTGATCGCCTTGACGAGGTCTGCGCGATCGCGGCAAGCGTCGCGTCGGCCTGCCAATCGTCGGCATCACCTGCAAGGGCGTCGTAGAAGGCGGCCTCCTCCTCTGAGAGGCCGAGTGCCTCGTGGCGGCGATGCGCGTCGCGAACCTCCTTGGCGAGTTCAACCAGTCGAGCGACGACCTCGGCGCTGGTGATCTGACGTGCGTCGTAGCGGGCGAGCACCGCCTGTAGCGCCTCGGAGAAGCGCTTGGCCTGGGCCTGGTTCGTGTGGAGGCGAACGCGGACCTCATTGTTGATGAGCTTCTTGAGCAAAGCGACCTGAAGATCCTGCTGGCGATAGCGGGCGCCGATGTTGTCGAGGAACTCGTTAGACAGAACGGAGAGTCGGGACGCTGCTCGCCGGCCATCTCGAACACGTCGACAATCTCCCCAGCCCCCGAGCCCTTCGGAGAAGAACTGCTCGACGGCCTGCCGGCGCCTCGGGGCTGGCGCTGCCGCCACGGGTCGTTCGTCCGCCAGTGCGAGTCGCACGACCTTGGCTACGGTGGCGAAGAAGTCGACGGTCGTAGCGCTGCGAGACGGATGGCTCGTTGGGCGAAGACGAGCGAGAACCAACGCTCGTACTGTGCCTGTTCGCTCAAGAGCAGCTCCGCACGTTCCTCGTCGAGCACGTAGCGGGCCGAAGCGGACTCGACAGCCCTCGCCAGCAGCGTCGCCTTCTCGATCGCGGTGGCTCTCGTCGGGCGGGCGGAAGTCGATGCCGTGGATGAGGTCGAGCATCACCTCGTGCTTCTCGACCAGCCGCCTGGCCGCATCTTCGAGCGGAACGAGCCACATCGTCAACTTCGTCGCTTGAGTACGCGGTCAGGCTGGCGCGCAGGTCGTCACCAATGCCGATGTAGTCGACCACGAGGCCGCCGGCCTTGTCGCCAAAGACGCGGTTCACGCGCGCGATCGCCTGGAGCAGTCCGTGGTCGCGCATCGGCTTGTCGATGTAGAGCGTGTGCATCACAGGCGCATCGAAGCCGGTCAGCCACATGTTCTTGACGACCACGATCCGCAGCGGATGGTCGGGATCCTTGAAGTCCGCCTCGAGCTGACGCATCTCCTGTTTGGAGCGGCGGAACTGGCTGAGCAGTTGGTCCTCTGTCGCCTGGGCGGTCATCACCGCGTCACGGCGTCCTCTCCGAGCTTCGCGCGCAGGCGCTCGACGTACTCGGCGCGCGACGCGACGGCTGTAGGCGACGAGCATGGCCTTGCCGGGCATCGTCTTGCAGCGAACGGTGAAGTGTCGACTAGGTCGTCGACTACTCGGTCCAGGCGGTCAGGTGCACCAACGACCTCTCGAGCGTGCCCAGGCGGAGGTGAGTTGGTCGGCGGACTCCTGCTCCTCGTGCTCAGGACTTCCTCGACCTTCTTCGAGCGGCGTCGGTCCTCGATTCGAGCGGCACCTGGCGGCTCTCGTAGTAGATCTTGACGGTCGCGCCGTCTTCCTGGGCGCGACCCATGCGGTAGATCGAGATGTAGTCGCCGAACGCTAGGCGTGTGTTGCGGTCGCCGCGCTCGATCGGTGTGCCGGTGAACCCGATGCGGGTCGCGTTCGGGAGTGCCGCCTGCAGGTTCTGTGCGAGGTCCGCGTACTGGCTGCGGTGCGCCTCGTCGGCGATCACGACGATGTTGTGGCGCTCCGACAGAACCGGGATCGGGCCCTCTGCATCGCGGCGACCGAACTTCTGGATCGTCGTGAACACGATCCCGTCAGCGGGCACCTGCAGCAGTTCGTAGAAGACCCTTCTCGCTGCCCTGGATCCGCTCCGCCTGATCGATGGTCGGTGCGAGCTGGGCTGACGGGCGAACGTCTCCATCAATTGGTTGTCAAGGTCATTGGTGTCGGTCACGCAGACAACGGTCGGGTTCGCGAAGCGCGCGTCTCGCCGCAGCTTCGTGACGTAGAAGACCATCGAGTAGGACTTGCCGGCGCCTTGCGTGTGCCAGACGACACCGGCGCGGCCGTCACTCTCCATCGCCGCGGCAGTTGCCTCCACCGCCCGGTTGACGGCGTCGACCTGGTGGTACTTGGCGAGGACCATCCACGTCCTGACAGCATCGGTCTCGAACAGTACGAAGTTACGAATCAGATCGAGGAACGCCGCAGGCTCAAATGCGCCCTGGATCATGACCTCCAGCTGTGCCTTCCCGGACGACTCCTCGGGATCCATCGTCTTCCACTCGGCGAAATGCTCCTTCGGCGTCGTGATCGTGCCGACGCGGGCCTGCAGCAGGTCGGAGACGCCGATCACCTCGACGAAGCGATACAGGCCGGGATCGTCTCGCGGTAGTGATGTACTTGGTTGACCGCCGCCCCGGGGTCGCCGCATCATCCGCTGGGTTCTTCAGCTCGATCTGGCCGAGCGGGATCCCGTTGACGAACAACAGGATGTCCGGACGGCGGTTCTTCGTGCCCATCACAATCTTGAACTGGTTGATCGCGAGCAACTGTTGTTATCGCAGGATCCTCCCAGTCGACCAGCACCGCGCGGGTGCTCTGCTCCTGCCCCTCTGTCAAGCCAGACACCGGCACGCCGTTAACGAGCAGCTGATGGAAGTCGTAGTGGTCGCGGACCACGTCCGGAGAGGAGGTCGTCAAGACCAGCTCGACAACCCGGGTCACCGCGTCGCCTGACAACTGGGATTCAGCCGACCGACAGATTCCCTCAATGCCTCGAGGAGCACGACATCCGACCAACGCGTGCGCTCGGGTACTAGCCGGAGTCCGGGCCACCTCAGAGCCATGCCTGTACGACCAGCCCGCCTCTACCAACCACTCGAGCGCCGGCTGCTCCGCATACGCGTCCTCAGAGACCTTGAGGACCGCCATCGCTACACCACCAACTCCTCGATAAGCGGCTCGATCACCCCGGCCGGATCCGCAGTGTCTGGCACCCGGATCCCGCCGGAGATGTCTTGGGCAGAAGCGCCGTCGCGGATCATCGTCAGCGTGGCAGCCTCGTCGCGTAGCGATCGGAGATTGCCGAACAGCGGGGCGAGAGTCGCGCCAAGACCCGCAGCATCGTGAGGCCATCGCAACTCAACCTCGCGCAAGCGTCCCATAGACAGCTTCGGCTGGACGGCTCCCGTGACATGCGCGCTGACGCTGCTTCGCTGTAACGCGAGGTAACCGACTTCGGGCGTTGCCTCGCCGAATGTCAGCACGTGTGCGTGGTTGTTCACCCAGAACTGACCCCACACGTATTGGACCACAGGGCGCCCATCTGCATCTTGGACAGAACCATCCTCGCCTACCAAGACATGCGTCCCCGAGAACAGCCATGAATCGAGGTGGTCGATGATTCCTGTTGCTCCGTAGTACGGGTAGTCACCCGCTCGTTCGGCACGTTGGGCCGCCGACAAGGGCACTCGTCTGCGGTTGTGGAACTCCGCGATATCGCCGACCTTGGCAGGACCGAGATCCGCCCCCCCGAACAGGGTCGTCGCCGCCTCCTCCAGCAGCGCTGCCAGCCGCCGGTTGCTTTCGATCTTGTCGTCAAGCGCGCCGAGTACGCAGACGATACGGCGTTGCTCGTCAATAGGCGGCAGGTTCACCGGGACGCCGGCGATGAAGTTGCGGTTGAGCGACGGCTGAGCGCTCCCCGAGTTGTAGCCATCGAAGTCAATCCCGAGTAGCGCGTAGTACACGAATCGGGGGTCGTTGGAGAAAATCCGTTGCAAACAGTGCTGTGTTCAACGGCCGATAGTCCCGGGCGGTGTAATGCACCTTGCCGAAGGAGGCACCGCTCCGCCCGACCACCACACCAGGAGCGGAGACTCGCGCCTCGTCGTGAAAGCCACTCAGCCGAGCCGAGCCCATCACTGGCACGTTGCCTGGTCGGCGCCGTGGTTCCGGTAGATCATGCCCTCGCTGGAGACGCACAAGGTCAGCAAGCGTCGCGGAGCGCCAGCCGTTGGGGTGTCAGACGCCATACCCAATCCGAACCAGCGCTTCTTTCACGTCACCCGCCAGCTTCTCGCTGTCGGCCATCTCCTTGGACAATCGCTCGACGAGCGTCGCCATCCGCTCCTCGACCTCATCTTCTTCGGTCTCCGGTGCGCCCACATAGCGACCCGGTGACAGCGCGAACCCGGCCGCGTCGACCTCACCGAGCAAGGCGCTCTTCCAGAAGCCCGCCTCGTCGACGTACTCGCCCTCGAGCGTACCGCGCCAGCGGTGATAGCTCCCGACGATCCGGTCGATCTCCTCGTCGCCCAGGCCTCTATCTGAGTCCGACTGATCTTCTGCCCATGCTTCGCGCGTCGATGAAGAGGATCTCCCCCGTCCTGTCACGCTCACCGACACCAGCCTTGTTGCGATCCAGGAACCACAGGCAGACGGGTATGCCTGTCGTGTAGAAGAGCTTCGCAGGCAGGCGCGACGATGCAGTCGACGAGGTCGTCACGGATAAGCGCCTCGCGGATCGCACCCTCCCCACTCGTCATCGAGGTCAGTGAGCCGTTCGCCAGGACGAACCCGGCTCGACCATCGGGCGCAAGGTGGCTGGCGAAGTCCTGAATCCAGGCGTAGTTAGCGTTTCCATCGGGCGGTACTCCCCACTTCCAGCGTGCGTCAGACTTCACCTGCTCGGCGCCCCATAGCGACTGGTTGAACGGCGGGTCGGCGATGATGAAGTCGGCCTTAAGGCTCGGGTGCTGCTCGTCGAGCAAGCTGTTGCCGAGTTTGATGTCACCGGCCAGGCCGTGGATCGCAAGGTTCATCAGGCCTATCCGCCAGGTCGCCTGGTTCATCCCTGCCCGTAGATCGCGGCCTGTCGGCGCGGCCGGCGTGCTCACGTATGAAGCGGGCCGATTGGATGAACATGCCGCACGACCCGCAGGCTGGGGTCGAAGATGCGCCCCTGGTATGGCTCGAGCATCTCGACGAGCAGCCGCACGACGTTCGCGGGGGTGTAGCTCGCCGCCGCGGTGACCCTCTGAGCGGGCGAACTCCTTGATGAAGTACTCGTAGGTGCGGCCGAGCACGTCGCGGGCGACCTTGCGGGGTCGTCGCCAAAGCCGATTTTCGCGATCGTGGAGACCAGGTCGCCGAGCTTCTCCGGTGGCACCGCGGCGCGCGCGTAGACTTTTGGAAGCACGCCTCGCAGGGGCTCGTTTTCCCGCTCGATGTCGTCCAAGGCACGATCAGTACGACGCCGATCTCCGGCATGCTCGCCTTCGCGAGAAGACTCGGCCACCGTGGGTGTCGACCGGCACCCAGAACACATTGACTGCCGTGTATTCGTCACGGTCCTCGAGCAGCTCGTCGCGCTCGCCGTCCGTCTCGACGAAGTAGTCGCTCGACTCGTCGTGAGAGAGCCGGTCCAGCTCCTGGCGCCGACGCACGAAGCTGTCAGACACGTACTTCAGAAACACAAGGCCCAAGACCAGGTGCTTGTACTCGGCGGACTCAACACTGCCACGCAGCTTGTTGGCAGCCTCGAAGAGCGCTGTCGCAGCGGGGAGATCATTCTCGTGGCTCATGGGCTGGAATCCTAAGCGGTGACCAGGAGGCAGCCCGCAGCGAACGGCCCGGGGTACCACGCAGAGATGACCGCAACCTTCGGGCAGACCCGCGACGGCACCTCGTCTAGCACAAAATCGGCAGGCACCCAGTTGGTAGCCAAAAGTGGTAGCCACAGGACAATTGTCAACCGAAGCTGTACTAATAAAAGAAGAAGGCCCTGCAAAATAGGGCCTTCTTGAGTAGCGGGGGCAGGATTCGAACCTGCGACCTTCGGGTTATGAGCCCGACGAGCTACCAGACTGCTCCACCCCGCGGCGGACACCTAGTGATAGCAGATCGCCAGCGGTTCCCGGGGTTTCCTGGGCTCAGCCGCCGCCCCATTTCGCCCGTTCGAAGCCCTGAAAGTGTTAGCTCGGGACAACGAGCCTGGATGAGCGCGTCCGCGATGTCGCTTGGCATGCCGGAGCTGTCGAGAGCCGCGAAACCCTGATTCCTCCAATGCTGCTCGGCTGACTCCTGCCAGTCGCTGACGGACGCGAACGCAGCGAACCGGACGTCGTGTGCTTCCCCGTCGCGGCTTCGCAGGCGTTCGCGGATCACGTCGGT
>CAWFRF010000020.1:0-16071 GCA_963818135.1 uncultured Actinomycetota bacterium
GCTTGCGTGCCGCGGCCAGAGCGTCTCGGCATGTGAGAGACTCAGCCCGGTATGGGAAGCAAGGCGCTGCAGGCGGGCGATCTCAGCCTTCTTCGGTGGGCCGGTGACGCCCAGCTGTCGCCGGACGGTGACCAGGTCGCCTGGGTCGAGACCGCACTCGACCTCGAGCGTGACAGGCCAGTCGCCAACATCATGGTGTCGCCGAGCGCGGGCGGAGCTCCTCGCCGCTTCACCGAGGGACCTGGCGACAGCGGACCAAGGTGGTCCCCCGACGGCCGATACCTCGCGTACCTGTCTGTCATCGACGACTCGCCCGCGCTTCACCTCGCGCCGCTGGCTGGTGGGGTTCCGCTCAGGGTTGACACGCCTGGACCGGTGAGTTTTGTGTCGTGGTCAGCGTCTGGGGACTCGCTGGTGTTGGTGGTCACCGTAGCGGCAGACACGCCTGCGACGGATGACCCCAAGGTCAAGAACGAGCCAAAGCTCGTCCGCGGCACGGCCAACCGCCTCGACGGCCGCGGTTACCTCGCCGGCCGTGACCAGCTCTTCATCTACTCCGTTGAGGACCGTTCGCTGCGGCAGTTGACGTCGGGTGACTACGACCACAGGCAACCCTGCTGGTCGCCGGACGGCGCCACGATCGCCTGCTTCTCAGACCGTACGCGTCACCGCAACGACGACTGGGTGTTCGCGGACCTCTGGCTGATCCCGACAGGAGGTGGCCGGTCGCGGAAGGTCGCGTCCCGGGTGAGCCTTTGCTTCAGACCCGTTGTTCTCGCCCGACGGCAAACGCATCGCGCTTGTCGGAGCAGTTGGATCTGCGCGGACGCTGATGGGTCGGAATCCGCGCCTGCTTGTGATTCCAGCTGACGGATCGAGCCAACCGGTCCCGGTGGCGCCCGATCTCGACCGCCCGGTCATGGCGTGGTTCCCAGTGGGCAACTACGCATGGCTGTCGAATCGCGAGTTGCTGTTCAACGTCGTCGATCATGGCACCATCAGCATGCAGCGCGCCAAGCTCGGAGAGCGGTTCCCGCGTCCTGTAGTCGCTGGTGACCTGCAGGTCACCAGCGTCGCCGTCGCCAAGCGTGGTGGCAGGCTCTTGGCGGCCTTCACAGCCACGTGGGTCGATAAACCGGCTGAGGTCTTCTGCCTCGACCTCAACGCGGACGACGGGCGCCGTCACCAGCTGAGCGACGCCGGCAAAGCCCTGCTGGATGCTGTTGACCTCTTGCCGGCAAAACGTCTCAGCGCCAAGGCGCGAGACGGCAAGGAGATCGAGTACTTCGTCATCAGCCCAAGCTCCGCACAAAGCGCGCCGCCGATGTTCCTCGATATCCACGGTGGCCCGCAAGCGTGGAACCCATTCGAACTCGCGTTTCACAGCTACCAGGTGCTCGCGGCCGCGGGGTACGCCGTCGTGTTGCCGAATCCCCGAGGGAGCATTGGCTACGGAGAGGACTTCGCGATGGCGGTCAACGGAGACTGGGGAGGCGAGGACTACCACGACCTGCTGGCATGCGCGGACGACGTGATCCGTCGCAGGCTCGGAGACAAGGATCGCCAGTTCGTGGGCGGATACTCCTATGGCGGCTACATGTCGGCCTGGATGGTTGGCCACACCGACCGCTTCAAGGCGGCCTGCGTGGGTGCGCCCGTGATCGACCTCGTCGCCGAATTTGGAGCGAGCGACGTCGGTCCGTTGATCGCCGAGGACCTGGGTGGCGATCCGTGGCATCCGAGCGGCGTCCTACAAGAGCGCTCACCGCTCACGCACGTCCCCAATGTGAACACACCAGTGCTTCTGTACGTGTTTGAGGGCGACCTTCGCTGCCCGCCCGACCAGGCGGACGCGTTCTTCAATGGCCTGCGCTGGCGCCGCAAGGAGGTCGAGTACGTGCGCTACCCAGGCGGGTCGCACATGTCGGCAGCCGACCTGGCCGCACCTCCCTCGCAGAGTGAAGATCGCCTAAGCCGCATACTCGACTTCATGAGCCGCCACGGTGGCGTCAAGACGAAGCGCGGCGCGGCGAGTACCGAGCCGGCTCGCAAGCGGGCTGGCCCGAATGGCTGAGGCGCGCGGACTCGACTGAAGCGCGCGTCCGTCGCGGTGATCTCATGCTTACTCGATGGTGATGGATAGCTGCGAGGTCGTGGCGAGGTCGGGCCCGACGGTGTCGAGGGTCCAGTGGACTCCGTCGTCGGTGGTGGCGCCGAGACACAATCGGCCGAAGACAGTCGCGAGTCCACGCGCCCAGACCTCGGTGAGCCACGCGAAGGGCAGGGTGATGGCGAGTGCGTCGTCGGAGCGCTCGACCACCCGATCGTTACCGGCATCGACCATCGTCAGATCGATCGAGAGTTCGGGCTCGTCGAGCCACAACCGTGTAGCGAGGAGTAACCGTCCGTAGAGCGCGGCTTTTAGCTGGGGCATCGCCGCGCCCAGCGTCGAGTGCCCGGTGCGCAACCTGTGAGTCCAGGCCGCAGCGGCGTGGGCTTGAAGCCTGCCCGGAACCCCGCCGTCGAGCGCGAGCAGTTCGAGCAACTCGTCTCCGTCGCGTTGCTTCATCGGTGCGCGTGGATGAATGTGACGATCAATCGCCACATCGAGCCGGTCCGTGAGCCCACGCGAGGCGAGGGTGAGGACGCGCACGTCGTCACGGTGCCGATTCCATGCGCGCAACCGGTCGAGACAGGGAATCCTCTCTCCCGCCAGAGCGGCGAGCGTCGCTTCGGCCATTGGAACGTCGTGTTCGACCGCCGTGAGCTCCCCTTGGTCCCAGCGCAGCGTGTGGGCATGTCCGCCGCACTCGATCGACGTCGCGGCGGCAGGGATGCCTGTCCACCAATCTGTCATCGGATCGGTGTCAACGGGATCGCGAAGACAGCCTGATGCTGGTCGGCGGACACCACGAGCTGCAGTTCGGTCGCATGCGGATCGAGGGATGGCCAGAACTGCATCGTGCCCGAAGCGGACTCGTCGCCGCCGCCCCAGCCATCAGGATGACCGAGGTGCCGGTTGCCGCGGTCATCGCGTGCCCACCAAGCGACTGGGAGCTCGTCAAGCGCAGAGAGATGCACCACGTTCGGTGAGACTTCGAACTCTGCCTCGAACCCATCTTGGTCGGAGCTGATCGAGTGAAACGCGACCTGGATGTCGTCGAACGGGGGGCTCACAGCGCCGAGGACGCGCGTCCACGACGGGCCGTCGCTGCGCCCGATCCGTGACACCAGCGAACGCCAAGGTTCAGGAATCGCGCCGCCAGCGTTTCCTGGCTGCGCTCCGCGCAGGAGGCGGTGGCGTCCTGGCAGCTGGGCGCTGACAGCCTCGAGTTCGCCGATAAGTGCTTCCTCTCCGGTCAGGACGCCAGCCGCCTTCAGCGCTTCAATCGCCGCGGCTAACTCGACCGCGTGACCGAACGGCATCTCAGCGACGGCAAGGCGACGCCATAGGAATCGCTCGATCATGCCCTGCTCCAGAATCGGCTCGACCCATGTCGTCGAAGCTGCGATCCGGCGGTCAAGTTCGATCCGTGTGCCCTCGATCTGGAGCCACGCGGTCGTCGGTGAGAGCGCTCCCATGGAGCTGGAGCTCTCCGTCCCACTGGCTGTCGTTTCCTCCGCCTCCGCTGGAGGCGACGGTCGGGCGGTTGCCCTGGTCGTCCTCGATCACGGGTGCGGCGGCGCCCCACGGAAACGTCGGACCACCGATCCCGAACATGCGACCTCTGCCTCTTGAGCGGCCGGCGTTGGACCGCCACCGGAACCGCAGCGTCGCGCCGCTCGGGGTGATAGCCAGGTCGCGGATAAGCAGCAGTCCATCGGCAAAGGCGAGTTCGTGGTCGAGCACCATCGTCTCGCGCGACTCGAGATTGCCTCGCGACCGACGGCGGTTGGGCGGGCCGAAGTGCGGGAATCCGCGCTCGCCAGAGCGGACGCCCAGAGCGGTGGTGTGATCGTCGATCACGCGAGCTGCGTCGTCGGCATCGATGAGCCCCGCGAAAACGAGCGCGGAGGCGGGCAGGTCGAGCGGCGATCGGCGTTGGTGCTGCCGATCACGATCGAGCAGCACCCGTTCGCCCAGCATCCGCAGATACGTTTCGGCATCGAACACATCCATCACCGCGCAGCCTGACAGAAGTACGCAACACTCCTGACTATGGACGGTCAGGCGGTGGCAGGTGAGGCGCTCGGGGTCGCGGTTGCGGCGCGGGTGCCTGTGCTGCTCTGGGGAGCACCGGGGACCGGCAAGACATCGGTGATCCGCGCGCTGGCCGCCGCGGCCGAGCTGCCGTGCGAGACGGTGATCGCGTCGATCCGCGAGCCCTCCGACTTCGCCGGGCTGCCAATCGTCGATCGTGACGGGCCCGGCGGTCCGCAGGTCAAATTCGCTCCGCCAGCGTGGGCACGTACGCTCGCCGCTGCCGGAACCGGCTTGGCTTTCTTTGACGAGATCTCGACCGCGCCGCCGGCGGTCCAGGCCGCGCTCTTGCGGGTTGTGCTCGAGCGGACCGTTGGCGACCTGGTGCTGCCAGACGAGGTCGCGATCGTTGCCGCTGCCAACCCACCGGCCCAGGCGGCTGACGGCTGGGAGCTCTCGCCACCGTTGGCCAACCGCTTCTGTCACCTCGACTGGGAAGTCGACGCGACCACGGTTGCGTCGGGGTTTGCAGGGGGGTGGCCCGTGCCATCGGTCGCGGCTGTGCCCGAAGGATGGGAGTCACGCCTGGCGGTCACACGCGCGTGGGTGGCGGGTTTTCTCACTGTCCGACCGATGCTCGCGCTGGCTGTCCCCGACGACGCCTCCGCCGCGGGTCGGGCGTGGCCAAGCCCGCGTAGTTGGGACATGGCGGCCAGGTTGCAGTGCGCAGCCCTAGCCGCGCACGCTGATGAACTGGTCCTCTCGCTTCTGGTGCGTGGTTCGGTCGGCGCGGGGCGCCGGGGTCGAGTACCTGACCTGGCTGGAGGAGGCCGACCTGCCCGACCCCGAAGCGGTCCTCGCCGATCCCGACGGGTTTGTCCTGCCCGAGCGCGGCGACCGTGCCTACGCGGCGCTGACCTCGGTCGCGGCGGCGGTCGCCGCCGACCCGACCCCGGACCGCTGGGCGCGTGGCTGGCAGGCGTTCGGGAAGGCCGCGGCGGCGGCCCCTGACGTCGCGGCCACCGCGGCACGGACGCTCGCACGCTGCCGCCCGGCGGGCGCCTCGCTGCCTCCCGAGCTCGCGACGTTCACCCCGTTGCTGCGCGACGCCGGCCTGCTATGAGCGCCGCGGCTCCCGACCGTAAGGTCGCGGCCGCACGCCTATGGGCGACCTCCCACGCCCCGTATCTCGCCAGCGCGATCTTCGCCTCCTCGGTACGGATCGAACGCGACGGCGGCACGATCGCAATCGACCGGTCCTGGCAGATCCGTGCCGACCCCGTGGTGCTCGAAACCCTCTCGGTGCCCGAGCTCGGGCGGCTCCTGATCCATCTCTGCGCCCATCTCATCCGCGACCACGCAACCCGCGCCCGCACCATCGGGGCGGCCGATGACAACCGGCGGGCACACTGGAACCGCGCCGTCGATGCCGAGATAAACGACGACCTCGCCTCCGACGACCTGGTTCCCGCCTGTGCCTGCGAACGGCCGGTGGACCTCGGTTGCGAGGATGGGGGGCTGGCCGAGCACTACTACGAGACCGGCTCTCCAGGCCCACGGCGCTGGGACTGCGGCTCAGGCGCCGATGGATGCGATCGCCCCGGCGACGGCCACGGACATATCGATCCGCGCCAAGCTGAACTGCTACGACTCAAGGTCGCAGCCGACATCCACGCCCAGCCGCCGGGCACCGTGGCCGGCGGCTGGCAGCGATGGGCAGAGACGGTCCTGCCATCACGCACCGACTGGCGCCGAGCGCTCGCCGCCGAGATCCGCCGCGGCATCGCGCTGACCGCCGGCACCGTCGATTACAGCTACCACCGTCCGTCAAGACGTGCCCACCTCCACGACGACATCGTGCTCCCGACGATGGTGCGCCCGGTCCCGGAGGTCGCGATCATCTGCGACACCTCAGGCTCAATGCACGACGGACTACTCGCACGAGCGCTGGCCGAGGTCGACGGGATCCTCACCCGCGCCGGTCTGCGACGCGGCGCCCCAGTCCTCGCCGTCGACACCGCCGTGCACAGCGTGCGCCGCGTCGCCTCAGCGCGGCAGGTCACGCTTGCAGGGGGCGGCGGGACCGACATGGGACACGGAATCGAAGCCGCAGCGAAGCTGCGACCGCGGCCGACGATCATCGTCGTGCTGACCGACGGCTTCACTCCCTGGCCCGCGCAACCGCCACCCGGGACCCGCGTGGTCGTCGGGCTACTGACCCAGGCCACGGTCGGCATGAGCGCACCCCAAGGACCTGATTGGGCTCGGACGATCCTGATCGACGAGGCGGCCTGACGCCAGCGCGATCAAGCGGCGCGGTCAGCCGGCGCCAAGATTGCGGAGCCGCCGCATCACCGCCGCGTCCTCTGCAGTCACGCCTTGGGCCTTCTGCGCGACCGCCTCCTGCGGCGTCAACCCAGCACCTATCCAGTCGGCGATCTCCTCAGCCGGGATCCCCGAACCGCACCAACGTGAACTGACCTCCTCAGGCACAAACCCTTCCCGCTGAAGCTCCGCGGCCTCCGATGGCCGGAGCCCGAGCTCGCGCCACAAGAGCGCCGCGCCGGCGTCGATATCGGCGGTAGCCCAATGCCGCGCCTCGCGGTCATACCACTCGCGCTCCATGTACTCATGCACCCGCCCGTGCGTAACGGCACGATCCTCTGCGAGCCACTCGCGGCGTGCATGCAGATCGGCGATGAGCTCTTCCGAGAGCGGCCGTGCCGCTGGCGGCGCCAGGCGCCTCAATGGCGCTGGGTCGCTCGGATCAGATCCCGAATTCGGCCTTGGAGGTGACATCGGCAGCTGTCCTCAGTCTCTCGCTATCGAGCGTGAGCCATCGCGCGGCAGGACCACGAACCATGCATCGCCAGGTCGGTGTGCCGGTGGCCGTTGACCTGCTCGAGAGTGGCTGAGATCGTTCCCGAGCGACCGTCGGCGGTCATCGTGAGAGTGCCAGTGCCGTAATAAGCGAAGCGTTGACCGGGGGCCTGCACGCGCCACCAGCCACCTTCCCACATCTGGCTTTGGTTGAGGTTCTTCACGTCGCCGAAGGCGAACTGCAGGTTGAACTTCTTGGTTGTGGCGAGGCTCACGTGCGCGTCCGCCTTGCCGCTGGACCTCCCGTCTGATCCTGACGCCCATGCGCGACTCACATGCCAGCCAGCTGCCTGCACCCGGCGCAGCTTACGAGAGCGGCCTACCGCACGGCCGCGCGATCGACCCCGAGAGCGCCCAGCAGCACCGCCGCAGGATCTGGGGGTTGGAGAGTGAGGATCTGGGCCAGCACCTGCTGGGCCGTGATCTGAAGCCTCCGACGGTTGGGCTTTGACGCTTCCTCGAGCACTTTCTTGGCCGCGGGAGTCATGCGAAGGCGATCTTTTCTCATGATGTCTCTGATCGTCGGCTTCTTTGGCACGGCGCGCATCGGCAGTGGGGGAGCGTCGGCGCCGGACCCCAGGCCCAGGGCGCCCAGGGCTTCGCGATCGAGCGACTCAAGGGCCTCGCGAGCTTGCTGAAGGCTCACGCCCAACGCGACCTCGATCGAGGGATCCTCCAACAAGGCGAGCAACAGATGATCGGTGCCCGTTCGGCGATCACCTTGGCGACGAGCCTCCTCACTGGCCCGCAAATAGATGGCCCAGGCGTGAAGCGCCTCTGGGGCAATGGATTCGGCGGTCATGCCGACTCCCTGTTGTATTTGGTGTGGACGGATTGGCGGGTGACGCCCAAGGCGTCTCCGATCTGCTGCCACGACCAACCCTTTTCCCGGGCCGCCGCGACGTGGTTCGCTTCGACCCTCTCAGCCAGGCGATGGAGCGCCAACGAGGCGCGGAGCCCCAGCGACGGGTCGTTGGACGCGATCGCCGAGGCGATTTCTGCGGTGTTCATGGCTGTCAGTCTAAACTGACAACAGGCGTTGTGTCAAGTCAAACTGACGCCCGTGGACAGCTCCGAACCGCAGCATCGACTCATCGATGACCGTCTGAATCGTTTCGTGCTTGCCGAGGGTCTATTTAGCTGCAACCCAGCTTCCCTCGATCAAAGGACCTAAATGACACAGCTGACTCAAGGCCCCTCCGGTGGCGCGGCCGAGCTCGATCGCACTGCTCGTGCCACGTTTGCCGCAGGCTGCTTTTGGGGGGTCGAGGCAGCGTTCCGCGAGCTCGACGGCGTCCTCGACGTAACCGTTGGCTACACGGGCGGAACGACCTCCGACCCGACGTACGAACAGGTGTGCGGTGGCGAGACCGGCCACGCTGAGGCAGTCGAGGTGATCTTCGACCCGGCAACCGTGAGCTATCGGAAGCTGCTGTACACGTTCTGGCACATCCACAACCCCACGACTCCGAATCGCCAGGGCTGGGACCTCGGGAGCCAATACCGTTCGGCGATCTTCTTCCACGATGCAGATCAGGAGCGGCTGGCGCTGGCCACGCGCCAGGTCGAGCAGGAGTCGCTCGTCAAGCCAATCGTGACTGAGATCGTTCCGGCGACCTCCTTCCATCGCGCTGAGGAATATCACCAGCGCTACTACGAGCGCTCCGGGATGGCCTGCGGCGTCACCATCGAGATCCCGTCGCCCGACCGATCGTGATCGGGTCTTACAGCTGGTGCGCCTGCTCGAGTTGGAGATACGGCTCGAGCAGGGCACGCAGCTGCATCCGCCCACGGTGCAGCCGGCTTTTGAAAGCTGCCTGACGTATGCCGGTCGCAGACGCGGCTTCCTCGGTTGAAAGCCCCTCGATGTCGCGCAGAATCACGGCGGTGCGCAGGTCGGCGGGGAGCTGCGCCAGCGCCTGCGCCAGTACGTGCTCGAACTCGCGGCCCAGCGTGCTGTCCTCAGGCCCGCTGCCGGACACGGCTGGCAAGGCGGCGATCGCGTCCTCGTCTCCGAGCTGCTTCGGCGTGGGAGACGCCGGACGACGCGCGAGTTGGCGCTGGGCTTCGTTGAAGGCGATTCGGTAGAGCCAAGTGGAGAACCGCGAGCGTTCCTGGAAGCCTGGAAGTCCGCGCCAGGCTCGCACGAACACCTGTTGTGCGACCTCGTCGGCCTCCTGCGCATCCAGTCCGAATCGCCGCAGCGCTCCGTAGACGCGTGCCGAGTGCTCGGTCACGAGTTGCTCGAACGCATCCTCGTCTCCCGCGCGGGCCCGCGCGATCAACGCGCGGTCTTCAGCGCGATCATCCGGCGGATGGCTCATGCAGCTGCCGCGCGACGCGACTGGCGAGCGCAGGCCCGTCGATGACTGGCTCCGGGACCGGCGCCGACTCGAGCAGAGCGAGCATGCGCCGCAGTTCGCCGAGGACAGCACGGCATTGCGGGCACTCAGCCGTGTGTCGCTCGAGGCGAGCACGTAGGCGCGTCCGCATTTCCAGGTCCAGGTACGCGGACATGTGGTCTCGAGTCCACCGATGGTCGACTCGGAAATGCAGGCGATGCCAGAGAGAGCTCATCGGTAGTTTGACCCCGCCATCAAGCACATAGGTTCTCACGCCGGTCGCATGAACCGTTTTCGTGCCCGCGGGTCAAAACGTTCGTATGCATCACGAAAGGACCAACATGACCAGTCGTATCGAAAAGACCGACCAGCAGTGGCGCCAGGAGCTGACTCCGGAGGCCTACGACGTCCTTCGCCGCAAGGGGACTGAGAGGCCGTTCACTGGCACCTATGTCCACACCAAGGAGGACGGCGTCTACCGCTGCGCCGCTTGCTCCGCGGAGCTCTTCTCCTCAGACACCAAGTTCGACTCCGGCACGGGCTGGCCGAGCTTCACCGACCCCGTAAACCGGGCGAACGTCGAACTGCACGAGGACCGCGGCCTTTTCATGCGTCGCACCGAGGTGACATGTGCAGCATGCGGCGGCCACCTCGGCCACGTCTTCAACGACGGACCTAACGG
Organism: uncultured Actinomycetota bacterium; assembly: GCA_963818135.1. Classification (GTDB taxonomy): domain Bacteria; phylum Actinomycetota; class Thermoleophilia; order Solirubrobacterales; family Solirubrobacteraceae; genus Palsa-465. The sequence goes on from CAWFRF010000020.1 coordinate 10,046, forward strand.
CTGCGATCGCTACTGCATCAACTCCGTGGCCCTACAGCTTGACCCGGTCGACGCGTAAGCGATTGAACGGGGTTTCGGCAAGAACCAGAAAGGTCCGATGCGCTGCGGGCCTTTCTGAGTTCGATGTGCTCGATTGCCGCCGGGGCCGATGTGGGACACTCCGCTGAAATCGCGTTGGCTTCACGAAGGCTGTGAACTCGCGACAACCGGGGGGTGTCCGAATTGGCGTTTGGAGATGCGGTTGCGCGGCGTGGGCTGGCGGTCGCGTGTGTGGTCGCGGGATCTTGTGGAGTGGCAGCTGTTTCAGCAACAGCCGCTGTGCCGCACAAATCGCCGCCGTCGAGTTGCCCAGCGGCTGCGAAGCTGGTTGGTCCCGCCGGAACCTCGCTCACGCGCAAGCAGTCAACCAAGAGCGGCGCCACCATCGTCTGTTCGTACACGAACAGCAAATACGCGAATCTGACGTTCGACATCACCACGGTGAAGGGCGTGAATGCATCGGCCTTCGACACGGCAATGGGTATCCAGGCCAAGGCGCAGCACGCGGTGGTAAAGACGATTCACGGGGTCCGGACCGCCGCTGTTGAGTTCTCGTTGAAGGACGCGAAGACCGACGCCGATGGGATCGCGACTACGACAGTCGCCGCATTGGTCGGCGACAAGGAGGTCGTGGTGGTCGCCACACTCCCCGCCAAGCATGTCCTCGACATTGCTCACGTGCTGGTCGACAGCCCTGGTTGTCGCTGGTCGGCTTCTGCCGCAGGGAAGGAATGCGCTGGCCGCGAACGGAAGCCGCTAGCTCGTCCGCAGCGCATCGGGTACGGGCACGGAGAGGCCCTCCAGAAGGGTTGCGAGCTTGCGGTCGAGTTCGATACCGACCTTGGCCACTTCCGGGATGCCCAGACTTCCAAACTGGGTGCTCGGCTGGTCCGCCGTGAACCAAGCATTCCCGTCTGCGTCCTCCCAGATCAGGGTGCGTAAGGGTGCGTAAGAGCAGCGCGCGCGGGTCGTGGCGGAACATCCGCTCGGCGATCGTGTGATTTCCCATCAGATAAGCGACGCAGTCCTGAGTGTCACCGGCGAGGTCCATGACCGGGTGTACATCGTTGCGGAAATAGATGAGAAAGCCGTAGGGCGCGGAGGCATCGATGAGCTCAAGCATCTCGGACCAGGGGGCTCGGCGCTTCACCATGTCCTTGACGGTCACTAGCGGTAGGTCGGGAACCGCTTCCTCGTACCGCGTCTGAAACTCTCGAACGCCCGGGACCGGAACTGACAGACGCCTGACCCCAAACGAAGCTTCAAACACGGTTCGCCTCTTCATCGGATAGCGGGTGCGCGGAGGTAGGCGACTCCTCGCGAGGCAGTTCCTCGCCGAGGACGAGGACGCTAAGCAGCGTGCAGGCAAGGACGAACGCGGACGTGGCCATGACTGCGGTTGACAGCGACCTAACCATCGGAGGTCTGCTCGGGGTGCAGGTAGTCGAAGACCACGGCCGCACTCGTGCCGGCAAGTAGGCTGGCGAGCAGGTAGATCCACCAATGGCTCCAGACCAGTGCGCCAGCGATCCCTCCTCTCGAGCGCGACGGCGAGGTCGAAGCCGCCGCCCAGGTCGGCCGACGGCGAACGCGCCCGTAGTGATGGTGAATCCGATCGCAGAGGCCGTAGAACGAGTTACCGTCGGTGCCGCGAGCGGCCGTGACGTTTAGGACGACGTAGGCGAGCGCCAGCGTGAAGATCAGCTCAGCGACCAGGACTTTCCAGTCGGCGGCAACGGCAACGGTTGATGCCCGTCCGACCATGGCACGCGCGAGAAGCGCAGCGAGAGCGCCCGCGACGAACTGCGTGACCACATAGCCGGCGGCCGTCGTGGATGGATCTTGCCGGCGATCAAGCGCCGCGAGGCTTACAGCCGGGTTGTAGTGCGCGCCCGAGATATGACCGCCCGCGAAGACCATCACCATCAGAGCGGACCCGATCGCTAGCGGGGCGAGATCCCCGGCCCCCTTGGTCGACGTCGCCAAGCCGACCGTGAAGACGAGGACGAACGTCCCGATGAACTCGACGGTCAGCTGGCGGCCAAGCGTGGCCAGCGGGATCGGCGGGGCTTGCCGGCCTGCTGAGCCTGCGTGAGCGAAGCGTGCGCGACATCGGCGCAACGGACATGAATTGATTGACCTTGGGAAGGCGGTCAGGCGGGGCACACCAACCCCCGCCTGGCCGTGAAGCGCCTGCTGGGAAGAACAGGTCGTAGTTCCGTCGTCCCAAAGGACTAGTTCTGGATTACGCCGTGGCCAGGGTTCTTTGGAGGGTTGCCGCGAGGTTGCGGATCGCGGTGAGCACTACCTCGGGCTGGGAGAGCATCGGTACGTGGCTGCTGTCGACCGCGTAGGTCGTGGCGCCCATGCGCCTGGCTGAGTCTCGCTCCAGATCTGGGTGAACGGCGTGGTCGTTATTGGCCACGATGTAGGCGCTCGGTTTCGTCTTCCACGCGGCGCCGTCGGGCTTCTCGTTGAAGAGTTCGACGGCGGGGGGCGTCGCGGTCGACCACACGACCTGCTGTTCCGCTTCGGTGAGATCTCCGCAGAAGTACCCGATGCCGGACGGGAGCATCCAGATCCGGCCGTCCCCGACCTCGAACTCCCCAAACAACTCGGTGGTCGGTACTTGGCCTGCTGTTCGGCCGCGGTCTCGTCCTCATCCGCGCGACCGCCGAGACGAAAACAAGGCCGATGACGTGATCGTCGATGCCGGCGCCGTGATCAGGCGCCGCCGAAGGAGTGCCCGACAAGAATCGTGGGGCTCGAAACATGGTCGAAGCGCGCGGATCACGGCGTCAATGTCGGATCTGGGCTGAGTCGAGGTTGTACTGCGCGGCGATCACCTCGAGCCGTCGGAAGCGAGCGGCGGACGGCTCGGACCAGCACGAACCGTCGGCCCAAATCCCGTGGCAAAACACGATGCTCGGCTTCTCGGACATGAAGCGCCTCCTGTGTGGTTGATGACGACAGCTGGAACGCTAGGAACGTCGAGAGGCAGTTCGCGGATCCGTTCGTTCGACGAGTCAGTGCGACGCGGCGTCACCGAGGTGTTCTTCGAGCATGTCCTCGCGAATCAAGCGCTCGGCTCGTGACGCGAGCTTCAGGAACACTCTTTGCCAGGCGGCAGCCGACGGTGCGATGGCGATGAAGAGCGCGCTCGCCGATCTCGCGGTTCGACAAACCCATAGCGGCCAATCGGGCGATCTGAGCTTCCCGGTCTGTCAGGTCATCGTCGTGGTCATGGCCCGCGTTTCCTTGTGGGCTGTCTCTCCGGTCGCCGCGAGCTCGTCCGCGGCTCGGTCTGTGTACACAAGGGCACCCATCGCATCGAACATGACGTGCGCTGTCCGGAGTTGATCTCGAGCATCGACGCGTCGTCCTTCACGGCGCAACCACTCCCCGTAGAGCAGATGTGATCGCGCGAGTTGGACGCGCATGTGTGTTTGCTGGAGGTGCTCTATGGATGCCTGGTACAGATGTTCGGCATCCTCACCCTCGCTGTACAGTGCCTCGGACCGGTTCGCGATCCCCCACGCCCAATTGGTGTTGGATGCTGCCGCCCGCGCGGCGAGGTCAGCACGTGCAGCGGCTGCGCGTTCTGGGTGCCCCGATCGCACGCGAGCTTCGACGAGTTCGCCCAGCAGGTAGGGGTTGTACAGCAGCGGATCCTCATAGGCCGACGCCGCCGCACGCCATGCATCCTCGTAACGCCCTAAGGAGTTGCACAGGATTGCCTCGGTGATTTGGCTGAACGTCACGATCAGCCCTTCTCCGCGTTCGAAGGCTGCACTGCGGGCAGCGTGGATCAACTCGAAAGCAGCTTCAGGTGGCCCGTACGAAGCGACGGTCATCGCTGGGGTGGCCAGGCCCGGGACACCCGTCGCCTTGCTGAGCGCCCTGAGTTCGTGTACCAGCTCGATTCGCTGCTGGGAACTGTCCCCGCCAGGCGTGCGCCGACGCCTGATTGCATAACGCGATCGGAAGTACGTCGTGACATCCGAGCGCGCGGGTGAGGCGCAGTCCACGAGCGGCGAGGTCGACCCACGCTTCATCGTCCCAGACGATGGTGCTGAACTGAGTGCTCATTACGAGTAACGCGGCGTCGTCTGGGGTCGATAGGGTCTCGCTGCCGGAGCGCTGAGTTCAGCTGCTGGGCGAGGGGAGTCGCCGTTGCGTGGCCGTTTACGACGAGCGCCGTGATCGCGCGCATGTGCAGATCCCGCAGGGTGGTCGCTCGGCGTATTGGGGATGCGTGAGCAGCGGCGGCGACGGCGGCGACGTTTGGACCGTCAAGATATAGGCGACCGGCGAAAATCGCCGCGATGATCGCGCGATGATAAATGTCGCGCGTGCTTGTGACGCCGAGCGTCCAGCCGCATAGCTGCGCTCAGCAGAAGCGCCGGGGCGTCACGGCCGCGGCCTCGCACGTATGCCACGCGCGCCTCGAGCACCTCGCGTTGCGCGACATCCAGCTCGGTCTGGGCTGCGAGCGGCGCGACCGAAATCAGCCTTTGGGCGTTCGGGGGCTGACCGGCGTCAAGTTGTGCCTCTGCGGCTAGTAGCGCGCGGCGACCGCGACTTTGGACATCCTCGCTGAGCATCACGGACCGCTCCAGGAATGAGGCTGCCGCGCTAAGGCCCCCACGCGAGCCAGCGTGTGCGGCTGCGCGCTCCAGTTCCGCCGCGACGCTCTCATCCGGGCCGGCGGCTGCGAGGCCCGATGCCACACGCCATATTCCGGGTCTGAGTCTGCGTCGACTGCCGTGCCCAGCGCCTGGTGAACATGACGACTATCGTGGCGGCAGAGCATTTCCGTATATCGCGGACCGAACCAGAGGATGAGCTGGAAGACGACCCGCGTGCCGATGCGGATCACTGCGGCACTCGAGCCCGTCGGCGCTGGCGCGAGCCATCCCAGCACGATGTAGCGGCGCGCCACATGAGGACCTGGTCACCGAGGGGCTCGGCGGCTCGACGACGACAACGACATCGATCTCGAACGGACTGAAGCGCATCATAAGGCGCTGAAAATTCTCCTAGAGAGTTGACCCAGAGGGCCCTTCGAGTCGAGGCGATCTGATGTGTTTTCAACGGCATTGAGTCCGGAGCGCGTGGGATAGTTCGAGGATGGCGAGTGGGTTTCGGTAGTCTCTGCGATGAACTGCGCTCGGATCTGCTCATCGACGGGAGCAGCGAGCGCCGAGGCGAGCAGCCTGTGGGCGTCGGCCGTGGCGAGGCCGGTGACGAACAGCTGGGGAAGCCTCTGCAGCTGCTCGCGGGGCTCGCGGATCGCGAACACGAGCCAGCGCCTCCGGAGTCGAGCCTGCGCGCGAAAAACGCCTACGCTTGGGCGGTGGCGCGGTCAAGCCACTGAGCGTCGTCGATCGCAACAAGCACCGGGGCCTCTTCAGCGATGTCGGCGAGGTGGTTCAGCATCGCGGTCCCGAGCGTCATGGACTCGGGGCTGCGAGCCTGCGGCGAAGGGCCACCTCGATGGCATCGCGTTGCGGCTCGGGCAGGCGCGAGCTCGTCCTCGGTATCGGTGAGCGACCTGCTGGAGCCCTGCGAACGCGAGCTCGGATTCCGACTCGACGCCTAGCGCTCGACTCACGGTGACGTCCCGCGCGCGCCGGAAGAAATCATCGAGCAGCGAGGTCTTCCCGATCCCAGGCTCACCGCTGACCACGAGTACCCGGCTTCGACCCGCCCCGATATCAGCGAGTAACGTTTCAGTCAGCCTCCTCGACGCTCCCGACCTGAAAGCGACGCGACCGGCTCAGCACCAGCCCAGGTCACACCGAAGGTGTCGGCGGGCGTCTCGAGCACGCCTGGTCTCCCGGCCAGGGCAGTCCAACCGCGAGAGCATCCTGACGGGCGGACCGGGCGCGCCATCAGTCATTCGACTGAATCGACCGACTGACAGGACCCCTTCGATGCAACGGCTCCCCAGTCGCGCCAAGCTGAGCCGTGAACGCCACGAGTGA
>CAWFRF010000021.1:0-183276 GCA_963818135.1 uncultured Actinomycetota bacterium
TCCGCGTGGCGCTGATCGCCTCGGAGACGGATCTCGGGACCGCGACCTCGCTCTGGCGGGATCCCAAGGACTACGCACGCTACCTGTGGATCGAGCTCTCGGAGCTCTACGGCGGACAGGTGCTCGTGGTCATGCCCAGCGGCTTCGGCCTTTACGGCAATCGCTCTGGGGCGCACGCCGTGACCGCGGCTGAACTTGGTGTGCGCGCGGCGGCTCCCGGACCCGGTCCACAGCTCGCGACTGCCGCTGGCTCGGCTGTGCCGCTGCTCGCGCGCGCCGCCGGCCACCCGATCCCGGCATCGGCGCTGGCCGCTGCCGACCGCGCGACGCTGGGAGAGAAAGTGGCCGTAGGGGACACTTTCTCTCCCAGCGTCGCGATTGCCCTGATCCTGGGTGCGCTTCTGATCGCCGCGAGCTGGGGTTTCAGCCTGCGCGCCCGCCCGCTCCAGCTCCGCCGGAAGGCCACCTCGTGAGGTTGCAGACCCTCTTCGCGGCGACGCACGCCCTCGGCCACCGGGCCCCGACCGGATGGCCGCTGGTGCTCCCGATCGCGGTGGCTGTCCTGTACTTCGCTTGGCGCACGAAACGTCTCGGAAAGCTGCGCACAGCTGCCCGTGGTCTGATGCTCCGCAACGAACTGAGAGGGATACGGATCAGCCCGCTCGCGTTGGTGCCGACGGCCCTGCTGCTGATCGTTATCGTCGTGCTCGTGATCACCAGATGACGGCCCGGTAATCCTGGGTTTAGTCGCTTCACCACCTTGCCACGTTTCGGATACATCGACGTAACAAGGCGTTCTCACCTGCGCTCTTAGCTTCGACCTTGGATCCGGTCAACTCCATCTCATAGGAGACAAAGTGGCGAAGAACAACCAACGGGCACGCCTGCGCACACGCGCCCGGGCGCTGCAGGGAGGCGTCCTCATGGCGTCTGTCGCGGTGGCGACCGCAGCGGCGGCACCGGCTGCCGGAGCGCATGCTTTCAGGCACGCGCACAAGCGCGCCCGCGACGAGGGACACGCTCGCCTCGTCGGCAACAGCCTGGTGATCAGCGGCACCGTCTTCCCGAGGGAAGGCGTCAAACTCAGCGTCGGTCAGTCCCTGCCGTACGCGACGAACTACAGCGGCACGACGATCCCGGAGCCCGCTCCCGTAGAGGCGCAGGCGGTGGCAAACGGGCAGTACCCGTACGTTTTCAACAACGACGGCCCCGATGGCAGCTTCGCTGTCAATACGCCGATCGATCTGTGGGATGTGAGCCTTGCGGGCAGGTCGCTCGGCACGGTCAAGATCCCCACCACCGAGATGACCACGAGCTTCTCCTCCAAGTCGGAGCTCGCGATCAACGTCTCCACCGGCGGACACGACGTCAGCCTTTCGGGCTACAACGCGGCAAATGGGGCGTTTGACGCCTCGAACTCCAACACGCCCGGGATCATCGATCCGACCAACCCGGACATCGCCGGCCCGTACTTCCGCGTCGCCGGAGACGTCAACGGCCACGGTGCGATGACCTTCACCGAGACGAACTCCTACACCGGTGACAATGAGCGCGCCGTCCTGCTCGACAACGCCGACAACGAGTTCTTTGCGGCCGGGAACGACAACAACGGCTCAGACGGCAAGAAGGGCGCTCCGCCGATCCCGACGACGATGGTCGACGCCACCGGCGCTCAGCTCTACCCGGAGTCGTTCCAGTCCGAGAGCACCCAGACGGCCGCCGGCGGCGACCCGACTGACCTGATGGGCACGTTCAACATCGCCTGGCTGCCGCAGTACTCGACGGTCAGCGACAAGCCGGGCAAGGACACCAACTTCCGCGGCCTGACCGAGCACGACAACGTCGTCTACTACACCAAGGGCTCCGGCAGCAACGGTGTCAACACGGTGTACTTCGTCGACACCTCGGGGACGGCGTGCTTACAGACCAACCCGGTCGGCATCCCCACTCCCGGAGCGGCTCTGCCCAGCCCGGGCGTGACGTACAACATGTGCATCCTGAACGGGTTCAACGAGCAGGCCGCGAGCACAGATACCAACGACTTCCCGTTCGGCCTGTGGTTCGCAAACGCCGACACGCTGTACGTCGCTGACGAGGGCAGCGGCAACTTCGGCACGATCAACCCGGCCGAACCGTACGCGGACGCCCAGGCAGAGACCAACGCGGGCCTGCAGAAGTGGGTGTTCAACTCGAACACCCAGTCGTGGCACCTCGCCTACGTCCTACAGAGTGGCCTCGACCTCGGCCGTCCGTACCAGGTGCCCGGTTACCCGACGGGTGACAACAGCACCCAGGGCGGCGGCGGACTTCCATGGGCTCCGGCAACCGATGGCCTGCGCAACATCTCAGGCCACGTGAACGGGAACGGGACCGTGACGATCTACGCCACGACCTCGACCGTGAGCGGCAGCGGCGATGAGGGCGCCGACCCCAACAAGGTCGTCGCGATCACCGACATGCTTGGATGCGACCTCGGGGGCCGACGAGCGATTCACCACGATCCGTCCGGCCACCAGCGGCGTCCGCTACGGCGGCGTCGCGGTCCTGCCGAACGGCTTCTAAGAGCCGGCTCTCAGACAACGCATCGGAGGGGGTGGTGGCAAAGCACGCCACCACCCCCAACCGATCAGACAAGCCTGACGATCGCGATGATCCCGACGACGACGATCAGCGCCTGTAGCGCCGTCGGCGACAGCTTCCGGCCGTAGCGCGCTCCGATCACGCCGCCGATGATCGACCCGGCGGCGATCAGCCCCGCGACATCCCAGGCGACGTGGGCGGCGATCACGAAGACGATCCCGGCGACCAGATTTGTCAGGCCGGTTGTGACCACCTTGACGGCGTTCAGTCGTTGGAGGCGATCATCGATGGTCAGGCCGAGGACCGACAGCATCAAGATCCCCTGTGCGGCGCCGAAATAGCCGCCGTAGATGCCTGTGAAGAAGGCCCCGGCGATCGCGCCTGGCCCGACGCCCTGCCCCTCACCACGGCGGCGGTGGCCGAGTGCGCGGTTGATCTGCTTCTGCAGGATGATCAGGACCAACGCAAGGGCGATGAAGAACGGCACGATCTCCTTGAACGCGGAGGCCGGCAGCTCGAGCAGCAGGATCGCGCCGAGGATGCCGCCGCAGAGCGAGGCGCTACCCAATGCCAGCACGCGCTTCCGCTGGCCGGTCAGCTCGCGCCGGTAACCGATCGCGCCCGAGACCGATCCGGGTACGAGGCCTACCGTGTTCGAGACGTTGGCGGTGACCGGGGGGTAGCCGAACGCCAGCAGCGTCGGGAAGGTGATCAGCGTGCCGCTGCCCACGACCGTGTTGATCGTGCCGGCGGCGACGCCTGCGGCGAAGATCGCGACTATCTCCCAGATGCTCAAGTGCGCAATGGTGCCAGCCTTGTCAGAGGCTGACCTGCGAGCCCATCAACACGGTCCGGTCGACCGGTAGGCCGAAGTGCTCGATCGGGCTCGCAGCGTTGCGTGCCATCAGGAGGAACACCTTCTTGCGCCACTTCGCCATCTCCGGCTTGGGCGTCTCGGCGATGGTGATGCGTGAGATGAAGTAGGAGGCGCCCTCCAGGTCGAGATTGCGCTCCAGGTAGCCCATCTTCCGGGCCAGTTGCAGCAGCTCGGGCACGCTGTTGTTGTCGCGATAGCCGTTGTTGACCACGACGTGCTGGATCTGGCAGCGTCCGCGGCCCATGCGGGTCACACGGAAGCGCCGCTCGCGCAGGACATGCGGAACGCTCCTCGAGACGATTGAGACGATCAGGACCTTCTCGGGCAGTGTGTGCGTGTGCTCGACGAGGCTGCGCAGGGCCAGCGGGGTGGTCTCACCGCTCGCATTGAGGAAGATCGCCGTGCCCGGCACGCGGTACAGCGGCGGCTGCATGCTCGTGATCCGACTCAGGAACTCGCTGAGGTCGCCCTCCTGCTCGAGCCGGTTTCGCGTGACGATGTCCTGCCCCTTGCGCCACGTGAGCATCACGACCGAGACGCAGAGGCCAACCGCCAGCGGTAGCCAGGCACCGTGGAACAGCTTGGCGATGTTCGCCAGGAAGAACGCCAGCTCGACCGTCAGGAACAACCCACCCAGGAGTGCAAGCCTCCACTTCGGGGTGCTCCAGAGCGCACGGGCCACCGACAGGAACAGGACCGTATTGAGGACGAACGTGCCGGTCACGGCGACACCGTATGCATTGGCAAGGCCGTTGGAGCTCTGGAACGCGAGCACGAGCGTGATCACGCCGATTGCGAGGACCCAGTTCACGACGGGGACATAGATCTGTCCCTCCATCTCGCTCGTATGGACGATCTTCAGGCGTGGCAGGTAGCCGAGCTGCATGGCCTGGCGGGCCACGGTGTAAGAGCCGGAGATCACCGCCTGCGAGGCGATCACCGTCGCCAGGGTCGCCAACACCACCTCGGGCAACTGGAACCAGCTCGGCACCACCGAGAAGAACGGGTTGAACGTGCTCGGTGTGGAGCGGGGCCTTGGGATGATCGAGAATCCAGGCGGCCTGGCCCATGTAGTTGAGCAGCACCGCCGGCCACACGATGGTGAGCCAGGCGATCCGAATCGGCTTCGGTCCAAAGTGCCCGCGGTCGGCATAGAGCGCCTCTGCGCCGGTCACGCAAAGAACCACTCCTCCCAGCGTGAGAAAGGCCTGGAAGCCGTGATCGAGGAAGAAGCGGGCCCCCCAGGTCGGGGAAACGGCCTGCAGCACGCCCGGGTGCTTGACGATCTCGGGGATGCCGATGATCGCGATCGAGAGGAACCAGACCAGCATCACGGGGCCGAACAGCCAGCCGACGGTCCCCGTGCCCTTGCGCTGGATCAGGAACAGGCCGACCAGAATCGCGACGGAGATCGGCACGACCAGATGCGCGACGCCGGGGAGGCGATCTCGAGGCCCGAGACAGCAGAGAGCACCGAGATCGCCGGCGTGATCATGCCGTCGCCGAAGAACAGTGACGCGCCGAAGATCCCAAGCGTGACCAGCAACGTGGCGTGGACCACCTTGTTGCGCCGGATCAGCGCCGCCAGGGCCATGATGCCGCCGTCTCCACGGTTGTGGGCGCGCATGATGAAGCCGGCGTACTTGATCGTGACGACGATCGCCAGCGACCAGAAGATCAGCGAAACGATGCCGTACACGCCTGTCGGCACTCACGTGCTGAGCGGCCTTGTAGCCGAACGTCACCTGCTCGGCATAGAGCGGACTGGTGCCGATGTCGCCGTAGACGACGCCGAGCGCCCCCAGCGCCAGCACGGCGCGGCTGGCATGGGCGACGACGTCGAGCTGACTCTCGTCGATCGGCTCCGGCTCGTCGTCGTGCTCCTCGCTCTCCATCGTGCCAGCGCCCGTGATACTTCTGCGGAACCTTGTGCGCTGCCTCGTGGAAGGTGCGGCGGCGCTGAGTCCCGGCCGCGACGGCAGACCCGGGTTTCTCCTCCTCGGACCCACCACCGGGTCCGGAGGCACGTTCATCGGAGGCTGGGCTGGCGCCTCCTGCTGGCGGTCCTGGTCCGGCGTGTTCATGAGTTATCTGATGAGTGTCAGAGTCGACTGGTACGCGACCACGGGCGCGAACGCGAGGCGTTGTGGCTGCCACCTCAGCGTACTGATCACACGCTCGAACTACGGTGAAGGTTCTGCGAGTGGTGTGAGTGTCCGACCAAGCCACGGCAGGAATGTGCGACGCCGGGCCGAAAGCAGTCGCATGCTGCTTCGTAACCGTGCTCCGAGTCTCGACGCTGTTCCCGTCAACGCCGCAGAGGGCTACGAGCACCTCGCGGCCTCCTCGATCGCCGTCATGCACTGGCTGACCGCCTCAGGTGTCGATTTCGTCCTGGTCGGCGCGATGGCTCGCTCGATCCGCGGCGACGCCGCCGCCCGCGGTCCTGTCTCCATCGTGCCGGCGCCCTACGGGCGGAACCTCGATCGCCTCGCGCACGCGCTCACGTCCGCGCGCGCGCAGGAGCGCACGCACGGCGAACCGGTCGGCGCGCGCCCGGGCTGCGTCAGGTCGCCGTTGAAGCTCAACGCCGACATGCTCGTGCGCAGCCAGCGCTGGGAGCTTCGCTGCGGCGACCATGAAGTCGACGTCGAGGGGCGCCCGCATGGCGCGCCGAGCTACCAGGAACTGCTGTACGAGGCGGTTCGCTTCACGGTGTCCCCTGAGATCTCCCTCGAGGTCGCTGCTCCTGAGGACATCGAGTACTACGACCACGTGCGTCGCACGGGCATTGCGCCGGAGATGACCGTCAGCCGGCTCTAGCCGAGGCCGTCGCGCGGCCGCGCTAGCTGTCCTGCTCGCGGAAGCGTCCGGGCTGCCAGAGCGGCTCGTCGCCGCCGTTGGCGCCGCGCGCGAGGATGAACAGCAGGTCGGAGAGACGGTTCAGGTAGCGGACGACTTCGGCGTTCACCTCCTCGCCGCAGGCAACCGCCAGGCGCTCGGCGCGCCGGCAGACCGTGCGCGCGACATGCAGCTGCGCGGCGGCCGGAGTGCCCCCGGGCAGCACGAACGATTTCAGCGGTGGCAGGGTCGCGTTGACCTCATCGCAGCGCTGTTCGAGCCACTCGGTCTGAGCCGGCAGCACCCGCAGGCGCTCGCGCTGCGGATCGTCAGGGGCCGCGATGTCGGCGCCCACGTCGAACAGGTCGTTCTGGATGCGCTCGAGCCATGGCCTGTACGCGTCCGGAGCTCGCTCAGCGCCAGCACCACGCCGATCTGCGAGTTCAGCTCGTCGACCGTGCCATAGGCCTCGATCCGCGGGTGGGTCTTCGGCACCCGGCTCATATCGCCGAGGTGCGTCTCACCGCCGTCGCCGAGCTTGGTGTAGATGCGGGTCAGATTCACCACTGCGCTGCCCGAGTCTAAGGGTCCGTCGCGAGGCGCAACGTCGGGCCAGCCGATTCCCGGATACGATCGGGGCGTCCAAGGTCGGTAGTGATGGGAAGCCGGTGCGAATCCGGAGCGGACCCGCCACTGTAATCGGGGAGGACGGCGATATCGAAGCCACTGGCGCCGGCAAGGCGCTGGGAAGGCATCGCCGGTAGGCCCGAAAGCCAGGAGACCACCTCCGACCACAAAGCCAAAACGACCCTCGGGGAAGGGGTGGCTCATGCAGAAGAAACAGTTGATCAAGGCCGGCGTGGCAGCACTCGGCACGGCGCTGGCGCTCGCGACAGCACAGGTGGCGACCGCGGCGACCGCGCAGTCGAGCCGCGTCGCTGGGCCGAAGGTGTCGATCACGATCCAGGGGAAGACCAAGACCCTGTTGGCGACGGAAACGGTTCAGGCCGAACCGGGTCGATCACGCGGGGCGGTGCGCCCAGCGGAAAGTGCCCGGCGGACAGCGCCCAGGGTGCGCTGAACGTCGCCACCCACGGCAACTGGGCGGGCAAGTGGTACTCGAGCTACGACGAGTACTTCATCACCGGGATCCTCGGTGACTCCGAGACCACCAAGAAGTACTACTGGGGCGTCTACGTCAACGGCAAGGTCGCGTCAAAGGGGGCCTGCGAGATCAAATTGAAGAGTGGCGACAAGCTGCTGTTCAAGGTGACGAAGAGCTGAGGAGCCGATGCGTACGCCGCCCGTCGCTCGCCGCGGTAGCCGCTGCGATGGCGGTGGCCGTGCTGCTCGCCGGGTGCGGCATCGGCGCCGGTCCCGGCACCAAGCAGGCGAGCGTCCGCGTCACGGCGAACTTCGGTCGCACGCTCTACGGCAGCGCCGCCGAGAGGCACGTGCCCGGCGCGGAGACCGTGATGTCTCTGCTCGAGCGCCACTTCAAGGTCGCGACCCGTTACGGCGGCGGCTTCGTCGAATCGATCGACGGCCACAGCGGCAGCAGCGAGCCACCGCGACTGGTTCTACTTCGTCAACGGCATCCAGGCGCCGCAGGGTGCCGCCGCGACCGACGTGCACAAGGGCGACCACATCTGGTGGGACCTCCACGACTGGAGCGCCACCGACACGGTTCCCGCGGTCGTCGGTTCCTATCCCGAGCCGTTCACCAACGGCATCGGCGGCAAGGAGTTCCCGACGCTTCTGAACTGCGGCGCCGGCCGTGCAGAGCCGCCTGCAACGCGGTTGGCACGGCGCTGCACCGATACGGCGTCAAGGCCGCGGACCAGGTGCTCGGCACCGGCTCGGGCTCGGACTCGCTGGCCGTGGTGGTCGGCACCTGGAATGAGATCAAGGGCGTGATCGCCGCGCAGCTGATCGCCGCCGGCCCGCGCGACAGCGGCGTGTACGCGCGCTTCGTCGGACCCGCGGGCAGGCGCTCGAGCTGAGAATCCGCGCGGCCGCGTGGTGCGCACGCTACGCGGCAGCGCCGGCCTGATCGCGGCGACCGGCGAGCCATCACTCGGCCAACCGACATGGTTCGTCACCGGCACCGACGTGGCCGGTGTGATGGCCGCCGCCAGGCGTTCACAGCCGCCAAGCTTCGCGACCACTTCGCCGTGGCCGTCAGCGGCGCGAACGTGATCCCGGTCCCGCTCGCGCCGGGTCATGAGCTACCGCCGCAGAGCGAGCCCGCTGCACGCGGCCCGCGCTGCCGCCGCGATCAGCCTGGTGCGTCGCGCTCGCGGTCGCTTCGCTGATCCAGTCAAACCCGGTGCTGCTCGGCGCGATCGCGGTCTCGGTGATGGTCGCCGGCGTGCTCGCGGGAGTGGGGCGCGAGCTGCGCCGCAGCCTGATCTGGGCGGTGCCGCTGTGGTTCACGATCGCCGCGATCAACGCGCTCGTGACCCGCAACGGCCTGACGGTGATCTGGCGGTTGGGCGACCTGCCGCTGCTCGGGCAGACGAACGTGACGCTCGAGGCCACCGTCTACGGAGCGGTGCTCGGGCTGCGGGCCGTGACGCTCGTGCTGATCGGGACGCTGTATTCGGTCGCGGTCGATCCCGATGAGGTGCTGCGGCTGTTCCGAGGCCTCTCCTTCAGCTCGGCGCTGAGCGCGACGATCGCCACACGCATGGTGCCGGTGCTCGTCCGCGACTCGCATCGCCTCGCAGAGGCGCAGCGTTGCCGGCCGGGGCAGCCGCCCGGGCGGGCGCAGCTGCTGCGGGCGACCACCGCGGGCGTGCTCGACCGGGCGCTCGATGTCGCCGCGACGCTCGAGGTGCGCGGCTACGGCGCCGTGCATCGGCGGGCGCGCGGCCGGCCTCATCGGCGCCGCGAGGCCTGGTCCCGGCACGATCTCGCGTTCCGGCGTCGGCCGCTGCTGGTGCTGGCGGTCGCAGTGGTGGCGCGGGTCGCGGGCTGGGCGGCGTTCACGGCGTATCCGCTGTTGCGCGCGCCCGCTGGCGCGCGCACGCTGGAGCGTGGCGGCGCTGCTCGTGCTGGTCGCGCTGGCACCGTTCGCCGACCGGCGGGGGATCGTGCGGTGAGCCTCGTCTCGATCAGCGAGCTGACCTACAGCTATCCCGGAGCTGAGCGGCCGTCGCTCGTCGATGTTTCGCTGACGGTCGAGCCCGGGGAGTTCGTCGTGCTCGCGGGGCTCTCCGGGTCCGGCAAGAGCACGCTGCTGCGGGCGATCAGCGGGCTGGTCCCGCACTTCCACGGTGGCACGCTTCGCCGGTAGCGTCGTCGTCGCCGGCCGGGACACGCGCGACCACGGCCCGGGCGAGCTGGCGGCTACCGTGGGCTCGCTGTTCCAGGACCCGGAGACCCAGATCGTGCTCGGTACGCCGCGCGCCGAGCTCGCGTTCGCCGCCGAGAACCGAGGCTGGTCGGATGCCGAGGTGGCGCGCGCGGTCGAGGAGACCGCGCTGGCGCTGGCGGTCGAGGGCTTGCTCGACCGGCCCGTGCAGGAGCTCAGCGGCGGTGAGCTACAGCGGGTCGCGCTGGGCGCGACGCTGTCTGCGCGCCCAGCGCTCGTCTGCCTGGATGAGCCGACATCACAGCTCGACCCGGTCGCCGGCGACGAGCTGATCGGGCTGCTGAGGCGGCTGAACGAGGACGGGACACTGCGGTGCTACTGGCCGAGCACCGGCTCGAGCGCTGTCTGGCCGCGGCCGACCGGGTGGTCGCGCTGGACGGCGGGCGCGTCGCCTTCGACGGGCGCGCCGGAGCTGTTCCTCGTTGGGCGCTCGGCGCCGCGCCGGCGCTGGTCACGCCGGGGCGCGGCTGTTGGCGGGGCTCGGCCTGCGCGCCGGTGCCGGGTGTGAAGCGCGCCCGCGCCGCGCTGCGCTCAGCCGGCCTCGTCGGCGCGACTGCGGCCGACGTCCGATCCTGCGGAGCATTCCGTCCCCCAGGAACGTCGACCGCTCGGCGTCGGGACGGACCCGGAGTCCGCGCTGCGGTTCAAGCGCGTCTGGCACGAGCTCAAGGACGGCCCGACGATCCTGCGCGACCTCGATCTGCGGATCGCGCCCGGCGAGCGCGTCGCGCTGATGGGCAGGAACGGCGCGGGCAAGTCGACCCTGCTCGTCACGCCGCGGGCCTGATGCAGCCCACCCGCGGCCGGATCGATGCCGCGGGCCGCGTCGCGCTGCTGCTGCAGAACCCGGGGACTACCTGGTGCACGAGACGGTGCGCGCCGAGGCGGGGAGGGCGCGCTCGCCGCTGTCGGCCTCGCCGCAGCTTGCCGATCGTCATCCGCGTGACCTGAGCGGCGGTGAGAAGCAGCGGCTCGCGCTCGCGATCGTGCTCGGCGATCCGGCGCGCACGACCCGCCTGCGATGGTCGGTCTCGACGAGCCGACCAGGGGCATGGATCGCGCCGCCAAGGACGCGCTCGTGCGCCTGCTGAGCGCCTCGACACCGCCGTCATCGTCGCCACCCACGACCCCGAGTTCGCGGCCGCCTTCGCCGACCGCGTCGTGCTGCTCGCCGATGGCCGTGTGATCGCCGACGGCACCGCGGCCGAGGTGCTCGCCGGCGGGACGTATTTCGCCACCGAGGCCGCGCGGATCCTCGGCGGATCCGGCGGTGCGCTGATGCCCGCCGACGGTGTCGCGCTGTTGCGCGCGAGCGGAGTCGAGGTGCCGGCATGAGCTGGCAGCTCGCGGCCTTTGCGATCCTCGCGCTCGGGCTGATCGCCGGCTTCGCCTGGTACGAGCGGACCAGCCCGATGCGCGCATCGTCGCGCTTGTCGGGACGCTCGGTGCGTTCGCTGCGCTCGGTCGCATCGCCTTCGCGGCGGTGCCGAACGTCAAGCCGACGACCGACATCGTGCTGATCTCCGGGTACGCGCTCGGCGGCGCCCCGGGCTACGTCGTCGGCGCCGTGGCGGCGCTGACCTCGAACTTCTTCTTCGGGCAGGGGCCGTGGACGCCCTGGCAGATGGCCGGTTGGGGAGCCACCGGCATCGCCGGCGCGGGCCTGGCCTGGATCACCGCGGGCGCATCGGCCGACTACCGCTGGCGCTCGTGTGCTTCGTGCTCGGCTTTGCCTTCACCGCGCTCCAGGATTTCGGCGATTGGGTCACCTACAGCGACCACAGCCTGGTCCAGCTCGGGCGTCTTCGTCGGCAAGGGGATTGGCTTCGATCTGGTGTACGCAGTCAGCTGCTTCGGGTTCGCGATGCTGTTCGGGCCGGCGCTGATTCGCACGCTCAACCGCTTCCGGACACGGATCCAGGTCACCTGGTTGGCGCCGGCCGCGCGTGCCGGCCTGCGTCTGGTGCTCGCGGCGCTCATCTTGTCGGCGCGGTGCAGCAAACCAGCGCCGCGCGGCCGCGCGGCTGTCGGCGCGGATCGCCGGTGCGATATCTCGAGCGCCGAGAATCGGACGGGGCTGGGGCAGGCCCGCGGCCAGTCGTCGAACTCGATGTGCACAGCCTGGACGCTGCTCGCGCTCGATGCGGCGCATGTCGATCCCGCTGACGTCCGAAATCATGGCGGCGTGAACGGCTCGAGGTACCTGCGCGACACGGTCGCTCAGGAACCGACCCGGCTCGATCGAGCGGACGATCCTCGCGGTTGTCACGGCGGCAGTCGACCCGGCGCACGTTTCCGCGTGAACTGGTCTGCGCGGCTCGAGCGGTTCATCCGACCGGATGGGTCGATCGAGAGCCTGACCAACCTGACCACGTTTGGTGTCCTCGCGCTGCGAGCGCGCCGGCGTCGCGCCATCCGGCCAGGATGATCGCCTGGCTGGTCCGTCAGCAGGACCGCGACGGCGGCTTCAACTTCGCGACCCGCGGCGGCGCAAGCGACGTCGACGACACCGGTGCGGTGCTCTGAGTGCGCTCGCAGCGGCGATCCGCGCCGATCCCGGGGGCCTCGGTCGCGCCGTGGAGTTCATCCGCAGCCAGCAGAACCGCGACGGCGGTTTCGGCGATAGCAGGGTGCAGCTTCGAACGCCCAGTCGACCGCATTCGCCCTCTGCGGTCTGACGGCGCGGGGGTGAAGGCGACCACGTCTGCATCGCGATCGCTCGCCGTCACCACTCGCGTATCTCGGATCATTGATCCAAGCCGACGGCGCAGTCGATTACTCTCGCGGCGAATTCGCAGAAGCCCTGTGTGGGTGACTGCCGAGTCGGAGATCGCTCTGGCCGGCGGAACCCTGTAACGAAACTCGGCGAATACCGCGAGGCACAGATCGGAAATCGGTAGATTGGGGCGCGGATGAGGATCGGGATTCCGAAGGAGGCTCAAGCAGGCGAGACGCGCGTCGCTGCCACGCCCAACACGGTCGAGCAGATGGTCAAGCTCGGCTACGAGGTCGTGGTCGAGCCCGGCGCGGGCGGGCTTTCGAGCTTCACCGACGCCGCCTACGAGGCGGCGGGAGCGACGCTCGGCGATCCGTTCGAGGCGGAGATCGTTTTCGCCGTCAACGCGCCGCCGCGGCGAGCAGCTCGACCGGCTGAAGCCCCACGCGACCTTGATCAGCTGGCTCTCGCCGATGCTCGATCAGCAACTCGTGGATGACCTTGCGAAGCGTCCGATCACGGCCTTGGCGCTGGATGCGGTTCCGCGAATCAGCCGCGCGCAGTCGATGGATGTCCTGAGCTCGATGGCGAATATCGCCGGATACAGCGCGGTGGTTGAGGCGGCGAATGAGTTCGGGCGGTTCTTCACGGGACAGGTGACGGCCGCCGGCAAGGTGCCCCCGGCAAAGGTGCTGGTCGCGGGTGCCGGGGTGGCGGGGCTTGCCGCGATCGGCGCGGCCGGGAGCCTGGGCGCGATCGTCTACGCGACCGACCCGCGGCCGGAGGTCGCCGATCAGGTCAAGTCGCTCGGCGGCGAGTACCTGAAGGTGGACACCGGCCAGGAGGAGGAGGTTTCGGCGACCGGCTACGCGCGTGAGATGGGCCAGGACTACAACAAGCTTGCCGAGGATCTGTACGCCCGGACCGTCCCGGACATGGACATCGTGATCACGACCGCGTTGATCCCCGGCCGCCCGGCGCCGCTCCTGATCAACGAGGAGATGGTCGCGTCGATGAAGTCGGGCAGCGTGATCGTCGATCTGGCCGCCGCGAACGGCGGCAACGTCGCCGGAACGGTCGAGGGTGAGCGGACCGTGACCGCCAATGGCGTGACGATCCTCGGCTACACGGATCTCCCCGGCCGCCTGCCGACGCAGGCCTCGCAGCTGTTCGGGCAGAACCTCGTGAACCTGATGAAGCTGCTCACTCCGGAGAAGGACGGGCAGCTGGTGCTCGACTTCGACGACGTCGTGCAGCGCTCGGTCACGGTCGTCCGCGACGGCGAGCTGACCTGGCCGCCGCCGCCGGTTCAGGTCTCGGCCGCGCCCGGCGCAGCGGCTGCTGCCCGCCCACCGACACCCGCTTCGAGGCGCCGGAGAAACAGCCGATGTCGCCAGTAGCGCAAGTACGCGCTACACCGGCATCGCCGCGCTGGTGTTCTTCATGCTGATGGCGATCTCGCCGCCCGCGCTGGTTCCGGAACTCACCGTCTTCGCGCTGGCGATCGTGATCGGCTACTACGTGATCGGCAACGTCCACCACGCGTTGCACACGCCGCTGATGTCGGTGACGAACGCGATCTCCGGGATCATCCTCGTCGGCGGCATGCTGGAGATCGGGCGATACGGCACGCTGGTGACGATCATCTCGGCCTTCGGGGTCCTGCTCGCATGCATCAACATCTTCGGCGGCTTCGCGGTGACCCGCCGCATGCTCTCGATGTTCTCGAGGAGCTGAGGCCACGATGACCGTCAACACCGCGGCCGCGGCCGCCTACCTCGTCGCTGCGCTGCTGTTCATCCGGGCGCTGGCCGGCCTCTCCAAGCACGAGACCGCCAAGGCCGGGCAACAACTTCGGGATCCCCGGCATGGCCGTGGCGCTGGTCGCCACGGTCGTGCTCGCCGCCCACGAGCACATCAGCACACTCGGGGTGGTCCTGCTGGTCATCGCCGTGCTGGCCGGCGCCATGATCGGCCTTTATCGTGCCCGGGTCGTCGAGATGACCGGCATGCCGGAGCTGATCGCGCTGTTCCACAGCTTCGTCGGCCTCGCCGCGGTGCTGGTCGGCTGGGACGGCTACCTCGAGCGTCGAGGACAAGCCGTACAGCGTCGAGGCGCTCAGCTTCAAGGCTGCAGGGCACCTACGGCATCCACCACGCCGAGGTGTTCATCGGCGTCTTCATCGGCGCGGTCACGTTCACCGGCTCGATCATCGCGTTCCTGAAGCTTTCGGCGCGGATCAAGTCCGCAGCCGCTGATGCTGCCGGGCAAGAACTAGCTGAACATCGGTGCACTGGTCGCGTTCGCCGGGCTGACCGTCTGGTTCATCGTCCACGCCGCAGCTGTTCCTGCTGGTGATCGTCACGCTTCTCGCGCTGGCGCTCGGGCTGCACCTCGTGGCCAGCATCGGTGGCGGGGACATGCCGGTCGTGGTCTCGATGCTGAACAGCTATTCGGGCTGGGCGGCCGCCGCCTCCGGGTTCCTGCTCAACAACGACCTGCTGATCGTCACCGGCGCGCTCGTCGGCTCCTCCGGTGCGTACCTCAGCTACATCATGTGCAAGGCGATGAACCGCTCGTTCATCTCCGTGATCGCAGGCGGCTTCGGGATCGAGGCGCCGACCAGCGGATGAGCAGGACTACGGCGACTATCGCGAGGTCACCGCCGAGGAGACGGCCGCAGCTTCTGAGCGACGCGAAGTCGGTGATCATCACCCCCGGGTACGGCATGGCCGTCGCCCAGGCGCAGCACGGCGTCGCGGAGCTGACCAGGAAGCTGCGCGAGCGCGGCGTCGAGGTTCGCTTCGGCATCCACCCGGTCGCCGGCCGCCTGCCCGGGCACATGAACGTGCTGCTCGCCGAGGCCAAGGTGCCCTACGACATCGTGCTCGAAATGGACGAGATCAACGATGACTTCCCCGAAACCGATGTGGTGCTGGTGATCGGCGCCAACGACACGGTCAACCCGGCCGCCACCGACGATCCCGGGAGTCCGATCGCCGGCATGCCGGTCCTGCACGTCTGGGAGGCGCGCAACGTCATCATCTTCAAGCGCTCGATGGCCTCGGGCTACGCCGGCGTCCAGAACCCACTGTTCTTCCGCGAGAACAGCGCGATGCTGTTCGGCGACGCCAAGGCGCGCGTCGACGACGTGCTGAAGGCGCTCTGAGGGGCCTCGCGCA
This sequence comes from uncultured Actinomycetota bacterium, assembly GCA_963818135.1. Taxonomy (GTDB): domain Bacteria; phylum Actinomycetota; class Thermoleophilia; order Solirubrobacterales; family Solirubrobacteraceae; genus Palsa-465. The sequence goes on from CAWFRF010000021.1 coordinate 15,574, forward strand.
GCGATTCGTTCGCGTGCAGACCAGCCGAGGCGATAGCTTGTGTTCGCATGGACCCCGGTCGCCTGACCCGCAACCCGGTTTTTGCCCAGCTCGAGCCGAGCGAGCTCTCGCGGCTTGCCGCCTTCGCGACGGAGGAGAGCTTCCCGTCGGCGCCAAGCTCGTGCGCCAGGGCGACTTCTCCACCGAGCTCTACGTGATCGAGGAGGGGACGGCCGACATCGTGCGCGACGGGCAGGAGGTCGACCCGGTCGGCCCCGGCGACGTCGTCGGCGAGATCGGCGTGCTCGAGAAGGCCAAGCGCGGAGCGGACATCGTCGTGACCTCGCCGCTGCTCGTGATCAAGGTCACCCACTGGGAGATCCGCCGGCTTTCGCGGCAGACGATCGCAAAGCTGGAGGCGATCGCCGCCGAACGCAAGTCCATGACCGGGCAGTCGCCTGGCCCTGTGCTTGACTAGTCGACCACACGAATCGCCGGCCGCTGCCTACAACGCGGCCGGGGCCTACCGATCCATCGAAGGGAACACATGTCAGTACTTGATCGTGCGACGCTCGAAGGCAGCACCCTCGCCGACCTTCACGCGATCGCCTCCGAGCTTTCCGTCGACAGCTACCGTCGCCTTCGCAAGAGCGACCTGATCGAGACGCTGCTTGCTCACCAGTCCGGTGATGAGCTGCCGGCTGCGTTGAGCGCACTGCCGAGCTCCGGCCAATCGCCGGCGAGTCCGCCGACCGCGGTCGAGCCGGCGGCGAGCCTGAGGCCGCGGACGAGCCAGACGACGAGGACGGCGCGCGGCGCGGCCCGCCGCCGAGGTCGCCGCGGGCGCCGACGGCGCGCGGCCGCAGCGCCGCCGCGTGGACCGGGTCTGCCGCCGCCGACACCGAGGTGCGCGCCGCCGCCAGCGATGAGGACGAAGGAGCCCGCGCCGCGCCGGCGAAGGCCGATGAGCCGGTGATCGTCGACGGCGTCGTCGAACTGCTGCCGAACGGCTCCGGATTTGTGCGACTCTCGCCGCCGGAGCCCTCGGACGCCGATGTCTACATCTCCGCTGCGCAGGTCAAGCGATGTGAGCTCGTCAACGGCGACCGGGTGAGCGGACCGCGCCGCGCACCGCACCGTTCGGAGCGTTTCCCGTCGCTGGTGCGGATCGACACCGTCAACGGCCGTCCTGCCGAGGAGCTGGCCGACCGCGGGCGTTTCGACGACCTCCCCGCCGAATTTCCGACCGAGCGCTTCAAGCTCGGCTCGAACGACCCGACGCTCAAGGCGGTTGAGTTCCTGACCCCCTTCGGACGTGGCTCGCGCGTGACGATCAGCGGCCGCAGCTGGGCCGGCAAGTCGCACCTGCTGCGCGAGCTCGCGTCGATCCTCGCCGAGCAGGCGGGCGTAAGCGTCCTCGTTGCACTTGCAGGCGTGCGCCCGGAGGAGCTTCCCGAGTGGGCCGAGGCGCCGGTCAAGCCCGGTGCCGCCGTGACTTTCTCGGCCTCCGCCGAGGCGCAGGACAACGCCGTGGAGCTCGTCGTCGACCAGGCTCGCCGGCTGGCCGCCCGCGGCTCTGACGCCGTCGTTCTGATCGACACGCTCGATGGGTTGCACCCGCTGAGCGCGCGCAAGGCGCTCGCCTCGGCGCGGAACCTGAAGAACGGCGGCTCGCTGACGGTGATCGCCACGGGCTCGAGGCCACTGGGCGGCGAGACGACCGTGATCGCGCTCGACGCGACGCTGGCGATGAGCGGTCGGCATCCGGCCCTCGATCTGGTATCCAGCGGGACGCTGCGTCCCGAGCTGCTGGTAGGCGAAAGCGGCGCGAAGGCGATCGCCAAGGAGCGGGCCAAGGCCGCCAAGTAGCGTCAGTAGGCGGTGCTGCGGCTTCTATGGCGCGGCACCGCCTTGTACTCCGGTGCCTGACCGCGGTTCCAGAGGATCTCGTCTATCTGCGCCGCTGTGGTGGGTCGGATCGACCCAGCCGCGGCTACGAGCAACTCGACAGCGTGCACCGCACACGCACGGATCTCGACCTCCTCCGGCGATCCGTGTTCGATGAGCTGGCCCTGCTCGATCCGCGCGACGAGATCGGGATCGAACCAGAGCAGCCCGTCGAGCCGCAGCACATGGGGGACGAGGTTGTCGGCGAACATCGTCAGCCGATCCAGATCGTCGAAGTCGGCGATGCCTGCGCGCCGCAGATCGGCCGCGACGATCTGTGCGCGCTTCAGGAACGGCACCTGTCGCCCGTCGTATTCGGAGACGTCGGCAAAGCACCGCCACCCCGCCAGCGTCTCAACCAGCCTCACCGCCGATCCGCCAGCACGATCGACAACAGCGGCAAACGACTTCCCGTACAGCCTCTGCACGTTCTCCCCAAGATCCCGCAGCGACGCCACCATCAACCCGACCAGCTCATGCTCAGGCTCCTGATCGATCCACCCCGCCAGCTCGGCGTTGGTCAGACCTGTCAGCTGCGCCGCCGTCCACCGGCCGTCGGCCTCGAACCGCCGCCTGATCCCTGCAGCAATCGTCCGATAACCAGTCGGCTCGCTCCGCTTCCGCAGCGTCGGGAACCAGCCTGAGCCAAAGTTGATCGCGTCCAGGGTCAACCAGTAAGCCGCCTCGGCTTCGTGTGCGGCTTGGGGCGCCCCCGGAGGTTGCCTGGTCGTTGGAGCGACCGAAGGGGGCGGCCCAAGTCGCGGGCGAACGCAGGGATCCGGTCCTCGACGACACGAACCACCGTGGACCGCGCGGCGATCCAACCACACACCTCTCGAAGCTCGTCTGTAACGACCATCGTGCCCGATACCGTAGGGATCAGAGATGATCGAAGGTCAGAGATGATTGAAGGAATCAGACGGTGATCGAGGCCAATGAACAGGTTGAGGTGCTGCTCGAGGGGTTGAACGACCCCCAACGCGATGCCGTTATGCACGGTGACGGGCCGCTGCTGATTTTGGCCGGCGCGGGCTCGGGCAAGACGCGCGTGCTGACGCACCGGATCGCCTATCTGGTCGCCACCGGCGCGGTCCAGCCGAGCGAGATCCTCGCGATCACGTTCACGAACAAGGCCGCGTCGGAGATGCGGGAGCGCGCTGAGTTGCTGGTGGGACGGCGCGTGCGGGCGATGTGGATCATGACCTTCCACTCGGCGTCGACGCGGATGCTGCGTGCCCATGCCGACAAGCTCGGCTACACGCGGCAGTTCACGATCTATGACCAGGCCGACTCGCGCCGGTTGATCAAGCGCTGTATGGAGCAGAACGGCGTGGATCCCAAGCGTTTCACCCCGGGTTCGATCCACAACCAGATCTCGGACGCCAAGAACCGCATGCGTGATGCCGAGGCCTACTCACAGCTTGTTGGCTCGTTCTTCGAGCGCACCGTCGCCGACGTCTATGCCAGCTACGAGCGTGAGCTGCACCGCATGAACGCGATGGACTTTGACGACCTGCTGGTGCGCTCGGTCAACGTCCTCGAGCTGTTCCCCGAGGTGCGGCGCGCCTACCAGGACGCGTTCCGACAGATCCTCGTCGACGAGTACCAGGACACCAACCCGGTCCAGTACCGCTGGCTCGAGCTACTCGCCGGAGAGCGCCGCAACCTCACGGTGGTCGGCGATCCGGATCAGTCGATCTACGGCTTTCGCGGTGCCGACATCCACAACATCCTCAGCTTCGAGCAGCAGTTTCCCGATGCCAAGGTCGTCAAACTCGAGCAGAATTACCGCTCGACTCAGACGATTCTCGATGCTGCCAATGCGGTCATCTCAAACAACCGCGGGCGCAAGGAGAAGGAGCTGTGGACGGAGCTCGGTGAGGGCGACCCGATCCACATCCGCGAGCTCGACGACGAGCACGCCGAGGCGCGCTTCGTCGCAGGCGAGATCGAGCGGCTCGTCGACTCCGGCACCTCGCGCAGTGAGGTCGCTGTCTTCTATCGGACCAACGCCCAATCGCGCGTGCTCGAGGACACGCTGGTGCGGGCGGAGATCGGCTACCAGGTGATCGGTGGCACCCGCTTCTACGAGCGCGCCGAGATCAAGGACGCGATGGCTTATCTGACGGCGCTCGTGAATCCGCAGGACGCCGGCGCCTTCACACGGATCGTGAACTCGCCCCGCCGCGGAATCGGTGCGACGTCGGTTGCGAAGCTCCTGTCTTACGCCAACACGATCGGCGCGGCCATCTGGGACGTCGCGGCGGAGCCCGCGGCCGTCCCCGGCCTGGGCGCCGCGGCGGTGAAGGCAGTCGGCCGCTTCATGGACACGATGGGCGCGCTACGGAACCAGGCCCAGGCCGACCTGCCGGTGGCGCAGCTGCTGAGCGGGGTGCTCGAGCAGACCGGCTATCTCGACGCGCTGCGCGCCGAGCGCACGATCGAGGCGCAGGGACGGATCGAGAACCTCGACGAGCTCGTCAACGTGGCGGCCGAGTACGACGTAAGCGAGGCGGAGACGCACGCGCTCGGGGACTTCCTCCAGCAGATCTCGCTTGTCGCCGACGCCGACACGCGCAGCGACGATCAGGGACTCGTCACGCTGATGACGCTGCACAACGCCAAGGGGCTCGAGTACCCGATCGTCTTCATGATCGGCTGCGAGGACGGGATCTTCCCGCACTCACGCGCGCTCGAAGAGGGTGAGCTGGAGGAGGAGCGGCGCCTCTGTTACGTCGGTATCACCCGCGCGCAGCGGGACCTCTACATCACCTGCGCGCGCCAGCGGACTGTGTTCGGCGCGCACGGATACGCGATCCCCAGTCGGTTCCTTGCGGAGATCCCGCGCGAGCTGACCGACCGCGAGGAGCAGCGGCCTCGCGGCGTCGGCGACTTCCGTGAGCGGCTCACGTCGTGGCCGGTGAGCACGCCGGCCGCAGGAGCCGGACGCCATGTCCGGGACGATCAGGATCGGCCGCGCGCGGCCGCAGAGCGACGCGCCCGAGTTCCGGCTCGGCGAGGAGGTCAGCGACGCGAAGTTCGGCGAGGGCACGGTCATCGGCGTCGAGCCGGGAGGGATCGTGGTCATCCGTTTCAGCCGCGACGGCTCGGAGCGCAAGATGCTCAGCCAGTACGCGCACCTGACCAGGCGCTGAGCGGAACGGGCGCTAGCTTGGCGGCGATGACCTTCAAGTCGACACGTCTCGGTCTTGGTGAGCGGGTGCTGGGGGTGGGTTGCGTGCTGCTGCTCGTGGATCTGTTTGCGGTGCCGTGGTTCGCCTACAAGGCGCAATACCGCGCGATAGCGGTGATGCTGGGCCAGCGGTCAGCGCCAACGGCTGGCAGACATTCGAGGTGATCGGTCCATTTGCGCTGTTTGTGTGCCTGGCTGGGCCTCGCGATCTGGCTGCTGACGGCAACACGACGTTCACCCGCGGTCCCGGTGGTGTCAGCCACGCTGCTGTTGCCGGTCTCGTTCGTGCTCGCGGTGCTGGTCGCGATCCGTGTGCTGCTGGACCGGCCGACCGTACACCTGGCCCAGGCGGGCGGCGCCAACGTGATCGAGCCTCGCCCCGGCGCCTATATCGGGCTGGCGTTGACTCTGGTCGTCTTCGCCGGGCTCTACCTCTCTGCGGCGCGAGAGGGCGCGCGCCTACGAGGACCCGCCGGCGACCATCGAGACGCTGCGCGTCGAGGTGCGTCGGCGCCGGATTCCGGCTCAAGCCCGCGCGCCAGAACCCAGACGGCCCATGCTCTCACCGGAGGTCGGTCGACCATGTCGCGCGGCTTGCCCGTCTCGAATTGACGGACGCAGAGGCGCGACAAGATGGCCGTCGAGCTGTCAAAGGTCCTCGAACACATCGAGGCGATCCGGCAGCTGGACCTCGAGGGCGTTGAGCCAACCTCACACGTCGTCGACGTCGTCAACGCGCTGCGTGCCGACGTGCCCCACCGTTCGCTGGATCCCGAGGTGGCGCTCGCCGCTGCTCCGGAGCCGACACCCGCGGCTTCGGTGTCCCGAGCCCGGGTGCGTCGGCCGAATGAGCGCCGAGCTGCTGGACCTCAGTGCGGCCGCCGCGGCCGCCGCGATTCGCGCGGGCGAGCTCGACGCCGCGCGAGCTGTTCGAGTTCTATAGGGCGCGCGCCGCGGCGGACGAGCTCAACGCGTTCATCTGGGTTGCCGAGGAGGCGCCGGCCGCTCGCGCGCCGGCGCCGAGCGCGCCGCTGGCCGGCGTCCCGCTGGCGGTCAAGGACCTGTTCTGCACCGAGGGCGTACCCAGCCAGTCGGGTTCGAAGATCCTCGAGGGCTACCGCCCGCCGTACACGGCGACGGTTGTCCGCAAGCTCGCCGAGGCGGGCGCGACGCTGCTCGCGAAGACGAACCAGGATGAGTTCGCGATGGGTTCCTCGAACGAGAACTCCGCCTTCGGGCCGGTCCTCAACCCCTGGGATCGTTCGCGTGTGCCGGGCGGCTCCTCCGGCGGCAGCGCAGCGGCGGTTGCCGCCGGGCTCGCGCCCTGGGCGCTGGGGACCGACACGGGCGGCTCGATCCGGCAGCCGGCGGCGTTCTCGGGGATCGTCGGGCTGAAGCCGACGTACGGCGCGTGCTCGCGCTACGGCATGATCGCGTTCGCGTCGTCACTGGATCAGGCGGGCCCGCTGACCCGGGACGTCACCGACGCCGCCCTGCTGCTACGGCACATGGTCGGTCAGGACGCCAACGACTCCACGTCGCTCGCATTTCCCGAGCGAGGTCAGCTGCCGTCGCGCGAGGATCTCACCGGAGTGCGTCTCGGGGTGCCGGAGGAGCTGATCGGCGCCGAGGGCGGCATCGAACCCGGGTGTCCGCGCGAGCTTCGACGCGGCGCTCGCGCACGCGGAGAAGCTCGGAGCCACGTTCAGCCGTGCACCCTGCCGCACGCTCCGTACGCGCTCTCCGCGTACTACATCATCGCTCCGGCCGAGGCCTCGGCGAACCTGGCTCGCTTTGACGGCGTCCGCTACGGCCTGCGGGTCGCCGGCGACGCCGACCTGACGACGATGTACAGCCGCACGCGCGCGCAGGGCTTCGGCCCCGAGGTGAAGCGTCGGATCATGCTCGGCACCTACGCGCTCTCGAGCGGCTACTACGACGCCTACTACGGCACCGCGCAGCGCGTGCGCACCCGCATCGCCGAGGATTTCCGCGCCGCGTTCGAGCGCGGTCGATTTCATCGTCACGCCGACCGCGCCGAGCACGGCGTTCGAGCTCGGCGCCAAGTCCGACGATCCGCTCGCGATGTACCTGAACGACTTCTGCACGGTGCCGATGTCGCTGGCCGGGATCCCGGCGATCTCGATCCCGTGCGGCCTCAGCGAGGGCCTCCCGGTCGGGTTCCAGCTCGCGGGACCGGCGTTCAGCGAGAACCGCCTGCTCGACGCCGCCTACGCGCTCGAGCAGGCGCTCGGCTTCGACGGCAGCCCCGCGCGCAACGGAGGCGCGGCCGCGTGAGCGCACGACGGTCGAGTACGAGCCGGTCATCGGGCTCGAGATCCACGTTCAGCTGAAGACGCGCACGAAGATGTTCTGCGGGTGCGAGCTGTCGTTCGGCGACCCGCCCAACGTCCATACGTGCCCACGCTGCCTCGGGCTGCCCGGGACGCTCCCGGTCGTGAACGCCCAGGCCGTCCACTACGGGATCATGATCGGCCTGGCGCTGGGCTGTGAGATCGCGCCGCGGTCGCAGTTTCACCGCAAGAACTACTTCTATCCGGACCTGCCGAAGGGCTACCAGATCTCCCAGTACGACGTCCCGCTCTGCGGCGCCGGTCGGCTGGGGGACGTCCGCATCCACCGGGTGCACCTCGAGGAGGACGCCGCCAAGCTCGTGCACACGGGGGCGAGCGGTCGGATTCACAGCGCCGATCGCAGCGCCGTCGACTTCAACCGCGGCGGCACGCCGCTGGCCGAGATCGTCACCGAGCCGGACCTGCACTCCGCCGACGACGCGCGCGAGTGGCTGAACCTGCTGCGCACGACGCTGCGCGCGATCGGTGTCTCCGACGTGAACATGGAGGAGGGGTCGCTGCGCTGCGATGCCAACGTCTCCGTGCGCCCCGTCGGGTCGACCGAGCTGGGGACCAAGACCGAGCTCAAGAACATGAACTCGTTCCGCTTCCTCGCACAGGGGATCAAGGCCGAGATCGAGCGTCAGGTCGAGCTGCTGCGCTCCGGCCAGCCGGTTCTTCAGGAGACGCTGCATTTCGATCCGGGCACGGGCCGGCTGACGTCGCTGCGCTCGAAGGAGGAGGCGCACGACTACCGCTATTTCCCGGAGCCCGATCTGGTGCCGCTGGTCGCGACCGAGGAGATGATCGAGGCGGCGCGTGCTGAGCTTCCGGAGTTGCCGGCTGCGCGCGCTGAGCGATTCGCGCGCGAGTACGGGCTGCCGGCGGAGCGAGCCCGCGAACTGGCCTTCCGGGCGGAGCTGGCCGACTTCTACGAGGCGGCGCTGCGCGGCCGGTGACGGACTCGATCCGGTGACCGCTCGCGAACTGGATCCAGACGCTTGTCGAGCGCCTCGATGAGGGCGCCGATCCGGGGCGAATCGAAGGTCACGCCGGCCGCGTTCGCGAAGCTCGTGCGGCTGGTGGCCGACAAGGCGGTCAGCCGCGACGCCGGCGCGCGAGGTGCTCGGGATCCTCGTCGGCGAGGGCGGCGAGCCCGGCGCGATCGTCGAGCGCGAGGGGCTCGGCTCGCTCTCGTCCGACGACGGTGGTCTGGCCGAGATCGTCGCCGCGGCGATCGCGGCTGACCCTGAAGCGGCGGAGAAGGTTCGCGCCGGCAACATGCAAGGCGGTCGGGCCGCTGGTCGGCTACGTGATGCGCGAGACCAAGGGCCGCGCCGACGGCGGTGAGATCAACCGCCTGATCCGCGAGCAGCTCGGCATCTGAGCGCGCGAGCGATCTATCACGTCGTCGGTTCCGCTGGACGTGTGGCGGGGGGACGGCAGGCAGACCTTGTACGCAGGGCCAGTGCGCGGAACTGGTCGGCACGCGGATCATGTCCGTCATGACCTCACGACCCACAACCTCGAAGGTGCTGCTCGTCGCTGGCGGCCGTGCCGCTGCCGATGGTGATCGGCGGTCCCGGTACGGCGCTACCGGCTCGGCGCGGATCCTTCCCGAGAACCGGGCGAGCACGCGAAGGCCGCACGCGGATCGCCGCGGCTAGGTTTGGCTGGGCCGGCGTGAAGGAGGCCGGCCCAGAGCGCCGGCGGTACCCGCGCCGCGGGGAGCGCTAGCGCTTAGCGACATGGCACGTCAGATCGAACCAAGCCGTTCCCGCCCGCCGATCATGCGCAGGGCGGTTGCCGCGCTGGTCCTGGTCGCCGTCGCGGTGCTGGTGTTTCACATCGTTGCGGGTCTCGTCGTCACGGTGTTCTGGATCGTCGCGGTGATCGCGGTCATTGCCGCGGTCGTGTGGGCGGCCAGACGAACTCTTCTGAGCGGCTTCGATGTCGAGCTACGGGCTCGGCCTGCTCGTGATCCTGTTCTTCTTCGGCCTGGCCGGCGGCCTCGTCGGTCGCATCGAAGGGCAGCTCGTTCACGATGTGGTTCCTGATCTCCTTCTGCGTCCCGTTCATCGGGCTGCTGACGGCGGTCTTTACCGCTATGACAACGAGGAGCTCCGACGCGAGTGCCCGCGTTGCCACAGGTCCTGAAGCTGTACGACGCCGTATGCATGCGCTGCGGCTACGAACTCGAGTTTCCGGATGTGGCGATCGCGCCCGAGGCGCGATCCGAGTCGCGCACGAGCACTGCGTGCGCAGTGACGATCGCCGGCGCGCAGGAGCGCCCGCCGCGGCGGCGAATACCGCCGAGCTATTAGACTCGGAACCTCCCGGCGCGGGCTGGCCGCGCCACAACGCGAGCTTTGGAAAGGAGGCGAGCGCTATGCGTGCAGTCGACGCACTGATGGAATGTCTCAAGGCAGAGGGTGTTGACGTGGTATTCGGGCTGCCCGGCGGCGCGAACCTTCCGACCTACGACGCCTTCTACGACGCCGGGATCCGCCACATCCTCGTGCGCCACGAGGCCGGCGGCGGTCATGCCGCCGAGGGCTACGCCAAGGCCACCGGCAAGGTCGGGGTCTCGCTCGGCACCAGCGGTCCCGGCGCCACCAACCTGGTGACCCCGATCTGCGACGCGATGATGGACTCCGTCCCGGTCGTGTTCCTGACCGGGCAGGTGCGCACCGAGCTGCTCGGTACCGACGGCTTCCAGGAGGCCGACACGATCGGCATCACGATGCCGATCGTCAAGCACAGCATGATGATCCAGCACCCGCTGGAGCTTCCGCGGGCGATCCACGAGGCGTTCCACATCGCTCGCACCGGACGACCAGGACCTGTCGTCGTGGACATCCCGACCGATCTGAGCCGCGCGGACATTCCCTACGAGCCGATCACCGACGTGCACCTGCCCGGGTACCAGCCGACCACCGACGGCAACCAGAAGCAGATCAGGCTCGCGGCCAAGGCACTCGCCAACGCGCGCCGACCGGTGATCTATGCCGGCGGCGGCACCGTCGGCGCTTCCGCGGAGCTGGTCGAGCTGGCTACCTCGGACCGGCTGCCGGTGACCTGCACGGTGATGGGCCTGGGCGCGTTCCCGGCCAGCCATCCGCAGTGGCTCGGAATGCTCGGAATGCACGGCACCCGCACCGCCAACTACGCGATGGACGAGGCCGATCTGATCGTTGCGATCGGCGCGCGCTTCGACGACCGCGTCACGGCGAAGCTCTCCGAGTTCGCGCCGCATGCCAAGTTCGTGCACATCGACGTCGACCCGGCCGAGATCTCGAAGAACGTCCCGGCGCACATTCCGATCGTCGGCTACACCAAGAACATCCTGCCGCGGCTGACCGCCGAGTATCGGGCGCTCGAGCCGGACCCGAGTCGCCTCGACGAGTGGTGGCACCGCATCGAGTCCTGGCGTGAGCGGTACCCGTTGAGCTACACCGACAGCACCGACAGCGAGATCAAGCCGCAGTACATGGTCCAGGCGCTGTACGAGGCGACCGGGGGTGACGCGATCGTCTGCAGCGACGTCGGCCAGCATCAGATGTGGGCGGCGCAGCACTACCACTTCGATAAGCCGCGCCACTGGATCAACTCCGGCGGCCTGGGGACCATGGGCTTCGGCCTGCCCGCCGCCATGGGCGCCAAGGTCGGTTGCCCGGATGAGACCGTCGTCTGCATCACCGGCGATGGCTCATTCCAGATGAACACGCAGGAGCTTGCGACGTGCGCCCAGAACGGGATCGACGTCAAGGTGTTCATCATGAACAACGGCTACCTCGGCATGGTGCGCCAGTGGCAGGAGCTGTTCTGGGACAGGCGCTACAGCCAGGTCGACATGGGCCAGTTCCCGGACTTCGTGAAGCTTGCGGAGGCCTACGGCGCGACCGGCATGCGCCTCACCGACAAGCAGACGCTGGTCGAGGACATGAAGCAGGCGCTCGCGACCGAGGTCCAGTGGTGGTCGACGTGCGCGTTGCCGCCGAGGAGAACGTGTATCCGATGATCGCGCCCGGCCAGGCTGCGCGCGACATGGTCGGTTAGGGGGATCGACATGGGTGAACCAGCAACCAAGGAGCTCCTGTCGCTCGAGGAGCTCGAGGCGGCCGGCAGCTTCCGCACCGGCCGCAAGCACATCCTCTCGATCCTGGTCGAGAACAAGCCCGGCGTCCTGACGCGTATCACCGGCCTGTTCGCGCGTCGCGGTTTCAACATCAACACGCTCGCCGTCGGGCCCACCGACGATGAGACGATCTCGCGGATCACGCTGACACTGGATGGCGCGGTCCAATCGATCGACCAGGTCACCAAGCAGTTGCACAAGCTGGTCAACGTCCTGAAAATCCGCGACCTCGAGCCGTCGGACACGATGGCTCGCGAGCTTGCGCTGTTCAAGATCTCGGCCGACGGCGCGACACGCGCCGAGGCCATGCAGGTGTGCGAGATCTTCCGCGCGAAGATCGTCGACGTCAGCAAGCGTACGCTCGTGGCCGAGGTCACGGGAACGCAGGAGAAGATCGATGCGTTCGAGCGCCTTGTGAGACCGTTCGGCTTGGTCGAGATGGCGCGGACCGGTGAAATCGCGATCGCGCGCGGTCGCACGGAGACCTGATCCGGGGCTCATTGTGAGGATGCGACGCCAAGCCCCGACCGCCGGGACTCAAGCGTCACATCTGTCGCGATGGCTATCTGATGTGGCTGAGGCGCGCCTGCGGGCGCGCCTCACGAGCGCACGCCGCCAGGCGACGGCGGGGTCACCCGTGCTCGCCAGCGTCACCGAGCGACTTGCCGGCGCGCATGACCCTTCAGCGGTGGTCGTCGCATCCCGAGCTCCTGGGCAACCGTGGTACTGCCTGGAGCAACCGGCACGCGACAGCACGGCCGATGCCGGCCTCGGGGTGGCGCTCGTGCTGGAGGCCGCCGGTGGCGATCGGTTCAAGGTGCTCGAGCGACGCTGGCGCGTGCTGAGCGAGCGGGCGCTGGCTGATTCCCCCGACGCGCCGCCGGGAGTCGGGCTGATCGCGATGGCCGGGTTCGCGTTCGCCGATGATGGTGCCGCGAGCCCCGCCTGGCGCGGGTTCGGCGCCGCGTCCCTGACCGTCCCCGCGGTCTGCCTCACACGTCGCGGCGAGAGCACATGGATCACTTGCAATGTTCTGGTCGAGCATGACGAGCCGGACCTCGATGCGCTGCTGGAGCGCTCGGTCCGGGCCGTCAGCGGGTTGAAGGAGCGGCCGCTGCCGATGCTCGACCCGGCGCCGGTCGGGCATTTCTCCGTCCACAGCCCGATGCCGCCGGCGCATTACGAGGAGGCGGTCGCGAGAGCTGTCGAACGGATCCGCGCCGGCCAGCTCGAGAAGGTGGTCCTGGCCCGCGAGGTGCAGGTACAGGCGCCGCAGCCACACGACCCGGGCGCGGTGTTCGACGTGCTGCGCGGTGGTTTCCCGGAGTGCTTCGTGTACGCGGTCGGGCGCGGCGACGCGACCTTCATCGGCGCCACCCCGGAGCTGCTCGTGCGCAGGGACGGAATGCGCGCGAGCACCGTTGCGCTTGCCGGGTCGATGCGCAGAAGCGCCGATCCAGCGGTCGACGATCACCTCGGCGAGAGCCTGCTGCGCAGTGACAAGAACCGTCATGAGAACCACGTCGTCGCCGAGCGGATCGCCAGGGCGCTCGCGCCGTATTCGGTCTGGGTGACGGTCGCGCCCGAGCCGGTGGTGATCAAGGTCGCGAACATCCAGCATCTGGCTGCTCCGATCCGCGCGCAGCTCGCCGACGCCGTCGGTGCGCTCACCCTGGCCGGCGCGCTGCACCCGACCCCCGCGGTAGGAGGCGAGCCGGACGCCGTGGCCAAGCGGATGATCCCGGCACTCGAGGGACTCGATCGCGGCTGGTACGCGGGCACGGTCGGCTGGACCGACACCAACGGCGACGGCGAGTTCTGCGTCACCCTGCGCTGTGCGCTGCTCCGCGGCGCGCTCGCATCCTGCTACGCGGGCTGCGGCATCATGGCCGACTCCGAGCCCGCCGCCGAGCTGGCCGAGACCGAGGTCAAGCTGCAGGCGCTGCTCCCGGTCCTCTCCGGGTAGCGCCGATCAGCGCGGTTCGCTGGTGCGGAGCGCCGCCAGCGCCGCCGCCTCCACGTCGGCGTGGAGTTGCCGGTTGGCCACACGCTCGGTGCGCACCTCGATGATCGTGGACTCGGACCCGCTCAGCGCAGGCATCAGTGCGTCGGCGAGCTCATCGACCGTGGTCGGTTGCCGGTGGCGGAAGCCGTAGAGCGCCGCAGCCTGCGCGAAGTCGAGGCCCGTCGGGGTCGCGATGTGCTGCTCGAACGCCTCGCCCTGCGAGGCGACGGGCAGGAAGTTGAAGATCCCGCCGCCGTCGTTGTTGAGCAACACGATCGTCAGCTTGACACCGAGCCGCCGGGCCGCGAGCAGCCCGCCGATGTCATGAGCGAGCGTGACGTCGCCCAACACGAGCACCACTTCATCACCGGCGGCAGCGACACCGAATGCAGAGGACACGGTGCCGTCGATCCCGTTCGCGCCGCGATTGGCCATCACGCGCGGCGGCTCGCGCAGTGCCGGAAAGAACTCCTCGACGTCGCGAATCGGCATCGAGGCACCGACGAACAGGGTGGTGCTTGGCGGCAGGAACTGGCCGAGAGCGGTGATCGTGGCCGGCTCGCTGAGGCTCGCGGCCATCAGCGGCTCCGAGATCGCATGCGCGACGACGCTGTCGGCTCGTGTCCAGCGGTCGAGCCAGTCGCTGTCGTCGGGCACGACCTCGTCATGCTCGACGCGCTCAGCAGATCCTCCAGAGGCCCGACGATCCGCTGCCCGACGCTCGCGGTGGGATCGCTCCAGCGCTCGTCAGGAGCGAACAGGATGTGCTGCGCCTGGTCCAGTCCGGCGATCCAGTTGCGCAACGGCTTGGACGTCGGCAGATCGCCGATGCGGCAGACGACGTCGGGTGCGAGGTCCGCTCCCGTTGCCTGATCGCGCAGGATCAGATCGAAGTGGGCGATCGCTGCGGCACCGCTGCGCGCTCCCGACAGCGGGTCGGCCAGCAGTGGCACCCGCGCACGGACGGCAAACGCCGCGAGTCTCGCGCCGAGCTCGCGATCCGGCCCGAGGTCGCCGGCGACAAGGACCGTTCGCTGAAATTCGTGGCGGTGCAAGATGGCTCGCGGCGTCGCAGGCGCGGAGCGCTCCTGGACGAGCCACGGCCGGCCGTCTGGTTTCCCGCCACCGCCGGGCTCGTCCGCCGGCAAGGGCTCCGCCAGCACCAGCGGCTCGCGCAGGGGCACGTTGATGTGCACCGGGCCGGGCCGTCCACTCACGGCCGTCCAATATGCGCGGCAGGCCAGCGAACGCTGCCCAGCGCATGGCGCTCGGGTGTGGCCTCCGGGACACCGAGCTCGACGAACCACTTGACCGCGTCCCCGTAGAGCTTGATCTGGTCGATCGTCTGGCCGGCGCCGACATCGCGCAGCTCCGGTGGACGGTCGGCGGTGAGCAGGATCAGCGGTACCCCTGCCTCATGGGCCTCGATCACGGCGGGGAGCAGGTTCGCCGCAGCGGTTCCCGACGTGCATGTCACCGCCACCGGGCGCCCGCTGGCCTTGGCCGCGCCGAGCGCGAAGAACCCGGCAGCGCGCTCGTCGACGTGAGACCACGCGTGCAGCCGCGGCTCGTTGGCGATCGAGAGCACGATCGGCGTGTTGCGCGAGCCGGGGCTGGTGCAGGCGTGCTGCATCCCGCAGCGCGCGAACTCGTCGAGCATTGCTCTGATCACCAGGTAGCTGTCTGTGGCCGTGGCGGTCATGATGCGGGTATGGAGAATGCACCCGCGCTCGTGCTGCTGCACGGCTTCACCAACAGCGGCGCCAGTTGGCAGCCGGTGATCTCGGGGCTCGGGGAACGGTACCGTGCGATCGCTCCGGACATCCGCGGCCATGCCTCACGGGCGCCACCGAGCCGGTCACGCTGAGCGCGGTGATCGACGACGTGGCAGCACTGACACCCAAGCCCTTCACGCTCGTGGGGTACTCGCAGGGAGGACGGATCGCCCTCCACGTCGCGCTCGCGCTGCCTCATCGTGTGACGCGGCTGGTGCTGATCGGGGGGAGTCCCGGCCTCTCCGACGAGGCCGAGCGCGACGCAGCGCCGCCTTGCCGACGAGCGACTGGCCGAGCGCATCGAGTCGCTGACGATCGACGACTTTGCGCGGCAGTGGGCGCAGACGCCGATCCTGGCCGACATTCCACCCGATATCGCCGAGATCTCGCACGCGGATCGCCTCCAGAGCACCCCGCAGGGCCTTGCCTCTGCGCTTCGCAACCTGGGCACGGGTGCCCTGCCATCGGTGTGGGAGCGGCTTCCCAACCTGCAGATGCCAACCACGCTGCTGGCCGGCGAGCGCGACACCAAGTTCACCGCGCTCGCCTACGAGATGGCGCGTTGCATTCCGCGCGCCACCGTCACGATCGTCCCGGGCGCCGGGCATGCGGTTCACCTCGAGCGACCCGACGCGGTCGTCGAGGCGCTACTCGCGGTACCAGCCGAGTAGGCCATCGCCAAGTCCCGGACCGGCGGGCATGTGCATTTGCCCGCCGACCGGCACCAGCGCCTCCGGAACCGCGCGCTCGAACCGCCCCAGTGTCGCCAGCCCGCAATGCCGGTCCGGCTTCACCACAGCAGCCGCGTGAAGCGCTGCGGCGATCCCGAGCGGCCCATCCAGCGTCGAGGCCACGTAAACCTCATAACCCAGCTGCCGCGCTCGCTTCGCGTCCCTGAGCAGCCCTGTGATTCCACCGCTAGCTGGCGATCTTGAGGCAGACAGCAGTCAGCAAAAGCGCGTCGCGCGTAAGTCCCCAAAATTGCACTCGCACTCTCATCAAGTGCGAGTGCAAATTTTGGGACATCGCGCGCAACGGCTTCCATCGCCTGCTGAGCCATGCACAGGCTCCTCGAAGAGCTCGATGTCGAAGCGCGCGAGCGCCCGCGATTCGCTCCGGGGCCGTCAGCTGCGTCCAAGCACCGTTGGCGTCGACGCGGATCAGCATGTCGGGGCCGACGGCATCGCGGATCGCCTGCAGGCGCTGGCGGTCGTCGGGCGTGCCGACCTTGACCTTGATGCACTCGAAGCCAGCGTCTCGAGCCCGTCGCGCTTCCTCAGCGGCGGCCCGTGGCGCGACGGCCCCGATCGTCGCATTCACCGCGACCGGCGGCGCTGTCGTCCGCGCCCAGCAGCTCGCGCACGGCTCTGCCGGCTCGGCGGCCGGCGAGGTCCCACAGCGCCAGGTCCACCGCCGCCAAGCGCCTGAGGCAGCGGATCAGCCTCAGCGCAAGCTGCCCGCACGTCCTCTTCTGGCCACTCGTTCGTGGCCAGAGCGGACGTGTGGGTGGCGAGCGCCTGCAGCACCCGCTCGACGCTCACGCCGTCGTATTCCTCGAGCGGAGCGGCTTCGCCGTGGCCGACCAGGCCGTCCGCCGCCTCGAGGCGGAGCAGGATGAGCGGGCGAACCGAGGCCGCGCCAGCGCGCAGAGGGTCGTCGAGGCGAACGTCGCGGACGGTCGCCGTGGCGATCATCTGCTGAGCAGGAGGCCCGCGGAGAGCAGGACGCAGAAGACGAGCTGGAGCTGGCCGGTCTTGGCCAGCGCCTTGTTGAGCGACGGGCCGTCACTGTGGGTGGAGACGATCCGGATCACGCCCGCCGCCAGCGGCAGTGAGAGGAACGGCAGCAGCAGCCAGGCGCTGAGCGGTCCGAACAGCCACGGGATCAGCGCGATCGGGTAGGCGATCAGCACCATCGTCGCGTACATCCGCCGCGAGCGCTCGCGACCGATGCGCACGGCCAGCGTGCGTTTGTTCGCGCGCCGGTCGGTGTCGATGTCGCGCGTGTTGTTGACCACGAGCACCGCAGCAGCGATCAATCCGACCGGAACCGAGAGCACCAGCGACTCCCAGCTGAAGTCGCGGACCTGCACGAAGTACGAGCCGGCAACGGCGGCGAAACCGAAGAACAGGAATACGAAGACCTCACCCAGGCCCTCGTAGCCGTAGGGGCGCGGACCGCCGGTGTAGAGCACGCCCGCGATGATCGAGGCCACGCCGATCAGCAGCAGCTGCCAGCCCGCGACCGCGATCAGGTAGGCGCCGCACAGCACCGCGAAGCCGAAGGTCACGTAGGTGGCGATCAGCACCTGGCGCGGTGGCACCAGGCCGCCCGCCGTCACGCGGACGGGCCCGAGGCGATCCTCGGTATCGGCACCGCGACGAGCGTCGGAGTAGTCGTTTGAGAGGTTCGCGCCGATCTGGATGAAGACCGACCCGAGCAGGGCCGCGACGAACCGCAGCGGGTGGAAGATGTGCAGGTAACCGGCGAGCGCGGTGCCCACGAGCACCGGCGCGACGCCGAGCGGCAGCGTCTTCGGCCGTGCGGCCATCACCCAGATGCGCACCGGGTTCGGGCTGGTGATCGACATCAGGCGCGGCGGGGGAACTTCGAGAAGTCGGGAGGTCGCTTCTCGAGGTAGGCCTGGCGGCCCTCCGCCGCCTCCTCGCTCATGTAGAAGAGGTAGTTGGCGTCGTGCGCGAGCTGCTGGATGCCCGCGAGCCCGTCCTCGTCGGCGTTGAAGCTCGCCTTGAGCAGCCGCAGGCTCATGGGGGAGAGCTGGAGCATCTCCCTGCACCACTTCACCGTCTCGGCCTCGAGCTCGTCCAGCGGCACGACCGTGTTCACGAGCCCCATGTCGAGCGCCTGCTGGGCGTCGTACTGGCGGCACAGGAACCAGATCTCCTTCGCCTTCTTGGGACCGACCAGGCGCGAGAGGACGCTCGCGCCGAAGCCGCCATCGAACGAGCCAACGCGGGGGCCGGTCTGGCCGAAGCGGGCATTGTCGGCGGCGATCGTGAGGTCGCAGACGACCTGCAGGACGTGACCGCCGCCCACCGCGTAGCCGGCGACCATCGCCACCACCGGCTTGGGCAATCGTCGGATCTGCACGTGCAGATCGGTGACGTGGAAGCGACCGGCGGTCTCATGGTGTCCGGCCTGAGCGGGGTCGGCGCCGGTGACGTAGCCGCCTCTGCTGCCGCGCACGCGCTGGTCGCCGCCGCTGCAGAAGGCAAGCGGGCCCTCGCCGGTGAGGATGACGACGCCGACGCCGGATCCTCGCGGGCGCGCTCGAACGCGTCCATCAGCTCGATCACCGTCTCCGGCCGGAACGCATTGCGCACCTCGGGCCGGTTGATCGTGATCTTGGCGATCTTGGCGTAGCTGGGATCGTCCCAATCGTCGCCCGAGGAGAGCTCGTAGCGGATGTCTTCGTACTCGGCCGCAGGCTCCCAGAACACACTCACGGCGTCTGAGACTACCGTTTCGCGGATGTACGACTGGCTTGACCGTGCGGCGCGCCGCCGCCCACAACACGTGGCGCTCGAGTTTGCCGGCGGACGCGAGCTGACCTACGCGGAGCTGCTGCAGGCGGCACGGTCCCGCGCAGCGTTCCACGGCCGCGAGCAGGGGCCGAGCTACCTCGAAGGCGGCGATGGCTTCGCCATCGAGCTGCACGCCGCGCTGCTGGCCGGGACTCCGGCGATCCCGCTCGATCCCCGGCTCTCCGGCCAGGAGCGGGCGCTGCGAATCGTCCCCGCCGAGCTGCCGTATCCCGATGTCGGCGACCGTGATGTTCACCTCGGGCACGACCTCGACGCCCAAGCCGGTCTATCTGACGCTTCGCAACTGGGAGGCCAACGCCGTCGGCTCGGCGCTCGCGCTTGGACTCGACCAGAACGAGCGCTGGCTGTGCGTGATGCCGCTCGCCCACGTCGGCGGGCTGTCGATCCTGCTGCGCTCGACGATGTACGCGACGACGGTGATCCTGCACGAGCGCTTCGACACCGAGGCGGTGCTGTCCGAGCTGATGAATGAGGCGCGCGGCGTGACGCTCGTCTCGCTCGTCCCGACGATGCTCGCGCGCCTGCTCGATGCCGGCCTCGAGCGACCGCCAACCCTGCGCTGGGCGCTGCTCGGCGGCGGCCCGATACCGCGGCAACTGCTCGAGCGCGCGGAGCGTGCCGGTGTGCCGGTCGCTCCCAGCTACGGGATGACCGAGGGCTGCTCGCAGATCGCGACCTTCGGGTTCCCGCTCTACGGGGTGCGGATGCGCTTCGAGCGAGGGTGAGATCGTGGTCAGCGGCCCGAACTTCGCCGCCAACACGCTCGAGGAGGACGGCTGGCTGCGCACCGGTGACCTCGGCGATCATGACCAGCACGGGCGGCTGCGAATCATCGGACGCAAATCCGACACGATCGTCTCCGGAGGCGAGAACGTCGCGCCGGCGCAGGTCGAGGCGGTGCTGCTCGAGCATCCCGCCGTCGCCGATGCCGGCGTGTTCTCGCGACCCGACGAGGAGTGGGGGGAGCGGGTGGTCGCCACCGTCGTGCTGCGCGACGGGCAGTCCGCCACACCTGCAGAGCTCCAGGAGTTCGTGGCCGCGAGGCTTGCGCGCTTCAAGGTGCCGAAGGAGATCGGCTTCGGCAATGCGGCTGCCGCGTACCGCCTCGGGCAAGCTTCTGCGCCGCGAGCTAGGCTGACGACGTGCGGCGAGGACATCGAGGAACAGCGCGAGCGTCTGCTGGATAGCTGGGATGAGGCGGCCAAGGGCTGGGGGCGCCAGGCTGACCGCATCCAGTCTGCGGCGCTGCCGATCTCGGAATGGATGATCGCCCACACCAGCCCGCGTCCCGGGCGAGCGGGTGCTGGAGCTCGCCGCCGGACCGGGTGACACCGGCTTCATCGCGGCGCGTCTGATCGAGCCCGGCGGCACGCTGATCTGCAGCGATGCCGTCGCCGGAATGCTCGACATCGCTCGCGAGCGCGCCGCGGAGCAGGGGCTCGACAACGTCGAGTTCAAGCAGCTTGCAGCTCGAGTGGATCGACCTCCCGACGGCCAGCGTGGATGTCGTCCTCTGCCGCTGGGCGTTCATGCTGATCGATCGATCCGGCCGCCGCCCTGCGTGAGAGCCGCCGCGTGCTGCAAGCCGGGCGGACGACTGGCGCTGGCCGTCTGGGACCTGCCGGAAGCCAACCCGTGGGCGATCATCATCCAGCGCGCGCTCGTCGACGCTCGGCCATGTCGAGCCGCCGCCGCCCGGTGGTCCGGGGATGTTCGCGCTCTCGGACCCGGCGACCCTCACCGCACTGCTCGAGGAAGCCGGTTTCTTCGACATCGAGCTCGAGCTTGTCCCGATCCGCCGCGAGTACGCGAGCGTGGTCGACTGGCTCGGCGAGACGCGAGACCTCTCGCGCCAGTTCGCGACGGTCTGGGCCGGCCTCGGCGACGAGGATCGTCAGTCGCTGCGTGATCACATCGCCGCCGCCGCGGCCGACTACGCCGATGACAGCGGTGCGCTGGTGCTGCCAGGGCAGCTCGCTGGCGGCCGCTGCCTCTGCCTGACCGCTGACGGCGCGCGCCAGGGCCGCGCGCTACGACAGCCCACGCAGAAGTCCTTCCGTCGCAACGCGACGACCAAAATGGGTGGCGCTTTGCAGGGGTTTTATGAAATGTCGCTGAGCGGAGAAGACTGCCTGATGCGAGTGCGTACTTTTATCTCACGGCGCTGGTCATGCTGCTGTTCCCCGCCGTCGCCTCCGCGAACTATCCACACGTGGTGCAGCCCGGTGAGACCCTGACGTCGGTTGCCGCGACCGACGGCCTGAGTGTCGCCGCGATCGCCGCCGCCAACGGCATCTCGTCACAGGCAGCAGCTGGTGGCCGGCCGAGGTGCTGTGGATTCCGCCACGGTCCTCGACAACGGCGAGCGCCGGCGCCGCTGCCACGGGTACCGCGACCGGTGACGCAACGGCCAGACGAGCACACCTGACGCAGAGCCAGTCCGATCCGGACTCTGATGACACACCGACGCCAGCACGAGCAGGTATCCACCACGACCCAGGTGTCCACGACGAGTCAGGCCGGCCACGACCACTGCGAGCGCCGCCCATGCCACAGACACAAGGCGTTGTGGCTCCGGTCCCGACTGCCGAGCGCGCCTCAGCAGGTGAGATCGCCTACGATCGCCGACGCCAACGGCGTGCCGGCCTCGTTCGCTGAGGCGATCGCCTGGCAGGAGAGCGGCTGGAACAACGACGAGGTCTCCGGAGCGGGCGCCGTCGGCATCATGCAGATCGTCCCGGCCACCTGGACCTGGATCGACCGCTACCTGACGCCGAGCGCTCCGCTTGGGACGGCATCGGCGGCGGAGAACATCCGTGCCGGCGTGCTGCTGCTGCATGAGCTGCTGAGGTGACCGGCGGCAACGAGTCGCTGGCCGCCGCCGGCTATTTCCAAGGGCTCTCGTCGGTCAAGGCGCGCGGCATGTACACGGCGACCCGCCAATACGTCGCCGACGTGATGGCCCTCACCGGTCGGCTTTGATGGGCTACGCTCCGGCCCATGTTCTACGACGACGATGCTGACCTCCACCTGCTCGACGGCAAGACCGTCGCGATCATCGGCTACGGCTCACAGGGCCACGCCCACGCCAACAACCTCAAGGACTCCGGTGTAGACGTCGTCGTAGGACTGCGTCCCGGCTCCGCCAGCGTCGCCAAGGCCGAGAGCCATGGCCTGCGCGTAACCGATCCCGCGACCGCTGCCCACGAGGGCGACGTCGTGATGCTGCTTGTCCCCGACGAGCTGCACGGCGCCGTATGGGAGGAGATCCAGGGCGGGATCGAGCCAGGAAACCTGCTGCTCACGAGCCACGGATTCTCCGTCCTCTACGGCACCGTCACGCCCCCGGGCGACATCGACGTGGCGCTCGTCGCGCCCAAGGGCCCCGGCCACATGGTCCGCAGGCTGTACCTCGAGGGAACCGGCATCCCCGGACTGATCGCCGTCCACCAGGACGCGACAGGCAACGCTCAGCAGCTCGCGCTCGCCTACGCCAAGGGCATCGGCTGCACTCGGGCGGGCGTCTTCGAGACCACCTTCAAGGAGGAGACCGAGACCGATCTGTTCGGTGAGCAGGCGGTGCTCTGCGGCGGTGTGAGCGAGCTGGTTCAGGCAGGCTTCGACACGCTGGTCGAGGCGGGCTACAACCCGCAGATGGCGTACTTCGAGTGCCTGCACGAGCTCAAGCTGATCGTCGATCTGATGTATGAGAAGGGCCTTGCTGGAATGCGCTACTCGATCTCCAACACGGCCGAATACGGCGACTACACCCGTGGCAAGCGCGTGATCACGGACGAGACGCGCCAGGCGATGACGCAGATCCTCGGTGAGATCCAGTCGGGCGAGTTCGCCCGCGAGTGGATCGCCGAGAACCAGGCCGGCCAGGAGAACTTCAAGCGCATGCGCGACGAGCAGGCCGGCCACCAGGTGGAGATCGTCGGCAAGGATCTGCGCTCGCACATGTCCTGGATCGACACCGCCTTCCACGAGTAGGCCCGTTCAGACATAGGTTTTGCTTACGGAGCGCGGCATGCTTTGCCGCGCTCCTTCTGTATCGTTGGCGAGGCCCGCCGTGACTGGCGCGACAAGGTGGACCACCACCGGGGAGCGACGGGCAGTTCGCCGTCGCCGCGCGCCTGGGCACTCTCATCTCTCTCCCTGACCCCGAGGACACTCGAGGAGCGATCGTGCCCCAGACAGAAGTAATCATCCCTGAGCAGATAAAGCCGCTCGACGGACGCTTCGGCTCCGGCCCATCGCGGCTGCGCCCCGAGCAGCTGCAGGCACTGGCCGCCTCCGGCGCCTCGGTGATGGGTACCTCGCACCGGCAGAAGCCGGTCAAGCAGCTCGTCGGTCGCGTGCGCTCCGGCCTGCGCGAGCTGTTCAACCTGCCCGACGGCTACGAGGTGATCCTCGGCAACGGCGGCACCACCGCCTTCTGGGATGCGCTGATCGCCGGCGTCATCCGCGAGCGCGCGCTGCATCTGAGCTACGGCGAGTTCTCTTCGAAGATCGCGACGGGAACCAAGGGCGCCCCCTTCCTGAACGACCCGATCGTCGTCGAGGCGCCGGCCGGCGATGCTCCCGATCCGCGAGCGTCGGCACAGCTCGACGTTGACGTGATGACCTGGGCGCACAACGAGACCTCGACCGGCGTGATGGTCCCGGTCGTGCGTCCCGACGGACTCGACGACGACGCGCTGGTCCTGATCGACGCCACCTCCGGCGCGGCCGGTCTGCCGGTCGACGTCAGCGACGCCGACATCTACTACTTCGCGCCGCAGAAGGGCTTCGCCTCGGACGGCGGTCTGTGGCTCGCGCTGGCCAGCCCGGCCGCGCTCGAGCGGATCGCCCAGGTGGACGCTGACCGGCCGACGGTCGGACCGGAGCGCTGGATCCCCGAGTTCCTTTCGCTGACGACGGCGCTCGACAACTCCGTCAAGGATCAGACCTACAACACGCCGGCGGTCGCGACGCTGTTCCTGCTCGCCGACCAGATCGAGTGGATGCTCGCAGGCGGCGGTCTCGCCGGCATGGTCAAGCGCACCACCCAATCCTCGTCGCACCTGTATGGCTGGGCCGAGGCGCACGAGCACGCGACCCCGTTCGTCAGCGATCCCGCAAAGCGCTCGCTGGTCGTCGGCACGATCGACTTCGACGACGAGGTCGACGCGGCCGCGGTGGCGGCGACGCTGCGCGCCAACGGCATCGTCGACGTCGAGCCCTACCGCAAGCTGGGCCGCAACCAGCTGCGGGTGGCGATGTTCCCGGCCACCGAACCCGCCGACGTGCAGGCGCTCACCGCCTGCATCGACTACGTCCTGGAGCAGAACTGATGGCTCGCCAGCGCGTACTCGTCGCCGAGAAGGTCGGCGCCTCGGGAATCAACCTGCTCGAGGAGAACTTCGATGTCGAGCTCGGGCTTCGACTGGGATCGCGAGCAGGTCAAGGAGCGCCTGCCCGAGTTCGACGGCATCCTCGATCCGGTCGGCGACCAAGCTCGACGCCGAGCTGCTGGCTGCGGGCACGAATCTGAAGGCGATCGGCCGTGCCGGCGTCGGCGTCGACAACGTCGACGTGCCCGAGGCCAGCAAGCGCGGGATCGTCGTTGCCAACGCGCCGCTGTCGAACGTCGTCACCGCCGCGGAGCACACGATGGCGTTGCTGCTCGCGCTCGCGCGCAACGTCCCGCAGGCGGACGCGTCACTCAAGGCAGGGCGCTGGGACCGCTCCAAGTACTCGGGTGTGGAGCTCTACGAGAAGACGCTCGGCGTGGTGGGCTTCGGCCGCATCGGACAGCTGGTGGCCGAGCGTGCGCGGGGCTTCGGCATGAACGTGATCGCCTACGACCCCGTGGTCAGTGACGAGCGCTACAAGGAGCTCGGCGTCGAGCGCGCGGCGAAGCCAGAGGATGTGTACGCGGTGGCCGACTTCCTCATCGCTGCATCTGCCCAAGACCCCGGAGACCGCCGGCTGGCTGAACGCCGACGTGCTCGCGCAGTGCAAGGACGGGGTGCGCGTGCTGAACGTTGCCCGCGGCCCGTTGGTCGTCGACGAGGACCTGCAGGCGGCGCTCGACAGTGGCAAGGTCGGGGGCGCGGCGCTCGACGTGTTCCAGAGCGAGCCGATCACCGATCACCCGCTGTTCGGCTACGCGAACGTGATCGTCACGCCGCACCTCGGCGCGTCGACGGCGGAGGCGAACGACCGCGCCGGCTTCCAGGCGGCCGAGCAGATCGTCGCCGCCCTGACCGGCGGCTCCGTCACCACCGCCGTCAACATCCCGGCGATCCCGGACGAGGACATCGAGGCGCTGAC
This sequence comes from uncultured Actinomycetota bacterium, assembly GCA_963818135.1. Taxonomy (GTDB): domain Bacteria; phylum Actinomycetota; class Thermoleophilia; order Solirubrobacterales; family Solirubrobacteraceae; genus Palsa-465. Next base: position 40,849 of record CAWFRF010000021.1, read on the forward strand.
GCCGTTCGTGCCGCTCGCGCGGGCGCTCGGCAAGATCGCGGCCTCGCTCGACGAGGAGGCGGCGATCGAGACGGTCAAGGTCGAGTTCCTCGGCGGCATCGCCTCGCGCGACACACGGCTGCTGGGGCTCAACGTGCTGATGGGCGTGCTGTCGGCGAAGGGCGCCGAGGACCTCAACGAGGTCAACGCGCCCGCGCTTGCCAAGCAGCGCGGGATCACCACCGAGGACGCCAAGCAGGAGCAGGTCCGCGACTACACGGACATGATCCGCGTGACGGTGACCAGCAGCCGCCACACCGCCAGCGTCTGCCGGCACGGTGATCGGCAACCAACCACCGGCCGCACCTGCTCGAGGCCTGGGGACAGCGCTTCCAGGTCCAGCTCGAGAACCACGTGACGATGTTCCGCTACCACGACCGTCCCGGCATGCTGGGACGGGTGGGCACGCTGTTCGGCGCCCACAACGTCAACATCGCCTCCTCGATCGTCGGCCGGCAGCCGGAGGGCGCCGACCGCGAGCCCTTTGCGGCGATGGTGCTGACCACCGACGATCGCCGTGCCGGACGCACTTGTCGAGGAGATCGCCACCAGCGACGGGTTCGTCGCCGGCGTGACCGTCACGCTCTGACGTTCGTGCTCCGGAAGGGGCGGGCCAAGCCGAAGCCCGCCCCAACCTTGCGGCTGACCATGCCAGTCGCTAGCCTTCCGCGCGATGGCGTACGCCCTCGACCTTCGACTTCTTCTCCTCCCCCTCCGGGGGGAATAGCGCGTCGGCGGCCGCACGTAGCCGCGAACCAAGCACGAGAAGAAGCAGGACGAGAGCAAAGGAGACGTACGAAGTGACGCCATCGAACGACCCCAACCGAGTAATCATCTTCGACACGACGCTGCGCGACGGCGAGCAGTCGCCCGGGATATCGCTGAACGCGCAGGAGAAGCTCGAGATCGCCCAGCAGCTTGCGCGGCTCGGCGTCGACGTGATCGAGGCAGGCTTCCCGATTGCCTCGCCCGGGGACTTCGAGGCGGTTCAGGCGATCGCTCGCACGTCGACGGGCCAGTGATCGCCGGGCTGGCACGCGCCTTCCCCGGTGACATCGACGCCGCCTGGGGCGCGCTCAAGGATGCCGAGCGCCCGCGCATCCACACCTTCATCTCGACCTCGGACATCCACATCAAGTACCAGATGCAGAACACTCGCGACGACGTGCGCGGGATGGCGCGGGCGGCGGTCGCGCACGCCAGGTCGCTCTGTGAGGACGTCGAGTTCTCGCCGATGGATGCGACCCGCTCGGACATCGACTTCACCGCCGAGATCCTGCAGATCGCGCTCGACGAGGGTGCGACCACGATCAACATCCCCGACACAGTCGGCTATGCGATGCCGCAGGAGTACGCCGCCTTCCTGACGCGCCTGTACGAGCTCGTGCCTGGCCTGCACGACGTCGTGCTCTCGGTCCACTGTCACGACGATCTGGGCCTTGCGGTCGCCAACTCGATCGCCGGCGTGATGGCCGGCGCGCGCCAGGTCGAGTGCGCCGTCAACGGCATCGGCGAGCGGGCCGGCAACGCCGCGCTCGAGGAGCTGATCATGCTGATCGCCACGCGGCAGGCCGAGCTCGGCGTGCACACGGGTGCGGTCACCAGGGAGATCGCTCGCACCTCGCGCATCGTCTCGCGCCTCACCGGTTATCCCGTGCAGCCCAACAAGGCGATCATCGGGCGCAACGCCTTTGCGCACGAGTCGGGGATTCACCAGGACGGCGTGCTCAAGGAGCGCAGCACCTTCGAGATCATGGATGCCACCTCGATCGGGCTCGACTCCAACCAGCTGGTCCTCGGCAAGCACTCCGGGCGCCACGCGCTGCAGCAGGCGCTGAGCGAGCTCGGCTACGAGATCTCCGGCCAGACCCTGAACCAGGCGTTCAAGCGCTTCAAGGAGATCGCTGACAAGAAGAAGCAGGTGACGGCGATGGACCTCGAGGCGCTGCTGACCGACGAGTTGCGTGAGCAGGCCGAGGAGCTCGGCTACACGCTCGAGTGGTTCGACGTCGAGTCCTCGACGCGCCGGCCGCCGCACGCCAAGGTCGGCATCCGCAGCCCGGAAGGGGAGGAGCTCGAGGGATCGTTCGGCGGCGACGGCCCGATCGACGCGATCTTCCATGCGATCAACGTCGCCACCGGGGTCGACGCACGCCTGCGCGAATTTCACATCGGCGCGGTGACCGGCGGTCAGGACGCTCTCGGCGAGACTTCGATCGTCGTCGAGGTCGATGGCTTCAGCGGCTCCGGCCAGGGTGTCTCGACCGACATCGTCGAGGCCGCGGCGCGCGCTTACGTCCGCGCGCTCTCGAACGCGGTGCGCAGGCGCGACGGTGAGCGTGGCGAGGCGGCGCTCGCGAGCACTCCTTAGGGGATCAGGCCCTGCGCGTACCCGGCGGCGTGCGTCTCGTCGAGTTTCGCGCCAGACATCAGGTCGCTGCCGATCGAAACGGCGGAGTTCCGATCGGGAGCGATCATGCGGACGTGCGAGCCACGCGCCTTCAGGGCCGATGCCTCGATCAGCATGGCTGCCCGGGAGGCGGCTCTGACGGGGCCGTGGAATGGGCCGTGGCGGCTCGCCATCGTGGCGAGGATCAGCACGTGCGCATCCCGGGCGGCAGGCGCGAGATCGGCGTTGGTTGGGCTCCAGATTGCGCCGTCGACATATTCGCGGCCACTGATGATCGCCGGCGGAAAGACGAGGGGCAACGCACAGGACGCGGTCAGAGCCTGCGCCACCGTAGCCTGCGGCGCGCCCGGCGAACCGAACGCGACTCGCCGTCCCGCGCTGCGATCGACGGCCACTACCCGCAGCCGCCCGTCAAACCCCCCGCCGTCAGGTCCAAACGCCCGATCGAAGTCCAACGTCTCCCGCGCTGAGGAGGGCAGAAGCCGTAACGCGGCACCCCGCAACGCTTCGCCGGGGGCTCTACCGAGTCTGGAGGCCAATGTGAGCGAACGGTGCGGCAATTGCCATTGCCGAGTTCGCCGCCCAATTCGGCCATGGCGATTGCTCACCGGAAGCGGAACCAACCACGCTCGGCCGGGATCAGCTGCGTCCGGACGATCCAAGCGCCGTCCGGAAGCGAGCTTGGCCGCGACGATGCTGCCGGCCGATGTGCCCACGAAGTAGTCGCAGTCTGCGAACGAGATCCCGTGGGCGTCCTCGAGCCCGGCGAGCAGTCCGGTCATCCAGGCATCGCCCTGGCGGCCACCGCCACCGAGCACGAGGATGTCTGGGACGCTCCATCACCGTCGCACAGCGTACAGCTGTATGCGATAACATACGCGCGTATGGCGACGGCTGAGCAGACTGCAGCATCTCCGGAGGCCCTCGGAGCGCGCGTGCGTGCACTCCGGGAGGCGATGGACCTGTCGCTGCGCGACCTGGCCGAGCGCTCCGGCGTGAGTGCCCCGATGCTGTCTCAGGTCGAGCGCGGGGAGACCTCGCCGACGTTGCAGGTGGCCACGCGGATCGCGTCCGGGCTGGACCTGCGACTCTCGCAGCTGCTGCGGCTCGACGAGGACGGCGCCGTGACGGTCGTACGCAAACGCGAGCGACGCAAGGGTCCGACCGGGTAAAGGCCACGGCTATGAGATCCTCAGCCCGCCGCTACCCGGACAGCGCGCCGAGCTCGTCGCGCCACACGCTCGCGCCCGGTGCCGCGACCGGCGGTCGCGGCGACCCGCCGGTCCATGAGCCCGGAAGCCGCGAGACGGCGCTGGTCGAGTCTGGGCAGGTCGTGCTGGCCTGCGACGGCCGCCGTTTCGAGCTGCACTCTGGCGATTGCGTGACCTTCGACGCCGACCTGCCACACCACTTCGAGAACCCTGGAAACCAAGACGCCGTACTGCTCGCGGTCGTGAGCGCCGGCCTGAGACGGAGTTAGAGAGATGCCCAAGAGCCTGTTCGACAAGATTTGGGAGCGCCATGAAGTCGCCCCCGGCTTGCTTTACATCGATCTGCACCTGGTGCACGAGGTCACGAGCCCACAGGCCTTCGACAGCCTGCGGATGAATGGCCGCAAGGTCAGGCGTCCCGACCGCACGCTCGCCACGGCCGATCACAACACGCCGACCGATGGCACCGCTTCAGCCCGCCTGATCAAGGACGAGCTCTCGCGGATCCAGGTGGAGACGCTTGAGCGAAACGCGGCTGAGTTCGGGATCCCGATCTACTCGCTCGGCTCCGAGCACCAGGGAATCGTGCACGTCATCGGTCCGGAGCTGGGCGTCACGCAGCCCGGTATGACGATCGTCTGCGGCGACTCGCACACCGCCACGCACGGGGCCTTCGGCGCGCTGGCCTTCGGCATCGGCACCAGCGAGGTCGAGCACGTGCTGGCCACCCAGTGTCTGGTGCAGCAGAAGCCCAAGTCGATGCGGATCAACTACGTCGGCGATCTCGGCTTCGGTGTCACCGCCAAGGACCTGATCCTCTACACGATCGGCCAGATGGGCGTGGACGGCGCCACCGGATATGTCGTCGAGTACGCGGGACCGGTGATCGAGCAGCTCTCGATGGAGGGCCGCATGACGGTCTGCAACATGACGATCGAGGGCGGTGGCCGCGCCGGCATGATCGCGCCCGACCAGACCACCTTCGACTTCGTGATCGGCCGCCCCGCCGCACCCGCCGACCGTGCCGGACGACTGGCGCGATCTCCACACCGAGGAGGGCGCACACTTCGACCGCGAGATCACGATCGACTGCGCGCAGATCAGCCCGATGGTCACCTGGGGCACCAACCCGGGCATGGTCGTCGGGGTCGCCGACAGCGTGCCACAACCGGCCGGCGAGCAGGACGAGCGGGCGCTCGAGTACATGGGCCTCGAGGGCGGAACGCCGATCGAGAAGATCACTCTCGACCGCGTGTTCATCGGCTCCTGCACCAACTCGCGGATCGGCGACCTGCGCGCTGCGGCCGAAGTGGTCGCGGGTCGCAAGGTGGCAGACGGCGTGTACGCGATGGTCGTCCCGGGCTCTGTGCAGGTCAAGGAGCAGGCCGAGGCCGAGGGTCTCGACCAGGTCTTCCGCGACGCCGGCTTCGACTGGCGCGCCGCCGGATGCTCGATGTGCTTGGGTATGAACCCGGACATCGCGGCGCCGGGCGAGCGCGTGGCGTCGACCTCGAATCGCAACTTCGAGGGCCGCCAGGGACGCGGAGCGCGCACCCATCTCGTCTCCCCGCAGATGGCCGCTGCAGCCGCCATCGAGGGCCACTTCGTCGACATCCGCAACTACAACCGCGAACCCGCAAACGCGTAGAGGAGCCTGAACCGATGAAGGCAATTGAAACCATCACCGGCCCGGTGTCGGTCCTCAACCGCAACGACGTCGACACCGATCAGATCATGCCCAAGCAGTTCCTCAAGCGTGTCGAGCGGACGGGCTTCGGTGAGTTCCTGTTCTACGACTGGGCCAAGGAACCGGACTGGAACCTTCCGCAGAACCCGATCCTCGTGACCGGCCGCAACTTCGGCTGCGGATCGAGCCGCGAGCACGCGCCGTGGGGCCTCGAGGACTACGGCTTCCAGGCGATCATCGCGCAGAGCTTCGCCGACATCTTCTACTCGAACTGCACCAAGATCGGGCTGCTGCCGATCGCGCTCTCGGCCGAGGATTGCCACGCGATCGCCGAGGCCGGCAACGCACAGGTCGATCTGGCTAACCAGGAGGTCCGCTGGCCGGGGGGGAGCGCCAAGTTCGAGATCGACGCAGAGCATCAAGCACAGGCTGCTCAACGGCCTCGACGACGTCGGCATGACCCTCCAGCAGGAGCAGGCGATCGCGGCGTACGAGTCGGACCGTGAGCGCTCCGGGCCGGTGACGACGTCTGTATGAGTACGCCGCTGCGCGTCACAGGCTTTCTCGGCACACGCTGCCGAGTACACCGCGTTGCGGCGTCGGCTCGTTCCTGGGTTCGACGCGTTCTATGGAGCCGCCGTCGACGCACTGAGCGAGTGCGCCTCCGGGCAGCTCCATAGCTCGCGTCCTGGATCTCGGCGCCGGCACCGGATTGCTCACGGCGATGGTCGCCGAGCGGCTATCCGGATGCTCGTTTCGAACTGCTTGATGGGTCGCCAGAGATGCTCGCTGAGGCACAGCGAGCGTCTTGGGGAGCAGGTGGTGGCGGTGTATGTGCGGGACATGGCTGGCGAGCTGCCGGAGGGGCCGTTTGACGCCGTGATCTCTGCGCTGGCGATCCATCATCTCGAGGACGAGGGCAAGCGTCTGCTCTTCGCACGGGTTCACGACGTGCTCCGGCCCGGCGGAGTGTTCGTGAACGCCGAGCAGGTTCTCGGTCCGACGCCGGAGCTGGCCGAGCTGTACGTTGAGAAGTGGCAGCGTATGTGCAGGGAGCTCGGCGCGAGTCGAGGCCGAGCTGAGCGCCTCGATCGAACGCCGCGGGCACGACCGCTGCGCGGACGTCGAGAGTCAACTCCAGTGGCTGCGGGCTGCGGGCTTTCCCACTGCGGACGCTGTCTACAAGTATTGGGAAGAAGCCGTGCTCGTCGCGGTGAAGGGAACCTCCGTATGAGCACACGCGATTGGGACGCATCGACCTACGACCAGATCTCCGCGCCTCAACAGGCGTGGGCCCGTGAGCAGCTCGAGCGCCTGGACCTGCACGGCGACGAGGTGGTGCTCGATGCCGGGTGTGGGTCCGGCAAGGTCACCGCGATGCTCGTCGACCTGGTCCCACGCGGGCGCGTCTACGCCGTGGACGTCGCGCCGTCGATGGTCGAGCACACCAAGCAGGCGCTCGGAGACAAGGTCACCGCGTACTGCCAGGACCTGACGGAGCTGGCGCTGCCCGAGCCTGTGGACGCGATCTTCTCCAACGCGACGTTCCACTGGATCCCGGATCACCCGAAGCTGTTTGCCGCGCTGGCGTCGGCGCTCAAGCCGGGCGGTCAGCTGGTGGCGCAGTGTGGCGGCTTCGGCAACATCGACGGCTTCCGGATCACCGCCGATGAGGTCGCCCGCAGCGGTGAGTTCGCGCCCTACTTCACGGACTGGAAGGGCCCGTGGAACTACGCGCGCGCCGACATCACGGCCGAGCGTCTCAGCGCGGCCGGGTTCGTCGATGTGGAGACCTGGCTCGAGCCCCGGCCGACGACGCTCGATGACCCAGAGCCCTTTGTTCGTACTGTTTGTCTTGTGCGTCACCTCGATCTGCTCCCAGAGGACCTCCATCAGAGCTTCATCCGCGCCGTGCTCGCCCGCACCGGAATACCGCTGACGCTCGAGTACGTGCGCCTGAACATGGTCGCCCGCCGGGCGGGGGAGGCCAGGTGACGCCTGCGCTGTCGGTGCGCGACCTGGTCAAGCGCTATCCGAACGGATTCGAGGCGCTCAAGGGAGTCTCGCTCGAGATCGGCGCCGGCGAGTTCTTCGGCTTGCTCGGCCCCAACGGCGCCGGCAAGTCGACCATGATCCATTGCATCACGGGCCTCGCGCGTCCGACCTCCGGTGGCGTCGAGGTCTTCGGACACGACGCAGTTCACCACTACCGCGAGGCACGCGAGGCGGTCGCGCTGGCGCCGCAGGAGATCAACCTCGACATGTTCCTGACGCTCGAGGAGACGCTCGACCTGCACGGCGGCTACTTCGGCATGAGCAAGGCCGACCGCCGCGAGCGCGCGGCTGAGCTGTTGGAGGTGTTCTCGCTGACGAGCAAGCGCCAGGAACGCACGCGCACGCTCTCAGGCGGCATGAAGCGCCGGCTGACGCTCGCGCGTGCGCTGATGCACCGTCCGCGCCTGCTGATCCTGGATGAGCCCACGGCCGGCGTCGACATCGAGCTGCGCCTCGAGCTGTGGCAGTACATCGAGAAGATCAACAGCGAGGGCACGAGCATCATGCTCACGACCCATTACCTGGAAGAGGCCGAGCGTCTCTGCGATCACATCGCCTTCATCAACCACGGCGAGATCGCAGCCCAGGGAACGATCCCCGAGCTCGCCGCGCGCTACAGCGTCAGCAACCTGGAGGACGCATACCTGGCCCTGGTCGGACGCCAGGAGCTCTCGCGCGTGCACATCGAGGACACCGCGGCATGAGCGCGTCACAGATCAGGTTGCTGTCGCTGATCCGGCGAGAGGTCAACCGCTTCATGAAGATCAAGCGGCAGACGCTGGGTGGACCGCTGCTGGAGACCTTCCTCTACATCTCGGTGTTCGGTGCCGCGCTGGGCACCCGCATCCACCAGATCCACGGCTACAAGTACATCGTGTTCGTGATCCCGGGACTGATCATGATGGCCTGGGCGCTGAACGCCTTCTCCAACAACTCCTCATCGATCCTTCAGCAGAAGTTCACCCACTCGATCGACGACCAGCTCTCGTCGCCGGCCTCACCGATGCAGTTGCTGCTCGGTTTCACGCTCGGCGGCTTCATCCGTGGCTTTATCGTCTCGGTACTCACCTACATCGTCGCGGCGCTCCTGCTGTCGCTGCCGGTGACGCACGCATTCGTGCTGATCCCAGGTCTGATCCTCGTCGGCCTGTTCTTTGCTCAGGCCGGGGTGCTCGTCGGGGTGCGGGCCGAACAGTTCGACGATGTCGCGCTCTACCAGACGTTCGTGCTCCAGCCGCTCATCTTCCTCGGCGGTGTGTTCTACGGCGCCTCGCTGCTGCCGCAGCCGTGGCAGACGCTGACCCGCTTCAACCCGGTCTACTACATGATCGCGCTGGTGCGTTACGGCTTCATCGGCTACCACGACACGAACATCCCGCTGGCGTTCGGCTTCCTGGTCGCTGTTCACCGGCGCGCTGTTCGCGGTGAACTACCGGATCTTCGCGCAGGGCCGCTACCTGCGGACCTGATCCGTTCGCAACCAGTAGATCCGGTAGCTTCCGGGCCCTATGGCTTCCAAGATAATCCTGCTGCCCGGCGACGGGATCGGCCCTGAAATCATCGCTCCCGCGCTCGAGGTGCTCGCCGCCGTGGGTACGAGCTTCGACTACGAGGAGCACCTCTTCGGCGGGGCCTCGATCGACGCCTACGGCGTCGCCCTGACCGATGACACGCTGGCTGCCTGCCAGGCCTCTGACGCCGTGCTGCTGGCCGCTGTCGGCGGACCCAAGTGGGACACGACCGACCCGAGCAAGCCGCGACCTGAGCAGGGCCTGCTCGGGCTGCGTAAGGGCCTTGGGCTCTACGCGAACCTGCGACCGGTGCGTCCACTGCCCGCGCTCTACGACGCGAGCCCCCTCAAGCGCGAGGTGATCGAGGGCACCGATCTGCTGGTCGTGCGCGAGCTGACGGGCGGGATCTACTTCGGTGAGAAGACGCGCACAGCCGACGCCGCATCCGACCTCTGTGTGTATACGCGCGAGGAGGTCGAGCGGATCGCACGGGTGGCGTTCAAGGCGGCCAGGCGTAAGGTCTCGAGCGTCGACAAGGCGAACGTGATCGAGACGAGCCGGCTTTGGCGCGAGGTGGTCCGCGAGGTTCACACGGCTGAGTTCCCGACGGTCGAGCTCGAGCACATCCTCGTCGACAACGCGGCCATGCAGCTGGTCTCGAACCCAGCCGACTTCGATGTGATCGTCACCGAGAACATGTTCGGCGACATCCTCAGCGACGAGGCCGCGACGCTGACCGGCTCGATCGGGATGCTGCCAAGCGCCTCATTGGGCGACGCCGGCAACCCGGGCCTGTTCGAGCCCGTGCACGGCTCCGCCCCCGATATCGCCGGAAGCGGCGCTGCCAATCCGATGGCGATGTTCCTCTCCGCGGCGATGATGCTCCGGCACGGGCTCGGCTTGGAGAGTGAGGCGGCGGCGATAGAATCGGCCGTTGACCGTGCGCTCGCGGCCGGCCTGCGCACACGCGACCTGGGGGGCAGCGCGGATACCCGCGAGGCGACGCAGGCCGTTCTTTCCAACCTCTAAGGAGTACGACGTGGATCAAGCGGACCTCATCTGGCTGAACGGAGAACTCGTTGCCTGGGAGGACGCGAAGGTGCACGTACTGTCGCACGGGCTCCACTACGGCACCGGCGTGTTCGAGGGCGTGCGCGCCTACGAGACGGTCAGCGGCACCGCGATCTTCCGCCACCATGACCACATCGCGCGGCTGTTCCGCTCGGCCGAGCTCTACTACATGCCGATCCCGTACACGCGGGAGGAGCTGCGGCAGGCGACGCACGAGCTGCTGATCAGCAACGGTCTGCGCGAGTGCTACATCCGCCCGATCGCGTTCCGCGGCTATGGCGTCATGGGTCTCTTCCCGCTCGAGGCTCCGGTCGACGTCTCGATCGCGGCGTGGCCGTGGGGAGCCTACCTGGGCGAGGACTCCAAGCAGGTCGGCATCCGCGCGAAGGTCGCAAGCTGGCGGCGCATGAACGGCGACTCCTTCGTCCCTGAGTCGAAGGCCACCGGTCAGTATCTGAACAGCATCCTCGCGAAGATCGAGGCGACCAAGGCCGGCTACGAGGAGGCGATCCTGCTCGACCAGCGGGGCTTCGTCGGTGAGGGCAGCGGCGAGAACATCTTCCTGGTCAAGGACGACACGATCCACACGCCCAGCCTCGCCGGTGGGATCCTCGAGGGGATCACGCGCAACTCCGTGATGCGCATCGCGCGCGATCTCGGCTACGAGATCGTCGAGCGCGACATCACCCGCACCGAGCTGGCGATGGCCGACGAGCTGTTCGTCACCGGCACCGCCGCGGAGGTCGCGGCGATCCGCGAGGTCGACGATCACCCCGTCGGCAGCGGCAGCCGCGGACCTATTACCGCCGAGCTGCAGCGCGTGTTCGAGGACGCCATCCGCGGCCGCGAGCCGCGCTACGCGGAGTGGCTCGATCACGTCGAAGTGCCCGCGCCGGCACATTGAAATGACCAAGATCGAGCTCTACGACACCACCCTGCGTGATGGCATGCAGGGGGAGGGCATGTCGCTGTCGGCGCACGAGAAGGTGCGCGTCGCGCACATGCTCGACGAGCTCGGGATCGACCTGATCGAGGCCGGCTTCCCGAGCTCCAACCCCAAGGAGCTCGAGCTCTTCGAGTTGCTGGCCGGCGAGCACTTCCAGCACGCGCAGATCGCAGCATTCGGGATGACGCGCCGGCGAGACGTGCGGGCGCAGGACGATCCCGCGCTCCAGATCCTGGCTGACTGCTTCGCGCCGGTCTGCACGCTCGTCGGCAAGACCTGGAGCCTGCACCTCGAGAAGGTCGTCAAGGTGGACCGCGGCGAGAACCTGCGGATGATCTCCGAGTCGATCGCGTTCCTCGTCGGCGCAGGCAAGCGGGTCATCTACGACGCCGAGCACTTCTTCGACGGCTTCGTCGACGACCGCGAGTACGCGCTCGCCTGCCTACGGGCCGCAGCGCAGGCGGGCGCCGAGACCATCACCTGCTGTGACACCAACGGCGGTGCGCTGCCGGACGGCGTCGCGGAGGCGATGGCGATGGTGGTGCACGAGCTTGGCCCAACCGGCGTCAGGATCGGGATCCACTGCCATGACGACGCGGGCTGCGGTGTCGCAAACACACTGGCAGGGGTCGAGGCCGGCGCCACGCACGTTCAGGGCACGCAGAACGGCTACGGGGAGCGCTGCGGCAACGCCAATCTGACGACGGTGATCCCCAACCTCCAGCTCAAGCGCGGCTATCAGTGCGTGAGTCCCGAGCAGCTGCACGCGCTCACCACGAGCTCGCATTTCTTTGACGAGCTCCTGAACTTCACCCCGAACCACAACCAGCCGTATGTCGGGCGCAACGCCTTTGCGCACAAGGGGGGCATGCACGTGGCCGGCGTCAGCGCCGACCCGAGCACATTCGAGCACATCGACCCGGAGATCATCGGCAACGACCGGGCCGTGCTGGTGTCTGAGCTCTCGGGCAAGGGAACGATCCGCGCACGCGCCACTGAGGCCGGCATCCAGCTCGACGATGCCGCCGCCGCGAGACTGATCGAGCGCGTCAAGGAGCGCGAGCACGAGGGCTACCACTACGAGGCGGCCGACGGCTCGTTCGAGCTGCTGATGCGCAAGGAGAGCGGCGAGTACACGCCGCTGTTCACGCTCGAGTCGTGGCGCGTGTCCGCCGAGAAGCGCGCCGACGGGCGTGTCGAGACCGAGGCCACGATCAAGCTCTGGGTCGACGGCGAGCGCTACCTGTTCACCGCCGAGGGCAACGGTCCCGTGAGCGCGCTCGACCGGGCGCTGCGAGGAGCGCTCGCGCGGGTGTATCCGGAGCTCGACACGATCAAGCTCGTCAACTTCAAGGTCAGGATCCTCGACGGCGCCAAGGCCAGTGACGCGATCACCCGCGTGCTGCTCGATTCCTCCGACGGTGAGCAGGAGTGGGGTGCGATCGGCGTCTCCGACAATGTGATCGAGGCGTCTTGGGAGGCGCTGGTCGACTCGCTCGAGCTTGGAATGCAGGAAGGGCGGCGGCCCGTGCGCGCGGACGAGGCGCGCGCGTCCTCGTGACCGCCTTCGAGACGTCCGGGCCGGCGGATCCAATCCCGCTCGCCCGGCCGGTGCTCGGTGAACCGGAGGAGCAGGCGGTGCTCGAGGTACTGCGCTCCGGGCACCTATCCCTGGGGCCGCGCGGGCCCGAGTTCGAGCGGGCGTTCGCGGCGCGTGTCGGCGCCCGTTGCGCGAGCGCGGTCTCCTCGGGAACGACAGGACTTCACCTCGCGCTGCGCGCCGTCGGCGTGAGCGACGGCACGGAGGTGATCACGACGCCGTTCTCGTTCGTGGCCAGTGCCAACGTGGCGATCTACGAGCGCGCGCGGCCGGTGTTCGTCGACATAGACCCCGTGACGCTGAACCTCGACGTCGAGGCCGCGGCGGCAGCGGTGACGTCCGTCACGTCGGCGCTCCTGCCGGTGCACGTGTTTGGTTACCCGGTCGACATGGCGCGGCTCGAACTGACCGGGGTGCCGATAGTCGAGGACGCCTGTGAGGCGCTCGGCGGCACCTACGCTGATGGTGGCCCGGTTGGCGGCCGTGGTCACCCGGCCGTGTTCGCCTTCTACGCCAACAAGCAGATGACGACCGGGGAAGGCGGGATGGTGGTGACCGGCGACCCGGCGCTCAAGGAGCGGATGGACTCCGAGCGCAACCAGGGCCGCGCTCCCAACATGGACTGGCTCGACCATGACCGCCTGGGGTTCAACTACCGCCTCTCCGACATCGCCTGTGCGCTTGGGCTGGCGCAGCTCGAGCGACTTGACGACCTACTCGCCGGTCGCGAGCGGGTGGCGGGCCTGTATCGCGAAGCGCTGCAGGAGATCCCCGAGCTCACGCTTCCCTGTGAGAACTCCGGGCAGGCTCGGCGTGGCTGGTTCGTGTACGTGGTCCAGCTGCCGCGTGGGCTGGATCGCGACGCGGTGGTCACGCAGCTGGGCGGCGCGCGGGATCGCAGCCAAGCCGTACTTCCCGGCGATCCACCTGATGAGCTACTACCGCGAGACCTTCGGCTACCGTCCGGGTCAGTTCCCGGTCTGCGAGGACGTTGCCGCGCGCTCGATCGCGATTCCGTTCTTTCCGCAGATGAGCGAGGGTCAGGTCGCACGCGTTGCCGAGGAGCTGATGGGTGTGCTGCAGACCGCACGCGCAACTCGTGGATCGTTAGCATCGCGCGCTGGATGACTTCTTCGCGTCGCCTGATGTCCAGCCCGCGCATGGCGGTGCCTCAGGACGACATCTTCAGGCGCATGAACGACTCGCTGGCGTTCGACTGGCGCCTGGCCCCGTACGACGTCCAGGGGTCCGTCGCGCACGCGACGATGCTGGCTGCCAGCGGCGTCATCAGCGACGAGGACCGCGACGCGCTCCACGCGGCGCTCGGCCGGGTGGCCGAGGAGGTACGCGACAACACGTTCGTCTTCGCCGAGGGTGACGAGGACGTCCACATGGCGATCGAGCGTCGGGTCACTGAGCTCGCCGGCGAAGCCGGCGGCCGGCTGCACACGGCCCGTTCGCGCAACGATCAGATCGCGACCGACATGGCGATGTTCACGCGTGATGCGGCAGTGGATGCCGCCGCCGCGACGCTCGAGCTCGTGCAGACCGTGCTCGACCTGGCTGAGCGTCACATCGATTGGCCGATGCCCGGCTACACGCACCTGCAGCGCGCCCAGCCCGTCTATCTCGGCCACCACCTGCTCGCCTACGCATGGATGCTGCTCCGTGACGAGCGGCGTTTCAGGGTCGTGCTCGACGGGACCGATGCGCTTCCGCTCGGCACAGGAGCCCTGGCCGGTGTGAACTTCGCCACCGATCGTGAGCTGCTCGCTTCCGAGCTCGGTTTCGCTGCTGTCTCCGAGAACTCGATCGACGCGGTCTCAAACAGGGACTTCGTGCTCGACTACCTGTCGGCCGCCAGCACCTGCGCCACGCACCTCTCGCGGCTCGGCGCTGAGATCGTCCTCTGGTCCAGTGAGGAGTTCCGCTTCGCCGAGGTCTCCGACGCCTGGGCGTCGGGTTCCTCGATCATGCCGCAGAAGAAGAACCCCGACGCGGCCGAGCTGCTGCGCGCAAAGGCCCCGCGGATCGTCGCGCATCTCGGGGCGCTCCATGGCGTGATGCACGGCCTGCCGCTCACGTACAACAAGGACATGCAGGAGGACAAGGAGCACCTGTTCGATGCCGTCGACACGCTTGAGCTGGTGCTCGCCGCTGCGCAGGGGATGCTGAGCACAATCTCGTTCAGCCGCGAGCGACTCGCGGAGGCGGCCGGCGATGAGTTCCTGGCCGCGACCGACGTCGCCGACTACCTGGTCAAGCGCGGGCTGCCGTTCCGCAGCTCGCACCACGTCGTCGGCGAGCTCGTGCGGCTGGCGGTGAGCAGCGGACGCACGCTATCTGAGCTGACGCCGGCGGAGCTGATCAACGCCTCGCCGCTCCTCGATCCCGACGGGTTCTACGAGCTGCTCGCAGATGGGGCCTGGCTTGAATCCAAGGCCTCGCGCGGCGGAACGGGGTCGACCGCGGTACGCGAACAGCTCGCGTACGCACGCGCCGAGCTCGAGCGTGCGCGCGCGGGACGGTGAAACCCGACTTCTATGTCCGGCCGGTGCTCGAGGTTGCCGAGGATCTGATCGGCTGCGTCGTCACCCACGGCCCGTGCAGCGGCGTGATCGTGGAGACCGAGGCCTACCACGACAGCGAGCCCGCCTGCCACGCGTTTGTCGGTCTCACTGCACGGACTGAGGTGATCTTCGGGCCGCCTGGGAAGGCATACGTCTACCTCTCCTATGGCATCCACGCGATGCTGAACGCGGTGTGTGAGTTGGAGGGCGTCGGCGCGGCGGTGCTGATCAGAGCGCTCCAGCCGCTCGAGGGCCTTGAGCTGATGGCTGAGCGTCGTGGCCTCGATCCAAGTCAGGACAGGGCTCTCTGCTCGGGGCCGGGCAAGCTCACACAGGCGCTCGGCGTGACGCTGGCCGACAACGGGTCTGATCTGGAGAGCGGGCCGGTCGTGATCTCGGGGCGACCGGAGCGCTTCAGCGATCCGGTGGTCCAGCGGGACCGCCGGATCGGGATCACCAAGGCGGCGGAGCTCCCGTGGCGGTTCTGCCTGGCCGGCAGTCGCTACCTGTCGGTGCCCGTCAGGAATCCGCTCTGAGAATTCTCTAGAGCCCGGAGCCACCGGTGGTCCCGCCGGTGGACCCACCGGTGGACCCACCCGACGACGAGGCTGGCGGCGGCGGTGAGGTCGTCTGCGGCAGCGTCTCGGTCTGGTTCGACGAGCCGCCGGCCGCCGAGTTCTGCGTCGCCGAGGTCCCGCCGGCGCTCGCCGTCTGCTGGGTTGCCGGTGTGTTCGCGGGCGCGGTCGTGCCGTTGGTCGCCGTCGTCTGCGTCGAGTTCGTACCGGTGCCAGTCCCGGTGCCGGTGCTCGAGGTGGGTCCGGTGTAGGTGGGCGTCAGCGTCGTCACGGTGTCCGCCGCCGCCTTCCTGTTGCTGGTCTCGTCCTGCAGGATCTGCAGTGCCCCCGTGACGTAGTTGTGGAAGATCACAGCGGGGAAGGTGCCGCCCTCGACGGGCTTGCCGTAGTAGAGGTCTGTCATCGGCTTGCCGCTGTTGGGGTAGCCGACCCAGACCGCGACAGTCATCTGCGGGGTGTAGCCGACGAACCAGGCGTCGACGTAGTTCGAAGTCGTGCCGGTCTTGCCGGCGATGTCGACGCCTGGGATCGCGGCGGCCGTTCCGGTCCCGTAGCTGTCATCCACAGGTCCGTGCAGCAGCTCGGTGAGCGTCGCGTCGACCTCGGGCGGGAGCACCCGGTTGGTCCTCATCGTGCCCCAGTTGGTGATCGTAGGATGAGGGTCGCCGTTCTTGGATACGCACTTGCCGCAGTTCGAGATCTTGTCGATGCCGATCGGGCCGCCCTGCACATCACCCAGAACCGGATTGAAGACCTTGACGCCGCCGTTGGCCACCGTCGAATAGGCGTGGGCCATGTCGAGCGCGGAGACGCCGGTGCTGAGGCCGCCGAGGATCATCGACGGGTTGCGAGACACCGGCGAGCGGATGCCGAGCAGCTTTGCGTACTTGGCGACGATCCTGGTTCCCATTCCCTGCTCGGTGCCGAGCTGCGCGAAGACGCTGTTGTCCGACGTTGCGGTCGCCGTCGTCATCGGGATCTCACCGCTGTAGACGTTCCCGAAGTTGTGCACCGGGAAGCGACCGGTGCCGTTCGGCGCGTAGAACGCGTTGCCATTCTTCTTGACGAAGTTGATCGTGAGCTGGTGGGAGTCGAACTCGGTGTAGGGCGTGATCAGGCCCTTTGAGAGCGCAGCCGCCAGCGTGAACACCTTGAACGACGATCCGGGCTGGCGGTAGCCCATCGTCGCCAGGTTGAACGGTTCCTGTTGGTAGTCGGGGCCGTCGCCGCTGACCATCGCACGGACCTCGCCGGTCTTGTTGGAGATCGCAACCAGCGAGGCGGTCGGGAGGCCCTCACCGGCGGGGAGCTCGTCATTGACGACGGTCTGAGCCTCGTGCTGCAGGTTCAGGTCGATGCTCAGCTTGATCTTGAGTCCGCCGTAGTAGGCCTCGTACTCGGCCTGCTTGGGCGAAAGGCCCTCGTGTTCAAGCGCCCGCACGACCTGTGGTTCGACCCAGCTCGTGAAGTACGGAGCGGCCGATGGCTGCTGCTGCGGCTGCTGGATCTGGTCGGCGGTTGGCAGCGGCGTGTTCTGCCACTTCTCGTAATCGGCCTGGGAGATGTAGTGCTGCTCATACATGTCGTAGAGCACCAGGTTGCGTCGAGTCTTGGCCGCCGCGCGCTCGGTGGAGTTGCCGGCCGGGTTGAAGGCGCTCGGGTTGGCCACCATGCCCGCCAGCAGCGCGGCCTGGGGAACCGTCAGAACGCTCGCGCACTCCTTGCGGCTCGGGTGCTGCGCGTCGGCGTCGCCGCAGGAGTCCGCGCCGCCGAATCTGGATTCGACGGGTCGTAGCCGTGCGCCCAGCCGAAGTAGACGCGGGCAGCTGCCTCGATGCCGAGTGCGCCGTTGCCGAAGTAGATCGTGTTCAGATATTCGGTCAGGATCCGCTCGTGCGTCCAGTGGTGTGAGAGCTGGAAGGCCATGCCGGCCTCGACCAGCTTCTCGGCGACGGTGCGGTCGCCCTCCTCCTCGCGGACGTTCTTGATGAACTCCTCGGGGATCGTCGAGGCGCCCTGGAGCTTGCCGCCGGTGAGGTCGGCCAAGCCCGCGCGCACGAGTCCGCGAATGCTGATGCCCGACTCGCTCCAGAAGCCGCGATCCTCGACCGCGACGATCGCATGGACCATGTTCTGCGAGATCTGGTTCCAGTTGTCGATCGCCGGCGTGCTGGCCGGGGCCAGCGGGCCGATCGGGTTGCCGTTGACGTCGTACATGTAGGAGTCGAGGTTGCGGCTGAACTGGATCTTGTTCTCGAACTTCGGCAGGTCGGAGGCGATCGACGTCAGCGCACCGAACAGCATCGAGATCACGGCCAGCGCGCCGAACGCGGTGAGCACGAAAAGCAGGCGCAGCTTCCGCACCCGCGGGCGCGGGCGCCTGCGGCCCGCGGTGACGCCTCAGCCTGTGGCGTTGCGGTTGGGCGATGACGATCGGCGCGGGACGCTGCTCGCCATCTGTGCGGGTGTAGTTGTCGTCGACGCTCATGCGACCGTAGCCTCAAGGCGACTGCGCCTGTTGCGCACGCCTCGCCGCCCGCCGGACCCGGCGCTTGCGTTGGGCAAACGCGCCTGATGGGCACTTGCCGGCTGGCGGCAGTTTAGTCGGAAGCGGGAGCGCGCGGAGCGCAGTGTCAGCCGGTCATTAGGATTGCCACTATGGCGGCCACCCCTTCCGAGAGCTGCCGCGTGGCTGTCGCGTAACGCGGTCGACTCCTGCCCGAGGGCGGGCTCGAGGCCAAGCTGAAGCTCGGTAGGCCGCTGCGGGTGAAGCTCGGGGTCGACCCGACGGCTCCCGACATCACGCTCGGTCACACGGTGGTCCTGCAGAAGCTGCGTGAGTTTCAGGACGCCGGCCACACGGTGGTCCTGATCATCGGTGACGGTACGGCGCGGGTGGGGGACCCGAGCGGGCGCTCGTCCACGCGCCCGATGTTGAGCGACGAGCAGATCAGGGCAAACGCGGCCACCTTCCAGGAGCAGGCGATGAAGGTGCTCGATCCGGAGCGTCTGGAGGTCCGCTTCAACGGCGACTGGCTCGAGTATGTCGATGGCGGAGCTGTTCCGGCTGCTGGCGACAACCACCGTCGCGCACATGATCGAGCGCGAGGACTTTGCCAAGCGGCTCGCGGAGGGGACGCCGGTGTCGATGCTCGAGCTGCTCTACCCGCTGCTACAGGGCTACGACTCAGTTGCTGTCAAAGCAGACGTCGAGCTCGGGGGGACCGACCAGAAGTTCAACCTGCTGATGGGCCGCGACATCCAACGTGCCTACGGCCAGCCCGAGCAGGTCGTGCTGACGACACCGCTGCTGACCGGCACCGACGGCGAGCGCAAGATGTCCAAGTCCCTCGGTAACTACATCGGGGTCACGGAGCCGCCTGAGGAGATGTACGGCAAGACGCTGAGCATCCCCGACACGTCGATGGAGACGTGGTACGGATTGCTGCTGGGCCGTGCGGTCCCGGACGACCTCAGCCCTCGCGACGCCAAGCGCGCGCTGGCACGCGCGTTGGTGGAGCGCTTCCACGGCGCCGAGGCCGCGGAATCGGCGGAGGAGGCCTTCGACCGTGTCCACGTTCAGCACGAGATTCCGGAGGACGTGCCCGAGGTCAGTTCGCTGCGGCACAGGACGTCGTGCACATCCCCGCGCTGCTCGCGCAGGCCTTCGGCGTCTCCACCTCGGAGGCTCGCCGCTCGCTGGCTCAGGGCGGGGTCAAGCTCGACGGCGAGGCCGTGCCCGGAGACGCCCTCGACGTACCGGCCGACGCGGTTGCCGGGCGTGTCCTGCAGCTCGGAAAGCGCCGATTTGCACGGGTTTTGATCGCCTGAACGGAGAACACAGCGCGACCGCTGCGCATTCCGTGCCTGCGTACGCTACCTTTCTGCATGCAGTGAGCGCGGCCACGCGCTCCCAAGTGGGTGAGTTTGCGCCCCCAAGCGAGAGATGTGGCTATACTCTTCTGCCCCGAGCGCCGCAAGGCCTCGGCGCATCCTCTAGAGGGAATCCCCTTCTTCCAGGAGGCGACGGTCTTTGAAAACTCAACAGCATGCGCACCTCGGCCTGCCTATGGCCGAGAGTGTGTCCAGGTTCGACGCCGTCGTCGGCCGGCTCCTTCGTGAGCCGATCGAGTGACGGCGCCAAGATTGAACCCGTCTCGTCTCCCGGAGCTCCCCTTGTGTACTTGGAGCTCCCGAAGGCCGCTTGCGGCCGGGCGTGGAGGCGAGGGTCTCTTCCACCAGGGAGAGGCCCAGGTTTTGCTCGTCAGGTTTCGCGGCATAGTTCGCGGAGCCGTTACGGCGAGCGGAATTCCTGACAGCTCTTTGTGAAGTTCTTCACGGAGAGTTTGATCCTGGCTCAGGACGAACGCTGGCGGCGTGCCTAACACATGCAAGTGGAGCGACGAACCGGGCTTCGGCCCGGGGCAGAGCCGCGAACGGGTGAGTAACACGTGGGTAACGTGCCCCGATGATTGGGACAACCCGAGGAAACTCGGGCTAATACCAAATGTGCCCTCCAGCCATAAGGCTGCTGGGGAAAGGAAGCTTCGGCCTCCGCATCGGGATCGGCCCGCGGCGCATTAGCTTGTTGGTGAGGTAACGGCTCACCAAGGCTACGATGCGTAGCTGGTCTGAGAGGACGATCAGCCACACTGGGACTGAGACACGGCCCAGACTCCTACGGGAGGCAGCAGTGGGGAATCTTGCGCAATGCGCGAAAGCGTGACGCAGCAACGCCGCGTGGGTGAAGAAGGCCTTCGGGTTGTAAAGCCCTTTCAGTTGGGACGAAGCTTCGTCGGTTGAATAGCCGGCTGGAGTGACGGTACCTTCAGAAGAAGCCCCGGCTAACTACGTGCCAGCAGCCGCGGTAATACGTAGGGGGCAAGCGTTGTCCGGAATCATTGGGCGTAAAGCGCGTGTAGGCGGCTCGATAAGTCTGCTGTGAAAGTCCAGGGCTCAACCCTGGAATGCCGGTGGAAACTGTCGAGCTAGAGTCCGGAAGAGGCGAGTGGAATTCCTGGTGTAGCGGTGAAATGCGCAGATATCAGGAGGAACACCAATGGCGAAGGCAGCTCGCTGGGACGGTACTGACGCTGAGACGCGAAAGCGTGGGGAGCAAACAGGATTAGATACCCTGGTAGTCCACGCCGTAAACGATGGGTACTAGGTGTAGGGGGTGTCGACTCCCCCTGTGCCGACGCTAACGCATTAAGTACCCCGCCTGGGGAGTACGGCCGCAAGGCTAAAACTCAAAGGAATTGACGGGGGCCCGCACAAGCAGCGGAGCATGTGGTTTAATTCGACGCGACGCGAAGAACCTTACCTGGGCTTGACATGTTTCTGACCGCCGTGGAAACACGGTTTCTCTTCGGAGCAGAATCACAGGTGGTGCATGGCTGTCGTCAGCTCGTGTCGTGAGATGTTGGGTTAAGTCCCGCAACGAGCGCAACCCCCGTCGCATGTTGCCAGCATTTAGTTGGGGACTCATGCGAGACTGCCGGTGACAAACCGGAGGAAGGTGGGGATGACGTCAAGTCATCATGCCCCTTATGTCCAGGGCTACACACGTGCTACATTGGCGCATACAGAGGGCTGCAAGACCGCGAGGTGGAGCGAATCCCTTAAAGTGCGTCTCGGTTCGGATTGCAGGCTGAAACTCGCCTGCATGAAGGTGGAGTTGCTAGTAATCGCGGATCAGCATTGCCGCGGTGAATACGTTCCCGGGCCTTGTACACACCGCCCGTCACACCATGGGAGTGAGCAACACCCGAAGCCGGTGGCCTAACCCGCAAGGGAGGGAGCCGTCGAAGGTGGGGCTCGTGACTGGGGTGAAGTCGTAACAAGGTAGCCGTAGCGGAAGCTGCGGCTGGATCACCTCCTTTCTAGGGAAGTCCCTTATTGGGACACCCGGAGCCCGTCAGGCAATAGTGCCTGGCGAGTCTGACGCTCTGGTTGAACCTCGAGTTCACCGGTGTCAGCAGTGCATCCGGACTAGAAATGTCGACCGGACCTGGAAAGGCGCGTTGTTTGGGAGCCAGCTCCCAGTCCGCAACGCGCCGCATGCTGTTGAGTTTTGAGAGACCGGCGCATCGCCGGCAGGTCACTGCGCTTCGGCACTGGCGCTGCAGGTCATGCGCCCGAGCCTCCTCACGGACCTTGAAAACTGCACAGTAGCCAATGTAAACGGGTATCACCGAGTGGTGACTTCGGTCACTACTCAATGTGAGTCACTTAAGTGACTCATGCAAGATCACCGTCAAGATAGTAAGGGCGCATGGTGGATGCCTTGGCACCTAGAGGCGATGAAGGACGTGAACGGCTGCGATAAGCCGCGGTGAGGCGCTGAATAGCCTTTGACCCGCGGATTTCCGAATGGGGAAACCCGGCACCGGTAATGCGGTGTCATTTCGTGGTGAACACATAGCCACGATAAAGCCAAGCGGGGGAAGTGAAACATCTCAGTACCCCGAGGAAAGTAAATCAAAAGAGACTCCCTGAGTAGTGGCGAGCGAAAAGGGATTAGCCCAAACCGACGTGGATTCGTCCACGGCGGGGTTGTAGGACCATCCATAGTGGAGTTACAAAGTTGTGTGGTAGTCGAATCGCGTGGAACCGCGAACCAAAGAGGGCAACCGTCCCGTAGACGAAACTGCACAGCCTCCCGGATGGCACCTGAGTAAGTCCGCACCCGTGAAACGCGGACTGAATCTGGGGGGACCACCCTCCAAGGCTAAGTACTCCTAGGTGACCGATAGCGGACTAGTACCGTGAGGGAAAGGTGAAAAGTACCCCGGAAGGGGAGTGAAATAGTACCTGAAACCGTGCGCCTACAAGCGGTGGGAGCAGCTTCGTGCTGTGACCGCGTGCTTTTTGCATAACGAGCCGGCGAGTTACTCGTCTGCGGCAAGGTTAAGCGATGAGCGGAGCCGTAGCGAAAGCGAGTCCGAATAGGGCGTCATAGTCGTAGGCGGTAGACCCGAAGCTGAGCGAGCTACCCATGGGCAGGTTGAAGCGGGGGTAAGACCTCGTGGAGGACCGAACCGACCTAGGTTGAAAACTGGGCGGATGACCTGTGGGTCGGAGTGAAAGGCTAATCAAGCTCAGTGATATCTGGTTCTCTCCGAAATATATTTAGGTATAGCCTCGGATAAATTCCGTGGCGGCCGTAGAGCACTGTTTGGACTAGGGGCCCTACCAGGTTACCGAATTCAGGCAAACTCCGAAGACCGTCACGGCTACTCCGGGAGTCAGTTGCTGGGGGATAAACTTCAGCGTCAAAAGGGAAACAGCCCAGACCGCCAGCTAAGGTCCCCAAGTACTAGCTAAGTGGTAAACGATGTTCGAGTGCATAGACAACCAGGAGGTTGGCTTAGAGGCAGCCACCCTTGAAAGAGTGCGTAACAGCTCACTGGTCAAGTGTTCGAGCGCGGACAATGTAACGGGGCTCAAGCTAGTCACCGAAGCTGCGGGTGCGACGCAAGTCGCGCGGTAGGAGAGCGTTCCCAGGGCAGTGAAGCGGCGGGGTAACCCAGCCGTGGAGGCCTGGGAAGTGAGAATGCCGGCATAAGTAACGAAAGAAGGGTGAGAATCCCTTCCACCGATTGCCCAAGGATTCCTGAGTAAAGTTCGTCTGCTCAGGGTTAGTCAGGACCTAAGGCGAGGCCGAAAGGCGTAGTCGATGGCCAACGGGTTGATATTCCCGTACCACGTCGCGTTCGTTTGACCGATGGGGGGACGAGGAAGGCTATGGGAGCCCAGGCGATAGTTGCCCTGGGGTAAGCGTGTAGGGGTGGTTCTAGGAAAATCCGGAACCGCATTAACCTGAGACGCGATGCCAGCTGGCTTTAAGCCGGCGAGTCCCGGACGCCAAGCCTCCAAGAAAAGCCTCTAGGGAGAACGCGCGTGCCTGTACCAAAACCGACACAGGTGGGCAAGTGGAGAACACTAAGGTGATCGAGATAACCCTCGTTAAGGAACTCGGCAAAATCGCCCCGTAACTTCGGGATAAGGGGCGCCCCAGTAGGGTGAAGCACTTCGCGTGTGGAGCCTGAGAGGGCCGCAGTGAATAGGTTCAAGCGACTGTTTACCAAAAACACAGGTCTCTGCTAAGTCGAAAGACGACGTATAGGGGCTGACGCCTGCCCGGTGCCGGAAGGTTACGTGGAGGTGTTAGGGGTAACCCGAAGCACCAAAACTAAGCCCCGGTAAACGGCGGCCGTAACTATAACGGTCCTAAGGTAGCGAAATTCCTTGTCGGGTAAGTTCCGACCTGCACGAATGGCGTAACGACTTGAACGCTGTCTCAACGAGGGGCTCGGTGAAATTGCAGTCTCGGTGAAGATGCCGAGTACCCGCGGCTAGACGGAAAGACCCCGTGAACCTTTACTACAACTTGGTATTGAGGTTCGATGCATCTCGCTCAGGATAGGTGGGAGGCTTGGAAGCACCGGCTGCGGCCGGTGTGGAGCCAACCTTGAGATACCACCCTTGGTGTATTGGATCTCTAACCGCGCGCCGTGAATCCGGGCGCGGAACAGTGACAGGTGGGTAGTTTGACTGGGGCGGTCGCCTCCCAAAATGTAACGGAGGCGCGCAAAGGTTCCCTCAGCACGGTCGGAAATCGTGCGTAGAGTGTAAAGGCAGTAAGGGAGCTTGACTGCGAGACAGACATGTCGAGCAGGTACGAAAGTAGGCCTTAGTGATCCGGCGGTAGCAAGTGGAAGCGCCGTCGCTCAACGGACAAAAGGTACTCCGGGGATAACAGGCTTATCGGGCCCAAGAGTCCACATCGACGGCCCGGTTTGGCACCTCGATGTCGGCTCGTCGCATCCTGGGGCTGAAGTAGGTCCCAAGGGTTGGGCTGTTCGCCCATTAAAGCGGTACGCGAGCTGGGTTCAGAACGTCGTGAGACAGTTCGGTCCCTATCTGCCGTGGGCGTTGGAGATTTGAGAGGATTCGTCCCTAGTACGAGAGGACCGGGATGAACGCACCTCTGGTGTATCAGTTGTCGTGCTAACGGCACTGCTGATTAGCTACGTGCGGATCGGATAACCGCTGAAAGCATCTAAGCGGGAAGCCGGCCTCAAGATGAGATCTCCCATCCACTAGATGGAGTAAGACCCCTGGTAGACCACCAGGTTGATAGGCCAGATCTGGAAGGGCGGTAACGCCTGTAGGAGACTGGTACTAATGGGTCGAGGGCTTGACGGTATCTTTTGATACCCACATACATTGGCACTGTGTAGTTTTGAAGGCCCGTGAGGGGCCTGCTCTCACCGTTTTCCGGTGGTTATAGCGAGGGGGAAACACCTCTTCCCTTTCCGAACAGAGCCGTTAAGCCCCTCAGCGCCGATGGTACTTGGCTTGAAAGGGCCTGGGAGAGTAGGTCGCCGCCGGTTTTTTACTTATACGTCGAGCCGTCTGACACATGTCAGGCGGCTCGCGTCGTTTAAGCGTCACACCGGTCGCCTGCCGGGGCGCTCAGCCCCAGGTGACCGCGCCCGTCCAGCTCAGGAGTCGCTGGGCGGTGCAGTGCCGCGGTACACCGCGACCGGGACTCCGGGCTCGGCGACGGTGTTGAACTCGAAGCTCATCCCGATCCCGGTCGCCACCTTGATCGACGCCGCGTTCTCAGGCTGGATGCGCGCGGTCAGGTGAGGCGCGCCAAGCGATGTGAAGGCGTCGTCGGCGACGGCCCGCGCGGCCTCGTTCGCATAACCGTGGCCCCAGTGCTCGGGCGACAGCCACCAGCCGAGCTCGTGCTCCTCAGGCTCCAGGCCGGCTGTTCCCGGTCCCATGAGGTTCAGGGCCAGCAGCCCGATCTCGGTGCCGCTCGCAAGATGGATAACCACCCGCCAACCGAACCCATGCTCGCGCCAATGGGTCAGCGCCCGATCTGAGACGGTGATGGCCTTCAACGCCGTCCACGTGTGGCCCAGCCCGATGTAGCGCGTCACCCGTGGGTTAGAGCTGAGCGCGGCAAGTAGAGCCACATCCTCGCTGGTCCACGGACGCAGGAGCAGCCGTTCGGTCTCGAGCACATGCGATGCGGGCACACCTCAATGCTAGGCCCGCGCCCCGACTTCGAAAACACACCAATTCCCTTTAGATCACGCTGTGCCGCCGCGGCTACGCTCACCTCGTGACCCAAGCCTGCCGGTTCGTGATCCTCAACGAGCGTGTAACGGATTGGGAGGCTCCAGAGACCATATTGCTGAACATGCTCGTGGTCCCAGCAGCCCCGATGGTCTTCCGCCCCGCAACCGTTGGCCTGTCGCTGCCCGAAGCGTCCCCGGGTCGCGCGGATGGCTGAGCAACCGCCTTTCTCGCCGGATGGGCCAGCGGGCTCTGAAAAGCTGGTCGCTGGCGCAACCGGGGACAACGCGCCAATGGCAGCAGGCGGCAGCGCGCCAATGGCAGCGGGAGGCGACCCGCCAATGGCAGCGGGCGGCGACCCGCCAAAGGATCAGTGGAGCAAGCCAATCGGGCGGCGCGCCGTGCTGTCGATACTCGGGGTCGGAGCGCTCGGCACGCTGTTCGGCTCGCGTGTCCAGGCTGGGATCTCCAGCTTTCTGAACTCGATCCACGCCGACGGCGTTGCGAGTCTCCTCCCTGGGGGAGGCCAGTTCACGATCTACACGATCACCAATGGGTATCCCGCCGCTCCCCCGGACTACAAATTGCGGGTCGACGGGTTGGTCCAGCGGCCGCTGGCGCTCTCGACCGCGGACCTCAAGTCGCTTCCGGCGACGCGGCTCACGCGTGACTTCCAATGCGTCACCGGGTGGGAGGTGTCGGACGTCCACTGGGTCGGCGTGCGGCTCGTCGACCTCGCCGAGTACGCCGGGGTCGATCCCGCGGCATCGGCGTTCCAGTTCGCATCGTTCGACGGGGTCTACACGGAGAGCCTCACGATCGAGCAGGCGCGCGAGACCGGAGCGATCGTCGCCTACTCGATGCTGGGCGCGCCTGTAACCCGCGAGCACGGTGGCCCGGTCCGTCTCTACGTGCCTGAGATGTTTGGTTACAAGTCCATCAAGTGGCTCGCTCGGATCGAGCTTGTGACGCACTCACAGCCTGGCTACTGGGAGCAGAACGGCTATCCGGTGGACGCGTGGATCAGTGGGCATGGGCCCGCGCAAGCGGCTTGAGTGCTGAGACGATGAGCGCGACGCAAGCCACCGCTGAGCAGTCGAAACAACGCGTGCTGCTGCGGTTCGACCGCGTCGAGCGCGCTGTGCACTGGGTCAACGCTTCGCTGATCCTGACTCTGATCGTCACAGGCGCAGCGCTGTACTTCACGCCGCTCATCGCGCTGGTCGGCCGCCGCCAGCTCATCGAACAGATTCACCTTTACGTGGGTCTGTCGCTCCCGCTACCGCTGTTGCTTGCGCTCGCGAGCAGCTCGGGGCGGCTGTTGCGTCGCGACGTCGGTCGGATCAACCGTTGGACCGAGGAGGATATGGAGTGGCTGCGCGGCCTCGTGGACACAGCCTCCGGCCGGCGGCAGGCGAGTCTGCGCCCACGACTCGGCAAGTTCAACCCGGGGCAGAAGCTGAACGCTGCGTTCGTGGCCGGTGGCGGCCTGGTCATGCTCGGAACCGGCGCGCTCCTCCGTTGGTACGTGCCCTTTCCACTGTCCTGGCGTGCGGGCGCCACATTCGTGCACAACTGGCTGGCTGTCGCCTTCGTGGTGGTGATTCTGGGCCACATCACACTCGCGCTCGCCGACCGCGAAGCGCTTCGCGCCATATTCGGCGGGCGAGTCAGCCGCGCTTGGGCCGCTCGGCACGCGCCGGCGTGGCTCGATCAGGTGGACGGTGAGGAGTAGCCGCAGCGGGCGGGTTCGTAATCATTAGGTGACACGGGCCAGTCCACGGGGAATAGGTTTCTGAGGACAGCATCCCGGCGAGTCCCGACTGTCGGTGAGTCTCACAACAACCAGCGGAGGTCGAGAGCGATGCATACGACGTGGGAGCCGCACACCAAGCATGGTGACCTGACCGAGCGAAGCGACCTGCCCGATACCGTCTTCGCGTTTCCCGAGCAGCGAAAGGAACCGATGACCGACGCGTCACACGTCCGCAACGCGATCGCGCGCTTCGACCAGGTGACCGACGTCTCCGATGAGGAGCGCGAATTGGCGTTCGCGAACATCAAGAAGGCCGCCGAGCACTACGGCGTCCACATGACCGAGTCCGAATGGGAGCAACTCGGCAGCAGCCCCCACACGGGACGGACTGCTGAAGATCGACAAGCGTCGGCTCGCCAGGCCGTGGAGACCAAGCGAGAGCGCGGCGAACTCTAGGAGGACTACCGGTGGGCGCGGGTTCGGCCTGCGGCCGTCGCCGGGCGAATCGAGCTCGAGCGCGCGGGGGAGACGCAGGTCGCGGGGCGCGCAGGCACGGTTCCCGGGCGACGCTCCTTCGGACCGGCGGCGGCATCGCGCTGGGGTCCGACTCCACGACCGGCGGCTGGCGTCCACGTGAGCTCAGCCGCGTGGTGCGGGTGCTTGCGGAAGTAGTCGACGTCCGCGTAAAGCTCCTCGCCGTCGAGGATGTAATCGAAGTCGCCCACCAGCATGTCGTCGATCAGATCGCTGACGCGGTGTCCGAAGCGGGTGGTGATAGAACGGAACATATGTTCGTAGGCTACGTTCGGGGTCGGACGGATGGCCCAATTTCCTGCAATTTTAGTTGCAGCTACCCCGGAGAGCAGCAGGGAAACCCCCGATGAGCAGGGAAAAGCCGCGGATGCGGCTCAGCCCAGAGCCAACCAAACTTCGCGCTTGGTACGGATCCGCTCGACCACCGCGGTGGTGAACTCGGTGGTTCCAGCCGAGCCTCCAAGGTCGAACGTCTTGACCCCCGAGGCGACCGTCTCGAGCGCCGCCTCGTAGATGGCGCGCGACGCCCGGTCTGCGCTCGTGCCGTGGCGGTCCGCCGCGTGGTGCATGACGGCGCCGCAGGCGAGGATCATCGCCAGCGGGTTGGCCAGGTCCTTGCCGAGCAATGCGGGCGCCGTGCCGTGCGGCGCCTCGGCCATCGCCACCGTCGTGTTGTAGTTCTCGTCGAACGCGAGCAGGATCGACTCGGCACCGGCGATCGACCCGAACATCGGCAGCACCAGGTCCGACAGGCAGTCGCCATCACGGTTGAGTGCGGGAATCACGAGCGTCTTGTCGGTTGCGCCCGACAGCAACCCCGCGTAGGTGGCATCGATCAGCACCGGCTGGTAGTCCACGTCGGGATGGCGCGCGGCGGCAGCGTCCATCTCCTCCTTGAGCATGCCCTCATAGATCGCCGAGACTGTCCACTTGGGACCGCCGTAGACGCGTGCCTCGACGCGCTTGGCAGCTCGGAACGAATACTCGGAAACGGCACGGCAGGTCGAGCGCGTGATGTGCTCTTCACGAAAGGCAACCTCATCGTCGGCGCCCGGTTCACCGGTGCGCCACTGCTTGGCGCCATAGGCGTCCTCGACGGCCATCCGCACGACGGAGATCGGGTAGTGAACGCCTGCCATCGGTGCGATTCCCGGGAGCCGCCGGCCGGTGCGGACGATGACCTTGCCGCCGATGCCCTCGCGCACGATCGCGTTGGGCGTGCCGACGTCCTCCTTGCCTTCCGGAGTGATCGTGGCGGCCTTGATTCCGAGGCCGGCGACCTTCATCGCAGCGGCCGACTCGTGCACAACGCCGTTCTGCGTGGCGCGGCGGTTCTCCAGGGAGAGGTCGAAGCGCTCTAGTTCGACGTCGAAACCGAGCAGCGTCGGAATCCAGAACGCGAAGCGACTGCTCGAGCAGCTCCTGCCCCGTTTCGTCGCCGTCAAGGACGACGATCTTGATCGGTTCAGACATCGGCGGTGACGATAGCCGACGGGATCACGAGGCGACCGTTCCGGGAACCCCCGGGAGCCTCTGCCCGGGCCCCGCCTCAAGCGGCAGGTAGCAGCTCGTCGGACGAATCCGCCAGCGCAGCGATCACGATTGCGACGTGCTCATCGAAGTCGACGCCGAGCGCCTCGGCGCCGGCCAGCAGCTCCTCGCGACCCACAGCCGCGGCGAAGCTCGGCTGCTTCATCTTCTTCTTGACGGACTTCGGCGTCATGCCGATCAGCCCCTCGGGTCGGACATACGCGACGGCGAGGATGAAGCCGGACAGTTCGTCGACCGCGTAGAGCGCCTTCTCCATCGGCGTTTCTCGCGAAATGCCTAGGAAATCCGCATGCGATCCGACCGCGCGGATCGAGTTCCTCTGGGTAACCGCGGCGGCGCAGTTCCTCCATCGCATAGCGCGGATGACCCGTATCCAGGTCCGGATAGCGCTCGTAGTCGAGGTCGTGCAGCAGCCCGGTGAGGCCCCACAGTTCGACATCGCCATCAAATCGCAGCTGCGTAGGCACGCATCGCCGCCTCGACGGCCAGCATGTGACGGCGCAACGAGTCGCTCTCGGTCCACTCGCAGACGAGCTCCCATGCGTCGCTGCGAGAGGTACCGGTGGCCATGCCGTTACCTTACTGAGACCTATGCAGAAGTTCGTGATCGAAGGCGGCGTTCCGCTGTCGGGCACCGTTGTGCCGGCCGGCAACAAGAACGGAGCGCTTCCGATACTCGCAGCCTCGCTGCTCACAGACCAGGACGTGACACTGCGCAACGTCCCACGCATCAGCGATGTTGACGCGATGCTCGCGCTGCTCGCGTCGCTTGGCGCAGTCCGTCACCTGGACCAGTGCCGGAGAGGTCCACGTCAACGCCTCCGGCGTGAACCACACGACCGTCGACCGCGAGCTCGGCGAGCAGATCCGCGCGTCGTTCCTGCTTGCCGGCCCACTGCTCGCCCGCTTCGGCCGCGCGGAGATGCCTCCACCGGGGGGCGACGTGATCGGACGCCGCCGCCTCGACCCGCACTTCGACGCGATGCGAGCTCTGGGAGCGATCATCGAGGTGGGCAAGAACATCGAGCTCTCGGCGCCTCCCGGCGGCCTGAAGCCATGCGACTTCCTGATGGACGAGCCGTCCGTGATGGCCACCGAGAACGCACTGATGGCGGCGGCGCTCACTCCGGGCACGACCGTTATCCGCAACGCGGCATCGGAGCCGCACGTTCAGGACCTGGCGCGCATGCTCGTGGCGATGGGCGCTGAGATCGACGGCATCAGCTCAAACGTGATGACCGTTCACGGCCAGGACCGGCTCCACGGATGCACGCATACGATCGCGCCCGATCACATCGAGATCGGCTCGTTCATGGCATTGGCCGGTGTGACCGGCGGCGAGCTCGTCGTCAAGGACACCGTTCCGGAGGATCTCCGCATGATCCGGCTGGTCTTCGAGCGGCTCGGACTGCGCAGCGAGCTGGACGGCAACGACGTGGTCGTTCCCGGCGATCAGCAGCTCACGATCCAGACCGACGCCGGCGGCTTCACGCCGAAGATCCAGGATGGTCCGTGGCCCGCGTTCCCGGCTGACCTGACGAGCGTCGCGCTCGCCCTGGCGACCCAATCCGAGGGCTCGGTGATCGTCCACGAGTGGATGTTCGAGAGCCGCCTGATCTTCACCGACAAGCTGCAGCTGATGGGCGCCGCGATCACGATCTGCGATCCGCACCGGGCGATCATCGTCGGGCCGCGCAAGCTGCGCGGCCAGCGCGTCGAGTCGCCGGACATCCGCGCCGGCATGGCCATGCTGATCGCCGCGCTGTGCGCGGACGGCACGACGGAGATCGGCAACGTCCGCCAGATCGATCGCGGCTACGAGCGCATCGACGAGCGCCTGCGCGGGCTCGGGGCGCGGATCACGCGGGTCGAGGACACGAACGCTCGACCCTAACTCGCCGTCTCGGCGCCCTTTCCGACAGACTGCTGCGCTCATGCTCGACCGGACGCCCAGTGGAACCCGTGACGTGCTGCCCGACGAGATGCGGGAGCTGCGCGCGCTGATGGAGCGCGTGCGGGAGGTGTTCGAACGCGCCGGCTACGGCGAGATCTACACCCCCGCGCTCGAGTACGAGCGCACTTTTGCGCGTGAGGGGACGCGCGTGAGCTCGCCCTACAGGCTGTTCGATGAGCACGGCAACGTGCTCGTGCTGCGCTCGGACATGACCGTGCCGATAGCGCGCATGGTCGGCAGCCGCTACCCGTCGGCGCCGACACCGCTGCGCTTCTGTTACTTCGCCCACGCCTACCACGGGGTGCGCCCGCAGCGCGGCCAGTCCCGCGAGGTTCTGCAGGCCGGGGTCGAGCTGATCGGCGCGCCCGGACCCGAGGGCACCGCCGAGGCGCTGACGGTGCTCTGTGACGCGCTCGAGGCCGCCGGCCTCGAGAACTTCCGCGTCGGGTGTCGGCGACGTGGCGCTCTACCCGTCGCTGCTCGAGTCGCTCGGCGTGGACGCCGAATCACGCGAGCTGATCCTCGCGGAGCTCGCGACCGGCGACTTCGTCGGGGTGGAGCGCGAGCTCACTCGCCTCCCGCTCAGCGACGGCGACGCGGAGCTGCTGCTGCGCGTGCCCCGCATGCGCGGCGGAGCACGATGTGCTCGACGGCCTGGACGGGCCACTGCAGCAGGCCGGGACGGGTATGCACACGCTGCTCAACCTGCTCGAGCCGCGCACCGCACAGCGCGTGATCTTCGACTTCGGCCTGATGCACAGCCTGGGCTACTACACAGGAGCGATCTTCCAGGTCTACGACCCCGCCTACGGGATGCCTCTCGGTGGCGGCGGACGCTACGACGAGCTGCTCGGCGACTTTGGCAGGGCGTTACCCGCCGTGGGATTCGCACTCGATGTGGAGCGCGTCCACATCGCCCTGCGAGCAGAGGAACGCAGCCGTGTCTGAGTCGCTGGCCGCCCACGGACTGAGGCTCGCGGTTCCTCGAGGAGCGCTGTTCATCGACACGCTGAACCTGCTCGAACGCCTCGGCATCGACACCCAGCCGGTGCGCGACAACGATCGTAAGCTGCTGTTCGAGGAGGCCGGGATCATCACGATGCGCCCGTCCGACGTTCCCACCTATGTCGAGGCCGGTGCGGCCGACCTCGGCATCACCGGCAAAGATGTGCTGATGGAGCAGTCCGAGCGCGGGCTCTACGAGCTCGCCGACCTCGGCTACGGGCGCTGCAGGATGGTCGTCGCCTCTGAGGCGGGAGAGGACCTCGCCGCCGATGCGCTGCGTCGTCTCGGCCTGGTCCGGATCGCCACCAAGTACCCCCGGATTGCCACCCAGCACTTCCTCTCGACCGGCCGCCAGGCCGAGATCGTCGAGGTCAAGGGCTCGGTCGAACTCGCACCGCTGACCGGGCTCGTCGACGCGATCGTCGATCTCACCGCGACGGGCACCACACTGCGTGAGAACAACCTCGTGATCCGCGAGGAGATCGCAGTCTGCACGGCGCGGCTGATAGTCAATCCGGTCGCCGACAAACTCAAGGCTGAGGCGATCGACGCCCTGGTGTCTAGGATCGCTAACTGAATGGACGCACAGATCATCAGAGCCAACGGCGACTGCAAGCGAGGTGGCGGCGCAGTTGCGTAGCCTCGTGCCCGACGGTGCATCGGTCGCCTCCGCGGTCTCAGCGATCGTCGCCGATGTCAGGGCCGCGGGCGACGCCGCGGTGCTGCGTTACACCAAGCTGCACGACACGCGCGGAGCCGAGCCACTCGGCCTCCGCGTCAGCGAGCAGGAGCTGGCGACGGCCCACGCACAGATCGATCCGGCGGTGGCCGCCGGCATCGAGCTGGCACTCGCGAACGTCACACGCGTGGCGAGCGCTGCGGTCCATCAGCGATGTCACTGTCGATTTCGCCGACCACACCGTGAGCATCCGCGAGGCACCGGTCAAGCGCGCCGCCGTTTACGTACCGGGCGGCCGCGCCCCATACCCGAGCACAGTCGTTATGGGGGTCGCCACGGCTCGGGCCGCGGGCGTCGAGAACATCGCCGTGTGCTCGCCTCCAGGTCCCGACGGCAACATCAATCCCGTGATCCTCGGCGCCTGCGTGCTCGCGGGCGCCGACGAGGTCTACCGCATGGGTGGCGCGCACGCGATCGCGGCGCTCGCCTACGGCACCGAGACCGTCAACGCCGTCGATGTGATCGTCGGACCCGGGCAACCTCTTCGTGCAGGAGGCAAAGCGCCAGCTCTCCGGGCGCATCGGCATCGACTCGTTCGCCGGGCCCAGCGACCTGCTGGCGATCGTCGACGGCGGCTATCCGCTCGAGCCGCTTGCGCTCGACCTGATCGCGCAGGCGGAGCACGGCGCAGGCGCCGCCGTCGTATGCGTTTCGCCCGACGCCGCGTTGCTGGACGCCCTCGCCGAGCGGCTGGCCGGTGATCTGCACGAGACCGAGGCCATCTGCCGCCTGGTGCTGGTGCCCTCGCACGAGTACGCATTCGAGCTGGCGGAGTCCTTTGCTCCGGAGCACCTCGAGTTGCTCGGCCCGCTGGCCGAGCAACTGGCCCCACGCATCACCCACTCGGGCTGCCTCTTCGTCGGTACCGGCACAGCCTTCGGCGACTACATCGCCGGCTCCAACCACACGCTGCCCACGAGCGGTGCAGCGCGCTTCGCATCCGCCCTCGGTCCCCAGCATTTCCGCCGCGTGTTCACCGAGGTTCGGATCGACGACCACAGCGCGCTCGCGCGCGCCGCGGCGCCGATCGCCCGGGCCGAGGGCTTCGAGTTCCACGCGCAGTCGATGGAGATCAGGATCCGGGACAATCAGCAGCCATGAGCCGCGACGCAACGATCGATCGCAAGACGGGGGAGACCGAGGTGCGCGTCGAGCTGGCGCTGGACGGCGCCGGCAACGGCACCCGTGAGACGGGCGTCGGCTTCCTCGACCACATGCTCGACCTGCTCGCGCGCCACGGTCGGCTGGACCTGGAGGTGAGGGCGACCGGCGACCTGCAGACGGGCGCCCACCACACTGTCGAGGATGTCGGCATCTGCATCGGGCAGGCGCTCGACAGCGCGCTCGGCGACCGCTCCGGGATCACACGCTACGGAAACGCCGTCGTGCCGATGGACGAGGCGCGCGCGGCCTGCGCGATCGACATCTCCGGACGCGGGCTGCTGGTGTTCGAGGCTGAGTTCCCGCCCGGCGCGATCGGCAACTACGACCACGAGCTGACGGAGGAGTTCCTGCGCGCTGTCGCAGCCAACGCCAAGCTCACCCTGCATGTCACGGTCGAGGCGGGCACCAACGCCCACCACATGATCGAGGCTGTCTTCAAGGCGTTTGCCAGAGCTCTGCGTGCCGCGGTTGTCGCTCGACCCCACCGAGGTCGGCGTTCCGAGCACCAAGGGCACGCTCGTATGAGCAGCGGTCGTCCGCGGATCGCCGATCGTCGACTACGACATGGGTAACCGGCGCTCGGTGGAGAAGGCGCTCGAGCACGTCGGCGCCGACTGCCAGCATCACGCGCGAGCCCGACGAGCTCGAGCAGGCCGACGCGCTCGTGCTCCCCGGTGTCGGCGCGTTTCCCGCCGGGATGGCCAACCTGCGTAGGTACGGCCTCGACACGGTGCTGGCCGAGCGGGTCGCTGCCGGCACGCCGCTGCTCGGCATCTGCCTGGGCATGCAGCTGTTGTTCGACTCCTCGACGGAGCTCGGCGAGCTGACACCCGGGCTCGGACTGATCGGTGGTGAGGTCCGCGCGCTCGACGCCTCGCAGCAGCGGATTCCGCACATCGGCTGGAACGAGGTGCGCTTCGAGCGGCCATCGCCGCTCACGGCAGAGCTGCCCGCCGGTCAGCGCGCCGTTCTACCACGTGCACTCCTACGTCGCCCATCCTGCGGACCCGGAGGCGGTGGTCGGCACCGCCGAGTACGGCGAGCGCTTTGCCACGATCGTCGCCCAGGGCTCGGTCTACGGCACGCAATTTCATCCAGAGAAGTCCTCACGCGACGGGCTGACGTTGCTTGGATCGTTCGTCCGTCTGGCCCGGGCGGCGACGCCCAGCCGAGGCGCGCGCATGATCCTGCTGCCGGCGATCGACATCATCGACGGCAAGGCGGTGCGGCTGCTGCGCGGAGATTTCTCGCAACAGACCGATTACGACTCCGACCCGCTTGACGCGGCCAAGCGCTGGGTTGACGCCGGTGCCCGTGCGCTGCACGTCGTCGACCTCGACGGCGCGCGCACCGGCCTGCCTGCGAACGTCGAGCACATCGAGCGGATCGCGAGCACGCTCGGGGTCCCCGTGCAGGTCGGCGGTGGGCTGCGCTCGCTCGAGTCGGTGCGCGCGGTCGTCGAGAGCGGGGCGGCACGGGTGATCCTCGGGACGGCCGCGTTCCGCGATCCCGAGTTCCTGGATGCGGCCGTGGCGAGCTACGGCGAGCGGGTCGTGGTGTCGATCGACGCACGCGCCGGCCGCGTCGCCGCCGCCGGTTGGACCGAGGACACCGATCTGACGGTGGAAGACGCGCTGATCGATCTGCAGAGGCGCGGCGTCGGCAGCTTCGTCTACTCGAACATCGAGCGCGACGGCATGCTGCAGCGGTCCCGACCTGGACGGTGCCCGTGCATTTGCAGCCAGGCTCGAAGGCAGCTTCGTCTATTCGGGCGGGATCGGCGAGCTGGCGGACCTGCGCGCTCTGGCGGAGCTGCGCGAGCCGAAGCTGAGCGGCGTGATCGTCGGCAAGGCGATCTACGAGCAGCGCTTCGGCGTCGGTGAGGCGCAGGCGCTCCTCGACACTTTCGCGCTGATGCACTACAAGCGCGTGATCCCCTGCCTGGACGTCGATCGCGGTCGCGTCGTGAAGGGCACCGGTTTCGTCGACCTGCGCGACGCCGGCGATCCCGGTCGAGCTCGCCAGCCGCTACGACCTGGACGGTGCAGATGAGCTCGTCTTCCTGGACATCACGGCGACGTCCGATCAGCGCGACACCGTGGTCGATCTGGCCAGGCGCAGCGCCGACGACGTGTTCATTCCTTTCACCATCGGTGGCGGCATCCGCTCCGTGGCAGACGCGCAGGCGGTGCTCGACGCTGGCGCCGACAAGGTCTCGGTGAACTCGGCGGCGCTCGCCCGACCGGAGTTGATCGACGAGCTCGCCGCACAGTTCGGCGTGCAGTGCGTCGTGGTTGCGATCGACGCCAAGCGGACGGCCGATGGCCCGGCTGGGAGGCGTATGTCGCCGGCGGCCGGCGTCCGACCGGGCGCGACGCCGTGGCCTGGGCGCGCGAGGCCGCGCAGCGCGGCGGCGGTGAGATCCTGCTCACGAGCATGGACCGCGATGGATCCAACGCGGGGTACGACCTCGAGCTCACCGCGCGCCGTCACGCAGGCCGTGGGCGTGCCCGTGATCGCCTCCGGCGGCGCCGGCACGCTGGAGCATCTGGCAGAGGCGCTCACGCGCTGGAGCCGACGCCGTGTTGTGTCGCATCGATATTCCACTACGGCCGGCATACGGTGCCCGAGGTCAAGCGCTACCTCGCGCAGGAGGGCATCCCCGTGCGTGACATGCATGACTAGAACTTGAGGCAGCGATCGACTAGAACTTAGGAGGCCCTGACGCAGCGGGTGCCGAAGCACTCGTGTTACGTCAGGGCCTCCTAGGCAGTCCAGAAGAGCCGCTAAGCGGCTTCTTCAACGTAACCGGCCGCTGCGCAAGCATCGCAATACGCGGCGGGCGGAACGCGGGGCTCATAGCAGCCCGGACGGCAGCATGTGGATGACCGCTTGGGCCGACCCCGACCAATGCGGGCGGCGGCGGCATCCTTCAGCTCTTCACGCATGCGGTCAAGTTCGGCCGCGTGCGTGGCGCAGAAGCGTCGGCCCTTGAGGACCGGCTCCTGGCAGTGACTTCCACTTCGACAACGCATAGGTAGAACAGGCTATCATCTTTGCCCCTGGCCCGCCAGGGACGGTCGGTTGACGCTCAGTTTCGCCTGTCGCACATGGCCCGCTCGATCAACAGCCTAGTTTGGGCCACGGACATCGACGTACTTGCGCCCGATCACACCATCGCAGCGGCGCGACGGCTACTGGGTCGTGCAGTCGCCCGAGAACCCGACATTCTGGTGGGGGAACTTTCTGCTTTTTGACGATTCGCCCGCCGCGGGCGACGGAGATCGCTGGGAGCAGCTGTTCGCCGAAGGAATTCGCGGAACGCGCGGAGGTGACGCACCGGACCTTTGCCTGGGATCGGGTTGACGGCGGGCTCGGAGCGGCGGATCAGGAGCTCCTCGCGCGTGGCTACGAGCTCGAGCGGACCTCCGGCCTCGTCGTCCAATCCAGCCACATCACGGAGCATCCCCGCGCCAGTACCGAGGTCGTGGTCCGCGCACTCGATCCAGACGCTGACGACCACCTGTGGGCGGCGGTGATCGACGTTCAGCTGGCCAACGCGCCTGACGAATTCCAGGGCACGGGGTACCACAGGACGTTTCTCCTGCGCCGTCAGGCGGAGCATCGAGCGATCTTCCGCAGCGGACGCGGCAGCTGGTACGTGGCGCTGCTCGGCGGCGTCGTGGCCGGCTCACTGGGGATCGTCGTCACCGACCGCCGCGCCCGCTACCAGACCGTTGACACAGCGGAACCCTTCAGGAGGCGGGGTATTGCCAGCCGCCTCGTGGTCGAGGCGGCCCGCAACGCGATGTCGAAGCACCCGATCGACCACTTCGTGATCGCCGCCGATCCGGACTACCACGCGATCGGCATCTACGAGGGGGTCGGCTTCGAGCGCGTCGAGTTGGTCGCCGGCGCGATGCGCAAGCCGCCGCCTACTTCTTCTTCAGCTTCGGCAGCTTCGCGCTCTTAGGCACCAACTTGTAGAGCACGTACTTGCCCATCAGGAACACCGCGTGCCTGTCCGCGACGACCGTCGTATAGGAGCCGTCGGGGAAGTAGAAGACGCGCTGGCCGGTGCGGGCATTGAAGCCGTAGCTGCCCCTGCTCATAGACCGTCGAGACGTACACGGTGTTGTCGACGACCGTGGCCGACCCCGAGACCGCAGCCCACGACCGGCACTCCAGTCGGTCGAACCGGTCGCGGCGTTCAGCGCAAACAGGCCGCCGTAGTAGGAGCCGATGAACACCGTCGGCCCGAGGCCCTTTACGTCCGCGACTGCGGGTCCGCCATATACGTAACTGCCGAGGCCCGTGCTCCAGTCAACGCGCGCCGGTGCCGCGATCGAACGCATACGCGTCGCCGTTCTTGTTGCCCACATAGACCTGCCCGAAGGCCACCGCCGGTGTCGAGTAGAACTGCACCGCCGGGGCTGGCTGCCCAGACCTCTCTGCCGCTCTTGGCGCTGACAGCATAGAAGCTGCCGCCGTAGGTTGCCGAAGTAGAGGTTGCCGTCCGCAGTAGGCGGGGGCGCCCTTGATCGAGCCGTCCGGTCTCGAATGACCAGTTCTCGTGCCCGTCCTGATGTTCAGCGAGTACAGCGTGCCGGCCTGATCGCCGAAGTAGACGGAGTTGCCGACGATCATCGGTGAGGACTCGGTGCCGCTGGACACCGGGAACGTCCACAGGATCTTGCCGCTGCGCATCGAGAGCGCCGCTTCCTCGCCGTCGGTGCAGCCGATCGTGCCGCAGGAGTTCGACAGGACCGAGACGAACAGCTCCTTGCGCTTGACGTCGAGCGACGGCGTCGAGGCTGAGAGCAGGCCGACATGCCTGCAACCAGATCTGCTTGCCGGTCGTGATGTTCACGCGCTTCACGGTCGCGCCGTCGTCGATCAGGTAGAGGTTGTTGCCCCAGATCGTCGCCGGGAACTCGAGCAGCGCGTTGCCACCGAATTCCCAGGCGAGTTTGAACGGCGGGTTCAGATCGCCCGCCTCGGCGAAGTCGCGCGTGCGGGTCCGGTGATTGCCGTAGAACGCGACCGTGAAGTTGTTGATCCGCCTGGGCTTGACCGGCGGCGGCGTCGTCGTGGTGGCGGCGGTCGTCGTGACCGTGGGTGTCGTTGCGGTCGTGGTGGTCGGGACGACCGCAACCTTCTTCGCCGGGCTCCCGCTCGCGGCGATGGCGTAGAAAGCTCCGGCGGCGACGATGACGGCAAGGACGCCGGCCAAGCGTCCACGCCTTGCTGATTGAACTGGGGAAGCGCATTGCGCCAGCAGGGTAGCCACCAGCGGATGCGAAACGGAGCTATCCATCAGCGACGACTCGCCATCCGCCCCCGCACAGACCGATCTATCGGCCGCCGTCAGTGCCGATTGACGGCGGCGGCTGACCCCAGGTGTGCTGCCGCTACTTCTTCGGTTTGAACTTGTAGAGCACGTAGCGACCCATCAGATAGATCGCCTTGGGATCTGCCACGACGCTGGTGTAGGCGCCGTCGTGGAAGGAGAACTCTTTCTTGCCGGTGACCGTGTTGAGCCCGTAGGTGATGTTCGGCTTGTAGACAGTCGAGAAGTAGACCGTGTTGTTGATGACGGTGGCGGAGCCCGAGACCGCATCGCCGGCGTCATGGGACCACCTGGCGTGCCGGTCTGTGCATTCAATGCATCGAGCCCACCGGACTGGCCGCTGTAGTAGCCGATGTACACGGTCGGGCCGAGGCCCTTCGGATCGGCGACCGCGGGGCCCGAGTACACATAGTTGCCGAGCGTGTGGCTCCAGGCGATTGTTCCGTTGCTCGCCACGAAGGAGTAGGCGGCGCCGTTGAGGTTGCCGACGTAGACGCGCCCAAAGCCAATCGCCGGTGTCGAGTAGTACTCGCCACCGGTGCTCTGGTGCCAGGTCACCTTTCCGGTCTTGGCGTTGACGGCGTAGAAGGTGCCGCCATAGGTGCCGAAGTAGAGGTTGCCCTTGTAGTAGGCCGGACCGGCCTTGACTGCGCCGCCGACCGGCAAGGACCAGTTCACCTTGTGGGTCGTGATGTTCAGCGAATACAGGCTGCCAGCCGAATTGCCACCGGCCTCGTCACCGAAGTAGACCGAGTTGCCGACGACCATCGGTGAGGACTCGGTGCCGGAACCGCTCGGCAGCTTGTACGTCCAGAGGATCTTGCCGGTCTTCATCGACAGTGCCGCGAGTTCCCCGTCGAAGCTGTCGATCGAACTGCTCGCCGTCGACAGC
Organism: uncultured Actinomycetota bacterium; assembly: GCA_963818135.1. Taxonomy (GTDB): domain Bacteria; phylum Actinomycetota; class Thermoleophilia; order Solirubrobacterales; family Solirubrobacteraceae; genus Palsa-465. The sequence continues at coordinate 81,564 of CAWFRF010000021.1, forward strand.
ACGGTGACAAACATCTCCTGGCGCTTGGGATCGAGGGCGGGCGTCGAGGCTGAGCGCAGGCCGATATGCGTCAACCAGATCAGCTTCTTGTTGCCGCGCAGCCTCATGTTGACCTTCTTGGCGGTGGCTCCTCCGTCGAGGAAGTACAGGTCGTTGCCGTAGATCGAAGCCGGGAACTCGAGTAGCGCATTGCCGCCGAAGCTCGTCGACTCCCGCAACGGTGGGTTCAGATTCGCGTCCCCGGTGAAGTCGCGGGTGCGGGTCTGCTGGTAGCCATAGAAGGGCCAGCTGAAGTTGTTGATGTGCTTGGCGGTCGACGGGCGTCGTGTTCGTCGTCGTGGGCGCGTTGAACGCTGCCTTGCTGTTGACGGTGTTCGACGGTTTGCCGAGCTCGTGAATGGCGTAGGCGGCGACGACCACCGCGACTACGACGAGGACGCCGGCGAGCAGCCACGTCCTGCGGTTCGACCTGGGAAAGCGCATTGGGCAAGCAGAGTAGCCATAAGCGAAGATGGTTTCGTGCAAAACCATCCGGAGGGGGAGGTCCTCGCGCGCGTGTCCGCGCTGCCGCAGGTCGCGTCGATCGTCGCCGACACGACCGATCTGCGCCTACGACGTCTACCTGGTCGGCGGCACGGTGCGCGATCTGATCCTCGGGCGGGAGTTCCTGGACGTGGACCTGGCCATCGACGGCGACGCCCTTGCAGTGGCCGCCACGATCGGTACTCCCAGCGCTACCGAGACGCGGTTTGGGACGGTCAGCGTGACCAGCGACGGTTACCGCTACGACCTGGCCCGCACCCGCAGTGAGCGATACCCCCAGCCCGGCGCCCTGCCCGAGGTCGCGCCTGCCGGCATCGACGCCGACCTCGAGCGCCGCGACTTCACCGTCAACGCACTGGCCGTCGGCCTGAACGGCTCACGCGCCGGCGAGCTCATCGCTGCACCGAACGCGCTCCACGACCTCGAGGCCCGCCAGCTCGCGGTGCTGCACGAGCGCAGCTTCCTCGACGACCCGACCCGCCTGCTGCGCCTGGCGCGCTACGCCGCGCGCCTCGGCTTCACGATCGCGCCGCACACCCGCGAGCTCGCCACCGAGGCCATACGAAGCAAGCGCCCTCGACACCATCAGCGGTACCCGCATCGGCAACGAGCTCCGCCTCCTCGCCAACGAGCCCGACCCGATCGCCGCATTCGAAGCCACCGCCGCCCTCGGCCTTCCGTGGCAGATCGACGCCGACGTCGCACGCAGAGCGATAGATGTACTTCCCACCGACGGTCGCCGCGACATCGTCGCTCTCGCCTCCGTGTTCGGGTCGTGGCATCGCGAGCAGCTCCTCCCCGAGCTCGATCGCCTCGGCTTCACCGCCACCGACCGCGACGCGATCGCGGAGGCCGCCACCCAAGCCGCATCGACCTGGCGCAGCGCCTGTCCAACGCCAACACACCATCCGAAATCGCCAGAGTCGTAGGCGCGTCAGGGATTGAGACGGTAGCCCTCGCGTTCAGCCAGGGCTCACCGTCGCAATCCCTGACGTGGCTGCGAGACCTGCGGCACGTAAGACTCGAAATAACCGGATCCGATCTCATCGAGAACGGAATCCCAGAGGGGCCGGCGATCGGACAAGCGCTCGCCAGGGCGAAGGCAGCACTGCTCGACGGCCGAGCCACCGACCGCGACTCACAGCTAGAGGTGGCGCTCAAGCCCGAGGAGTAGCCTCGGGGCATGGACCTGCGAGCATCCCTTTTACGAGCGGGACGGCCAGATCGCCGTGGACCTGCCGGGCGCGCGCGCGATCTTCACCACACGTTCCTGGGGGGACGTGCGCGAGACCCAGGAGCAGATCGGCGAGCGGCTGGGCGTCAAGCTCGTCCGTCCCAAGCAGGTCCACGGAAACAGCGCGATCACGGCCAGCGACGGCGCAAGCGCGCGCCGTGCTCGAGACCGAGGCCGACGCGATCGTCACCACGACACCACGGAGTCGCGCCGACCGTGATCACCGCGGACTGCCTTCCGATCGTCATCGCGGCACCGGGGGCTGTGGCCGCTGTGCACGCAGGCTGGCGCGGCCTGGACGCGGGAGTGATCGGGAACGCCGTGACGAAGCTGCGCGAGCTGAGCGGCGGTGTGCTCAACGCCGCCATCGGTCCCGGCGCGGGCGCCTGCTGTTACGAGGTCGGTGACGAGCTTCATCGCCGCTTCAAAGCGCACTCGCAGGATTTCCACCACGGCCGGAACCTCGATCTGAAGGCGATCGCCCGCGTGCAGCTGATGGAGGCCGGGGTCGCGCACATCCACGACACCGAGGTCTGCACGATCTGCGGCGACCCGCAGCTCACCTTCTCCTACCGGCGCGACGGCGCTGAGACCGGACGGCAGGCGCTGGTTGCATGGTTGAGCTGATCCACGGGCTGCGCGCCGAGGACGTGCGCCTCAACCTCGAGCGCGTGCACGAGCGCCTGGACGCCGCGGGACGGAAGCCCGGTGAGGTCCAGATCCTCGCGGCGGTGAAGTACCTCGCTGTCGAGGAGCTGCAGGCCCTCGCTGATGGCGGGATCACGCTTGTCGGGGAGAACCGCGCCCAGGAATTGGTCACCAAGGCCGAGGCCTATCCGGAGTTCACCTGGGATTTCATCGGCGCGCTGCAGAGCCGCAAGGTGCGCGATCGTGCTGCCGTACGTGCGCTACATCCACTCGGTTGCGAGCGATTCCGCCCTCCAGCAGCTGGCCAAGCACGGAACGCCGGACACCCGGATCCTGATCGAGGTGAATGTCGCAGGTGATGCGGGGAAGAGCGGGATCGCGCCCGCCGAGCTGCCGGGGTTCCTCGAGCGCTGCCCGGTGACGGTTGCGGGCCTGATGACGATGCCGCCGCTGACGCGCGGACCCGGAGGGCAACCGCCGCCACTTTGCGGCGCTGCGCGAGCTCGCCGAGGCGCACGACCTACGCGAGCTTTCGATGGGGACCAGTCAGGACTACGCTGTGGCGGCAGAGGAGGGCGCGACGATCATTCGCCTCGGTTCATTCCTCTACCAGCGCCGCGCGGCATAATCAACCTGGCACTAGCAGGGAAAACAGACGGAAAACCGAACCCAGCACTGATATGGCATTTCGCGATACATGGCATCGAGCCCTCGTCTACTTCGGCCTCGCCGAGGATGAGGTCTATGACGAGGATTTCGAGCCTTACTCGGAACCGGAGGTCCAGATGCAGGACAGCTACCGGGATCGCCCCACAGTGCGACGGCTCGACCAGCGTCCCCGCAGGCGCCGCGATGAGTTCGACGACATCTTCGGCGACGACGTCGACGAGCGCCGCACGACAGTGCTGCGGCCCGTGGCGTCGCGTCCCAGCCGTGGCGGCAACGGCGACGTGCGCGTGCACTTCGTCGCCCCCAAGAACTTCAACGACGCGCAGGACGTGGCCGACAAGTTCAAGGACGCCATTCCGGTGATCCTGAACCTGCAGGGTGCCGACTCCGACCTCTCAAAGCGCCTGATCGACTTCGCCAGCGGTCTCACCTACGCGCTCGACGGCGGCATGCAGCGGATCGCCGACAAGGTCTTCCTGCTGACGCCGCAGAACGTCGAGGTCTCCGCTGAGGAGCGCGCGCGGCTGATCGAGAAGGGCTTCTTCAATCAGTCGTAGGTTTCGCGCCGGTCCGGGGCTCCCGCTGTCGCCCGGGCCGTAGCAGTCGTGCTGGCCAGCGGGCCTGCACGACCGAACGGTACGCTCGTTTCGTGAGAATTGGACTGATCGGCTCAGGAAACATGGCCCGCGCGATGGCGCGCGGCTGGGGCGAGCCCGTGCTCGTCAGCGACAGCGGCTCGGGCAGCGCCCAGGCCTTGGTCAGCGAGGTGGGCGGAGAGCGCCTGGTCAGCAACCGCGAGGTTGCCGAGCGCGCAGACATCGTGGTCCTCTGCCACAAGCCCTACCAGCTCGATGCCGTGGCCGAGGAGATCGGCGGCGTCGCCAAGGTCGTCGCGAGCGTGCTCGGTGGGGTCGACTACCGCTCCTTGCAGGCGCACTACCGCTCGGCGCAGGTGTTTTCCCTGATGCCCAATACGCCCGTCGAGATTCGCCAGGGCGTGGTCGTCTACGGCCAGCCCGCTGATCGGCTTGGTTCCGGTCGACGAGGCCGTTGAGGCTCAGGTGCTCGAGCTGTTCGGTCGGCTCGGCAAGCTTGTGACCGTTCCCGAGCGGCTGATGGGCGCCGCCACTGCCATCTCCGGCGTGGGGCCGGCGTATCAGGCGCTGCTGGCCGAGGCGCAGGTCGATGCGGCGGTGCGCAAGGGTCTCGGCGCGCAGCTTGCCTCGGAGCTCGTCACCGCGACGATGAGCGGCAGCGCCGCTCTGATCGAGGTCAAGGACTACGACACACTCGCGGTTCGGCGCGAGGTCACCTCGCCCGGCGGCTCGACCGCGCGCGGGCTCGAAGCACTCGAGGCGGCCGGCGTGCGCCAAGCGTTCCAGGACGCGATCGAGGCGGTCGTGAATCCTGTCGGCGGACGCTGAGGATGCTGCTCACAGCTGTCACCCGCATGGACGTTGCGCACTACGTCTCCGACCTGTTCGGGGTCTACATCGCGATGATCCTGATTTACATCCTCGCCAACTTCGTGTTCGCCTTCGGCCTGCGGCCCGCCTACTCGCGCACGCTCGACGTGGTGCTGGGCTTCTTGCGCGATGTCTGCGAGCCGTATCTGAGGATCTTCCGGCGGCTGATCCCGGGAATGGGCATGATCGACCTCAGCCCGATCATCGCGCTGATCGTGCTGGGGGTAGTTCGCGCGATTGTGGTCGGCCTGATCAGTGGCTGAAGCGCGCGACGCGGCGCGGCGGCAGGCGGCCGCACGGGCCGGTGCCGTCTGCGCGGTGGTGATCGCGCTCGACCAGCTGACCAAGCACACGCTCGGAACGTGGATTCACCCCGACCAGGTGCGGCACGTGATTCCCGGGCTGACGCTCGTCTACGAGCGCAACACCGGCGTGGCCTTCAGCTTCCTTGCCGGCGCGGGCGCACTCGTCTACGTGGTGACCGTGATCGCCCTCGCCGCGCTCGTCGCCTTCCTGATGCGGCATCCGCGGCGGCGCCTGCTGTGGCTGCCGACGGGGATGCTCGTCGGCGGTGCCGTCGGCAACCTGATCGACCGGATTGCGCGCGGGTCCGTGATCGACTTCATCAAGCTCCCGCACTGGCCTGCCTTCAACATCGCCGACACGTCGATCACCTTTGGCGTGATCATTCTGGTGTTCGTGATCGAGCGAGGACCACGCGGTGACTGAGCTGGAGTGGCAGGGAAGTGTCGCGCCGGAGGATGCGGGCCAGCGGCTCGATCAGTTCCTCGCCGAGCCACTCGGGTCACGCGCGCGGGCAGCGCGGCTGATCGCCGCCGGGCTGGTGCAGGTCGATGGTCGCAGCGTGCGCAAGCGGCACCAGGTCGCTGCCGGCGAGCGGGTCGTCGTCGAGGAGGAGGCGCTCTCGCCGGTGCCGGTCAGCGGACCGGCACCGGCGCGGTTCACGGTCGTCTACGAGGACGACGTCCTGATCGTCGTCGACAAGCCGGCGGGCGTCGTCGTGCACCCGGCCAAGGGGCATGAGGCCGGGACGCTCGCTCAGGCGCTCGCAGACCGCGCCGCGGGTGGGGAGGACCCGTACCGGGCGGGAATGGTTCACCGGCTCGACCGCGACACATCGGGGCTGCTGGTCGTGGCCAAGAGCGACAGCGCGCACCGCAAGCTGAAAGGCCTGCTCCAGGCGCGCGAATTGCGGCGCGAGTACCTGACGTTGGTCGACGGCATTCCGCCCGCGCATACGGGCACGATCGATGCGCCCATCGGCCGGGATCGACGCGATCGCGTGCTGCACTCGATCGAAACCGACAGCCCGCGCGAGGCACGGACCCACTTCGAGCTGCTCGAACCCCTGCGTCACGAAGCGCTGCTGCGGGTCTCGCTGGAGACCGGGCGCACCCACCAGATCCGCGTACACATGCAGGCGATCGGCCATCCGGTTCTCGGGGACCGTGCCTACGGCGGTCCGGCGCGGTTCGGACTCGAGCGCCAGTTCCTGCACGCCGCGCGGCTCGCGTTCCCGCATCCGGTGACCGGTGAGGAGGTCGACGTCAGCTCACCGTTGCCCGACGACCTCGAGGCGGCGCTGGCGCTCGCGCGCGCTCAGGACGCCTGAACTACACTAGGTCGGTTCCTAATTCCGACCCTCCGCCAGGGGCCGGGTCGCGCCCTGCTCCGGAATTGATCCGGAGTCGCGACCAAAAACGGCCGGCGGTGGCTTTCTCAAATTCAACAAGGGAGTAACAAGTGGCTCAGGTAAGCCTAAGAGAGCTGCTGGAGGCCGGCGTCCACTTCGGCCACCAGACGCGTCGCTGGAATCCGAAGATGCGTCGTTTCATCTTCGGCGAGCGCGACGGCATCTACATCATCGACCTCGAGCAGACTGACGAGCTGCTCCAGCAGGCGCAGAAGTTCGCGGCCGACATCGGCCGTCGCGGCGGGACCGTGATGTTCGTCGGCACCAAGAAGCAAGCGCGCGACGCGATCAAGGAGACCGCTGAGGCCGCCGGCATGCCCTACGTGAACCATCGCTGGCTGGGCGGTCTGCTCACCAATTTCCAGACGATCTCCGGCCGGATCAAGCGACTGCACGACCTCGAGCGCTACGAGACCGAGGGCCAGCTGCAGCTGCTGCCGACGCGCGAGCGTATGGCCGCTCAGGCCGACCTGGCGAAGCTGCGGGCGAACCTCGGCGGTGTCAAGAACATGCAGCGTCAGCCCGACGCGGTGTTCGTGATCGATCTCAAGACCGAGGCGATCGCCGTCAAGGAGGCCCAGCGCCTGCGCATCCCGATCATCGGTCTGGTCGACACCAACTGCGACCCCGAGGGCATCGACTTCGTCATTCCCGGCAACGACGACGCGATCCGTTCCTGCGCGGCGATCACGCGGGCGATCGGCGACGTGGTCGCCGAGGCGCACAGCGTGTTCCGCGCCGAGGAGGAGCGGGCCCGGCTCGAGCGCGAGCGCAAGGAGGCCGAGGAGCGCGCTCGCCGCGAAGCCGAGGAGAAGGCGCGCCGCGAGGCCGAGGAGCAGGCCCGTGCAGAGGCTGAGGCCAAGGCCAAGGCCGAGGCGGAGGTCGCTGAGGCCGAGGCTCGCGCCAAGGCCGCCGCTGAGGCCGCCACCGCCGCCGCACAGGCCGCCACGGCCGCCGAGACGCTTGCTGCGACCGAGGCCGTCGAGGCCGAGGCGAGGGCTAAGGCCGCCGCTGAGGCCGCTGCCGCCGAGGCCGTCGTCGCCGCCGAGACGCCTTCCGCGACTGACGCTGCTGAGGCCGAGGCACGAGCGAAGGCCGCGACTGACGCCGCCAACGCGGCTGACACGCTTGCTGAGACCGAGGCCGTCGCTGCCGCGCAGCAGGAGTCGGGTAACGAGGCGCGCGCCGCAGCTCTCGAGGAGGCACTCGAGCAGGACGCAGCGGCCGGTGGTTCCGTCGAGTCGCAGGATCCGGTGCTGTCCGAGACGGAAGTCGAAGCGCAGCCTGAGGTCCCGATTGGCGCGGAGGCGCCTGCCCCTGAGCCCGAGGCAGAAGCAGCTGCCGAGCCTGAGGCCACCGACACGAAGACCGAGGAGAACTAAATGAGCGCTATCACAGCGTCCGACGTAAAGGCTCTCCGCGACCGCACGGGCGCGGGGATGATGGCCTGCAAGAACGCTCTGGCCGAGGCCGACGGCGACTTCGACCGCGCCGTCGAGCTGCTACGTGCGCGCGGCGAGGCTCAGGCCGCCAAGCGCTCCGGCAACGAGGCGGCCGAGGGAACGGTCCAGACCTACGTCCACTCGAACGGCAAAATCGGCGTACTGGTCGAAGTTGACTGTGAGACCGACTTCGTCGCCCGCAACGACGCATTCGTCGGGTTTGCCAGGGACCTGGCGCTGCACATCGCAGCGCCGCTCCGCTGGCCGTCTCCGATGAGGACGTTCCCGCCGAGGACCGCGAGGCCGAGGTGCGGGTGGCAACCGAGAAGGCCGCCGACCGGCCCGGAACGTGCGCGAGAAGATCGTGCAGGGCTCCGTCGACAAGTGGCTCGACGGCGTCGTCCTGCTGCGTCAGAAGCACGTCAATGAGGACAAGTACGGCGGCGCGACGATCGAGGACATCCGCGCCAAGCTCGCCTCCGACACCGGCGAGAACATCGTCATCCGCCGGTTCGCGCGCTTCTCCATCGGCGCGTAGCATCCGCGCGCGGTGCAGGTGAGTACAGAGATCGCTGACAACGGCGCACCCGCCTACGGGCGGGTGTTGCTGAAGCTGTCCGGGGAGGCCCTCTTGGGCGACCGCGAGTACGGCACCGATCCGGCACGCGTGCAGGCGATCGCGCATGAGATCGCGACCATTCATCGGCGTGGGGTGGAGGTCGCGGTCGTAGTGGGTGGCGGCAACATCTACCGCGGGCTCGAGGCAGCCGCCCGCGGGATGGATCGGGCCACCGGCGACTACATGGGCATGCTGGCCACGGTGCTGAACGCGCTGGCGCTCCAGGACGCGCTCGAGAAGAGCGACGTTCCGACCCGCGTACAGTCGGCGATCACGATCTCAGAGGTCGCCGAGCCCTACATCCGCCGCCGCGCGATCCGGCACCTCGAGAAGGGGCGGGTCGTGGTCTTCGCCTCCGGGACCGGCAACCCGTTCTTCACCACCGACACGGCCGCGGCGCTACGCGCCGCCGAGGTCCATGCCGAGGTCGTGTTGATGGCCAAGCACGGGATCGAGGGCGTCTACACCGCCGACCCGGCGAAGGACCCGACGGCCCAGTTCATCCCTGAGCTGACGCACAAGGAGGCGCTGACCCAGGGCCTCCAGGTGATGGACTCCACGGCGTTCGCCCTGTGCATGGACAACAACCTGCCGATCGTGGTCTTCAACATGGCGGACGGCAGCAACATCAACCGGATAGTGTCCGGTGAACGCGTGGGGACTCTCGTAAAGACATGAGCGACGACGATCTGGTTTCAGGCCTCCTGGAGGATGCGCGCGAGCGCATGCACAAGTGCGTGGAGTCCACGCGTCATGAGTTCGGCTCGGTCCGCACCGGGCGCGCGAGCCCGGCCCTGCTCGACCGCATCAACGTCGACTACTACGGCACGGCCACGCCGCTCAAGCAGCTTGCGACACTCAGCGCGCCCGAGGCTCGCCTGCTCTCGATCCAGCCGTACGACAAGAGCTCGATCAAGTCGATCGAGAAGGCGATCCTCGAATCGGACGTCGGTCTGACGCCGTCCAACGACGGTGCAGTGATCCGGCTCGTGCTGCCGGAGCTGACCGAGGAGCGGCGCAAGGAGCTGGTCAAGGTCGTCCGCCACATCGCCGAGGAAGGCCGCGTGGCCATCCGTAACGTCCGCCGCGACGTGATGCAGGATCTGCGCGAGCTCAAGGAGGGCGGCGATATCGGAGCCGATGACGAGCACCGCGCCGAGGGCGATCTTCAGAAGGTCACAGACACGCGCGTGACTGAGCTCGACGACCTGCTGAAGACCAAGGAAGACGAGATCCTCGAGGTCTGAGGTGGCCTCGAGCTCTGAGTTGGGCGAGGGCGCGGAGCCGGTTCCGGGCGCTGATGGCCCGCGATATGTCGCGATCATCACCGATGGCAACGGACGCTGGGCCAAGCAGCGCGGCCTGCCAGTCGATCCGCGGACACGAGGCGGGGGCCGACGTTGTCAAGGCGCGGCTGCGCGACGCCGTCAGCTTCGGGATCAGAGAGCTGACCGTGTACTCGTTCTCGACCGAGAACTGGAACCGGTCGCGGGCCGAGGTCTCCGGCCTGATGCGCATGTTCGCGCGCCGGATCGACGCGGAGACCCCTGAGCTCAAGTCCGAAGGAGTACGGATGCGCTTCATCGGCCGCCGCTCGACGCCGGTCTCGCCGCGGCTGATCGAGAAGATGGAATGGGCGGAGGCTCAGACCGCCGAGAACGACCGGATCACGCTGTTCGTCGCCTTCAATTACGGCGGTCGGGCGGAGATCCTCGATGCCGCTCGAGCCTTTACGGGCGGGGACGAGGAGGAGTTCCGCCGGCACCTGTACGCCCCGGAGATGCACGATCCCGACCTGATCATCCGCACGAGCGGCGAGCAGCGAGTCTCGAACTTCCTGACCTGGCAATCGGCCTACTCCGAGTTCGTCTTCCGCGACGAGCTCTGGCCTGACTTCACGCGCGAGGCGTTCGCCGCGAGCCTGGCTGAATTCGCGTCCCGGCAACGGCGTTTCGGGGGACGCTGATGCCACAGGCACAGCGAGCCCCGGCCCGGCCTCCGCGCCAGCGCTCAGACCTGCTCTCGCGGGTGCTGATCGCCGTACCGGCGGCGGTGCTGGCGGTGGTCTTCGTCGATATCGGCGGGATCGGCTGGATGCTGCTGATGGCGATCCTCGCCTGCGCGTGCCTGAGCGAGCTGTACCGGATGCTCGCCGACTGGCGGCCGGTGCCGTTCGTTGGTTTCGTGGTTGCGATCGGCATGTGTGTGGCGGCGCGCTACGGGACGCTCGAGGACGTCGTCGGTGCCGCGCTCGCCTCGCTGCCGCTCGTGTTCCTTGCGATCCTCGGGCGCGGCCAGAGCGGGGGCGGTGCGCACACGATCACATCCACGCTGCTCGGCGTTCTCTGGATCGGGTTTCCCTTCGCCTGCGCCGTGCTGCTGCGGGAGATCCCGCATGGCGTCGGCAAGGGCATCCTCATCGACGTGATGGTCGGCACCTTCCTCGGGGACACAGCCGCCTACCTCGGCGGGCGCATGTTCGGGCGCCACCCGCTCGCGCCGTCGATCTCGCCCAAGAAGACGGTCGAAGGTCTGGCCTGCGGCGCGCTCGCGACGATCGTCTCGATCGTCATCGCCGGGCTCTACCAGGAGGCCTGGTTGCCGCACAGCACCGCGCTGCTGCTCGGAGTCGCCGTGGCGCTGCTGGCACCGATCGGCGACCTGTTCGAATCGCTGATCAAGCGCGACGTCGGTATCAAGGACGCGGGCTCGATGTTCGGTGCACATGGCGGCGCGCTCGATCGCCTCGACGCGATCATCTTCACCATCGTGGTCGGCTACTACATCGCCATCCACATCCCGCTTCCCGCCTAGGAGGTCTGAGTCCGCGACATGTCACGGCGTCTGGTGATCCTTGGTTCAACGGGCTCGATCGGCACGCAGGCGCTCGACGTGGTCGCGCGCAGTGGCGGCGAGCTCGAGTTGGTCGGGCTGAGCGCCCGCAACGATTGGGAGCAACTGCTCGCACAGGCCCAGCAGTTCGGGGTGAAGACCGTTGCCCTGTCCGACGGCGACGCCGCCGCGCGCGCGGCCGAGGTGTGGACCAAGGGCACCGTTCTGTCCGGCCCCGACGGCCTGGTGGAGCTGGTGGCCGACTCGGGCTGCGACATGGTGCTGAATGCGATCGTCGGGTCGGCCGGGCTGCTCGCGACCGTCGCGACGCTCGGTGAGGGAATCGATCTGGCGCTCGCCAACAAGGAGTCGCTGGTCGTCGGCGGCGAGCTCGTCAACCAGCTGGCCGAGGCCACCGCGGCGCAGATCCTGCCTGTGGACTCCGAGCATTCGGCGCTGCACCAGCTGATCGCGGGCGAGCGCGCCGGAACGATCGACCGCTTGCTGCTCACCGCCTCCGGCGGTCCGTTCCGTGGCAGCACCCGCGCCGAGCTTGCCGACGTCACGGTCGAGCAGGCGCTGGCGCACCCGACCTGGTCGATGGGCGGAAAGATCACGATCGACTCGGCGACATTGATGAACAAGGGCCTCGAGGTGATCGAGGCGCACTACCTGTTCGGGACGCCGTACCAGCAGATTGACGTTGTCGTGCACCCGCAATCGATCGTTCACAGCATGATCCAGCTCTGTGATGGCGCGACCCTTGCGCACCTCGGCTACCCCGACATGCGCGTGCCGATCGCCTACGCGCTGCACTATCCCGAACCGCAGCCGAGGTGCCGCTGCCGGCGCTCGATCTCGCATCGGTCGGTGCGCTCACCTTCGAGTCGCCGGACCTGGAAACGTTCAAATGCCTACGCCTGGCGCGCGAAGCGGGCATCGCGGGTGGCACTGCGCCGTGCACGCTCAACGCCGCCAACGAGGTCGCGGTTCACGCATTCCTGTCCGGCGAGCTGCGGTTCTTACGCATTGCTGATGTGATCGAGCAAACCTTGGAAGAGCTGCCGGCTCAGGCTGTGCACTCATTCGACTCGCTGATGGAAGCCGACCTGGAGGCGCGAAGGGTTGCAACCGAGGCGATTCACCGTTAAGTTGATCGACCGTTAACCAGCCCGGTGGCACACTGAAAAGGCACGGATGTCCTACTTTCTCGCGTTTCCTCGGTTTCGCGCTCCTGATCCTGCTGCACGAGGGCGGCCACTTCGTGGCCGCCAAGGCCGTGGGCATGCGGGTCGAGCGCTTCTCGCTGTTCTTCGGGCCGATGTTCTTCAAGCGCACGATCGGTGAGACCGAGTACGGCATCGGCGTCCTGCCACTCGGCGGCTACGTGAAGATCACGGGCATGAGCCCGGCAGAGGTGTACGAGGAACCCTCGATCGAGGCCCGCGCGTACGTGAATCAGCCCCCGTGGAAGCGCATTGTGGTGATTGCGGCCGGTCCTGCGGTGAACCTGGTCGTCGCATTCCTGTTGGTCTGGATCGTGTTCATGGGCACGCGGACCGACCTCGTCAACACCCAGGGGCAGCCGATCATCACCAACAAGATCGGTCAGGTCACAGTGGGCTCGCCGGCCGACGGAGCCATCCGCGTCGGCGACCGATCGTCTCCGTGGACGGGGCAAAGACCCCGCAGGCGATCCACGATGTGATCACGCGGCAGACGTGCCCGGGCGGCGCGCGGGTGAACCGGTGTGAGGCCACGAACACGGTCACCGTGGTGCTCCGTCGCGGCGACGCGCTCCGGACCCTGAAACTTCAGCCCGCGCTGGAACGCCAAGGCGAAGGAGATGCTCGTCGGGATCGCATTCGCTGACGCGTCGGTCCCCGAATGGAGTGATCTACTCTGCCGGCCAGAGCGTCGCCGGGCTCTGGCGCGTGACCAAGCGGACCGTCTCGGTACTCGCGAACATCTTCAAGAGCAGCGACCGGCGACAGCTGCACAGCATCGTCGGCGCGGGCGCGATCGCAAGTCAGGACGTCGCCGCCGGTTGGGTCACAGGCCTGGAGATCTTCGCGCTGATCTCACTGTCGCTCGGGATCGTCAACCTGGTGCCGCTGTTGCCACTCGATGGCGGCCACATCTTCTGGGCTGTCGCGGAGAAACTGCGTGGCCGCAGGATCCCGTACAAGGTGATGGAGCGCACGAGCTTCATCGGCATCGCCGCGATCCTGGTGCTTCTGGTGATCGGTCTCAGCAACGACATCTCGACGCTGGCCGGCTCCGGCTTCCACGCGTCCTGAACAGCTGGTAGTCGCTCAGGGCCTGGCCCGCGTCGATCGAGCGCGCGAGCACCTCGATCGGGTGATGTACGGTCAGCGGGCTTTTCAGCTCGCGCAGATGGCGTCGGAGCTGGTCGATGCAGGTGTGGTCTGCGCTGACCACGAGCTCGGCGCCGGTCTCCACCAGCGCCTCGGCCTGGCGGCGGCCGAGCGCGGCCGCAGCCTCCGGCTGCATCAGCCGGTAGATCCCAGGCGCTCCACAGCAGGAGCCCGCCTCGGCCGGAATGTCCAGCAACTCGACCCCGGGATGTGCGCGAGCAGCTCACGCGGCGGCCGAGTGACGCCCTGGCCGTGCCGCAGCTGGCAAGAGTCGTGGTAGGCGATCCGCGCCGCGAGCGGGCCGAGGCGCGAGCGCAGCGGCGCTCGCGCGAGCAGCTCATGAACGTCGAGTACCAGGGCGCTGAAGGCCTGAGCCTCTGGCGTTCCCAGCATGCGGCCGTAGTTTTTGAGCGCGACCCCGCAGGTGCCGGCGCTTGTCACCACGTGGTCCACTCCGCCAACGGCGGCGAAAGCGTCCATCGTCTGCTGCGCACGGTGCAATCCATTGCTGCGCTCGCCGCTCTGTAGCTCGAGCGCGCCGCAGCACTCAGGCAAACGGGGCGCGATCACCTCATAGCCCTCGGCCGAGAGCACTGCCAGCGTTGTTCTGTGCAGCTCGGGGTGTGTGGCTCGCTGGGTGCACCCGAGCAGCAGACCGACGCGCCCGCGGGAACCGCCCTGTGCAGGTGTGTAGTGGGGGATCGAGCCGCGCCGGGCGATGCTGCTCGCGCGCCCCGAGCGCGGCAGCGCCGTCAGCGCGGCGCGACGTCGCAAGCGCTCCGCCGCCGGACGCTCCAGCTCGCGCTCGATCACCGCCCGTCCTGCGGCCAGCAGGTCGGCATAGGGGACCTCCTCGGGGCAGACGCTCATACACGCCATGCAACCGAGGCAACGGTCGATGTGCACGGCCATCTCCGGTGTTGCTCGTCCGCCAGGACTGAGCGCGTCCTCAATCAGGACGATGCGCCCGCGTGGCGAGTCCGGCTCTGCGCCCCAGAGCGTGTATGTCGGGCAGCTCTCGAGGCAGAGCCCACAGCTGGTGCAGGTCATGGTCGTTTAGATGCTGCCCACGAAGATACCCGGGTTGCAAACACCCGCCGGGTCGTAGCGCGACTTGATCGCTCGCATGAGCTCGAGTTCCGGTCCTTCGGCCACCACCCACGGGTCAACGGCTCCGCGTGCAGACGCCGGTAGGTCGAGCGCCACCGCCGAGCTCCCCGTGGGCAGCCCGGCGCGGACACGGGCGATCTCCGAGACCGCGAGCGTCATGTAGAGGATCCCGAGCGCGGCCCGGCCGACGACGGTCGCCGCGGCCTCGTCGGCGAGACCGAGGATCTGGTCGAGTGCTTCGCTTTCGTGCGCGACGCGCAACAGCGCGCGGTCGACCGACCGCTGGCCTGCGCGCTGGCGAGCCCACAGTCCGGCATCGTCGGACCTCACAGTCGCGCCCTCGAGACCGCAGGCACGCATCGTCGCGGCGACCGTCTCGGCGCGGGTCTCGGGAGCCTCTCCGCCGAGCTGGGCGAGCAGGCCGCCGCGACCCGCATGCCAGGCGAGGTCGAAAGCCTCGAGGTCTGGATGCGCACGGGTGATCACGCCGGCCGCTTCGCGCAGCTGGCGCGGGTCTGAGCTCGTCGCCAGCGCGGTCGCGGTTTGACCCGGCAGCGGGACGCAGCCGAACATCGACCGCGAGGATCACGCCGAGCGTCCCGAACGAGCCGGGGAGCAGACGGGTGACGTCGAAGCCGTCCGCCACATGATCGGTGCGTGGACCCGTGCGCAGCAGTTGACCGTCGCCGAGCGCTGCGGTGACGCCCAGGATCTGCTCGGCGAGTGGCCCGTGGCGGTGGCTGAGCGGTCCAGAATCGGCCGTGGCGACCACGCCGCCGACGGTTGCGACGGGCTTCGGTCCGAGACCGAGCTGGGGATCCACGGCGAGCATCATGCCGCTGCGCGCGAGCATGCCCTGGGCGCGAACCAGCGGTGTTCCGGCGTTGATCGTGGCCGTGACACCGCCCTCGTGGATGACCACACGGCTCAGATGACTTGTGTGCAGTTGCAGCGCACGAGCCGGCGTACTGCCGCCCCAGGCGAGCTTGGTCGCCCCGCCGACGATGCGCACGGGACGCCCCTGCGCGACCGCGCCGGCAAGCGCCGCGGCGGCCTCGCTGAAGCTGCGCGGGACGACGGCTTCGCTCACTGCGGATGCACCACGCGCAGCGTGATCGTGGCCGCGATCCCGGCGCGACCGAGAGATCCCGGGAAGGCCTTGCAGAGGTCGTATCCGGGGTGCCGCGAGTCGAGTCGCGCCAGCTCGCCGCTTGGCTTGACCAGCTCGAGTGCGGCGATGTTGGCAATGCCGGGAGTCTGGGCGATATGACCACCGACGGTGCCGATCGGCTCGGTCCCGTCCGGCCAGCTCAGTCCGCCCAGAGGAAGCACCGCCGAGACCGGAACACCCGACTCCACGGTGAGTTGATCGTCGCCTCTGGAGAGGATTCTGCGCATCCTCGTCAGCACCACGAGCAGGCCGTCAGCGATCGGCAGGGCGTCGCCGCCGGTGCTGGTCCCGGCTCCGCGTACGACGTAAGCCACCTCGGTCGCGGCGCAGGCCGCGACGACATTGGCGAGCTCTGACGTACTGCCAGGCAGGATCGCGGCCAGCGGCAGTGGACCGTCGCGCTTGAGACCGTCTGAGCGGTACGTGGACAGCACGACCGGATGCGTGATCACATGCTGCTCACCGCAGATGAGTCGCGCTCGCGCGATCAGTTCAGTGCCGGCCTGCATTTCATGGAAGTTTCCTTGATGTGAACGAGGCTTCGAAAGCCGGTCTGCTGGACCGTGGCGCCAGACGGAGTCTCTAGACTGGTCTGCCGATGGCCTCCAAGAACCAGATTCTCGTCGGCAATGTTCCGATCGGTGGCGGCGCCCCGGTTGCGGTGCAGACAATGACCAAGACCGAGACCGCCGATGTCGAGGCGACGCTCGCTCAGATCAAACGCGTGGCTGAGGCCGGCGCCGACATCGTCCGCTGCGCCGTTCCGCGCGAGAAGGATGCGGAGGCGCTCAAGACGCTCGTGCGTGAGTCGCCGATCCCGATCATCGCGGACATCCACTTCAACCACACACTCGCGCTCAAGGCGCTCGACGCAGGCGCTCACTGCATCCGCATCAACCCGGGCAATATCGGCGGCACGGACAAGGTCGCGGAGGTTGTCGCCAAGGCCAAGGAGCTCGACCGGCCGATGCGCATCGGTGTCAACTCCGGGTCCCTGCCGAAGCATCTGCTCGAGCTCGAGTACTCCAATCCCGTCGAAGCATTGGTGACCGCTGCCGTCGAGTTCGTCGAGTTGATGGAGCGCCTGGACTACACCAACTTCAAGGTCTCGATGAAATCGACCAGCGTGCCCAACACGATCGCCTCGAACCGGCTGCTGTCAGAGCGAATCCCCTATCCGCTGCATCTCGGCATCACCGAGGCGGGCACCAAGTGGTCTGGCTCGCTGAAGTCTGCTGTGGGGATCGGAGCACTGCTGGCCGACGACATCGGCGACACGATCCGGATCTCGCTCTCGACCTTTCAGGCCGAGGAGGAGGTCAAGGTGGCGTGGGAGATCCTCAAAGCGCTGCGCCTGCGCCGCAGGGGTCCCGAGCTGATCGCCTGCCCGACCTGTGGCCGACTGCAGTTCGACATGGACACGATCGTGGCCGAGGTTGAGAAGCGCCTCGAGGCCTACGAGGATCCCATCGTGGTTTCAGTCCTGGGCTGCGCCGTCAACGGCATCGGTGAGGCGCGCCACGCAGATTTCGGCATCACCGGCGCCAAGGACGCGGGCGCGATCTACGCGAAGGGCGAGATGGTTCGCAAGTTCGACACCGGGAATCTGGTGGACGAGCTGTTCATCGAGATCGACAAGTACTACGCCGCCGGCAAGCGAGTGATCGTCGACGAGGCGAGTGCGGCCGAGGCGCGAAAGTGGCTGGCGGAGAACGAGGACGAAACGGCGATGACGCCGGAGCGTCTGGCTGCCCTGGAGGCCGAGGCTGCCGAGCGCGAGAACGGCGCCAACGGCACGGGGCCTGACGACGCCGTCAAGCTCGACGAGGCCGTCTCGCCGGTCGCCGGTCGCCGCTTCACCCGCGCCTGAGATCTCGGCCTGGCGAGGCGGTCGCCGCGGCCCACGGACACGTCACCCGACTCGGGTGACGCGCGCCCATCACTCGCGGCCGAAGCTTGGCTCGACGATTCACCGTGGCAGTCCGAGGTTCGGATGAGACCTGCCAGAGTCGAGAGGAGGTTCGATGGGGCAGGCGATCGGGCAGGTCATCTCGTTCGGCGTCGGTGTGGCGATCAGTCCAGTTCCGATCATCGCCGTGGTGTTGATGCTCTCAACGCCGAAAGGGCGTGTGAACGGTCCAGCGTTCCTGGGGGGCTGGGTCATCGGCCTGGCCGTGGTTGGCACTGTCGTCCTGCTGATCTCAAGCGGCGCGTCGGCGAGCAGCAATGGGTCTCCGGCGACGTGGGTGAGCATTCTGAAGATCGTCTTGGGTGTACTGCTATTGCTGCTCGCTGTGAAGCAGTGGCGCGGACGTCCGCGCGGAGAGGACGAGCCTGAGCTGCCGGCGTGGATGAAGGCGATCGACACGTTCACGCCCGTCAAATCGGCCGGGATGGGAGTCTTGCTTTCGGGGATCAACCCCAAGAATCTCTTGCTGACTGTCGGTGCTGCTGCGGCGATCGCTCAGACCGGCACAAGCGCGCTCGATCAGGCAGTCGCGCTCGCCGTGTTCATCGTGCTCGGAACTGTCGGTGTCGGCGTGCCGCTCGGGATCTACTACGCGATGGGTGAGAAGGCAGCCAAGATCCTCGGCGAGCTGCACGATTGGATGGCGCGCGAGAACGCCACGATCATGGCGGTGCTCTGCCTGATCATCGGCGCCAAGCTCATCGGCGACGCGATCACTGCGCTGGCGAGCTGACGGCTCTGAGCAGCGATGCACTGGTTTTTCATAAGACGCCCCGTACACTTTGCGCGTGGCTTCATTCCGCATCAGGCGGACCAGGCACGACATGTTTGGTCGCCCGGCCGAAGCGCCCAGGACATCGCCCAAGCTGGCTGCACTTGCTCCAGACAGACGACGCCTGACCGAGCTGTCGCAAAGGCCGATTCCACGCGGACTGGTTCCGTGGCTGCTTCCTCTGTTGATCGTGTTTGCCTGTGTCGTAATCCTTGTCCTGCCCGGGGCTGTTGCGATCGCCTTGTTGCTCGTCATGGTGCTCGCCGCCATCACCGGGATTGGAATGAGGCGGTATCGATTCATCAAGAGCCAGGGCGATTACGAGCGGCCAGGGAACGAAGCGCTCTTCAGAGATCCGGATGGCTTCATGCGGGGACTGAAATACCGCGGCCGCGACCGGGAGCGGTGAACGGCGCGCCTTGCCTCAGAATTCTTTTCTGAGGGCGCGCACGCGCGCCGTCAGAGGAGTAAGCTCGAGCGAGGTGCTGGCCTGCGGCCAGAATTCTCAATCCAAGCCCGAATGCCACCGACAGCATGATCCGTGCTACGAGGCGGGAGGCGTGGGTTAATGGTTTTGACTGCGGGCCGGTAGCTACTTAGGCCGGCCTTCCGCGCCGGGTAGGCTATGGGTCGTGGAGAACCCGACCTGATGGACGCCGACGGATTTTTGGCCGCGTTGCCGGGGCTGTTTGATGACTTTCCGGAGTCTCAACATCCCTCCGGCCGTCGCTTCGACGACATCATCGCGGCGGTGCCGAACCTGTCCACGGAAAACAACCTCGCGTTGCTGAATCTCGCCGCGAGCCTGCTTCCGCCCGCAGAGAGCTATGTCGAGGTCGGCTCGTTCCGGGGCGCCAGCTTGATCGGCGCCATGCGCGGCAACGAGGACAAGGACTTCGTGGCGATCGACCGCTTCGACTCGACCACTCAGCCGTTCAGCAGCAGCGGGTCGCTGGTCAGTCGCAAGGCTTTCGACGCGAATCTGGACCGCTTTGGAGCGACGGGAGCGACGGTCATCGAAGGCGACGCATTCGAGGTCTTGGAGTCGGGTCAGCTGGAGCACCTGAAGGTTGGTGTCTTCTTCTGGGATGCCGACCACACGCGCGAGGGCCAGCTCCGCGGGCTGCGCGACATCCAACCGCGTCTCGCGCCTGGTGCTGTGCTGATTATTGATAACGCCGACCGCCCCAGTGTCATGGCGGCAGTCGATGAGTGGCTACTCGAACAACCTCGCGCCAGTCTCGCGCTTGAGCTCGGTGGAAGCACCCGCGACCAGCCCTGGTGGCACGACGGCATTCGGATCCTGCGGTGGGAGGACTGACTCCCGCCAAGATCGTGATCGCAAGCGAGCGTTCAGGACGACGATTCCGATTGCGCCAAGCGGGCGCCGAGCGATGAGTGGGGCAGAAGCCTCGGACTGTCAGTAGTCGCCGCATGTGGCGGTCTTGATCTCGATGATCCGGCTACTCGGTGGCTCTGGGTCGCGCTCGGCGTCATCGACGAACACGATGCCGTTCTTCGCCTTCCATCTGTCGGTCCCGGGGAACGCGAGAGTTCGATAGGCGTGACGTACCTGGGCGAGTGTGCTGTCGAGGGTGATCCCGGTGGCGGTGGCCAGATCCGCAGTCGGCCCGCTCGGCGCTGGGGCACGCGGACCTCCGGGGATCGGTAGCGCATAGCCGGCGGTCACGTACCGGTAGCCTGAGAACCTGCCCAGGCGGAACTCGGCTAACAGATCTCCCCACGCCACCTCGCGGTAGCGAGGACCACAGCCGGTGTTGACGCCGTGCGCAGATGGCGTACCAAACCAGCGTCGAAGCTCACTCACCGCACGGCTGCGCGACACGCCGAAGCGCACACTGCCGATGCCGTCTGCGCCTAGGACCGCGCTCGCAAGCCCGGGTTGCGACGAGGCAACCCGCGCGGGAGAGGTGCTCACGGCCAGAGTTCCAGCGGCCACCCCAGCGGCAAGGACACCAACGGCGATTCTTGAGCGCTTCATCTTTCGTCTTCGCGGCCGAAGGAAGGACCCAATCGTAAGAGCATCCACAAGCGGATTGCCGATTCCAGTGGCTGTGTGACGCGCTATCGCTCTTGGCCCGACCGAGGTCACGCAATGTGGTCTGCGTCCCCATAGCAATCCACGTCGCATTAGCCGCCACAACACTGACAGGGATCACTTCGACGCTCGCATCAGCCAACGGGGCCCACGCGAAGGGCGTGGAGACGAGTGTCAACCCAGTGTCAGGCTGATCACGAATCGGCGGTTCTGATCTCCCCATCCGAAGGGGCGCGAGGTTGCGGGCTGAACCAGCTGTAGGTGGCGTTGACGAAGTCCTTGTAGTTCCGGTCGATACGGGCACCCGGGTGTAGGGCGAGCGGGGTGAGAAGTCGCTCGTTGGCCGGGGTGATCGGAACGGTCTTGTACTCGAGCCAGGTTTCCGATGATTGGTTGATCGGAGGCCGATCGACCGTTTCCTTGATTGGTGCGTAGGTCTTGGCGTCGACCCAGAACTTCACGCCCGCGCCGCCGCCTATGACGACGTGGTGCGGGTTGTACTTGAATTTGGGTCCGGCAAGTTCGATCGCTCGGCGGCCACCGACGGTGGTGAGACCAACGATCCTGAGGTCACGAGATATGAGCAGCGCCCTGAGCTCTGAGACAGGGGTTTCCCATGGGAACCCTGCAGGGGAAGCGATGACTGTGGCCAACGCTCTGCCGACGGCGATCGTGTCGGCGCCGTCGAGCACGGCGCGCGCCTGAGCTGCAGTGAGTGCCAGCGGCTTCGGTGGGTACTGCGTTGACAAGCGACTGCCGGTAGGGGGTGGCCCATGTCTGCTTGGGAGGCGGCGTATAGATAAACGTGCCGGACTTCGAACCTTTCTTATGTAACGCCTCCAGATGTTCGCGGCGTAAACGGTGTTGGTCCTGGCGAGGTAAAAAGTCGCGACACCGTCAGTGAATCCCTGGGCGGTCGGCCTCCCACGGACCGGCGTGACGTCGGTGTGGAGCGAGTTCGCTGGACCGGATCCGGCGGGTGTCTCTGTCACGTCCTCAGTAACGAGGGGGTTGGGGAATTCCGGAGTGCTGGTCGACGGGGAACTCGACTCCCGGACCCTCTGGACCACGATCGTCCCGGCCTTTCCTGCCGTTGCCTGCTCAATCTCGCCGAGCACATGTGCACTGTGGCGAAGGCCGTGGTTGTTCGCTGCACCGCCTGATCCGTCGCCCCCGAGCGCAAGAAAGAGCAGCCCCGCAACGATCGCCGCTGCGGTTGGCAGTATCCAGGCGAGACGGTGCCGGAGATGTCGTCGTCGAGCATCCTCGATCACGCCGGCTTCGGTGTCCAGGTCACGCGTCGGTGGGGCGTCAGGCGTTTGAAGAGCCATCAGATTGTGCCACGTTAGATGGCACATTACCGGGTGTCAAGGTCCTCTGCTGAAGCCGGTCGCACGGTGGGCCGCCGGGGTTGAAGTGGCCGCATCACTGGTATGCGTGATCGCATGTCGCGGCACGCTGACGCGCCGACCGAGCGGCCTTGACAGCAGAGTTAGGATTCGACCGATTGGTCTGGACCACATTGGTCTGGACCAGTCATCCTATACCCAATAGAAGGGTGGAGAATGGGAATCCTTAGTCTGCGCGGCAACAAGCCGCGCTGGGTGGCGGTGGGATCATCGGCGCTGCTGGCGACTGCGGCGCTGGTGCTTTCGTCGTTGGCCGCAGCCGGTCCGGCCAGCGCCGCTGGTGGTAGTCAAGGCGGGCCGATGCCGTACCAGATCTTTGCGCCCTACTTTGAGGCGTACAACCTCAGTGCCGGTAGTCTCGCCCACCAGTCGCAGGCGTCGGGGGCCAAGTTCCTGTCCCTGGCATTCCTCCAAACACCGGTAGCCGGCTCGTGCGTGGCGGACTGGAACGGCTCTACGACTCAGCCGATCAGCCATGCGATCTTCGGCGATGACATCGCCACCATCCAGGCGCGCGGAGGCAACGTCATTCCGTCGTTCGGTGGGTATTCAGCTGACACGACCGACACTGAGATCGCCGACAGCTGTACCGATGTCGGCGCGATCGCACGGGTCTACGAGAGCCTGATCACGACCTACCACGTGTCCCGTATCGACATGGACGTCGAAGCGACCTCGCTGACCAACACGGCGGGCATCGACCGGCGCAACAAGGCGATCGCCATGACGGAGTCCTGGGCGGCCGCGCATCACCTGCGGATCCAGTTCTCGTACACGATCCCCTCGACAGCCGTGGGGCTCACGCCGGCAGGGCTGGCCGTCTTGCAGGACGCGATCGCTGACGGCGCCCGCATCGACACGGTCAATGCGATGACCTTCGATTACTACTACGGCACGCCGCAGGACATGCTCGCGGACACCGAGACTGCCGGAGCAGGCCTCTTCAGCCAGCTGCAGGCGCTTTACCCGGAACTCTCGTCCCGACAGCTGTGGCACATGGTTGGCGTGACCGAGATGCCCGGCATCGACGACTTCGGTCCGGACGAGACGTTCACGACCGCGGATGCGGCTCCGTTGCTGCATGGGCCGATCAGCAGGGCGTCGGCTTCCTGTCGTTCTGGGCGCTCCAGCGCGACAACGGCAGCTGTCCCGGCACGAAGGGTGCCGGTGCCTGTTCAGGCGTGGCTCAGGACAACTGGTTCTTCAGTCACACCTTCGAGCCGTTCACGCGCAACGGTTAGTTCCAGGGAGTCGCAACAGGCGGCCCCGAGTTAGCCGCACCAACGGGCCGGGCGATCACCGTGTCGCCCGGCCTCGCGGCGGTAACCCACGGCAGCGGCCAGACCGAGCTACAAAGTGCGGTAAGTCGACTGACTTGGTTTAGAATGTCCGGTTGTAAGTACACAACCGACAGGAGCCAAGCATGAGCCTCAGCGCAACCGTGGAACGCCTTCCGGAGACCGGGGTCTGGAAGATCGACTCCCTGCACTCGACGGTGAACTTCAGCGTCCGGCACCACGCCGTGGCGACCTTCCGCAGCGGATTCACCAACGTCAGCGGAAGCTACGACGCCGAGCAGCGGGAGATCGCGGGGGAGGTGGCCGTGGCCGACGTCACCCTGACTGGGCTCGACCGCCTCAAGGGCCACATCCTCACGCCTGATTTCTTCAATGCGGATGAGTTCCCGACGTTCAGCTTCCGCTCGGAAGACATCAGCGAGAACGGCGACCAGGTACTGGTCAACGGCGAGTTGACCCTGCGAGGCGTGACTCGGCCGATCACGGCCACCGGAAGGATCCGCGGCCCGCAGACGACTCGCCACGGCGACGGGCACGTCTCCGAGCGGCTGGGGATCGACCTGGTGACCACGATCGATCGCCGCAACTGGGGCATCAACTTCAACACCGAGGTGGCCGAGGGCATCACCAACCTTGGTTGGGACGTGACCGTCGAGGCTGCGCTCGAGCTGTTCCTCGAAGAGTCATAGCTCGGCACCGCTGCTGGCCCGCTGGCCAGCAGCGTAGTCCAGGGCCGCCGGCCCGCTGGCCGGCGGCCCTTCCAACGCGCCTCAGCAGGACCGCACGTTCAGGAAAGCCCGCACCGCGTTGACCAGGTCAGCGGCTGCGGCGCCTGGCACGTCATGTCCTGAGTCGACCTCGACGACGTCCACTCCGCTGAAGTCGGTGCGCAGGCGCAGCAGTGCGGCTTCGTCATAGGAGGACGAGCGGGTCGCACGGATGACGAGCGCCGGCAGTTCGCGCTCGACCAGCCCGGCGAGGGCGTCCCAGAGATCGAGCGGCAGCAACACCGAACTCCACTCGGGACGGTCCTTGGGGCGATCGTTCTGGAAGGCGGGGTCGCGTCGCGTGTTCACCCAGCCGCCATCGGATTGACCGAAGATCGATTCCAGTCGCCTACGGCCATCAATGCTTGAAAGCTCGTCAGGGTTGCGGCTGGTCGCGGCGTGCGCCTGCTCGAGCGACTCATAGACCGCACCCCGTGAACCGATGCGCAGAGGCTGAACCTGGGAGCGACCAGGTGTCTGTCCGGGCGAGAAGTCGACCAGCACGAGTCCGGCCGCTCGCCGCGGGTGCTCGTGAACGAAGCGCAACGCGAGCGACCCGCCTCGAGAGTGTCCGATGAGCAGCGCCCGCTCCCAGCCAAGGTGGTCGAGGAGCGCTTGGATGTCTCCCAGGTGAGCATCGAGCGAGTAGTCCTGATGCGGGCTCCAGCTCGACTGCCCATAGCCGCGGCTGTCAAAGGCGCAGACCTCGCGATCGCTTGCCAGGCTGGCGGCGGTGTGCACCCAGTCGTGCGAGTCGTAGTAGTTGGCGCCGTGCAGGATCAGGAGCGGGGTCTCGCCGGGGGCGCCAAAGCACCGGTAGAAGAGCTCCACGTCGCCGGTCCGCACGGTGCCCAGAACGGGGGAGTTGGCTGTTGTCGTCATGGTTGCCTTCGGCCGATGTCCGTATGTAAACCGTAATTGCCTGCTGAGAGACGCGGCCTCACCCTGCCCGCGGGTGAGGCCGCGCCGGTCCTCAACCGCCGACGGGCGTCTGCCAGCTGGCGATTGAGAAGTTCTTTGCCTCGTTCTGACCGACGAGGAACGCCAAGGTGCCACGCAGATGGGCAAGGCCCGACGGCGTGAAATTCTCAGCTGGAACGTCGGACAGGGGGTAATACTTCTTGGCCAGCGCCGGGGTCGTCTGCTCCTGCTTTGCCTCGAAGGCGTAGTAGGCGGTCTGATGGGCGTTGGCGTACTCGATCGCCTCGGCACGGGCGTAGTTCCAGGCGACCGGAAGACCCGGATCCTGCTTCAGCGCTGCGCCGGTGACCTCTGTGACGCTCGTGCCGGTCCAGGCAGGCGTCGTGGCGCTGCTGGCCAGCGTGTTGTACTTGGCCGTGATCTCGTACAGGTCGGCCGGTGGCAGCACGAGGTCGGGGATCTGGCCGCTGTTGAAGAGCGGGATGAACTGGGCCAGCAGACCCGGCGCGAGCTTGACCTGGCTCAGCAGGCTCTTGGACTTGAGGTAGGCCTGGACCCAGCGGTCCATGTAGGACTGGGGCTGGCGGTAGAGGCTCTGGTTGGCGAGTTGCGAGAGCGAGCCGATGCTCTTCTGCGTGATCAGTACGGCCTGGAGCCCAACCTGCTCCTGGTTGATGATGCGAGTGTTGTCGCTGGAGCCGCTCACGGGGGACTCGCCGACTATCGCCGGCGTGTCGCCGAGCTCTCCGAGCTGCAGGCTGCCGCCGATGAGCGCCGCGGTGAGCAGCGGTCCGTTGGCGAATGGCGCCGTGCCCTTGATCGTGACCTTCCGCGGCTTCAGCCACTTCTGCAGCAGGCCCTTCGAGTAGGCGAATCCCTCGGGGCCGGTCAGCGAGCTCTGCGCCGCCTGAACGCCACCGATGTAGCCAAGGGTGATGCTGATCGGCTTGTTCTTCGCTGAGCTCTTGCTCGTCTTGGCGCTGCCGGCGGCGGGGCTGAGGGCGATGGCGAGTGACACCACGGCGATTGGCGCGGCGACAGCCGCCCCGCGCCTGGCGCGGGTTGGAAGTGACAGCTTCATTTGTTCTTCTCCTAGGGGTTGTTCGGTACGTCCGGCGCGTACACGCCGAGTTCCTGAAGGAGGCGCGCGCGGAGCGTCAACGCCTCCGGTCCGCCGCGCTCGCCGAGCGCCGCGCGGTGGTCCAGCGAGATGAGACCGTCCTTCACGACCAGGATGCGGTCGGCCAGGGAGATCGCCTCATCGACGTCATGCGTCACCAGCAGGGTTGCCGGCTGGCGACGCTCGCAGAGCTGCCGCAACAGCCCATGCATCTTCAGGCGCGTGAGCGCATCGAGCGCGCCGAACGGTTCGTCGAGCAGCAGCAGGCGCGGCTCCCGTATCAGTGCGCGGGCCAGCGCGACGCGCTGTGACTCGCCACCAGAGAGGGTCCCCGGCCATGCGTCGGCGCGCGCTGCGATACCCACCTCATCGAGCACCTCGAGCGCGTCCGGTTTGCCGAAACGGCGCGGCATGCCAATCAACACGTTCTGCCACACGCGCTTCCACGGGAGCAGGCGGTGATCCTGAAAGGCAACGGCACGTTCGCGCGGGACCCGGACGACGCCATCGGCTCCCGGATCCTGTCCGGCGAGGGCGCGCAGCAGCGTGCTCTTGCCCGAGCCGCTGGCCCCCAGCAGAGCCGTGACCTCCCCCTCGTGAAGCTCGAGGTCGATTCCGGCGAGCACCGTGCGCCCGTGGAACCTTCGGCCGTAGTTGTGGGTGCGAACGACGACCTCGCCCCGTGGACTGGCTGTCGGGGTGACGACGCTGAGCATCGGCCCGTCTAGTGGTTCACGTAGCTGGAACGCCATGCGAGGGCCCACCTTTCGATAAGTCGGACGATGATGTCGCTGGTTATTCCGAGCAGCGAGTAGACGATGAGCGCCGCGAAGATCACGTCGGTCTGCATCAGGCTTTGCGCCGTCATGATCAGGTAGCCAAGACCGGACGTGGCGTTGATCTCCTCGGCGGCGACGAGCACAAGCCAGGCGACGCCCATCGCGAGCCTCAGGCCGGTCAGGAACTGGGGCAGCGCCCCGGGCAGGATGACCTGCCGGATCAGCCCGAGCCGCCCCAGCCCGAGGACCTGCCCGGCCTCGATCAGCTTCGGGTCGACAGCCTTGATCCCCGCGAACAGGTTGATGTAGATCGGAAAGGTGACGGCCCACGCGATCACAACGACCTTGGCCTCCTCACCGATGCCGAACCAGATCACGAACAGCGGCAGCAGCGCGAGTACCGGCATGGTCCTCAGCATGTGCATGTCCGAGTCGATCAGCCGCTCGCCGAGCTGGGTCAGGCCGGACAACATCGCGAGTACCGAACCGAGCGCCACGCCCAGGAGCAATCCGAGCACGACACGTCGCACAGATACCACCAGCGCTATTTCGAGCTGGCCGTTGTTGATCAGTTCCCGCAGCGCGCTGGCGACACTGGCCGGTGAGGGGACCTGGTTGGCCGGGACGTGGAGGACGCTCACGGCGAACTGCCAGAAGGCCAGCAGCAGGAGTGGGCCCGCAAAGTACGCCCAGCGCGAGCGAAGCGCTCTGCGCCACAGCCCAGGCGCCGGACGAAGAGTGGGCTTCTTCGAAGCTCCCGTCGACGCCGGCCCATCGGCCGCGCGGTCATAGGCCCCCTGCGAGCCGACGACAACCTCGAAGCCGCTTGAAACGGCGCTCACTGTGAACCTCCTTGCGCTGCCCCGCCGATCGGCAGGAGCTCTCTTGACATCACGTGTTGGGTGCTGCGTCGCGGCCCGGCCAGCGGCAGGTGCTCGCTCCAGCCGAGCTCCCGGCGGTAGCTGCCGAGCAGCCCGCGCTCGATCAGCCAGTGCTCATCCCGGTAGGGGGAGTCCTCGGCGACCGGAGCGGTCTCCGGCGCGACGAACAGCGCGTCGGTCGGGCACCAGGCCTCGCACATGAAGCAGGTCTGGCAGTCGGACTGTCGCTTGATCACGGGCAGGCGGTCGGCGCCGTGCTCGAAGACGTTTGTCGGGCAGACGCGGATGCACACGTCGCACTTGATGCAGCGCTGCTCGGAGACCAGTTCGATCATGCTGCCAGCTCCAGTGCGCTGTATGGGCGCTCGGGATCGGTCGCGGTCCAGACGCGGTCGAGACCGCCCACGAGCTGGCGCTGCTGCTGGGCGGGATCGAGGGTCGGGTGGTCGATGCGCTTGTGCATGCCGCGCGTCTCGGTGCGAAGCCGTCCAACCGCGTACATCCAGCGGGCGTGGGCGAGCATTGCGACCGACTCGCGGGCGCGCAGCGTGGCCACGGTAAGTTGCTGCTCGCGCTCGAGCTGGAGGCCCGATCGCGCCTGCTTCCACAGGTCGTCAAGGCGCGCGAGCGACTCGCTCATGCCCTGCTCGGTACGGAACAGGTTGCGGTCACAGGGGATCACCTCCTCCTGTACAGCCTGCGCGATCAACTCGGGAGTGAGCGAGCGGTCAATCGGACCGCACGCGCGTATGCCAGCACCGCCGGCCGGTCGCCCGGACCTGGTGCGACCGAGCCCGCGCTCGCCGAGCCGCCTCGAGGTGGCGAACTGGGCGGCGCCGTAGCCCGCCCACGAGCCCGAGGAGATCGCCCAGGCGGCGTTGTGGCTGCCGCCGCCGGTGAAGCCGCCGCAGATCAGCTCGCGCGTGGCCGCGTCGCCGGCCGCGTAGAGCCCGAGACGGTCGTCGCGCAGTGCTCATCGGTCACCCGCAGACCTCCGGTGCCGCGGACCGTGCCCTCGAGCCTCATCGTCACCGGGAATTTCTGTGTGAACGGGTCGATGCCGGCACGGTCGAACGGCAGGAAGAAGTTCGGCTGGCCGCTGCGCAGGTCGCTGTGGATGTCGTCGGGCGCACGGTCGAGACGTGCGTAAACGGGCCGGCTCAGGAGCTCTCGCGCGATGATCGAACGCCCGCGCTGGGCGCCCGCGCCCTCGAGCACGCCGTCATCGGTGTAGAAGGTGGCGTAGCGGTAGAACGCCGTTTTCGTGACGGAGCTGAACGCGGGGGAGATCGCGTAGGCGTTTGAGAACTCCATTCCGGAGAACTCGGCGCCGAGCTCGGCGGCCATCAGGTGGCCGTCGCCGGTGAGCACGTTGCAGCCCAGTCCGCCGCTCAGGAAAGCGCAACCGCCTGTGGCGACCACGACCGCGCCGGCTTCGACGGTCCAGGCATCGCCGTGTTGGCGGCGGATGCCACGGGCACCGGAGACCGCGCCGCCGGCGTCTCGCAGCAACTCGATCGCGGGACTGTGGTCGAGGATGCGGACGCGCGAGCGCACGACCTGCTTGCGCATGCGCCGCATGTACTCAGGGCCGTCGAGCGAGCGGCGCACCTGGTCGCCGTCCTCGCCAGTGGGGAAGGGGTAACCCCAGTCGGCGAGCAGACCCACACGCTCATAGGTCTTGTCGAGCACACGGTGCATCCAGCGGCGGTCGACGAGCCAGCCGCCCAGCTCCTCACGGCTGCGGATCGCCTGCTCGCGGGCTTCATCGTCGGGCTCGATGTACCAGACGCCCACGCCGGCGGACGCGGTCGCGCCGGTGGTGCCGCAGTAGCCCTTGTCTGCAAGTACAACCGAGGCCCCGGCCTCGGCCGCCGAGATCGCGGCCCAGCAACCGGCCGGGCCGCCGCCGATCACGAGTACGTCCGCAGCTGCGATCACTCCATCTTCGTCCTGTCCGAGATGTGGCCGCATCGGGCCGTTACCGACTGGCGCTTTGATCATGAATCTTCACCTTGTCAAGTGAGTTAGTCGAGATTAACAATGTAATGCGGCGTGAGCCGTTGTCAAGAGCGGCCTTCAGGCCGCTGCTGCGATCAGCTCGTCTTCGTAGGGGGTGACCGGATCCGCGATCGCAACCACGTCGATCGCGATCTCATCCGTCCCGCTGACCAGCACGCGCTGGCGCAGCCCCGGGTCCTGCTCGGGGAAGTCGCGGCGCCGGTGCATCCCACGACTCTCGGTACGACGCGATGCGGCGGCGTACGCCCAGCGCGCGCAGGCGATCATCGAGGCGGTCTCGCGCGCCCAGACCTGCTCACGGCCGACGGTCCCGCTCAACCCGTCGGTTGCGACCGCCCAGAGGTCATCGAGAGCGTGCAGCGAGCGTGCGAGCTGCCCGCCGCTGCGGAACCCGTTCTTGGCCGGCGGCAGGATCTCTTCCTGCGTCGCCTGCGAGAGCTCGCGCCAGGCTCCGTCGGGCAGACTGCGGCCGGTGGGCCGCAGGCCGACGCGGCCCGCCGGCAGCGCCTGACCGTGCTCGGGCGACGGTTCGCTGCGTGAAGCCAATGCATGCGCGGCGGCTGCGCGCCCCGACCAGGTGCCCGAGCTGATCGTGAAGGCGGCATTTGGGGCGCCGGCCCCGCTGGAGGCACCGACGATTGCCTCACGCGACACAGCGTCGCCGGCTGCCCAGAGCCCTTGGATGCCGGTCCAGCAGGCGTCATCCACGACACGCACGCCGCCGGTTCCACGGGTCGTGCCCTCGAGGATGTACTCGATCTCAAACCTCTGGGTGAACGGGTCGATTCCGTGGCGGTCGAAGGCCATGAAGAAGTTCGGCATCTGGGCCCGCATGTTCGGTCGTGCCTCCGGCGGGGCGAGGTCGAAGATCGCGTACACCGGGCCGTGCAGCGCGGCCTCGAGCAGCCATGTGCGCGCACCGCCGACCCCGCGCGTCGTGGTGAAGCCCGAAGCGAGCACGTTGCCGTCGGCGTCGGTGAACGTCGCCGCGCCGTAGAAGCCGTTCTTGTCCATCGAGCCGCCGACGGGCACGATCCCGTAGTAGCTCGAGAACTCCATGCCCGATAGCGTTGCGCCGACCTCGGCCGCCATCAGGTAGCCATCGCCGGTATCGACGTTCGAACCCAGCGCACCGCTGCGCCAGCAGCAGCCGCCGGTCGCGAGGATCACCGCACCGGCGGTTGCGCGCCACGGCCGGTCCTTTTGCCGCTGGACGCCCGCCGCGCCGCAGACGGCGCCGTCGGCGTCGACGAGCAACTCAAGGGCGGGGGAGTGGTCGAGGATGCGAACGCCGCTATGGGCGACGCGCCGTCGCATCTCGCGCAGGTAGACCGGTCCCTGGCAAAGCAGCGCACCCTCGCGCGCGGGGCTGCGGATGCCGAGGAACGCCCCGCCCGGATAGCCGAGCGTGGCCGGCCACCTCAGGCCAGCGCCGCCAGGTCTCCTCGAGCACGCGCTCCATCCACGAACGCTCGCTGAGATTGCCGCCCAGCGCGTCGCGCTCGGCAATCGCCTCATCGCGCTTGTCAGGAGGGACCCACCAATGCCCGGCGGTGGCCGCCGCGGCGACGCCGCTTGATCCGCAGAAGCCCTTGTCCACGAGCAGCACGCGCGCGCCCTCAGCCCGCGCCGTGAGAGCGGCCCAGACCGCAGCCGGACCGCCGCCGACCACGAGCACGTCCGTATCGAGGTCCAGTACGTCAAGACCTGGTCGCGTCATGCGACTTCCTCCTCGGTAGTGGGAGTCCCGGTCGCCGCTGCTGGCGAACCCAACAGCCGCGGTCCGACCAGCGACAGTTCCAAGAGCTCATCGCCGGTGCGCGGCGGCCTGCTGTCGGCGCCCCAGCCCAAGCCGAGCGCGGTAGCTGCCGAAATAGCCCTCGCGCAACAGCGTGAGTTCGTCTAGGTGCGGCGACCCTGGCTGCGCCGGGTGGCGCATCGGAGCGACGTACATGGCGTCCTCCGGGCAATGCGCCTCACACATGAAGCATGTCTGGCAAACGTCCTGGCGGGCGATCCGCGGCGGGCCATCGGACGTCCGATCAAAGACGTCGGTGGGGCAGACGCGGATGCAGAGGTTGCAGTTCGTGCAGCGCTCGGCGTTGATCAGTTCGATCACGCCACGACATACTACACAAACTCAACTAACTTAATGGGGATTGAGCATCCATCAACTTGTCGCGCAGGGACTCTGGCACCAGGCCCAGGTAGGGATCCGGATGCTGGCGGACATAGGCGAGCGATGAACGGGCACCGCGGGATCAGCTCCAGGCCGCGCGCGCCGACGTCGGTGAGCGCGAACTCGGCGATTTGGCTCCCGATGCCGCGGACCCTGACGGTCGGGGTCAACCTCGGTGTGGGTGAGGGTGAGTCGAGACCCCTCGAGGCGATACTCCGCGAAGCCGACGAGCTCGCCGTCCACCCACGCCTCGTAGCGGTCCAGCTCTGGGTTGTGGACCAGCTCGACGCTCACACACCGAGCATGACGAGCGTGTCAAGTGCGGCCCAGCGTCAGTGTGCGCCGGCCCGGAGCCGGTCCAGGTGCTCCCGTCCGAGCTCGCTCGCGGAGCGTAGAAACCTGATGATCAGCTCGAGCTCCTCGCTCGCGAACTGTCCGTTCAGCGCGCGATGCCAATCCGCTGCCACGGGCCCCCAGATCTGGTTGGCTGCCCGATAGAAAGCTCTGCGTCACCTCGATCCGCACGCGGCGGCGGTCGGAGGGGTCCGGCACACGGCGGGCATAGCCACGCTGCTCCAGTCGGTCTATCACGCCGGTGACCGCTCCGGCTGTCAGCCCGGCGGCGCGGGCCAGTTCGCCGGCTGTGAGTCCGCGTTCGTTCTCGATGATGTTGAGGCAGCGCAGATCGGTTTCGCTCACACCAAGTTGCGCGGCGGCCACGCTGTCAAACGCGTGGTCCTGGTTCCCGGCCGCGCGGTACTCCTGGATCAGCTCGTCGATCAGGCTGTTCTTGGCTCGGGGTGGCATTGCGAGTAGGTCGTTTAGCAGCTAAACTATTTAGGAAGTGAAGGAGTTCAGCCTATCACGCTCCGTGTTCAACCCAAAAGGGGAGATCCAGATGGCAAATGAGATGCGCCTCGAATTGATTCAGGTCCCGGTATCCGACATCGATCGCGCTAAGGCGTTCTACGTCGATCGGGTGGGCTTCACCGCCGATGGCGACCACCAGGTCAACGACGAGCTGCGCTTCGTCCAGCTGACGCCTCCCGGTTCAGCCTGTTCGATCGCGCTGACTTCGGGCGCTCACCAGATGGCTCCCGGCTCGGTCGAGGGGCTGCAGATGGTGGTGGATGACGCCGAGGCGACCCGCCAGACGCTGGCAGCGCGCGGCGTAGACGTCAGCGACGTCCAGGTATTCCCCTGGGGAAGCTTCGTCTTCTTCCAGGACCCTGACGGGAACGGCTGGGCCCTCCAGGCGATGACGCACCGGGAATAGGAGCAAAACCGGGGCGGCACGCGACCCTGGCCCCCCGCGAGCTTCGTTCCGAGCGACGTATTTATTCGGGCTCCGGCTCCTCCTTAGTTGACAGCAGGTTGGTCCGCTCCTGGGCGACCCCAGACCGGAGCAACCGCACAACGACGAGGGGACCGGAAATGAAATTCGCAATCAGGCGTCCGAGCGCGTCGATGGTCGTCGCGATCACCGCATTGGTGATGGCGATGGGCGGCACGAGCTACGCCGCGCTGACGCTGCCGAAGAACAGCGTCGGCACCAAGCAGCTGAAGAACCGCGCAGTGACCAACAGCAAGATCGCGAACGGCTCGGTGAACGCGGCCAAGATCAACACAACGGGGCTGACGGTGCCGAGCGCGGTGAGCGCGACCAGCGCAACGCAGGCCTCCAACGCCTCCAACGCCACCAACGCCAGCAATTCGTCAGAACTCGGCGGCATTGCCGCGAGCGGGTATGAGCCGCGCGCGAATGTGGGCCTACGTCACCGCTGGCGGATCCGTGCTCGAATCGTCGGGCGGGATCTCAGTGGTCTCGCACCCGTTCACGGGGGCTACTACCTCGCCTTCCCAGCAAGCGTCGAGGGCAAGGCGATCATCATCACGCCGCATGAATCGAGTGATGCCCTGTTCAACGGCGTAACGGCACCGTGCGGCGGCAGTTCCGCCGGGCCTGCCGCGGTGACGTGCATCCACGGGCCGAACACGTCGTCCGACGCGTACGTCGCCATGGAGGACAGCTCCAGCAGCTACGTGGACCAGGCCTTCTACATCGCGGTCCTGCCCTAGCCACCCCGCTGACGCCTACTCGACCTGAGTCAGAACCCCGCCGCCCCGACCTCCGACCCGGGCGCCTGAGCGCGGTTCCGGCCACGTCGCCGGATCGGGCAGGCATCAAACCCCTCGGAACGAAGGTGCCCCAGGGCCTTTCCTTCGCCCGCCGGTGTTCTGAGCGGGACGAAGGAAAGGCCCTGGGGCACCTGAGAGATCCCCGGGATCTAAACCGAACGAACTAGGAGGCCGTCGAGAACCTTTCGGCGACTGTGTCCCAGTTGATCACGTTCCAGATCGCGCTCAAATACTCAGGGCGGCGGTTCTGGTACTTCAGGTAGTAGGCGTGCTCCCACACATCGACACCGAGCAACGGAGTCTTGTTGTCGATCAGCGGCGTGTCCTGGTTCGGCGTGGAGATGATCTCGAGCCCGGCGCCGCTGGTCACGAGCCACCACCAGCCGGAGCCGAAGCGACCGACGCCGGCCGCGTTGGCCTTCTCCTGGAACTCCGAGAAGGATCCGAAGGTCGAGTTGATCGCGTCGGCGAGTGCGCCGCTCGGCTCACCGCCGCCGTTCGGGCTGAGCGACACCCAGAAGAGCGAATGGTTGTAGTGCCCGCCGATGTTGTTCCTGATCGCAGGCACGTTCAGCGCAGCCGGCGAAGTGAGGATCTCCTCGGCTGTCTTGTCAGCCCACTCGGTCCCTTCGATCGCCTTGTTGCCGTTGGCCACGTACGCGCCGTGATGCTTGTCGTGATGGATCTCCATCGTCTGCGCGTCGATGTAGGGCTCGAGCGCGTCGAAGGCGTAGGGGAGGTCGGGTACGGAAAAGGCCATGCTCGCTCCTGTCTTCGTTGTTCTCTCCGGAGAGCTGAAGGTTTCTCTCTGCTCTGGGGCTTCTCTTCCCCTAAAGCCGTTCTATCAGAGCGCCTGTCCAAAGCGCGGGACCGGGGCTCGCGTCCACGACGGCGTCGTGCGCGCGCCGCGGGTACGCTTGCTCGCGATGCCCCGCCTTTCCGAGTACCTCCTGCCGACGGAGCGCGAGCCGCCGGCCGACGCCGAGGCGCTCAGCCACAAGTTGCTCGTGCGAGCCGGCCTGATTCGCCAGGTGGGAGCCGGTCTGTGGACGTGGCTGCCGGCGGGCTGGCGAGCTCACCAGCGGATCGTGCAGATCATCCGCGAGGAGATGAACGCGATCGGCGGTCTGGAGCTGCTGATGCCGATCATGCAGCCGGCGGAGCTGTGGAGGCGGAGCGGCCGCTACGAGGTATTTGGTGAGGAGCTGTTCAAGCTCAAGGACCGCAAGCACGCGGACATGGTGCTGGCCCCGACCAGCGAGGAGGTCGTCACGACGCACGCCTCGACCATGATCCGCTCCTACCGCGACCTTCCCAAGATCCTCTACCACTTCCAGACCAAGGAGCGCGACGAGCCGCGTCCGCGCGCGGCGGTGCTGCGTTCCCGCGAGTTCGTGATGAAGGACTCCTACAGCTTCGACCGCGACCGCGAGGGACTCGACCTCTCCTACGACAAGCACGCGCTCGCGTACGACCGGATCTTCGACCGCGTCGGGCTCGAGTGGTACAGCGTCGAGTCCGACGTCGGCGCGATGGGTGGGTTCGGCGCCCACGAGTACATGGCGCCGTGTCCGGCGGGTGAGAACGACGTTGTGCTCGCTCCGGGCTACGCCGCCAACCTCGAGGTCGCCTCGGCGCAGGCTCAGGCCGTACAACTGCCGGCCGCCTCGGACAAGCCCGAGGAGGTACCGACCCCCGGGATGACGACCATCGCCGCGGTGGCCACGGCGCTCGGGCTGCCGGAGGGAGCGTTGCTGAAGGCCTACCCGGTCGTGCTCGACGACGGGGAGTTCGTGCTGGTGATGCTGCGCGGCGACCACAAGGTCAACGACATCAAGCTGGCGCTCGCGCTGAACGCTCAGTTCCGCCAGGCGAGCCCGCAGGAGATCGAGGCGCAACTCGGCCCTCCCGGTTCGATCGGGCCGGTCGGCGTGCAGGCGCGGATCCTGCTCGACGACGCGGTGGTCACCGATGCGGGCGGCTACGTGGTCGGCGCCAACCGGCCCGACCTGCACCTGCGCGGCGTCGTGCCCGGCCGGGATTTCCACTACGAGCGTGGCGATGTCCGCAACGTCGTCGTGGGGGACACGGTGGGCGGCAATCCGGTGCGCATCGAGCCGGCCATCGAGGTCGGCAACATCTTCAAGCTCGGCACCCGCTACAGCGTGTCGCTCGGCGCCCACTACCTCGACCAGGGCGGCGTGAGTCAGCTGATGTGGATGGGCTGCTACGGAATCGGGCCGGCGCGGATCGCCGCCGCCGCGATCGAGCAGTTCGCCGACGATCGCGGGATCTCGTGGCCGCGCACGATCGCGCCGTTCGACATCCATCTGGTCACGCTCGGCAAGCCCGGCAGCGAGGAGCGCAGCCTTTCAGACGCTCTGTATGAGGAGCTCGAGGCTGCCGGCCTGGACACGCTCTACGACGAGCGTGACGCCGGCCCCGGTGAGAAGTTCGCGGACGCCGAGCTGCTCGGCTGCCCGCTGCGCGTGACGATCGGCCGCCGGACCCTGCAGAACGGCGAGATCGAGGTGCAGGTGCGCCGGGGCCAGGAATCCCGCGCCCTCCCGCTGGAGGGCGCTGCATCGGCGATCGCTGACCTGTGGCGCGACCTGGCCTAACCAAGAAGCGCCTGTTCGGCATCGATCGCTCCGGGCCCAACCCGGAGGCGACCAAATCCGATCAGCCGCTGCATCCGCTGACGATCCCGAACGCGATCGGGTACGCCCGCCTGGCGCTGATCCCTGTCTTTCTGGTCGTCGGGCTGTCCAGCGACGACGGGCAGAGCGCACTGGCCGCAACGTTGTTTGCCGTGATCGGCTGGGCCGACTACCTCGACGGGTTCACCGCTCGGCTCACCGGGCAGTACAGCCGGCTCGGGGCGCTGCTCGATCCGATCGTCGATCGCCTGCTGGTGATCGCGGGCATGGTCGTGTGCTGGAAGTTCGAGCTGCTGCCGCGCTGGGCGCTCGCGCTGGTGATCGCGCGGGAGCTATTGATGCTCGCGCTGAGCCGCTACAGCCTCCGCCGCGGCGTGCAGATCAAGATCAACTGGGCGGGGCGCCTGGCTGTGGCCCCGACGATGGGCGCGCCGTTCTTCGCGATGGCAGGTGTGCATTGGCTGGCGCTGATCCTGCTTTACGTCGGCCTCGCGCTGGCGCTACTGGCAACGTTCCTCTACATCCGGCGCGACATGCAGGAACTCCGCCACGCACAAATAAGGTAGACCCTCAAGCTCAGATTGACCCTATGGCCCGCCACGAGGTTATACTCAGCACCCCGGATCCCACCCTCGCCGCCGCAGCTTCACGGAGGACTTAGTCGCATGGACACTTTCCCAGACCTCGGCTCACTGACTGATCAGGAGCTGAAGGATCTCATCAAGGAGATGACGGACGAGGAGATCGAGGTCTCCTACCGGCGACGCATTCTCCACGGCAAGATCGACATCCTGCGCGCGGAACTGGTCAGCCGCCTGCGCCGCAAGGATGAAAGCGGAGAGCTGCTGATCAGCGGCGCCGACGTACAGCGGCTCACGGACATCCTCACCGGGAACTTCCCGGGGCCCGACGATCTCCCGCGGACCTCTCCGGCGACCAGGCTTCCAGCGCCGACTAGGGCGACCGTGGCTCAGCACTGTCCTGAGTGCGGCTTCGCCAACGCTGACGGAGCGAACTACTGCCAGCGCTGTGGTGCGTTCATCGGCGGCGGCGAGAACCCGGCCGGCGATTCGACGGCGACCTACCGGATCAGTGAGACCGGTGAGTTCGAGGAGGTGCCGTACGAGTCGATCACCGCGCGCGGAGCGATGCTGGTGATCCGCGCCGGCGGGGGCCGCGCGGGTGAGGCATTCCCGCTCGACCGTGTGCGCCTGACCGTCGGTCGCCGGCCCGACAGCGACGTGTTTCTGGACGACGTGACCGTGTCGCGCGACCACGCCGTCGTGGTCAAACGCGGCGAGCAGTACTACCTCGACGATTGTGGCTCCCTGAACGGGACCTACGTGAACCGGCGACGGATCGACTCACAGCTGCTCAACGACGGCGACGAGCTGCAGATCGGCAAATACAAACTGGCTTTCCTGGGGCACTGATGGCGACTGGCGAACGCAACGAACTTCCTGTCGAGCTCCCCGACCCGGCACTGGCGGACAATGGCCGCCCGCGCCAGAAGGCGGTCACGATCGGCGCCGTCTGCAAGGCGCTCGAGCTCGAATTCCCGGACATCTCGATCTCCAAGATCCGCTACCTGGAGGACCAGAAGCTGCTCACGCCGCGCCGGACCCAGGGCGGCTACAGGCTCTACACGCCCGAGGACGTTCAGCGCCTGCGCACGATCCTG
Organism: uncultured Actinomycetota bacterium; assembly: GCA_963818135.1. GTDB lineage: Bacteria > Actinomycetota > Thermoleophilia > Solirubrobacterales > Solirubrobacteraceae > Palsa-465. The sequence continues at coordinate 120,046 of CAWFRF010000021.1, forward strand.
CGCCTGCAGCGCGACGAGTTCCTGCCGCTCAGGGTGATCCGGCAGGAGCTCGCGGGCGGTCGTAGCGAGCGCGAGGTCAGTCCGGCGGCGGACACGCTTTCAATGCGGCGAACATCGGTCAGTCGCGATCCCGGGGCCCTGTATTCGCTCGAGGATGTGGTCGACGAAACCGGCGCCGACCCCAAGCTGGTGGGCGAGCTCGTGGAGTTCGGCGTGATCAAGGGCGAGATCCGCGCGGGCACGCGCTACTTCGACGACACCGAACGGGAGATCGTGCGCGCCGTCTCCGAACTCGCGCGCTACGGCGTCGGTGGTCGCAACCTGCGTGTCTTCCGCACCTCGGCCGACCGCGAGGCTCAGCTGCTGCAGAGCATCCTCGCTCCGGCCTTGCGCTCACGCAACCCCGAGCGCCGCAAGGAAGCCGTCGAAGCGCTCGAGAACCTCGCCTCAGTCACCACCCACCTCAAGCATCTGCTTCTCATTCGCGACCTGCGTAAGATCGCGACATGAGGCTCGCCTGATGCCAGCAGGCCGCTCTGAGGACGGCGTCAACCTTCGCAGCTACGTTCGCGACATCCCGGATTTCCCAGCGCCGGGAATTCTGTTTCGCGACATCACCCCGCTTCTGCTCGACCCGCGCGCGCTCGACGCCGCTGTCACCCGCCTAACCCAGTACGCCCGTGGCCTCGACATCGACATCGTGGTCGCGGCCGAGGCACGGGGCTTCATTCTCGGCGGCGCGCTCGCCCGCAGCCTGCATGCGGGGTTCGTACCCGCGCGCAAGCGCGGCAAGCTGCCGCACGACACCGTCAGCGCCGAATACGCGCTCGAGTACGGGGTCGACGCCCTGGAGATGCATGCCGACGCGTTCGCCGGGGGCGCGCGGGTGCTGATCCACGACGACCTGCTCGCCACCGGAGGGACCGCGAGCGCGCTGGCCGAGCTCGTGGGGCACCTCGGCGGCGAGGTGATGGCATGTGTGTTCCTGATCGAGCTGGAGTCTTTCAAAGGCCGCAAACAGCTCGAGGCTTACCAGGTCCACTCGCTGATCCAGTACCACTAACCCGCTCCTCGCGGCGCGAGATGGCCAAAACCACGCGCAGCCGTCGCATCCCCGCCGGACCCGAGGGCGTCTGGGAGGTTGTCTCCGACCCGCACCACCTGCCGCGCTGGTGGCCCGGCGTAGCGCGCGTAGAGGACGTCCACGACGGGCGCTTCACGGAGGTCATCCCAACCAGGCGTGGTAAGCCGGTGCGGCTGGACTTCGTGGTCGTCGAGTCCGATCCGCCGCGGCGCCGGGCCTGGGCGCAGGAGCTTGCGGGGACCCCGTTCGAGCGGCTCTTGAGCGCCTGGACCACGACGATCACACTCGCTCCCGCGGGTGACGACGGCTGCCTGGTCACACTCGAGGAGCACCAGCAGCTGCGCGGCACGTTCCGCGCGGGGCTGCTCCTTCAGCGCCGACCCGCGGCCAGACGCCTCGACTCAGCGCTCACCGCGCTCGCAGCGCTTTTCTAAGCGGGAGCCGAGCCTGGGAGCGGAGCCAACAGGCTCGATCAGGGATGCTCGCTGAACGGCCCCGAGAGCACGACCTCGCCGGGGCTGGTCGGCTTGCTCTGCGTCTCGAGCGTGATCAGCACGCGGTGATAGGACGCGGCGTGCGGCGGCAGCCGGCCCTCGGTGGCAAGCTTTCCGTTCTTCCCCACGAGGTTCGGCACAAAGCCGACGAACCTGTGACTCGAGGGAGAGTTGTAGAGCCAGACGGCGTAGGCATTGTGTGAGGTGTTGGGAGGCACACCCTGCGCGTCGATCACGATGCCGGTGACGCCGGCCTCGCGCACGACCTGAGCGATCCCAAGCGTCGAACCGGCGCCGGTCGGCGACGTCAGATTCAGCTGGGCGAGGATCTGAGGGGTCGTCGTAGCGGTGGTGCTGGTCGTGCCCGTGCTCGTCGTGCCCGTCGTGCCCGTGTGGGTCGTCTGGCCGGCGGTGGTCGTATTGGCCGCCGACGCCGGGTGCTTGGCCGGGCTTCCTGAGGTCGCGACCGCAATCACAACCGCGGCGGCGATCACCACGGCAACGACGACCAGCAGGATCGCTCCCCCGCGCCGCGAGCTCGGGCGGTCCTCGCCACCGAACTCGAATTCGGGGTCCTGCCAGGTCGCGGTTGCTACCGGCGGGAGGAGCGTCTCGGCGGCCGGTGCACTCGGCACACTCTGATCGCTCTCATACTGCTCGTCTTCAGGCGTGAACTCAGCCGCGGGAGTCAGCGAATCGCTGTTGCGCTCGAGGCCACCGGCGCCGAGATCGTCGGCGGGGCGGGCGGGATCGCTTCCGCCGACGGGGATCTCAGGCAGTGAATGGGACACGAGCGGCGTAATCACATCCACGATCGCCAGCGCCCATACGCGATCGGCATCTGAGGCCTGGAGGAAGGAGTAGACCTGCTCGGCGACTTTCTCCGGGAGCTGCCCGAGCAGGTAATCGGTCACCAGCGCCTGCTCAGGGCCGGGCAGGACCGTCGCCGGGGTCAGCGCGTCGAAGGCGTCGAGCGCGCGCTGGCGTACGGCGGCGCGGTCAATCGAAAGCAGCTGTGCGATGTCGTCATAGCTGCGCCCCCGCTGCAGCACGAGCTGCAGCACCGCGCGCTGATCCGGCGCCAGGTCATCCAGGGCTGACATTGCGTGCAGAGGGTAGAGCAGCCCCCGGGCGAGACCCGGCCGACGAATCAACCATCTGGCGTTTATCGTGGCGCCATGGCCGACAACGAGCTGTTCACGCAAGCCCGCGGCTTCGACGCGTTCTACGGCCTCGATCTGTTGGAGCTCGGGGCCGAGCATGCGCGCGGCCGGCTGGTGGTGAGGGAGGAGCACAAGCAGCCCTTTGGTCTGGTGCATGGCGGCATCTACGCCGCCATCGCCGAGGGGCTCGTCTCGTTCTCCACGGTGTCGGTCGTGATCAAGGACGGCAAATTGGCGACCGGCATGTCCAACCACACGAGCTTCCTGCGGCCGGTGACCGGCGGGACGATCGACGCCCACGCGACCTGCAAGCACTCCGGCCGCACCACCTGGGTGTGGGAGGTCGAGATGACCGACGAGCAAGGGCGTCTGTGCGCCGTCTCGCGCGTCACGCTCGCCGTCCGGGATATCCCCGAGGGTCACCCCTTTGCCGCAGCTGCGGCGCCCGATGCTGCCTGAACGGTCTCGGTGATCACCTGCTCGAGGTCCCGAGCGAGCAGCTCCAGGTCCGGCAGCGAGTCGTAGTCAGCGTTGAGTCCGAAGTTGAGGCGGCCGTCATAGCTGAGGACGGCGATGCCCAACGCCGTGTTGGCCGCCAGTGGTACCAGCGGATAGACGGCCAGCAGCCGGCGGCCGAGCAGGTAGAGCGGCAGCTGCGGTCCCGGGACGTTGGTCACCACCAGGTTGAAGAAGCGCTGACGTGCCTGTAGCCGCGCGGCCTGGGCGACCAGCGTCGGTGAGGCAAAGCCCGCCAGCTCGGTGAGCGCCTGGGCGCCGACCGCCTGACCCGATCGCTTTACGCCGGCCATTGCCTCGGCTATAACGCCGAGCCGCTCGAGCGGATCGGCTATGCCCACGGGCAGCGGCGCCCACATCGCTGCGATGCGGTTGCCGAGCACCCCGCGATCGGCGTCATCCCTGACCGACACCGGAACCAGCGCCTTGAGCACGAGGCCGTCGGTATCGAACTCGTGCCGGCGCATATAGCTTCCGAGCGTGCCGGCGACCACCGACAGGATCACGTCGTTGATCGTGCCGCCGACGGCGCGTTTGACGCGCCTGAAGTCGGCCAATGGGGCATCGACCCAGGTGAAGCGCCGGTGGGGCCCGATCGGGACGTTGAAGGGGCTGCGCGGCGCGGGGTCGAGCCCCATCCATGCAAGCGCCCCGAGACCCACCAGCGCCGAACCGGCGCGTGCCAGCAGCTCGTGCGGCCCCCGCACGAGCTCCGCGGCGCTGTGAAGCGTCGCTGCGGGCTGGGTTGTGTGTTCCACGAGGGCATCGGCCAGCAGCTGTGCCGAGGATGGCAGCGGTCGCGGCGCCCAGGGGCGCGGCGGCGGCGCGACGGGCTGGGGGTCAGGGTCGGTGTCGAAAATGACACTCGCGATGTCGACGCCGGAGACGCCGTCGATCAGCGCGTGATGGGTCTTTGAGAGCACGGCAAAGCGTCCGTCGCTGAGGCCCTCGATCAGCCACAGCTCCCATAGCGGCCGATCGCGATCGATCGCCTGCGAGAAGATCCGTCCCGCCAGACTGCGGAGCTGGGCATCGTCTCCCGGTCGCGGCAGCGCCGTGTGGCGTACGTGAAAGGGGAGACGGAAGTGCGGATCGTCGACCCAGACCGGTCGTCCCTGTCCGAGCGGCACCGAAGCGAGCCGCTGCCGGTAGCGCGGCACGAGGTGCAGGCGGGCTGCAACCGTTTCCACCAACGCGTCGTATTCGGGCGCTGGTCCCTCGAAGATCGCACAACCGCCGACGTGCATGTGCGCGCCCTGGCGCTCGATCTGCAGAAACGAGTTGTCAAGCCCTGTGAGACGGTCTCCGTGGGCCACGAACCAATTCTGCCAGGAACTGAAACGTTGGCTATTTGCAGGAACAAATCGTTCGCTAACACGCCGTGTGTGACCACAGTCACACACGGGTGAGGATTGCTCTGCCAATCTGCCCAACGTCATAAATTGACCTGCTTAATCGCCTTTGCCAGGTGCGAGGCGAGCGGGGGAACCAATTGCCAGTCGGTGTGCGTTACCGAATGGCTGGGGCGAATCGATCGCCGGCTGAACGCCGGCTGCACCCGTAGCGACGAGGAAGCGGGCACGAAAGTGCCGCACCTCCCGCGAGCCCGTCAGCTAACCCCGTAGGCGCTGGGTCGAGGAACTGAAAAAGGAGGCCCTCAGTTCATGAGAGCCAAGCGAATTTTGCGTGCGCTCCGCGCCATGAAGCCGGGCGCGCTGACACTCACCATGACCGTCGTCGCTGTCGTGCTCGGCAGCGTCTCAGCAGGCGCCCTTGCCGCCACCTCGGGTTCGCAGAGGTCTGCTAAGACGCCGACGGCGCAGGTCCGGACGGCGCACACCAGAACTGCGCACCTCCGACTGGCAACCCTCAGCTCGCACCTGGTCGTGCGCCGCGGTCAGTTCGCGGCGCCCCAGGGGAGCACCGTCGTGGTTCACGGCCTGCTCAAGCCCGGCCGCCGCGGCGCGACGGTCAAGCTGGTGGAGCGCGCCGGTAGTTCGTGGCGCACCGTGGCAGTCAGCCGTACATACCGAAGTGGGGGCTTCCGCATCCGCTACCGCGTGCACGGGCTGGGCGTGACCCCGATCCGGGTTGCGTTCGACGGCAGCCGTCGTCACCGCTCCGCCTCGGTGGCGGCCGGGAAGATCGTGGCGCTCGCGCCGACGGTCGCGTCGTGGTACTACGACGCCGGCAATACCGCCTGCGGGTTCCATGCGACCTATGGCGTCGCCAACAAGACGCTGCCGTGCGGCACCAAGGTGACGCTCTCGTACGGCGGACACACCGTCGTAGCGACCGTCGATGACCGCGGCCCGTACGTGTACGGCCGCACGTTCGACCTCAATCAGAACACCGCGCGCTACCTGGGTATGTGGGGCGTAGGCCAGGTCTTCGCCTCAGTCTGAACCGGGGCGGCGGGGGACGCGGCCGGGCGGGGACGCGAGCGGACTGAACCGAGGCGGGCGGGGACGTTTACCCCCTTTCGATGATGACGGCGCCTGTGCCTACAGGCGCCGTCATACGCCTGTTTACGTGCAAGCCAGCTGTTCAACATCGCGCGCGCGTCGACCGATAGGTGATCCGTGCACATGTTTCGTCGTATCACCACGACTCTCGCCGCCCTTCTGAGTTGTCTCGCGGTCGCGCCTGCAGCGCTCGCCGCAGGGAGGGCTGCTCACGACAATCCGTCGTCCTCGGGCGGCGGAAGCGTCTTCTTCGCGAGCGCTGTCTATCGCGCCAACGAGGACGCCGGCAAGTTCGCCGTCACGGTTCAGCGCACCGGCGACCTCAGCAATCCCGAGGTGGTCTACTACGGAGTCACGAACAAGAGCTCCGAGGCCGGCAACAACTTCGACAAGATCGGCAACAGCGAACTCGACTTCGCGCCTGGGCAGAGCATCGCCACGTTCAACGTGACGATCAACGACCAGGGGATCAACGGACCGATGCGCACGGCGCGCGCCTACCTCTACGGCGCCCACCCGCAGCCGCTTGGCTCGCCGAGCCAGGCGATCATCGATCTGCTCCAGAACGACCCGCTCAGCGTAAAGAACACGGAGAACCCGCTCGGTTATCTGCAGGTCCCGACCGACGGCGACCCGCTGCAATTCGTCAACTGGTACATCTTCGGTTCACAGTCGCCCGCCGGCGAGGTGCTCGGCAGGTACGCGCACACTGATCCTGCCTGGGCTCAGGCGCTGCACACGATCGCCTACACGCCGGGCTCGGGTACCTACCGGTTCTGGATGTGGAACCAGCCAGCCGCGCAGTTGGCCTCAACCGTCGAGAAGTACCTGGCCGACGCCGAGGCGACGCAGCCGGACACAACAGTGGCCCTGAGCACCTATTCGCTCGTGCACGGCGCCTGCGAGAGCCCGAAGGCGATCAAGGGCCGCTTCGAGAACTGGGTGACGCAGCTCGCGCACGGCATCGGCAACTTCCGCGTCGTCCTCTATCTCGAAGAGGACTCGCTGATGGAGACCCACTGCCTCAGCCACGGCGCGCTCGAGACGCGCCTGCAGGAGTTGGACTACGCCGTCAAGCAGCTGTCGCAGGACCCGCACCTGCTCATCTACATGGATGCGGGCGCGCCTGACGGCTGGATCTCGGCGCGCCGGACGGCGCAGTACCTGAAGCAGGCCGGCATCGATCAAACGGCGGGGTTCTTCGTGAACGCCACACACAACGACTGGACCACCACCGATGTCCACTACGGCCAGGAGATCGCCAGGCTGACCGGCGGCAAGCACTTCATCGTGCAGACCGACGACAACGGCCGCGGACCGCTGGTGCCCAGGGACCGCAAGGACAACGGCGACGAGGAGCTCTGCAACCCACAGGGGCGCGGCACGGGTCCGCTCACCTGGAATACCGGGTACGAGTACGTCGACGGGTTCCTCTGGTTCAACAACCCTGGCAACTCGGACGGCTCCTGCGGCGAGGGCGATCCGCCGGTCTCGCAGTTCTGGGCCTCCTATGCGGTGGGGCTGATCCAGCGCGGTACCAGGCAGGTCACCGGGCCGCACTTCCCGCTGGCGAAATCCAGCAGCAACCTGTAGAGCCTCTCCCGGCGAGAGCTGTGTCCGGGGGTGCCGTTCGCGCTTGAACGGCACCCCCGCTACACGTTTACGGCCGGGCGGCTGAGCCGCGGCGAACGTGTGTTCTGTCCGCTCAGTGCGCTTGTATGCCAGGAGTGAGCGAGCGCTGTGTCGCCCATCTGGACATGGACGCCTTCTACGTGTCGGTGGAGCTTCGCCGTCGGCCGGAGCTGCGCGGCCAGCCGGTGGTCGTCTCGGGCACAGGCCCACGCGCGGTCGTGACGACGGCGTCGTACGAGGCGCGCAAATTCGGGGTCGGCTCGGCGATGCCGGCCTCACGCGCGCGCCGTCTGTGCCCGCAGGCCGTGTTCCTTCCGCCGGATTTCTCCTACTACCGGGCGGCCTCCGCGGAGGTCATGACGATCATCCGCCGCAACGTCGAGACCGTCGAGGTGGTCGGGCTCGACGAGGTCTACCTCGAGCTCACCGGGCTGCCGGCACCGAGGGCGGGGATGCGGCGGATCGTCACCGAGATTCAGGAACAGACGGGACTCACCGCATCGGTTGGCATCGGACCGAACAAGCTCGTCGCCAAGGTCGCCTCGGACGCCGAGAAGCCGCACGGCTTCGTCGTACTCAGCCGCGAGCAGGCCTGCGAGCGGTTCGCCAGATCACCCTGCCGGCTGATACCGGGGATCGGCGGCAAGACGGCGGAGCGCCTGCAGTCGCTGGGGATCAGAAACATCGCTGAGCTGGCGGCAACCCCGCTCGAGAGCCTCGGGTCGGCCTTCAGTGCCCGTACGGCGCTGCATCTGCAGGCGCTCGCGCGGTTCGAGCACGGTGGCGACGTCACGCAGGAGCGCAAGGTCGTGTCCGAGTCGCGGGAGCGGACCTTCGACACCGATGTCACGACGCTCTCCGAGCTCGAGCAGATCCTGGCGCGGCTCGTCGACGAGCTCTGCTCGACGCTCGAGCGCCAGGAACGGCGCGGGCGGACGGTCGGCATCAAAGTGCGGCTGGACGACTTCTCCACGCACACACGCGCCCGCACGCTATCGGTGCCGGTGAACCGCGTTCACGATGTCGGTCGCGTGGCGCTCGAGTTGCTGCGTGCATTCGATCCGCCGCGACCGGTTCGACTGCTGGGCGTGCGCGTGGCTGGGCTCGGTGCCGAGGAGGTCGAGGTCGAGCAGCTGGCGCTGGCCGTCTGAGCTTTCCGGCTAGTAGAGCGCGGTGGCGAGGCGCCGCCGCGACGCCCGCGCCAGATCGCTGTCGGCTCCAAGCTCGTCGAGCACGCCGACGACGACCTTGCGGATCTCGTCCTTGGCGCCGTCCGCTGCGGGAATCGCATCGATCAGCAGGTCGAGGCCGCGCTCGGTGGAACCGGCGTCGAGTTCGTCGAAGGCCTCGTGCAGGTCGGGCGTCCCCGAGCGCTGGAGCTCGATCCGCGCCAGCAGGCCATCGGCGGCGAAGCTGCCCGAAACGTTCGCCAAAATCGCTTCGGCCGAGTCGACTTCGCCGCGCGCGTACAGCAGCTTGGCGAGCGGCACAGCTGCGTCGGCGCGGCCCGGTTCGAGCTCGAGCGCACGGCGCAGCGCCGCCTCATCGGCCTGAGCGACCAGGGCATCGGCCTCCGATGGCAGCAGCAGGTCGAGGAAGCGCTCAACCTCGTCAGGCGGTTGCGCGCCGGTGAACTCGGCCACCATCGCTCCATCCTTGAAGGCCTTGACGGCTGGGATCCCCTGAATCCTGAAGGCCTGCGCCAGGCTCTGGTTGCTGTCGGTGTCGACTTTGACGAGCTCGATCTTTCCGTCGCGCTCAGCGACGGCGCGCTCGAGTACCGGACCCAGCTGGCGACACGGGCCGCACCATTCGGCCCAGAAGTCGACCACGACCGGTACCTGCTTGGAGCGCTCGATTACTGCGGTTGCGAAAGTCTCCTCGGTGACGTCCATAGTTCCTTGATCGTAGAGTCTTCGCGGTGGCGGGCGATTTCACAGTCGAGAGCGACGGCGTAACGCTGTCCGGCGACGAGGCCGGCGAGGGCGCTCCGGTGCTGCTGCTCCACGGACTCACCGCCACTCGGCGCTATGTCGTGATGGGCTCGAAGGCGCTCGAGCGCTCCGGCCATCGCGTGATCAAGTACGACGCACGGGCCCATGGCCACTCATCGCCGGCCCCGTCGCCCGACGCCTACAGCTATGACCTGCTCGCCGACGACGCGCTGGCCGTGCTCGACGACCGCGGGGTCGAGCGGGCAGTACTGGCCGGCGCGTCGATGGGCGCGCACACGCTGCTCAACCTGGCGCTGCGACGTCCCGATCGCGTTGCCGGCATCGTCGTGATTACGCCCGCATACAGTGCCGACGACGTCTTGGAGGAGGCCCGGCTGGGACGCTGGGACCGTCTCGCCGCGGGTCTGCGGTCCGGAGGAGTCGATGGCTTCCTCGAGGCATACGGCACGCCACACGACCTGGCCCCGGAGTTCGCCGAGACGATAAGGACGCTCACCTGGCAGCGGCTCACCCAACACGACCATCTCGACGCGCTAGCCGATGCGCTGGAGGTGTTGCCACGGTCACGGCCGTTTGCCTCGCTCGATCAGCTAGCTGACATCTCCGTGCCGGCTGCCGTCGTGGCGTCAGGCGATGCGGCGGACCCAGAACATCCAGAAGAGCTCGGGCGCGCCTACGCGGCGGCGATTGCTAACGCGCGTCTCTTCACCGACCCGCCCGGCAGGTCACCGATCGCCTGGCAGGGAAGCCAGCTCTCACAGATCATCGCCGACGTGGTGGGCGCCTCCGGGCTCGGCTGAGCCCGGAGGCTTCCGGTCATCCGAGGCTCATCCGAGCTTCAACTGGGCGACCCGGTTGACGGGCGCCTGGTAGGTGTTGCCGTCGAAGCGCGCCTTCACCCGAAGCCGAGTGACGCCGCGATAGCGGATCTGCGCGCTCGCGCTGTAACCGCAGCGCGGGCCGACGAGCACCTTGCGCGTCGCCAGCTTGTGGCTGCCGGCGTAGTAACGGATCGTCACGGTCCCATTGCATCCGAGCGACGTCAGCGTCGTCGACGCAAGGCCGATCTTGCCGCTGGCCGTCAACTTGACGGCGTGACGCCCGGCGCCTCGATGCCGCAGTCCGAGTACCAGCGCCGTATGCCGGCGCGGCCAGGGCAGGGTCTCGAACGTCATGTCGTTCCCATACGTGGTTGCCGTGGGCCCGTGACTCGAGACCAGGCGGAAGTGGTACACGGTTCCGGGTGCAAGGCCCGGAAGCGCGGCGGTCACGGCCGTCGGCGCCGTGCCCGTCGGAATCGACTGCACGTCCGTCTCGTAGCCGTACGAGCTCGTCAACCCGTACTGGAAGAAGTACGTCGTCGCCTGGTTGTTAGGCGCGATCGTGCCGACCAGTGTGGCCGCGTTGCGACCGACACCGGTGGCGAGGTCGGTCGTCGATGTCGGCGCCGGGTTGCCGGTCGTCTTGAACGATTCGATCGGAGTTGTTGAGCTGCCGTCGCTGTTATTCGCGACGAGGTCGTAGTAATAGGTGGTGTCGGGCGACAGACCGCCCACCCTGTTCGACTTGGAGACCGCCGCCGTGCCCGAGCCTGCGCTGCCCGCGGTCACCGGAACCGCCTTGCCGAGGGCGTTCGTGGGTCCGTAGTCGAACTGGTAGGTCGTCGCCAGGCCGTTCGCATTGATCGATCCGTGGAGCGTGGCGTACGTCTGCCCAATGCTCGTGGCGGCGCTGGCGGACACCGTGGGCGAGGACGCTGCGAGCGCCAATGGGGCGCCCACCAGCGCGGCTGCGACCACGGCAGCCGGAATCACTTTCCGCATCACTACCTCCCGTAAGTGCCCTCCTGAGAGAGCGTTTCCTTTTGTCTTCTTAAACCCGGTCCGCGCGCGAGTTATGCGGTTAGGGCTGCGTTGTTGCGTTAGGGCTCCGTTGCCTGAGTTAGCGCCGTGTTGCGATGACCTCGCGACCGGCGTCGTCCGGAGGTCGTGACCGTCGTTTCACGGGCCCTCGACCTGGCCATAACCAAGACCTATAGCCCCCATAACGGCGCTCGGTACCGCGGGCAAGCCATAACCGATGGGAATAAGGGCACTAAAGGTCCGGTTATGACGGGGCCCGCCGGAGGGTCGTCCTATAACCGCTGATTGGCGCAGCTATAACAGTTCGTGCCAGCTCTAACCGGTGGTTATAGCTGCCACAACCGGCGGTAAACGACTATAAACTGCCGTATACGACCGTATGAGACGCCGCCGGTGCCCATAACATCCGCGTGATCGATGGCTGAGCAGCTCTATTCCGCGGAGGAGGCAGCCCAGATCCTGGGACTGCAGGTTCGAACTGTTCGCAACTACGTGCGGGAGGGGCGTCTGCCCGGTGTGCGAATCGGCAAGCAGTACCGGATCGCCAGGCCCGACTTGGAAGCATTCACAGCTGGCCTGGGCGCACAGAATGGGGTTGGGGGACCAACCGCGACGCTCGAGCAGGCAGCTGTCTCGGCAACCGTTGCTGAGGTGTCGAGCGTGGTTCAGGTAGATGGGATCGGTGCGAGCACCGCTGACCGGCTCGAACGAACGCTGATCGCCGCGTCGCTGGCGGCGTCGCGGGAGGGCGGTCCGGTCCTGCGCGTCGAGCCGATCTACGACGAGGATCGTCGGCGACTGAGGCTGATCCTCGTCGGCGCGCCGGCGGAGGTGGCGGACTTGCTGAGGCTGGTTGACGTCTTCACGCGCGAGCCAGGCTCGCCCGGCGTCTTTTGAGGTAGCTGACCTCTGCCGGATTGACGGCCAGATCGATTGCGGCGTCGTAGGCCCCACGCGCGTCGGCCGAGCGGCCCAGACGTCGCAGCAGATCAGCTCTGGTGGCATGCCACGCGTGGTAATTAGCCAGCTCGAGTCGGTCGACCTCGGCCAGAGCAACGGCGGCGCCATCAAGTTCGGCGACGACGATTGCGCGGTTCAGCGCAACGATCGGGGACGGGTTGACCGCGTAGAGCTGGTCATACAGCGTTCCGAGCTGCTCCCAGTCGGTGTCGCGGATGTCGCGCGCATAGGTGTGCACAGCGTTGATCGCCGCCTGCAGCTGGTAGCGGCCTGGAGGGACGCCGTCGGCGATCAACTCCCGCACGAGCGCGTGGCCTTCGCCGATCAGCTTGGGGTCCCAGGCGCCACGGTCCTGTTCCGCCAGCGGCACCAGCTCGCCGTCTGCACTGATCCTGCTCCCGCGCCTTGCTTCTGTCATCAGCATCATCGCCAGCATCCCGGTCGCCTCCCTGGCGTCGGGAAGCAGCGAGCAGAGCAACCGCGTCAGACGAATTGCCTCGCCGCTCAGGTCGGGCCTAAGAGTCTTCTCGCCTCCGGGCAGGTAGCCCTCGTTGAAGACGAGGTAGACGACCGACAGCACCGTATCCAGCCGCTCTGGCAGTTCCTCCTCAGCTGGGACCCGGTAGGGGATGTGCGCTGAGGCGATCTTGGCCTTGGCGCGTGTGATCCTCTGCCCGACCGCGGCCTCGGTCTTGAGCAGGCCCCTCGCGATCTCCTCGACGTTGAGACCTCCGACCATCCGCAGCGTCAGCGCCACCTGCGCCTCACGGGCAAGCGCGGGGTGACAGCAGGTGAAGATCAGCCGCAGACGATCATCGGTCAGCGGGTCGGGGTTGTCTTCAGCCATCTCAGCCTCCTGCCGGTCCTCGGTGATCGAGGAGACGCGGCCGACCGCCAAGGCCGCGGCGTACTTCTCGCCGCGTCGCGCGTCGCGGCGCAGGCGGTCGATCGCGCGGCGGATTGCGGTTGTCATCAGCCACCCGCCAGGATTCGGGGGAAGCTCCTCTCGCCAATGCTCGACCGCGGCCACGAACGCCTCGGCCGTTGCCTCCTCGGCGACGTCGAGGCTGCGGAAACGACCCGCAAGAGTGGCCACGATCTGTGACCACTCACTGCGGTGGAGCTCTGCGATCCTCGCGGGTAGCGCCTGGTCACGGTCGTCCGGAGCTCGCGATTCGGAGGGGAGGGGCATGTCGTGACCTCGCCACGCGCTCAGGAACCGGTGGGCGGCTCCTCCATGAACGGGCGGACCTCGAGCACCTCGCGGCATGCCACTGAGGCTTCCCGCGCGAACGCCAGAGCTGCGTCCAGATCCGGCACGTCGATGACCCAGAAGCCTCCGATGTATTCCTTGCTCTCCAGGTAGGGGCCGTCAGTGACTTCCGGCTTGCCGCTGCGCGGGTCCACAGTGGTGCTGGCGCTCTGGTCATGCAGGCCGCCGGCAAACACGAAGATCCCGTCGTCCCTCGCCTTGTCGTTGACGACACCGACGGCGGCGATCATCTCACTCACCTCAGCCGCGGGACGGCTGCGGGTCTCGGGTCCGTTGTGCACCGCGATCAGATACTGCGACATGGCTTGTCTCCTTGGCTCGTGAGCGGTCCCAGCGACCGCTCTCATCGATACCACGCACGGGAATGGCCAGATCCGACAATCAGCGCCCCGAAGGCTGGAGCGTATGCGTGGGCTCTAGGATCCGCCAGGGTGTCGGTTGGCGAGTCTCACCTGGGCGGGCAAGCGAACGAGCAGCTCGATGCGCTCTCGCTCGCCGATTGGCGCCGCCAGGTCGCGGAGTTGTACGCAGAGGTTCGACGCTGCGTGGATCCGGCTCACGCTCATGGGCAATGGCGCGCCGGGCGTGATCGGCTCTTCCGGGAACATCTCCAGAGCCCGCTCGCACCAAACGACCCGATGCGTGCGCGCGGCCTGCCGTACTGGCCCTACGACCCGGCAGTGCGCTTCTCGGTTGAGGTCGTGCCCGTGTCCGAGGCCAGGTCCTATTCGATCGTGACGGGTGAGGAGGAGCTGACTCGGATCCGCCAGATGGGTTGGGTGGAGCTGCCCGAGCCGGTCGGCGACCGGCTCGCGGTCTGGTGGCTCGAGCAGTACGGCGGCGGCATCTTCGTGCCGTTCCATGACGCCACCGCGGGAACCTCGAGCTATGGCGCCGGTCGCTACCTGCTCGACACGGCCAAGGGCGCCGACCTCGGACTCGATCGGAGCCGCCTGGTGGTGGATTTCAACTTTGCCTACCACCCGTCGTGCCGCTACGACGCCCGCTGGCAATGCCCGCTCGCGCCGCCCGAAAACAGGCTGCGCGCAGCAATCGAAGCTGGCGAGCGGCTCTCGTAGCCGCCCTGGGCTGCGGATCGGCGCGCGAGCGGCGCGCACAGGCCCGCACTCGGTGCGCGCGGCTAGAGGAAATCGATCTCGGTCGGAAGCGATGGCTCGAGGTTGACCACCTCGAAGCCGAACTGATCGGCCAGCCGCGCCGCCACGAGCGAACGGTGACAGGCGGCGGCGCTGGCCTCGACGCACATCAGCGCAGCGATGCCATGCACGGGCAGCCGCCGTACGAGCGGCTGGAACGGAACGAGGTCGAGGATCTCCTCCGTGTAGGCGCGCACGTACTCGGGCGAGAGTTCCTCCCGTGAGCGCTTGCCGACGCCCTGGCGAGCGTCCTCGCGGTACTGCAGGTGCCGCATCTCGGTGTCGGGTGCAAGCTCGGGGTGGTGCTCGTAGCCGATCCGCGCCTCCGCCAGTCTGGCCTGCAAGCGGTTTGAGTTTGCCCAGGCGTACTGCGCGCCGCGTACGCCCCGGCGCTGGCGGATGTCGAGCAGAAGCGTGACGCCGGCTGCATCGAGCTCCCTGACGAAGCTTGGTCCGTCGTACTCATAGACCCCGATCGTCGCGATCCTTGGCATGCGGCCCCACGTTAGCTGCGTGGTCTCCGGGGTCCGTTGTTAGGGTGGTGGCAATGGGGCGGATGGTGGTGATCGGAGCTACGGGCCACATCGGCACCTACCTGGTCCCGCGCCTGGTACGCGCTGGTCACGAGGTGGTTGCACTCAGCCGCGGAGCTCGCGAGCCGTACGTCACGGCGCCTGAGTGGAGACGCGTTCAACGGGTCGCTGTTGATCGCGATGCTGAAGACGCGGCCGGCACGTTCGGCGAGCGCGTCGCCGGACTCGGCGGGGATGCTGTCCTTGACATGCTCTGCTTCACGCCCGAGTCCGCAGAGCAGCTCATCGATGCGCTGCGCCCAGCCCGTCCGCTGCTCGTCCACTGCGGCAGCATCTGGGTGCACGGGCCTGCGGCGCGGGTGCCGGTCACCGAGGACGAACCGCGGACCCCGTACGGGGAGTACGGCATCGGCAAGGCCGCGATCGAGGCGCTGCTTCAACGTGAGACACTCGCCGGCGGAGTTCCGAGCGTGGTGCTGCATCCGGGCCACATCACCGGCCCGTGGTCGTCGGTGACGCCGGCCGGCAACCTCGATCTTGACGTCTGGCAAAGCCTGGCGGCCGGCAAGCCGGTGGCTCTGCCGGATCAGGGCCTGGGCGTCCTGCACCACGTGCATGGCGATGACGTCGCGCAGGCGTTCGAGCTGGCTGTTGCGCGTCCGGCGGCGATCGGATCGAGCTTCCACGTTGTATCCGACCAGGCCATGACATTGCGTGGCCTGGCCACCGGAGTCGCGGGATGGTTCGGCCGGGATGCGGTTATCGACTTGGTCGAGCGCGCGGACTTCGAGCGTCGCGTCGGCACCGAGCACGCCCAGACGACGTTCGCGCATGTCGACCGCAGCATCGCCGCCAGTATCGATCGGGCCCGTGAGGTCCTCGATTACCGCCCGCGGTACAGCTCTTTGGAGGCTCTCCGGGAATCGCTTCGGTGGCTCGTTGCCAGCGGGCAGCTCGACCTGGGCGGCCTGGAGTTGCCCGGGTGACCTCGGCTACCTGGGGTGTCCGGTCGGGTTCTCGCCGCACCTGGTCGAAAGCTGCATGAAGGCCGACGAGTGCGCGTTGACGTCCGTCGGGATTCCGATCCAGTACGCGCCGTCGCCCATCAGCGTGTCGAATCGACTGACCCCCGCCGCGTTGGGGCCCGGGGGCGGATTGGGCTTCGGATCTGAAAGGCCCGAGACCCCGTGCCTGCGCATGCACTCTGCCCAATGCAGGAGCCGCGAGTAGGCCGCGGCTGTTGGCTGAACGTTGGGTGGCCGCTTCACCGGCAGCAGGCTCCGGCACGCCGTCTCGGCGCTCTTGACCGCTGGCGAGGACTGATTGATGCCGCTGACGTTGAAGCCACCTGTCTGACTTGGGTCGGGGAAGCCGCTCACTCCGTGGGCTCGCATGCAGCGGGCATAACTGAGTCCACTGACCTGTGGCGTGATGTGGCTCCCTCGGCTGGCCACCGTCGCGGCCTTGGGGCCGCTCGAGCCGCAGGCGGCAATGCTTGCGCTCACCAGGACCGCTATCGCTGCTACACAGGCCGTTGGTGCGAATCGAGCCACGCTGCTGTTGTACCGGCCGACCCATGACATTACGCCAACAAAACCGGTAGAAACGCCTGATGGCCGAGCAGAACCGAGTGACGCCGCTCGGCGAGATCGAGGCGTTTAGTTTGCGCGGGGCGTTCACCGGTAACCGCGGGCGGTTGCACGATGGCCGTCGGATCGTTCGCCTTCACGCCGGCAATCTCTGGATCATCTGCGCCTTGCGCTTCCACGACAGGTGGAACGAGCAGTGGCTTCCGCGGCGGTTCACCTGGCTGTTCTTCCATGACGAGGCTGTGGCCTTTGCCGCGGGACACAGGCCATGCGGTGAGTGCCGACACGCGAGCTACCTCGCCTACCGAGATGCCTGGGCGGCTGCCGAGTCGAGTTCTGCGCCACCATCGGCAGGCGAGATGAACCGCCACCTGCATGCCGAGCGGATCGTGCGCGGGACTCACCGCCGCCGGCTTCACACGCTCCCGTGGAGCGATCTTCCAGATGGAACTTTCGTGCTCACGGCTGACGGTGAGCCACAGCTCGTGCACGGGGACGGTCTGGTCCCGTGGACGCGCGAGGGATATGGCCAACGTCGTCACCGCCCGCGCCGTGGGACGGCCAACGTGATCACGCCGCCGTCGTCGGTCGCGGTGCTGCGCGCCGGCTACCCGCTGCAGATCGACGAAACTGCCTGCGGTTGATGTCGCACAGATGTAACGTGCGCGCGGGCATACTGATGCCGTGCGCGTGCTGGTGGTTGAGGACCATGAGACGCTGGCAAACCGGATTGCCCAGGGATTGCGTCACGCCGGGATGGCGGTGGATCTCGAGCGCGACGGCTCGGGAGCGCTGCGCGCGCTCGCCCACACCGCCTACGACGTGATCGTGCTGGATCGCGACCTACCGGTGGTCCACGGCGACAGTGTCTGCCAAGCGGTGGCCGGCTCGGGTCCACGGATCCTCATGCTCACCGCGGCGGCTGGCGTTGAGGATCGCATCGACGGCCTGGAGCGGGGGCAGATGACTACCTCGGCAAGCCGTTTGTCTTCGGTGAGCTCGTCGCCCGCGTGCGGGCGCTGTCGCGCCGGCACCCGTCCGCGCCGCCGGTCGTGCAGTGCGGCGACCTCACGGTCGACCGTGCGCGCCATCGCGCGAGCCGAGGCTCGCGGGCGTTGTCGTTGACGCGCAAGGAGTTCGGGCTCCTGGAGATGCTCGTCGCCGCAGACGGCGCGCTCGTCAGCGCCGAGCAGATGCTCGAGCACGTCTGGGACGTGAACGCGGATCCCTTCAGCAACGTTGTGTCAGTCACGATGACGCGTCTGCGGCGCAAGCTCGGGGAGCCGCAACTGATCAAGACCGTGGTCGGGAAGGGCTACCGGATGTGAAGACGCGCCTGCGGCTCACCGTCCGAGCGCGGCTGACGTTGCTCTACAGCCTGCTGTTCGGCCTGGGAGGGGCGGTAATCGTCGCGGTCAGTTATGCACTGGTCGCACAGGAGAAACCAGCTGGGCAGCAGTTGCGGTCCCCGGGCGGCGGGTTGGCAGGCATCGTCTCGCAGTGCAAGGACAAGTACGCGGGACCCACGCCGAATAAGCCGCTGATCGCGCAGTGCGTCCAATCACTCGAGCAGCAGCAGGGCGCCAGGCATCAGCAGTCGCTGATCCTGTCCCATCTCCTCGAGTACTCGCTGATCGCGCTGGTGGTCGTGATCCTGGTGTCTGCGCTGCTCGGATGGATCGCAGCCGGGCGCGCGCTGCGTCCGGTGCACCGCATTACGGCCGCTGCGCGCGCGGCCTCGGAGCACAACCTCTCTGCACGCGTCGCCGCGGACGGACCCCGCGACGAGCTGCGCGAGCTTGCGGAGACCTTCGACGCCATGCTCGGTCGGCTCGAGTCAGCGTTCGAGAGTCAGCGCAGATTCATCGCGAACGCCTCGCACGAGCTGCGGACGCCTCTGGCCGTGATGCGCACAACCGTGGACGTCGTGGCCAACGACCCCGCGAGCACGCAGGATGACTTCCAGGAAATGGCCGCGGACATCCGCGCCGCCGTCGATCGGGCCGAGCAACTGTGCAGCGCGCTACTGATCCTCGCCCGTAACGATCGGGGACTCACGATCCACGAACAGGTCGACCTCGCCACGGTGGCCGAGGATGCGCTCGACGCCGCCGATCTTGGAGACGTGAGTCTTCATACGGCGCTCGAACCGGCGGCCATCACCGGGGATCCGGTGCTGACCGAGCGGCTGATCGCGAACCTGCTCGACAATGCCGCCCGCTACAACAACGACGCCGGCGACATTTGGATCACCACCGACGTCGCGTCGGCAAGCGCTCGGCTCACGGTCGCCAATACCGGGCCGCTGCTCACTGCGGCCGACGCCGAGCGCATCTTCCAACCGTTCCAGCGGCTCAACGACCGCACCTCTCACTCGGGATTCGGCCTGGGCCTCGCGCTCGTCGCCTCGATCGTGGAGGTCCACGGTGGCAGCGTTACCGCCACCCCGCGCGAGCGGGGTGGGCTTGTAGTGGTTGTCACCATTCCTCTGGCATCAGGTCCGGACGACGAATCGCAACTGGCCGGAGAGTCGACCGCTGCCTTTGATCGTTGACACCAGCGCAAGGAGAGACCATGACCACAGTGAGCGTCCGCTACATCGTCAATGACGTCGACGCGGCGATCGACTTTTACTGTCGCCATCTTGGCTTTCACGAGGAGATGCACCCGGCTCCGACGTTCGCGATGCTCTCACGTGGCGACCTGCGTCTGGTACTCAGCGCCCCCGGTGGTGGGCCGGGCGGCGGCCAGGCCATGCCCGACGGCACCCTCCCCAAACCCGGCGGTTGGAATCGAATCCAACTCGAGGTCGGCGACATCGAAACCGCAGTCGCGGACCTGCGTCGCGGCGGTGCAGCCTTTCGCAGCGATGTGATCGTCGGCGTTGGCGGCAAGCAGGTCCTGGTCGACGACCCGTCGGGGAATCCGGTCGAGCTGTTCCAGCCGACGATCCGCGAGGCGAGACTCTCGGGCGACGCTTAGAGCACGCCGGAGGTCGACGGGGCCGCCCGCTCGGTGGCGCGCGCGACTTCGGTCCCGGCAGCTGCTGATTCCGCGGGAAGAAATTCGGCGCTCGAGGCGTCCTCTGTACGAGCCCGGCACGCAGGGTGGCCACATCGGCAGCCCGGTCCGGTACATACAGGAGGTCCATCGTCATGGGCGCACGCGATTCTGTCCCTTCAACGTCGCGTGGTTGGAGGCGGTTGGTGCAGGTGCGGGGGAGACTTGGACTGAAGGTGACGCCGGCATTGGCGGTGTTGTTGTCGGTGCTGCTGGTTGGCCCGGCGGTGGCTGAAGGCGCAACGTCGTACATGAGCACGGTGCCGAAGGAGACGCTCCCGTTCGGGGCGACCGCACCGTCTAACGGCGACCAGAATCCCTATGGGATCGTCACGGTGCCGAAGACGGTGGGCTCGTTGCGGCAGGGTGACCTACTCGTCAGCAACTTCAACAACAACCAGCCGAATGGCGGCGAGCAGGGGACGGGAACCACGATCGTGCAGATCCCGCCCGGTGGGAGCAACAGGGATCCAGGCACCGCTTCGGTGTTTGCGCGCTTCGGCCAGGACGCGCTTGCCGGTGGCGTCGGCCTCACAACCGCGCTCGCCGTCACGTCGACGGGAGATGTGTTCGTAGGTGATCTGCCGACGTCGGACGGCACGTCCGCCACTGCAAAGGCAGGAGGGATCCTCGTCGTCAACAGTCGAGGGCACCTGATCGAGACCATCTCCGGTGGTCCGCTCAACGGCCCGTGGGACATGACCTCCACCGAACACGGTGACATCACGACTCTCTACGTCACCAACGTGCTGAACGGAACCGTCAAGAATTCGCCGAACGTCGTCGACGAGGGGACCGTCCTGCGCATGGAGTTCCTGACCGTGCCAGACGCCGTGCCGATGTTGCTGAACGCGACAGTCATCGCTCGAGGCTTCCCTGAGCGCACGGATCCGGCGGCGCTCGTGGTAGGGCCCACTGGCGTGGCGCTTGGCAGCAACGGCACTCTGTATGTGGCCGACACGCAGGGCAACCGGATTGCGGCCATTCCGGATGCGGCGACCCGGCAGAACGCGCTGGGTGGTGGTGGAATCACCGTCGCCACCGGTGACGACCTCATGGGACCGCTTGGTCTCACGCTCGCTCCCAACGGCAACCTGCTGGCCGCCAACGGGGGCAACGGCAACATCATCGAGCTATCGCCCACAGGTGCCCACGTCGCGACAGTGACCGCTGACGACTCGAGCGCGCCAGGCGGCGCGGGCGTGCTCTTCGGCCTCACGGTCTCCCCGTTCAACAACGACCTGTACTTCGTCGACGACGGGATGAACGAGCTAGGCGTTTTCTCTCCGCGCTGAGCGGTCCTTGGCTGGGCCGGCCAGCGGGCCGGCCCAGCCACGACGACACGTTCGGAGCTATCGCCTCTCTCGCCAAGTCCGATGGACGACCCAGCACCAGCAGGCCGCGGAATCACCGAGTTGACTGCCCGTGATGTGACCCGGCTGCGAAACGACGTCGTGTTCGCGTCGGCCACGCGAAGCAATTGATGCGGTCGCGGGTAGCCTTCCTGCCGATGCCCTCGCCTCGCAAGGATCATGCGCTGCAGCTGTTCCGCGGCCTGCCCGATGGCTACGACCGGGTTGGGGCCGTGATGAGCTTCGGTCAGGATCCGCGCTGGCGGCGGGCGCTGGTCGAATTCATCGATCCGCAGCCCGGCATGCGGATCCTTGACGTGGCCACCGGAACCGGGATGGTCGCGTTCGCCCATGCGGAGCGCGGGGCGGAGGTCGTCGGGCTTGACCAGAGCGAAGCGATGCTCGCGCAAGCTCGAGCCCGCCTGGCGCACACACCGGGTCTCGGCGATCGGCTGAGGTTCGTTCTCGGTGAGGCGGAGGCGCTGCCATTTTCCGATGACGAGTTCGATGCGCTGTCGTTCACCTATTTGCTGCGATACGTCGATGACGCGCTCGCGACGATGCGCGAGCTGGCCCGTGTCGTCAAGCCGGGTGGGCGGATTGGAATGGTCGAGTTCGGTGTGCCTGGCAGACCCGTCCTGCGCGAGCTGTGGCGGGTACACACAAGAGCTGGGCTGCCGTTGATCGGACGCGTCGTATCGAGTGAGTGGTACGACGTGGGGCGCTTCCTCGGGCCGAACATCGAGCAGTTTCACCAGGCGGTGCCCGATTTGCCGAACCTTTGGCGGGAAGCCGGGATCGTCGGTGCCCAACGCCATGACATGAGCTTTGGAGCCGGCATCGTGGTCACGGGTGTGCGCGATGGCACTGCACGTAGATAAAGCGGCGCCGCCCCGGCCGGCCTTCTACGCGCTGGCGCCCGGCGGCTGGCGCGATCTCGTAACAATCCTGCATCCGCCCTACACCGCGTGGCATCTCAGCTACGTGGCGATCGGGGCCGCGCTGGCCCCGACGTTCGTCCTGTGGCGGTTGGGCGCTGCCTTGTGCGCCTTCTTTCTGGCGCTCGGCATCGGCTGCCATGCCCTGGATGAGCTGGCCGGCGGACCGCTGGGAACGCGGCTGTCGCGCCGGACATTGGTCTGGCTGGCGATCGTTGGGCTGGGAGGTGGGGTGGCGATAGGAATCGTCGGCGCCGTGATCGTCTCCTGGTGGCTCCTGCCGCTCGTGGCGCTCGGCGCCTTTCTGGCACTCGCGTACAACCTCGAGCTGTGGGGTGGACGCTTCCACACCGACCTCTGGTTCGCGCTCGCCTGGGGCGGCTTTCCGGCATTCACCGGCTGGTTCGTGGAGGCTTTGAACGTGCGCATCGAATGCCTGCTCGCGGCGCTCGCGTGTTGTCTGCTGAGCGCTGCTCAGCGCAGGCTTTCGACCCCGGCGCGCGAGCTGCGCCGGCGGACAACCTCGGTCACCGGCCAACAGACTCTGGCCAACGGCGAGGTGCGCCAGCTCGACAGCGAGCGCCTGCTGGCTCCACTGGACGGCGCACTATCGGCCCTCTCGATGGCGATGGTGGCGCTCGCGCTGGCGTTGGTCATCCAGCGACTATGACTCGCTGACTGACGCGCCCCCGACCGCCGTCGCCTTCCACTCCGGGCTCAGTACTCGTTCTTGATCACGAAGTAGGAACCGCGAATGGTTCCAGCGAGCCGCGACTTCTGTCTGGCGAACTTGAACGAAGCGAGCTCGTCAGGAATCTCCATCCCCTCAGAGAGCTTGAACCCCACGGCGCGCTTCTTGGGATCGTCGACCGGCCATAGAACGTTGATCGCCAGTCCGCTCTCGTAGAAGACGTAAGGCCACCTGCGGTTTTCGACCTGAAAGTCCGTGGCCTCCAGTGGAGGAGACGCGATGACAATGTCCCGCTCCTCCTTGAGGATTCGGCTCACCCAGTCGATCGTTGCCTTAGCTTCGCTTGCCGGCTCGACAGTGAAGTCATGGTCGTAGTGGTTCTTGAAGTAGCGGGCCTCGTTAGCCCTCAGACCCGCGAGCGCGTCGGCGACGGGCGAAGACTCCAGACCGACGGTCGAGACTGTGTTGAAATCGACGATGTAGGGCATGATGCAGGCTGGCGGTTTCGTGAGGTCGGCTGCAGGCTAGCTCACGCACTGTACGGTGACCACCACATGAACCCATGTTGATCTATTCGATGAACACCTCGGCGGACGGCTTTATCGCCGATCGCGCCGGTGAGTTCGGTTGGTCGGTCCCCATCGACGAGCAGTTTCGCGTTCACCTGGAGCAGGTCCGCGAGCTCGGAGGCTACCTGCTTGGCCGCAGGCTTTACGAAACGATGGTGGTGTGGGAGACCGAGCCGTCGCTACGAATCGACGAGCTCCGGGCCGCGTTCGCCGACGCGTGGTCGGCGCTCCCGAAGGTCGTCTTCAGCCGCACGCTCGACAGCGTTCAGGGCAATGCGCGGCTTGCCGACGCGTCGGTCGCAGAGGAGGTCGTCGCTGCGCTCAGCGCGACCGACAGGGACGTCGCGATCGGAGGTGCCGGCCTGGCGGCGGCGGCAATCGACCTCGGTTTGGTCGACGAGCTGCGCCCGTTCCGCAATCCGATCATCGTTGGTGGCGGCACGCCATTCCTGCCGCCAATTACCAAGAGCATTCCGCTTCAGCTGGTCGAGACCAGGACGTTCGGGTCAGGTGTGATCTACGAGCGCTACCGGCGCGCCAGCGGTGCAACAGACGCATAGTGCCGGAGCACTGGCGGCCTACAGCTTTCTCGGCTCACGCGCGGATCCGATTGCCGGGCTGGTGCGCGCTCACGGTCCGGTCGATTTCACGCTGCCGTCTTACGGGGCGCGTCTCCCCGATCACGTCGGCCGGCTCACCCTCATCATCGTCGGGCAGGTCATCAGCGTCCGAGCAGCGCTGAGAATCTACGCTCGCCTGACCGCGCGGCTTGGTGGCGCGGTTACCGCTGAGGCACTGGCGCAGGCAGATGAGGCAGACCTGCGTGCCGTGGGCATCACGCTGGCGAAGGCCAGGTCGCTGCGCGCGCTTGGCGCCGAGCTTGTCGCCGGCAGCTTCAGCTTTGACGAGCTCGAGCAGATGAGCGACCCTCAGGCCCAGGCGCGGCTCAACAAGTTGCGCGGCATCGGCTCATGGTCGGCGCAGATGTTCCTGCTCCGGTCGCTCGGGCGGCCTGACGTCTTCCCGGCCGGCGACCTCGGCCTGCGGCGTGGCATCGAGCTACTTGACTCGCTGCCCGCGATCCCGAGCCTCGCTCATGCCGCAGAGCGGGCTCTGGTGTGGCAGCCGTACCGGTCGTCCGCCGCGAAGTACCTATGGCTGCGGCACGCCGCAGCGCCTGTCACCTGACGCCAGCTGCGCGAGGATCCGCCAATTGTGTTCGCTGATCAGGCCGGCGACCCGCCTGCGGCTCGAAAGCAGCCGTGAACGTGATCGTTGACCACCCCGATGTTCTGCATGAACGCGTAGACGCTGGTGGGCCCGACGAAACGGTAGCCCTGCGATTTCAGCTGACGGGCGAACGACTCTGCATCGGGTGTCGACGTCGGGACATCCGCGAGCGACCGAGGCGCACTGACGTCTTGGCGCGCGTAGGTCTTGGCAAGCGAGGCCAGGCTCGGGTGCGCGGATCGCATTGCGCGGGCATTCTCGATCGTCGCATGGATCTTCGCGCGGTTCCGAATGATCGACGGCTCCGTCGTCAGACGCTCGACGTCAGCCTCGGTCATCTCCGCAACGGCGTCGACATCGAAGTCGTCAAAGGCTCGACGGAACCCTTCGCGCTTGTTGAAGACGACGTTCCAGCTGAGGCCCGCCTGAAAGACGCCGAGCGTGAGCGCCTCGAACATCGCGCGTTGGTCGTAGGTTCGCGTACCCCACACAAGGTCGTGGTACTGGACGGCAGGCGTATTACCCGGTCCGATCCAGGCGCACCGTGGCTTGCCGTCGTCGCCGATGATCACATCGTCAGCCACCGGCGGCCATCTCGGCCCGAGCGGCCGCCGCGAGGTCGGCGCCGGTGTTTGCGTGGCCGGCTACACCCCAGCCGCCCTCTGGAGACTCGGTCAAGAGCACCCAGACGTGCTCGGTCAGGCTCGGATCGCCGGCAGCTGCCGCGACGATCTCAGTGAGCTCTTTGACAACACCGAGCTGTTTCTCGCGGTCAAGTACTCCCACTGGAGTGAGCACCTGGACGCGAACGTAATTGCTCTCGCCCACCACATTGGATATTGAATCAGCCGGCATCTCATGGACGAAGGCGGCCGTGTTGTTCCGAAACAGCGCCAGGTCGGGCACCTGCTCCCAGCGCATCACGGCCGCCGCGAGCTCCTGGGCGAGCTTGTGCTTATCGGAGAACCTTCCGGCAGTGGTGTACACATCGATCATCGGCATATGAACGGTCTCCTGTCAGATTCCCGCGGTGGGCGCTGCCGCGACCTGCACAGCCTCGGCGGCCGATCGGATCAGCTTCACAACCTCCTGCGGCTGAGACACCATCGCGACGTGGCTTGAGGCAACCTCGACAGTGGTCGCTCGCATCCGCTGGGCGAACATCCGCTCGGCGTCGGGAGGGATGGCCTCGTCCTCGGTTGCTACGAGGTACCAGCTCGGATGTGACTTCCACGCGGGCTCGCCCATCACGTCCTCGAACGTGCTCATCGACAACGCTTGCTGGACGGCATACATCACGGCGGCCTTGGTTGGGTCGACATCAGCCGCGAAGTGCTTGACGTAGTCCTCTTCCGGTAGCCAGGCGTAGCCCTCCTCGTCGACGATCAGGTGTGCCAATGCGGCGGTCGGCGGTCCCGCTCCGAGCAGCGCCCCAAGCGATTCACCCTGATCGAGGCCGAAGGCAGCGACGTACACCAGCGCCGCGACGTTCTCCGCGTCCTGCCCAAGGGCGGTCATGATCTGCCCGCCGTACGAATGGCCCGCGAGGACGGTGGGGCCGTCCTGGCGCTTCAGAACCTGGCGGAGCCGCGCGACGTCGGCAGCCAGCGAGCTCTCAGGAAACTGCGGGGCGGTCACGTTGTAACCGATCGTTTGCAACTGCTCAACGACCGCGCTCCAACTCGATCCATCTGCCCAAGCACCGTGCACAAGGACGACGTTTGGCAAGTCGCTCATGGAGATCACCTCTGCTGTGTGGCGGAACGGTGTTGCAGTGCGATCGTGACTGGCGTCCTGCCGCTCTGTCTTGAGTCACACGACTGGTCTTTGCGCCGAAAGGCCCGGGAATTCGGGTATGACGGGGGCGCCCGCCTATCCCGTCGGCGGGCTCGGGCATATGCTCCCGTTGTGACCGATGGCACTCGGGGCGGTCCAGGTTTCCAACTGATCGGACGCCAGGCAGAGACTGAGCGCATCGACCTTGTACTCGATCGCCAGAAAGACAGCGGTGGTGCGTTGCTTCTGCGCGGCGAGCCCGGAATTGGGAAGTCATCGCTGCTCGACTACGCTCGCGAGCGCGCCACCGCATTGAACGCGCATGTGCTCCACACAGCCGGGGCCGACTCGGAAGCGGAGTTCGCCTTCGCCGGCCTGGTTCAGCTCATCGAGTCGCTCAGCCATCTGATCGATCTGCTTCCCGAGCCGCAACGGCGAGCGCTGCTCGCCGCCTTTGGGATCGACCGCGAATTCGAACCGGACCCGTTCCTGGTTGCCCTCGCAGCGGGTCAGATCCTACGGTTGGCGGCTGGGTCGGCGCCGGTAGCCCTGATCGTCGACGACGGTCAGTGGTTGGACGACTCCACAGTGCGGGTGCTGACGTTCGTTGCTCGTAGGCTCAGCAACGAGCCGATCACAATGGTCGCGGCTGTCACGTCGGGCTACAGCACCGCTCTCGAGACAACGGGCGTGCCGATCATCGAAGTGGTGCGCCTCGGATCGAGCGAGTCGGCGGAGCTGTTGGACCGTGATGCACCGGATCTACATCCCGTGCTCCGTGCCCGTGTGCTGGCCGAGTCCCAGGGCAACCCGCTGGCGCTCGTAGAGCTGGCTCGAACGCTGCCGGCCTCCTATGACTGGACCGGTCAGCCGGCGGGGGTGCCCACGACTATCACCAGCCGGTTGGAGCGGTCGTTCGCCAGTCGGCTGCGAGAGATGCCGGACGCGACCAGACTGTGCCTGCTGGCAGCCGCGCTGGACGCTCGAGCGTCGACCTCGGAGATACTCGGGGCTGCGTCCGCTGCCAGTGAGGCCCCCGTGGATCTTCCAGCGCTCGATCCGGCGGCAGCGAGCCAGTTGATCGAAGTTGTCGAGACGCAGGTGCGGTTCCGGCACCCGCTGGTTCGCTCCGCGGTCCGGCAGTCCGGGCTTCCGTCGCAGTTGAGCACAATGCACGCAGCGCTCGCTGGAGTCGTGGTCGACCCCGAGCGCAAGCTGTGGCACCTGGCAATGTCCACCGCCGGCCCGGACGACGAGGTCGCTTCGGCGCTCGATCAACATTCGGCGCTCGCCAGGCGTCGGGGAGCGGTCACAGTGGCTGCTGCCGCACTTGAGCGCGCCGCGGCGCTGACCTCCGATCCACAACTCAAGGGCGACCGCTTGGTCAGGGCGGCCGAGATTGCCTACGAACTGGGCCATATCGAGATTGTGGGTCGGCTGCTGAACGACGCGCGCCAACTGGATCTCGGTTCCTTTTCGGCCGCGCGCCTCGAGTGGCTGCGGCAGATGCTCAGTGGCGATGTCTGGCTGGCGCCAGGGATCACCAAGACGTTTGTCAGGATCGCTGAACAGATTCGCGACGGAGGCGATGCAGACATGGCGCTCAGGTCGCTCGTGCCGATCGCACACCGCAGTTGGTGGACGCAGACCCACCCGAGGACCAGGCAGTTCCTGGTTGATACCGCCCGAGGGATCGGTGTAGACGACGACGACCCCCGGCTGCTGGCCGTTGTCGCGTTGGCAGACCCAGAACGTGCGGGACCGGAAGTTCGTCTGCGCATATCGGGCATCCGCCGGCATGAGGTCGCCGATCCGCTCGATGCCGTGTACCTCGGGATTGCGGCGGAGAAGGCGGGCGACTTCGTCGCCGGAACCGCGCTCCTTGCACGTGGCATCGAAGGCCTGCGCGAGCAAGGACGACTGGGCATGCTCACGCAGGCCCTGGTCCATTACGCGTGGTCGGCGATCCACGTCGGCGACTGGGCCGCAACCGCGGCAGCCGGTAGTGAGGCGGCATCGCTGGCGCGCGACACCGACCAGCCACAGTTCGGTTTGACGGCAGAGATCCAGAGTGCGTTTGTTGCGGCGTTGCAGGGCACCTGCCCGGACGCGATCGCTCGACTCGACCGGCCCGAGCGAACTCTCAGGGCGATGAAGAACTATCCCCTGCTTGCCACCGCGCACCTGGCTCGCGGAGCAGACGCCCTCGCAGACGGCCGTCACGAGGACGCGTTTCGGCATCTGTGGCCAGTCTTTGACGAGTCCGCTCCGGCATTTCACCGTTTCATGCAGTGGCCGGCGGTCCTCGACCTCGTCGAAGCTGGTGTCGGTTGCGGACAGGCTGAGCGGCTGGGCGGAGTGGTCGAAGCGCTTGCAGCAACCGCCGCGCAGAGCAACCCGCCGATCCTGTGTATTTCGTTGCTCTGCTCACGGCCGTTGCTTGACCATGACGACGCGGAGCCGATGTTCACCGCCGCGCTGGAGGAGGACCTGAGCGACTTTCCGTTCCAGCGAGCCAGGACGCTGTTCTCGTATGGGCGCTGGCTGCGCCGTCGGCGCCGCACGATTGAATCGCGCGATCCGCTGCGGTCGGCGATCGCGCTCTTCGAAGCTCTGGGAGCGACCCGCTGGACCCATCGTGCACGCCAGGAGCTCCGAGCGGCGGGGGAAGGCACTGGTGTCGCAGCCGATGCCGTCGCGCTCACCGCCCAGGAAATGCAGATCGCTCGCCTGGCGGCCGAAGGTCTCTCGAACCGCGAGATTGGCGAACGCATGTTTCTGTCCCATCGCACGATCGGCTCGCACCTCTACAGGATCTTCCCGAAGCTGGAGATCACGGCCCGTTCGCAGCTGCGCGACGCGCTTGTCGACGTCGGCGGCACCCGGGACCGAGACGTCTAGCGCCCAGTGACGCGCAGTATGAGATGATCGAGTCCGACCATGGGCGCAGAGCATCAGATCACCGTCCGCGTAGTCAGTGCCGAGGAGGCCGATGACGGCGTCGCAGAGTTCTGGCTGGGCGACGCGATGATGGGCTTCACGGTGCTCGAGGACGGCGAGTTGCTCTTGAGGATCGACCCGCGCAAGGACGGCGACCCGGTCCTCGTAAACGCGAAAAGCCTCGCTGACGCATTGGCGCAGGCTAAGACGCTCCTGTCGTCGTACTGACGAGCTCAGCCACGATCTCCGCGGCGGGCTGGGTCCGTTTCGCGAGCGCAACGCTCTGTCCCGCCCACATCGAGAGCGGTTCGATCTCACCGGTCGTCCCGACCATTGGCGGAGCAGGTTCGTATCGGACGATCGCTTCACCCGAAACGAAGTGCGCCAAGACCTCACCCTCTTGAGGTCTGGACCCCAGTTCCGGCCTGCCCGCTGCCTCCCACATCGCGGCCGTCGAGTTGTGGATTGCGCGATGCGAGGTATCGGGCCATCCCACCACGTAGAGGTTGCGGTACCACTCAGCGTCTGACTCGCTCGCGTCAATCAGGCGCCGCCGGTACTCGGCGTGTATCGGCATTTCATCGGCCAGCAGGAAGCGCGTGCCGAGTAGCGCGCCCTGCGCACCGAGCGCAAGCACTGCCGCAACGCCGCGGGCGTCGCCGATCCCACCAGCCGCAATCACCGGCACCGGCGCCACTGCGTCGACAACCGCTGGGACGAGGGGGAGGGTTGCCACGCGGCTCCACACGTGTCCTCCCGCCTCCCATCCCTGGGCAACGACGATGTCGACCCCGCATGCGACTGCCCGCCGCGCCTCCTCAACGCTGCCGACCGTGTGCATGAGAACGCCGCCGGCGTCGTGCACACGGTCGACGTAACCCTGCGGGTCTCCCCAGAAGAGCGAGACGATCCGCAGACCAGCCGCCAACGCCTGATCGACTCGTTGGTGCTGATCGAAGGCGAGCACGAAGTTGCCGGCAAACGGCTTGTCGGTGAGAGCTGCCGTTTGGCGAACGATCTCTCCCGCGTCGTCGGCCCACCCCAAGCCAAGGGTGCCGAGGCCTCCGGCGTTTGAGACCGCGGCGGGCAAACGAGGATCCGCGGCCAGCGGCGCCTCGATGATCGGGTGGTCGATGCCCAGCAGGTCGCAAAGGGGCGTGTGGACTGTCATGCGGATGGCACCTCATGGTCGAGCAATGACTTGCTTCGCTGACGCTGACGAGGTCGTGAAGGTCGCCGCCACCTCGAGCCGACTCGTCGTTCGGCCCGCCGACCTTGGCCGGCTCGGTCCGGCCGCGCGGATCAGGCGCTCAGTTGCCCCTGCGCCGGCCGTCTCGTCGTCGGTTACGTAAAAGAGCGCCGCCGGCTTCCGTGACCGTGGCTGGCAGAGCCAGAGAGGTCGAGGACATGCTTCCGAACGCCATCGCCAACCGTGCCCGCTCCGGCGACCACCCGGCCAAGACCCGGCCGGATGCTGCCCTCGTCGAGCACACGGACGACATTCCATTTTCGTCGACGGCGACCGGGTTGCTCGGAACGATCACGACCTTGCCGGCGAGCGCTGCGGAGACTCGTCTATGACGCTTTTGATACCCGAAACCGCCGAGCGCGAGCAGGACGACATCGGCACCCTGCAGGGCGTCCGCATTGCTCGACCGCTACGACGGGCTCGCGGGACCAAATCTATGCCGCCAGCATCCCGTACCGACTCTTTAGCGTCGGCATTGAACAGCAACACTCTCACCCCCAGAGAAGGGCCAGGTCGACGAGCAATGAGCCCAAACCAGCTCCCCGGTCCCAATGATCGCCATCGTCGATGGCTCGGAGCGCCCCCCGCCGGGGTCTACAATCGGCCAGTTCGACGGTCCCCTCTCGGGTCGGTTGTTTGTCCGACTTCGATCAGGTGGCCGTCGGGATCGCGGATGTAGCACGGATCTCATATGCGTGTACTTTTCGGCGGCGTCAGAAACTCAGCACCGCGTCGCTCCAGTCGAGCATAACGGACGCAATGTCCTTGACACGGATATCGAGAAAGCTGCTGGTCCGGCTCGGATCGGGCGGCGTCTCAAGGGTGACGGTCGGCTGTCATCGGTCGGGCCACGCCGACATTGATGATGATCCAGCTTGTTTGCCAGTGCAACATAGGTCACATCTCCAGAGAACACCACTTTCCCGCCGAGCACCTCGGTGTAGAAGCGTCGAGAACGCTCGACGTCGTTGGAGACGATGAAGTGAGCCAGAACCAGCTCGTGATCGACTGTGCTCATGCTGACCTCCTTTGAATGACGTCACGGTCACCCACTGCCGGACATGATGCCGGTCACAGATCGAGCGCCAGGTCGGCGGCGGGTTGGGAACAGCAGATCGAGTGCGCTTCCCGCCGCAGGGGTTCGACCGGGTCCGGGCTGTAAGCGACGTAACCGGCGATGACGCGCCGTCTCGCATGTATGGCAGACGCCTGGCGACACGACCAGCGGACGGCACGTCGCACGCTTCGGCGAGTTCGAGCAGGTTGTGTAGCCGGCGTCCCATTTGACAGTGAGGTTGCTGCGGGCAAACTCGATGGTGGGGCCGGTCCGGGCTTGCCGGTGGGGGTGCGGCGGCCTGTCGGCGCTGCTGCGATGCCCGGGTTCATGCTCGGCGCGGGGCCAAACGGCTCGGTGTGAATATGGGAGGCTTCGGTGCCCAGTGCCGCGAGACCCGCGCTGATGTCTTGCATGAAGGGACCGGGCCCGCAGAGGTAGGCCTGGGCATCCTGCGGCAGGCCGAGATCGGCGAGCACAGATCCGGTGAGGCGGCCGTCATGGTCGAAGTCGCGGCCCGCGACATCGCTTGGCCCGGGCTGCTGTAACAGACGCGCTGCTGCGCGTTGTAAGCGAAGTCACGAGCCTGCGGGACTCCGCGGCGAAGGAGTGCTCGCTGCTGTCGCGCGCCGAGTACAGCCACCAGACCTTACGGTCTGAGTGCTCCTCCGCGAGTGCCTGAAGCATCGCGAGCACAGGCGTGGCGCCGATCCCGGCACTGATCAGCAGGACAGGTGCGTCGGTGTGGTCCAGGAGAAACGTGCCACGGGGAGCCGCAACCTCGAGACGATCGCCGACGGCGAGCTTGGAGTACAGGGAACCACTGGCGATCCCGTCGGGTTCGTGCTTGACGGCTACCCGGTAGTACCCGGCGTCGGGTGGCCCGCAGAGGGAGTAGTTGCGCAGCACCGACTTCTGGTCACGCTCGCTGGGAACTCGGAGGGTGAGGTACTGTCCTGGGCGTGCGGTCGGAAGCGCCGTACCGTCCGGAGCCTCGAGGCGAATCGAAATCACCGACTCGCTTTCACGGGTGATAGCGGTGACGGTCAGTTGACGGAAGCCCTGCCAGGCGGGGGGCGGGCTTGCTTCCACGAGACCGGCG
Source organism: uncultured Actinomycetota bacterium (assembly GCA_963818135.1). GTDB lineage: Bacteria > Actinomycetota > Thermoleophilia > Solirubrobacterales > Solirubrobacteraceae > Palsa-465. Next base: position 152,690 of record CAWFRF010000021.1, read on the forward strand.
TTGCCGCTGCCGGGCTCCTCGTCGAGCAGGGCTCAAAAGGACCCCTGCCAACCTGGGCTCAGCGCCGGGATGCGGAGCGCTCGCAGCAGCTGCTGGCGCGGGTGTCCGGGGAGGTAGAGCAGGGCGTCAACCTCTGCGACCGCCATCTGTTCGGGGCCGGAGCCACCTTGATGATGTCGTCCCCCGCCTGTACCTCGCCCTCCTCGAGAACGCGGAAGTAGAAGCCGGGACGATGGTGAGAGACGAGGAGCGCGGGGATCTGCGGGTCGTTCATCCGAATCCCCACGCGGTAGCAGGTGACCCGGGGTTGGGTGACCTCGAAGACGGCCGTGCCGATCTTGTAGCGGTCACCGATAAACACCTCGCTATCGGCGAGTCCCTCGACGGTGAAGTTCTCGCCGAACTGTCCGTAGACGAAGTCGTTTCGGGAGAGCTCACGCTGCCAGTACGTATACGACTCGATCTGGTAGACGAAGACCGCGCGCTGCTCACCGCCGTGCCCGGCGCGGTCGCCCTGACCGTCCCCATCGAGGTTGAGCTTGCGGACCCGCCGAGGCCCGACGACAGGATCCTTGAAGACGCCGGTGAAGACGGTCTTTCCCTGCCACGGCACATCCTTCGGCATCCCGACGTTGACCGAGAGCAGTCGCCCGACCGCGGGGGGAGACCCGCCGTCTGGCGCGCCAACTGGCTTGATCGAGGTCGCGGTCACGGTCGAAGCACTACAGCTCTCGATTGACGTCCGGCCGCTTAGTACACCGACGGCCGCTCCGCGGTTTTCGTGGCTTGCTTGTTCCAACCGTGGAAGGGGGCCAGGTCACCCGCATCCCACCGCTCGCGCAGTCCGGGAACGGCCAGGTCCCAATCGGGTCGGATCTCGCTGGTGACGATGCGCAGGTCGTTCCAGAGGTCGAAGAAGGAAGGGCGCCCCCAGAACCAGTAACCGTTGTAGACCTTGTGGATCACCAGCCTGGGCTTGAGCACGAGTGTGTGGGGAATCATTGGATCGTGCTCTGTGTCTGTGTACTCCTGGATGTCCAGGTCCTTCTGCACTGTTCGCTCCGGATCCTCGAGGAACGGCCATTGGGCGCCGATCGACGCGCGGAACTCCTGGCTCGAGTGGTGCGTGTCGGTCGAGATCGTCGCGACCTTGGTGTATGCCACCGCGATCTTGGGGTAATTCGCTTGCAGCTCCAGGTGTTGCTGGTGCTCCTTCGGGCAGTAGTTGCCGCGTGCGAGGGTGAGAATCAGCGGATCCTCACCCTGGATCTCGCTGAGCTTGCGCGTGACCCCATCTTGGTCGGGAAGCTGGTAATCCGGGAAGACGCCGCCTGGGATGATGTCAGGGCGCATGGCCCACTCCTTCCGGTTGAGAGTTGAGTGACGGCTAGTGGCCGGCCGACTGGCCGCCGTCGACGTGCAGGGTTTCGCCGGTGACGAACGTTGCTTGTTCGAGGTAGAGGATCGCGCCGACGACATCGCTGATCTCACCCACACGACCAAGCGGGTGCAGCTTGTCGAGGCCCTCGTAGGAGGAGGCGTCGTGAAGTGGGGTCCTTATGACTCCGAGCGAGACGGCGTTGACGCGGACGCCGCGCGAGGCGTATTCGATGGCCAGCGAGCGGGTGGCCGCGACCAGGCCTCCCTTGGTGAGCGCGGGCAGCGCTGCAGGTCTCGAGCTATCCGCCTGGTCGACGAGGCTGGTTGAGACGTTCACGACGTGCCCGGTGTGTCGCTCAGACATCTGCGCGATCGCTCGCTGTGTGATGTGAAAGAACCCTGTGAGATTGACAGCGGTGATCGCTGTGAAGTCGTCGAGCGTGTAGTCCGTGAACGGCTTGCCGATGTAGATGCCCGCGTTGTTGATCAGGGTGTCGAGCCGCCCGTAGCGGTTGAGCGCCTGGTCGACGGCGCGCTGCGCCGTGGCCGGGTCTGTGATGTCACCAGCGATCGCGACGAAATCATCCTCGTCGGACGTGGGCATTGACAATGCGACCCCGATGACCGCGTAGCCGGCGTGACGGTAGCCGGCCACGAGGCCGGCGCCGATGCCCTGCGAGGCGCCGGTGATGATCGCGACCGGCGGGCCTTCGCTCATGACGATTCTGCGGTCACGGGATGCTGCGCCTTCGCGATCTCCCGCCTCAGTGCCTTCAACGCCACGGCGTGGATCTCCGAGAAGCTCGGGAACGGTTGGATGGTGTCGCGAAGCACGTCGAGGGGAACGCGAGCGCGGATCGCGAGCGTCGCCTGTTGTAGCCACTCACCAGCCTCGGGGCCAAGGGCGTACGCGCCCGTCAGCTGATCACCGTCGCTGAGGAGCGTCATGAACCCCTTCGACACCGCGGAATCGTGGGTGTAGGTGGTCGTCTTCGCGATATCCGCAAGGAAAGCGGTGGCGCTGAATTTCGCCTCAGTCGCGCCGACAGCCGCGGCCTGTGGATCTGTATAGGTGACGCGCGGGACGGCCTCATAGTGGGCCTCGCGAGGTTCGCCGAGGATGTTCGCTGCAGCGATCTCACCCTGATACTCGCCTACGTGGGTGAGTTTCCAGATGCCTGTGATGTCGCCGACCGCCCATAGGCGCTCGCCCGCGCGCATCCGGGAGTCGACCGGGATCCCGTGCGCGTCCGGCTTTATGCCGACGGTCTCCAGCCCGATCCCGTCGACCCGAGGCCGCCGTCCGGTCGCCACGAGCAGGCGATCGCCTCGGAGGTCCTGCCCATTGTCCAGTTGCAGCACGAACTCGTCACCGTCCCGGGAAGCCTGGGTTGCGCGCAGCCCCAGCATCAGTTCGATGCCGTCTCGGCGGAGCGCCTCACCGAGCCCGTCCCCGAGTGGACCGGGTTCGCGCGACAGCACGCGTTCTGAAGCCTCGACGAGTGCCACCTCACCGCCGAGGCGATGCACAATCTGCGCCAGCTCCACACCTGCCGCCCCTCCACCCAACACGAGCAGCCGCTTGGGAATGGCCTTCATGCTCGTCGCCTCGTTCGTTCCCCAAACGCCGTCGAGCTCGCGCAGGCCTGGCACCGGCGGGACGATCGGGTCGGCGCCGTTGGCCACAACGACGTGATCGGCCGTGTACTGCGCGCCGTCGACCTCGACGATTCCGGTACCGGCGAGACGACCGTTACCCCGGAGCAGGTCGATTCCGCGGTCGGCGAGCCACTTGGCCGCGTCAGCGTCGGAGTAGTTGGAGACCATGTAGTCGCGCCAGTCGAGCGCGGCTTGCACGTCCACGTCAGCTTTCGCGGCTGCCTCGCGTGCGCCATGCACAGCCTCACCCGGACGCAGCAATGCCTTCGACGGGATACAGGCCCAGTAGGAGCACAGACCACCGACCAGCTCTCGCTCGACAACGGCGACACGCAGCCCGCCTTCGGCGAGTGCGCCGGCGGTGTGCTCGCCCGGAGCTCCGCCCCCGAGGACGATGACGTCGTACTGCGTGGTCAAGACCGGGAACCCGTGAAGGATGAGTGCACCTTTGACCAAGTAAGTCATCAGGTCGGCAACACAAGCCCGGAGTGCGACAATCGCATCTTACTTTCGACCGGAGGGTTCATGCCGGCTCAGCAACGGCTAACCGTGGGGGAGGAGCGTGAGCTGGTGATCGCCGCCGGAGGCGGCGACGCTGCTGCGGGCTGCGAGCTGGTGAATGCGTTCTTGCCTGCGATTGCGAACCTCGCCAGGGGGTTCCAAGGCAGCAGGGTGGAGCGTCGAGAGCTTCTTCAGGAGGGCGTGGCCGGCCTGTTGTCCGCAGCGCACCGCTACGACTCGGAGCTGGAGACGCCCTTCTGGGCGTACGCGTCGTTCTGGGTGCGCAAGGCGATGCAGGACCTGGTCGCACAGCTCAGCCGGCCGGTGGCGCTGTCAGATCGCGCATCCCGGGAGCTCTCACACATCCGCAGAACCAAGAACGAGCATCTGCAGAGCGCCGGCAGGGAGATCACGACCGACGAATTGAGTACCGCGACGGGACTTCCGGTGGCGCATGTCGAGAGCTTGCTCGCGACCGACCGCTTACCGCGAGGCATCGAGGATCGGCTGAGCACGGAGGATCCGTTCAGCCCGACGATTGGGGAGACGCTGGTCGATCCCCGCGCTGCCCAGGCCTACGAAACGGTGCTCGACGATCTGGAGATCCGGGTTGCCTCCGAGCTGACCGACGAGCTGGAGGAACGCGAACGCCTGGTGATCCGCAGCCACTACGGGCTGGGAGAGAAACCGCGAACGCTTAGCGAGATCGGCGCCGGACTCGGGGTGACGGCCGAGCGGGCCCGACAAATCGAGGTGGCTGGGCTACGCAAGCTCCGCGAGACGCTGGCGTAGACGGCGGACGAGCCAGGACATCCCAAACCAACCGACGGAGGGTCAGATGAGCAGCGTTCCCGGCACGAGCGGAATTCAGGCCGACAGCGGTGTGCAGCAGACCGCCGCCTTGAAACTCGAGGCGGTCGTAATCCCCGTGTCCGATGTCGATCGGGCCAAGGCTTTCTACGTGGGCCTTGGCTGGAGGCTTGACGCCGACGTCGCCCGCGACGGTTACAAGCTCGTTCAGATCACGCCCCCGGGGTCCGGCTGTTCGATTCAGTTCGGAACGGACCTCACGTCTGCCGCGCCCGGTTCCGCCGGTGACCTCTACCTGGCCGTATCCGACATCGAGGCCGCGCGCAGAGAACTCGTGACGCGCGGTGCCGAGGTCAGCGATGTGTTTCACGAGCAGCAGCTCGGGGCGCGGTTTCACCCGGTTGGTGCCAGCGACCGGCTCGGCGGCATCGCACCGGAGCGCAAGAGCTACGGATCGTTTGCGTCGTTCGAGGACCCCGACGGAAACGGGTGGTTACTGCAGGAGATCACCACGCGACTCCCGGGCCGCGTCGACCCGGCGACGGCCTCGTTCGCCTCCGCCGGCGACCTGTCCAATGCGCTTCGACGCGCCGAGGCGGCGCATGGCGAGCACGAACAGCGAATTGGTCACGCAGACCCGGACTGGCCCGACTGGTACGCCGATTACATGGTCCGTGAACAGACGGGTCAGGAACTGCCGCTCTAGCAGGCCGCGCGCGGTGTCAGAATCACCCCTTCACACGCTGCGGATGCCGTCCGCTGGCGGATCCGAGGAACCGAAGGACGAGCGCCGCAGTTGCTGACTGAGCCAAGAAGTACACCCGTACGCGTAGGCGTGCGCTTCGGCCTGCGACAGGCAGCTGAGCGGTGGAAGGTCAGGGCGCCAGCGGTCGTACCGCCGACTGCAGAGTGGCCTATGGCGTTGCGTTGGGCTGCACGCTTCGGCTACCTGCTGCTGTTCCTGCAACTGCTCGCGCTGGGGTGGTGGAGCCAGGTCCAGATCTCCCACTATCGCAGCCTCGCAGGACTTCGCGAATGTCGAGCAGGCGGTCAGCCAGATCGCCCACGGGATATTCGATCCGCATTCCACGATCCAGGGCTGGGTGAACGGCGTCCCGGTGGGCGGCCGAGCAAGCTTCGGCCATCAGCTGTACTTCTGGCAGGACCACTCGGAGTTCATCTTCTGGCCGCTTTCGCTGTTTCAACTGATCTGGCCGCATCCGGTCACGATCAAGTGGCTCCAGGACCTGGTGGTGTTCGGCGCGCAACTGATCGCGTTCCGCTGGATCACGGAGTTGGCTGCGACGTCGGTATCGCGGGAGCGCGCCAAACCCGTGGCGATCGTCGTCGCGGTCGGCGCGGTCCTGCTCGCGGTCGACCCGGGGTTCGTGGTCGGTAACTCCTTCGATGTCCACACGGAGGCGTTTGCCGCGTTTGCCATGGTCGGCACAGCTCACGCGCTCTACTACGGGCGACGCACCGTCTGGCTCTGGCTGATCGTCGGGCTTTCCTGCGGTGACGTGGGTGCCGGCTACCAGGCGGCGGTCGGCCTCAGCGCACTGTTTCTGGGTCGTCGGTGGCTGCGAACGGGTCTTCTGATCACTGCCGGCGCCGATCGGCTGGAACCTGCTGCTCGGAGCGATCGGCGGGAACAACGGCACCCGCGTCTGGGTCGTGTACGCGAACCTGATGAATCCGATAAAGAGCCTGAATCCACGGGCGCTGCCGAATGTCGGGGACGCTGCTGGGCAATGTGCTGCAGCATCCGGGCAGGCTCGCTCTCGACGCTCTGGGCCAACCGCGACCCGGCGTGGAAGAACATCTCACCCGCCGGGATCTTCGGCTGGCTGTGGCTGCCGTTGCTGATCCCCGCGGTGCTGGTGCTCGGCCAGGCGCAGCTCAGTGGAGTCTGGGACATCTACGAGCCCGGCTTCCAGTCGGTCGCGGCGTATGTGTTGATTCCGATCGGCACGGTTGCGATCCTGCTCGCGGCGCTGCGCTCACCGCGCAGGCCGATCTGGATGCTCGCGGTCGTCGTTGCCGTCGGGCTCGCGTGCAACACGATCGCCTGGGCTGTGACGTCGGTGCCGGGGACGCTGCGGCGCTGGTCGGCGCCGGCCGCGGCAGTCTCAGCGCTGCGCCGCGTGAACGCGATGATCAAGCCTGACGATGAGGTCGTTGTCTCGCAGGGCGTTTCCGGTGACTTTGCCGCCCGCGCCTCTGTGTACCCGTATCTCTTTGGCCCCGGCACGACCGTTCCGGTGCAGGAGCGGCGGATCTGGGTGATCCTCACTGACGCGGCTGGAATCGAGCCGGTCAAACCCACCCAGGTCGATGGCGACATAGAGGCCCTGCTCGAGGACCGGGATGCCCGTCTGAAGCTCGACCAGGACGGTGTGTGGGCGTTTGAAGTGACACCGCCGCGCGGCTCCAAATGGTTCAGCTTCACGATGCCGGACAACGGCGAAGCGCCGGGCTGGTTGCTCCCGGGTACGGCCGGAACAGCAGTGCGTACCGGGCCGCTCAGCAAATGGCACGCTGCCAGCACGGGCAGGAGGGGGTTCGTGGAGTCAGGCGCCGTGTGGTCCGAAGCCCCCGGTAGCTACACCGCCAGCTTCCGCCTGGCGGCGGCGGGCGGCGTGAAGTTGCAGGTCCGCGACGCCACCACGCACGCCGTCCTTGCCGGCATCGATGTCACCACCGGGGGGCGGGTCAAGAACGTGGCGGTGCCGTTCACCGTTGCTGGCGGGTCAGCCAACAATCTTGAGCTCAAGGTCCTGGCGCAGAACGCCCACAGCACCGTCGGCGTCTACGCCATGAACGTCCAGCCTTCGTAATTCGATGTATCACGCCCGCACCTTGGCGCTCTTACCCATGGAAGTGCCCAGAAAGGACAACTAGGGCACGGGGGCGTTCCGGAAGCAAGGACGCTGGTCGCTGGCGGGCGTATGCGGGATGCGCTCGCCCGTCGGCGACTGTTTCGTCTTCCATCTCAACGACACTTTGGAGGGACAGCGCCGTGGCTTGCTCCGGACAGAAGCAAAGTGAACAGAAGCGTTTGAGTGTGAGCGGCACGCACCGTGTCCTGGAGCCGAATCCGGCGCCACGATATACGCCGACCGCGCGGTACGCCGATGGGTCGAAGAGCCCGCGACCAAACGCACCGCTGCTCGCGTTCCTCACCCGCAACGAACGCTTGAGCGGTCGTTTGAGGTAGGCCCGCGGCCCGCTGGCCGCGGGCACTGGTCGCACCGCTCAGCCCGTTCCGAGACAGACGAAGCCGGCAAGTGCCGCGTGTCGATGGCCGGGTGCCGCCTGGGCCTCAGCCAACGCGGCCGCCGGCGACCTCCCCGTGAGCAGAAGCTCGTGAAACGCGATCATCAGACGCTTCGTCGCGGCGTCCGGCACCGGCACAACGCTCGCGATCACCGTTCGCGAGCCCAGGCCGATGAGGGCCGCGGCGAACCCCAGCAACTCATCGCCGGGCCGTGTGTCTGAGACGGCCAGGTCGCAACCGGAGAGGACGATCAACTCTGGCGCGCGCCTCAGACGCTGCAGCTCGTACACATTGAGCGGGCCGTCGCGAAGCTCCAGCGACGAGAACAGCGGGCTATCGGCACGGAAGTGGCCGTGGCAGGCAATGTGCGCGACCGTTGCGCCGTCGAGCGCCGCTGTCACGGCTGTGACCGTTGACCGTCTCCCGCTGATGATCGTGGCGCCGTTGTACAGGGCACCCACAGCCTGCGCCTCGGCGAGCGAGTGACGTAGGCGGGGGCCCGCAACAGCCGCCACCTTGGCTCGAGCCTTCGGAGGCCGCGCCTGGAGTCCCAGCCAGGTCGCCGCCGACGGCGCAACGACGACAGCGCGGCCGCGCACGCTCGGCAGCATCGCCCACGGGACTCCGTGCAGCGCACCCGTCGGCACGAGCACCAGTGCGCGGTCGCCGATCGCTGCGGCGAGCGGCTCGAGTATGAGCTGGTCGAGCGCGCGTGCCGAAGCAAGCGCGCCGGCCGTGTTCGCATCGCGCTGCTCGCGCGTCTGGCCCGACGCCGCCAGACGCGCAAGCGCGAAGCGCAGCCAGTCGAGCTGTTCTTTGAGCGGTGCCAGTGGCCCAAGTTGATGGCGGACCAGACGCCCTCGGACCAGCGTCAGGGCTGTGAGCCTGCCGTCGAGGTCGATCACCTCGACCAGCGCCGAGTCGCCCAGCGCCGCAGCCAGCTCGCTGCGGCTCGGTTCGCCTATCAAGGCTTCGCCGGAGCCGGATGCATGTCGAGCCAGGCTGCGGATCGATCCCTCGAGTTCCGCCTGACGTGCACGCAGGGCCCCCGATTCGCGTCCAGCCGATCCCTCGCGTCGTCTGGCCGCATTCACGCGCCGCAGGTTGATCTCGTACTCACGTAGCGAGGGATCGCTCGGCGGGGTTGCCGGCGCCAGCCGCAACGCGCTCGCTCGCAGGCGCTCAGCCCATCTGAGCATCGAGCCGGTGTCCGTGCCGACGAGCGCGATCCCGAGCCCAAGCTGGGCAAGCTCCACTCCGATCTCAGAAGCGGCGGCGCGAAGATCCGACGCACCGAGCGTCTCGCGATGGCTCTCGAGCAGCTCGAGTCCGCCCCGCGCCGCTCGTTGCGCGCCCGCGGTGTCCCCATCAGCCAATCGCATCAGCGCCTCGACATGCCAGGACTCGATGCGGTCGGCGACGGACCCACGACGCCGAAGCGCCGAGCAGGCCGCCATCTCGCGGCGGGCAATCCTCAGCGACCCAAGCGCGACTGCGGCGCGTGCGACCGCCAGGCGAACTCGCTCCGCATCCTGCCGCCATCCGGCACCGTCCAGGGTTTCCGCGGCACGGCGCCCCGATCGCAGGTCCGAGCGGCTGACGGTTCCGGTCGCGACTGCGGCCGCCAGTGCAAGGCACGTGGCCCGCGCGGCGTGGACATCCCGCTTCTGAGCGGCAAACGAGCGTCGCACGCGCAAAGCGAGTTCGTGGGCTGTGGGCGCGTCGCCGGCCAGCAGTGTGAGCCGGATGGCCTCGAGCCGGCCGATGTGGTCATCACGGTTGGTCTGGGTCCACAGCGCCTCGGCCTGTTTGAGGGCCGCCAGGGACTCATCCCGCAGCCGAGCGGTGGCGGTGGCCTGGGCTCTGATCAGGGCGAGCTCGGCCCTGAAAGGAGCGGAAAGCTCGCGCGTGTCGATCGCGTCAAGCTGTGCCAGGCACCGCGGCAGGTCTCCCTGGATCAGGGCGAGTCGCGCCAATTCGAGGTCGATGTCAACGGCAGCAGTCACCGCCCCGAGGCCTAGGAAGAGTTCGCGGGCGCGGACCAGATCTCGTGCGGCGGCATCGGTGTCGCCGCGCTCTGACAGCAAACCGCCGCGGTTGTGCAACAGCCGCGCCTCCCACAAGGCGTCGCCGTGGCGGCGGAGGATCGCCAGTGCACGGTCGGTCGCGGCCATCGGCACGGCTGCGTTGCCTGCGTACCAGAGAACACCGATGCGGAACACCTCCGAGCGGGCACGGTCGTGGGCGTTCAACGCCGCACACGCCAGATCGAGCTCGCGCATTGCGGCGGGTACGGCACCGCGGCTGGCCAGATCGAGCGCCAGACGGCGCCGGGCCAAGGCGGTGCGTCGCGTGAGCCCGTGGCGCTCGCCCAGACTGATTGCACGGCGAATCGTCGCGATCGCTCGAGCATCGCCCAGCTGGTCCTGCGCGAAGCTCAGCGCGTGCAGCGACGCCACCTCGGCCTCCGGAGAGCGCTCTCGACGTGAAAGGCGCAAAGCACGCTCAGCGAGGTCGCGGGCTGCCCCCGGGTCCGCTCCGACGAGTTCAACGGCGGCATCGGCGAGCTGCAGAGCTTCGTGCTGAGGAACGCCAATGGTCACTGACCACGTGTATCAAACCGCTCGCTGGCCGCTCCTATTGGACATAGACTTGCGCCCCAGCAGCCAGCCAAGAGGAGCGGCATGAGCCCCAACCATGTGATCCCCGCAGACAGCGGCCCACTGAGCCCGATCGCCGAAAGCGTGATGAGGGTCGGCAGCCTGACGTATGACGTTGGCTGCGATGACATCGTGATCGCGGTTCGCTCGGATCTACTGGTTCGCGCGGCGGCGCTCAGCGCCTCGCCGAAGTTGCGCGAGGCGCTTCAGAGGGTGGCTGAGCCGCAGGGGAACCTCGCCGAGCTCTCAGCCAGAGCCAGCCCGCTGGATGAGCGGCGCTTCCGGCCGGCGGAAGAGGACCGCGACGCGGAGGAGATCGAGCCCGACTACGAACCGCCGGAGGATGGGCCGCTCAGTCGGATCGAATTGTGGCGGCTTACAGATGAAAGCCGCAACGCGATTGACGAGTCGCGCCGTCTGCGCCGGTTCGCGGATGACGAGCGGGTCCAGACGGCTGGGGGAGTCGAGCTCGTACTGCCCGCCGTCGCACCGAACCACGCAGCCATCCTCTCTCCACACGCCAGTGGCTGCCCGGCCACGCCGCCGCAGTCGGCCCCTGCGCCGACCGACCCGTTCGTTGAGCCACCGGCCAGCGGGCCGGTGGCGAAGGTGACGGTCCTCGACAGTGGCTACATCCACGTGCCGGCGCCGAACACCCATGACAACCTCGACGCATCGTGTGACTGTCCTGCTCGGTGAATCGCTGACAGGCGGCATCCCTCCGTGGACGCCCGACAAACCCGATGGCCTCTACACCGACTCGCTCGGTCAACTCGACGGGATCTCGGGTCATGGGACGTTCATCGCGGGCCTGATCGCCCACATCGCCACTCACACCAGGTTGGAGGTGGTGGGCCTGCGCAACCAGGAGGTGGAGTACGGAGCGCTCAACCCCGGGACGCAAAACGGACTGTTCGAGACCGAAGTGGCAATCGCCCACGCGATGTTGCGACGCAGCCACACCGATGTGATCCAGTGCGGTTTCGCGTTCCCGACGCTCGACGACTACCCGTCGCTGCCATTCGTCGCCGTGCTCGAGGAGCTGCGCCAGCCCAATGCGCCACGCGGCGGTCACGTCGCCGTGGTCGCACCTGCCGGCAACGAACAGTCACGCCGGCGCTACTGGCCGGCTGCGCTGCCCGACGTGGTCGGGGTTGCGTCGACCAACCGGCGGCTGAACGCTCGTGCCTGGTTCTCAAATTGGGGTGAGTGGTGCGACTGTTGTACTCGCGGTGAGCACGTGTATTCGACCTTCGTCGATTGGCAAGGACCGGTCGAGGGAGAGCCGATCACGGACATCGAGCACTTCCACGGGTGGGCGCGCTGGAACGGGACGTCGTTCGCCGCTCCCAAGGTTTCGGCCGAGATCGCGCGGAAGGTTGCGGCGAACCCCGGGCTGCCTCCGACCGAAGCGTGGGCGCAAATTCGCGGCGCCGCAACGGATTTCGTCACCGACTTCACTCTGAGTCCGTACCACGGTGTCATCCTGCCCCGGATCGCATGAGTGAGCACGAGTGTGACTGTTGAGGAACTGATAGAGGCGGCCCGCGGCGGCGACGAGCAGGCCTGGAGCGAGATTGTCGACCGCTTCGAGGGGCTGATCTGGGCCACCGCCCGCGCGCACCGGCTCTCTTCCGCCACCGCGGCGGACGTCGTCCAGACAGTCTGGCTGCGACTGTTGGAGAACCTCGACCGGATCCGGGAGCCGGAGCGTCTCGGCGCCTGGCTTGCGACGACGGCGCGGCATGAGTGCCTACGCCACATCCGTCTGGATGCGCGAGAAGCGCCGGCGTTCGACGAGGCGATCTTTGAACGGGCCACGGATCAACCAGTCGAGACCGAGCTGCTGACGCGCGAGCGGAGCGCTGCGCTGCGGCGGGCGCTCGGCGGAATCGGGGAGCGATGCCAGGCGTTGTTGCGGATGCTGGCAGCTGTCAGCTCGTACGATGAGATCAGCGCGGCTCTGGGTATGCCGGTCGGTGCGATTGGCCCCACTCGTGCCCGCTGTCTCGAAAAGCTTCGACGCAGTCCGGAGCTGGCCGGACTGGGACAGTCCTAGGAGCGCGCGCGATGGCTGAGGGTCCTGATCCTGACGAGCCGCTCGTCGGCGAGCTGCGAGAGCTGTTCATGCATGACGATCCGGTGCCGCCTCTGGTCACGGACGCTGGCGAAAGCGTCACTCGGCTGGCGCCGGCTGGATGCCGAGCTGGCCGAGCTGCTGAGCGACTCCCTGCTTGAGGAGGGTGCCCCCGCCGGTGTTCGGGGCAGCGGCGACGGGCTGCCCGTCAGGTCCGTGAGATTCAGGGCCAGCACCACGACGGTTGACGTGGATGTCCATGTCGACGGCCTCGAGCGAACATTGCTGGGACAGATCACGCCGCCGTTGAGCGCCAGGATTGAGATTCAGTCGACCACCGAAGTGATCGCATCCGTTGTGTCAGACGAGCTCGGACGGTTTCGCGTGAATTTGCCCGCGGGTGGCCTGATCCGTCTGGCGATCGAGGACAGTCCGGATCTCTCCGCACCGGTTGTCTCGAGCTGGATCACGATTTGAGGTGGGGAGCCGCGCAGGGGAGAGTGAGTCGGGCGTCTCATCTGTTTCGGAGGACGCGGGCGCGGCTCAAAGGGGTGATGCTTGGCGTTCGAAAGGAGGATGAATGACCGCAAAGACAGATTTCACCGATGCAGAGTGGACGACGGTGCTCGAAGGACCGCCGAGCGCGGGGATGGTCGTGATCTCCGCATCTCATGGTGGGACGTTCAAGGAGACCTTCGCTATCAGCAAGGCCTACGCCGAGGCCCGCACGCAACACGGTGAGAGCGAGCTGCTCGACGAGATCGTCTCCGCCAAGCCGAAGGTCGATCGCACCCACTACCACTCGATGGAGGAGCTCCGAGAGCACGAGCTCCAGCACGTCCACGATGCGATCGAGGTGCTCGAGCTCAAGGCGACCCCGCAGGAGCTCAGTGACTACCGGGGGTTCGTCATGGCGCTCTCCGAGCGCGTTGCGGAGGCCCATCGCGAGCACGGGGTAGCCGTCAGCGACGACGAACAGGCCGCGCTGGCCGAGATATCCAAGAGCCTGGGCCAGTCGTAACGGGCGATCAGGCGCTGTATCGCTGGTCCGTGCGCGGAGACGAGATACTGCCGGCTGCGCAGGTCACTTCGCCACCCAGCGGAGCGCCTCATCGTTCTGATCCAGACGGAATATCTTGGTCTTGCCCGGTGTCATCCAGCCGAAGAGGCTGGTGAGGTAGCTGATCCAATCGATGTCGGTCACGACCGCGATCCGCTTCCAGGCGCGGAGGTGCTCGATGCCGATCTTGACGTCCTCCCACACGGCACCGCCTGAGATGCCGTCAAAATCGCGCATGACAATGAGGAAGCGTACGTCGCCCGACCGTGCGGCCTCGTTCAGCGCTGGCAGAACGACATCACGGTAATCCGCGGCATCGATCTTGCCGGTCGCCTCGAATCCGATCACGCCTTCCGGCATTCCAGTTAGGGCGCTGATCATCGCGGTGAACCTTACTCGGTGATCCCAGGGTGTTAAGAGATGTGGACCTGGTGTTACCGGGGGCGCGGCGGTGTGGCTGGGCGAGGCTCCCGACAATATGATCCCGCCAAAGCACACGACAGGAGACGTAGGAGATGTCCGTGATCAACGACCCTGAAGCGCTTTACGAAATGCTGGGACGGGCGGGTCAGAAACGGCTGATCTCACCGGGTGAGGTCATCTTCGAGCGCGGCGACCACGCGGACAGCATGTTCGTACTCGTCTCTGGAACGGTTGATTTCAAGCGCGGCGACGAGGCTTTCCACAGTCTTGACGCACCAGGGCTCTTTGGTGAGTTGGCGCTGATCGATCTCGCGGAGCGGTCGATGACGGTGGCGGCGCAGAATGAGGCCGAGGTCGTCGAGATACCGGCGCGCCACTTCTGGGTGTTGGTGCAGGAGACTCCACGCTTTGCTCAACTGGTCATGAGCGTTATGGCCCAGCGCCTGCGTGAGCTGAGCGAGACCGCCTGACCCGACACCCACGCCGGACGGCGCTGCTTGATGCGTAACCGCGCTAGAACCACGCGGAACTGTGCGCCGCTGATCGCTAGAAACGTCAGCTACTGCAGCGCGCTCACCAGCAACGCCGCTCCAAAGAGCGCCAGTATGTGAACCGCCTGGTCGACCAGCGCTGCGACCACGCGGTGCTCGGCGGGTTCCATCCTCTTGACCTTGCGGATGTAGAGGGTCAACAGGCGGCCATCATCCTGTATGAGGTGGGGGATCGAGACGGCGGCGGCCACGAACAGCGTCTGCCAGCCGAGCCGCGATGAGATCCACACGAACACGGGCACATAGGCCAGCGAGTAGGTGAATGTGTGCGCCAGGAGCGCACGGCGAGCGACACGGTTCCGGCCCAGCCCGCCGCCTTTGTGTATGGCCTGCCAGTCGGTCTGCAGAAGGTAGTCGCCGACCTGGTGGGTCACGAAGAACGCCACGAACACCTCACCCCAGGTCATGAGACAGCAGACTAGAGCAATGGTTTTCGGCCGTGTTTACGGGTGATGGGCGCGCTCGGCGAACGGCAGGATCGTACTGAGCCGTCCGAAGAGAAACGTTTGCTAACTTCGCCTCTGAGTGCACTGGGGAGCTGGTACGAGCCAGCGCACGAGCGCGGCGACAGTGGGGCTGGAGCGGTATGTCCCGCGCCTGCTCATGTCGCGGCTGCCTGCGGACCCGGCTCGCCGGGTGGAGTTGCTCGAGGGCACGTTTGTATTCATCGACGTGTCGGGCTTCACGAGGCTCTCAGAGCGGCTGGCGAGGGTCGGCAAGGAGGGCGCGGAGCTTCTGGTGGATGCGATCAACGCGTGCTTCACAGCGCTACTCGCGGACGTCCACGTGCTCGGCGGCTCGCTGGTGAAGTTTGGCGGAGACGCGCTGCTGCTCTGGTTCGAGGGCGACGCACATGCGGTGCGGGGCTGCGATGCGGCTGTCCTCATGCGCCGACGGCTGCGCGAGGTGGGCCGGATCACCGTTGGATCGAGCACGGTGACCTTGCGCATGTCGGTCGGCGTGCACTCCGGCGAGTTTCACTCGTTCCTGGTCGGCGAGATCTTCCACGACTTGATCATCGCCGGGCCGGGCGCGAGCATGGTCGTGGCGCTGGAGGGCGCCGCCGAGGCATCCCAAATCCTGATCAGCGAGGCGACGGCTACGCAGCTCCCGGCGCGCTGCATTGGCGAGCGCGCTGGCCCCGGCTTCGTACTCGCTCGCGCGCCGGGCGTGGCCGGCGAGCTTGTACTCGCCGAGACGCCGCAGCTCGATCCGGCGGCGCTCGCGCTGTGCCTGCCGCCTCAGGTCCGCCATCAGGTCGAATCCAGTCCGGACTCCGCTGAACACCGAACAGCGACGGTGTCGTTCGTTGAGTTCGGGCGATTCGACGAGATGCTCGAGCGCGACGGCGCCGACGTAACCGGTGAGCATCTGCAGGAGCTGGTCGCCCACGCGCAGGTGGCTGCCGATGAGCAGCAGATCTGCCTGATCGACTCCGACGTCTCCGGCGGCGCGGGAAAGTTGCGGTTCACGGCCGGAGCCCCGCGGGTCGTCGGCGACGACGAAGAGCGCATGCTCCTGGCGATGCGCAAGATGCTGGCGGCCGATACGCCCTTTCCGATACGAATCGGCGTCAACCGCGGCCCCGTGTTCACGGGCGAGATCGGGCCCCCGTACCGGCGCACATACGTGTGCATGGGTGACACCGTCAACCTCGCCGCGCGCGTGATGGGCAGGTCGCGGCCGGGGACGATCTTCGCGACGAAGGGCGTGCTTGACCGGTCGCATACGAAGTTCGACAACGAGCAACTCGAGCCGTTCGTCGTAAAGGGTAAGAAGAAGCCGATCCAGGCATGGTCGGTCGGTCGGCCGCTGCGCGTGGTACCGGCACGCATCGCTAGCGTGCACGCACCGCTGATCGGGCGCGATCGGGAGCTCGAGATCCTCCGCGACGCGGTCGCTGGAGCGCAGGCCGGTACCGGCTCACTGGTTGAGCTCGTCGGCGAGGTCGGCAGTGGCAAGTCGAGGTTGCTGACCGAGGTCCGGGAGATCGCGCCCGGCATGCGCTTCGTTCACACAACCTGCGAGCCCTACACGCAGGGGATCCCTTACGTGGCGTGGCGAGACCCGCTGCGACAGCTGCTGGGGCTTGGGTGGGAAGACGCGCCGGCGGCAGTGTTGGAGCGCCTGCGGGCGGAGGTGTCGGGCTCGCGCGCGAGCCTGGTGCCGTGGCTGCCGCTGCTCTCGATCGCGGCAGACGGTGAGCCGATCAGCAGCCCGGAGGTGGAGGCGCTGTCGCCCGAGGCGCGCACGCGCGTGCTGCACGAGTCGGTGCTCGCGTTCCTCGAGCCGGCACTCGCACTGCCGACCCTTGTCCACATTGAGCACGCGCACCTGATGGACGCAGCTTCCGGTGCGCTACTCGTGGCGCTGTGCGATGCCCTGCAGTCGGCGCCGTGGCTTGTCCTCGTGACGCGCCGCGACAGCGAGGACGGCTTCGTCGCGCCCGACCACGACGCTGTGGCTCGTCTCGAACTCGGGCCGCTCTCACATGAGGACACGCTGCGGCTGGCGGAATCGACGCCGGCGGCCCATGTCGTGCCGCCCCACATGCTCGAGCTGGCTGTCGACAGGTCGGGAGGGAGTCCGGAGTTTCTGATGGATCTCCTCGCCGCCGCGCAGGCGGGCGCGAGCGAGCTGCCCGCGAGCATCGATGCCGCAGCGATGGCGCGAATCGACCAGCTTGACCCCGGGGACCGCACGCTCGTGCGCCGTGCGTCGGTGCTCGGAGTGAGCTTCCACCCGGGACGCGTTCGCGATGTCCTTCCTGAGGCGGCGCGCGCGCCGACCGCCGAGACCTGGTCCCGACTGTCGAGCGTGTTCGCGCTCGACCCCGACGGACACGTGCGCTTCAAACGCCCGGCCATCCGCGAGGTGGCCTATGAGGGGCTGCCCTACCGCGAACGGCGGGCGTTGCATTCGGCGGTGGGCGCAGCCCTGGAGCGTGACGCCGGCGACGACGTCGACGCGGAGCCGGCCGTGCTCTCGCTTCACTTCTTCCTCGCGGGCGACTGGGAGCGTGCGTGGCGGTACGGGCTCGCCGGTGCGGAGCACGCGGCGCAGCGCTATGCACATGCGGATGCCTCGCGCCTGTATCGACGCGCGCTGGAGGCGGGACGGCACCGCAGCGCTTCCTCCGCCGAGTTGGCAGCGTGCTGGGAAGCGCTCGGTGACGAGCTGCAGCGGACCGGTGAGCTCATGGAAGCCGCCGACGCGTTTAACGCGGCCAGGGGTATGTCTGCCGAAGTGCCCATCGCGCAGGCGCGGCTGCTTCACAAGCGGATGGTCGTTGCCCACATGGGCGGCGAGCTGGCAGCGTCGGTCCGCCGCGGTGGCGCGGCCATCCGGGTACTCGAAGACGCGGAAGGGAGGGAGGAGCGCGCTCTGCGCGCGCAGTTGATGGTCGAGTTGGCGTTCGTCCGGTGGAGGCAGGGCAAATTCGCGCTGAGCGAGCGGCTTTGTCGGGCGGCAATAGAACAGGCCGGCGACGGCGGAGCGGAGCGCGCCCTTGCCCAGGCCAGCTACGTGCTCGACTTCGTGCTGCTCGATCTGGGACGTGTCGAGGAGGCGGTTCATTCGACACGGGCGTTGGCGATCTACGAGCGGCTTGGAGATCATGAGCAGCAGGGAAACGTGCTCAACACGATGGGCTTCCTCGCCAGCTATCGCTGGGATTGGGATGAGGCAATCAGCCTGTACCAGCGGGCCGAGGATTGCTACGAGCAAGCTGGAGATCAGGCGGGAGTTGCCACCGCCGCCTCAAATCTCGGCGAGATCCTGTCGGACCGTGGCCTCGGCGAGCAGGCGGTCAGACGGCTCGAGCATGCGCTCCGTGTGAGTAATTCGATGGGGGAGCGCACGGTCGCTGCGAACACCAAGGCACTGCTAGGACGTGCGGCAGCGCGTTCTGGCGATATTGACGAGGCCCGCAACTGGCTGACGCAGGCCTCAGCGGAGCTGAGCAGTCTGCGCGAGACCCACTATCTGGAGTTCGCAGAGACTGCGCTCGCGGAGGCCGAGGCGTTCGGGGGCCGGGCCCCGCTGGCGCTCGAGATGGTCGACTCGATGCTCGATGCCGACCGCAACGTCGCCTGGCTGCACCGAGTCAGGGGCACCGCCCTCGCGCGGCTGGGCCGGCGGCAGGACGCCGTGGACGCGCTTGAAACCTCCCTCTCCGTTGCGCGTGCTCAAGGCGCGCTTTACGACGTGGCCGCGACGCTTGATGTCCTGCACCTGATCGGTGTGGATCGCGACTCGGCCGAACGCGACCTGCTGCAGGGCCGTCTCGGAATCGAGAGGTTCCACATCATGGACCTCAGTCGGGTCACGACGTCGCGCTGAGCGGGGCAGCCGCGGTCCATGGGCCGCATCGTCGATGCGGCCCACAGATCTCTCGGTGCACTCTCGTCAGTTACGCATCGAAGCGTCGAACCCGGCTGGGAAGGACGCGACCAGGGTGTGGACACCCGCGGTCAGACTTCTGCTGACCACGCCCGGCTGGGTACTGCAGTCGACGGTTGGCGCGGCGCCGTCACCGGCGCAGTTGGGCAGCAGGCCAGCGAATCCCGGGGTGCCATCCGGCTGGGTCACCGGAACAGCCGGCCCGACGGTCACCGTACCGCTCGCCGAGATGAACTTGGCCGTGAACGGCTGGGAGGTCGTCACGCACAGCGAGTCCCGATAACCGGGATAAGCCGTTGTGTTGATGGTCACCGTGAAGCTGCGCTGGTTCTGACCGTTTAGAGCTGCACCGCTGACGTATTCATCGTGCGCCGAGTCGATGCCCGAACATTCGGTGGCGGGGTTCAGATGCGGGCCGAAATCAATCGCCTCGAAGAGGGTCCCGCCGCTGGTGCCGGTTGCGTCGGTCGTGATGCTGACCGAGCCCCCAGTGCTCCCGGTCGTGCCACCGTCCGCGAGTGTCGCACTGCAGGTGTTGGACTGCTGCGCCGACGTGCATGTGACCTGGCTCGACAGAACGATTCCGAGCTGGCTCGAGTCCAAATCGAGATTGAGATTGTTACCCGTTCCGCTGTATTCGTTTGACTGTTTCGCACTCACGCTCCACTGGCACGGCGTGGCGGTCGTGCAGCTCGAGGGCGGAGGCGGCGTCGCGACGCTGATCGAGACCTGGATCGAAGCACCTGGGTCGACGTTGAGGCTGCGCAATTCGAGCACGCCGGCGGACGTTATGCAGCTGGTGGTTGCCGGCGTCGTGGCTGAGCAGGGACCGATCGCCGTTCCGCCGAGCGAAGCCGACACCACGATGACGCCCGACGGGGGAGTCAGGTTGGCGGAGCCCAGCTTCTGGCCGGAGCCCTTCGTTGACTCGTCCTTGAGGACCGCCGTAAGCGCGGCGGGCGTAGAACTCGTCGCCCCGGGTGACACCACCGGCGGGCTACCTGGCTTACATGACTGACCAGGGGCACAGATGACCACTGAAAACGGCTTGTCCGGGGCCGCCGCGGCGCTTCCCTGCCACGCCACGATCGCCAGCGCGCTCCCCAGGCACGCTATCGGCGCCAGCAGCCAAATGCGCCAGCGGCGCGTACGTTCGGTTCGTCTATTCATGACCCCCCCTTTGTTTGCCCAGCACATACGGCGCAGCTCGAATGACATGCGCGATTCGTGCAGTCTATACCTGCAAATCTCTAGAGGGGAAAAGGGATTCGGGTGTTCCGAGCGGGTTCCACACACCGCTTGCACTTCGGGGTATGTCTGGACCAGCCCCCTGCACGATCGACGTACACGCATATATGATCTCGGCCTATGTCCAGTACGGAGGAGCTGCTCGGGCGCGTCCCGATCTTCAGCGAGCTCAAGCAGAGGGATCTGAAACGGCTGGCCAGGGAGGTGCACGAGCTGCGCTTCGCGGCCGGCACCCACCTGACCGATGACGACGCGTTCGGTTCAACGTTCTTCGTCGTCGTGGAGGGGACGGTCGACGTAAGTGTCAAAGGCCAGCCGGTCCGGAGTCTCGGCCCCGGCGATTACTTTGGTGAGATGAGCCTGGTCGATCGTCACGACCGTTCGGCGACCGTGGTGGCTCAGACCGACGTCACCTGCCTGGTCCTCTCGCGCCCCGTATTCCGGCCCTTCGCTTACGACCACCCAGAGGTCGCCTGGGCGCTGCTGGAGGTCATGGTCGCGCGGGTCCGGGAAGCCGAGGGCCGCTCCGTCAGCTGATTTGCCGCTCCTTCGGTTCGGAGCACGCCTGGTTCGGAAACGTCAGCATCGACTGTCGGGTCGCTTCGATTGCGACACCGGCGGTCTCAGCTGACCGGATCCGTGCCGAGTTCCAGGCAGGTTTAGCTCCCAAGACCGTCCAGCGCGTTCAGATCCGCTGGTGTTGTGATCCACCGGAGTGGCCATTGCGTAGTGGTTCACAACACTCGGAGCGCCAGACGCAACGGATTGGCCCGCAACTCCTGATCGGCCTATGAGTTCCTCTTACGATGCATTCGAAGACTCGCCTGAACGCGCAAAGGATCGCTCAACCCCTGCGACGGCTACGTCTGATGCCGGTCGAGAACGTCACTTCGATGCGTGAGCTCGACTACCGGTTCGTCAACGGGCTGCAGGTTCAACTCTGGTGGGATTTGGAGACTGGCTGCGTCTGGGTCTCGGTCAGGGAGGCCCGCAGCGGGAATCAGTTCCTGATCGAAGTCAGAGACGGGGAACGACCGCTGGACGTCTTCCGCCATCCCTTCGCCTACGCTCCGAAGGAGCAACTTGCAGCCGTTCTCGCTGGCGCGCGAGACGAAGGAGTACGGGTCAAATGACGCGCGTCGGCCAGATCCTCGACATGGTCGCTGCTATCGCGAAGATCCCTGGAAACCCGAGCTACCAGGAGCCGATCCTGAACGCTGCACTCGACGGACTACGCCCTCGCCGCGCGGGCCGATTGTGAGAGGTGCTTGGACGCCAGAGCAGTTGAACCGAATCTCGGAGGCCCGCGAGCTGGAGATCGCCAGCCGGCAAGCCGACAGCCGACCCCGCCGGTGGTTACCAATCTGGGTGGTTTGCGTTGATGACCAGGTGTACGTCCGTACCTGGTACCGGCGGACCACCGGATGGTTTGGTCAGGTCACCAACACCCGGGAAGCCCGCATCCGGGTTCCTGGCGTGGAGCTCGACGTGGTCGTCGACGACATCGGGGATCAGGACCCGGATTTGCGAGCAGCGATGGACCAGGCATACCGTGCAAAGTACGCGACGCCCGGAGACGAAACGGTCGCCGGAATGACCACGAGCGCATCGGCGGCCGCGACTCTGCGGCTGGCACCAGCCGGTCCCGGCAGCAGCGACTGAACATGCGACGTTCGGTGACCGGCACAACAAGTTACGGAGTGGCCGAGCGGGTTGTCTCGTTCGCGAAGCGGTGAATCGCGTCAAGGACGCGTTGCGGCTGTTCGAGGTGGGGGAGATGACCGGCGTCGGGGATGGGCTGGAACTGGGCGTTCGGGAATGAGCTGGCATAGGCGCGCCCGTAGGGCTCTGGCGCGATCTGGTCGCTCTCGCCCCAGATCACCGCGACTGGGTTCGGCGCGAGCGCGAGCCGCCGGCGCAGCTTTGGATCATGCATGTACGGCTCCCGGGCGTACACGGAGAGCGTCGCGGCGTTGGCGGCTTGGATGTCGCGTGCCTGCTGCGGGAGTTGAGTCGGGTCGGGTGCGGTCCCGGGGTCGTGGAACGAGTACGCGATCAGCTGCTGCGGGGTGAGGGAGAAGAAGTCGGCCAGCGCGATCCCGTCGACGTTGATTCCGACGGCGTTGAGGAGCACCGTGCCGCTGATCCGCCGGTGCTCGCGCACCGCCATCTCGGAGGCGATCCAGCCGCCGACGGACGAGCCGATCACCAGCACGTCGTTGAGATCTTGTTGCTCCAGCAACCGCAGGTAGCTGAGCGCGATGTCGTCGATCCCGTCATACCAATCCGGTCGCGGTGTGCCGGCGAAGCCGGGATGAACGGGAGCGATGACCGCGAAGTCCTGAGACAGAGCGGAGGGAAGAGATCCCATCGACGGCGGCCCACCGCCTCCGTGCAGGAGCAGGATCGGTCGGCCCTCGCCCCGCCGGTCGATGGTTATCTGCGGCTCGTCGGCGTAGAAGCCGTTGATCATGTTCGTGGTCATGTTCTGCCTTCAGTCAGTCGCGGCCGGGGCGGATGCTCCCGCGCGGGTATGTCGCGTAGCGGGCCATCACCGCGAGGATCGCGTCGGGGGTCATGCCGCCCGATGCCGCCAGGGTGCTCAGCTCCCGGAAGTAGCCGACGTAGAGATCAGGGGTGAACGTATTGAGGATGGCCACGGGCTCATCGCCGGGGTTGGCGAAGGTGTGTTCAGCGCCGATCGGCACGGAGACGAACGTTCCGGCGGGTGCCTCCCGCTGGGTGTCGCCGACCGTGAATCGAGCGGTACCCGAGATCACGTAGAAGGTCTCATCGTGCTTCTGGTGCCAATGCGGCGGTGGCCCGTCCGTATGCGGCGGCACCGTGAGAACGGCAACCGCGAGGCGGTGGGCGGTGCCACTCCCGTCCTCGACCATCCGGACCTCGATCGGCCCCGGAAGAACCACCTCGCCGTCTTGGGGTCCAACGATCGCTGCCTCAGACACAAGCGGTTCCTTTCGTGAGAGCGGACTATCACGACTGACCGTATCGCGCCTGCATCGTTTATGCAAGACCACTATCATTACGAGAGCAGAGTTCGACCAGCCGAACACAGCATGCGACAACGCGAGCGATAACCATGAGCGGAACACCCCAGGAGCAGGGCCGGGTAAACCAGAAGCTGCGCACGCGGAACGCGCTCATCGCCGCCTGCCAGGAACTGATCACGGCCGGCGCGGACATCAACATGCCGGCCGTCGCTCGCGCAGCGCTCGTGTCCCAGCCGACCGCCTACCGCTATTTCCCCGACCTCGCGTCGCTGCTTGAGGAAGCGCTCGCCGGCATCGAGCCCGATCCGGCCGCCGTATTGGCCGCGGGTGCGGATCCCGGTAACCCGATCGAGCGAGTCGCCTATGCCGCCGAGCTCCTCGCGAAGCTCGTCCTCGAGCGCCAGGGCGCGATCCGGGCACTCATAGCCACCTCGATCACCCGAGGTACAGCTGGGCAGTTACGCCCGGGCTACCGCTTCGCGCTCATCGATCAAGCCCTAGCGCCGCTCACAGAACGCGACCCCAGCATCGACGCGGCAGCCCTCGAGCAGCTCCGCCGTGATCTCGCCGTCGTCGTCAGCGCCGAGGCCATCCTCACCCTTACCGACCTCTACGGCCTCGACTCCGAAGCGACGGTCGCGAGCATCGTCCACACCGCGCGACTGATCACCGAAGCGACAGTGAGCCAGCTCGAAGCCACCCCCGGCAATTCTGCGCGCCGGCCCCTCTGACGATGGCGGTCGGACGCCCGCGCAGCTCTCAATCGCCGCTCCTAGCGCAGGTCGAGGACTACCTTCCCGGGCCTGCGACCGGACTCGACGTCGGCGAGTGCGCTCGCTGCCTCAGCGAACGGGACCACTCGCCCGACCACCACGTCTAACGCGCCGTTAGCGGCGAGCGTGGCGAGTTCGGCCAACCTGGCCCCGTCGGGCAGAAACTGGATGGTCGTCGTTTCGATGCCCCGCTCGTCAGGAGTGTCGCCGTACGGGACGGTGGTGACGAACCGGCCTCCGTCTTTGATTGCGTTCGCCCGGGCTGCGTCGAGCGAAATCCCAGAATCCCCACATACGACCAACCGTCCTGTAGCGTCGTACCGAGAGGTGGAGCGACGGCGGACCTGAAGCCGCAACCGGATCGGTACTTCGCCCCTAGCCAAAACGGACGAGGCTCGGTGAGCGGTGTTCCAAAGGCCGGGATCATGCAGAACGTTGGAGGGGAACGCGACGCCCGTCCAGACCCGGACGTGTCGCTCGCCGAAGTGCCGCTCAGCGCGGCAAGCAGCGTCTTGCAGGTGGCCTAGCAAGGAGTGACTGTGGCCGAGGTGCTGCAGCACGACATCGTGATCGTCGGCGCAGGCGGTGCTGGCTTGCGTGCTGCGATCGCTGCTGCCGAGGCCGATCCCAGCTTAGATATCGCGCTCGTCTCGAAGGTCTATCCGATGCGCAGTCACACGGTGTCTGCTGAAGGTGGAGCCGCTGCGGTCATCAAGGGCGGAGACTCGTTGGAGCACCATATCCGGGACACCATCTCGGGCTCGGACTGGCTTGCCGACCAGGATGCCGTCGAGCTGTTGGTGAACGAAGCACCGAAGGAGCTGCTGCAGCTCGAGCACTGGGGGTGCCCCTGGAGCCGCGAGCCTGATGGCCACGTCGCGGTCCGGCCGTTCGGCGGGATGAGCATCGAGCGGACCTGGTTCGCCGCCGACAAGACCGGTTTTCACATGCTGCATACGCTCTTCCAGACCTCGCTGAAGTACAGCCAACACCAAACGCTATGACGAGTGGGTGACGACGCGCCTGCTCGTGGAAGACGGCCGTTGCCAAGGCGTGGTCGCCATCGAGCTCCGTAGCGGGCAGGTTCGTGCGATTCTCGGCCGGGCGGTCATTCTCTGCACGGGCGGCTTCGGTCGCGTATTCCCGTTCACGACCAATGCGGCGATCAGCACCGGCGACGGGCTCGGGATCGCGTTCCGCGCCGGGGTGGCGCTCAAGGACATGGAGTTCGTTCAATACCACCCGACTGGGCTGCCGGGCACCGGCATCCTGATCACGGAGGCAGCACGGGGCGAGGGCGGCGTACTCGTGAACAAGCACGGGGACCGCTACCTCCGCGACCACGACCTTGGCGAGCCGCTCGACGTCCATGACCCGCGACACCCGGCTCTGCGGTCGATGGAGCTAGGCCCGCGGGACCGACTCTCACAGGCGTTCATAAAGGAGGAGGACCGCGGCAACGTCTTTGAGGGTCCGCACGGAACGTACGTACACCTCGATATCCGCCATCTTGGTGAGAAGAGGATCAATCAGAAGATCCCTTTTGTCCGAGAGTTGACGAAGAACTACGTCGGCATCGATCCGGTGCACGAGCCGATCCCCGTTCGGCCAGTGGTGCATTACATGATGGGCGGAATAGACACGGACCCCGACGCGGCAACTTCGCTGCCTGGGCTGTTTGCGGCGGGCGAGTGCGCCTGTGTCAGCATCAACGGCGCCAATCGGCTCGGCTCCAACTCGCTTGTGGAGATCCTCGTCTTCGGCGCGCTTGCCGGCAAGAACGCGGCGCAGTGGGCTCGCGAACATCCCATTTCCTCCGTCGCTGCGCTCGAGAAGCAGGCTGATGAGGAGCAGATGCGCATCGCCCGGGACTTCATCAACAACCATGACGGCGACGAGCGAATCGCGCAGATCCGCACGGAGTTACAGCACACGATGGAGTCAGGCTGTGGCATCTATCGCACAGACGCGGGCCTGCGTGAAACGGTTTCGAAAGTGGCCGAGCTGAAAGGCCGCTTTGGACGCGTAAGGCTGGACGACCACACCCTCAGCTTCAACACCGAGCTCGTGGCGGCACTGGAGTTGGGGTGCTTGATCGAGTTGGCAGAAGCGATCGCGCACTCGGCTCTCAACCGCACCGAGTCCCGCGGCTCCCATCAGCGGATCGACTTCCCCGACCGGGATGATGATCGGTTCCTGAAGCACTCGCTCTGCCAGAGCACCGACGACGGACCACGGATCGAGTACCGAGACGTGGTGATCACCAATTGGCCGCCGGCCGAACGCGTCTACGGCCGCGAGCACTAGAGGGTGAGGCCTATGGCGGATGAAGCCACCACGACCGCAGCCACCACGACCATGCCGGCCGCACGGCCGATCACGATTCCGTTCGAGATCGCACGGTACCGGCCAGAGAAGAACGAACGGCCCTATCTGGAGTCGTTTGAGGTCCCGTTTCACGCCGACTGGGTTGTCCTTGACGCGCTCAATTACCTGAAGGACGAGGTGGATGGGACCCTCTCGTATCGTTGGTCGTGCCGGATGGGAGTCTGTGGGTCGTGCGGCATGATGGTGAATGGTGTCCCGTCACTGACGTGCGCTGCGTTCCTGCGTGACTATCTCCCCGGCCCGATCCGGATCGAGCCGTTGGCGAACTTCCCGGTCGAGCGCGATCTGGTGATCGTGCTGGACGATTTCATGGAGAAGCTTCCGACGGTCAAGCCCTGGATCATCCGTGACGAGGAGGCGCCGCTTGAGCAGGGTGAGTATCTGCAAACCCCTGCACAGCTTGCCGAGTTCAAGCAGTTCAGCATGTGCATCAACTGCATGCTCTGCTACGCGGCGTGCCCGGTCTATCAGGAAGATCCGGATTTTCTCGGACCTGCGGTGCTGGCGTTGACGCAGCGCTACAACCACGACTCGCGTGACGAGGGTAAGGATCAACGCAACGAGGTGGTTTGGGTCGACGATGGAGTCTGGGATTGCACGTTCGTGGGCGAGTGCAGCGTCGTCTGCCCTAAGCACGTCGACCCAGCGGGCGCGATCCAGCAGGCGAAGCTGGAAAGCACGCTGGCCTGGTTCCGGTCGTTCGTCATGCCATTCGGACGGAAGTAGGCGGAGGACGCGATGATTGGGCAGCCCTACCCGCGGCAGCACTCGAGTACATGGTTCCTGAAGCGCTGGCCGTACCGGATCTTCATGCTCCGCGAGCTATCGTCGGTCTTCCTGGCCGCGTACATGGTGCTACTGCTCGTGCTGGTGACGAAGGTGCATGACGGACGTCATGCGTTCACCAGCATCCAGCCACGCTGCACTCACCCGGGTGGCTCGCATTCAACAGCGTGGTGCTGCTCTTTGCACTGCTGCACACGGTCACATGGTTCCAAGCTGTACCGAAGGCACTACCGCTCCGGCGGGGTGAGAACAAGGTCCCGCCGACGGTGCTTATCGGGATGCATTACGGCCTGATGCTCGTTCTGAGCGCAGCCGTGCTCGTCATAGCGCTGGCCTGAGGGGAGAAGCGAATGCGCAAATCAAATGAGCCACTGTTCTGGTCGCTGTTTTCGCGGCGGCGGCATGCTCGCGGCGTCGCTCGCACCGGCGCTCATCCTCGTGACGGGTTTCTTGGTGCCTGCGAACGCTGTGAGCTTTGCGCGCCTCCACGCGATCGTTACCAACCCGGTTGGGCGCGTCGTGCTGTTTGGCGTCGCCGCGCTCATCTTTTTTCACTGGGCCCATCGCTTCAGGCACGTACTTGATCGACGTCGGCCTGAGGCGGTTCAGCCTGGCGCTCGCCGTGGTCTGTCTACCTGGCGGCGCTGGGCGGGACGGTCTGGGCCGGAATAGTGGCGTTCACGTAGGCGGGAGGTCAATCATGGCTCAATATCTCATCGTCACACACAAGACGGCGTTCGCCCCCGAGCTCCGGGACAAAGTTCGCGAACTGGCTGGGGAGGACCCCCACGCCGAGTTCGGCAATATTGGTACCCGAGGCGCCCGGAGAGAACTACACCTGGGAGGGCGAGACGGTAAGTCCAGCGCAGGAGACGGCTGAGGCCTCGATGGAAACGCTCGAAACGACCCTCGGAGTGCGCGTAGCCGGATCGCGGTTGGGGTCGAGGACCCGTTGCAGGCGATCGCGGCGAGCTACAGCGTGCAACCAGGACTACGACGCGCTCGTGATAAGCACCCTGCCGCTCGGGGCGTCTCACTGGCTCAGGCTGGACCTGGTGCACCATGCTGCGCGGAAGTTCCGGATACCTGTCCACCACGTAGTTGGAACGCCCGTGCAAAGCTGAACACGGTTGCCTGATGAGCGCGAACCCGCCGATGAGCGTTCAGCGGAGCCGCTCGGTGAGTTGCTCGATGAGTGTCGATGCGGCGGCGGGAACGGCGCGGGTGCCTGAGGTGACGAGGGCCAGTGGCCAGCGGAGCGCGGCATCACAGATCTCGATTGTTCGCAGGCCGGCCCCGTTGTGGGCGGCGAACTCGGGAGGATCGCGACGCCGAGTTGATGTCGGACCAGGTCAGCGGCGAGACCGATATCCGTGACCTGGTGCGAGACCGTGCGGCCACTCCAGCCGCCTGAAGGCATGGTCCACCACGGTGCGGATCCCCCAGCCTCCGGACAGTCGATGAAAGGCTGATCTGAGAGCTGGTCCAGTCGTACGGCCTTGCGGTCGGGTAGGGGGTGACCGGTTGGAACCACCAGCACGAGCGGGCGGGAGTGACGAGGTGCTCGACGATCTGTGGCGGGGCGCCATCGGGCAGCGGACCAGCGCGAGATCGAGCTCGGCGGCGAGCAGTTGCTCGACAGCCCGGCGACCCGTGAGCGTTGGTGATCAGCTCTATGCGGACCGCAGGATGGCGCTCGTGAAAGCGCCCAGCACGGCTGGAATGTCGACAAGGCTGACGAGCGAGGAGAGGGCCCCGATCCGCAGTACGCCGCACGAGCCCGCCGCGGACCGCGTCGACGGCATCGCGCGCGTCGCGTGCCGCGTCCAGCGCAGACCGGGCTCTTGGGCAGCAGCGGCCGTCCCGGCGCTTGTCAGGGTCACGCGACGAGAGGTGCGCTCGAGCAGAGCGGTACCCAGCTCGCGCTCAAGCGCCTTCACACCCGAGGAGACGCCCGATTGGACCACATGAAGCTGTTCCGCGGCGCGGGTGAAGCTTCGCTCGTCGGCAACAGCGACGAAGTACTCGAGGTGACGCAACTCCACCGGCTCAACTATCTCGCTAAGCGATAGTTGCGAGCACAAATTGTCGTTGGACTTTGCGATCCGCGAAGCGCAAGCTTGCTGCGTATGAGGACAAGCGCATTCCGCCCTCAGCAACGAAACCAACAAGCAAGGAGTGCACCATGCTTATTCGCTTCACATCTTGGATCGCCATCGCGGTCGCGGGAGCCTTCCTGGTCGTCGCACAGGCGTCGTTCGCCGCTGACACGACGATGTGGCTCACGTTCGCAATCGGAATCGGTGCATTGGTCGTGTCGACCGGGCTCGTACTCGGTTACCGCAAGCACCTCCCGACCGTCGCCACCGCAGGCGTCACAGCCGTGCTGAGCGCCTGGATGATCGTTTCGAGCCTCGTTTTCTCGCTCCCCACCGTCGTGACCCTCGCACTCGCAGAGGGGCTTGCGCTCGGCGGCCTCGCGCTGATCGGGCTCACGATCAACGAGCTCGCACGCGAGCATGTCGTGCACACGCTCGAGACCACGACGATCACAGCGGACGCGGCCACTGACGGCCGGCATGCACTGGTCGGCTGAACCGACCGCACCGACCAGCGGGCGGGCGCGCAGTACCGGCGCCCGCCCGTCGCTGTAACCGATAGGAGTTTTGGGGTCGATATAGGCCGGCGTGGGTTGCGGTACTAGGTCGGGTGCGTGGAACTGGGGGCATGACGGCCTCATCGATCAGGGTGTGAGAGGATTCCGGCGAGTCCGCACGGGCCGGGCAGGCCTGACACGGACTGGGGCAGTGACGGACGACGCGCCCGCGTCGCTGGGGGCAGATAACGGGATCGGGGGATCCAGATGACCGGAATGATCGGCCGGCACGGCTCGCGACGCGAGAAGCGAGTGCCTGGGCGCGCAAAGGCTGCGAGCGCGGCTGCTCTTGCAGTGACATCAGCTGCGATCTGGGCTTTCGTCCTGTCGGCCGGACCCGCGCAGGCGGCCGGCTCCAACCGGCCCAAGATCACGGCGCTGACGTCGTCGCCCAGCCCGCTTGGCCGTTCCGGCGGGACCGAGCATCTCCACGCGACGGTCAAGCACGCGGCCTCATGCAGGATCAGTGTCACGCCGCACCTGAGCGGGTTTCCCAAGACACTCAGCTGCTCTTCCGGCCATCTGTCTGTCAACTTGCACATTGGCGCGAACGCGGCTGCCGCGGCCCGTCACTTTATGGTCTCGGTGAAGGCCACGAAAGCCGGCCACCACGCCACCAAGCAGTTGCATCTGACGCAGCTCGGGGTTGCACCAACAGCAGCGTCCTTGAGCGCTTCCCCGGTCAACCTGCCAGCCTCGGGGCGGTGTCACCAACCTGACAGCCACGGTTTCGCACGCCGGCTCCTGCAACTGAGCGCCTCGCCGGCGGTGGCGGGTCTGCCAGCAGCCGTCGCATGCGGCGGGACTTCGTATAGCCAACATGTGACCCTGCCCGCGAACACGTCGACGACTGCGGCAGAGTCCTACACCTTCACGCTGAAGTTGACCGGGCCAGGCGGCAGCACCACGCTCTCGACGCACCCGGT
>CAWFRF010000022.1:0-191307 GCA_963818135.1 uncultured Actinomycetota bacterium
CGCAGTCGCGGCAGCCGGAAGCGATAGCGCAAAGACGCTGAGGGGACTGGCCGCGGCGCCGAGGAGATAGCGAACCACCTGCTCGATCGGCCAGCCGTAGAGATATATCCCGTACGACATATCGCCGAAGCGAGCCCCGTTGCCCAGGGAAAGGCGCGTGCTCGTGCCGACATGGATGACAACCACCGATCCGAGCAGCGCGAAGAGCGTGTCAGGTTCGAGGATCCCGGGCGCAGTGCTGCCGGCGGGCCAGTAGTGCGCCACAACGACGCAGTCGATGACCATGCCCAGAGCGCAGGCGATCGCAACCCAGGTTGGCGGGCGCCAGCGTTCGTAGATGAAGAACAGCAGCGAGCCGGCAGCGAAATACAGCGTCAGCCAGCTAAGGTCGTTTCCAAGGCCGTGCTCGAAAAACCGGTCAGAGTCGGTTGTGCGCCCCGATCAGGAACAGAATCGTGCCGACCGCCAGGGGCCAACGCACGACCTGAAAGACGCGCACAACGGGCGCCCAGCGCAGCAGGCCGATCAGGCCCAGGGCTGCCACTGCCAGGTAGCAGCAGAACTCCGGCCCGAGCGTCCAGACGGAGCCGTTGATGATCGGGCCGGCGCCGCCATTGCTGAAGCTGACTGCGGGAAGTCCCCAGTCGGCAGTACGCAGAGGATGCTCGTGAACAGGAAGTAGTGAACCGGACCGTGGCTGTCGAAGTATCGGTGCAGCGGCAGCGTCGTAAAGACGGCGCCCAGCACAAACGCACAAATCGCTGCGCACACGATGAGCGCCGGAAAGATGCGCAGGACGCGCTTGACCAAGTAGGCGCTTGTGCTGCGCCGGCGAGCGAAGCTTCCCGTGATCAGGAAGCCACTGATCACGAAGAAGACATACACGCCGATCTCGCCCAGCTCGAAACGAGATCCATAGAGCTTCGCGAACGGCTCCACGAGCTGATGGCCATCGACCACGTAGTAGGCGTGAGTCAGCAGCACTGCAGCGGCGGCCAGCAGCCGCAGCGTGTCGAAGTTTCGGTATCGGCGCCTCGAATCTCCGGTGGCAGGCGCTGTCGCGGAAGCGACCGAAATCCGTCCAGCCGTGGTGGTCAACAAATCCCCCTGAAGCGTTCCCCAAGTTCGCAGCGGCCACTCATCCCTGTGCCGGTGCGAGGGCGCGAGCATACTGAACGCCTTGCGAGCGTCAACTCGGACGCGCGGGGCGTTGCAGCTAGATTGAGCCTCAGGGCGTCGGCGTTCGATGAGCATCACTCAGTTTCTGCTGCTGGTGGCGGCCGGAGTCGGCGCCGGCCTCACCGGCTCGATCGCGGGCCTCGCATCGCTGGTCAGCTACCCAGCGCTGCTGGCGTTTGGTCTCACGCCACTGGCGGCCAACGTAACCAATACGGTCGGACTCATCACCAACGGCATCGGCAGTGCCGCCGGCTCCAGGGATGAGCTGCGCGGGCACGGCCGTCGCGTGGTCAGGCTGTCGATCTGGGCCGCGGCGGGCGGCGCAGCGGGCGCCGGCCTGCTCCTATGGGGTGGTTCCGCGGCGTTCAAGCAGGTCGTGCCGCTGGCTGATCGCGGTTGGTGCGGGACTGCTGCTCCTGCGGGACCCGCTCCGCAGCTGGCTCGACCGCCGGCGCCTGGTCGAGTCCGTTAGGCAAGCGAGGCTCACGCCGTCCTGGCGCAGGCTCGTGCCGGTGGCGCTGGTCGGGATCTACGGCGGCTACTTCGGCGCGGGTGCGGGCATCATCATGCTCGCGCTGCTGTCGTTGGAGACACTCGAGCCGTTTCCGGTTACCAACGCCGTCAAGAACATTACGCTGGCCGCTGCCAACCTCGTCGCGGCCGTCATCTTCGCGTTCGCCAGCCCGGTCGACTGGCCGGCCGCCGCAGCAATAGGCATTGGCGTGCTCGCCGGCAGCTGGTGCGGACCCGCGGTGGTTCCGCGTACTTCCCGACCGTCCGCTGCGGGTGGGGATTGCGCTGGCGGGCTTCGCTCTGGCCGTTGCACTGTTCGTGGGCTGGTCGGGCGCTTGACGCGCCGCACCTCAGGGGTCCGTGAACTCCGGCGTCTGCTTCGTGAAGCCGGCCGTCATTGCGGCCATCTGGTTCGGTGTGCCGATCAGCTCTCCCTGAAGTCGCGCCTCGAGCGCCAGCGTCTCAGTGACTGATCCGACCCAGCCCTCGTCGAACAGGCGCTTCGCGCGGCGGACAGCGTCCGGCGAGCGAGCCGCGATGTCCCGCGCGAGCTCGAGCGCAGCCGTCAACGGATCATCTGCCGTCTTCGTGACCAGCCCGAGGCGGTTCGCCTCCTCGCCGGTCACGGTGCGCGCCGTATAGGTCAACTCCTTGGCGACGTCGATGCCCACCAGGCGGGGGAGCGTGCGGGTGATCGACATGTCGGGGATCAGACCCCAGCGGCCCTCCATCACGGACATGCGCGCATCGGTCGTGGCGATGCGGATGTCGGCTGCCAAAGCGATCTGCAGCCCTCCGCCCAGGCAGTTGCCATGGATTGCCGCGATCACCGGCACGGGCACGTCGATCCACACGTAACCCGCCCGCTGGAAGTAATTGGGGGGCGCCTCGTCGAGGATCCCCGTGAAGGCCTCGAGCCCGCCGGCCGCGGCCACCGCGGGGAAGTCGAGCCCGGAGCTGAAGCTCTTGCCGGCGCCGTGCAGCACGACGGCACGCACACCCGATTCGGCGCACAGCCGCTCACCGGCCCCGATGATCGCGTCGAGCATCGGCAGGTCAAGCGCGTTGTGCTTGTCTGGCCGTGTCAGCGTGACGACGGCAACGTGGTCGGCGATCGATACCGTGACGCGGCCGCTGTCGCCAGCGTCGGCGGGCGTTACGCCGTCGGGAAGATCCTTGCTCACGCGGCCGCCTCGACCGGCGCGACCGTGTCGCCCACGCGCACGGTGCCGGGGCGAAGTACGCGGCCGTAGATCCCGAACGGCAGCGGCTCGGTCGAGTCGAGGTCCCTGCGGTAGGCACGCAACAGATCGAGCGTGGGCAGCGTCACCTCACCGGTCTCTGGATCGCGGCTGGTCACCAGGCAACGTCCGACGTGCCCGTCGAAGCGCAGCACAGCGCCGCCGACCTGCAGCCTCTGTCCCAGCCACCTGTCCTCAGCATGTGGCTCGACTCCATCCACCTCGATCAGCATCCGGAACCGTCGGCCATCGACGCCGTCGGCGCGGGCCTCCTCGGCCAGACGGTGCAGCGAGCCACGAGAGATCAGGCTGACAGGGCCCTTGGCGCCCCGATCGACGGCGGAGCCGGCCTGAAGCAGCCGCAACGGCTGGCCGCAGAAGGCTGAGAGTGCCTCGGACCACGGTCCGAGAACGAGCCTGCCCACCAGATGGTGGGAGAAGAACTGGGCGGTCAGCTCGTCGCCGAGCTCAACCTGGTCCTCGACGGCAGACCCGTCCGGGAACTCGAGCCGGAGCCGATCGTCCTCGGGCAGTGCGACAACCGCCTGCAGGTTTCCGATCTGCTTGCCGTTGCGCATGCGATCGCGCTCGTCGACGACGAAATAGCGGCGATCGTTGGCGGCGCCACGCTCGTCGAGAACGACCTGGTCGACGCTACGGACCCGGGTGCCCTTTATCGCCGCTGTGTGCAGCGCTGTCACCGTGACGCTCATACCCCGGACATTCCAGCACGGGCAGCCGCGGATAGCGCACGAAGCGTTTCGGCTCGGTGCGTGAGCGCAGACACAGGGAGAAGATCGAGCCGCGGGTATTGCGCACGAGCTGCTGGTGGATGCACGAATCGCAAAGCGACGACGGGACCGACCCCGAGCTCACCGCGCGGCTCTACGCAACCGGCTCAACGCTCCGTCGAGCTCGAGCAGCTCGTCGAGCATCGCATCGGCGGCTCCCCGCACATCCTTGTCCTCGACGAAGACCCCATCCTTGATCTTCGAGTGCACGAACGCGATGTTCACGAGGTTGTTCGCGACGTACATCATCAGTGCGCTGGCGACCTGCTTGAAGGCCTGTACCGAGCGGGTACCAGCGGCGAGGCCGCCGTAGGAGACGAAGCCGAGCGGCTTGTGTCGCCATTCCTGGTGCAGGTAATCGACGGCGTTCTTCAGCGACGCCGGATACGAGTGGTTGTACTCGGGAGTCACGAACACGAAGGCGTCGGCCGCACCGACCTCTGCGCTCCAGGCCCTGGTGTGCTCCTGGGTGTACTGCTGCAGGCGGGGGTGGTTGGGCTCGTCGAGCAGCGGTAGGTCGAGGTCGGCCAGGTCCGCCTCCTCGACTTCGAAGCCGCCGTGCTCGACAGCGACCTGTCGGAACCAGTCGGCGACCGGGCGGCCGACGCGGCCCGGGCGCGTGCTTGCCACGACGATCAGTAGCTTGGGCTTTGACATACGTCGCCGAGTCTAGGGTCGTATAGCTTCTCGCGCGTGACTGCATGGACTTGGATCGCGGTGGCCGCGGTCGGCGGCATTGGCTCTGTCGCCCGCTTCGTGGTGGACGGCTGGGTCGGCTCGCGCATGGGGCGCGAGCTGCCGTTCGGCACCCTCGTGGTCAATGTCAGCGGCTCCTTCGTGCTCGGTCTGCTGGACGGCCTTGCCCTGAGTGGCAACGCGATGATCGTCGCCGGCACGGCGACGATCGGCGCCTATACGACGTTCTCGACGTGGATGTTCGAGACGCATCGGCTGGCCGAGGACGGTGAGTTCCGGGCCGCGGCACTGAACGTCGGCGTGAGCGTCGTCGTCGGATTCGCCGCGGTGGTTCTCGGACATCTGCTCGGGAAACATCTATGAGTACCGAGCTACATAAGCTGACGACCTACTTCGGCGAGCGCGACCGCAGCGACGGGGACCTGCTGGCCGACGAGTTGTTCGGGCTATACGGTCGGGAGAGCGTGCGTGTCAGCGCGATGCTGCGTGGGATCGAGGGCTTTGGCCACCATCACAGCGCCCACACCGACCTGCTGCTCACGCTGTCCGAGGATCTGCCGGTCGTCTCGGTCGCTGTCGACGACCCGGCGCGGATCGAGGCGTTGCTGCCGCAGGTGCTCGCGATGAAGCGCCGCGGTCTCGTGACTATCGAGCGAACTCGACTCCCGCCCGAGCAGCTGCCTGCGGATCCGCGGTTACCCGAGGATCTCAAAGAGCAGGCCAAGCTGACGCTCTTCATCGGCCGCCGCCAGCGGGCGGCAGGCCGACTGGCATACGTCGTTGCGTGTGAGGTCCTGCGGCGCCACGGCGTTCACGGTGCCACCGTGTTGAGCGGCGTCGACGGAACGCGCGATGGAGACCGCGTGCGAGCCCGGTTGCTTGCCCGCACCTCCGACGTGCCGGCGCTCGTGATCGCGGTCGGCAGCGGCGATTCGATTGCTCGGGCCGCGACCGAGCTGGATCTCTCGCTTGGGCAGCCGCTGATGACACTCGAGCGTGTTCAGGTGCTGCGGCGTGACGGCGACCGCATCGCTGACCTCGATGCGCCGCCGCCCGTCCTCGCGCACGATGCGATCTGGAGCCAGAAGCTCACGGTTCACTCCAGCGAGGACGACCGCGTACATGGTCATCCGTTGCACCGCGTGCTGGTGCAACGACTGCGCCATGAGCGGCTTGCCGGTGCAACGACTCTGCGTGGCTCATGGGGTTTTCAAGACGACCAGCCGCCGCATGGCGACGGCTTTTGGCAGGCACGGCGCCATGGTCCTGTGATGACCATCGCGGTCGACACCCACGAGCGCATCGCCGAGGTTTTCCCGGTTGTCGAGCAGGTCACCGCCGACAGCGGCCTCGTTACTGTCGAGACCGTGCCCGTACGTGTCTTGCCCGGGGCTTGAAGAACTGCTCGACCGCATCGGCGATGCCGCTTGCGAGCACCCGCTGACCGCTGCTGCTGCTGGCGATCGAACCCTCGAACGGATCCGTGATGAACAGCGGTTCGATCAGTGCTCCCGGCATCTTGCTCGGCGTCTCGAACCAGCCTCGCTTGGCCGGCCCCAGCAGCAGCAGATGGCCATAGCTGTCGCCTGTTGAGACGTTGACCGTCGAGCCCAGTTGATCATCTCGCTGAACGCCCTCATCGGGGATCCTCCAACCGCGGTTGTTCATGGCGGCCAGCACGTCGTGCTGGACCAGGCTCGCAAGCCGCAGGTTCTGCGCAGCGAACGGACGGACCGCGTCGTAGCCGGTGACCGAACCCGCATTGTTGGACGCGCCCGCGTCGAAGTAGATACCGATGAGCGCGCTGGCGCCGGCTTCGTTGGCGCACTGCGCGCGCGCGGCGACGTCGTCGTGCACACCGCGCGCGGTGAGAAGCCGGCCGTCGACGTCTGCAGCGGTCAGGCGCGCGACCGAACTGTCCGTCGTACGCGAGACCACGACTCGAAAGCCCCGTGCGCGCAACAGCGCCATCGCATCCAGCTCGACCGGCAGCGTCTCGTCGGCCTCGTAGATCGTCTTGCCGCCCTCGGTCACCCCGACCGAGCCCGGGTCCAGACCGCCGTGGCCTGCGTCCAGGAAGACGGTCAGGTGCCGGTCGCCGCGGGTCGGCTGATAGGCCATGCACGCAGTCCTGGCAAAGCGCGCGGGATCGACTGCGACCGCCTCCTTCAGCGCGGCCTGCGTCCCCGGCATGGGTCCGCGAGTGATGCCGCCGGAGAGAACACCGGCGGCGACGCCGACCACCACCGCAACCGCCAGACCGCCGCGCAGTGAGATCCGTCGGACTTGTCGGCGTTGCGTCATCATGACATCAGGCAGGCCGGGCCACATGGCTTGACCCGCGCCCCAAGGATGGGCGACGCACCTAAGAAAGAGCTTCAGGCTAAGAAAAGGTTCAGGCTCGCGTCAGGCCGCGGAGGAGCACGCCTGATCCAAGTGGTGCACCGGGAAAGCGCTTAGGGTGGCTAAGCTCGCAGCGTGACCCGTCGGCTTGCATTGACAATTGCAGTCCTGGCCTGCTTGGCCGGCATCTCCGTCGCTACGAGTTCGGCAGCCGCCCCGACCGGCGATTGGACCACCTTCGGCTACAGCCCGCAGCGGTACGGAGTCGGTCCGTCCGACACGGGCATCACGCGCGCAAACCTGCACTCACTCCGACGAATCACGGTGCACGTGCCCGGCACGGTCGACTCGTCCGCGGTCGAGCTCGCCGGCGTCCCCGTAAAGGGTGCCACGCACGACGTGGCGATCATGACCACCTCCTACGGCCGCACGCTCGCTCTGAACCTCGCAAACGGCAAGATCCTGTGGGACTTCTCGCCGTCCAGCGTCAGCCACCTGGAGGGCGGTCACCAGATCACGACGGCCTCGCCGGTGGTCGACCCGGATCGTCATTACGTCTACGTCTCGAGTCCCGATGGCTTTATCCACAAGCTGGCGGTCGCCTCTGGTCATCAGGTGTGGAGCACGCGTGTCACGTACGACGCGTACCGAGAGAAGATCGCCGGCGGCCTCAACATCGCAGACGGCGAGCTGATCGTCGTGACCGACGGCTACAACGGCGACACGCCGACCTATCAGGGACATGTGGTCACGATCAACCTGGCCAACGGGCACATCACCCACGTCTTCAACACGTTGTGCTCGGACATCAGGACGCTGATCAATCCGCCGAACAGATGCTCGGCCAGCGACTCGGCGATCTGGGGCAGGCCCGGAAGCGTTATCGAGCCCGACACGGGCAACATCCTCGTCGCCACGGGCAATGGCCCCTTCGATGGCCACACAAACTGGGGCGACAGCGTGCTCGAGCTCGTCGCCGTCGCTGAAGCTGCTGCACAACTGGACGCCATCCAATCAGGCGCAGCTGAACAGCGACGACTGGGACCTCGGTAGCACCGAGCCGGCGCTGTTGCCATTCCAGAACGGCCGGCGTCTGGCTGTTCAGGGCGGGAAGCAGGGCGTGCTTGACCTGCTCAACCTCAACCGTTTGGACGGCGCAAAGGGCGGCGCCGGTCCGCGCACCGGCGGATCGGTCCAGAAGATCGATGGCCCGGGCACGACCGACATCTACAGCCAGCCGGCCGTGTGGACGGCCCCCGGCGGCCGCGTCTACGTCTACGTGACCAGCAACGCCGGCACCGCCGCCTACGCGCTCACCGCCTCACATCGCCTGCGTGTCGTCTGGCAGAACACGCAGTCGGGCACCAGCCCGCTGATCGCAGGCGGCCTGCTCTACGTCTACAACCAGGGGCAGGGCGTGCTGAATGTCTACAACCCGGTGACCGGCCACCTATATGACGCGCTGCCCGCCGCCGCCGGTCACTGGAACAGCCCGATCGTCGTGGGCGGGAGGATCATTCTGCCGGTGGGCAATGACAACGACTTCCTCACCAAGGGGATCGTGTACATCTACCACCTGCCCGGGGTCTGATCGCTCCGCACCGCGACACTAGAGACGCTCGCCCAGCGGGGCGAGCGTTCTGTTCAACCAGTTGAGCGCGAGCGGGATGTGGGCCTGATCGATGTAGTGGCCCGCGTCGGACTCGTGGTAGTCGACGTCGAGGCCGCCGGCGATCAGCAGCTCCTTGGCGCGGCGCGCAAACTCGACGTCCATCACCGGGTCGTTTCGACCGTGGGCGATGAACACGCGCGTCTGCTCATGGCCCGCGAGGTCGGGAACCCAGCCTTCCACGGTCGGGATGAAACCCGAGAAGGCGAGGATCCCGGCGACCTCGGGCCGATCGCCGCCGAGCCCCAGCGCATAGCTCATCACCGAGCCCATCGAGAAGCCGCCGAGTACCGTCCGAGCGGGTTCGATGCCGGTTCGCTCCCACAGCTCGTCGTGGAATTCGCCGAGCTGGGCGTATGCGGCCCAGAACGTGTCGGGATCCGGGTAGCCAACGCGCGGAACGACATACCAGTGTTTTCCGGGGGAGCCCGGAACCGTCATTGGCGCTCCGGGGGTGACGACATGCAGGCGACGCTGCGGGTCGAGCACGTCGGCCAGACCGAGCAGGTCGTGCTCGTCGGCGCCGCGGCCGTGGTGCAGGACCAGTAGGCCCTCCGCCACGCCGGCGGCGGGGCGCTCACGAAAGACGAGCGAGCTCATCCTCACGCCTCGTTCGCGGCCTTGGCGGCGCGCGGGTTGACCAGCGGTGTCAGGCTGCGCTCGAGCTGCGGGCGCAGGTGCTCATGCTGTCTCGGCAGGCGCAGGTGCTCGCCGAGGTGGGCCGGATCCTCATCGACGGCGAAGCCGGGCGAGGTTGTGGCGATCTCAAACAGAATGCCCTGCGGCTGACGGAAGTAGATCGCGTTGAAGTAGTCGCGGTCGATCACGGGCGTCACGTGCATCCCAGCGGCGGCAACGCGCTGCTGCCACGGCACGTGGTCGGCGTCGGCTGAATGCCAGGCGATGTGATGGACGGTGCCTGCGCCCTGGATGCCATCAGCGGTCGCCGGATCGTAGGTCCACTTGAACGTGCGCGTCGGGCCCTGAAGCTCGTAGGAACCCGGGGTGTCGGCGGGCGTGAAGCCGAGCGTCTCGGTCAGCAGTTCGGCGTCGGCCTCGACCGGACGCCCGATGTAGGCGCGCGCGCCCTCGACACCGGTGATCGCGTGCTCGGCCGGGATCTCCGGATGCGTGGCCTGCAGCGGCGGGTTCTCCGGATTGGCGACGACCAGCTCGAGGGCGAGACCGTCGTAATCGGCGAACTTCAGGGAGCCCTCCGAGCGCTCGCTCGAGTAGCCGTGCGTCGCCCAGGCGCTGCTCCCAGAAGTCGAGCGACGCCTCGCTGGGCACGCCGAGCTGAATCGTGTGGATCATGCCCGCGCCGGCACGTCCCGGCTGGACTCCGTCGAACTCGAACCAGGTGAGGATTGAGCCGGGGGAACCCTGTTCATCGCCGAAATAGAGGTGATAGGCCTCCGGCGCGTCGAAGTTGACCGTCTTCTTCACCATCCTCAGGCCCAGCACGTCGGCGTAGAAGTCGACGTTTCGCGGGGCGTCGCCGGTGATCATCGTGATGTGGTGCATGCCATCGAGTTGCATCAGCCGTCTCCTGTGTCTCGCCCATTTCTGGCGCGGTCAAGATCGTTGTGCACTCAACTTACTGCTGGGCGAGGCCTTGTCCAAGACGTCTTTGCGTGCGATCCAGACGCGCAGCGTCTGGATCGCCTGATTCGCGCGAGCAGCGAGGCGTATCCTGCGCCCAGGCGATGGCCGACCTGCCCCCGAACGTCACGCTGGCCCAGCTCTCGTACTTCGTCGCGGTTGCCGAGGAGCTCAACTTCACGCGCGCCGCCGAGCGCCTGCACGTCAGCCAGTCGCCGCTCAGCCAGGCGATCAAGGCGCTCGAGACCAACCTCGGGGTGACGCTGCTCAATCGCACGAGCCGCCATGTCGAGCTGACCGCGGCTGGGGAGGAGCTGCTGCCGGCGGCCCGCGCAGCCCTCGGGGCCGTCGAGCACGCGCTCAACGTCGCCCGCGAAGCCGGTGAGAACGACCGCCGCGCTGGTCCGCGTCGGGTTTCTCGCCTACGGCGCGTGCGACGTGATCGACGAGTCGCTCGCGAGCTTCGCGGCGCCGTCGTCACCGCTGCAGACTGGAGACCCGGCAGAGTGACTTCTCCGATCCGACCGCTGGGCTGACCGACGCCTCGGTCGACGCGGCCTTCATGCGGCTGCCGGTGAGCTCGCGACGCGCTGACGATCGAGCCACTCACCAGCGAGCCTCGCGTCGCCGTGCTGCCGGCGTGGCACCCGCTCGTGGATCGCGAGAGCATCGCGATCGGGGATCTGCTCGACGAGCACTGGCTGCAGATGCCCGGCCGCGATCCGCTGTGGCGAGACTTCTGGCTGGCGACCGCCCATCGTGACGGCGTCGCGCCTTTACTCGGCCCCGAGGTGCACACAGTCGAGGAGCAGCTGACGGCAACGGTCACCGGTGGCTACGTGAGCCTTGCGCCGGAATCGGTGTCGACTTCTACCAGCGCCCGGGCATCCGGTACGTGCCGGTCGACGGGATCGAGCCGAGCGAGGTGGCGATCGGGTGGCGTCGTGGCGACAGCCGCGCGAGCGTTCGCCGCTTCGTCGAATCCACGCTCACGATTGCCGAAGTGCAATAACCAACTGAACCGATGGCCGGCGACGACTTCAACCTGCAGCGCTTCGTCGATGCACAGGACCGCGATGGAAGTTACGATCGCGCGCTCGCCGAACTCGAACACGGCCGCAAGCAGGGCCACTGGATCTGGTTCGTGTTCCCGCAGATCCAGGGATTGGGCTCGAGTGCGACCGCCCGCTTCTACGCCATCTCATCGCTCGCGGAGGCGACCTCCTACCTGAAGCATCCGGTGCTCGGGCCGCGGCTCGACACAGCTGCCGAGGCGCTGCTCGAGCTCCCGGGGCGCGATCCGGTGGAGATCCTTGGAGGACTCGACGCGATGAAGCTGCGCTCGTCGATGACGCTGTTCAGCCATGTCAACCATGCTGCACCCGTATTCGGCCGGGTGCTCGACGAGTTCTACGCCGGCGAGCGTGACGCCGCCACGGAACGGCTGCTCAGCTGAGCGGCACCCGCAGAACTCAGAGCAGGAACGGGATCAGCATCTTCGTTCGCGCCATGTACGCCGGATAGGCGGACGGGAAGGTGGCGGTGAGATTCCGCTCCTCGACACGCGCCGCCCAGACGAAATAGGCGCCCACGATCAGCGCGATCGCGAGGCCGATCAGGCTGATCGCCAGTGCCGTCCCGACCAGAGCAAGCAGGATGCCCGAGTAGATCGGGTGCCGCACGACCGCGTACGGGCCGGCGGTCACCAGCTCGGGCTCGGCCCGCTCGGAGGTCGGCATGCCCCAATTGCGGCCGATGATGACCCGCGCCCAGATCGCCAGCGCAAGTCCGGCCACGAACAGAACGGTCCCGACGATCATCAGCGGCCAGCTGTGAACCGCGAGCGAGGTGCCGCTGAAACCGCGGATCAGCACCACTACCGCCACCGCGGCGATTCCCCGCGGACCGAATCCGCGACCACGGCTCACGCTGCCCTTGGCCGTGAAGGCAGCCGCCAGCCAGCCGACCCAGAAGATGATCCAGGCGATCCCGATCCCCAGTCTCAGCGCATGCATGGCGCCATTGTCCCTCAGGGCAACAGCGGCGGCGCCAGCCAGAGGAAGCCGGCGACGATGAACGCGATCAGTGCTGCCACTCCGATCGCGTGCAGCGCTCGCGCATCGGCGAACACGAGCAGGCCGACGCCGACGATCAGCGCCGCCACAGCGAGCCGGCCGGCGATGGCCGGCCTGTCGGTGGGGGCCTGGAGGGCAGGTGCCCCGCTGGGCACCTGCTTTGTCTCGGCTCCGGGATCGAAGCTTCCCCGCAGGCTGAGGCGAAACAGCCATACCAGCGACGGAAAGATGATGGCGCCGCCGCCCAGGACCGCGACCGTCACGGCCACGAGCGTGTCGTGCGAGGCGGCCGCCTGCTGCAGATCGAGGCCTGGCAGGATCGTCGGCCACTGCGCCAGCGCCCAGCCGGCCAGCACCGCCGCGATCGCCAGCGCCGCGACATAGCGCGCCGGCTCGAACATCCGGCGGTAGACGAGTGCGATGGCAGCGACGCCGGCGACCGCCGAGACCAGCACCGCCGGCAGCGCTCGCCCGTGCAACAGCTCGTGGTAGAGGTGGGGAGCAGAGTGGTGGAGGGCAACGAGCCCGACGATCGCCAAGACGCCGGCCAGCGGGCCGGCGGCCAGTGCACGCAGGCGGAAGTCGCGCGCGAGCTCGAGCTCGCCCCGGCGTGTGCAGTCAGCCGCGAGGTAGACGGCGGCCAGATAGGCGCAGCTCACGACCGCGATCAGCCCGTCGAGGATCTGAGTTGCGCCCAGCCAGCTGCCAAAGTGCGCTCCGGCCGCGTTGCCGACGGGCACGCTGCCCGTGGCGATCGCGCCGACCATCGTCCCGAGCGCAAACGGCGTCAGGATCGAGGAGGCGGCGAACAGCCCGTCGATCAGAACCTGCTCACGATCGCCGAGAGTTCCGGCGCGCAGTGCGTAGGCGGCGCCGCGGATGACGATCCCCAGCCCGGCGATGAACAGAGGCACCACGAGCGTCGACGCGATCGATCCGAGCGCGACCGGGTAGGCCGTCCAGAACACAGTCAGGACGAAGATCAGCCAGACATGGTTTGCCTCCCACACGGGCCCCATCGAGTGGTGGGCGCTGTCACGGATCTCGGCGCCGTGCTCACCCGGACCCGAGAGCAGGGTCCAGAAGCCGGCGCCGAAGTCGGCTCCCGCGAGCACGGCGTAGAGGACCACACCGGCGAGGATGAAGACCATCGGCAGCGCTGCGAGAAACGGACTGCTCATCGGTACTCGGGCTCGAGTTCGAGGGGGCGGGCGGCCAGTCGCCGCAGCATCCACGCCACGCCGACCGCCACGACCGCATAGACCGCGATCAGTGCCCCGTAACCCACCGGGATCCCCGGCGCGCCGGTGACGGCGGCGGAGGTCAGCATCACGTGATAGACGACCCATGGCTGGCGGCCGACCTCGGTAACGATCCAGCCGCTGATCAGCGCGACGATCGCCAGTGGCCCGGCGAGCAGGAGGCCGCGGTAGAACCAGG
Source organism: uncultured Actinomycetota bacterium (assembly GCA_963818135.1). Lineage (GTDB taxonomy): Bacteria > Actinomycetota > Thermoleophilia > Solirubrobacterales > Solirubrobacteraceae > Palsa-465. Next base: position 13,550 of record CAWFRF010000022.1, read on the forward strand.
GCGACTCGGGCAGCCGCCGCAGCCGCAACCGAACCGCGAGCGTGAACAGGCTGAGCAGCAACAGGAGACTGCCGATCGCGACCATGATCTGGAAGCCGATGTGGACCACGTTGACCGGCGGTCGTTTCGACGGCGGCACCGTGTCGAGGCCCTTGACTGTCGCGTTCCAGCTGTGGAACGCAAGCAGTGACAGGCCGTGCGGGATCTCGATCGCGAACTTCAGCCGGCCGTTCTCGTAGTAGCCGAGGAGATGCTCCGGCGCTCCCTTGGTGGTCTTGGTCAGGCCCTCCATCGCGGCCAGTTTGACCGGCTGGTTGGTGGCGACGTCACGGGCCGCCCAGTCGCCGATCGGCGCCTGGGCGATCGAGGCGAGGGCTGCGATCGTCAGCGAGATTGCGAGTCCCGCTCGTTCGTATCGGCCCCAGCGCCCGCGCAGCCGCGCGAACGCGTAGACACCAGCCAGGATGAAGCCGGACACCATGTAGCCGGCGATGTACATGTGCACCAGTTCGTGCCAGAAGTAGTCGTTGCCGAACAGCGCGCGCCACGGATTGGCGTGGATCACCTTGCCGTGCCGCAGCGTGAAACCGCCCGGATGCTGCATCCAGGCGTTGACCGAGATCACCATCAGGGAGCCCGTGAATCCGGTGATTACGATCGGGATCCCGCTCAGCAGATGAATCCTCGGCGAAAGCCGGTTCCAGCCGTAGACGTAGATGCCGATGAAGATCGCCTCGACGAAGAACGAGAACCCCTCGATCGCAAAGCCCAGGCCGAAGACGCCACCGAAAGTCGCGGTGAAGTTCGGCCACAGCCCACCCATCTCGAAGCTCAGAATGGTGCCGGTGATCACGCCGACGCCGAACAGCCCGATCATCACACGTGACCATCGGCGGGCCAGCTCGAGGTACACCGGATCGCCGGTCCGCTGCCATCGGCGCTCGACAAACAGGACCATCACCGGGAACGAGATCCCGAAGCACACAAGCGGGATGTGGACCATGAACGAGAGCGCCTGCATCTGACGCGCCTCCAGCAGGTAACGCTGGTGCGCGGGCGGAAATGCAGCTGCGAGCGCCGGGATCATCCTTGCGAGCGGACGGGCACCCGTTCAGACCGGGACTGCGTCGGTTGGCGGCGGCCGGGTCGCCCGCCTGCTTGGCAACGCGACACTGAGCGTGGTGCCCTTTCCGGGCGCGGAGATGATGTCGAGCTCGCCCTGCAACAGCTCCACGCGCTCGCTAACTCCCGTCAGCCCGAATCCCTGCGTCCTGACCGTTGGGTCGAATCCCTGGCCGTCGTCGTGCACGGTCAGGTGGACGTGCGACCCGTCGTCCCAGAGGTCGACGTTCACGCGCGACGCAGCACCGTGCTTGCGCGCATTGGTGAGCGCCTCCTGCGTGATGCGGTACATCGCGGTCTCGATCTCCCGCGCCAGCCGGCTCGAGGTTTGCTCCTGCTGCGCCTGCAGGTCGACGCTCAGCTCCACCTGTTGGCCGTGCTGCCGGCTGCGGTCAGCCAGTGCCCCCAGCGCCGCTTCGAGACCGAGATCGTCGAGTGCCGCCGGGCGCAACTCGGCGATCAGCGAGCGGAGATTCTGAATCTCGACCTGCAGCTGCTGCGCTGCCTCGCCCATGAATTCGGCCATCGCCTCGGGATCTCGCGTGCGCCGGTGGCCCGCGATCGCGATCTGCAGCGCAGCCAGGTTCTGAAGGGTCTCGTCGTGGAGCTCGCGCGCCCAGCGGGTGCGCTCGTGCTCGGCGGCCATCAAGCGCTGGCTGGCGCGCTCGCTCTGCACCGAGACGGCCGTGGCGATGGCGGTCGCGGCGGAGGTGGCGAAGGCCTCGAGCAGGCGCTGGTCGTGCGCGCTGAACTGAGGCCCGTCCTCGAGTCGATCGAGCGCGATCAGCACGCCGTAGCCCTTACCGCGGAACAGCATCGGCACAATCAGCCCGGCCTCGGCTGTGAGACCGAGGCGACCCGCGCCGTGCTCCTCGAAGCGTGCACGGTTCGTGCCGTCCTCAAGCCGCTGCGTCTGGCGCTCATACAGCGCCAGGCTGGCGACGCTGCCCTCCGGCTGCATGACCATGCCGACGACCTGAGCCGGCAGGCTGCCGGCGGCCGCGGCCACAACCATGCCGCCGTCGATCTCGCGTTCGATCACGAGCGTCTTTGCGGCAACGAGCGCCCGGCCGCGCTTGGCCACCAGTTCGAGGACGGCATCGAGGTCCGTCTCAGCGCCCACGGCGCGAGCGATCTGCACGGTCGCGTCAAGTGCGGCCACGGCGCGCTGCAGCTCCGACCGCTGCGCTTCGACCAGCGCGTATCGGCGCGCGTGATCGATCGCGATCCCGGCGAACTTCGAGAGCACCACCAGTGCCTGCTCGTCATCGGCCGTGAACGGCTGGCCGCCGGCCTTGTCGGTTAGGTAGATGTTTCCGAACGGCGCGTCTGCAACCAGCAGCGGCACGCCGAGGAAGGTTGTCATCGGCGGATGGCCGCGCGGGAAACCGTAGGAGCGCGGATGCCCGCCGACGTTGTCCAGGCGCAGCGGGTGGGGGTCGGTGATCAGCTCGCCCAGCACTCCGCGGCCCCGGGGCAGGTGCCCGATCGCGTTCCGTGTCTGCTCGTCGATCCCCGAGGTGATGAAGCGCTCGAGTTGGGTCCGCCCGGGGTCGAGGACGCCCACCGCGGCGTAGCTCGCCGACGTCAGCTCGCGCGCCGCCTCGAGTACGCGGAGCAGGACGACCTCGGCGTCCAGCTCTGCCAGGACGCTCTCGGCGACATCGAGTACAGCGCGTAGTCCGGCTCCCGGTCGGTCCCCGTTTTCCTTAGGCATCGGCAGCTCCACGCGCTTGCAACTAGTCATGCCTCCAGTGCGCCCGAGAGGACTCGAACCTCCACGAGCTAAGCGCTCACAAGGCCCTCAACCTTGCGCGTCTACCAATTCCGCCACAGGCGCCTGGGGCGCGGAGTATAGCCAGGTTCGCTTCCGTCCTCGGGGGCAGGTATCTTCCGAACACATGTTCGCCAGATTCGGCAGTAAATCCGAGCAAGGAGCCAACGGATGGACCTGACCAAGCGTCAGCAGGAGATCTTCGACTTCATCAAGCGGTACTCGGAGAAGAACGGTTATCCGCCAACGGTTCGTGACATTGGCAAGGCTGTTGGGTTGGCATCGTCCTCGACGGTGCACGCTCATCTGGCCAATCTGGAGAAGCTCGGGCTTCTGCGGCGCGATCCCACCAAACCGCGTGCGATGGAGCTGCTCGGTCGCGCAGGTGCCGCGGTCAGAGACGTGGTGAAGCCCGGTCTTCCGCTTCTCGGCCAGGTGGCTGCGGGCCAGCCGATCCTCGCAGAGGAGAACGTCGAGGAGTACATCGAGACGCCGTCCGCGTGCGGGGGAGACAGCGGCGGGTACCTGCTGCGCGTGCGCGGCGAATCGATGAAGAATGCCGGCATCCTCGACGGTGACCTGGTGGTGGTCCGTCCGCAGGAGACGGCGCGTGACGGTGAGATCATCGTCGCGCTGGTTGAGGAGGAGGCGACCGTCAAGCGCTTCTTCCATGAGGGCGATCACATCCGGCTGCAGCCAGAGAACGAAGCGATGGAACCGATCCTGGTGCGCGACGTGAGCGTTCTGGGGCGTGTCGTCGGCGTGATGCGAAGCATGTAGCGCTATTCTCGACTCTGCAGACTGAGCAGTCGCGGAGGTTTATGCCTTCGAGGAAAGTCCGGACATCACAGGGCAAGGTGGTCGGTAACGCCGACCCGGGGAAACCCGCGGGAAAGTGCCACAGAAATAACACCGCCTAAGTCTGGGTCCGCTGCAGCGTCTCAGACCGGTAAGGGTGAAATGGTGCGGTAAGAGCGCACCGGCGTCGCGGTGACGCGGCGGCCAGGTAAACCCCACCTGATGCAAGGCCGAGCAGAACCGATTGCAGGTTGCCCGCCAAGGTTCGGGTAGGCCGCTCAGATGGATGACTGCTCTCGACAAGATCCGGCTTATAGGTCTGCTACGGAGGGAGCCCCGGCAACGGGGCTCCCTCTATTTGTGTGCGCTGTCAGGCGGGCGGTGTGCGCTGTCAGGCGGGCGCGCCCGCCAGCACGACGACCGTGCCGATCGCGCCCGCGACGATGAGCGTCTCGACCACGCCCCGCCGCAGCAGCAGCAGCGCCACGCCGGCGGCGGCCAGGATGGGGATCTGCCAGCCGTGACGGAGGGCAGCAGCGAGCGGCACGGCGGAGCCGAGGATCGCGCCGATCGCGGCGGGTCCGGCGCCGTCGAGGAACGCCTGCGCGCGTGCTGATTGCCGGATCTGCTCAAAGCGCGGTCCGCCGATCATCACGGCGACGAACGACGGCGTGAAAGCGACGGCTGCTGCCAGTACCGCTCCCGCGATACCGCGCGCTGCGTAGCCCACGGCGGCGACGGTCGCCACGACGGGGCCCGGTGTGACCTGCCCCAGCGCCACCGCGTTCAGGAACTGCGCGGAGGACATCCAGTGGTAGGCGTGCACGGCGTCGTGCTGCATCAGCGGGATGATCACGAACCCGCCGCCGAAGGAGAGCGCGCCGACCTTGAAGGCCACCCAGGCGAGCGCGCCGATACCACCGACGGCACCCACGCCTCCGGCGGCTGCCAGCACGAGTACCGTCAGCGGTGGACCGCCGGCGCTCTGGAGACGGTCGCGAGGCTTGACCCCGACCGTCCAGGCGAGCTCGAACAGGCCGCAGGCGAGCAGGGCGATCACCAGATACGGCCCGACCAGCACCGCGCTGGCCCCGCCGACCAGGCCGTAGAGAGCCCAGCGGCCGACGCGAGCGCTGCTGACGCCACGGGCCTTGTGCCAGCTCGGCTGACCAGCCCCCAGCCTGCGGAGGCCGCGACCGCGGCGACGGCGGCGCCCGCGCCGTCACCGGCGCCACGAATCCAGAGTGGCGGTGCCGATGCCAGGAACAGCAGCGACAGCAGAATCACGCAGACGACCGCGGGGACGATGAACGCCAGCCCTCCGACGAGCGCCCCCCAACGTCCCGCCACTCGGTAGGCGCAGAAGATCGCAAGCTGGGTGGAGGCAGGGCCCGGCAGCAGGTTGCAGGCGGCGATCGCGGCCTCGAACTCGTCGGGCGCGATCCAGCCACGCTCTTCGACGATGCGCCGCCGCAGCAGGGCGATGTGCGCCGGCGGCCCGCCGAAGCCGATCAAGCCGATCCGTCCCCACTCACGCAGAACGGTGCTGAGCGGTACTCTCGCCGCGGTTGGCTGGGGTGCGGCCTCCTGCGTCGCTGGTTCCACGGCGGGCGACCTTACGGCTCGAATGCCGGTCGAGGTGTGATTGCTTTGTGAATCAGTCCGCCGCTGCGGCGACTGCCTGCAGCGTCGGACCGCTCAGACGGTGGTTGGTCCACTCCTCGAGCACTGTCGCGCCGATCTTTCGGTAGAAGCTCAGCGCCATCTCGTTCCAGTCGAGGGCGGTCCAGGTCAGGCGCGTGTAGCCGCGCTCGACGGTGGCTCTCGCGACGTGACTGAGAAGCGCCCCGCCGACCCCGAAGCGCCGCTGCTCAGGCAGAACGAACAGATCTTCCAGCCACAGCCCGGGCTGGCACTCCCAGGTTGAGAACGTCCCATGGAATAGGGCAAAACCGGCCGCCACACCATCGACCTCGGCGATCACGGCCTCGGCGGCGGGATTGTTGCCGAACAACCATTTGCGCAGCAACTCCGGAGTGCCCACCACCTGATCGGGCGCCTGCTCATATTCGGCCAGCGCGACGATCAGTGAGTAGAGCAGATCTACGTCCGACGCCTCGGCGGGACGGACCGTGACGGAGGCAGCCGCTGTCAATTCTCCACCGCATCCCGCTGTGGCTGTTTGATCTCGCGCTTCAGGATCTTGCCGGTGGGCCCCTTCGGAAGCTCATCCACGATCCAGATCGTGCGCGGATACTTGTAGGCGGCGAGCTGATCCTTGACGAAGTCCCGGAGCTCGTCCGGCGTGATCGCGGCGCCCTCCTTCAACGAGACTGCTGCAGCCACCTCTTCGCCGTACTCGTCGTGGGGGATGCCGATGACCGCCGCCTCGCGGACCGCGGGGTGCTCGTAGAGCACCTCCTCGATCTCACGCGGGTACACGTTGAAGCCGTTCCGGATGATCATGTCCTTCTTGCGATCGACGATGAAGAAGTAGCCGTCGGAATCCACCCGCGCCAGATCGCCGCTGTGGAACCAGCCGCCGCGCATGGCCTCGGCCGTCGCCTCCGGCCGGTTCCAGTAGCCCTTCATCACGTTGTTGCCGCGTATGACGATCTCACCGACCTCGCCTGCGGGCAGCTCGTTGTCCGAGTCGTCGACGACCTTCATCTCGACGCCGGCGATCGGCGTCCCGATCGAGCCTGGCTTGCGCTCGCGGTCGGGATGGTTGAACGATGCGACCGGTGACGTCTCAGACAGGCCATAACCCTCCAGGATCTGGCAGTTGAATGCCCGCTCGAAGCCGCGCATCAGCTCGACTGGCATCGCCGCACCACCTGAGGCACAGCAGCGCAGCGTCGAGGTGTCGTAGTGCTCGTGGTCGGGGACGTTCAGCATCGCCCCGTACATGCTGGGAACGCCTTCAAAAACCGCGACCTTGTCGCGGTCGATGATCTCCAGCGCCTTGACGGGGTCGAAGCGGGGAAGCAGTGTGAGCATGCCGGCCGCAACCACGCAGGTGTTCATCGCGCACGTCTGACCGAAGGAGTGGAACAGCGGCAGCGCACCGAGCACGACCGTGCCGGGCTCGAGTGCGAACAGCCCACTTGAGACGCGGCAGTTGCTCAGGAGGTTGTCGTGGGTCAGCTCGGCGCCTTTGGGTGTGCCGGTGGTGCCTGAGGTGTAGAGCAGCACCGCCAGTTCCGAGGACCCGCATTCGACCATCTGCTCGCGCGCGGCGGTCTGGAACAGGGTCTGCTCAAACTCGCCGGGCACCACTGAAATGCACTCGCAACCGACATCGGCCGCGGCGGGCTCGGCCTCGCGGCGCAAGTCGTGCCACACGAACAGCAGCTTGGCATCAGAGTCGCGCAGGTAGTACTCGACCTCCCGGCGCTTGTTCAGCACGTTCATCGGGACGACAACCGCGCCCGCCCTCAGGATCCCGTAATAGGCCACCACGAAGTGAGGCACGTTCGGCAGCATCAGCGCCACGCGATCGCCGCGCTCGATCCCGCGCTCCTGCAGCATCCCGGCGACCCGCATCGCGGCCTGCTCCAGCAGCCCGTAGTTGAGCGCGAAGTCGTCGAGCTTCACGGCCACCTGCTCAGGATCGCGGGCCACCGCCTCTCTCAGTATCTCTGCAAGGTTCATGACTCTCTCCTCAGTCTCCGGTGAACTGCGCTGGTCGCTTCTCCAGGAATGCCCGAACTCCCTCGAAAAATCCGCGGACTCGGCACGTTCCTGCTGGAGCTCGGCCTCAAGGTCAAGGACCGCTGCCAGATTCGGATAGCAGGCCGCGTTCAGCGTGCGTTTGGTCGACGCGTACGAACCGGGCGGGCCGGCGGCGAACCGCGCGCCGAGTTCGCCCACTGCGTTCCGCAGCTCGGCGTCGGGGACGACCCTGTTGGCAAGGCCCCAGGCGAACGCCTGGTCGGCGCTCACCCGTTCGGCCAGCAGCGCCACCTCGGACGCTCGCGTGTGCCCGATCCGCGCGGCGAGCAGCGCCGAGCCACCGCCGTCGAGCGTCAGGCCGACCTTGGCGAAGGCCATCAGGAAGTACGCGGACTCTGCGGCGACGATGATGTCGGAAGCCAGCGCCAGCGAGCATCCGATCCCGGCGGCGCCGCCGTTGACGGCGGCGATCACGGGCTTCTCCAGCGTGCGCAGCCGCAGGATCAGCGGGTGGAAGATCTCGCGCAGCGGCGACAGCAGGTTTGTGGTGCCGTCCTCTCGGCGCCAGGCTGCGGCCTTGAGATCGGCACCCGAGCAGAAGCCGCGCCCGGCGCCCGTCAGCACGAGTGAGCGAACCTCACGGTTGACAGCGACCAGCTCGATCGCCGATCGCAGCTCCTCTCCGAGCTGCGGAGTGACGGCGTTGAGCGCTTCGGGACGGTTGAGCGTGATCCACGCCACTCGTTCCTGCACATCCAACTCGACCGTCTCCCACCCATCGTCCGGCATACGTCCTCGGCTTGTCAGCGCGTTACCCACATCTCCGGGTCGTCGGCGAGCTTGTCGATCGACCGCGGGAGCTTCCCGCTCGCGACATCGGCGACCGTCACCTGCTCGACAACCTTGCGCAGGTTCGCGCGCACGGCGATCCAGACCCGTAGCAGTGCCTCTGATGCGCCGTTGTATTGCGACTCCTCAGGCGGCGCGCCGCGGACGCTCGCCAGCGGTCCCTCGACGGCGCGGATCACATCCGCGACCGTGATCTCGGCGGGGTCCTTGGCGAGTCGGAAGCCGCCTTCGGCGCCACGGTGCGAGCGCACCAGGCCGGCATGGCGCAGCTCTCCGAGGATGTTCTCGAGGAAGTTGAGCGGGATGTCCTGGGCAGTGGCGATGCGCTCGGCCTTGACCGGCTTCTCACCGGCTGTGGCCGCAAGTTCGACCATCGCGCGAACCGCATAATCGGCCTTGGCAGAAATCCTCATGGGAGCGGGAGTATTACGCCTCGGGCGGCCAAACGGGTCGTGGCGGCCGGCGCGCGGTCAATAACTCTTATAACGCAAACCTATCGTGCAGGCCTGTTTACGTTTCGTTTACGGGTAGAGCTGGGTTAGGATGCCCTATGGCGCCAGCCAGAGGCCGACGGGGCCGAACCCTCTTCATGTGTGATTCCGCACGAATGCAGCCGCAACCGTGCAGTGGTCGCGTTCACCGGATCGACCGAGCGCAGGACTAGGAAGGAGCAGTATCTGGATATGTCGCACACAGTGACCAAACAGGCGGCCAGGACCAACCACGCGGGGCTCCGCGCCTGGGTAGAGAAGATCGCCGCGCTCACGCAGCCCGACGAGGTCTACTGGTGCGATGGCTCCGAGGAGGAGTACGACCGCCTTGCACAGGTCCTGATCGACGCCGGCACCTTCCGCAAGCTGTCGGCAACCGAAGCGCCCGAACTCGTATCTGGCGCTGTCAGATCCAAGCGACGTCGCGCGCGTCGAGGACCGCACCTTCATCTGCTCCGAACGTCAGAAGGATGCGGGGCCGACGAACAACTGGGCTGAGCCGGCCGAGATGCGGCAGACGCTGAACGGCCTGTTCGAGGGCTCCATGCGGGGGCGCACGATGTACGTCGTGCCGTTCAGCATGGGGCCGATCGGCTCGCCGATCTCCTACATCGGCGTCGAGCTGACCGACTCCGCCTACGTCGCTGTCTCCCAGCGGGTCATGACGCGTATGGGCCAGGCGGCGCTCGATGCGCTTGGCGACGACGGCGACTTCGTCCCCTGCGTGCACTCGGTGGGCGCTCCGCTGGCCGAAGGCACCCTGGACGTGCCGTGGCCGTGCAACGCGGACGACAAGTACATCGTGCACTTCCCCGAGACGCGTGAGATCTGGTCCTACGGGTCGGGTTACGGCGGCAACGCACTGCTCGGCAAGAAATGCTTTGCGCTGCGCATCGCCTCGGTCATGGCTCACGACGAGGGCTGGTTCGCCGAGCACATGCTGATCCTCAAGCTGACCTCGCCCGAGGGCACTGTCAAGTACGTGGGGGGCGCGTTCCCGAGCGCCTGCGGCAAGACCAACCTCGCGATGCTGATCCCGACGCTCCCCGACTGGAAGGTGGAGACAATCGGGGACGACATCGCCTGGATGAAGTTCGGCGCCGATGGCCGGCTGCGTGCGGTCAACCCGGAGAACGGTTTCTTCGGCGTCGCGCCCGGTACCGGTGCGCTCACGAACCCGAATGCAATCGGCACGATCGGCCGCAACACGATCTTCACCAACTGCGCGCTGACCGACGACGGCGACGTGTGGTGGGAGGGGCTCAACAGCGAGCCGCCCGCACACGCGATCGACTGGAAGGGCAACGACTGGACGCCGGACTCCGAGACTCCGGCCGCGCACCCCAACGCGCGCTTCACGACCCCCGCGGCGCAATGCCCTTCGATCGCGCCCGAGTGGGAGGATCCCGCCGGTGTGCCGATCGACGCCTTCCTGTTCGGTGGCCGCCGCGCCACTGTGGTGCCGCTGGTACATGAGGCCCACGATTGGGAGCATGGGGTGTTCCTCGGTTCGATCATGTCGTCGGAGACCACCGCGGCCGCGACCGGCACGGTCGGCGCGCTGCGCTTCGATCCGATGGCGATGCTGCCCTTCTGCGGCTACAACATGGGTGACTACTGGCAGCATTGGCTGAACCTCGGCGAGCGTGAGGGTGTCCAGCTGCCCAAGATCTTCTACGTGAACTGGTTCCGTAAGGGCGCCGACGGAAAGTTCCTGTGGCCCGGGTACGGGGAGAACTCGCGCGTGCTCGAATGGATCTTCCGACGCTGCGAGGGCACGGCCGACGCCGTCGAGACCGAGATCGGCCTGTTGCCGCCGGTCGGCGACGGTGGCATCAACGTCAGCGACCTCGACCTCAGCGAAGCTGATCTGCGCGAGCTGCTGAGCGTCGATCCGGCAGGCTGGAAGCACCAGATCCCGCAGATCCACGCCCACTACGCGAAGTTCGGGCAGACACTGCCCGCCAAGCTTCACGAGCAGCTCGAGCGCCTGGCACAGCGTCTGAGCTGAACCCACGCTCGCGCTGATTCCATCCGACGCCGGTCTGCTTGCGTTGCAGGCCGGCGTCGTCGCTTCGCCGCGAGCCCTCGATGCCAGCTGGGCCGCGCGGCTGCGGCGGTTGCGTGGCCGCGGCTGGGCTCTGATTCCGGTCGGTATCGATCGTCGGCGTGATCTTCGCGATCCGCTACGCCTCCGACACCGCGACGTGGCTCACCTACCTCGCGTTGGTGGCGGTGCCGATCCTGGCGGCCGTGGCGCTGGGGTGGGCCGCACACGGGGCGCGCCCGTGGCTCGCGGTCATCGCCGCCGGGCTGTTCGTACTGGCATGGAGGACGCCCTACAGCCTTGCGGGCGAGGCCGCCGCGGCGCTGCTCTCGGGCCTCAGCTGCGTGACCCTCGGCGTCCTGCTCGCGGCGGTGACGCCAAGTCGCTGGCTCAAGCTCGGGATCATCGCCATGGCCTGTGCCGATGTCTGGCTGATCGCCTCCGGTCAGCTCCAGGCGCCGAACAACGTGCTGGTGGCGGCCAAGCCGAGCGGGGGCCTGCCACAGCTCCAGAGCGAGCAGTTCGGCACGATCACGATGGGCTACGGCGATCTGTTCGTCGCGGGCCTGCTCGGAGCCGTATATGGCGGCGCGGGTGCGCGTGCAGCGCGCGGCGGCTCTGCTCACGCTCGTGATCGCGGCCCTCTTCGACCTGCTGTTCCTGGTCGTCGACAACCTGCCCGCGACTGTGCCGGTCGCGCTCGCCCTCTTGATCGTGGAGGTAGTGTTAGCGCGTGGACGGCTCAGGGGAACCCGACCCGCAGCCTGCGGTGGCGGGGGCGTCAGTGCGTGCTACGACCGGTCGACGCGGGAGGACGCGACTCCTCCGCAAGCGACGTGATCGCGAGCGTTCCGCGGGCGGCTTCCTCGAGCACCTCGGTGGCCTCCTCGGCGGTGCGGGCATAGAGCTCGACGAGCAGGTGCACGACGATTCGGTCCTCGTCGTGCTTGTGGAACCGCACGTGCGTGAAGAACTCGCGCGTTCCGTGGTCGCCAAAGGCGGCGTAGGAGAGCGAGTCGCCGGCGTCCGGACCGGAGCAGGTCTCGACGTCGTCGGCGTCCACCGTCACCGTGCAGGACGCGATCCACGGCGTGCCGGTGATCATCCGCTCCCAGCGATCTTCGATCGGCTCGACGCGTCCGTTGTGGAAGCCGAGGTGCGGCTGGTCGTGCATGCATCGAGGCACTGCACGACCGCCTCCTGCATCTCGTCGACCACATCCGTTCGCTCGCCCGTCTCGGGATCGATCCGATGGATGCCCTCGTAGTGGAGCTGCACCTCGAGGTTCTGAGACCAGCAGCGATAGCAGCGGAGCCAGCTCCGGACCTCGGTTGAGCCCTCCATTGGCTCGATTCTAGTCATGCGCTCCCGGTAAACAGAAGCGGCCCGCCCGTGGGCCTGATCCTGGCGGGAGGCCCTGGTCACGGATCGGCGGCGGCAAGCCGAACGTCGCGCTCCATGGGCGAGCCGCTGTTGCACTATCCGCTGCGCGCGATGCGCGCGGTTCTCAGCGACGTTGCGATCATCACCAAGCCGCAGATGGTGTTGACGCGGCTCGACGGGGCGATGGTCTGGGTCGAGCCGGAGGGCCGGCGCATCCGCTGTTCGGCGTATCCGAGGCGCTCGCTCTGGCGGGCGGCACGCCCTGTGCTGGTCTGCCCGGTGGACATGCCGTTCATCTCCTCCGCGCTGCTGAGCTCGCTCGCAAACGCCGGCGGCGAGGGCCAGCCGGCCGTAATCGCGTCATGCCACGGCGATGCACGACCGCTGGTCGGGTGCTACTTGCCCACCGCGGCACCGCTGCTGGCACAGGCGGCGCACGACCAGGCGCCGGTCGAGGAGATCGTGCGGACGCTGCAACCGCAGCTCTTCGAGGTCGAGGATGAGGTCGAGCTGTTCGACGTCAACACGCCCGACGACCTGTTGCTGGCGGCAGGGATGCTCGACCGGCGCCGATCGGGCGTACCTGAGCTCTACCCGAAGGTGAAGTCGTAGGCCTGGATGCCGCGCGGCAGCTGCACGGTGATCGTGAAGGTGCCGCGTCCGCCGGGAGCTTGACGAGGTTGTAGAGCCGCTCCCCGCGTAACGGTGAAGTAGCCGCCTGCTCGAGACGTCGCTGCCGCGGTCCGCGGCGGGGATCGGCTTGCCGTCGATCAGCACCCGCCCGCGTCGCGGGCTGTTGCCGGCTGAGGTCATCACCAGGTAGACGTCGCGCGCCTGCACGTCGCCGCTGATCGTCGCGCTGGCCGCGGCCGGCGTGATCGACTGTGCGCCGACCTTCCAGCTGCCGTTCAGCGACCACTCGTCGAGCGGGAGATCGGATGACGCGCTATATGTATGCACGCCCGACTCGAGCGGCTCGACGAACCCGGCTGCCGCTGCGGGTTCAGGTAGGTCTCGTCGGTACCGATGTGCTCGGGGGGGTCTGCGCCTTGGCGGTCATCAGCGGCGGCAGGTGCTTGGCGCCCGCTGCCCCAGCAGCTCGCGCACCACCTGTCTCGTCGTGGGCGTATCCGCCCTCGCCGAACTCGTAGTGGCGTACCTCGCCGGTCGCGTCGATGTAGTACTCGGCCGGCCAGTATTGGTTGTCGTACGCGTCCCATGTCCCGTAGCGGTTGTCCTGGACGACCGGATAGGTGATGCCGTCGCTGGCGATCGCCTGCCGGACGTTGCCCGCCTCCTGCTCGAAAGTGAACTCCGGCGTCTCCACGCCGACGACCTCGAGCCCATAGCGGTGGTAGTGCTTGTAAAGGCCCTCCACGTAGGGCAGCGTGCGGATGCAGTTGATGCACGTGTAGGTCCAGAAGTCGACGAGCACCACGTGGCCGCGCAGACCCGCGATCGAGAGCGGGCGGTCGCCGGGGGTGTTGAACCAGTCCTGGGTGTCGGTGAAGTTCGGCGCGCGGCCGAGCTTCTTCAGCGACAGCGCCACGTCTGTCCCGCTGCTGCCGCCTTGGCGCTTGACGAACTTCGAGGTCGGCCGCAGCGAGGCGAGCTTGTTCTGCACGGAGTTCGACGTCTCGAGCGCCGCGGTCGGATCCGTCAGGAAACCCGGCAGGCTGGTCGTGTTCCTGGCGAGGAAACTCTCGAAGCTGACGTCCAGGTTGAAGATCATCGCCACCCCTGTCGCGAGCAGCACGACCGCCAGCACCCGCTCCACGATCTCACCTCTGGCGGCACGTCTGATGCGACCAAGGACTGCTCGGCCGCCGAACGCGTAGACCAGCATCACGGCGGAGAGGCCGAGCACGTACGCGATCGCGATCGCGATCACCTGCACAGTCGGGCCACTCGTGGCGCTGACCGATATGACCGCAGCGAGAATAGGGCCGGCGCATGGGGCGCAGACGAATCCGAGTGCGGCGCCGACACCGATGCCCGACCAGAAGCCGTCGCCGCGGGTTTTGGGTCCGAACCGCGCCAGCCTTGAAAGCGGTGCCTGTACACGCTGCGCAGCCTGCGGGATCAGCAGCACGAGTCCGAAGCCGATAAGCACGACGATTGACAGCGTGCGAGTCGCGCCGCTCGCCAAGCCCACACCACTGACCAGCTTTGCGAGTGCGACGATCGTGATCGTGAACGTCAGCGCCAGCCCCAAAACGATCCCGAGTGGGCGGCGTCGTCCGCCCGACGGCGCTTGCCGCCAGCAGCGCCGGCAGCACCGGCAGCACGCACGGCGTTATCGCGGTACCCGCGCCGGCCAGCAGCGCGAAGAGCAGAAGTAGAACCATCAGCTGACTAGAGAGACGTCGATCTACCGAGAATCTTCCCCATCCGAGGTTGAGTCTCGATTAAGCGAATCTCTGTTACACCGAAGAAGGTGTCTCAGCCTCCGATCGCGGACATCGTCCTGCAGGCTGGACGAAACCGGGCTCACCGATGTGGTGCTTGAGCTCCTTGCGCCAGACGGCTTCCCGAATGATCCGCTCGAGCTCGCCATCGTCAGCGCCGTCACGCAGCGGCCCGCGCAGGTCGGTCTCGTTGAGCGAGAACAGGCAGGTGCGGAGCCGTCCGTCGGCGGTCAGCCGGATCCGGTTGCAGTCGGCGCAGAACGGCTCGGAGACCGGGTTGATGAAGCCGACCCGTCCCTGGCCGTCGGCGAAGCGGTAGACGCGCGCCGTGGCGCTCGGTTCGCGTTCGAGCGGCTCGAGCGGCGCAAGCGCGTCGATCATCGCGTGCAGCTCGGCCCCGGTGAGCACTTGATCAGATGTCCACGCGCGGTCGGCGTCGAGCGGCATGAACTCGATGAAGCGCACCTCGTATGCACTGTCGCGAGCGAGCTTCACGAACGCCGGCACCTCGTGCTCGGTGAAGCCTCGCAGCGCCACTGCGTTGACCTTGATCGGGTGGGCCTGCGGGAACCGAGCGAGGCACGACAGGCCGCGGAGCACCTGATCCAGTGCGTCGCGGCGGGTTAGCGCGTAGAAGCGGTCGCGCTGCAGCGAGTCGATCGACACGTTGAAGCGGAGCCCGGTGACTGTCACGCTCGCACCCGGCGGCTATCAGCGCAGCGGCGTCGCGCTCGAGCAGGAAGCCGTTGGTGGTTATCGCCAGGTCCTGGACGCCATCGATCCTCGACAGCATCGAAACGAGCTGCGGAAACTCCCGGCGCACCAGTGGTTCGCCGCCGGTGAGACGCACGTCGTGAACACCCATACCCGCAAACAATCCGACCAGCCGGGCGATCTCCTCGAATCGCAGGACCTCTGCGCGCTCGAGCCAGGGCAGGCCGTCGGCCGGCATGCAGTACTGACAGCGAAAGTTGCAGCGATCGGTGACCGACACGCGCAGATCGGCGATGCGACGGCCATGGCCGTCAAGCAGAGGTTCGGACACCATCATCAGCTACCCCGATATTACGGCCCGTCGGCATTGGCAATTTGCAGCCAGTTTGTGCGCGGATCGCTCCAGTTTTGAACGACGCTCTCATTCCGTGGACACAGCGGTTAGCCTTCACGCGATGAGCGAAGAGCTGACGAGGAGTGGGGAGGGTCTGTTCAGGCCCGCGAGACGGGGGTACGACCGCGATCAGGTCGACGCCTATGTGGTTCAGCTGCAACGCGAGATCCGGGAACTGCAGGCCAGGGACCAGACTCCGGACGCCGCCGTGCGGGGCGCGCTCGAGCGCGTCGGTGAGGAGGTTGCCGGCGTCCTCAAGCAGGCCCATGTTACGGCGGACGACATCGTCGCCGCAGCAAAGCAGGAGGCCGACGAGCACCGTGACCGCGCTGCGCGTGACGCAGCGCACGTGACGGCCGTCGCCGAGCAGCGACTCCACGAGCTCGACCTCGACACCGACAGGATCTGGGGCGAGCGTGAGCGGATCGTGGCCGACGCCAGAGACCTCGCGCGTCAGCTCGATCAGCTCGCAGACCTCGCTGCCGAGCGCTTCCCGAGCGACAGCGAACCGCCCCAGGCGAGGGGCGGGCGGGATGCCGGAGGCAGGGCGGGAATCGGCCAGGGCGACTCGCGCGAGGGTGGGCTCGGCTACGGCGATGCGCCGGTCTCCGGCTTCGACGAACTGAATGCGAGCCATTGACACGCTCCATCTGGGGCGGCGTCGCTGGATCTGCTGCTGGCAGGTCGGTCAGGTTCTGATCGATCCCGGGCCGACGCTCTCGCTTGAGCGGGTCCTGGCGGAGCTGGACGGCTGGCAGCCGCAGGCGATTCTGCTGACGCACATCCACTTCGACCACGCCGGCGGTACCGGGACGCTGATGCAGAGGTTCCCCGACGTCGAGGTGTACGTGCACGAGCTTGGCGCCCCGCACATGATCGACCCGTCGCGTTTGTGGGCGAGCGCCGCGCGGCTCTACGGTGAGGACAACATGCTTGCGACCTGGGGGGAGTTCGTGCCCGTCCCCGGGGAACGGGTGCACGACCTCTTCGGCGGCGAGACGCTGAACATCGGCGGGGACACGTTCGAGGTGGCCTATACACCCGGCCACGCACAGCACCACGTCTGCTATCTGCATGAGGGCACAGCCTTCGTCGGTGATGCAGGCGGCGTCCGCATCGAGCCGGGGTTGCCGACGCTTCCGCCCACGCCGCCACCCGACATCGACCTCGAGGCATGGCACCGCTCAATTGAGCTGATCCGCGACTGGCGTCCTGAGCGCCTGGCGATCACCCATTTCGGCGCGCACGCCGATCCTGATCGGCAGCTCGATGAACTCAGCGAGCGCCTCGACCGCTGGGCCGAGTCGGCGCGATCACAGGACAGCGATGGCTGGATGGCCGCGGTCGAGGAGGACCTGCGGCCCGCCGTGAACCCAGATACCTTCGAGTCGTTCCTCGCCGCGGTGCCGCTGGACCAGGCCTACGCAGGTCTGCGCCGTTACTGGGATAAGCGGGAGCCTGTAAAACGGTGCTTTGCAAGCGTCATGGCACCGTGCTCAGGGCCTTTAATAACTCGCCGATTGGCGGTATTCTTGCGCGCCGATGTCGCTGACGGTTGAACTGCCCCGCGTGCAGGGGTCTGGCAGCGGTCTCGGTGGCCAATGGCGTGTGGTGGTGCTGAACGATCACCACAACACTTTCGATCATGTCGCTGAGACGCTCGCTGCGTATATTCCCGGCTGTCACGCTCGCTGAGGGTTACCGGCTCGCGGATCGCATCCACAACAACGGCTGCGCGATCGTCTGGAGTGGCGGACGCGAGGACGCCGAGACCTACTGGGTCAGTCTCGACGGTGCCGGCTTGACGATGGCGCCGCTCGAAGAGGGCTGACCCGCCGCCGCATCCGCGAGCTTCGCCGCCTGCCGCTCGGGCGCTGATTCGCACGACGTTCCAGACGAGGCCGAGCTTCTCGAGCATGGCGATAACCAGGCCCGTCGGGTCGCTGACACGTTCCCAGAAACGCAGGCCATGGAAGGCGGAGGTCGGGAAGGCATGGTGGTTGTGGTGCCACGCCTCGCCCATTGAGAACGGCGCCAGCCAGAAGACGTTGCGTGACTCGTCATCGACCTGGAATCGGCGCCGGCCGAAGAAGTGGCAGACCGAGTTGATCGACCAGGTCACGTGATGCAGCAGGAAGATGCGGATCAGTCCTGCCCACAGCAGCGTTGCCAGGGCCACGCCCAGGCTGCCGCCGATCAGCCAGCCGAGCGCGAACGGCACGATCAGCCCCAGCGCCACCCACAGCAGAAACAGCTTGTCGATCACGCGCAGCGTGCGGTCCTTCATCAGGTCTGGCGCAAAGCGCTCGCGCTCGGCTTGACCGACGGTCTCGAACAGCCAGCCGATATGCGCATGCGATAGGCCTTTGATGGCGCCCAGCGAAGCCGGGACCGCTCAGGTGCGGCGAGTGCGGATCGCCCTCCTGATCGGTGAAGGCATGGTGCTTTCTGTGATCGGCAACCCAGGTGATGACGGAGCCCTGGACAGCCATCGAGCCGAGCACCGCAAGGATCGCGCGTAGCGTCCGGGAGCCGTCCAGTGCGCGGTGGGTGAACATGCGGTGGTATCCGAGCGTTACCCCGAAGGCGGTGAGCAAGTAGAGCGCCGCCATCACGCCGAGCTCGAGCGGCCCCACGGCGCGGTGCCAGAGCAGGACGATGGCCGCGACGAGCGCGGCCGGTGGCAGGCCGACCCCGACCAGGTTTACGAGCTTGTGTGCCCGAGTCACAAGACCATCTTAAGTGGGCACTGAGTGGGTTTCTTCACAGTCAGGCACTATCCAGACCCAGAAATTTGTAACCCTGTGATGAATATGCCCCTCCAGCCCTGGCACGAGCTCCCGCCGAAGGTCGCGGCCGTGGTTCGCCCGTTGCTGCCGGCGCTGGCCGACGAGATCATCGAGGCGGTCGGCACCGTCCCTGCCTACCAGCGTCCGTTGGAGGGTGATTTCGGGATCGGGGTGCGCGCCGGGGTCGAGGAGGCCCTCAGCCATCTCGTGCTCGAGATCGAGGCGTCGGGTCCGGTGCCGCGCTCCGACGTGTACAGGCGTCTGGGTAGGGGCGAGATGCGCGCCGGCCGCAGTCTCGACTCGTTGCTCAGTGCGTACCGCATAGGAGCGCGGGTGACCTGGCGCCGCGTCGCGGAGGCGGGCGAGGAGAGCGGCCTCGAGCCGGCGACGCTCTACCTGCTGGCGGAGTCGATCTTCGCCTACATCGACGTGCTGTCGGCGGAATCGGCAGAGGGCTACGCGTTCGAGCAGACGCAGCTCGCGGGGGAGACCGAGCTTGCCAGACGCCGGCTGGTGCGCCTTTTGGTGCGGGATCCTGCGCCGGAGCCCGAGGTCGTTCAGGCGGCCGCGCGCGAAGCCGTCTGGGAGCTGCCTCGCACGCTCGCGGCGGTTGCGATCCGCGCCGACCTCAAGCAGGAGGAGAGCGGCGACGGCCGGCGGCACCATACGATGAGACTCCCCGTGGGTGCGATCACCGAGAGCCTGGGGGATGTGATCTGCGCGATCGTGCCCGACCCTGATGCGCCCGGTCGGCGTGCGCAGCTCGAGCGTGCGGTACGGCAGGCACGTCTGCGCGCCGGCATGGGCACGACGGTCGCATGGGGCGACGCGGCGCTGAGCTTCGCGCGAGCGCGAGCGGCGCTCGCGCTCGCCCCGGTCTGCGACGAGCCATTGATCAGCGCTCGTGACCATGCGGGCGAGCTGCTCCTGGCCGCGGATCCGGCGCTGGCCGCGGAGTTCGCAGCGGCGCTGCTGGCGCCGCTGGACGAGCTTTCACCAGGCTCGCGCGAGCGCTTGAGGGCGACGCTCGCGGCTTGGCTGGACGAGCAGGGCCGCCTCGCCCCGGCGGCGTTGCGGCTCGGCGTGCATCCACAGACCGCGCGCTACCGGCTCGCGCGTCTGCGTGAGCTGTTCGGCGACGCACTCGACGATCCGGACAGGCGGTTCTGGTTGGCGCTTGCACTCCGATCGACCCGATGAGCTCCGCGAGTCAAAGCCGGCGCCTGGTGCTGCTCGTCGGTATGGCGATCTTCCTGGAGACGTTGTTCTACGCGGTGATCACGCCGCTGCTGCCGGAGCTCAGCCACCAACTGCACCTCTCAAAGCTCTCGGCCGGCGTCATGATCGCTGCCTACCCCGCCGGGACCTTGGTCGCGGCGCTGCCCGGCGGAGCGCTGGCGGTACGGCGTGGTCCACGTTTCGCGTTGATCACGGGTCTGGTGCTCGTCGTGATCTCGACTGTGGGCTTCGGGTTCCTGCGAACGGCGCCGGGGCTCGACCTCGCCCGCTTCGTTGAGGGCGTGGGTGGAGCTTGCGCCTGGGCCGGAGGCCTTGCCTGGATCGTGGCCGTAACCCCGGCCGAGCGCCGCGGCGCCGTGATGGGACGCGCGCTCGGTACCGCGATTGCGGGCTCGCTGTTCGGGCCGGCGATCGGCGCGCTCGCGACCGTCACCGGCCGCGCGGCGCTTTTCTCGGGGCTGGCCGTGGTCGCGATCCTGCTGCTGATCCCGGTGCGCGCACTTGCGGATGAGAGCGAGTCCTCCGAGCAGCCGGTTGCCGACGCATTGCGGGCGCTCCGGCGCCCCGCACTGGCCGGAGCGATGTGGCTCATGGTGCTGCCGGCGATCGCCTCGGGCCTCTTCAACGTCCTGGGGCCACTGCAGCTCCACCATCTGGGAGCGGGAGCCGCTGTGATCGGGGCGACCTTCCTTGCCGGCGCGGGGTTGGAGGCACTGATCTCGCCCGCGGCGGGGCGCTTCTCCGACCGCCATGGCCGCACGCTGCCGCTGCGCGGCGGGTTGGTCGCCGTGGCTGCCGGCATCGCGTGCTTCTCACTGCCGACCAGCGCGCCCGTGCTGGCGCTGCTGATCGTGCTCACCTCAACCGCGCTCGGCGTCTTCTGGGCACCGGTGATGGCGCTGGTGTCGGATGTTGCGGAAGCCCATGCGCTCGATCAGGCGCACGCTGCTGCGTTGATGAATCTCGCCTGGGCGGCAGGTCAGATAATCGGCGCCGCCGGCAGCGGTGCGAGCGCCAAGGCGCTCGGCAACTGGTTTCCGACGTTGGTAGTGACGGCTCTGTGCCTGGCTACGCTCGCGGGACTGCGCGCCCGGTCCGGCGAGCGTGTTAGGCGCCCGCGTAGGGCGGGGTCGGCTGCGGCTCGGGATTCAGGTCGGCGGGCGTGACGGTCTCCGGGAGCTCACCGCCCGCTGCATACTCGTCGTGCCAGACGTAGGTGATCGGGATCTGGTACTTCCCGGAGTAGCGGGCGCGGAACTCGCGCATCTCCGGGCCCTCCCAATAGCGGTACCAGTCATCCTTGGAGTCGAACCAGACCTGCTGAAGGACCTTGTACCCGTCGTCCTGTGAGCGCTGGACCGTGTAGCGGGTGGCGCCGTACTCGAGGGAGGCTGGGCCGGCCCACTCGGCGACCGCTTCGGCAAACAGGTTGCCGCGGAACACGGTTGCGTACCACTGGACGTGCATCACACCTTTGGCCATCGGAGGTGATCTTACCCTGAGCCGTTGGCTCAGGTCGCGACGGGAATGTCCACTTCCGCCTCGGGTGCCGCGACCCTCTGGTCAATCAACATCCAGGCGACCACCGACGCCCCAAGCGCCACCAGTGCCCCCACCACGAACCCGGTGCTGAGCGCCGATACGAAGGCGTGCTCGACCGCGCTGATGATCTCCGGCGATCTATGCCCGGCGGGAGCGCCGCCGCTGCCAAGCGCGCTCACGATCTTGCTGCGCTGCGCTTCCGGCACGTGCGGAAGGCTCTGGTCGAGCTTCGATCCGCCGATCGTTGTGACGATCGCACCCATCACCGCGACGCCGAACGTGCTGCCGACCATGCGGCTCATCGAGAGCACACCGGATGCGGCTCCAGCCTTGCTGCGGTCGACGGCGTTCATCGCCGCCGTGGTCATCGGCGACATCACGAGGCCCATGCCGAAGCCCATCAGGATGAAGCCTGGCAGCAGCGTCAGGTAGCCGCTGCCCACGGTGATGCGACTTTCTATGTAGATCGAGATCGCAACGATTAGCGTGCCCAGCGTCATCAGTGGCCGCGGTCCGATCTTGTCTGTCAGCCGGCCGGATACGGGGCCCATGACGACCAGGACGACGGTCGTCGGAAGGAAGCGGATGCCGGTCTGCAGTGGCGAGAGGTGCATCACGTTCTGCATGTAGAGCGTGAGGAAGAAGAACTGGGCAAACAGCGCAAAGCTGACGATGAAGCCCACTAGGTTCACGCCGACTGAGGTGCGGTTGCGGAAGAACGCGAGGTCCAGCATCGGCGCGCGCACGCGCGCCTCGGTCAGGACGAACAGCACCAGCGCGACCACCGCGATGATCCAAAGAGCGATGATCCGCGGCGAGCCCCAGTGCCAGCTGTTGCCCTCGATCAGCGACAGAACCAAGGCCGTCAGGCCGACGGTCAGCAGGGCGATCCCACGGTAGTCGACAGTGCGATCGACCGTCTCGTCGCGGCTCTCGTGCGTCGCGAACAGCGTCACCGCGATCGCGATCACCGCGATCGGGGGGTTGATGAAGAAGATCGCGCGCCAGCTCACGTCCTCAGTGAGGAAGCCGCCGAGGACTGGTCCGATTGCCAGCGCGAGCGCGCTGATGCCGGCCCAGGTGCCGATCGCCATGCCACGCTGGTGCGGCGGGAAGGCCTGGGTGATGATCGCCAGGCTTGCCGGCATCATGCAGGCGGCGCCGACGCCCTGCACAGCACGGAACGCGATCAGCACCGTGTCGTTTGGGGAGAAGCCGATCACCAGGCTCGCGACCCCGAACACGCTCACGCCGATCAGGAACAGCCGGCGACGGCCGAAGATGTCCCCGAGCCTGCCGCACGTGATCATCAGCACGGCCAAGGTGAGCGTGTAGGCGTTGACCGTCCACTCGAGCGAGGACAGGCTGGCGTTCAGGTCGCGCTGGATCGACGGCAGCGCGACGTTCACGACCGTGTTGTCCAGCATCAGCATGAACAGCGCGAAGCACATCGCGCCGAGCGTCCACCAGCGACTGTTCTCGTCGGTGATCAGACGCTGCCTGCGCTCGGTCGCAGTGGCCATAAGGACTTTGTACCAAGCGCCCTCGGCCGGCTCGTGACGTCTGGGTCAGTTCCTGACCGCGTTTGGTCGTGAGCCCCTGAGATTCAGGGTTGCGTCAGCTCGTTGTCGCCGGTCCGCGGGCGGCCTGAGATGCTCAACCTCGTGGTCCGGGCGAAGTACCCGACGTAGCTCCCACCCGCGGTCCTGGCCGAGGCGGCGACCGCCGCCGCAGACCCCCTGAGGGTTGCTTTCATCTGAGCGGTCTGCCCTGCTGCGATCACCGGTGTCTGCGTCAGCCGCCGTCCGCCGCGCGCCCACACCGCGAACCGTTGGGCGCGGCCGCTCTGGTTGGTGATGTTGAAGAGCACCGGGCCAGGAGTGACGCGACTCGGGTCAAGGCGGAGCCGCTTGGGGCCCGACCACACGCTCACGTCGACCGGGGAGGCGGGGCGCGAATGCCCGGCGAACCTGATCCGCGTGGCAGCACCGCAACCGGCGACCAGCGGAGCGCACAGCAACAGCGCTGCACACCTCCGCTGGCGCACGGCTCAGTCCGGGGTAACGCTCAGCAGACTGCGGCGCCGCTCGATCCGGCGCAGCTCATCCTGAAGCGTGTCCCAGGCGTCAAGTTCGACCTGCTCGTACTCCTCGCCGGTCAGATCCTGGACGCTGTCGTAGTACTCGTTCCACGCGCGACGAGTCTCGTCGTCAAGTTCGCGCAGCTTTTCAGTGTCGGGGGCGATCGTTGTCACGAGCGGCTCCTTCTCCTCTTGGACAACAACGATGGTACGCCGCGTTACGGTCGCCGCGGCCTAACAGTTCGTTAGGCCTGATTAATGCCAGATGGTCGGCGCTAATCAAACGGCAGGCCGGAGACGACGGCCTCGTGCTCGTCGCCGGCCCGCACGATCGCGCCAATCGTCGCCTCCCGTCGCACCAGCGCGAGCGCGATCGGGCCAAGGCGTGGCGACTCGATCGAGCTCGTCACCGTTCCAACCGTTCGCTCGTCGAGCGCCAGCTCGGTTCCCGGCGGTAGCAACTCCGCCGAGCGAAGGCCGCGCAGCTCACGATTCGGCTTGCCCCTGTAGAAGAGGCGCGCGACGGTCTCCTGGCCCACGTAACAGCCCTTGGTGAACGAAACCGCGCGCTCATTCAGGCCGGCCTCCTGCGGGATCACCGACTCGTCCAGGTCGATGCCGTAGCGCGGACGACCTGATTCGAGCCTCACAGCCTCTGCCGCCTGCTCGCCGACCTCGACCGCCCCTGCCTCGAGCAGGGCGGCACGGACCGGTGCGAAGTCGCCGGCGGCGAAGAGCAGATCGATGCCCACGTCGGTACGGATCGCGCGCACCGCGGAGCCCCCGAGTTCGGTCACGTGCATGGTCGTGCTCAGCCGGCCCGAGCGTCACACCGGCGCGCGTGACGAGCTCATTGGCCAGCGGGCCGATGAGCGAAAGCAAACCGCACTCCACCGTGCGCTTGTGCAGCTCGACCTCGTAGCCCAGCGAGTAGCGCCGGATCATGTTGAACAGCGATTGCAGCGCCGCGCGCTCGGTGTCCAGCAGCAGCTCGGCGTCAGCGTCGAGGACGCGCAGGTCGCCGAGCATCTTGCCCTTCGGCGTGAGGAAGGCGGCGTACGCGCCGTGCCCGGGCTCGAGTCCGACGATGTCCTGGGTCACCTGGCCCTGGAGGAAATCCTTGGCGTCCCTGCCGGTGAGCGCGAGCTTGCCCCGCTCCGAGCGATCGAGCAGTCCGACCGCTTCAGTGACGGTCGCGTAGTCGGCCTCGAAATCCGTGGTTGTGCTCATTCCAAAAGGGTGGCATATGCCGTGACGCGGCTCGCGGAGAGGCTCGCTACTGTTCCGCGCGATGGCTCTGGCCGACACATTCACGGAGATCGTCGAGTCGCTCCCTGACGACTGGACCAACATGGAGCTCGATCTGCGGATCTTCGACGAGCGCCGCTATGTCGAAGCCTCGACCCTGCTCGTGACCTGCAATGCGCAGCCGTACTCGAAGTACGACTGGCACTGGCGCCTGCTGGTGGCACACCGCTTCGGTCACGCCTCCTCGGTGCCCGCCGTCCACGCGGCGCTGAAACTGCTCGACGACGCCGGGATCAGCGGCGAGCTGGCCCTGCGGGAAACGCGCACCGGGCGGGTCGAGACCGAGCAGATGTGGGGCCGCACAGAGTCCGTCCGCGAAGAGTTCCGCAAACTCCGCGCGCAGTAGCTACTTCGGCAGGTAGGCCCTGTCGAACATCTTTGCGACGTTCGGCGTCTTCTTGACGATGCCGAACCTGGTCTCCCACTTCGCCCAGGCGTTAAGCACCGACGGGTCGAGCGAGCCGTAGGCGCCGCCGCCGGTGGGCAGGAATGCAGGAAGCTCTGCCGCGAGCTGCTGGCTGACTGCCTGCTTGGACAGCCCGGTGACCTGTGACTCCAGGTAGTTCTCGCCCTCCAGAGGGTGTTTAAGTACGTACAGGTACCCATCTACCAGCGTGTGCACCACCCCGCGGGCCAGTCCGGGGTCGCCGCTTCAGCAGCGCGGCCGTCGTCGTGACGACGAGCTCGGGATAGGCGGGGGCGCCGAAGCTCTCGACGCGGAAGACGTGGAAGGGCGGCTTCTGGTGGGAGAGCTGTACGCCCTCGTCGTTCCAGAACGCCGTGGCAGCTGCAACCTTGTCCGAGATCAGGTCGGGTACGGAGTTGTACCCAATCGTGATGGTCTTCAGCGTGCCCGGCTTGCCGCCGGCGCCGGCAACCACGGAGCGGAGGACCGCCAGATCGCTGGGGTCGCCAGTGACGCCGATCGTCTGACCATCCAGCTGCTTGGGGCTGCTGAAGCGCGGCTGCGCGATAACCGAGGCCAGCGGGCGTTGCTCGAGGGCCATGATTCCTACAAGCTTGCGCCCCTGCGCGTCGGCTATCGCCAGGTCATGGATGTCGAGGACCGCGAAGTTGACCTTCCCGGCCGTCAGGAGGGAGATCGCGTCGGTGCTCGCGCCCGGTATCCGTACCTGTAGATGGATGCCGTTTTGGCGGTCGTAATGTCGCGCGATCGCGGTGTATATCCCGGTGTGGATCGCATTCGGGGTGAAGTCGAGCATGAGCGAGGCGGTGGGCGTCTGCTGGGCGGCCGCGTGGGCGGCCGGCGAGTTGGAGCTCGCGAGGTAGGCGATCAGCGCGAGGGCCGCGAGCGACGCGGCGAACGTGGTGCGGAATCTGGTCATGGCGAGCCGAGGATAGGCACTCCGTAAGATTGGGAGACCAGTGCGACGCCGCGTCACATTCTCGAGGAACGTCACGCTTTCGCTCTCGCGGACGTGTCGTTGCTATTGCAAGTACTGCGCTTTTGCCACGCATCAGGCGCATCTGCATGAGCCCGATGAGGTGCTCGAGCTGCTTGATCGTGCCGTGAAGCGGCACCGTGCCAAGGAGCTTTTGGTGTTGACGGGCGAGCGCCCGGAGGTGAATGCCGGGGTGCGGGCAAAGCTCGACGAGTTGGGCTTCGATGACTTCGTCGCGTATGTCGTCTGGGTCTGCGAGCAGGCGCTGGGGCGCGGTCTGTTGCCGCACACCAATCTGGGTGTGCTGAGCGCGGAGGATCTGGGTCGGTTGCGTGAGGTGACGGCCTCTCAGGGGCTGATGCTCGAGTCGGTGAATCCCGATCTGGTGGCTCACCAGGGATCTCCGACCAAGCATCCGGCCAGGCGTTTGGACACGATCAGAGCCGCGGGCGCATTGAAGATCCCATTCACGAGCGGGATCCTGGTGGGAATCGGGGAGAGCCGCGAGGATCGGCTTGCCGCGCTTGACGCGTTGGCGGCGGTCCACGCTGAGTTCGGGCATCTCCAGGAGATCATCATCCAGAACTTCGTTCCGCATCAGAGCTATTACGGGCAGGAACCGGCCGAGATCGCGACCGATGCGGCGGCGGATTATTGGCGGACGGG
Source organism: uncultured Actinomycetota bacterium (assembly GCA_963818135.1). GTDB lineage: Bacteria > Actinomycetota > Thermoleophilia > Solirubrobacterales > Solirubrobacteraceae > Palsa-465. The sequence goes on from CAWFRF010000022.1 coordinate 40,232, forward strand.
AATTAGTTCCCACCCACCCGCCCCCGGCCACCACGGTCCCGCTGTCGATGCGCCTGCGTGGGCGAGCTCGGTGACGATCGAGGATTTGAAGGAGCTGATCGCGCGGACTCGTGAGCTGATGCCCGGGGTTGGTGTGCAGGTACCGCCGAACCTGTCGGACTGGTGGCCGGAGCTGGTCGCCGCCGGCGCCACCGACCTCGGAGGCTTGAGCGCCAACGGTGACCACATCAGTCCCGAGCACCCGTTCCCGTCGCCCGCGCAGGTGCGTAAGCGGCTCGCGGAGGACGGTTACGCGCTGTCCGAGCGGCTGTGCGTCTACTCCGACTTCATCGATCCGGAGTGGATGGCTCAGGGTGTGCTGGACCTGGTGAAGAACGACTTCTGGTCGTTCATCCCACGGCGCGGTTCCGGTCGCCGTGGTGAGGTGACCGTCGGGCCTGACGTCGCCGGCCGGGCGATCGAGAAGGGAGCTCGCGGCCAGGAGCTGAGCGCTGAGGAGCTGACTGCGCTGTTTGCCGAGCAGCGCCCCGAGGTGATCGAGGAGATGCGCGCCGCGGCGGACAGCCTGCGCTCGGAGCTTGCCGGGGAGACGGTCACATTCGTCGTGAACCGCAACATCAATGTGTCCAACGTCTGCATCGTCGGCTGCGCGTTCTGCGGCTTTGGCCAGGGCAAGCGTTCACCCGATGCGTACGAGCACTCCGAGGATGACTTCGCGCGGCGGATCACGGAGGCGATTCGAGTTCGGGGCCACCGAGCTCTGCATCCAGTCGGGGATCCATCCGGATTGGACGCTCGAGACGTATCTGCATTGGCTGCGCTTCGCCAAGCAGTGCGCACCGGACCTGCATCTGCACGCCTACTCGCCGATGGAGATCGCGCACATGTGTGACATCTCCGGGCTGCCCGCGGCCGAGGTGTTCGCACGGTTGCGCGATGCCGGCCTCGGCTCGACCCCCGGCACCGCAGCCGAGGTCCTGCACGACGGAGTGCGCGAGCGGATCTCACCCAACAAGCTGCCGGTCGCCCGCTGGGTCGAGATCATCGAGGCCTCGCACCGTGCCGGCCTGCGCTCGACTGCAACGGTGATGTTCGGGCACATCGAGGAGCCGTGGGAGCTCGCCGAGCACATGCGGGTGGTCCGCGGATTGCAGGAGCGCACCGGCGGGATCACCGAGTTCGTGCCTCTGTCTTTCATCCCGTTTCAGACTCTGCTCGGGCGCACCCACGGCATCGAGGAGATCACGCCCGAGGAGAACCTCAAGCACACAGCCGCCTTCCGGCTGGCCCTTGGGCACACGATCACGAACGTCCAGGCCAGCTGGGTCAAGATGGGCCTCGAGGCTGCCACCGAGGCGCTCAGGTGGGGAGTCAACGACCTCGGCGGGACCCTGATGGAGGAATCGATCAGCCGCCTGGCCGGTAGCTACCACGGCGTCAAGCTCGACCCCGACGACCTGATCGCAGCGGCGCACTCGGCGGGACGGCCGGCCGCGGAGCGCACGACCCTCTACTCGATCCGACGAGACTTCCCGATCGGCGAGACTGCCCTAACACGCTGACCACACCGTTTTCAGGCGTGTCTAACGATTTCGTCCCCTGGCGGATGTAGCCTTTCAGTGGGACTCACTTATTCGCTGCGCAGGTCGATTACCCGGGCATGGCGAAGTGGGAGAGAGGCAAGCCATGAGTGTGGTCGATATCGCGCGCGCTGCGGGAGGGATTGCCCTGTTGACAGGGGGGCAGGTGGTGCGCGCCCCTCAGCGCGTCCGCAGCACGGGCTCGCATCTGGCGCTGCTCTCCACACCGCGTCGACGGGTTCACTGGAGCCCCGACTTCTACGACACCCCGACGGGTCTCGAGGCGCTCGCCCCGGGGGATCTGATTCGCGCCGAGCCGATGCATGCCTACCTGGCGCCCGGTGTTCGTCTGCGCGCCCGTGCGTGGCGCATCCTGTACCGCTCGACCGGAGCGATGGGCGAGCCGACCGTGGTCTCCGGCACCGTGCTGCTGCCGGCGGGCGCGCTCGGCAAGAAACCGGTGCCGCTCGTCGCCTATGCCATCGGAACGCACGGGATCGGCGACGACGCCGCCCCGTCGCGTTTGCTCTCAACCGGCCGCGACTGGGAAGCCGGCCTGATGGCGCTGATCCTCGCTCGCGGATACGCCACGGTGGTGACCGACTATCAGGGTCTTGGCACCGCCGGCGACCACGTCTACATGGTCGGTCGCGCGCTCGGATGCAACGTGCTCGACGCGATCCGCGCGGCACGCCGGCTGGCACCCGCCGAGCTGCCCGAGAACGGGCCGGCCGCTGTCATGGGCTACTCCGAAGGTGGCACGGCCGCTGCCTGGGCGGCGCAACTGCACACGTCGTACGCGCCTGAGCTCGAGCTGGCCGGTGTCGCCGCCGGTGCCGCAGCGGCAGACGTCGAGCTCGCCGGCCCGACGCTTGATGGCAGCTTCTTCTCGTTCTTCGTCGCCTATGGCGCAATCGGCTACGCGGCCGCCTACCCCGACCTCGAGTTCGAGTCCTACCTGGTCGGGCGTGGGCGCGAGACGGTGGCCGCGTTGCGTCGCAGCAACATCCTGCAAGCAGCGATCCGCGGACCGCGCTTTGCGCGCGTGGATCGCCTGACCGATCCCAACGTGCTCGAGCTGCCGAATTGGCGCGCGCGGCTGCGGGAAAATCGCCTCGGCACGATCGCGCCGGCGGTGCCGGTGCTGCTTCACCACGCGCGCCACGACCAGATAGTGGCCTTCGAGCATTCCGAGCAGCTGCTCGAGGACTGGCGGGCGCTGGGCGTGGAGTCGAGCCTGCACATAACGCGAGGCGGCTTCGACCACATCAGCGGCGCCGTCGCCGGTGGGCCGGTGGCGCTGGACTGGCTGGCAAAGCAGTTCGCCCGTCAGGGCGGTGGGGTGCGGCCAAGCAACGTCGTCCCGCTTCGGCGCGCGGCGTAAACGCCCCCCGACCGGGGGATGGGTCCGATACCGGGTGTACCCGAAACCGCGCGGATGCGTACGGTAGGGGGATATGGCCACAGCACTTCTGTTTCCGGGGCAGGGCAGCCAAACGCCTGAGATGCGCGAGCAGGTCGCCCGCGTACGCCCAGATCTACTCAAGCTTGCAATCGACGTGGTCGGCGACGATCCGTTCCTGCGAATCGACGACGGCACCGCCTATGCGCAGCCCGCGATCTTCTGCGCGAGCATCGCGGGCTGGTGCCAGATGGGGTGTCCAATCCACGAATTCACTGCCGGGCACTCGATGGGTGAGCTCGGAGCGCTGGTCGCCGCGGGCGTGCTCAGCGAGCGTTCCGGCCTGGAGCTCGTCGCGCTGCGCGGGAGGTTGATGCAGCAGGCGGGGGAGACCGCCGGCGACGGCGGCATGATCGCGGTGGGCGGCGCCGACGCGGCAGAGCGAGCCGAGGAAGTTGCCGCTCCGCATGGGCTGTCGATCGCAAACGACAACTCGCCCCAGCAGGTTGTCCTCTCGGGCCCGCGGGCTGCGCTGCCGGCGGCCGAGGCGACCGCGCGCGAGCTCGGCCTGCGCGCGAAGATCCTCCCCGTGACCGGAGCGTTCCACTCGCCGATGATGGCTTCGGCCGTACCTGAGTTTGAGCGGGCCCTTGATCGCGTGGAGCTGGGGCCTGCCCACAGCACCGTGATCTCGGCTGTGACCGCCGAGCCGTTCGACGATGTGCGCGCCCGGCTGGTACAGGCGCTGACCGGGCCCGTGCGCTGGCGGGAGCTGCTGCTCGCCCTGAACGAGCGCGGCGTGACGCGGTTTGTCGAGGTTGGTCCGGGGAAGGTCCTCACCGGTCTGGCCAAGCGCACGCTCAAGGACGTGGAGCTGGTGAGTGCCTGAGGCGGACTCGACCGCACGCGAAAGTTGGCCGCCCGCAGGCTGCGCGCTCGTGACCGGTGGCTCGCGCGGGATCGGCGCCGCGATCGCGACCGGATTGGCGGCAGATGGCTGGCCCGTCGCCGTGAACTTCAACTCAGCTTCGGAGGCCGCCGCGCAGGTCGTGTCCGCGATCGAAGCAGCGGGTGGGCGGGCCGTCGCGATCCAGGGGAATGTCGCCGATCCCGCGGCACCCGATCAGCTGTTCGAGGCCGCCGAGCGCGAGCTGGGCGGGCCGGTGCTCGCGCTTGTCAACAACGCCGGGGTCACACGCGACAACCTCACGCCGTCGCTCACCGACGAGGAGTGGCAGACCGTGATCGATACCAATCTCACGGCGGCGTTCCGGTTCACCCGACGCGCGCTGAAGGGAATGATGCGAGCACGCACGGGCAGAATCGTGAACATCGCGTCGGTGAGCGGTCTGCGCGCCAATCCCGGGCAGGCAAATTACGCCGCAGCCAAGGCGGGCCTGGTGCAGTTCACGCGCACGGCGGCGGTGGAGGTCGCACGACGCGGCGTCACAATCAACGCCGTAGCTCCCGGTTTCATCGCCACCGACATGACGGCCGAGCTGATGAGCCCCGAGTTGCTGAACGCGATCCCGGCCAAGCGGGCCGGGACTGCCGCTGAAGTCGCGGCTTGCGTACGCTTCCTCGTGTCGCAGCAGGCGGCCTATGTGACCGGCGCGGTGCTTACAGTCGACGGCGGCCTGGCCGCCTGACGGTCGCGGCTGCCGAAAAACTAGGAAAGAGGACACTTAAATGAGTGCAGTAACCAAGGAGCAGGTGCAGGAGCGCGTCGTCGAGGCGCTCGCCAGCTTCGGCCCCGATGCGAGCGAGATCACTCCGGAGGCGACGTTCGAGGACCTTGACATCGACTCCCTGGATCTCGTCGAGCTCGCCCAGATCGTCGAGGACGAGTACGGCGTGGTGCTCAAGGGCGAGGACATGAAGGAGCTGAAGACCGTCGGCGACGCCGTCGACCTGATCACCGAGCGCGCCAATTAGGCGCCTTGGAACCAGACTGGAGGCGCCATGCCTGACAAGCGTCGAGTCGTAATCACCGGGATCGGTGCCGTCACTCCGTTGGGGGTGGGCGCGCGTCCGCTGCACGAGCGGTGGGCGGAAGGGATCAGCGGCGTCAGCGTGCGCGACGGTCAGGCTGGCGGCTACTGCGACAGCTTCGACCCCGCCAACTACCTGTCCGTCAAGGAGGCTCGGCGGCTAGATCGCTTCGCCCAGTTCGCCGTTGTGGCCGCGGACGAGGCGATCGCCGACGCCGGCTGGTCCGACGGCCAGCCGTTCGACCCGATGCGCATCGGGCTGATCATGGCCACCGGCATCGGCGGCTTCACCACCGTGCAGGCCAACCTTGACGTTATGCGCGAGAAGGGGCCGATGCGGATCTCACCGCTCGGCATCCCGATGTACATGCCGAATGCCGCCGCCGCTGCCGTGTCGATGCGTCATGGCATTCAGGGCCAGGCATTCGCGGTCGCGTCTGCCTGCGCCTCCAGCGCACATGCGATCGGCCTCGCGGCACGCATGATTCAGTACGGCGACGCCGATGCGGTGGTCACCGGCGGCGCGGAGGCCACCCTGACGGACTTTGGCTTCGGCTCCTTCAACACGATGTCGGCGTTGTCGAAGGTCGGGATGTCCTGCCCGTTCGACGCTCGCCGCGACGGCTTCATCATGGGGGAGGGCGCAGGCGTACTGGTCCTCGAGGAGTACGAGCAGGGCCAAGGCCCGCGGAGCCAAGATCCTGGGTGAGGTTGCAGGCTACGGTTCGACCTCCGACGCCCACCATCTCACCGCGCCCGAGCCGACGGGCCGCCCGGCAGCGCAGGCGATCACGCTGGCGCTGCAGGACGCCGGACTGACGCCCGCCGAGATCAGCTACGTGAACGCCCACGGCACCTCGACGGAGCTCAACGACGCCGCCGAGACAGCCGCTCTGAAACTGGCGCTTGGGGAACACGCTTACAAGGTCCCGGTCTCTTCGACGAAGTCGGCCACCGGCCACCTGCTCGGCGCCGCCGGTGCGATCGAGGCGGTCGCGACCGTGCAGGCGCTGAACGACCGGCTGATCCCGCCGACGCTCAACTACGAGGTGCCTGAGCCCGGACTTGACCTGGACTACGTTCCCGGTGCCGCGCGCGAGCTCGTGCTCGCAAACGGCGGTCCACCGGCTGCGATCTCCAACTCGTTCGCCTTCGGCGGCCACAACGTGTCATTGGTCATCAAAGGCCAGGGATGATGCTGCGCGGGCAAGCTCGGCGAGACGGCTGATGGCCGGTCTGCTGTCCGGCAAGCGCCTACTCATCACGGGCGTCATCACCAAGGACTCGATGGCGTTCCACGTCGCGCAGCGTGCGCAGGCGGAGGGCGCTGAAATCGTGCTTTCGAGCTTTGGTCGAGTGCGGCGGATGACCGAGCGGGCGGCACAGCGACTCGATACGCCCGTCGATGTGCTCGAGCTCGACGTGAACAAGCCTGAGGATCTGGACGCGCTCGCCGCCGAGCTGAAGTCGCGCTGGGGCTCCGTGGATGGGGTGCTGCACGCGATCGCCTTCGCTCCCGAGGATGCGCTTGGTGGCAAGTTCATGACAGCCCCCGCCGAGAGCGCCTCGATCGCCTTTCAAACAAGCGCTTACTCGCTGAAGGCGCTCGCTGCCGCGCTCGCAGAGCTGATGCCGTCCGGGTCGAGCATCGTCGGCCTTGACTTCGACGCGTCGGTCGCGTGGCCGATCTACGACTGGATGGGCGTCGCCAAGGCGGCGCTCGAGTCGGTGTCGCGCTACCTTGCGCGCGACCTGGGGCCCAAGGGCATCCGCGTCAACCTCGTCAGTGCCGGCCCGCTCGGCACTGTCGCGGCCCGTGGCATCCCCGGCTTCGAGAAGCTCGCCTCGCTCTGGCAGCAGCAGGCCCCACTCGGCTGGGACATCGAGGATCCGAGCGTCGTGGCCGGCCCGATCTGCTTCCTGCTCTCAGACCTCTCTCGCGGCATCTCCGGTGAGATCGTCCATGTCGATGGCGGCTTCCACGCTGTCGGCGCGCCGGCCGTCTGACAAGGCGGCGTCAGAGGTTCACTGAAGACTCCCATTGCCGTCTGTCGCGCGCATAGAATCCGCGTCAACTGGGAGCAAGGGGAGGCTGAGTTGAACAAGCTAGGGATGGCCGTGTCCGCGCTGGCAGCTGCCGCCGCGGTGGCTTCAATCGGGGCGCCGGCTGCACTTGCAGCTGGTGATGCACAGGGGCTGTCTGCCCAGGTGCCACTGAAGGTGAAGACGGTGGGGCGGCTCTCGAACGGGGACCCGCTCGTGACCAGGGGCACGCCGACCGGCCTGCCGCCGAGTCAGGTGGCGGCGGTCTACGGGCTAACCGGGCTGTCCGCTGGATCCACCGACGGCAGCGGCCAGATCATCGCGATCGTGGATGCCTACAACGACGCGGGCGCGCTCGCCGACCTGAACCATTGGAATATCCAATATGGCTATCCGGCGCTCCCCACCTGCACGTCACTGACGCAGACCGGCGCCTGCTTCGAGCAGACATACCCCCAGGGCAAGCCGGCCGTCAACACCGGGTGGGCCCTCGAGCAGTCGCTCGACATCGAGTGGGCCCATGCCGAGGCACCGGGTGCGAAGATCGTCCTCGTCGACGCGGCAAACAGCTCTGACGCCGACCTCTTCGGAGCGGTGCAGTACGCCAACAAACTTGGCGCCACAGAGGTATCGATGAGCTGGGCAGGGTCAGAGTTCAGCGGTGAGAAGAGCTATGACTCTGCATACCTGAACCACGCGGGCACGCTCTACACCGCCTCCGCGGGCGACAGCGGTCATGAGGCGCTGTACCCGGCGTCCTCACCAAACGTCATCGCGGTTGGCGGCACCACTCTGAACGGCTGCAGCGGCCTCTCGTGCGCCGGCTTCAGCAGCGAGACGGTCTGGTCGGGGTCAGGCGGCGGAGCCTCCTCGGTGGAGGGCATCCCTTCGTTCCAGTCCTCTTACGGCGGTCCCGTGTTCGGCGCTGCGTCGATCGCTGCGCTGACCGGGAGCAGGCGAGGCGTTCCAGACGTTTCGTTCGATGCCAACCCCAGCACGGGCGTGTCGGTCTACGACAGCACGAGCTATGAGGGCCAGTCTGGATGGTTCACCGTCGGCGGTACCAGCGTCGGCGCGCCGAACTGGGCGGGCGTTCTCGCCGCCGGCCGGTCGACCGGCGCGACCGCACTTGAGGGCAATGCCGCGATCTTTGGCGGTGGCTACAAGACCAACCTTCGCGACGTCGCCAGCGGCACCAACGGCAGCTGCGGGACCAAGTGCACCGCCGGTACCGGCTACGACTTGGTCACCGGGCTCGGAAGCCCGATCAACTACCCATAGCGGCGGGCTGGTGGGTCTTGGCTAGTGGGGTCTCGAAGAGACCCATGAGCCTTGGGCCGGCGGTCAGCGCGACCGCCGGCCCTGAACTTGGCAGGTGCGCAGGTGCGGAGCATTGCACTCGCGCTTATGATCGAGTCGATGGAGAGGCGCAGATCTCGTGATGTCCGCAGGATGCTGCTCGCGGGTGCGGTGGGCACGCTGCTCTGCGCTGTTGGAACCGTGCTTGTGTTCGTCGCAGCGGTCGCTGGATTCGCCCTGCTCTTCATCGGGTTCGGGGTCTACGCCCTGGTTCCCTTCCTGGCATCGGGGCCGGCCGGTCCGGCAGAGCGGGACGTCGAACGTCAGCGCACGGCTGACGACAACGGCTCGGCGCACGATCTCAAGCGTGCGTCACTCGGTGGCAGGCCCAGGACCCGCTGACGGAACGGGGTTCGGACTGGTTCGGTTGTAACCAGCGACGGTGGTTGTTCCCGCCATGTAACCGATGAGCGGGTATCACACCGGGCGTGTCTCGGGTTGCCTCCAGAGGTGTGGCAGCGAGCGTCATCGCGATGACGGTCGTCGCCTGCGGCTCGAGCTCTGGTGGCTCACCGAGCACGTCGGCTGGGCCTTCGGCGAATGTCGGTTCAAGTTCGGCCCAGACACAGCAGCACAGCGAATCGCTCAGGTTCGCTCGATGCATGCGCTCAAGCGGGGTCCCGAACTTCCCCGACCCTCCCGGCAACGGCAGCTATGGCGTGAAGTCGTTGGCTCAGCAGTCCGGTGGCAAGACGATCGCGATCAACGGTGTGTCGGTGAACGCGCCCGCGTTCCGCTCGGCGATGGCGAGTTGCAACCGCTATCTGCCACAGCCGCCGACGCCGAGAACCTCCGAGCTCACTGAGATCCGCGCCTTGACGCTCAAGTGGGCCAAGTGCATCCGCAGCCATGGGCTCCCGCACTTCGGTGATCCGACCATCACCGCAAACGGTCACCGGATCATGCATGGCCAGTTCACGATCGGCTCGCCGGCCTACTACGCCGCCCGCAGCGCCTGCGATCCGCAGCTCAATCGCTCCATTGCTGCGGCAGGGCTCGGGGCGCTAGCCCCATCCTGACCGGCGCCAAGGCTTATAGTCCCGCCGATGCCGCGAAATTCACGCCGTTCCGTAGCGCTGTTGGCCGCCTGCCTAAGCGTTACTGTCGCGCTCGGTGCTGTCGGGACCGGCACGGCGGTGGGCGGCGTGGCACCCTGCTTCTCGCAGATCCCACCGTTCGCCGGCAACCCGCAGTGGGGCTTTCACACGGGGCCACCTCTCACTGGAAAGAACGGCAGGTACGCACGGGGGCTGGGCGACGTGAACCTCAGCACCGGCTCCATCAATGGCACGGTGTGTCAGGTCAACGTCGTCAATGGCGTCGACCGCCTGCTTGTACTCAAGCCAGACGGGCACGTCCTCTACCACACTCACCAAGGCACCCTCGGCGGTCACCTGGGCAACCTCATGCGGGTCGACGTCAAGGTCAGCTCCAGCACCGACAAGAAATGCAAGACCGGCACGGTGGGCCGCATGACCGTTGAGGCGACCTACAACGGGGTCGAGGACTCCACCGTTGAATTCGCCTTCCACGGCGGCTGCGCCAGCCACTCGCACACCTACCGCAGCTCGCAGGTCGCGGCTCTCGTCCCTGAGTCCTGACCGCCGGCTCACCGGATCAGCTAGTCGGTCACCGCTGCACCTTCGCAGGCGGGAGGCCTCGTCCGGCGCCGATGGTGAAGTGGCCGATCGGTGTCTTCCCGTCGGATTCGTAGACGGTGACCGTTCTCGGTCCAGCGTGTGCCGAGGCGGCTGCTTGGCTCAATGTGGTCGGCTGTGGGCCCATGAGCTGAGTGGCGTAGACGTAGCCAGACCGACCGTTGGTCGCGACCACTGCAACGAGGTCTGGGGTTCCGCCGTAGTTCACCGTGCCATAGGTCTGACCGCTCGCGTTGACTCCCCAAGGAATGGTGGTAGCCGTCACGTAGCGCGCGGTTAGGCGCCACCGCTGGCCAGAGGCTGCCGCGATCTTGATGCTCGTCTGCCCCGGGGTGAGCGAGAGTGTGTAGGTCGCCGGGTGGGCGATGCTGTTCGCAACATCTGTCTGGCTGCCGCAGCCGAGACTGGCGCCGTCAGGCCATCCGAACGTTCCCGGGGTCAGGCAGCTCAGATAGGTATAGATCGCGTTGGTGCCGGCGGGAGCGGCACCTAATTGCACCGTTTCGGTGCCATCGCCCGTCACTGTGACCGGTCCGGCGAGCGGAGTGACCCTCTGGCTGCCGGGCAGGCCCGAGGAGAGGACCGCGTCGGTGGCTGCGGCGATCCCGCCACCGCTGACCAGCAGCGCGAATGTCACCCCAAGCCTGACGCTCCAGCGTTGCGGCCACCGCACCCGACCGCGGCGGAGGCTGCCGGCCTGCGCCTGCTCCACAAGCACCTCGCGAAACGCAGCGGCGAACGTCTCATCCATTCCGATGCTCATCGAACCTCCTCCTGGCCGATCAGCCCACGAGGCGTGAGCTCGAGTCCCATCAACTGTTTCTGCAACTTGATGCGTGCGCGGTGCAACCGTGCCCTGGCCGCCGGCTCGCTCAGCTGCAGGCAATCGGCTGCCTCCAGCACCGAGTAGCCCTCCAGCGCGACCAGCACCAGCAACTGCGCATCCTTGGGTTTCAACGCTCCCAGCCCGTCGCGGAGCCGACCGTCAATGCCCAAGCTGTGTGCCTCGAGCGCGACCACTGACGCATCCGGGTGGTCTTCGGCTCGAGGCAGATGTTCCAACAGTCGCCGATACCGGCGCCGGGCACGCGCAGCGTTCAGGCCTAGGTTTGTTGTCGTCGCAAGCAGCCACGGCAACACCGAACCGTCCACCAGCCGAACACGCCGGCGTAGCCGCCAGAGTTCCAAGAACGCCGCGGCAACAAGATCCTCAGCGTCCTGCCGCGTGGCGGCAAACCGGTAGGCGTGACCCAGCACCCGCTCGCGATGCCGGTCAAACAACAGCCCGAACGCCTCACCATCACCAGCCAAACCGAGACGCCAGAGCACCTCATCCTCTGCGCCTAACGCTCGGCACGCGATCCGTCCCCCAGCTTGCTCCATAACTCGTAGTGTCCGCACGCCAACGAAACCGTGCAGAAATCGCGCGAGCGCATGCTGCCGGGGCACTTCCGCGGAAGGATGTTTGACTGCACAATGATCCTTCCGCGGAATCGACAATCACCGCCCACCCACGCGTGGAAACGCGATGGTCAGCGCCGCCGTGGTCAGACGAGCGCCTGCGATGAACACAAGCAGTCAGGCGACCTGCACCTGGAGCGCCAAAGGGCCCGGTGGGCAATGGAACGGTTTGCCCCCGGGCCCCTTGGCAATGGAACACGAGTCAAATTACGCGAGGCGGAACCGCCGGACTACGTCATATGACACATAGCGCCTCTTGGCTAAGCAATACCGATGCCCGGTCGGCGCAGGGCAACGGCTAACAGGTGGCGAACGTTCGCCTACCCTGAACGACGACTGCATCGACCAGGCGATCGAAGCCTCAATCGAAGGTTCTTCCCGCTGCCTCAGCCTCGAGTTCAGCAGGATCTCGGATAGCGAACTGCACCGCCACGACCCAGACCCGCGGTAGCCCCCACTCGTCAATGCGCTATGGACGCGGCCCACTCTTCGGCGGAGAGCACCGTCGCCATCGCCGGTAAGACATCCTCCATGAGCAGATCATGGGCGTCCGTCCGGGCGTCGAAGCAGGCGTCGCTGAGAACGTGAAGCCCGAAGTCCATGTCGGCGGCAGCCATCGCCGTCCCGAGGACCGCCGTGCTTGTCGAGACTCCGGCAAGGACCAGATAAGTGACGCCGAGCGACGACAACACCACGTCGAGCCCGCTTCCCACGAACGAGCTCACACGGTGCTTGGTCAAGACGATGTCTCGCTCCTCGGGCGCGAGCGATGGATGGATCTCGAGCCCAGGCGCACCCTGCTGCAGGACAGGCTGGAGCCGGGTCAGGCGCTTGTTGCGACGGGAGACCCCCACGTGACCCGGTCGAAGCTCGACGCGGATGTAGATCACTTGGATCCCAACGTCGTGCGCCGCGTCCACGGCACGGCGCATCGCCACGAAGAATGACTCCGGGGCGGGCTCGACGATGGCGGTCTGCACGTCCAACACGAGCAACGCGGTCCGGGTAACCTCGGTGTTCACGGCGTCATTGTGGCCCTTATGCGGCCTGCACGGAGACCATGCCGTGACGATCGCCTAGCCACCGCCGGCGATAGCCGGTGCGCCCTTGCAGGAAGCGGTGTGCATTCGGGGGCGCAAATGCCCCCAGAAACCCCGAGCTTCCGGTTCCACTTAGTAGCCGCAAACAATCGCAAACTCGCGTCGGATGCCATGGCATGCCCGGGCTCTGGACGGTGCCGTGAGCGGCGTGGCCGCTGGTGTCATCGCATATGCGCTCGTGCCTAACCAACCGCACGTCAGGGACTTCCTGACTTCCCTCTGGGGGCACACGCTCGTGGTCTCGGGCGTGTTCTTCCTGGTGCAGTACCTCGGCTACCGGATTTGGCTGCACCAAGAGCGCCAGCAGATCCCGCCGGAGACTCGGCTCTAGCCGGGCCTCTCTTGGCGACAGTCCTGGACAGGTTGTGCGCTCACCCGAGATGAACGACGTGCGAGAGCTTCGGGTACGGACCGGGAAACTGATCAGACTCGTATTCCTGCAGCGGGCTCGCGGTGAACATGATCTCAAGCACTTGCACGGGTGGGTGAGGGTCCAACCTAAATGCCACGCGGTTGGAAATGAAGCCCGCCTGTGGGTTGAACCGGCCTCGCATGGCGACGACGTACATGGGCTCACCCCACGGCACATGGTCTGACCTACTGCCGCCAAGGATCAACCGGGCTCGCCGATAGGTCAGCCGAACCGCCTCGATGTCGAAGGGATGACGATCCCCGTTCGTCCGCGCCTGCTTGCCTGCTAATCGCAGCAGGGCGTGTTGGGCGCGATCCGTGATTGGCGGCGAGTCGCCTACTCGATCCGCCAGGGCCAAACCCGACAGCGCGAGGGCGCCAACGGCGACCGTCGCAGCCACCCGACCCCGGTTTCTCATCCCACCAGCCATCCTTCCGCGGAAGCGTCTACCGCGCGACAAGCGTTTGCGTGGCAAACCACTCATCTACCCTCGCGTCCCGGCACTATCGCTTCGAACGTGTGCGACCATCCGGCCCCGTGTCTTCCAGCTCCGACGATTGGTTTCGCAGCGACTCGTGGGATGACTCGGCCCAAGCGCTCTTCTGGGCCAAGCTGAACCGCGCCCGTTCGTCGCGCTCGCAATACCTGCGCATCAAGGGTCTCTCGCTGCTGCACACCAACGATCCTGCCCGGATAGAGGCTGGGCGGATGCTGAGCCAGCAGGTACTAGACGGGTACCCCGATGACCTGCTGCAGACCTCCAGTGCTCACTACGCGCTCGGAGAATCCTTCGCGGACGAGTGCCGCTTTGACATGGCCAAGGAGCATCTCCGAGCCTGCCTCGCGATCGAGGCCACAGTCAGCGTCAGACATGGCACCGAGTTGCGGCTTGCTGAAGTGCTCATCCAAGAAAGCGCTGACGGGAGCCGCGCGGAGGTGCTCGACCTGCTGGATGCTGCCGCTAGTCAGCACAGCCCGTTCCCAGCCACGGCGTGGCGCATCCAAGTCGCTCGCGCTCGGGTGTACGAGCGCACCGGCGATCCGATTCGGGCTGCTTCTCACGCGAGCGAGGCACTCGGTCTCTTGGCTAGCAACGATTCACCGTTTCCGCGTCATCCTGGTGTCGGCGTAATCCGTCCCGACCAGCAGACTCTCAACGAGCTGCGACGCATCGCTAGCAACTAACGAGCAACGCCCACTCAGCTTCACTGTCCCGGTCGTGTAAGCGATAGCGCGGCAGATCGCGGCGTGATGATCGGGTTGCCACGAAAGCGGCACTTCCGAGCGTTGCTGCAGCTCGGCTCGGCCTCCGCTATCGCGTTCGTGGCCTTGCATACCTAACGTCGGGGTCGGGCTGACGAGTCCTTTCGGTGAAAGCGCCTGTCTGGCGGTCAGTGCCTGTCTGGCGGTCAGTCCTCGATGCGCATGGGTGGGGTGACGTCCTTTGTGGAGAGCGTGACTTCGCGAACGCGGTGTCGTAGATCGGGATGGGTCGAGAAGGCGTCAAGCATGCGCCTGGATCCGCCAATGCTCGTCCACCAGTCATCCCACAGGGTGGATGTGAGCCACGACCGGTCCGCCGGGAACATGAAGTCTGGGAGGGTCGTCCCTTTCCACCAGCGGTTTCGGCACCAGCTTCGTGCCTGCTCTGACCCGGCTTCGATGAGCACGTAATCCCACCCGGCGTACAGCGTCACTTTCGGCACGTCATCGAAGACCGTGTCTATCCCGGAGGCGTCTTTATCCAGGTATCCGAGCCACCACGGCTGCGGCGCGGTGTGCTCTTCAAGGACGGCAAGCACAGCAGCATCATGGCGGTTTGGAGTCACCAACCACTGTGGCAGCGGTTTGCTTGTACGGCGAGCCCACCCACCACGACCGTTGGGCAGAACCGGAAGCTCAAGCGTGGCGTAGGTCTCGAACACCGGCGGGATCGCCCACGCGATCCCAGGGGCCAGCGTGTGGTCCCGGATCCAGGCGACCTCGGTATCACTGCCGATCCGCCATTTGCGCCCATCTTTCTCTCGCCACAGATCCATGTCCCCGACCGATGTCATCGCCCACACAACAGTAATGGGGACGTCCCGGCACTGCTCATCCCTTCTACCAAGGCTGCTGCTATCCGCTGAAGGCACTCACCGAGCGCACCAGGGCAAGACAAGCGTGTTGCCACGAACCCGATACCGCCGCGGGGCACCGCTGCGGTGGCGATAGACCGACGGTGGTTACGTGGGCATTCGAGTCCTCCCGTGGGAAAGCGGGCGTGCGTTCTCTGTGGCCTAGCGGGTCTTTGTGCTGGTCTGCTGCTGGCAGGATGTGGCAGCAGCGCAGGCACGCCACGGGTTACCGGCAGGCTGGTGCTGGACCGTGATCGCGTGCACGCCGGACAGTCTGTGACCGCGAGATTGATCTTCGACAACCGCACGACCAAGACGGTCGTGCTGTTGAGCGGCTGTCGAATCGATGGTCTCTTCGCCGTTGGCTTGCGTAACTCGGACGGTCAGGTGCAGGCGCCAGGTTTCTCGGCTGTGGGATGCAGTCCCGAACAGCATCTGGTCGCGAAGCCCGGCAGGACCGTCTACCAGTTCCAGGTTCGTGTGACCTACATGAGCTGCACCCAGATCGCGGCAAATCAGCTGCCAAAGACCTCTCGGTACTGGACGCCGTTGTGCCTGAAGGACTCAGCCGGCGAACACAACGTCATGCCGCCGCTGCCAACCGGGCGCTACACCGCGGTCTTCGTCCCAGCTGGTAAGTGGACTGGACCGCAAGTCGCGGGCGCCAAGCTGACGGTCACCTAACACGAAGCCGGTCATTGTGAGTAAGGCACCGTGAACCGCTCGTGACGCCACGTCCCGACCGCACGAGCGCTATTCGGTCATAGCGCCAGTCTTGTCGAGCATTTGTCTATTGCAGCCGTTTGGTTGCCGGTGGTGCCCATCGGCCGTCGAGCGCTTGGGGTGCGGGAGCGTATAGACGCATCGTCACGCCGAGCGGTCCGCGTGGGGCAGGCAGCCAGTTGGATTCGTGTGCGGTGCCAGGGTTGTCGTGCTGGATGTAGAGGTCAAGCGAGCCGTCGTCGTTGAAAGTGAGGTCGTCACGGTCGCCGATCGCAAACCGGTTGATCGGGTTGGCGGCTTGAAATCCCTCACCGTCGTACATGGTGACGGACCAGAAGGCTCCTACGGGTGGGATTTCGTCCTGCTCGAAATGCAGGATGTAGTCGTTGTCGCCGTTTAGCGGCCGGCCATCGGCGTCGGTCAGGCAGAGTGGGTAGATCGCGTCCTCGGGCTGGTTGGCACCGAGCCCGAGCATCGCGACGAGTGCACGTTTCAGGTAGTAGTTGCCGTAGACGCCCATCGTGTCGGTGTTCATCTGCCAGCCGTTGACGATTTTCGCGATTCCCGGCAGTGTCGCTTGCATGAGCTCTCGCGCTGCCGCAGGAGCGTCCGTCACCGCGGCCTGAAGCGACGAGTCGAGCTCGTCGAAATCGAAACTCTCGCCCGGACGAATTCCGATCCGCGCGAGCCGCGCGATAGTCGACCAGTCCGTTGGGTGCGGTGCGTGCATTTTCAGTAGCTCCGCTGCAGCGCCGAAGTACTCGGCGGCAGACATCGCGTTGACCTGGTCGAGAGGCGGCGTCTCCGTGTCGGCGGTCGGATCGATCGTCGGTACGACGCGCGGTGTGGCCTGCTGTCCCCAACTCGACAGTGGTGTGAGCGTGTACCCGTCTTGCACCGTGTGCACCGCGTCATAGTCGGCCGGACCGTTGGTCTGGGTGCGCCCGATGATCCACACGTAAGGCGTTGGCGCCCGAATCATCTCGACACCTTCGGGGAGCGTTCCCACCCAACCGGGCGGGACGACCGCGAACTCAGCCGCATGTGTGCCGCTCGTGCGACTCCCAGGTACCGCGAATACGTCCGTCCACATGTCCAGCAGCGGCAGCATGTAGTACCGACCGTCGGTGTCCGCCGTCGACACGACCGTCGGCTCGCCGGTCAAATCGAGCCACGCGACGGAGTAGAGCGTGTCGAAATTCGGTCGCACAACCGCCCGGAACTCCGCGGGCGGGAACTCTGGCACATGCGCGAATTCCCCGACCGGCCCGAACCCCGGCTTGGCCCCCGCCGGAGCATTGGTCATCTGCCGACGTGTCGCCTCCATCAGAACCAGCGGGTAGAAGTAAACGTACGCCTCGACACCGATGGTGCGCGCCTCGTGGTCAGACAGACCCTCCGTCGCCCCAGGACTTGCCGCCTGACTCATGATGCTCTCCGCAGTCGAGATTGCTGCGCCCCAGGTCGGGCGCCGGGATGCCCAGTCTGGCCTGGGCCCGGGCTACCGCACATCACCCCCATCGGGTGATCAGAGAGAAGAGGTCCGTGCTGCTCGCGCTCGCTAACGGCGGTCGTTACAACGCGGGCATCGCCGCGCAACTCCAGCTCCGAGAATCGAGCCGTGGCTCGCGCGATCAGCCTGACGGGACACGACCAGAGGATCTCTGACGTTGAGGCTGTCTAGTCCTTGGGCGCGTAGCGGTGGTGCAGCGACAGCGGGTTGCCGTCAGGATCCAGGCAGATCGCCTGCCAACAGACACCGGAGTCAAACGTCTCGCTGACGAACTGAACGCCCTTCGCCTCCAGCTGCTCACGCGCGATGGCCACATCGGCGACCTGCAGCGCAATCGGCATCGCGTTGCTCGAGAAAGTGCCGCCGAAGTCTTCGGTGCGCATGATGGCCAGCGTCAGGTTGCCGGCTTGGTACTCGGCGCCCGGCCGGCTCCCGTAGCGCTTAATGAACGGCAGGCCGAGCGTCTCGCCGTAAAAGGCGGTCATGGCCTCAAAGTCCTGCGCCGGGATGCAGACGAAGTCCACGCCGGTGATCAGGCCGTCCGTATCGGTCATCGAGAGTAGATGCTCCCACACGCGCGGCGAGACTGTCGGAATGGTCCGAAACGGGAACTGGTCTGGTTAGGCGCTGAGGTAGGCCTGCCCGTGCGTCCGGAGCGCGTTGGTGAAGCTCGCAGGGTCGGTGTCAGCGTCGTAGCCATTGAGACCGCAGTGTTCGCATCGGGCGGTGTATGCGGCGAGCAGAAGAGCGTGCGCGGCGATCTGACGGCGTTCGGCTCGGTTTAGCGGCCGTTCGCGGGCGGCGCTGTATTCATCGATGAAGGCGGTCATCTCTTCCGGGGTCGGGTAGCGCGTCACTTCGGGAAGGTCGAATCGGGTGGTGTGGGTCATCGCGGCCACGCCGACGAGGGAAGCTTCACTGCTCCCGGAGAGACTGTCCCAGTCATAGATCGCGGTGACCCGTTCGTTCGCGAACCTGAAGTGCTTGCCGCTCCAGTCGCTGTGACCGACAATCGGTGGCCCGGGAGGTTCAAAGAGAGCTTTGGCTTGGGTCGCGATGGCGTCGATCCATTCGGCTCCAGTATTGGTGGCTTTGAAGTCAAAGATCGGCGAGTGCGCTTGACCGGGCCACAGTTCGTCACCCGCGTACAGGCTCCAATCTCCTTTCAACGCCTCTGGCGCCGGCCGCGAGCCAGTGATTTCCAGGTGCCAGGCAAGCGCTTCGGCGATCAGTCGTCGGCATCCTGGATCATGGGTATCGCGAAGTTCGCCCTCGTCAATGAGTGTCTCGATCGTCGCATAGCCATTTACAAGCCATGCGGGCTCAGCCAGTGGCTCCGGGCAGGGCAGGCCGGCGACATGTAGCTGTCCTTGGATCTCCGCGACGGCTCGCAACCTGGCGCGGGTCTCCCGGGGCTGATGTGCCTTGACCACCACTCGGCGTCCATCACCGAGCAGCAGGCCCACGACGACACCCACGCTGGTCTCGCGAAACAGAACCTCTCTGACCTCAGCTCCGAGCTGCGCGACACAGAACCGATCAAGGATCGAGTCGACCTCAGTCTGGCCTCGAGTTCCGAAAACGATCTCATCGACGACACGGCCGCGCTCGGGACCCGACCCCACGTCATCCTCCAACGGTGTGGTCATGGTCGCGGTTCATCGCGATGGCGGTCGAGGCCGTCGAGGATCAGGTCAAGTCCCCAAGCGAACTCGCTGGCGTTGTCGTAACCGGTCTCGGGAAGCTTCGTGGCGATCTCGGCGAGATATGGGTAGTCCTCGAGCGCGCCGATGGTCTGTGCCCTTCTCTGGGCGGCCGCTCCGGCGTCGCCCGGCGTGTCGAACCCAAGCGTCTTTTCCTGTAGCGCGAAGCCGTATATGTAGGCGTCCTGGACCGAGTAGGCGTGGATCGCCGCCACGAATGAGAAGCCCGCTTCACGCAGGCAGCCCATGACGGCGTTGTGGTTTCGCAGATTGGCCGGACCAGGGGTCCGCGTCTCCATCAGCCCGACCGCCCAAGGATGGCGAGTCAGTGCCGCCCGGACCGAGATCGCCCGGCCTCGCATCGCTGACTTCCAGTCATGATCGATTGAGGGTGACTCGATCTCGCTGAAGACGATGTCGATCATGCCATCGAGCAGTTCGTCCTTGTTCGCCACGTGCTTATAGAGCGCCATCGGGACCACACCGAGCGCCTGCGCGAGCTGGCGCATGCTGAACCCTTCAAGGCCGTCCGAGTCTGCGAGCGCGACGGCCGCCTCGAGCACGGACGGTCTGCTCAGTCGTCTACGGCCGGTATTTCTCGTCTCTTGCGTCATAAAGCTTGACAAGTGTACGGCGTACACCTACAGTCCACTCCAGAGTGTACGCCGTACACCTAACAGAGAGGGAGCACCAATGGAGAACTCAGGACAGGTGCCGGGATCGCCGCTCGGCGGCGGGGTGCCGCCCGGCGGCAGCCACGACTATCCGCTCACCTTCGCGGTCGACTACCCCGACCGCAAACTGAACCGGCTCACGACGGCCTTTCGGATCTTCACGATCATCCCGATCGGGATCCTTGCCGCCACGATTGAAGGCGGCAGCTTCTCCCACGGGGGCAGCGGTGCCCGTTACGCCGGCGGAGGCATCGCAATACTCGTGATCCCTGTCCTGCTAATGCTGCTGTTCCGCAAGAAGTATCCGCGCTGGTGGTATGACTGGAACCTCCAGCTGACCCGGTTCACGAACCGGATCGCCGTCTACTTCGCGCTGATGGACGATCGCTACCCCTCCACCGACGAGGAACAGGCCGTCCACCTGAACTTCGCATACCCCGACGCCCAGAACGACCTCAGCCGCGGCCTGCCACTGATCAAGTGGCTGCTCGCGATCCCGCACTACATCGCGCTCTTCTTCCTCACGATCGCAGCGTTGTTCGCCGCCATCATTGCCTGGTTCGCGATTCTCTTCACGGGGCGTTACCCGCGGTCGCTGTTCGACTTCATCGAGGGCGTGTTCCGCTGGCACAACCGCGTCGCTGCCTACGCCTTCCTATTGATCACCGACCGCTACCCACCATTCAGCCTCGGGTCGTAGCCCGTCGCTCGCAGCGCGGTGCGGCGTTGCTCGTCTTGGCGGTGCGCACCTCGCGATTGCGATCGATTAGTTTCAGGGCTGACAGGACATTCGTCGCTGGCCAATCCGAGGAGCCGACGCTGTGCGCAAAGTAGTCGCCTATGAGCTGCTGTCACTCGACGGGGTTGCCGAGGAACCGTTGGATTTCATCACCGACTTCGATGAGGTGATGAGCGAGAACCTCGGCAGGGTCATCTCCAGCCAGGACACGGTGCTCCTGGGGCGGCACACGTACGACGAGTGGGCGGAGTTCTGGCCGAACAGCGACATTCAACCGTTCGCGCGCTTTATCAACGGCGTCGAGAAGTTCGTGGTGACCACGACGCCGCCCGAGCGACAGTGGGCGAAGAGCTCGGTCGCTAATGGCGGTCTCGTTGAGTTCGTCACGGACCTGAAGCGGCAGCCCGGCGGAGACATCGGGGTCCACGGGAGCATCGAGCTGGCCCAGTCGCTGCTCAAGGCGGACCTGGTCGACGAGCTGCGACTCGTGATCGCCCCGGCGGTACAGGTCACCGGTCGGAAGCTGTTCGATGCCACACCAGCGATGCGAATGACTCTGACTCGAGCGATCACGTCGCCGACCGGGTACCTACTGCTGGACTACCAGATCAACCGCTGAGCATCTCGGACTGCTGATCGAAGCAGACGTAGCCGGGCGTTCGTCCCGGTCGGTTCAGTTACCCCGCGGTCTGGGCCCGTCCCCGGGGTCGAAGCAGGATGTCGAGGATCAGGTCGACCGCCCACACAATGAGCGTTGCCCATACGAGGGTCCAGAACCCGTGGATGGTGAATCCGCTGACGATCGCTTGTGTGAGCCAGAGCATCAGCATGGACACGAAGAACCAAGCCACGCCGAGCGTGATCACCGCCAGCGGCAGGGTCAGCAGTCGGACGATCGGCTTGAGGAAGGTATTGAGAATTCCGAACAACGCCGCCGCAAAAATCAGGTCGCCGGCGTTGGTGACCGTGACGTTGGTCAGCACCAGGTCGGCCACCGCCAGCATGATCGCGTTTGACAGCCATGACAGGAGCAGCCGTTCGGAAAGGGACATGCGTGCATTCTCGCCGAGACTGCCGGGCGCGTGCAACACCCGCCACGGGTGATGCACGCGAACGCCCGACTTTTGCAGCGAAACCGCTTACGCGTATTGCACGTAGTCGTCGTGAGCCAGCCGCGGCAGCCGGTCAAACCATGGATCGGTGCCGGGCTTGCCGATGTTGACTACGAGGATCGTCTTCCATGGCCGGTCCGCAAAGAACTCGGCGTCGATGCCGGGACCGTCGAAGCCGAGCATGGGTCCGGCCGCCAGACCGGCCGCCCGGACGGCGAGGATGAAGTAGCCGGCTTGCAGAGCGCCGTTGAAGATCGCCAAGCGCTCGCGGTTCTCCGCGTCTGCCACGAAGTTCTCGCGCAGCTCGGGCCGAAACGGCAACAGCTCGGGAATCTTCTCGTGAAAGTCGGTGTCGACGGCGAGCACCGCGACGGCCGGGGCGCTGATCGTCTTGGCGCGATTGCCCTCGCTCATCAACGGCCCCAACCGCTCTTTGCCTTCGTCGCTGCGCACCATCATGATCCGCAACGGGTTGATGTTGGCCATCGTGGGCGGCCACTTGGCGAGTTCGGTGATTGCCTTCAGCTGCTCGTCTGAGACGGGCTCATCGCTGAAGGTGTTTGCGGTCCGTGCGGCGGTGAATAGCAATTCCTGTGTCGCGTCGTCGATTGCGAGCGGATCCTCGGACGACTGCGTGTTGCTTAGCGTGGTCATGAGCACCTGGGGGAGATAGTTGAGAGGTGGATAGTTGAGAGGTTAACTATATCCCCCAGGCTAGCGGGTCTGCCGGCAGCGGGTCTGCCGGCAGCGGGCGCTGCCGACAGCGCGTCTACGCCGGCACGGCGTAGACGCGGTTCTGACCGGCGAGGTTGCGGCCGGCGAACAGGTAGCTGAAGTCCAGCCAGTCGTCGAACCCGACCTCCACTGGGTCCGAGACGTTCCCGGGCGTTCCGTTGTCGCCGTAGGAGAGCAGTTGGCCGCTTGAGTTGACCGCGTAGATGCGGTTCTGGCCGAGGTCGTTTTGGCCTGCGAACAGGAACTTGAACTGCAGCCAACCGCCGAAGCCGACCTCCACCGGGTCCGAGACGTTGCCCGGCGCCCCATCGTCCCCGTAGGAGAGCAGTTGGCCGCTCGGAGTTGACCGCGTAGATGCGGTTCTCGCCGAGGGCGTTTTGGCCGGCGAACAGGAACTTGAACTGGAGCCAGCCGCCGAAGCCGACCTCCACCGGGTCCGAGACGTTCCCGGGTGTTCCGTTGTCGCCGTAGGAGAGCAGTTGGCCGCTGGAGTTGACGCGCGTAGATGCGGTTCTGGCCGAGCGGCGTTTTGGCCTGCGAACAGGAACTTGAACTGGAGCCAGCCGCCGAAGCCGACCTCCACCGGGTCCGAGACGTTGCCCTGCACCCCATCGTCCCCGTAGGACAGGAGCTGTCGCGTCGGAGTTCACCGCGTAGATGCGGTTCTGGCCGAGGTCGTTTTGGCCCGCGAACAGGAACTTGAACTGGAGCCAGCCGCCGAACCCGACCAGAATCGGGGCGGAGACGTTGCCCGGGCTTGAGTCGTCGGTATACGAGAGCAGCTCGCCGGCAACGAACGGAGGGGGATAGACGCATCCGATCTCCGCAGCGGCACCAGAGGCGATGCAGCCATTGCCGTTCACGGCGACGGCGCCGGACACGATCGGGTTGATGAAGAACTTGTAGGGCTGGGCCGACGCCGGGTCGGCGGTTCCACCGATGTAGACGCCGTTGTTGTCAAACAGGTTGAACCAAATGTTGTTGCAGTTGCCGGCGCAGGGGTCGCACACCTCGGGATTGCTGTCATCGGCCTTGGGATCGACGATCATCTCGGCGATTTCGTGGCTGAGCTTGTCAGCGTAGAAATGCCCGGGATCGGCGATCGTCAGGTTCTGGGTGAACACGAGGGAGTAGCAATACGGCGTGCCATTGCCGGTCATCCCGTGGAACGAGTTTCGGTTGCCGGTGAATTGCGCCGCGCCAGGCAGGTCGCGGTTGTGCAAGATCACGACGCACGGGTTACTGGCCTTGCTGTTGCGCGCGGTCTGGGCGATCTCGTCTACCCATGTCTCGAACGTCGAGACGGTGAAGCTGGCGCTTGGCAGGTTCACCGGAAACGGGATCACGTCCGGCCAGGTGCCGACGTCGCAATTCCCGTACTGGGATATGTACCGCTGCATCGGGATGAGCGCGAGGGACGCGTAGTCAAGCGCGGTCTGGACGTCGGACATTGCGATCGCGGAGGGCGGCTGGCCCGCAACCTGGAACTGGAGCTGGGCGAAGACCAGCGTGCCGCTGAAGAGGGGCCCGGACGCCTTCGCTCGCGAGATGGGGACCGGATTCGCAGCGAGCCAGTCCCGCAACTGCTCGTCCTTGGTGACCTTGGACCAGTCCGACGTGCTGTGGAAGTTGGCAAGCACGCGTGTCGGCAGGTTCTCGAGCTCGTCCACGCTCGACCGCGGTATGGTCGCCGGAGCCTCTCGGCGAACGTACTTCAGGACCTTCACCGCCCTGGTTGCGCAAGTTGGTTCCGCCTTCGCGGAGAGTGGTTCCGCCTTCGGTGAGAGCTGATGTACCGCGGCCATTGGGGCCCCCTTCCTCGCGGCGAGGGCCGCGATGGTTGATCTGGCGTCAGCGGGCAGCGGCCGCCGACACTGATAAGAGGCCGGCCCACTGGCCGTTGATACATCGAGAGCGGACCCCGGCCGTCGGTTGACGACGCCGTCGTCGACGGTGCTAATGCCAGGGAGCGGGCGGGCTAGCTGAGGTGAATCCAGGGTCAACCCTCAGCGCCAGCTCCCAGGGAGCGCCCCGGTCGCACTAGTGGCGCAGGAGCAGGCACCCGCACCGCATCGGCGGCAACATCTGCCGCACGAACCACGGTAGACAGCCCCCCGGACGTGACGATCGCGGCCCGCCGGACGAGACGACCGGGCCCGCCGGACGTGAGAATCGCAAGAACTGCCGGCGGGCAAAAGAAAAGCGGTCCGGGGGCGACGATCTGCCTGCTCTCGCGCGTAGCCTGCGCACGAAATAAGCTTCGTCAGTCGCCTTCGGGAGCCGCCTCGCTTTGGCTTTCGCTGGGCTTGCTCCCTCCCGAACCGCTGGAACAACGTTAAACCGAAAGTCGCCTCCAGCGCAAGCCCGCCGCCGGCTCAATCCCGCAATTTGAAAGAAAAACGACCGGTGTCATGCCGGCAATCCCGGCTCAGGTTGGAATGTCAGGCTCTCATCCAACGGCGGCACGCCTTCATGCTGCGCGGCGTGCTGAGCGGCATTGCTTATGCGGTCAGGGTGCGCGGACTGCAGGTAGAGGAACCAGACCGCTACGAGCACCGCGCAGCCTCCGGCAATGATCAGGCTGAGGTCGCCCGGGTACGCCGGGAACGGATTCAGCGTCCCGTAGTAGGCGAGTACCGGTGTGGCAATACCCACCGCCGCCACCAACAGGCGCCAGACGCGCCCGCCGCCGTTCCAGTTCGTCCAGATGATCCGGAGCGCGGCCACCGCCAGCATCGCGTAGACGGCCTCGATCAGGTATGAGCCGACACCCGCGCTGATCTGGAATGCCTCGACGTTGTTGGTGATCGGCCCCGCGCCGAGCGTCGTGATCCCGCCGAGGATGATCGCGATCACGCCGGCTCCGAGAATCACGAGGTTGCCGCCGAGCGGCGTGTTGTGGCGTGACACGCGCGTGGTGAACTTCGGCAGCAGCCCGTCACGACCGAGTGCGAAGAACACACGTGAGCCGGCGACCGTGAACGCCAGCGCCACGGAGATCGAGTCGAGCGTCACCACCAGGTCGATCAGCACGGACAGCCAGTGACCGACGTACGACTGGGCGAGCGTGCCCATGGGTGACGGGTCTGATGGCCAGACCGACGCCGAGTCCTTGACCCCGAAGCCGATCGCGCCCGAGTAGGTGACAAGCAGGTAGAAGACGCCGGCAAGCGCGACGCTACCGATCAGCGCGCGCGGGATCGCCCGGTGTGGCTCGCGCGCTTCCTCTCCGATCGACGCCGCCGCCTCGAAGCCGATGAACAACGTGACCGCGAACAGGATGCCGTGAAAGACACTGTTCCAGGAACTGTGGCTGGTGCCGAACACGGCCAGCGTATTGCCGCCCTTACCGCCCTGGGCGATGATCGAGATCGCAAGGATCAGGAACGGGATCGCCGAGATGGCCGCGAGCGCGAGCACGCCCTGAATCGCGACTCGCACGCCAACGTGGTTGAGCCCGACAGCGATCCCGAGGATCACCAGTGACGGGATCCACCAGGTCACATGGATGTGGATATCGGCAAGGAACGCCTGCGCCAGGAAGCCGTTGGCGATGAACACGCCACCGCCACCAAGGAACAGGATGCCGACGCCATAGAGCCCGGCGCCGAAAACGCCGATGCTCGGATGGGCGCCGTGCACCAGGTACTCATACATCGCGCCGGCGCCCGCGTAGCGGCGCGCGAACAGCGAGATCACATAACCCAGGCAGATCGCCCCGATCGTGCCCAGCAACACTGACAGCGGCGTGCTGAAGCCGGCCACGCTCGCGACCAAGCCCGTCAGCAGACCGGCCGAGAACATCGGTCCGATCGCCAGCGACTGACCGATCGCATGGAGCGTCGTCAGCTTTCGTTCGCCCAGGTTCCCCTGTGCAGAAGCGTCACTCATATCCCTCTCCTGAAATCACTTGTTGACCCTCATCCCCGCGCCGCGCAGGCGCGCACTGCTCGCTCGAGCTCGAGTACCTACTTCGCCAGGCTCGTCACCTCACGCTCCCGTCGAGGATCTGCAGCGTTTTCAGATCCGAGTAGAAGTCGAGTGCGTAGTTGCCGCCCTCGCGGCCGATCCCGGAGATGCCAACGCCGCCGAATGGCGCGGTGAGGTCGCGTACCAGGAACGTGTTGACCCAGACGATGCCGGCGCGTACGGCACGCCCGATGCGGTCGGCGCGCCCCATCGAGCGCGTGTAGACGATGCCCGAGAGGCCATATTCGGTCGAATTGGCGAGGGCGACCGCCTCGTGCTCGTCAGCAAAGCTCTGGAACGTCAGCACCGGTCCGAAGACCTCGCGCTGGACGATCTCGGCGTCATTGCCGTTGGGCTCAAACAACGTTGGCTCGTAGAGGAGACCGTCGAGCCGCCTGCCGCCGCGCACCAACCGATGTCCCCCGGCGACCGCGCGTTGGACGAAGCCGTCGACGCGTTCGAGGTGATCGGGGTGGATCAGCGGCGAGACGGTGGTCCGCGCGTCACGTGGGTCGCCGAGCACGTGCTTGTCGACCGCCGCATTGAAGCGCTCGAGAAACGGCTCGCGAATGCTCTCCTGCACGAGCAGTCGCGTTCCTGCCAGGCAGACCTGGCCGGCGTCGTCGTACTGGCCGGCGGCCTTGGCGGCAGCCGCGTCGAGGTCGGCGTCCTCGAACACGATCAGCGGGCCCTTGCCGCCGAGTTCACCGGTGAAGGGCACGAGGTTCCTGGCGGCGCTCACGCCGATGTGACGCGCCGTCTCCGGGGAGCCGGTGAATGAGACCCGTCGCAGCAGCGGATGTGAGACGAGCGCCGCGCCGACCTGTTCGCCGACTCCCTGAAGCACGTTGAAGACGCCCGGCGGGAAGCCTGCCTCGGCAGTCAGGTCAGCGAGCAGCGAGCAGGACAGGGGAGACCACTCGGCGGGCTTGAGCACGACCGGACAACCGGCTGCGAGTGCCGGCGCGACCTTCCACGTCGACAGCATGAACGGCGCGTTCCAGGGAGTGATCACCGCTGCCGGCCCGGCGGGCATCCGCTGCACTCGGTTCCAGGTGCCCTTGGAGTGCCAGTCGCGTTCCTCATAGGCCAGCGCGAGGTCCGCGTAGTTGCGGAAGTTGGCGGCCGCGCGGAAGATCACGCGCAGGCGCAGCGACTCGAGCAGCATCGCCATGTCGGCGCACTCAACGGCGGCGAGCTTGTCGACATTGGCATCGATCAGGTCGGCAAGCCGATTGAGCAGCTCGCCGCGGCCGGCGGCACCGAGCGCGGCCCAACCGGGCGAGGCCGCGTGCGCGGCGTGTACGGCCAGGTCCGCCTCCTCTGCGCCGCCTGCGGCGACGCGTGCGATCACCGAGCCGTCGATCGGCGTGATCACGTCGAAGCGGTCTGCGCTCGCCACGCGCTCGCCGCCGATCCAGTGATCGGTCGCGACCTCGTAGCCGGCGACCGTCGCGAAGTTGACCCCGGCGGTGGCGGTCATCGGCCGTATTCCGTAACGGTCTCGAGGTCATCGACCGTGTAGGCAAACGTGAACCGGTAACCGCGCACGACATCAATCGGCGCGAGCAGCGTGTGCTCCTCGCCGGGGGCCGCAGAGAGCTCGATTGTCGCGGCGCCCTCCCAGATGGCCGAGACGTTGCGATCGCGGCTGCGGGCACGGACGAGCTCATGCACCGCCGGATCCTGATGCCGGCCGGCGGCAAGCCGCGGGAAGTGGCGAACATTGACGAGCGGCGGGTCGGTGTGCAGCGAGCCCGACTCGCTCTGCTGCTCGAGCGTAACCGTCCCGCGCGCCAGCTCGCGCCCCCGCGCTGAGCAGGTGGCGCCGAATCGCGCCCCGGCGCGAATCCCGGGAGATGCCTTGGATTCGAGCTCGAACGTACGCGTCATCCAGACGTCGCCGAGCTTCTTGGGGTAACCCTGGATCCATCCGCGCGCCATCGCGAAGTCCTGGTTGACCCAGATGAAGGGGCAGGTCGTCACCGGTTCGCCGTCGAGCAGTCCACCCAAAACCAGGTAGAACTCGCGGTACTGCGAGCGCACCGGATCGGTCAGCTCATCGCCGCCCTCCGAGAAGGACTGCCAGTCGGCGAACACCGCGGCGCAGCGGCCGGCGTCGGGATGTGGCTCGAGCCCGTCGGGAAGGAGCGAAGCGGCGGCCTGCGGATCGGCGTGGTAGTCGACGACGAGGAAGTCGCCAACGTAATGCCACGGCGGCGGCGGAACCAGGCTGGCGCGGCCGTCCGGCGTACGGGGAACGGTGTAGCCCTGCAGGGTCATACGGTCTCCTTTGCGGGCGCATGCGCGGGGTTTGGCGGGGGCGCGGGTGGCAGCGGCGTTCCGAGCATCTCGAGGCTCTCGCGCTCGGAGTCGATCGCCGCCTGGTCGAAGCGGAAGTAGGAGCGCGGCGGCAGCGGGCCCCAGGTGTTGGATGAGAAGCGGTCGTCCGGCCAGCGCCGCGGCTGGTGGCCCAGCTGCAACTGCTCCATGTCGCAGTACAGCTCGACGAAGCACTCCTCCTCCACGATCCGGACGTACGAGGCGATGTTGCCGCCGACGCCGTGGCGTGTCGGCCCCCAGCCGAGCCAGCGGCCGTGGCGACCGAGGTGATCGAGCGCGACACGCATCTGGCCGATGTCGATCACGTCAAAGGCGAGGTGATGGAAGTGCGCCTCGGGGCGTCGGGGGTGGGATGGCGGGATCGAATCAGTGCCATCACGTGATGGTCTGAGTTGATGTGGAACCAGACGCCATCCTCGCCGAGCCAGTCCGTGAGCTTCATCCCAAGGCCCTCGGTGTAGAAGCGGCACTGCTCCTCGAAGTTGCCGGCCAGGAAGTTGACGTGACCGAGCTTGCGCGGATGCCCGACGACGGCGCCGCCGGCCGGACGAGCGTGGGGGACGAGCCGCGACACCGGCTCGCGATAGGACAGGATCTGAACGCCGTTGCCGTCGGCATCGGCGGTCAACAGTCCACCCTCGCCGTCATCTTCGACCACGGCCCCGAACTCGCACAAGGTGCGTTCGCGCCGCTTCCAGCGAGCAGCTCTCGCCGAAGCTCGTAGGCGACGTGGTCGAGCCCGGCCTGCGGACCCCGGGATCAGCTCGAGCGCGCAGGGCTCATCGTCACAGGAGAGCAGCACGGCGTCGCCACGATGCCCGCTCACGTGCAGGCCGAACTGAACGCACCAGCGAGCCTGCCGCCTCTTCGAGGTCGGCGACTCGCAGACAGACGTGATCGATCCGCTGCAGCTCGATCATCAGCGAACCGTCACCGGCATCCGCTTGATCCCGTTGAAGAAGTTCGAGCGCAGCCGCTCCGGCGGCCCGGCGAGCTCGAGCTCGACCCCGCGCGAGAGCAGATCCTCGAACGTGATCCGGACCTCCATCTTCGCCAGGTGGGCGCCGAGGCAGTGGTGCACCCCGCCTGGCCCGAAGGTCATGTGCTTGTTCGGGTAACGGCCGACGTCGAAGCGCATCGGCTCCTCGAAGACCGTCTCGTCGCGGTTGCCCGAAACGAACCAGGTCGTGACCTTGTCGCCCGCCCTGATCTGCTGACCCCCGAGCTCGGTGTCGACCGCGGCGGTGCGGCGGAAGTGGTGCACCGGCGTGGCCCAGCGCAGCATCTCCTCGGCTGCCGTCTTGCCAAGCTCGTCATAGCCGGCGCGCAGGCGGTCACGCTCGTCCAGGTGCTCGCTCAGCGCGATCAGCCCATGGCTGATCGTGTGGCGCGTGGTCTCGTTGCCCGCGGTGGCGAGCAGCACGAAGTACACGTCCATCTCCCGTTGCGAGAGCCCCGCGTTGACGAGGTCGCTCATGATGTCGTCGCGCGAGGCGTGACGGCGCTCGTCGGCGATCCGCCGGCCGAACGCGAACATGTCGAGCGCTGCTGGGCTCGAGAACGGCAGGTGGCGGTGGGCGTCGTCGTCACCGTCGTGCGCGTACTCGGGGTCGGCGTTGCCGAGCAGGCGGTCGCCGATCTCGATGATCTCGCGCCGCTCATCCTGCGGTACCCCGAGGATCTCGGCGAACACCTGCATCGGGATCTCCGAGGAGATCTCGTGCACGAAGTCGAACTCGCCCTTGGGCAGCGCGCCGTCGAGCACCTCCTTGACGACCTTGCGCACCTGCTCCTCCCAGACGCCGACCGCCTTGGGCGTGAAGCGCCGGTTGACGAGGGCCCGCAGCTCGTCGTGATGCGGCGGGTCCATGTCGATCATCGACTTGCGGGCCTCGATGTGCTCGGGCTCGAGGTCCTCGAGTGAGGTGCCGCCGATCTCTGAGGAGAAGATCTCCGGCGCACGGTGCACTGCCCGGATGTCCTCGTAGCGGGTCACGGCCCAGAAGCCCTGGCCGTCGCCGGGCTCAGGGTTCCAGTGGACCGGATCCTCGCGGCGCAGCTGCGCGAACGCCTCGTAGGGAACCGCCTCGACGAAGTTGTCGTGGTCTGAGAGGTCGATGAAGTTGCTCGTCACTGACATGGCTGCCTCCTAGAGGTGGTGGAGGTATTCGCTGATCTCCCAATCGGAGACCCAGGCTCGGTGGCGTTCGAGCTCGAAGCCCTTCATCGCCAGGAACGTCTCGACGATCACCTCGCCGAGTCCCTCACGCAGGACCGTGTCCTCAGCGAGGGCGGCGAGCGCCTGATCCAGTGACGTCGGCAAAGGCGTGCCGATCACATCCTCCGCGGCGCGGTACGCGTCCCCGCTCACGGGTGGCGGAGGCGTGAGCTTCCGGCGGACTCCGTCGGCGCCGGCGAGCAAGACCGCCGCGATGCCCAGGTACGGATTCGCGGAGCCGTCGCCGACACGCAGCTCGACGCGGGTGGCGCCACCGCGCTCCGGTGGGATACGCACGAAGCTCGCACGGTTGTCCCACCCCCAGTTGGCGTGGGTCGGCGCCAGCGAGTCAGGCTGGATTCGCCGATACGCGTTGACCGTCGGGTTCAGCAACGCCATCAGCGCCGGCGCATGCTCAATCAGGCCGGCGGTGAAATGACCCATCTCGGTGCTCACACCATGGTCGCCCGCGGGGTCGGCGAAGGCGTTCGCGCCATCACGGTTGAAGGAGACGTGCAGGTGCGTGCCGGAGCCGCCCTGGTCGTTGAACGGCTTGCCCATGAAGGTCGCGTGCAGCCCACTCTGCGCGGCGATGTCCTTGACAGCCGACTTCAGTCGGAATGCGCGGTCGGCGGCATCGAGCGCACCCGAGTGGCGCAGGTTGATCTCGTACTGCGAGTTCATGAACTCGTGGTTCACAGCAAAGACGTCCAGGCCGATCGTTGCCAGCTGCTCGGTCATGCGACGGACAAGGCCATCGGGGTCGGCCAGCGGGCCGACCGTATAGACCATGCTCAGGTTGTCCACATGCCGGCGCACGCCGTTGGGAGCGGCCGGGTCGCGGACGACCAGGAAGAACTCGAGCTCAGGGCCGACGATCGGCTCGAAACCGAGCTCGTTGACCGTTTCGACCGCGCGGGCGAGCGCCCCGCGTGGGTCACAGATCGGCGTGTCCGCCTGCGCCGGCTCGAGGTTCGAGAGGCAGCAGGCGACGCCCGGCTCCCACGGCAGCGTCACCATCGTCGAGAGGTCGGGGCGCACGATCAGGTCGGGGTAGCCGGCCTCACCACCGACCACTGGCGTGTGGCGCAGGTCGGTACCCATCACCGCGGCGCAGAAGCAGAGCCCATGCTCGACGACGGCGTCGAACTGCTGGATCGGCACGTCCTTGCCGCGAGCGATGCCGTGCAGGTCCGGGTAGAGCACCCGCACCGACGTGATCGACGCATCGTTTTCCTTGGCCGGCGCCGAAGGGTCGGTTGGGCCTCACTTCCGGTATCGAACCTGTGGTCATGGATCTCTCCTCCTTGCGCGCTGCGCGCGCTCCCAAAAGACGTCAAAAAGCTGGAATGCGTTGGAGCGGGCCCGCTTGGCCCGCTCCCGACCTGACTCGAGACGTTCCTCGGCGTCGGTCACCCCGAGCCGCTGCAGCCGCTCGCCGTCGGAGCGCGCCCACTGCTTGACGATCTCGATCGTGCTCTCCGGGTGAAACTGGGTCCCGAGGTGCGGCCCGGAGACGAAGGCCTGAACGCCGACGCTCGAGCGCGCCAGCTCACGTGCGCCCGGCGGGAGCGTGAAGCGCTGATAGTGCCATTCGAGCCATGGGCCCTCCGGCACCAGCATCGGGGTCATCGCTCTCGATGCTGTACCAGCCGAGCTCAGCTTCGGGGGCCGGTTCGACAACGCCGCCGAGCACGTCGGCCAGCACCTGGCCGCCGTAGCAGAGGCCGAGCACCGGGATCTCGCGCTCCACCGCCTCCGCGATCAGCGCCAGCGTGTCCGCGACGACGGGCACCTCGCGGTCCAAGGGGCTGTGCTTGGAACCGAGACAGCACACGAACGACCGCCCGTCGATCGCCGGCATCGCTCCGTTCGACTCGAAGCGCCGTAGGGGTCGGCGCCGTCAGCGAATGTCGTGTGGACCTCCACCGGCGACGCCGCGGTCCGCGGCCCACTCGCCAAATAGGCCAGGGGGGCTGGTGGGGCCGTGTTGAAGGATCAGCCCGGGGTTCATGCCGATGCCCCCACGGGAGTTCCAAGCGTCGAGCTCTCCTCCGCCAGCGAAGCTTTCAGCGACGCCAGCGTCGGCGGCTCTGCCAGCTGGCGCCGGTACCAGGGCAGCCGTCGCGCGGCGTTCATTCCGACGATGCCGGTTACGCGCCTGCCGCGGACGCAAGCCACCACCCAGCGATCGCCCTCCGGCGTCTGCTCGAGCAGCTCGGTGCGCTCGGCAAGCGCCGGGCAACCGAGCGCCTGGATCTTCGACCCGTACTGATCAGACCAGAAGTAGGGAGGCGTCGCGTGCGAAGCGCGCTCGGCGGGGGCGAGCAGCGCGTTGCGGCCGGCGAGCTGTCCGTGCTCGGCGGCCGTGGTCCAGTGCTCGACCCGCAGCGGTGCGCCATCCGCGAGGCCCACCGGCACCGCGGCGATGTCGCCTGC
The DNA here is from genome assembly GCA_963818135.1 of uncultured Actinomycetota bacterium. GTDB lineage: Bacteria > Actinomycetota > Thermoleophilia > Solirubrobacterales > Solirubrobacteraceae > Palsa-465. The sequence continues at coordinate 73,523 of CAWFRF010000022.1, forward strand.
CGCAAGGATGTCCTGGTCGCGGGTCGTCGGTCAGAGTCGCGTCGCAGACCACGGCCGGGTCCAGCTCGAGTCCGGAGCCGGTGAGCCACTCGGTGTTCAACACCGAGCCGAGCGCCAGCAGCACGGTGTCGACATCGACGGTCGTGCCGTCGCTGAGCTCCGCGTGCTCCACGGCGCCGTGACCGTGCAGCGCCGCAATCCCGACGCCGAGACGCACGTCCACGCCGCGCTCGCGGTGCATCCGGTCCCAGCGCTCGCCCAGCTGCGGGCCGAACGGCAGCAGCGGATGCGCAGCGATGTCGATCAGCGTCACCTCGACACCAAGCGCGCGGGCGCTGGCGGCGACCTCACATCCGATGAAGCCGGCACCGACGATCAGGAGCCGCTGAGCCGAGGCGAGGGCGCCACGGAGTGCCACGGCATCCTCGAGCGTCCGCAGCGTGTGCACTCCGGCGAGCCTTGCTCCCGGGCCCTCCCACGGGCGTGCGCGGCAGCCGGTGGCGATGATCAGCCTGTCGTAATCGACCTCGCCTCCGTCCGCCAGCCGCACGCGCCGGCGCTGACGATCGAGGCCCGTGGCAGGCACGCCCAGCCGCCATTCGACGTCGAGCTCGCCGACCTGCAATGCCGAATCCTCGATCTCCTGCGTGCCCTGCAGCAGCTCCTTCGAAAGCGGCGGACGCGTGTAGGGGAGGTGCGGCTCCTGCCCAATAAGGACGATCCCCGCGTCGTGGCCGGCTGCACGTGCAGCCTGCGCGGCGCGCAGCCCAGCCAGCGAGGCTCCAACGATCACCAGCCGTCGCACGGCCTGCTCAGCGCTGGAGGCAGAGCTCACGACCGCTCAGTCCTCGAGCCGGATGGCCATCATCGGGCAGGCGTTGGCAGCCTCCTGCATGTCAGCGCGGCGGCTGTCATCGACCTCCTCCTGCCAGACGAGCACATCGTCGTCGCCGAGCTCGAAGATGTCCGGCGCGACAGCGACGCACTCACCGTGGCTCTGACAGAGGTTCATGTCGACATGGACCTTCATCACACGATTCTCTCCTTCATTGGCTATGCGCTCGGCCTCGTCCTCGGGGATCGCGAGCGCGACATGGAGGGTGTTTCCTGACACCGCCGGCTGATCGCCAACCGGGGTCAGATCGACATCCCAGTCCACGATCGTGTTCTCGACGCGGCCGAGGCCGCTGATCTCGACCGCGACGACGTCGCCCGGCTCCATCGGCCGCGAGTTGGCGGGCGTGCCGGTCAGCACCACGTCGCCCGGCTCGAGCGTGATCAGCCGCGACAGATCCGCGAGCTGGTAGGCGACGCCCCACAGCATGTCGTCGGCCGTGGCCTCCTGAACCACCTCACCGTTCAGGTACGTGCGCAGGGTGAAGCTCGTCGGGTCGAACTCGCCGGCCGCGGTTACCCACGGTCCGATCGGCAGGAAGCCATCCTGGCCCTTGACGCGCAGCATCGAGCCACGGTCGGCGTGGCGGAAATCGTGCAGTCCGATGTCGTTGGCCGGTGCATAGCCGGCGACGTAATCGAGCGCGTCGTCGGCGCCGACGCCATGCATGCGCCGCCCGATCACGACCGCCAGCTCGCCCTCGTAGTTCAGAAATCTGGTTCCGCGCGGGCGGCGCACAATTCCACGGTGCCCGTTGAGCGTGGTGGGCGGTTTCATGAAATAGGACGGGTAGGCGGGCGTCTTTGCCGCGTACTCGGTCAGCCGGCTCTGGTAGGTCAGGTGCACGGCGATGATCTTGGAAGGGGTGACCGGCGCGAGGTAGCGCGCATCGGCTTCGGCGACGGTACGTCCGTCGTCGAGCACGATCATCTCTCCGTCGAGCCGCCCCCAGGCCGGGGACTGGTCGAGCTCGACCCTGACCCTTCTCTCCGTCACAAGCTCATAGTCGTTCCAACGCGACCTGGTCGCAACAGGAAGATGCGAACGATTATGCGCGGTACGCGATAAATTGCAGAGTGTGGAGCTCAGGCAGCTGCGCTATTTCGTGACCGTCGCGGAGGAACTGCACTTCTCCCGCGCCGCCGCGCGCCTGCACCTCGCGCAGTCGGCGCTGTCGGCACAGATCAGGCGGCTCGAGGCCGAGGTCGGCGGCCCGCTGCTCCTGCGCAGTACACGGCAGGTCGAGTTGACGCCGGCCGGTGAGGCCTTGCTGAACGAGGGCCGCGCGATCCTCGCCGCGGCCGACGGCGCGCTCGGTCGCGTGCGTGCCCTCGCGCGCGGGGAGTCATCGTCGTTCTCGATCGGCTCACTCGGGCCTGTGCCCGGCGCGCTGTTCTCACCGCTGCTCGCGACTTTCAGCGGCCGCCATCCGGGCGTCAGGATCGATGTCCGCGCCGTCGAGTTCTCGGAAATGATCTCGGCACTGCGCAATGGCCGGGTGGACGTTGCCTTTCTCTACGCGCCGCTCGATGAGGAGGACCTGGAGATCACACCGCTGATCAGCGAGCCGCGGGTGGCGGTGCTACCCAGCAACCACCGGCTCGCGGACCGCGAATGGCTGACGCCGAACGACCTCGCGGCAGAGACGTTCGTCGCCCAGCCCGACGTCACGCCTCAAGCCTGGCGCGACTACTGGATGCTCGTCGATGAGGTCGGCCATCGCCCTCCGATCAGCGCCTACGTAGGAGACAACCTCGAGGAGTGGCTCTACCTGATCGGCCGCGGCGAGGGCGTGGACACCTGCCCGGCGATCATCGCCAGGTACTTCGCACGACCGGACGTCGTGTTCGTGCCGCTGCGCGACGCCGCCCCGACGACGCTTGTACTCGCAGTGAACCGAGAGGTTCGCCAACCGATAATCGACGAGTTCGTCGAACTCGCGGTGGAGATCGCGGCGAACGCCACGCGTAACCCCGGCACCGGCTATGCGGCGCCGACCCGAGAGGAGGCAGATGAGCACGCCCACAGATCCGGCCGCGCCGTCAAGCGCGCAGCCGAGCGAGCCGCCGCATCCACTTGAGCTGATCGACCGCGAGCAGGTGCTGCAGCTGCTCACGCAGCATCTGGAAAGCGCCTGGGCCTCATTCGATCGCCCGCGGCCGCAGGAGCCCGAGCTCGACCCGGCGTTGCTCGAGCGCCTGGCGGAAAGCCTGCCAATGGCACCAGGCGATCCCGGCGCATCCCTTGCGGATATCGCCAGCGTGCTCGATGCCAGCGTCTCGCCGGCGCGACCGCTTTACGCCGCTTACATCGGCTCTACCGGGCTCGAGGCGGGCGTACTGGCAGGGGCGCTGGCGAACGCCTACGACGTCAACCTGGCCGCCGCCGCCGGTGCGGCGGAGATGCTCGAGAACCAGACGCTTCGCTGGGTGGCGGAGTTCGTTGGCTATCCGGTACAGGACGGCGCCTTCACGAGTGGCGGCATGACCTCGAACCTGACGGCGCTCACAGCCGCACGCGAGCACGCGCTGCCGGGCGCGCGCTACACCGGCGTTTCCGGTCGCGCCGCCGCCGTCTATTGCTCGGAGGAGTCACATCACTCGGTCGCACGGGCGGTCGAGGTGATCGGACTCGGCAGCCAGGCGCTGCGCCGCATCCCTACCGACGAGCGCCGCAGGATGCGCGTTGACATGCTGGACGAGGCGCTGGCCGCGGACCGCGCCAACGGTGTCGTGCCGGTGGCGGTGGTTGCGACCTCCGGGACGACCCTGACCGGCGCAGTCGATCCGCTGGCGCGGATCGCGGACGTGTGCGCCGAACATGGCGTCTGGATGCACGTCGACGGGGCCTACGGCGGTCCCGCCGCAGGCGTGCCCAGCCTGGCGCCGCTCTTCAAGGGAATCGAGCGGGCCGATTCGCTGACGATCGACGCCCACAAGTGGCTCGGGGTGCAGAAGAGCTGCAGCCTGGTGATGCTCTCGCGCCAGGGGCCGCTGGAGGAGGCCTTCGCCCACGACGAGCGCTACATGCTGCACGCCGGTCTGGCGGCCAACGGTGTCGACCGCACGCTGGAGTATTCGCGCCCGGTGCGGTCGCTCAAGCTGTGGCTCGCCTTCCGCATCTACGGCGCCGACATGATGCGCCGCTGGATCGAGATGACTCATGAGCACGCACGCCATCTGGCGCAGGCGCTCTGGAAGGACCCGAGCTTTCAGCTGCTGAACGAGCCGAGCCTCTCGGTCGTCTGCTTCCGCCACGTCGGCGATGGCGATCTCAACGAGCGCGAAATGGACGAGCACAACCTCGAGCTGGCGCGTGCGATCGCGCGAGGACGGCCGCATCTACCTTGCTCCAGCTCAGGTGGACGGCATGACCTGCCTGCGCGTCTGCTTCATGAACTTCCGCACCCACACCGAGCAGGTGGACGAGCTCCTGCACGTGATCGAGGAGCTTGCTCTCTAGCTCAGTTGTCCGGAAAGCGGCCTATCGCTAAGGCGGAGCAGGCTCGCCACCGATGGCGCTGCAATGGCGGTTTCTGCTCCCGCAGAGCGGGTCCAACTGCATGCCGTTGAGCCGGCCCGCTCGCTTGACGAGGGTCCGCTGCTCGGGTGCGTCACGAAGGTCAGCGCCGGCCGGGTGTTGGTCGCCCTCGCACGACGAGGAGGCGATTCAGCGAGCCACGGTGTCGGCGTTGGTGGCACTGCACGCCGGCGACGGCTTCCTCATGGCGATCATCGACGCGCTGGCCTGCTCGGAGACCTCCGATCGGGTGACCGCCCAACTGATGCCGGTCGGCTCGTTCCATCCGGCACCCGGAGGCGGCGGAACGTTTCGGGTCGGAGCCGCGCATCAGCCCCGCGTTCGCGCCGGCTGCTACCTCGTCGAGGGGGAAGACCTGCGCCGCCTGATGGGTTGCATTGCGGACGATGTCTCGGCGGACGAGCGGTTGGTCCTGGGTCACTACGGTGGCCATCAGGGGGCGGAAGCTGTCGCCAACGGCAACCGCATGTTCCAACGCCACCTGGCCATCCTTGGCAACAGTGGGGCTGGCAAGAGCTGGGCGGTGGCATTGCTCCTCGAGCGCGCCGCGCGCCTGCGGAACGCGAGCCTGATCGTGCTCGACCTCCACGGCGAGTACGGACCGCTTGCCGAGGGCGGTATCGCGACTCGCATGCGTCTCGGCGGACCAGCGGACGTCGACAAGGCCTCCGATGACCTGATCTATCTCCCGTATTGGCTCTTCGAGATCGATGAGCTGGCGCTGATCCTGCTCAACGACAACGATCCAAATGCGGCCGATCAGCGCCTGTGGCTGATCCAGCGGATCGAGGCGCTGAAGCGTGGCTCGTACGCGTCGGTTGGCGACTACGACACGGCAGCGAGGGTGACGGTCGATTCGCCGATCCCTTACAGGATCGAACAGCTGCTGCACGCTGCCGAGCGTGATGACGTCGAGACAATCGTCCTGCAGCCGAGCGGGAAGGTCATCCCCGGTCCTTATGCCGGCAAGCTGCGCAGCCTCATCAACCGGATCGAGGCCCGGTGCGCCGACCCGCGTTTCACCTTCATCTTCCGGCCTCCCGCGGAGTCGTTCAGCGCCGACTGGCTGATGCTGCTGGCGCTCACGCTCCTGCAATCTGGCGATGGGACGCCGGGAATAAAGACGATCGATCTTTCAGAGCTGCCGTCCGCGCTCGTCCCGCTCGTCGCCGGACTGATCGCCCGTCTGACCTATGACATCCAGTTCTGGACGGAGCCGGCACAGCGGACCCCGATTTGCCTGGTCTGCGACGAAGCCCACGTCTACCTGCGCGAGACCGAGGACGCCTCGCCGATCTACAAATGGGCGATGCGCCGCTTCGAGACGATCGCCAAGGAGGGCCGCAAGTACGGAATCTGCCTCGCCGTCGTCAGCCAGCGTCCCAGCGAACTCAACCGCACCGTGCTCAGCCAGTGCAACAACTTCATGATCCTGCGTCTGAGCAACGACCCGGACCACGATGCGATCGTCCAGTTGGTGCCGGGCGCCTTTGCGGGCGTTGCGGACGTGCTCCCGACGCTCGACGTGGGGGAGGCGGTGGTGGTCGGAGACGCGGTCCCCATACCGGTGCGCATCAAGCTCGACCGTGCGACCTATGGTCCCGACAGCCGGACGATTCCGTACTGGTCGCTGTGGGCGAACCAGCCATCTTCGCCGGAGGCGATCGTGATGGGCGCCGCGGCGCTGCGAGCACAGTCGCGCGCCCTGGCGACGCCACCGACCTTCGGCGAGAGCTCGACCGCCGACTGAGGCTCACTGGCAGGCCTCGCACTCCTCGCCGTTGAGGATCGAGCAGGCGACCGGATCCGGCTCCGGCACGGCCACAGCAGCGCTCACCGTGGCCTTCTCGATCGCCGAGGCCCCCAGCGTCCGCAGGTAGTACGTCGTCTTCAGGCCTGCGCGCCAGGCCGCGCGGTACATGTGGCTCATGGCCTTCATGTCGGGTGCCGCGAGGAACAGATTCAGCGACTGGGACTGGTCGATCCACTTCTGGCGCCGCGCGGCGGCGGCGATCAGATAGGCGCTGTCGATCTGGAACGCGGTTCGGTACCGCTCGCGGATATCCGCAGGAATGGACGGCGATCTCGCTGATGTCGCCGTCGCGGCGCTTGATCTCCTCGGCCAGCTCCGGGCTCCACAGGCCTGCGGCCTTCAAGTCGCGAACCATGAACTGGTTCAGCACGACGAAGTCCCCGGAGATGTTCGACTTGGCGAACAGGTTCTTGTAGAGCGGCTCGATACAGGGCGAGGTGCCCATGATGTTTGAGATCGTCGCCGTCGGCGCGATCGCCAGCACGTTGGAGTTGCGCATCCCCTGCGGCGGCGATCTTGGCTCGCAGCGGCTCCCAGTCCATCAACCCACCGCGCGGTACCTCCACGGGCACGCCGCGCTCCGACTCCAGCAGATCGACTGTGTCGGGTGGCAGCAGCCCGCGATCCCACTTCGATCCCGCGTAGGACGAGTAGACGCCGCGTTCGGCAGCCAGATCGCTCGAGGCCTCATACGCGTAGTACGCGACCGCCTCCATCATCTCGTCACTGAAGTCGGCCGCCTCCTCGGAGCCAAACGCGATCCCGCGACGGTAGAGCGCGTACTGCAGGCCCATGACGCCCAGGCCGATCGGCCGGTGGCGCGAGTTGGCGGTACGGGTCGGCTCGGTCGGGTAGAAGGTCACGTCGATCACGCAGTCCAGCGCCCGCACCGCGACGCGCACCGTTTCGCGCAGCCGCTCATGGTCGATCTCACCCTCCGGCGTCAGGTGTCGGTCGATGATCACCGACCCCAGGTTGCAGACCGCGCTCTCATCGACCCCGGTATTCAGAGTGATCTCGGTGCACAGGTTCGAGGAGTGCACGACGCCTGCGTGGTCCTGCGGGCTGCGGACGTTGCACGGATCCTTGAACGTGATCCAGGGGTGTCCGGTCTCGAACAGCATCCGCAGCATCTGCTTCCAGAGCTCGATCGCCGGGATCGTCTCGCCCCACAGCTCGCCGCGCAGCGACCCGAGCCTCGCACTCGACGTACCGGCGCTCAAACTCGGTGCCGTACGTCTCGTGTAGATCGGGCACATCGGAGCGAGCGGAGCAGCGTCCAATCCTCGCGCGCCTCCATGCGCTTCATGAACAGGTCCGGGACCCAGCAGGCCGTGTTCATGTCGTGCGTTCGCCTGCGCTCGTCGCCCGTGTTGCGGCGCAGCTCGAGGAACTCGCGGATGTCGTTGTGCCAGACCTCGAGGTAGGCGCAGCCAGCGCCGGCGCGCTTGCCGCCCTGGTTGACCGCGACCAGCTGGTCGTTGTGCATCTTCAGGAACGGGACGACGCCCTGGCTCTCGCCGTTGGTCGACTGGATGTGCGCGCCCGTGCCACGCACGGCTGTCCAAGAACCGCCCAGGCCGCCGGCCCACTTCGAGCACATCGCGTTCTCGGCGATTCCGCGCCCGACGATCGAGGTCAGCGTGTCCTCGATGTAATAGAGGAAGCAGGACGACAGCTGGGCGTGCTGGGTGCCGGAGTTGAACAGCGTTGGGGTGGAGGAGCAGAACCGCCGCTCCTTGTAAGCGGCATAGAGATCCAACACGCGGCGCTCGCGATCGGAACGCTCCTCGCCGAAGCAGACGCCCATCGCGACGCGCATCCAGAACAGCTGGGGCGCCTCGATCCGGACCGGCGAGGACCCGGTCTTGTCGGTGATCAGGTAACGGTCATAGAGCGTCTGGATGCCGAGGACGTCGAAATCCAGATCGGCGCTTGGATCCAGGTGTGCCGCCAGCGACTCGACGTCGTACTCGAGCAGCGCGGCATCCATCCGATCGATCGACACGCCGTGCTCGATCGCAGGCCGCAGCGCTCGTTGGTGGGCTGCACGCAAACCCGAAGCGCCGTCGCGGAGGATCTCCCAGTCGAGCGTCTCCTCGTAGATGTAGCTCAGCAGGACGCGTCCGGCGAACAGGGCGAAGTCACTGTCGCGCTCGACCAGCGACTTGGCGTTCATCACGATCAGTCGCTGCAGGTCTGCGCGGGCCACACCCGGGCGCACTCCTCGCCGAAGCTCGCGCTCGATCGCGTCGACGTCCATCGTCAGCTCGAGCCCGACCAGCGCGAACGCGATCCGAGCGCGGAGGTCGGCGCCGTCCCAGATGGTCTCGCGCCCGTCTGCCTCGCGCACCGGGACCAGCGGGAACTGCTCGGGTTGCGCGGAGCGGTGCTCGGCGCGGATCAACGCGCGCTCGGCGCGGTACACGATGTAGCGCTCGGCAGCGCGCATATGGCCGGCGAGTACGAGCTCCTCCTGGACCAGATCCTGGATCGTCTCGATCTCGACGTACTCCGTTCCCAACCCGCGGGCGCGCTCGGCGACCCTGCCGGCCAGCGGGCCGGAAGGGGAGGGATCGTCACGCAGCGACAGGAACGCCTTGCGGATCGCTGTCTCGATCTTCGCCGTGCTCCAGGGAACCACCTGGCCGCTGCGGCGGATCAGCCGCAGCCGGCTCTCCGTCGGGGGCCGCGAACCGGCGCGAGCCGCACGGTCGACCACCACCGCCTTGGCGACCTCGAAATTGCCGGCGTCGATCAGCGCGGCCTCGACCAGCGCCGACAGATCCCACGTCGGTGATGACCGCCGCCTCGAGCCCAGAGAGCCGCCCGATCACCTGGGTCGTCGTCGTGCGGACCAGCTGACGACCGGCGACCGTGTCCACAATGGCTTCCCCGTCCGCTGCGGCAAGAACTGCGAGTGCGTCGGCAACCAGGCGGCCGACATCGAGAGGCGCGAACGGCTGCTCGCCACCATCTTCCCGGCGAATCCGCAGCTCATACCCCACGGCGACCTCACCGACGGCAGCCTCGACATCGAACTGCGGTCGCTCGCCGGGTGCCAGCGCGGCTGCGCGCTTGAGCTCAAGGTCGTACAGGATCTCCTCGAATTCGATCAGCATCGCTACAGCTCCTCGTCTGCCACGGCGGCCAGCGCCGATGTCTTTGAGTACTCGGTCACACGTCCCTCGAAGAAGTTCTGCTCCTTGCGGACGTCCATCAGTTCGGCAAGCCACGGCAGCGGGTTCTCGGGCGGCCGGGAGTTGTTCATCAGCGGCTCCAGCCCGACGCCCTCCAGACGGCGATCGGCGATGTAGTCGATGTACTGCGCGAACTCATCGCGTGAGAGCCCGACCGCCTCGACCGGCAGGCAGTCGGCGATGAACGCCTGCTCCAGCCGCACGGCCTCGCGCATCAGCTCCCGCAGCTCCTCGCGAAGACCATCAGTCCAGATCGACGGGTTCTCACGGACGAGCTCGAGCAGCAGTCGCCGGAACAGCTCGATGTGGTTGGACTCGTCCCGCAGCGTGTAGCGGAACATCGTGCCGATGCCCGGCAGCTTGCCCTGCCGGTAGAGCGACAGGATCATTCCGAACAGGCCGTAGAACTGGGTGCCCTCCATGCACTGGCCGAACACGAACACGTTCCGCGCGAGCAGCGCCACGTTCGTGGGATCCAGCATGTCGAGGTCGCGCCGCAGCCCCTGCGACACCCCTGTCACGAACGCGTTCTTGGCGACGATCGTCGGGATGTCCTCGAATATCGCCTCGCACTCGTGGGGGTCGATCCCGAGCGAGGAGATCATGTAGAGCAGCGAGTCTGCATGGATGTTCTCCTCGTGAGCATGGCGGCCGAGCACGAGCTTGAGCTCGGAAGCGGTGGCCAGTTCGCGCACGACGTGGATCACGTTGTCGCCGACGATCCCCTCGGCGGCCGAGAAGTAGCCGACCCCCATGCGCACGATCCAGCGGTCGATGTCCGAGAGCGCAGCGCTCGATCGCCACTGCTCGATGTCCTTGGCCATCTGGACGTCCTCGGGCTCCCAGTGGTTGGCCTTCATCGTGCGGTACAGCTCGTACGCCCAGCCGTATCGCAGCGGCAGCAGGTTGAACGTCATCGTCTCGCGGCCGCCGACGACGCGCTTGGCGGCGAGCGCATCCTCGGCCTTGTCCTGATCGAGGACGAAGGTCCGGTCTCCGAGCGTGTAGGTCTTCTGCATCTTCTTCCTCTTTGCGGCGGGGCGGAAGAAGATGCCCAGGAGGCGCCATACCGGCGCAGCCGAGTGGGTTGTCCTTCTTCCGAGGACTTACCAACGACGAGGAGGTAGGCGACCGGGCTCGTCCGCGGTCGCGCACCGCTTGTGCGCGACCGGGCCTTACCGTTGCGGGACAGCGCCGGGATGGGAGGCTGTGCCTCCACCGGACTTCGCTGACCTTCCCGTCCCCCGGTATTCCGGGGAGGGGAAACGTACGCCTGCCTTCGGACGGATCGGTGGCGGAGCCCGGGGACGTACACAGGCTCTAGCCTCGGCCTGGTGCACCGCAGGCTCGAGACAGAACGCGCCGCCCGAATCTGCGCCGTGCTCGGCGCGCTCACAATCGCCTGGTCGAGCATCTTCGTAAAGCTCAGCCATGCGTCGCCCTCGACGGCTGCGATCTTCCGTTGCGCCTACGCGCTGCCGGTGCTGCTCGTGCTGGCCCTGCTCGAGGATCGCCGCTACGGCCGCCGGTCCTGGCACGACCGCCGCGCGGCCGTCGCCGCTGGCGTGTTCCTCGCCATCGACCTCGTCTTCTGGCACCACTCGATCGACGATGTCGGCGCCGGCCTGGCGACCGTGCTGGCGAACATCCAGGTGGTGTTCGTCCCGTTGGTCGCGTGGCTCGTCCTCCGCGAGCACCCCGGTCCCCGCGTGCTCGTGGCGCTGCCGGCGACGCTGTTCGGCGTCCTGCTGATCTCCGGCGTGCTCGAGCACGGCGCCTACGGCACCAATCCTCGCGCGGGTGCCGCCTATGGGGTCGCTGCCGGCATCTCCTACGTCGGCGTCTTGTTGTTGCTGCGCCGCGGCGGGGTCGATCTGCGCCGTCCCGCCGGGCCGCTCTTCGACATGACGCTCACCGCGGCGATCGCCTCCAGCATCATCGGCGTGATCTGGGGCGATGCGCGCTTCGTACCGGTGTGGCCCGGGGCCGCATGGCTGATCACGCTGGCCCTGACATCACAGGTGCTCGGCTGGCTGCTGATCACCATGTCGCTGCCGAGGCTGCCGGCTGCGTTGACCTCGCTGCTGCTGATGATCCAGCCGATCGGCTCGCTGATCCTCGGCGCCATCATCTTCGGCGAGAACCCGAGCATGCTGCAATTGCTGGGGGTGCTCGTGGTGCTCGGCGCGGTGGTGTTCGCGACCCGCCGGGTCAGCGGAAGAGATCGTGCGAGCGCTCTCGAAGCAACGGGCTGATCCCGGGACCATCCTCGCTGCTCGCGTACTCCTCGGCGCCGCGGATCAGCACGACCGGCTGGGCCGCGTCCTTGCGTCGCGCCAGGTCGGCGGTCGCCGCCAGCAGGTCGGCCACCGCGATCACGGTCGCATGCATCTCGCGCCCCGCGGTGTCAACGCGCCCGCGCCAGTCGTCGAGCGCCCTCACGCCCGCCAGGCCGATCGCCACATCCGCCTGGCCCGTGCGCCAGGCGCGACCGAACGAGTCGGTGATCACCACGCCCGGGGCTACGCCCGTCAGCTCACGCAGCCGCGCCCGGATCCGTCGCGCCGAGGCGTCGGGGTCGAGCGGCAGCATCAGCACCGTCTCGTCGCCGGGGACGTTGGACTGATCGACGCCGGCGTTGGCGCAGACGAAGCCGTGACGGGTCTCGCAGACGATCACGCCCGGGGAGGCACGCACGATCTCCTGCGTCTCGTCGAGCACCACCTGCACTAGCCGCGGATCCCGGCCGCCGACGCGGGCGAGCTCGACCGCGTAATCACTCGGCACGACGTCCGAAAGCGAGCGCACGCGTCCCTCGGCCTTCGAGACGACCTTGTGCGCGATCGCAAGCACATCTCCTGAGCGCAAGCGCTCCGGTGCTGATTTGCTGTTCAGCACCGTCGAGATCGCGTCTCCCAGGTCGGCTCCCGGCCGCAATCTCGGGCAGACCGTCGAGCGGAGTCGCCGTGATCATTCGGCCTGGCTGCGCGTCAACTGGCTGAGCATGCCGCGCGTGTGCGCTGCCCGGCCGCGAGTTGTCGCAAACATCTCCAGCAGCTCATCGAGGTCCTCCGGCGTATCGATGTCGAGTGCCAGTGACGGGACGCCGATGACCTCGGGCGTTGCCCCCTGAGCAATCGCGAGCTCGGTATGACGCTTGCGGCTGCCCTCGCCGAAGGCCGGCGTCATCGCGTCCGGTGGCGTGAGGAGCAGCGCGTTCGTGCCCTCACCGTGGCGGTCGGGCACGATCAGCACCGAGCGCTCTGGAACCGGCCTGGCTATCAGCTGCTCGAGCTCAGCCGGGTCGATCAGCGGGCAGTCGCCGGGAACGAGCAGCGCCCGAGTAGCGCCCGTCGCCAGGGCTCGGCGGATGCCAAGCTGCGCGGCCTCGCTGTGGCTCGAGGCGGTGTCCTCGACCACGATCGTGTTGTGCCCGGCGGCGATCTGCGACGCGACCGGGTCGGAGGTGACGACGAAGATCTGGTCGATCGATGCCACGCGCCTCAGCGCCAGCATTGCGTCGGAGAACATCGACTCGACCAACGCGCGACGGTTGCCGAGCTGCACCGACGGGGCGAGCCGCTGCTTGGCGTCCTCGAGGCGCTTCACTGGGATGATCGCGACCGTGTTCATTCCGCGGGAAAGCTACTTGGTACAGGGGTTTCCGCGTTTACTGATCTTGCAAATTCGAGTGTTTCGCGAGCGAGCCGCGAGCGCCCAGCCGAGCCCTCCATGAGCAGGTCGGTGCGCAACGCCGGAAGCGGCAGCTCGATCGGCTCGTCGGTCACGATCGCATCGATCACGCCGTCGTAGAGCTCGGCCAGCCCGCGTGCGGAGACCTCGACGCTGCGGTGGCGCATGAAGGCCGCGGTCGGTCCCTTGAGCACCTCGCCGCCGACGATCGGGCTCACCGCGACGACCGGTGCGGGGCTCGCGATCAGCGCAGCCCGGAGCTCGCCGATCGCCAGCATCGGACCGATCGAGATGACCGGGTTGGACGGACCGAGAATGATCGTTCCGGCCTTCTCGATGGCGCTCAGCACCTCGGGCGTGGTGCCGGCCTCGCGCGCGCCGCGGAACTGCACGTCCTGCACCTCGCCCTGTCCGCGGGCCTCGATCAGGAATCCCTGCAGCCCCCACCAGCGTCCGTCGGCGAGGACCCGCGTGCGCACCGGCCGGTCGCTCATCGGCAGCACCGTCGCGTCAACCCCGAGTCGCTCACTGAGCTCGCGCTGCGCATCGGTCAGTCGCCGTCCCTGCGCCAGCGCCTGCGCACGCTTGATCGCGATCGCGAGGTCCTGATCCCCAAGGTTGAACCAGATCTCATCGCCCAGTTCCCGCAGCATGTCCATGACCGTGAAGCTGTCGCCGTCGATTCCCCAACCGCGCTGGTCGATGCGGTCCGCCAGCCAGAAGGTGACGAGGTCGGCGTCGGGTGAGACGTAGCCTCCGTAGATCTCGATGTCGTCGCCGGTGTTGGCGATCACGGTCAGATCGCCTCCCGCCCTCCCGACGACGTCGAGCATGCCTCGCGCCAGCTTCGCGCCCCCGGTTCCCCCCGCCAGTACGACCACCGATTCGTGGGCCATAGTCATGAACTATTCATTACTTCGCCCATCGAAGTCGCGCGGGCTAACGTTGCTTGCATGAGCGAGCTTCCGACGAGTGTCCGCATCCGCGAGGTCGGTCCGCGCGACGGCCTCCAGAACGAGCCCGAGGTGCTGCCGACCAATGTCAAGGTGCGGCTGATCGAGCTGCTCGCAGCCAGCGGTCTGCGTCGCATCGAAGTGACGAGCTTCGTCCGAGCCGATGTGATCCCGCAGCTCGCGGACGCGCCCTGGGTTCTGGACGCGCTCAGGCTCCCCAAGACCGTGTCCGTCAGCGTGCTGATTCCCAACGAGAAGGGGCTCAATCTGGCCCTGAAACACCGCGACAAGTTCCAGGAGATCAACGGCTTCCTGTCCGCGTCGGAGACGCACAACCAGAAGAACGTCGGGCGCTCGGTCGCCGAGTCCCTGGCCGACCTCGCAAGGACATTCGGGCGTGCAAGGTCGGAGGGCCTGAGGGTCGAGGGCGTGATCTCGACGTCATTCGGCTGTCCTTACGAGGGACACGTGCCCGTCGAGCACGTGCTCGCGATCGCCCAGGAACTCGCGGCCGCGGGGGCCGAGGAGGTCGGTTTCGGTGACACCACCGGTATGGCCAACCCGCTGCAGGTGCGCGCCTTCTTCGAGCAGGCGCGCTCCGCACTGCCCGGTGTCGAGCTCACGGCGCACTTCCACAACACCCGCGGGCAGGGGCTCGCCAACGTGCTCGCGGCGCTCGAGGTTGGCATCGACTCGTTCGAGTCGAGTTTCGGCGAGCTCGGCGGCTGTCCGGTGCCGGCAGGCGCGACGGGAAACATCGCCAGTGAAGATCTGGTCTCGATGCTCGAGGAGATGGGGATCGCCACGGGGGTCGACCTCGCCAAGCTGATCGAAGCGTCGCGTGCAGCACAGCAGGCTCTCGGCCGCCCACTCGGCAGTCATGTACTGACGGCCGGCCCGGTCGACTGGCAGTAGCCTCACAGCCGTGAGCACCGTGGACGATCCCAGCTCCGCGCTGAACGCCGCGAACGAGCGCGCTGTCGGGGGCGGCCCTGAGCGCCACCACGCCAAGTCCGCCGAGCAGGGCAAGCTGCCGGTGCGGGAGCGGATCGCCCTGCTGTTCGACGCGGGCTCGTTCACCGAGGACGGCCTGCTCAGCCATTGGGATGTCGATGGTGAAGGCGCCGACGGCGTTGTCACCGGCGTCGGCACCGTCGACGGACGTCCGGTCGCCGTGATGGCCAACGATCCGACGGTCAAGGCCGGGTCGTGGGCGCCAGGGACGGTCGAGAAGATTCTGCGATTGCAGGAGCGCGCGGCCAGCATCCGCTGCCCGCTCGTCTACCTGGTCGACTCCGCCGGCGCGCGCATCAACGAGCAGGTGAAGATGTTCCCGGGGCGTCGCGGCGCGGGCCGCATCTTCTACAACCAGGTGCGGCTCTCCGGAGTGGTGCCGCAGGTGTGCGTGCTGTTCGGCCCGAGCGCAGCGGGCGGCGCCTACATCCCGGCGTTCTGTGACGTCGTGATCATGCGCGACGGCAATGCTTCGATGTATCTCGGCTCGCCGCGGATGGCGGAGATGGTGATAGGCGAGCAGGTCACGCTCGAGGAGATGGGTGGCGCGCGGATGCACACGTCCAAGAGCGGCGTCGGCCACGCGCTGGTCGCAACCGACGAGGAGGGCATCGCGTTCGCGCGTCGCTACCTCGGCTACATGCCCACGAACTACGAGACCGCTTCACCGGAAATGCCGGCAAGCGAGCCGGCATTGACCGACTCAATAGGCGATCTGATCCCGCTCGACGAGAACAAGCCGTTCGATGTGCACCAGGTGCTTGACGGACTTCTCGATGCCGACTCGTTCCTGGAGATCCACGCGCGCTGGGCCAAGGAGATCGTCGTCGGCTTCGGGCGGCTCGGTGGCCAGGCGATCGGGGTGGTGGCAAACCAGCCGAAGGTGAAGGGCGGGGTGCTGTTCATCGACTCATCCGACAAGGCCGCGCGCTTCATCCAGACCTGCAACGCCTTCAATGTGCCGCTGCTGTTCCTTGCTGACGTGCCGGGCTTCATGATCGGCACCCAGGTCGAGCGCGAGGGCATCATCCGTCACGGCGCCAAGCTCGTCAGCGCCGTCTCCGAGGCGACTGTGCCGAAGATCTCCGTGATCCTCCGCAAGGCCTACGGCGCCGGCCTCTACGCGATGGCGGGACCGGCGTTCGAGCCCGACTGCTGCATCGCGCTGCCGAGCGCGCATATTGCGGTCATGGGACCGAGCGCCGCGATCAACGCGGTGCACTACAACCAGCTCCAGGCGATCGAGGACGAGAGCGAGCGGGATGCACGCACGGAGGAGCTGCGAGCCGAGTACGCCCGCGACATCGACGTTCTTCACCTCGCCGCCGAGTTGGTGGTCGACGCGGTCGTGCAGCCGGAGTCTCTGCGTGAGGAGCTCATACGGCGCTTCGCGTTGGCGCGCTCGCGGGTGCGCGACTGGCCCGCGAAGCACAACCCGATCACGCCCGTCTGATGTCGGAGGCCGGTACCGCCCTGGAGGCGGAGCTGCTGGACGTGGCGGTGGAGGCGGCGCGCGCCGCCGGCGCTCAGCTGCTCACTCGTTGGCGTCGCCCGCTCGATGTCGGTACCAAGAGCACCCCGACCGATCCGGTTACCGACGCCGACGTGAGTGCCGAGCAGGCGATCCGCGATGTCCTCGGCCGCCGCCGCCCGAGCGACTCGATCCTCGGCGAGGAGGGAGGAGAGACCGGCGACGGCGCGCTGCGCTGGGTGGTCGACCCGCTCGACGGAACCGTCAACTACCTCTACGGCCTGCCCACATTCGCCGTCAGCGTCGCCGTCGAAGATGCCGACGGCGGGATCGCGGCGGTGGTGCTCGACCCGGTGAGCGACGAGCTCTTCTCGGCCACCCGGTCGGGCGCGCCGCTGTCCAACGGCGAGCCGATCGTGCCATCCGGATGCGACTCCCTCGACCGCGCGCTCGTCGGGACCGGTTTCGGCTACGAACCGGAGGTGCGGGCGCTTCAGGCTCAGGTCGTCTCCCGGGTCCTCCCGCGCGCCCGCGACATCCGCCGCGCCGGAGCGGCGGCGCTCGATATGTGCTGGTGCGCGTCGGGCCGCCTCGACGCCTACTACGAGCGCGGCGTCAAGGCCTGGGACATCGCGGCCGGCACGCTGATCTGTGAGCGCGCCGGGCTGGCTGTGCGCACGCTCGCGGCGGGCAGCGGGCTGCCCTCCGGTGTGGCGGTCGCCGCGCATGAGCTGATCGGCGAGCTAATGGCGCTCGTCGAAACTGCCGAAATACCCTGAAGCCGATGCGCCCGGACGTCAACGGACCGCACATACACCGTTAATTCCGGCGAAGCACGGCAAGCCTATCGTTGAACGCGGGGCGATGCCCCGCCGCAAAACCGCGACGGGGCCTCAGGCTCCGCCTTCACTTCATCATGATCCGAATCTCTGACGACGCCCTGCGGGACGGGTGTGACCGTGCCCGGGACCTGTTCCTGCTCAACCGGTTGCGCACTCCCGAGGATGCGCTCACCGGGTTCGATGGCGCTTTCAGCGCCCTCGGTCTCGACGACGAGATGCGCGCCCGTCTGCAGGAGACGCTGCTGGACCTTCTGCCGGTGCGCGGAGTTCCGATGATGGAATCGATGGCGGTCGCTTCCCTCCAGGCTGGTGTGCTGGTGGGGCTTCTGATCGCTGACAGCACACTCCCTGCCGAAGAAATGGATCTCCCCGTATGTCCGTGACCGCAACTCGTGTTCCCATGATCGTCTCAAGCCGCCGTACCGCGATGCTCGTCTGTGGCTATGCGCTGCTCGCCGCCATCGTCTGCGCAGTAATGGCTGCGGCTGCGGTCCTGTTCAAGGCCCCCGCCGGCGTCGTGCCCCTGATCGCGCTCTCTTGCGTGGTGCTGCCGATCCTCGCCTCGTGGCGGCTTTCGGAAGCGGTGACCGTGCTGCGTTTCAGCCCCCGGCGGATGGATCGTGCCGCCGTCGCCAAGCTGCGCCGCGTGCTCGCCGAGCTCCCTGAGATCGAGCATCCCCACGGCTTCTGAAGCTCTCGTCGGCGCCCGGCATAGACTTGCCGGTGCAGCGCCGCGGTGATGGAACGGTAGACATGGCGGACTCAAAATCCGCTGCCTGAAAGGGCGTGGGGGTTCGAATCCCCCCCGCGGTATGAGGAAAAGCTCTGGTAAGAAAGGGAGTGGTGCCAGCGCGATCAGTGCCGCTGGCACCACCCGTCTTATTCCGTAAGCCGGTTCAGAGCTTCTCAGCGAGCTTTACGAGGTTCGCGAGCTTCGACTTTGAGAGCTTGCTGTTAACCGTTGCCCCGTAGAGCTTCTTGCCTGACGCAGCGAAGATGCTTTCGACATGGATCGTGCCGTCAGAAAACGTCATGTAATACGCCGTGCCGCCGAGACCTGAGTAAGGCACAACCTTGATCTTTTCAGCCGACTTTTGCTGTAGCGCCAGCAGCTTCTGCATCTCTGCTGCCGAGAGCGAGCGTGAGAGCGTCTCTTCCGAGATGATCACTGCCTTCTTGAGACTCGCGACGCTGGTCCCTGAGCCAAAAGTGCAGCTGAGAGTCGTAGAGGCCACGTTGTAGTTCTTGTTGGTCGCCTGTTCGGCGAGATCCATGCCAACCGGGGCGGGAACCAAGTAGCCGACAACGCCTGACACCGATCCTCGGCTCACCGCGGCGCACTTCTCGTTCGCTGGCTCCGTAAAATTCGCCTTCCTCGCAGTTGCTGTTCCTGCGCAGGCGCCCGCACACGCAAGTGCAGCGGCCAATGCCGAGATGTTTCGTTTCATACCCCATGCCTCCAACTGGTCGGGATGACGGAGATGGCTCCGCCGGTTTGGACGAATTCGGTTCTGGTGGCCGGTCGGCCGCGATTTGCGCGGGGTGAGCTCGTCGAGGTCGCGGAGTTCATGTGCGCCGGCGGAAGGTAGGGGAGGAGCGATCGGCGGTCGGTGCAGCGTTGAGCCAGACCGAGCTCATCAGGCGCTCGCACGGGATCCCGGCGCGCTCGCTGGCGTGGTGGACGGCGGCCCGCGAGGAGCCCTCGAACAGGCATAACACGAGGTCGTCGTCCCCGAACAGCAGCGTGCCGAGGTATTCGACCTCGCCCCGGTTCGAGCGCGCGCCGGCTTGGCTGGCGCGCCGGGTGAGTTGATCGATGTCGGCTTCGGTGACGCCGGGCCAGTAGCATTTGGCTGCGTAGAGCACGTGAAGAGCGTGGCCTGCCGGCATTTCAATGCTGTTTCAATCGTGTCTCACGGCAGCGTCCGCGGGACAATCGGCCGGGTCGGGGGCCAGACATCGCGATCGAGTTTCGGATACTCGGCCCGCTCGAGGTTGTACGCGGCGGCACTCCGGTGCAGATCGGCGGGGTCCGCCAACGCGCGCTGCTGGCGCTACTGCTGTTGAGCGCCAACCGGGTCGTGTCGCGAGATCGTCTGATCGACGAGCTGTTGCCCGGCACGAACCCCGACCGGGCCGATCGCACGTTGCGGGTTCAGGTCTCGCGTTTGCGTAGCGTGCTTAACGCGGATACCGGGGACGAGACGCGGCTGCTGGCGCGCGCTCCGGGCTATCTGCTCAGAGTCGAGCCGGGCGAGCTCGACCTACAGAACTTCGAGAAGCTGCTGTCGGAAGGTCACCGCGCGCTTCAGGATCGAGCGTTCGAGCGAGCGTCTCAAACGCTTCGTGAGGCGGAGTCGCTCTGGCGCGGACGACCGCTCGCAGACCTCGAGTTCGAACCGTTCGCCAGGCTCGAGATCGAACGCCTTGAGGAGCTCCGTCTGGTCGCCGCCGAGGAACGGATCGATGCTGACCTGGCGCTGGGGGAGCACGCGGCTGTGATCGTCGAGTTGCAGGAACTGGTTCGCGAGCATCCGCTGCGTGAGCGGATGCGTGCCCAGCAGGTGCTTGCGCTCTATAGGTCTGGGCGTCAGGCCGAAGCACTCGAGGTCTATCGCCAAACGCGACGGTTGCTGGTTGAGGACCTGGGTCTCGAACCGGGTGCTGATCTTCAGCGTCTCCATCAAGCGGTCCTCGATCACGATCCGCAGCTCGATCTCGCTCAAGCGAGGCTCGCCACGCTGCTCGAACCAGACCCGCAGACGAGGCCCGACGGCGACCCCAGTGCGGTGCAGCGGCGTCAGAGGGCTGGCGTCAGCGCGGGCCGGGCGCGATTGAGACCGCGGTTTGTGTGGCTGTTAGCGCTCGCTGGTTTGGTGCTGGTCGCATTTGCGGGGGCGATGTTTGCGCTGCGGGATCATGGGGGACAGGCGGTGGCTGCGAGCGCGCCAGGAGATTCGATCGCGGTGATCTCGCCGGGGGACGGCCACCTCGTGCGAAGCTTCCGGGTCGGCGGAGACCCGGCCGAGCTGGCGGTCGGGGCCGGCGCGGTGTGGGTGCTGAACGCGGGCGATGACACCGTCACCCGGATCGATATTCACGGGCACGCCGAGAGCACGTTCGGCACCGGTGGCATCCCGATCAACCTCGCCGCGGGCGACGGCTCGCTGTGGGTTCAGAACGGGACCGGCGTCACCGGACTCGGCGGCACGCCTTTCCCGAGTGAGGTGTCGCGACTGGATCCTGACACGGGCGTGACGCTGGCAACGCTTCCTCTGTCAGCAACCGAGACCAGTCCCACCCAGGGCGACATCGCCGTTGGTCAACAGGGCGTCTGGGTCGTCAATCCGAACGCGACCGTGTCCCGCATCGATCCGGCCACCGACCGAGTCGTGCAGCGGATTGCCGCCCTGAACGCAAGCGAGGTGACCACCGGCTCCGGTGCCACCTGGGCGCTGGAGGGCGGCTCGCTCGAGGGCGGTACGATCGCCCGGCTCAGCCCGGGCAGCGACAGGGTCACGCAGCGCGTGCGAGTACCCATCGGCAGCACCAGCGTGGGGCTCAGCTCACTTGCGGTCGGTGGCGGCGCGCTTTGGGCGACCGATCCATCCCAGGGAACGCTCTGGCGGATCGATCTCCGGCCCGTCGTGTCCGAACGGACGATCCCGCTGGCGATCGGCGCGTCCTACGTCGCGTACGGCGCCGGGACCGTATGGGTATCCAACGGTCTGACCGGCACGGTGTCGCGCGTCGATCCGCACACAAACCTCGTGACCGGCACGATCTCACTCGGCAATACCCCCGGCCCGCTCGTGGTCGGCGCCGGGGCTGTGTGGGTCGGTGTCTCAGGCGCTCCCGACGCATCGCTGCCAGCCGTGTCACAGACCCACACCGGCCTGTCTTCGCTGCCGGGGTCGATCTGCGGTCCGGTGCTCTCAGGTGGCGGACGTCCACAGAAGCTTGTCGTCTCAGACCTTCCGCTCCACGCCGGGTCCGTGACTGTGCAGATGGGTGAAGCGATCGCTTACGTGCTACGCGAGCACGATTTCCGCGCCGGACGGTTCCGCCTCGGCTACCAGTCCTGCGATGACTCCACCGCCCAATCGGGCTACTCGGATCCCGATAGGTGCACCTCCGACGCGAAGGCCTACGTCCACAACCCGCTCGTGATCGGCGTGATCGGACCCTACGACTCGAACTGCGCGGTCCAGGAGATCCCGATAGCCAACCGAGGCGGGCTGGCGATGATCTCGCCGACGAACAGCCTCATCTGGCTCACCCAAGCTGACTCGCTAACCCCGCCGGGGTTTGTCAGTCAGCTGTATCCGACCGGAGCACGTAACTACGCACGCGTGTTCCCAGCCGACGACGTCGAAGCGGCAGCGATCGCCGAGTTCGCCCGCCGCCTACAGCTCGCCTCTGTGTACGTGCTCAATGACGGCAGCACTTACGGAGCGGGCATGGCCTTGCATTTCGGGCGCTCCGCGAGGCGTCTTGGCCTGCACCTTGCCGGATCGAGCACATACTCGAACGCCAACACGTTTGGCAGGGTTGCGGCGCGCGTTGCCAGGTCGGGCGCTAAAGCGGTGTTCCTCGGTGGGCTGCTTGAGGACGGCCCTTTGATTCGCGCACTGCGGCGGCAGCTCGGCCCGCGCTTCGTCATCCTTGCGGATGACGGCTTCCTCCCGCCCAGCTTGCTGTTCCAAACCAACGGCGCCGCCGCACGCGGTGTCTACATCGCCGCGGACGTCCTTCCAAACGGACCGCTCGGACCAGCCGGACACGACTTCGTCACGCACTTCGCCACCACCCAACATCAAGCACCCATCAACGAGGCGGCCATCTACGCCGCCCAGGCAACCGACGTACTGATCGACGCGATCGCCCGGTCCGACGGAACCCGCAGATCGGTCACACGCGCTCTATTCAAGACCTGTGTGCACAACGGGATCCTCCGCAGCTTCTGCTTCGATGCCAACGGCGACCCGACCAGCACCGGAATCTCGATCGTCAAGGCAATGCGACCCGGAGGCAACCGCATCACCCCCGACAACACGCAAGGCGCTGACCTCGTCACCATGATCTACCCGCCCCGCACGATGGTTCGCTGAACGGGTCCTCGCTCGGACGATTGCTGTGTTCCGGGCCTGAGTGCCCGGTGCCGACCTCTATCGCCTTGACGATCAGCATGATCACGGCCAGCACGAGGTAGCTGCGAAGCGCGAGCATCCAGACCTTCCGTGTCCGTGTCCAGACGGGCGCCTCGAGCAGTTCGATCTGCGGCATGGTCCAGTGCTCGCGGACGATCCGTGGAATCTCCGGCGCGGCCGCGCCGGCGGGGATGTCGAGCCGTCGACCGACCTTGCCCCGGATCGCATATGGACCTGCGAGAAGCAGTCCCGCAAGCAGCACGCCGAACAGCGCTTCGGCCAGGGTGGTGACGTCGATGGTCGGGAACAGGGCCGTGACCGTCAGGATCGCTGAGAGCACCACAAGGACGCCGACGATGAACGCGGCTATCGCGTTGAGCCAGCCGGGATTCGTCCACGGGCCGAGGACGGCCTTGTCGTTGCAGAGCAGCAGCAGGAAGACGGTCGCGCTGGGCAGCAGGACCCCGGCGAGTGCCTGCACGGCGATCGTGATCGTTCCGAGCGGCGCGCCGGGAAGCAGCACGATCGCCGCCGCCAGCACGACCATGACCGTGTAGCTGCCGTGGAACACGTTGGCCTTGCCCAGGCCATGGTGCAGCGAATGCGGCCGCCGGAATACGTCGCCGAACGCATACGAGCTGGCGAGCGTGACCGCAGCGGCTCCAATCACGGCGCCGTTCAGCAGTGCGATCGCGAACAGGTCGCCCGCGAACGGGCTGACATGGTGTGCCAGACCACGCGCGACCGCGCCGGCATCGGTGAAGTGGCCGCGCAGCGGTGTCGAGCCGAGTCCGAACGAGACAGCGATCATCAGCGCGGCGGCGCCGAGGATCACCACGAACGAGCCGATCACGGTGTCCGCGCGCTCATAGTTGATCCACTTCGGAGTGATCCGCTTGTCGATCACGTTGGACTGCTGGAAGAACAGCTGCCACGGCGCGACGGTGGTTCCGACGACCCCAATGATCAGCAGCATTGACGTCGAGTTGAATCCGCCCTGCACACCGGCGGTCTCGGCGCCGCTGATGATCGGCCCGAGGTGTGGGTGGCGAAAGCAGCGCCAGCGGTACCGCGATGAAGTTCGTGATCACGAAGACGAACATGAAGCGCTCCCACTTCCGGAAGCTGCCGGTCATCGTCATCACGACCAGCACGACAGCGGCGAGTGGCACGGCGATGTATTTCGAGATCCCGAAGTACCCGAGCGCGAGGTTGACGCCGATGAACTCGGTGACGATCGTCAGGAAGTTGAGCATGAACAGGTCGCCGACCGAGAACGCCCCCCAGAACTTGCCGAATCGCTCGATGATCAGCCGCGCATGACCGACACCGGTGACCGCGCCGAGACGGACGACCATCTCCTGGTTGACGATCAGGACCGGGATCAGCAACAGGAGCGTCCAGAGCAGGGTCAGGTGGTAGTTCTGACCGGCCTGTGCGTACGTGGCGACGCCACCGGCATCGTTGTCGCCGACCATCACGATCAGTCCCGGACCCATCACCGCCAGCAGCGCGAGCAGGCGCGCGCGCCTGTTATGCGGCCTGCTTCCGTGCTCGCGCAGCGTCCCCAGCGCGCCGCGGATATCGCCCACGTGGGCGTTGTCCAGCACCTCGCGGCGCCCCGGCGGGCCCAGCACGGTGCCGTTCGTCTCAATCGTCGTGAAATCCATCGGAACCTCCTGAAAGTCGGGTACGCCGCCGGTGGGCGCCCGTACGCGTGAAAGGGGGACCGGACTGACGCTGCATGGCCCGTCGGCGCGCGCGAACGCGCACGAACGAGCGACCGCTTCCGCGTCGCCTCCGATCGGTTGGGTTCCCGAACCCGACCGCGGAGGCCCCGCTCTACTTCAGGAGGTCAGCGCGAGCGAGCCGGGAGGAGCTCTTACTTCGGGGTTGGTCTTCCATCAGTGTTTTGCTCTCCCGTGCGCCAATGGGCGCACATCGCTTGTACAGAGCACAGTACCACACGCATGCGTCCGGACGCATGCGTTTTTCTGCAAAGATCACCCGATCAGCAAGGGCCACAAGATCGACTTCACGGCGGTCGATGCCGAGACCGCGTACTTCGTCGCCGACGCGATGGAGGGGCTGGCTGCCGGCGCCCGCGTTCAGTTGCTCTGTCTGCTCGCCCAGCACGGGCGCTCGTCAGTGAAAGACCTGACCGCAGCGACCGGCATGGAGCAGCCGGCGGTTTCCCAGCACCTGAAGGTCCTGCGCGATCTCGGCTTCGTACGAGCGGAGAAAAGAGGCCGCCAGAAGATCTACGAGGTGTACGACCCTCACGTCGTCGGGCTGCTCGAACAGGTTCTCGCACATGCCGAACACCTGAGAGAACAGCTCACTGCCGGGACAGGTTCAGTTGTCCAAAAAAGTGCCCGCTGAGCACCTGGTTGTGGTTTGATCGGCCGAAGGAAGTACCCGGGGCCTGGTTTTGTAGGTCAGAACCACTTAATAGGAGGGTGTATGCGCACCTGGAAGGTGAAATGCATCACGGGCGCCATCGCCAGCGGGCTTGCCGCACTGGTGATCGTGCCGTCGGCGATGGCTGGAACCGGCGTGCAGTTCTTGGCGCACGCGTTCAAAGCTCCGCCGACGACGGCTTATTGCCAAGCCACTTTCGGCGTCAGCTGTTACAACGCCGTGCAGTTCGAGCGCAATTACGGAACGAATCGACTGTACACGCACGGGATCACTGGTGCCGGCCAGACGATCGTGATCGTCGACTCGTTCGGGTCGCCGACGATCAGGCACGACCTCGCCGAGTTCGACACCGGCAACGGGCTGCCCGCTCCGCCGTCGTTCAACATCATCACCCCCGAGGGGGCGCCGCCTAAGTACAACGACGGCAACGGCACGATGGGTGGTTGGGCGCTCGAGACGAGCCTCGACGTCGAGATGGCGCACGCGATGGCTCCGGGCGCGAACATCCTGCTGGTCGAGACACCGGTCGCCGAGACCGTCGGCCTCGATGGCTTCCCGCAGATCGAGAACGCGATTCGCTACGTGGTCGAGCACCACCTGGGCAATGTCATCACCCAGAGCTTCGGCGCGGCCGAGCAGACGTTCACAGGCGGCGCTGGGCAGATCAAGTCGCTCGAGTACGCCTATCAGGACGCGGCCAACAACGGCGTGACGGTGCTGGCGTCCTCCGGCGACCAGGGACCAACGAGCGCAATGGCCAACGGGAACTACTTCGACAAGCCGGTGGTCAACTGGCCCGCGAGCGACCCGTTGGTAACGGGCGTCGGCGGTACGCAGCTGCCACCTCGACGAGAACGGACGGCCACTCGCTCCGCCGAACGTCTGGAACGACACCGCGCTGTTCGGTAGCCCGGCTGCGGGCAGCGGCGGCCTCTCGTCGGTCTTCAGTCGTCCGTCGTATCAGAACAGCGTCTCCGGCGTCGTTGGTAACGCCCGTGGCGTGCCGGATATCAGCGCGTCCGCTGCCGTCGAACGGTGGCGCGAACATCTACATCAGCGTCGTCAACGGGCCCGAGGGTCTGCTCGGACCCGGCTGGTACGTGGTTGGTGGCACGAGTGAAGCCTCGCCGCTGACCGCCGGCATCATCAGCCTGGCCGATCAGGTTGCGGGCCACGGGCTCGGCCAGATCAATCGGGCGCTGTATCAGATGGGCGACGGGTCGGGCTCGGGTCTCCAGGACGTCACGCTCGGGAACAACGGCGTCACGTGGACCGACTCGAACGGCAACATGCACACGCTGCCGGGCTTCACGGCTGGACCTGGCTACGACCTGGCGAGCGGCCTCGGGACGCCTTGGGCCCCGAGCTTCGTCGCCCAGCTCGTGGCGCTGTCGTAGTAGCGCTGTAGCAATCGAAGCAGGACGGAAAGGGCCTGCACCGCCAACGCGGTGCAGGCCTGTACCGTCTTCAGGCAGCTTTGAAGTCCCCGAAACGACTAGCTCTCACCATCGCCAGCGTCTCTGCCTGCTGAGTGTGCCCGCGGTCGCGGCGGCGGCACGGTGTCAACGCGCACGGCAGCGCCGAGCAGGTCTACGCCACGGGGCTCGAGCCGCACGCACAGCGCCGCGCTGCTGAACGCAAGCGGGCATGTTGTCGCGCGTCGAGCAGGCCGACGCACAGGGCGGGGTGCTGTTCGCGAACGTGAAGCCGGGCGCGGCTACCGGGTTCGACTCGGACGCGGGCGGCGCGGAGTCGGCGCCGGTGACCGTCCACAGCGACGCGGCCGCAGCCGTGGGATCCGGGCATCTACAACCAGCAGATCAAGGACAACGGCTACCAGTACCTGACCACGCGCGACGGCACCAAGCTCGCGATCTACGTGCATCCGCCGGAGCCACCCGGCCGGGATCTCGTCGCTGCCCGACGGGATCTCGCTGCCGAGCAGCTACTCGCAGCCGCCCTACCCGACGCTGATCGAGTACGCGGGCTACGGCTACGCCGACCCCGCCGGCCCGGACAGCGGCATCGCCGTGCTCGCGAACCTGATGGGCTTCGCCGTCGTCGATGTCAACATGCGCGGCACCGGCTGCTCCGGCGGCGCCTTCAACTACTTCGAGCCGCTGCAGAACCTGGACGGCTACGACGTGATCCAGACGATCGCCCACCAGCCGTGGGTGCTCGGTCACAAGGTCGGGATGATGGGCGTCTCATACGGCGCCATCAGCCAGCTGTTCACGGCGCAGCTCGACCCGCCCGCGCTGGAGGCGATCTCGCCGCTCTCGACGATCGACTCGACGATCACGACGCTCTATCCGGGCGGCATCCTCAACACCGGCTTCGCCGTCTCGTGGGCCGCCGAGCGCCAGCACGACGCCGAGCCGGCCGGCCCGACGACCGGGCAGTCGTGGGCGTACAAGCGCATCGAGCAGGGCGACAGCGTCTGCAAGCAGAACCAGGCGCTGCACGGCGAGGCGCCGAGCGTGATCGCAGAAGGTCCGGCGACAACGCCCACTACGTGCCGACGGTCGCCGACCCGCTCGATCCCGATCACCTTCGTCCACAAGATCAAGGCGGCCGTGTTCATGGCCTGCCAGTGGGAGGACGAGCAGACCGGCGGCCACTGTGCCGACCTCGCGCAGGACTTCACCGGCACCCGCCACAAGTGGTTCACCTTCACCAACGGTGCCCACATCGACTCGCTCGACCCGGCCACCTTCGACCGCTGGTACGACTTCCTGTCGCTGTTCGTCGCCCACCAGGCGCCCGATCGACGAACTCCGGCCTCGTCGAGATCGCCGCGCCGTTCTTCTACAGCGAGTCGATGGGCATCAACAACGTGGCGCTGCCGCTCCGACCCGATCCAGCAGATCGCGACCTACAGGGCGGCGCTGGCGGCTTACGAGCAGTTGCCGTCGGTGCGGGTGCTGTTCGACAACGGTGCCGGCGCGAGCCCGGATGGGACGGTGACGGCGGGTGACCCCTACCCGGCATTCGAGCAGTCGTTCTCGAGCTTCCCGATCCCCGGCACAGTCGCCCAGACGTGGTACCTCGGGACCGGTGGCTCGCTTGCCACCAGTCCCGCCCAGACGCGCCGAGGTCGACGACTTCACCTGGAACCCCAGGGCGCTACCTGCCACCGACTACGCCTCCGTCGAACACCTCTGCCGGCGGTCTCTGGGGCAACGCCTCGGAGTGGGACTGGAACTGGCAACAGAACCCGGCCGGTACGGCGGTCTCGTATGTGAGCGCACCGCTGACGCAGGACACGACCGTGATCGGCGGCGGCGCCGTGCACCTGTGGATCAAGGCCTCGACGCCGAACGTCGATCTGCAGGCGACGGTCAGCGAGGTCGACCCCGACGGCGATGAGACATTCGTGCAGAACGGCTGGTTGCGGGCAGACGAGCGCAAGCTGGCGCCAGGCAGCACGCTGCTCGAGCCGATGCCCGATCTGCGCAAGAGCGCTGTCGAGCCGTTGCCGAGCGGGCAGTTCGTGGAGGTCACGATCCCGCTCTACTACGAGGGCCACGTATACCGGGCGGGCTCGCGCATCCGCGTCACGATCTCGGCGCCAGGCGGGGCGGAGCCGCTGTGGGCATTTGCGCAGACGAACCCGGCGGGCACCGCCAACGTCTCGGTGCGAGCTCTCGCCGTCGATGCCGTCGAACATCGTGCTGCCTGTGGTTCCGGGGGTCAGCGTGCCTGCCGGCGACGCCGCGGTGCCGCCATGCCCGAGCCTGCGCAACGAGCCCTGCCGGACCTACGTGCCCTATGGCAACCAGGTTGCCGGCAGCTGAATCCAGCTAGCCGTTGAGGCGTGGCTCATGATCGAGCCACATTGGCATCCGCTTGGCATAGGAGCTGTGCGGTTACACGAAGACCCTCGCGAAGATCGGCGGTTTCGTCACGCGCAAGCCGTTCCCCTACGGGGACCGCGGCGTGGTCGTCACGTTCTGACGGCTGTCCGCGCCTCCGGCGCTGGAACCTCGTACTCGATGTTCCAGCCCTGCCCGAGTGCCCGCACGCACGCGACGATCAGCAGCACCTGCGTGATCGCGATCGCGATGGTCAGTGTGCTCAGCGTGCCCGGGCTGAGCCCGGTGGCGCCGAACAGCGATTGTGCGTGCGCATAGTGCGGCCCGCTGCGGTCGCTCCACGACACGCCAGCTGCGGCGGTCTCGGCGATCAACGCGAAGGTCAACAGCAGCGCTCCGAGGCCCACGGCGATCGGCAGCAGGCCCTTGGCCCAGCGCATCACGTAGTAAGCCATCACCACGTAGGCCAGGCACCAGATGAGGTTCACCGGCAAGAGTCCGGCCAGCTTGCTCCAGCCGCCGACGGTCACCGCAAGCAGTAGCAGCGCCGAAAGCACGAGCACCGACGCCACGGCCGCGCGGGCCACTTTGCTAGAGCGTTTGTCGCGGTTCGGGTAGGTGACCACATAGCCGGGTTTGACATGACGTCTTGAGCTCACCATCGCTGACCATACAATCTGCCCTGGCCGCGACCCGGCCATTCTCCACGCGGGCGTGGCGAAATTGGTAGACGCGCCGGCTTTAGGTGCCGGTGGGCTTTGCTCTTGGGGGTTCGAGTCCCTCCGCCCGCATCAATCACTCGCCTGCGGCTGCCCTCGAGGGGCTCAGGAATCGTTGTCGCCGCCGGCGGCGCTGCTGCCGCCGGTACCGCTGCCGCGGTTCCGTAGCCAGTCGGCCACCTGATCGGCGACGCCGCCCACCTGGCCGCCGAGGTTGGTGACGTTCTCGCCAATGTCTCTGAAGGCGCCGCGGAAGCGCTCCGCGTAGAACTCCATCGCGTCGCCGGCCTCGCCGCGCACGTCGGTCTCCTGGTCGCGGGTCCGGTACTCGCCCGCCAGGATCCGGTCGTACTCGCCGCTCTGTACCCAGCGCATCACCTCGGACACGCGTTTGACCGCGTAGGGGTGGGTGACGTTGATCTCCCAGAAGAAGCGCCGGACCCGGTCGGACGGGTCATCCCAGTTCTCGTACTCCATCGCCTGCGCCATGAACGCGTCGAGGTTGAGCTCGTCGGCCGGCAGCCCGGAGGCCGCCACCATGAGCATGCGGCAGACGATCTGCGGGTCACGCACGACCAGCGTCGCAGCGCGATCGCAACTGAGCTCCGCGGCGCGATACCACTCGAGCAGCACCGTCTTCACCGCCCGGAACGGGAGTCCGAGCAGCATCGGCAGCGAGCTTCCGGCCGCCAGCAGGATGTTCAGCGCCGTGATGTAGAGCACGTGGTCGGACAGGACGTGACCCGAGCTCGTGGCCGAGCAGGGCACGTTGCTCGCCCGGCGCCGAGCCGCTTGAGCACCATCGAATCGACCACGATCATCGGCTTCTTCGAGCCGATCGTCGACCGCGATTCCCAGCACCGGCGTGCTCAGATAGAGGTCGTAGACCTCCGGGAGGTCGAGGATCCGGCATGGCCGCCATGTGCGAGGCCCACAGCTCGGCGCTACTGGTGCTCCGAGACCTTCAGCGAGGTGCCCAGAAGAACTGGCGCAGCGCGCGCTCGTAGCGCCACTCGATCAGCCTGCGCACGAGCGTGTCGAGCATCGGCACCGCTTTGAGCGCGGCGGTCGCCGCCCGATCTGCCGGATGCTCGTAGGCCTTCGGCGAGATGTTGAAGTACGGCTCGACGTGATCCAGCGCAACGCCAGTCATCCGGGCAAGCCTATAGCCGGCGTCAACCGCTATCCATCTTTCCGGAGTTGCGCCTGGCAGAGTGGGAAGCTGAATAATCGGCGGATGACCGACGAACCCAACACCGGAGCCCTACGCGGCGGCATCGACCTCGGCGGTACGAAGATCGAGGCGATCGTCGTCGATGCGAGCAACACCGTCCTCGGCTCCTCACGCCACCCGACGCCTCTCCACGGGGGCGCCGGCAGACGTGGCGGCGGAGATGGCGCACCGCGCTCAGGAAGCCGCGCAGGCCGCCAGGACCACTCCCCAAGCCCTGGTCGGCGTCGGAGTCGGGTCGCCGGGGTCGGTCGACAAGGCCGCCGGCACCGTCTCGAGCGCGCGCAACCTGCCCGGGTGGGACGGGACCTTCGCGCTGGGACCCGAGCTCAGTCAGAAGCTCGGGCACGACCGTCGCGATCGGTAACGACGTGCAGGTCGCGACGGCGGCCGAGTTCGAGCTCGGCGCCGGCAAGCAGTTCTCCTCGCTGCTCGGCGTGTTCTGGGGTACCGGCGTTGGCGGCGGCATCGTACTCAACGGGACACCCTGGCGCGGTCGCGGCGGCGCGGGGGAGATCGGGCACATGGTGATCAAGCTCGGCGGCCGTCGCTGCCCGTGCGGCAACGACGGCTGCGTCGAGGCGTATGCCGGCCGCGCAGCGATGGAGGCGCACGCCCGCCACGAGATTGAAGGAGGGCGCAAGTCCGATCTGCTGAAGATCATGGAGCAGAAGGATCGTGAGCGATTCACGAGCGCCGTCTGGGCGACCGCCGTTGAGCACGAGGACGAGCTTGCGATCGAGCTGATCGACGGCGCGGTCGAGGCGCTCGGCGCGGGCGCCGCCTCGGCGATCAACCTGCTCGACATCGAGGCGGTGGTGATCGGCGGTGGCCTCGGGGTGCGCTTCGGCGACGCGTACGTGGATCGCATCCGCGAGGCGATGACCAAGCACCTGTTCCCCGGCCACAAGATGCCGGCACGTGCAGCTCGTCGGAGCTTGGCGATCTGGGCGGCGCGCTTGGGGCTGCGCTGCTGGTGGAGGGGAGTTAGTGCCGTGATGCGCGGGACGGCGCGCACCGTTCTGCTGCTGGCGCTGGTTCTCGTCGGTTCGCTGGTGACTCCGCCATCTCGTCGACCTCGTCGGCGTCGGCAACGCCCGCAGCTCCGGCCGCCGGGCCACGTGCTGCCTGGCACAAGCTGCCCGATCTTTCCCGCGGACGACGTCTGGAACACACCTGTGACCGGCCTTCCCGTGGACCGGCATTCCGCCGCAGTGGCTCGCGCACATGGCGGCCGGCTCGACCTTCCTGCATCCCGACTACGGGCCGGGTGGGGGAGCCAGCCCTTACGGAATCCCGTGGGAGATCACGCGCCGGGCATCCGACGTTCGTGCGCCTTCACTTCCTGTACGGCGACGAGAGCGACCGCGGCCCCTACCCGTTCTCGGCGCGCACCCCGATCGAGGGTGGGGCGGGCTCGACAGGCGATCGGCACGCGCTGATGGTCGACCCGTCGACCTGCGTGCTGTACGAGCTCTACGACGCCCACTACCGCCCGGGCGCGGGCTCCACCGCCGGGTCGGGAGCGATCTGGAACCTGCGCTCGAACCATCTGCGACCCGCCGGCTGGACCTCCGCAGACGCCGCGGGGCTTCCGATCCTGCCGGGGCTGGTCAATTACGACGAGGTGACGTCCGGACATATCGATCACGCGATCCGCTTCACCGCGCAGACCACGAGCACCCGCTATCTCTGGCCGGCGCGACACGAGGCCGGCGCCACGGCCAATCCCGACTACCCGCCGATGGGAGCGCGATTCCGTCTGAAGCCGGGCTTCAAATTGCCGGCGTCGCGTTGCTTCCGGGCATGCCAGGTCGTGATCCAGGCGATGAAGACCTATGGCCTGATCCTCGCCGACAACGGCAGCAACTGGTTCTTCCAGGGAACAACCGACCGTCGCTGGACCTACACGATGGTCGACCAGCTCAAAGCCATTCCGGCCAGCGCGTTCCAGGCGATCGACGAGAGCTGCCTGATGATCAGCCCGAACTCAGGGCAGGCGCGGCAGCCGGGGACCGCTGCCTATCAGCGGGCGTGTCTGCGGCGTTAGCCGGATTGGGCGCGCAGCTTTGCGCAAGCAGGTGATTGACGGCGGCTGAAAGGGGAACAAACCCTTCATGGCACATGTGCAGGAGGTACTGGCTGGGCGCTACGAGCTGCTCGACGTGCTCGGTCGCGGGGGGATGGGTGTCGTTTACCGCGCCAGGGACCAGCGGCTCGATCGCGTCGTCGCGATCAAGGTGCTCCCACTGGACAGTGCGCAGGATCCGACGTCGGTCGCGCGATTCGAACGTGAGGCGCTGGCCGCCGCAGCGTTGACACACCGCAACATCGTCGCCGTGTTCGACTCCGGGCGTGAGGACGGCACGCGCTTCATCGTGATGGAGCGCGTGGTCGGCAAGAGCCTGGCTCAACTGATCGTTGAGCGCCGCTCGCTCGCCGTCGACGAAGCCGTCGGCATCTGTGTGCAGGTGGCCTCAGCGTTGGAGGCCGCCCACACGGCCGGGATCGTCCACAGGGACATCAAGCCCGCCAACCTGATGCTTGACGAGCACGGCACGGTGAAAGTGCTGGACTTCGGCATCGCCCGGTTGGCCGGCAGCGCGTCCCTGACGCAGGCCGCGACGGTGCTCGGCTCCGCCGCCTACCTCGCACCCGAACTGAGCCATGGCTCGCGGGCTGACGCCCGGTCGGATGTGTACGCGCTTGGATGTGTTCTCTACGAGCTGCTGACCGGACGTCCGCCGTTCACCGGTGAGCAACCCGCGGCGATCCTGAGCCAGCACATAAGCAGCCAGCCGCGCCGTCCTGAGCGGCTGAACCCGGCGATTCCGCCGCGGCTCGCCGACCTCATGCTTACGATGCTGGCCAAGGATCCAGCGGAGCGTCCGCAGCGAGCGGGCGAGCTGGTAGGTGCGCTGCCGGCGACGCTGGTGGATGATCAGGTGACAGCGCCGACGATGGTGATGGCGACGCCGGCGTCCACCGCCCGCGGTGGGAGGCGAGTCGCCGTGGTCGCGGCCATGGCCCTTGTCGCACTGACGATCGCGCTGCTCGCGCTGACCGCGGGCTCAGGCAGCGGCGGCGGCCAGAGTCCCGCTCGGGCTGCGACGCATCGACTGTCTGAGACTCGCTCGTCGCGCCGGCGCACCGGTGCGACATTGACCACGTCCTCATCGGTCGTGACACCGACCGCGTCTCAAAAGCCGCCACCTCCTCCGCCGAAACACCACGGGGCACATCCGGGACCGGGTCCAGGCGACCAGCCGGGTCCCGGTGATGGAGGCCAGGGGCATCAATCGGGTGGGCCACACGGGGATCACGGCCTGCCTCCGGGTCAGGCTAAGAAGCTCGGGGATGAGAACCAGAACCAGCAGTGACGGGTCCATCCGACGCCTATGCGAACATACGTTCGTGCGATGGGAACAGCAGACAGTTGAAAGCGAAGCGGGCGCGCGGCTTCCGGGCTACCGAGACGTGACGATCCGGCACTTCGACGCGCCGGAGGCGGTAGATACCCGCTTCTACGAGGTCGAGGCGAAGTCGGTACTGAACCGCGTGCCCGAGAGCAGCCAGATGCCGTTTCGGTGGACGGTGAACCCGTATCGCGGCTGCACACACGCATGTACGTACTGCTTCGCCCGGCCCACCCACGAGTACCTCGAGTTTGGGGCCGGCAGGGACTTCGAGCGCGAGATCGTCGTCAAGGTGAACGCACCCGAGCTGTTGAGGGCTGAGCTCAAGCGCCCACGGTGGCAGCACGAGCATGTTGCGCTCGGCACCAACACCGATCCCTATCAGTGGGTCGAGGGCCGCTACGAGCTGATGCGCGGGATCTGGGCGGCGTTCCGTGACGCACGCAACCCGTGTTCGGTGCTGACCAAGTCGCCCCTGTTGCTTCGCGACCTGGACCTGATGCGCGAGCTCAACGAGGTCACGGAGTTCAGCGCGGCGCTGTCGATCCCGACACTGGATCAGAAGGCGTGGCGAGCCTCGGAGCCGCGCAGTCCGAACCCGCGAGCGCGGCTGGAAGCGGTCGCGGAGCTTACGAGTGCCGGAATCCGCACGGGTGTGCTCATCGCGCCGCTGATGCCGGGGATCAACGACTCTCCGGAGCAGGTCCGGGACGTCGTTCGCCAGGCGACGGAGGCGGGCGCCGATTACATCACCGGGATTGCGCTTCACCTGCGTCGCGGGGTGCGTGAGGTCTTCATGGAGTGGCTTGGCGAGTACCGACCAGAGCTCGTGCCCCGGTACGAGGAGCTGTACAAACGCGGCGCGTACATGCCGGCGGATGAACGTCGCCGGTTGGCGCGCCTGCTTCAGGGGCCTTCGCAGTCGCCGGCGCAGCGCTCGGGGCGCAGGCTACGTCGTGACCCTGCCGAGAACTCACCGTACCGCCGACGTCCGCCAGGCCAGTCCCCAGCCCGTGCCAATCAAGCCCAACCGGGTGCCCGCCGCTCCGATCCGCGTAGCGTTCAGCAGAGTCTGTTCTGAGCGCCAAAGTCACAGCGAGGAGAGAAGCCATGGGCTATGCGAAGACCAACCTGCGACAGGTCGAGGACTCGGCCGCCAAACACGGAGTCGGGGACACGCAGGAAGCACGGTTTCCGCGCGTCGAACTCGGGGCCGACCAGACCGGGATGAACTACCTGATCATCAAGCCCGGTAAGCGCGAGGCGTTCGCCCACCGGCATCATCAGGCTGAGGAGATCTACGTGGTTCTCGCCGGCTCCGGACGAGTGAAGCTGGACGACGAACTGGTCGAGCTGGGCCCGCTTGATGCCGTGCGGGTCGCGCCCGGGACCGCGCGCACGTTCGAGGCGGGCCCGGAGGGTCTGGAGGTGCTGATCTTCGGACCTCGCGTCGAGGGGGACGGAGAGATCGTCGAGGGCTTCTGGGAGAGTTAGAAACCGGTGCTTCGGCCATCTGGATAGGGGGCGGCATGCATTGCTGTCCACTTGTACGAGGCGCCAAGCATGGCCTGTAGCGGAGGATCTCTGCATGACCGCTGACCTCATCGTCTCGTATGACGGGACGCCCAATGACGACGACGCGCTTGCCCTCGGCAGGCTGCTGGCCAAGACTGGATCATCAGTGGCGCTCGCCTACGTGCGCCACTCCAAAGAGTTCGACCCGAAGCGCGAGGAGCTCGGCGCAATATGACGCCGAGCAACGCCTTGACCGCGGCGCTTCGCTGATCGGCATCCCCGTCACAAAGCATGTCGTGGTCGGTGCCGCGACGGGCGAGGTGCTGGGAGAGCTCGCCGAACAGCAGGGCGCATCGATCATCGTGTTCGGGTCCGACTACCGGACACCGCTGGGCCGAGCCGAGCCGGGGACCTCTGCGCAGCGGTTGCTCGAGGGTGGCGCGGTAGCGATCGCGGTGGCCGCCGCCGGACTGCGTGCGAACCAGGACGGTGCGATCCGATCGATCGCTGTCCCGTTCGCGGGCCCCATCAACGACGACGCCCGCGCGACGGCGGCGAACCTCGCCGCAAAGCTGGGGGCGGAGGTGGTCGATGCAGGCCACGCGCTCGACATGATCGTCGTGGGTTCGAAGGAGGGGGCCCCGAAGGGGCGCATCGTTGTCGACGGTGAGGTCCGCAACGAGCTCAGCAGCGCCCGCAGCTCGGTGCTGGTGCTGCCCGTCGGAGACCCGGATCGAGTTCTGAGGCTCCCGCGGCCGCGGACCCCGCGCGATCGCGGATCCGGACCCGCGCGCGATCGCGGCCGGCCACGCCGGAGTTACTCGCTCTCTCTTTCGAGGCTCCGGCGTGGCCAGTCCGGGGGCTCTCAGGACTGGGACTGCTCAGGCTGGGACTGCTCAGACCTGGAACTGCGCCTCTTCGGTCGAGCCGGTCAGCGCCAGGGTCGACGAGAGGCCGCTCGACAAGGTGCTCATCACGTCGTCGAAGTAGCCGGCGCCGACCTCGCGCTGATGGCGGGTCGCGCTGTAGCCCTGTTGCTCGAGCGCGATCTCGCGTTCCTGCAGATCGACGTAGGCGGTCATCCCGTGGTTGGCATAGCCGCGGGCCAGCCGGAAGGCCGACTCGTTGAGCGCGTGCCACCCGGCGAGCGTCACGAACTGGAACGCGTACCCCATCGCTCCGAGCTCGCGCTGGAAGCGTGCGATCGTGTCGTCGTCCAGGTGCTTGCGCCAGTTGAACGACGGCGAGCAGTTGTACGCCAGCATCTTGTCCGGGTACTCGGCCTTGATCCGCTCGGCGAAGACGCGTGCCTCGTCGAGGTCGGGAGTCGAGGTCTCGCACCAGATCAGATCGGCGTACGGGCGCGTACGCGAGCCCGCGCGCGACCGCCGTGTCGATCCCGGGCCGGAGGTAATAGAAGCCCTCAGGGGAGCGTTCGCCGGTGCAGAACTCCTGGTCGCGCGGGTCGACGTCGCTGGTCAGCAGGTTGGCGCCGAGCGAATCGGTGCGGGCGACGATCAGCGTGGGGACGCCGGCGACGTCGGCGGCGAGCCGCGCGGCGTTCAGCGTGCGGATGTGCTGGCCCGTCGGGATCAGCACCTTGCCGCCCATGTGGCCGCACTTCTTCTCGGAGGACAGCTGGTCCTCGAAATGCACGCCGGCGGCGCCCGCCTCGATCATCGAGCGCATCAGCTCGTAGACGTTGAGCGGCACCGCCGAAACCGGCCTCCGCGTCGGCGACGATCGGCACGAGCCAGTTTCGCGGGGGTTCGTGATCACCCGACGGCCATCGCCTCGGCCCATTCGATCTGATCGGCGCGGCGCAACGCGTTGTTGATGCGTCGCACCACTGTTGGGACGCTGTTGGCGGCGTACAGGCTCTGGTCGGGGTAAACCTGCTCCGAGAGGTTGGCGTCGGCGGCGACCTGCCATCCGGACAGGTAGATGGCCTTCAGTCCGGCCTTCACCATCTCGACGGCCTGGGCCCCGGTCATCGCGCCGAGCGCGTTGACGTAGGTCTCTGCGTGCAGCATGCTCCAGAGCTGCTCAGCGCCGCGGCGCGCGAGGCTGTGCTCGACCCTCACCGTGCCCCGCAGCCGGATCACATCGGCTGCCTCGTACGGGCGCTCGATCCCCGCCCAGCGCGGATCGGTGGCCCACTCACGCTCGATGGCGGCGTCGGCGATGTCTGACAGGGTGGTCATGGCGTACGGCTCCTTTGCGGTGT
Organism: uncultured Actinomycetota bacterium; assembly: GCA_963818135.1. Classification (GTDB taxonomy): domain Bacteria; phylum Actinomycetota; class Thermoleophilia; order Solirubrobacterales; family Solirubrobacteraceae; genus Palsa-465. Next base: position 111,438 of record CAWFRF010000022.1, read on the forward strand.
TCAGGCGATCAGGTCGTAGGCGGGCAGGGTCAGGAAGGCGGGGAAGTCATCGGCGAGTGCGACGAGCTCAAAGACATCGCGCGCCTTCACCAGGAGCTGGCGGTCGAATCCGGCGGCGCTCAGCTCGTCCACCGTCTTGTCCGCCCGCTGGCGGACAAGATCCGCGGTCACGACCGCCCCCCCGGGGTCAACGGGATCTCGTGGTGGATCCATTGCCACACCTGGGCGCGGCTGATCTCAGCGGTCGCGGCGTCCTCCATCAGGTCGTGGATCGCAGCAGCCCCGGTACCTGAGAGCCAGGAGGCGATGTAGCGGATGCCCACGTCGATGTTCGTTTCCAGGCCCTTGTCGGTGATGCCCCCCTCCGGTCGGCTGACCGCCAGCAGATCGGCGGCCTGCACGTCGACCTCGGGCCGTTGGCGGGTGAGCTGATTCGCGGCCGAGCCGAGCACGGCATCGAACTCGGCTCGTGCCGTCGGAACCAGGTCAGGGTGCGCCACCCAGGTTCCGTCAAAGCCGTCGCCGGCCTCGCGGCGCTTGTCTTCGGAGACCTTCGCGAGGGCGGCCTCGGTCACCTCGGGCTTGCGCCGGTTGGGAATGAACGCGGCCATACCACCGATCGCGTGCGTTCCCCGCCTGTGGCAGGTCTTGACCAGCAGCTCCGTATAGGCGCGCATGAACGGCGTCGTCATCGTCACCAGCGCACGGTCTGGAAGCACGAACTCCGGGTCCGTATGGAAGCGCTTTGCGACGCTGAAGATGTAGTCCCAGCGGCCGGCGTTGAGGCCGCAGATGCGCTCACGCAGCTCGTAGATGATCTCGTCGATCTCGAACGCCGCGGTGATCGTCTCGATCAGGACGGTCACGCGGATCGTGCCGCGCTCCAGACCCAGGGCGTCTTCGGCCGCGGCCATCACCTCGTTCCAGAGCCGGGCCTCGAGATGGCTTTCGAGCTTCGGGAGGTAGAGGTACGGCCCGAACCCCCGCTCGATCGCTTCCCAGCCGTTGTGGAACACATACAGGCCGAAGTCGAACAGGCTCGCGGAGATCGGCTCGCCGTCCAGGAGAAGTGCTTCTCCACGAGATGCCAGCCCCGCGGCCGCACGACCAGCGTCGCGAGCTCGTCCTGCGGACGCAGGCGATAGACCTTCTCGTCGGTGACGAGTTCGATCGTGCCGCGCACCGCGTCGGCGAGGTTGAGTTGGCCCTCGATCACGTTCTCCCAGGTCGGTGAATTCGCGTCCTCGAGGTCGGCCATGAAGACCTTGGCGCCCGAGTTGAGCGCGTTGATCATCATCTTGCGCTCGACCGGGCCGGTGATCTCCACCCGCCGGTCGCGTAGGGCGTCGGGCGCGGGCGCCGCGCGCCAGTGGCCCTCGCGCACTGCTCGGCAGTCTCTGTCAGGAAGTCGGGGCGCTCACCTGCATCGAAGCGAGCCTGTCGCTCCTCGCGCTGCGCAAGCAGTTCGCGCCTTGCATTCTCGAAGCGGTGGTGAAGAGCGAGGAGGAAGTCGATCGCTCGGGGAGTCAGCACCTCGTCCGCGGACGGGTGGGGGGTGAGGGAGATGTTTTGCGTAACGGACACATTGACGATAGTTCCCAGAAAACATGATTTTGTCCAATAAAAGATCGCGGTACTTGCCGTTGATGAAAAGAAATGCAAAACTTTTCGCCTGTGATGTCCGATTCACTGGACCCGGTCGTATTCGGTCAGCGCCTGCGGCACCTGCGCAAGCGCGCCGGGATGACGCTGGAAACGCTCGGCGAGAAGGTCGGAAGCTCGGCGTCATACCTCTCGCAGCTGGAGAACGGACACCGTGAGCCGCGGCTCTCGACGGTGAATCAGCTCGCCACCGCGCTCGGCTGCACGCCCGGTGAGCTGTTGTCCTCGGCGGCGCCGAGCCGCCGAGCCGAGCTCGAGGTGGCGCTCGCTCGGCTCCAGGAGGATCCGGTCTACAAGTCCTTGCGGCTGCCGTATCTGAAGGCGTCGGCTCGTCTCGACGGTGCGGCGCTCGAGCACATCGTCGCGCTGTTTGCGCGGGTGCGGGAGCTCTCGACCGAGGGCAACGCGCGGGTCATCCCGCAACACGATGGTCTCGCTGGTTCGCTGGGGGCACGTGCTGCCAACGCGGCACTGCGTGAAGAGATGCGCCGCCGCGACAACTACTTCGATGAGATCGAGGCCGTCGCCACCGATGCGTTGGACGCCGTCGGCTATTCCGGTCCCGGCGCCGTTTCCGAGCGTCACCTGAGCGAGGCCGCTGCGCTACTTCGGCTTCCAGGTGGCGCGGGTCCAGGGTCTGCCGGCATCGACCCGGTCGATCACCGACACGGCCGCGCGCGTCATCTACGTTCCCCAGCGCAACGCCACCGGCGGAACCCGCTCGTCGCGCACAGTGATCGCACAGACGCTCGGACATTTCGCCCTCGGCCACAGCGAACCGGCGGACTTCGAGACCTACGTGCGGCAGCGCGTCGAAGCCAACTACTTCGCCGGAGCGCTTTTGGCGCCCGAGCGCTCTGTCGTGCAGGTACTCGCCGACGCCAAACGAAACGAGGACATCTCGGTGGAGGACCTCGGTGAGATGTTCTACATCTCCTATGAGATGGCGGCACATCGCCTGACCAACCTGATCACCCGCCACTTCGGGATCCCTGTGCATTTCCAGCGTTCCGACCACGAGGGGCGGCTGTGGAAGGCCTACGAGAATGACGGAGTGCTGCTGCCCGCCGACGTTGACGGAACGATCGAGGGGCAGCGCCTATGCCGCTGGTGGAGCTCACGGCAGGCATTCGAGTCCGAGGATTCATACGAGCTCCACTACCAGCGCACCGAGACGGTCGCCGGCACCTTCTGGTGCGTGTCCCATATCGACATCGGTCGCGATCGCGGCGACGCGATCACAATTGGGACCGTCGACTCGATGTCGCACTGGTTCCGTGGCTCGAACACCAAGCGAAGCGCGGTCTCGACCTGCCCCGATCCGGCCTGCTGCCGGCGGCCGGGCGACGATGCCCTCGAGCGCTGGGAGGGGCAGGCATGGCCCTCAGCGCGCGATCACAGCGGTTTCGTCTCGGGGCTTCCCACCGACACGGTCGTCTTCAGCCCGTATCCCGGCGTGGACCTGATCGACGTCTACTCATTCCTTGATCGGCATAGCGCGGGCCAGTGACCGATGCGCCTTAGCATTCCAGTCGGGAATGGGATTGGCGGAGCCGCTATCGGGGCGTGATCTCGCCGCATTTGTCACCGCGGTAGAGACGGGGTCGGTTCAGGGAGCCGCCGATGCCCTCGACCTCACGCAATCCGCGGCGACAAAACGCATACAGGCGCTGGAGCGCCGCCTCGGGCAGAGTCTGCTCGAGCGCCGTGCCGATGGGGTCCGCCCGACCCCGGCGGGCAGGATGCTCTATCCGGTGGCGCGGGAGGCGCTCGCGGCATTGCAGCGAGCGGAGGCGACGATGGCGAGCTCCGGCATTGCTCCGCTCTTGCGGCTGCAGGCGAGCCTCACGGTCGGCGAGACGCTGCTGCCGCAGTGGCTTGCCGGCTTCCGAGAGGTGGCACCAGAGGTCCGTGTTTCCGTGGAGGTCACCAACTCCGCGCACGTCTCACAGGCCGTGCGCGACGGCGACGCGGAGATCGGCTTCGTTGAAGGCCCCGATACAAACATGGCGGGACTGCGTGAGCTCACCGTCGCCGACGATGAGCTCAAGGCCGTGGTCGCCGCCGGGCATCCGTGGGCAAAGCGGCAGGCGGTGCCGCTGTCAGCGTTGTCGCGGCAGCGTTATATGGCGCGTGAGCACGGATCGGGAACCCGCGCGGTTGCCGACTCGGCGCTCGCCGCGGTTGGAGTGGAGTTGCTGCCGGCGCTCGAGGTCTCCAGTGCAGAAGGGCTCAAGCGCGCGGTGCTCGCGGACGGCTTCGCGCCGCTTTCCGAGCGCACGATCGAGCTCGAGCTGGCAACCGGAGCACTGGTCGTCCGACCGGTCCGCCGGAGTCGAATTGCGCCGCAGTTTCCGTGCTGTTCGCAGGACCAGGCCGCGGCTCGAGGGACCGGCGGCTCGCTTCTGGCGATGGCTCGAGGCCGCTGTTGCCGCTCGCGGCTCGGCGTGATTCGGCTCAGGCGGTGGTCGGCTCAGGCGGTGGTCGGCTGGGCGACGGCAGGGCGGAGGAGCCGCCCCGCCAGGACGCCGAGCGTGGTGTTGATGGCGGCGGCCAGCCATGCCAGCACCAGCAGGCCGTAAAGCCCTGCGGCGGCAACGGTCAGGGCGGTCAGATCCGTATGCAGTGCCAGCTCGGGACGTGCCGGTGACGACCGTCCCCACAGGGAACGTGAAACTCCACCAGGTGAGGGTGAACGGGAGGCGGGTGCGGGCCGTCTTGGTGGTGATGGCTGCGGCCACCGCCAGCCAGAGCATCGCGAAGCCCCAGACCGGCATGCCGTAGACAACGCTCGAGGGCTCGGAACGTTGGGGCGTAGATGCCGCTCATCACATGTGACGACTGACTGGCCAGCAGGTTGGCGGCGGTGATCGACTGCCCAAGCGGTCCGAGCACGATCCACAGGGTCGGGACCGTCTCGGCGGGGCCGGGACCGTTGTAGGCCAGCCTTGCCCACAGGAGCGCGATGATCACCAGCGAAGCGACCAGGCTCAGTCCGAACATCGCGTAGCAGCCGAGCAGCAGCATTCGCTGTGCCTGGCCTGCTGCCAGATGGAGATCAGGGCGACTGTGGCCGCCGACCCATCGGCGGACGACACGGCATCAGCCAGCTTCCCAACGTCATCGATCGGATCGAGGCGGTGGCGGGTGAACATCAGATACGGGATCGCCGCCGCGGCGAGTAGACCGGTCGCGGTCCCGAGGCCCCAGAGGACACTGTCGACCACGACCGCCGCGTGCAGCCCGATCAGATGGCGGCCCACCAGCAGCGCTCCCGCGCCGACCGTGAGCAGCGCCCATCGGCGGCGCCCCGTAGAACGGTGCCATCGATGGGTTGAGAGCGTGGCTGCGAGCGGTCTCGCGGTAACGAAGGCAGTGCACGGCGGTGGCCGCTGAGATCAACATGAGCAGGGCAGCCGCGGCTATCCACACGATCAGCGCTGCCGTCCGGAGGCCGACGATCGATACAGGCAACAGCGCCGCCGCGTTGGCGACGATGCCCGTACCCATACCCCAGGCTACGAAGTTGGCCGATGTTCGCGAAGGCGTCGGCGGGGCGGTCGAGCTCGGCTCAGAAAGCGACGCGTCCGAGGGCTGCGCTGAGTCGTCAGCACCCCGTGTCTCTGCAGTGGAAAGTCGGTGAATGCCATGACTGAAAGGTTCCGCCCGTAGGCAGGCCTTGACCAGTCGGGTTAGGTCAGCCGCATTCCTAAATGGAATGGGCTACAACCTCAGATGCTCATGTCACACGGCGGCGCGGTCACGCGATTCGAGGTACGGCGTTAGGTAGCGTGCGTCGATCTTGGCGCCGGAGCGCCAGGTCGGCTCGTTGCTTACAGTCGCCTCCGAGCCGTGTGCTCCGGTGATACGCGCGCTCAGATACAGGGGTTCTTCGCCGCCGAGGAGTACTGCGTGAATCTCCGGACGGAACTTCCTTGGCTCCATCGCGACCCCCGCCAGCGCCGCGATCCCCTCGGCGGCAACGTCGGCCTGCTGTGACGCGAGGCCGCCATGCTTGACCTCCATCTCTGTCGCATCTCCCGCCGCGAACACGCTGTCGAGGCCGCGCACGCGACAGTGCCCGTCGACCGGAATGAAGCCGTGCGCATCCCGTTTGGGGACGCCCGGCGTCGACGGCCCGAACAGTTCGGGGAGAGCAATGATGCGGTCGGCGAAGATCCTGCGACCGCTGGGGCTGAGCGCAACCTCGCCGGGCTTCGGGGTCTCCGCGTGGCTGGCTGAGATGACCACAATGCCGGCGTCGTCCAGAAGCTCCCGGACGGCGCGACTGACGACGGTGCCGAAAACCGCCAGCGGTGCATCTTCGGGCGTGACGATCGTGATCGACGCCTCCTGGCTCATCTCGTACGCCCGGCGGGCGGTCATCAACGCCAGCTCGTAAAGGGGCAGCGGCCACGGCATCGGGGCTGGAGCGATGAACACGAGCTTGTGAACGTAACCTGCCTCGACGTCCTGGATTACTCCGTGCAGCTGTTCGTCCAGCCGTCGATCGTCGAGCGTCACCGCATACCTGAAACGGGGTTGTACACGCGCTCCGAGTGCCAGCAGCAGTGCGTCGTAACTGAGCTCGTCGCCGCCGGCGGTGTGGACGACGCGGGCTGCGGGGTCCAGCCACTTGAACGCGTCCTGCCTGAGCTCCATCCCGACGTCACGAGCGATTTCGGCCAGCGGATAGTGCGTCGCTTCGCGGCCGGCGAACGGCTCGAGCACACGCAGCGGCCGGTAGACGAATTCAGGATCTGGGGCCAGCATCGTCGTTGCAACCCTGTCGCGCGCCAGGTCTCGCAGGCCGAGTGCGGCCTCGAGCCCGGCGACGCCGCCTCCAGCGATCAAGACGTTCAATCGTTGCGTCATGGCACCCATGTCCATCACCCTACGCCGCGGTCATCGGCCTGCCAGCGGGACAGCAATGCAAGTTCGCTGCGGTGAACTACCGAGCTGGCCGGTCACCGCAGGTCTCACCCCAAAGGGATGAGGCCACGCCCGGCCCAGTCCCGCACGATCCGCTGAAGGCGGCGACAGATGGCTCACGTTTCTCGATCGACGGCAGCCACGGCGGAGGAGCTGCGTCTCCAGGAGGCGCGCTCGGGCGTGCCCTGGCGGGCCTGGGGGCCGTACCTCAGCGAACGGCAGTGGGGCACCGTCAGGGAGGACTACAGTGAGGACGGGGAGGCGTGGTCCTACCTCACCCACGACCAGGCGCGATCGCGCGCATACAGGTGGGGCGAGGACGGCCTTGCCGGCATCAGCGATGACACCCAAACCCTGTGCCTCGCACTGGCGCTGTGGAACGGACGCGACCCGATCCTGAAGGAGCGCCTGTTCGGCCTGACCAACGTCGAGGGCAACCACGGGGAGGACGTCAAGGAGTACTACTTCTACCTGGACAACCTTCCCACCCACAGCTATCAGCGGTTGCTGTACAAGTACCCGCACGCCGCGTACCCGTATCGAGGAACTCGTTGCCGTCAACGGCGTCCAGATCCCCCGAGGAATGGGAGTTCGAGCTGCTCGACACTGGCATCTTCGACGGCGATCGCTACTTCGACGTCGAGGTCGAGTATGCGAAGGTGGGGCCCGAGGACATCCTCTGCCGCGTCACCGCGCACAATCGCTCCAGCGAGCCGGCACCGCTCCAAGTTCTGCCGACGCTGTGGTACCGCAACACCTGGTCCTGGTCGCCCGGTGCGCAGAAGCCGCGAATCAGTCGTGTCATCGCGGTGCCGAGCCCGGTGGCGAGGGCCGAGCACGAGGCGCTCGGAACCTTCCATCTCTACGTGGAGGACGGCGCCGGCTTGCTCTTCTGCGAGAACGAGACCAACGGGCCGCGGATCTCGGGAGCGGAGGCGATCACGAGCTTTCCGAAGGATGGCATCGGCGATCACCTCCTGCATGGCGCCGAGACCGTCAATCCCGCGGCCGAGGGAACCAAGGTCGCAGCGCACTTCAGCCTCCAGGTGCCGGCGCGGGGCAGCTCCGAGATCTACCTGAGGCTCACGCGCGAGGCCCCGGACACGCTCATCTCACCGTTTGCGGACGCTGCCGAGACCATCGCGAAGCGGCGCGGGGAGGCAGACGAGTTCTATGACAGCATCACGCCGCCCGCGGCCGACGACGATTCTCGGGCTCGTGATGCGGCAGGCGTTGGCCGGCATGCTCTGGTCCAAGCAGTACTACTATTTCGACGTCGATCGCTGGCTGCGGGAGCGCGGCGCTCACCCGCTGCGTGGGTCGCGGCGGCGGGGGTCTCGGAACGAGTCGTGGTTCCACATGGTCAATCACGACATCGTGTCGATGCCCGACAAGTGGGAGTATCCGTGGTACGCCGCGTGGGACCTTGCCTTCCACTGCATTCCGCTGTCGATCGTCGATCCTGACTTCGCGATGCATCAGATCGATCTGATGCTTTCGCAGGAGTACCTGCACCCGAGTGGCCAGATACCGGCGTACGAGTGGAACTTCGGCGACGTCAACCCTCCGGTCCACGCGTTCGCCACGCTGTTCCTGCACAGGCTCGAGTCAGACGTCGGCGAGCCCGACCTTCCCTTCCTCGCGGAGTGCTTCAAGCGATTGCTCGTGAACTTCACCTGGTGGGTGAATCGCAAGGATCCACGAGGGCACAACGTCTTTGAGGGTGGGTTCCTGGGTCTGGACAACATCGGCGTGTTCGATCGCAGCGCGGCGCTTCCCACCGGAGGCAGCCTCGAACAGGCCGACGGCACCGCCTGGATGGCCATGTTCAGCCAGAACATGCTCGAACTGGCGCTGGAGCTCGTCGCGCACGATCCGTCCTACGAGCAGTTCGTGCTCAAGTTCGTCGAGCACTTCTTCTGGATCGCGGCCGCCGTCGACCCGCTTGGCCAGCATCCGGACGAGATGTGGGACGAGGAGGACGGATTCTTCTACGACGTCCTGCGCCTTCCCGATGGCACCGGCACCCGGATCAAGGTCCGTTCGCTGGTGGGCCTGTTGCCGTTGTGCGCGACGACCGTGATCGAAGCCGACGTGCTCGAGCGGTATCCGCAACTGACCGCCAGAGTGAGCGAGTTCTGGAGCGCAACAAGGATGTGCTTGCCAACATGGCGGACCCCACTCGGCCGGGACTCAACGGACGCCGGATGCTGTCACTGGTCAACGAGCACAAACTTCGGCGCATCCTGGCGCGGATGCTCGACGAGGAGCGCTTCCTCGGTCCGCACGGCATCCGCTCGATCTCGCGGTGGCACCTGGAGCACCCGTACGTACTCAACATCGACGGAGACGAGTACCGCGTGCAGTACGAGCCGGCCGAGTCGAGCACCCGCATGTTCGGCGGCAACTCCAACTGGCGCGGACCAGTGTGGTTCCCGATCAACGTGCTCCTGATCCGCGCCCTGCTTCAGCACTACCGCTACTACGGCGAGGAGCTGAAGGTCGAGTGCCCCACCGGCTCAGGCACGATGATGACGCTGCTGGAGGTGGCCCAGGAGCTGTCGCGCCGCCTCGTCGGAACGTTCCTGCGCGGGCAGCGACGGTCGCCGGCCGGTTTACGGCGGGAGCAAGGTATTCCAGGAGGATCCGCACTGGCGGGACCTCATTCTCTTTTACGAGTACTTCCATGGCGACAACGGAGCAGGCTTGGGCGCCTCCCATCAGACCGGATGGACAGGGCTGGTGGCGAAGCTGATTCAGAGCCTCGCCCAGCTCACTCCCGAGGAGGTGCTCGAGGGGAACCGCTGGCCCCTCGCGCACCCCTATCGCCGGCTGCAGATCCGGCCCGAGCCCGAGCCCGACATCGCCGCGTCCAGCCCGCTCCGGTGGCTTGATCCAGGCAGCATCGGAGACCGAAATGCCTGAGGGACTTTCAGCTGCTGAGGTCGGCAAGGAGATTGCCGAGCACAAAGAGCACCAAGCGGAAAATCGCGACGAAAAGCCTGACGAGCCAATACACGACCGTTGGATCTCCATCATCGAGGCCGTCTTGCTCTCCTGTGTGGCACTGCTCGCCGCCTACTCCGGCTACGCGGCCGCCAAGTGGAGTACGGAGTCATCGCTCTCCCTGGCCAAGGCGTCGACGCTGCGAACCAAGGCGAACCGGGCCGATCTCGAGGGACTGATCACTCGGACGCTCGACTCGGCGTCCTTCAACGCATGGTTCACCGCCTTCGTCGCGGGCAATGTCAAGGCAGAGCGGCTGGCGGAACGACGGCTGCGGCCGGGGTACCGAGTCGCGTTCGACGCCTGGCTCGCAACCGATCCGGCGCACAATCCGCACGCGCCGCCCGGGCCCTTCCTACATGCCGCAATACGTCATTCCGCAGCAGGCCATCGCGAATGCTGACGACCGGAACGCAAACAACGCGTTCACGCGCGGTCAGGACACCGCAGGCACGGCCGACAAGTACGTGCGCGACACGGTCTTCCTCGCCACCATCCTGTTCCTCGTCGGAATCAGCGGCCACTTCCGCATGCGCCAGGCGCGCTACGCGCTCGTCGGCATCGGCGCGATATTGCTCGCCTTCTCCCTCGTGCAGTTGGGTGGCCTGCCGCCCCCTCCGTAGCCCGTGCAGCCGCAGGCAGTCGCCCCGACCGAGAGCCGGTCGTGGATCGCGGCTATTCGCGGGCGAGCATCGCGGCGGCTTCACGCTCAAGGTCGATGTATGGGTCGCCGCTGACGTCGATCGCGACGCGGTCGATCGTGCCGCCGGTGAACTCGTGCGGGTGGCGGCCTGGGTAGTCGTCGGTGACCGGCTCGCCGGCGTCGCGTCCGACGCAGAGGCCCTCGCCGGCCACCGAGAACTTGCCGGGCTGGGTCTTGATCCGCTCCTCGCCGACCTTCGTCTCGCCGTGGTAGAGGGACAGGATCCCGGTCGAAACACCGGGCGGGTCCTCGCCGTCCTTGACGAAGTTGGCGGCCAGGATCAGGTTGTCGCCGACAGGCACGTCTTCGCTGCCGACGATCTTCTGCTCGAAACTGCCGACCCAGTTGTAGACATAGTGCAGGCGGTTGTCTTTGATGTAGAGCGCGTGCCCGCCGAAGCGCGAGCCGTGGGCGAACAGCACGCCCTCGGCGCCTGGGGCGGGGATGTCGACTAGCGCGCCGATCCCGTAGGAGCGGTTGCGGATGTTGACCGTCTGGGACTCCGGGACCTCCGCCAGGTCCGGGTAATAGACGTAGCGGTTCCGTGCCGGGCTCAACAGCGGTCGCGGGGTCGTGAAGATCTCCAGGGCTCCGCGATCATCGAGCGGGAACGCATTGTTCTCCCCGGCTTCGGCGTGCCACAGGCTGATCAGTTCGTTGAGCCGTTCGGGTTCCTCGGCGGCGAGGTCGTGTAGCTCGGAGCGGTCGACGTCGGTGTGGTAGAGCTGCCACGTGTCGCTGCCGAAGTGACTCCAACCGCTGAGCGTGGGGTGCGTGGTGACCGCCTTCCAGCCGTCGTGCCAGATCGCGCGAGAGCCGAGCATCGAGTAGAACTGCGTCGGGCGCGCGGTCGGAAGCGATCCCTGGTCGAAGCTGTAGCGCATGCTGATGCCGTCGAAGTCGCTTTGGACGTGACCGCCGATCACTTGCGGCGCCTCGACGCCTAGACAATCGAGGATCGTTGGGACGAGATCGATCGCGTGGTGGTACTGCTCGCGGATCTCGCCGGCCGCCTTGATCCCCTTCGGCCACGAGATGATGCACGGGTCACTGGTGCCACCGTTGAACTCGTAGCGCTTCCACATCTTGAACGGCGTGTTGAACGCCATCGCCCAGCCGTTGGGGTAATGGTTGTAGGTCTTCGTGCCGCCGAGCTCATCGAGCATCGCGAGGTTCTGCTCGATCGAGTCCGGGAGACCGTTCGCCGCTTTGTTCTCGTTGACCGACCCGTTCGGTCCCCCCTCGCCGCTGGAACCGTTGTCCGAGATCACGATCACGAGCGTGTTGTCACGCTGCCCGGTCTCCTCCAGATAATCCAGCAGCCGCCCGATCTGATCATCGGTGTGTGCCATGAACCCGGCGTACACCTCCGCCATACGACAGAACAGCTGTCGCTCCTCGGCCGTCAACGAATCCCACGGCCGGGTCACATCAAGTGGCGGGAACGGCTGTCCATCAGGTCCGGTCTGGTCCGCCGATCGGGTTGATCGGCGGTAGCTCGGTGTCCGACGGGACGATCCCCAGCTCCTTCTGGCGGGCGAGTATCTGCTCGCGGATCGCCTCATAACCCATGTCGAACCGCCCTTTGAACTTGGCGATCCACTCCTTCGGAGCGTGGTGCGGTGCGTGGCACGCCCCCGGTGCGTAGTACAAGAAGAACGGCTTCTCGGGCGCAACAACCTTCGCGTCCTTGATGAACTCCAACGCCTTGTCGGTCAGGTCCTCAGTCAGGTGATAACCCTGCTCCGGCAAGCTCGGCGGATCGACAAGATGGCTGTCATAGACAAGGTCCGGATACCACTGGTTCGTCTCCGCGCCGAGGAACCCATAGAAGCGCTCAAACCCACGACCGGTCGGCCAGTTCCGGCGGGTGGACGCGAGATTCATCTCCGCCTCCGGACACAGATGCCACTTCCCGACTATGTAGGTATTCCATCCCGCCTCCCCGAGGATCTCCTGGATCTGCCCGTTCTCCGGGGGGATCACTCCGCTTCCGTTCGGGAAGCCAACCGCCCACTCGGTGATGCACGCCATGCTGTTGCGAGTGTGATTGCGGCCGGTCAACAGACACGAACGCGTCGGCGAACACAACGCCGTCGTGTGCATCTGCGAGTAGCGCACCCCGTCGTTGACGATCCGATCGATGTTCGGCGTCGGGATCGGGCCGCCATAGCATTCCAACGCAGAGAACCCAACGTCATCGAGCACTATGTACACAACATTCGGCGCTCCGTCGGGAGCTTTCGGCGCCTCGAACGGACCCCAGTCCGGCACCGAATCACGAATGTCGACATTGATAACGCCCTTAAAACGTTCGCTCATCGCGTTAGCCTCACCTGTCTGCAGAGGGAAGAAATGGCGCACCGCAGTGCGCACTCCCACTACAACATCCGTCCCGGTGCCAACCATCACCCAGACAGGGTGATTGTTGTCAGCACCGCGAGCACGGGACCTGACGAGTGGGTTGTCGCCGGACGGTCAGCCCGAACGCGGACGCTCGCATCCACGGCGACTGCGCCGTGTTCCCCGATCAGCACCGGGTTGAGTTCGATCAGCTCAATCCCGCTCGCAAGCAGCAGATCGCCGCAGCGCTGGATCAGCGCGACGGCGGCGCGAATGTCGCCGGCCGTTCGGCCGCGGCCGCCCGCGAAGATCGACGCGCCGCGCAGAGACAAGAGCGCGCGTTCGATCCGCCGCGAGCTTGCAGGCAGCGGGACGATTGCGACGTCGTCCAGCAGCTCGGTCCAGATCCCGCCGAGGCCGATCACGAGTACCGGCACGATCGTGTCCGTGCGTGCGGCGACCAGCAGCTCGACGCCAGGCGCTGCCATCCGCTCGGCCAGCACGGCGCCGCCATGTTCGGCGGCGAGCGCTGCGAGGCGCCGATAGGCGCCTCGCATCTCGGCCTCAGCATGCAAATCGAGCTCGACCCCGCCGAGCTCGGTCTTGTGCTGGACGGCCGCTGAGCTCAGCTTCATCACGAGCGGCCCGCCGAGCTCGGCCAGCGCAGCGGCGGCATCGTCCTCGTCTCGGACCAGTCGCCCGTCGGGCACCGTGACGCCGGCGCTGCGCAGCAGCTCTTTGGAATCGTGCTCGGACAGCCAACGCGCCGCCCGACGCTTCGGCGTGGTTGAGTGCGCGAGCAGCAGTAGCGATCTCCCGCAGCCGCTCCGGATCCCCGGGCGCTCCCTGGGCCGCCGCGGCACACAGCAGTCCCGCCCGCAGGCCGGCGACGGGAGCGATCCCCTGCGACGCAAAGCGCCAAGCGGCGGCGTCATCGAGCAGCTCCGGCAGCGTGGAGGAGACAAGCACCGGCACATCGACGGCTTCGGCGCCCGCGATGATTCCGTCGCGGACCGCGCCCCACGACTCCGCGGATACGGCATCCAGATCGCGCGGCTGGTCGTAGAAGATGATCACCTCGCCGACGGCGGGATCGCCGGCGACCGTGGTGATGATCGTCTTGAGCGCGTCAGCGTCACCCCAGATCATCGCCGTGTAGTCGAGCGGGTTCGCGACCGTCGCCGCCGGTGGCAGCAGCTCGCGCAGGCGCTCGCAGGTCGCCGCGGAGAACGCTGGCAGTGGGAGGCCCCGGCGGGCGGCTTCGTCGGCGCCCTGCGCCGAGTCGCCGCCCGAACAGGTGAGGATCGCGAGCCCCTTCTCCGCTCGGGCCGCGGCTGTCGATCGAGACGGCCTCAGCGCGGCCATCGCCTTTGCGACCTCGAGCAGCTCGTGCAGATCCTCGACCGCACTGCTCCCGCCTCCTCGAGCAGCGCCCGGAAGACGCGCTGGTCGCCGGCCAGCGCGCCGCTGTGCGCAGCGGCCGCCTGCGCGCCCGCCGGTGAGCTTCCGACCTTCAGCACCGCGACCCGGATGCCGGCCTCTGCGCACGCGATCAGCCCGTCGCACAGCCGCGGGCCGCCGTCGTCCTCCAGGTACATGGCCACCGACCGCAGACCGTCCTGGCGCGCGAGCGCCTCCAGGTAGTCGGCTGCCGACAGCACCGATTGGTTGCCGCTCGAGATGACGGTGTGGAAGCGCAGCCCGCGCTGCGTGGCGAGCGCATTGACCGCCACGTTGCCGCTCTGCGACACGAGCGCGACCGCACCGGGCTCACGCGGCGTGAGCGCGTCGCCCCACATCGCCGCGCGCGCTCGTGCATCGCGACGATTCCGTTGCAGTTCGGGCCGCAGACCGGCAGCCCGTGAACCGCCGCCGCGTCGATCAGCGCGCGCTCGAGCGATGCGCCCTCAGCGACCTCATCGAAGCCGGCGCTGAACACAACGGCGCCGCCGCAGCCGCGCGCACCGGCCTGCTCGATGACCTCGGGCACGCCGGCCGCCGGGATCGCGACGATCACCGCATCGGCGGCAGTCGGCAGGTCGGCGAGCGTTGGCACGCACGGTCTCCCGAACACCTCGGTACGGCCGGGGTTGACGCCCCATACCTCACCCGGAAAGCCAATCGTTTCCAGGTTGATCAGCGCCTGGGCGGCGTAGCTGCCGGGACGGTCGGTGGCACCGACTACGGCCACCGACCGTGGGCCGAGCAGGCGGTTCAGGTCTGGCACGGTCAGCGAATCGTGGCCGCGACGCCGCGACGCTCGAGGGCACGCACGACGATCAGACGTTGGATCTCATTGGTGCCCTCCCAGATCCGGTCGACGCGCAGCTCGCGGTTGAAGCGCTCAGCCACGCAACTGCGCATGTAGCCGCGCCCACCGAAGGCCTGCACCGCGCGGTCCGCGCAGCGGCCTGCGGCTTCGGACACGAACAGCTTCGCCATCGACGCCTTGGCGTGGATCAGCTTCACGTCGGCCTCGGCGTCCACGAGCTGCGCGACATGCAAAGCCAGCAGCCGCCCGGCGGTCGCGTCGGTGGCCGAGTCAGCGAGCGGGAACGAAATCCCCTGGTAGTCGAGGATCCGGGTACCACCCTGCATTCGGGTCTGGGTCCACTTAGTGTCTCCTCGAGCAGACGTGCCATCGCACCCAGGCCGTGGGTGGCGATTCCGAGCCGCTCCTCGGTGAACCAAGCGCGCTGCAGCTCAAGGCCGTTGCCGACCCCGCCGATCACCGCGTCCGCGCGACCTCGACGTCGGTGAACCGGATCGTCGGGTGACCGTGGGGATAGTTGTGGGTGAACTTGGGGTCATCGACGAAGTCGACGCCGGGCGCGCCCGGCTCGATCAGGAACAGCGTCGGCAACAGGTCGCTGCCGTCGACCACGTTCGCCATCACGATCAGCACGCGCGCGACATCACCGGAGGTCACGAACCACTTCTCGCCGTTGATCCGCCAGCCGCCGTCGGTCGCAACTGCGGTCGAGGCGATTCCGCCCGGGTCCGAGCCGGCCTCGGCCTCGGTCACGGCGTAGGCGTCGCCACCCTCGCCGCGCAGCGCCGGCGCGACGTAGCGCTCGATCTGCTCGGGCGTGCCGCTCAGCAGCACGTTGTAGATGTTCGGGACGTGCCAGTGCAGGCCGTTGGTGACGCGCCCGAACTGCTCGTTGACGAGGAACCAGTCGACCATCGACCAGCCTTGGCCGCCGTGCTCGACGGGGACCCGCCCGCCATGCAGCCGTGCGGCGATCGCCGCACGGCGGATCTCATCGATGGTCTCCTCAGGCAGCCGTCCCTGGCGGTCCTCGGCCTCGAGCTCGAGCGGTATCAGGACGTTGTCGACGAAGTCAGCTGCTCGCTGTCGAAGCTCTCGCTGCTCAGGGGTGAGCTCGCCAGCGGTCGGGGTCGTGATGGTGCTCATGGCTTCCTTTGATCGGTGGAGGTCGCCGCAAGCCGTTCCCGGTCGGCCGCGGTCCAATCCGCGGCGCGGCCGGGCAAGGCCAGCAGCAGGTTGTGGTGGTTTGAGATCACGGCACTGGCCCGCGCTCGGGCGCGGGCGACGACTTCACTCTGGTCGGCGGAGGCGTTGCTGCGTTCGATCAGCTCGACCACCTCGTGCAGGTAGGCGAGCCACTGGCGCGCGCTCCCGCGCAGCACGAGACGTTCGACCCGCTCGCGCTCGCGGACGACCGCGTCGGCCGGCGGAGCGCCGCCACACGAGAGCGTCGCGACCGCCTCCGGGAGCTCGCGCTCGGGCTCGGGCGTGATCGACAGCCAGGACGCACGCTTGACCATGGGCGGTAGACTAACAACAACTGATCACAAAGTCAGGATTGGGAGAAATGACCACCACCATGCCCGCCGTTTCCGCGATGCCGGCCGCCCTGTCCCCACGTCACTACTTGGACGAATCGCTGCTCGAAGCCGAGCAGCGACTGATCTTCGAGCGCACCTGGCAGCTCGCCGGCCACATCGGGTCGCTTCCGCAGACGGGCAGCTACATCACCGCCCGGGCCGGTTCACAGCCGGTGTTGGTCGTGCGCGACGAGGGCGGCGTGTTGCGCGCCTACCGCAACGTCTGCCGCCACCGCGGCTCGCGCCTGCTCAGTGGCTCCGGGCAGTGCAAGGCCGCCATCCGCTGCCGCTACCACGGCTGGACTTACAAGCTCGACGGGCAGATGATCGGCGCTCCGGAGGCGCTCGCGTTCGGCGAGCGGCTGGATAAGTCCGCGCTCGGATTGATGCCCGCGCGCGTCGAGGAGCTGTGCGGGCTCGTGTTCGTCAACCTCGACCTCGACGCGACACCGCTCTCAGAACTCGTCGGCGACCTGCCCGGGCGGCTCGAGCGCTACCGGATTGCGTCGCTCGAGCCGTTCGCACCTTACGAGGGCAACCAGCCGGCCAACTGGAAGATCGTGGCCGACAACTACCTCGAGGGCTACCACGTCCCGATCGCGCATCCGGGCCTGATGCGTCTGTATGACTACAAGCGCTACACGGCCGAGGTCCACGACTCATACGTATGGTTCGAGGCGCCGTTGCGCGACAAGCCGAGCTCCAACCGACTCGAGCGCGCGTATCAGAGCCTCGTTCAGCCGATGCCGGGTCTGCGCGAGGAAGATCGACACACTTGGCGCTACGTGTACATCTATCCGAACACCACGATCGATCTGTATCCGGATCAGGTCAACACCTGGCAACTGCTGCCAGACTGGGGTCGGGGCCACCCATGACACCGCCGCGAGCTATCGCCCATCGGGCAGTGGCGCCCGCACTCGCTTCGTGCAGTGGGCCAACCAGCGGCTGAACACGCTTGTGCTCAATGAGGACGTCGACCTCGTCTCCAACGTGCAGCAGGGACTGCAGACACGCGGCTACGCGTGCGGCCCGTTGTCGGAGCGCGAGCGGGCCGTGGGGTGGTTTGCCGACCGCATCCGGGCCGACCTGGCCCCGGCGCTGGGGGCTTGAGTGAGCACGGCCGCGCGGAAGCGATCAGACGCCGAGAAGCGCCCGGCTGCCCGCGAGCGGATCCTCGCGGCCGCAGTTCGGCGCATCGCCAGCGACGGCATAGATGACGTCCGGATCGCCAGGATCGCGATGGACGCCGGCGTCTCGCCGCCGCTGGTGCATTACCACTTCGACAGCCGTGAGACGCTGCTGGCCGAGGCGCTCCGCTACTCGTACACGCGAGCGGGCGACGCGCGGATCTCCGGGGGTGAGATCCCTGCCGCCAGCCACGCCGAGCAGTTGCGTCTGATGATCGGCCAGTGTCTCCCGACGACCCCGGCGCTCGCCGAGGACTGGGTCCTGTGGGTCGAGTTGTGGCTGCGCGCGGTCAGGCATCCGGACATGCGGCCAGTAGCCGAGGAGCTCTACGGGCGGCTGCGTGAGTGGTTCGCCGCCGCGATCACGTCCGGGATCGAGGCCGGCGAATTCAGCGCGGACACCGACGTGATGGCGGTCACGGACCGTACGCTCGCGCTGCTCGACGGCTTCGGGGTCAGGGCGCTGATCGGCGACTCCAGCGTCCCTCTCGATCGCGCCCGGGCGGCGGTCGAGTCCTCGCTCGCTCGCGACCTCGGTCTCAGCGACCTCAGCGGCCAGCGGGCCGACTGAGGTCAGCCGGCACGGTCTGCTCAGGCTACCCCGGCGCCCAGTGCCGCGCGCGCCGCGTCGCGCCCGGTCCTTACGGCCCCCTCCATGTAGCCGGCCACCCAGTGATCGGAGCCGGCTACATAGAACGGGGGCTCGTGCGTGCCGTGAAGCGGCCCGACGCGACCCAGGTCGCCAGGGGCCCAGCTCGCGATGTACCCGCGTGTGAACGGGTCAGCGCCCCACATTCGCTCGAGCATGGCGACCGGCGCTCCGGCCGGTTCGCCGTACAGCGCGCTCAAGCCGTCGAGAATGTTCGCCGCTCGAGCTGCCGGTGGCGCCGCGAGGAACGCCGCAAAGCGCTCGGGCGGAACCAGCAGTGAGAGCGCTCCGGGTCCCTGCGGCCAGGTCGATCCGAACAGCCACTCGCTCTCCGCGAGCCCGTTCTGCCCGTTGCTCTGCCAGAACGAGTCCTCATAAGCGACCACAACCTTTGCCGCGAGCGCATTGCGCTGCGAGCGCAAGGACTGCAGGCGCGCATCGCTGAGCCCGGTAATCGTCACGTCGCGCAGCGGCGACGCGGGGATCGCGCAGACGACCGCTTCGGCATCGACGATGTCGCCGTCGCCGAGCGTCACGCCGCACGCCACTCCGTTCGATGTCGATGCGCTCTACGACAGCCCCGAACCGGATCCGTCCCGCCAGCTCGCGCGCCATCGCGAGCGCGACCGCTGCCGAGCCGTCGGCAACCTTCAGTCCCTCCCAGAGCTCGAGGTCGTAGAAGCCGTCGCCGCCGAGCACCGCGTGCTTCCGTAATTCCGATAGCAACGAGGTTCGCTCCGGCGCATCGCAGGACAGCGACAGCGAGGCGATGTCGTAGCGGCGGCGGACGGCCGGTAGCGCGTCGATCGACCGGAGCCACGCGCCGATACTTATCGAGTCGAGCGCGCGGGCTTGGGTGAACGACCAGGGATCAGCAGGATCGAGACCCTCGGCCAACGCTGCGAACGCACCCTCGACCCGCGCAAGATCGGCGAGCTCCTCAGGCGTCATCCACGGCGCCTCATCGCCGATATAGACACCGTCGACGAGGCCCCAGCTCATCTCGCCGGGGTCGGCGACGTAACTCGGCACGGTCGCCAACCCGAGCTCGGCGACGAGTTCGCGGTAGGCGGTGTGGCCGTGGCCGACGACCTCGCCGCCGGCCTGCACGGTACGGCCATCGGGCAGTGTCACCGCCTCAACACGGCCGCCGGGACGGTCGCGTGCCTCGAGCACGATCGCATCGGCGCCCCCGCGCACGAGATCTCGCGCTGCGCTCAGCCCGCCCAGTCCGGCACCCAGCACAGCGACATCGAACACGACGGGCTCCTCGCTTACTCGGGCGGCCTGTCGTCACTGAAGTGCACGGCACTTGACACCGACGACCGAGCCGCTGTAGTTTGCTGAATCACCGTTCAGTATACGGTTTCGTTCGAGCTGAGCTCAAGAGGAGAGATGAGCCCCCGGCCAAGAGTCGACCACCTTCGCAAGCCCCAGATCATCGAGGCGGCGGCCGAGGTGCTGTACGAGCGCGGATTGTTTGACACGCGGATCGGCGACATCGCCAAGCGTGTCGGCACCAGTGCGCCGACGATCCTCTACTACTTCGAGTCCAAGGATCGGCTGCTCGAGGAAGCAGTCGACCAGACCGACCGCGAGTTCTACGCGCGGCTGACCGAGGGCCAGGCGCGTTTCGACTGCGCGAGCGACAAGCTTGTGCACCTGATCGAGGAGACGAGTCTCGGGCCGGGCGGTTTCAGTGACTGGACACTGTGGATGGAGATCTGGGTCCGTGCACGCCGTGACACGAGCGTTCGCGAGTCGTACTTCGAGCTGGACCGTCGCCAGCGCAAACTGATAGCGGACATCGTCCGTGAGGGACAGGAGGCCGGGGAGTTCAGCGCCGACGCCGACGCTGATGCCTTTGCGATCGCGCTCTCGGGCCTGATGGACGGACTTGGGGTGCAGATTACCCTCGGTCAGCCCGATGTCGCGCCCGAGCGGATGATCGGCATCTGCCTGGCGCTCGCCTCGAGCGAGCTCGACTGCGATGCTCGAAAGCGAGTGCGAATGCATCCGCGTGAAGGATGGCTCGCTCCTGGAGTCCGGCGCACGCTCGGGAGCGGAGGAGAGGCTGCTCTCTCGCCGTCAGGTGCTCCAGGCGGGTGCCGGGGTTGCGCTCGGCGCGATGCTCGCCGGTTGCAGCTCTACCAACCCGGCCGCCCACACGAACAGGCCCCCGCTGCCAAGACAGGACAAGCCGATCAAGTGGCCGATCTACACCGACAACAAGCCGATCGCATCTGGCCTCGAGCCCGAGAAGGGCGCGACTCTGCAGCTCTACAACTGGGTCGCTTACATCAATGAACGGGTCATCAAGAACTTCTGCAAGAAGTACAACTGCAGCGCCCAGGTGACGACGTTCAACACGATGGAGGAGGCACTGGCCAAGCTCGCAAGCGGTGAGCTCAAGGTCGATGTGTTCTTCCCGACCGTGAGCGTGCTCGGCCAGCTGGTGGCCGCGAAGCAGATACGGCCGCTCAACCACAGCTACATCGGCAACATCTCCAACGCCTGGTCTGACTACCTGGATCCGTTCTATGACCAGGGGTGGCAGTACACAACGCCCTACTCGATCTACACAACCGGGATCGCTTGGCGTAAGGACAAGGTCGACCTCGCGCCCTCCTGGAACATGCCCTGGGAGGGGTCGCGGTACAAGGGCAAAGTCGCCGTGCTGGACGATTACCGCGAGTCGATGAGCCTCGCACTCCTGCACAACGGCGGCCTCGACCTGAACACCACTCGCGTGTCCCAGATTCGGGCTGCCGGCAACGCGCTGCAACAGCTCTCGGCACTTACGAACGTGCGGATTGACAACAACGACTACACCGATGTGCCGACAGGGAAGACCTGGATTCACCTGGCGTGGTCAGGTGACATGGCTTTGTCGAACGAGTACCTGCCCAAGGGCACCTCGGTGGACACCATCGGCTACTGGTTCCCGGCCAACCGCAAGGGCCCGGTCGCCAACGACCTGATGGTCAACCTGACAGGCGGCGCGAATCCCGTCCTGGCCCACAAGTTCATCGATTACATGCTCGACGTTGACAATGCTCTGGAGAACTTCTCCTACGTGGGTTACATGCAGCCGCTTAGTGGCGTCACTCCGCAGCGCCTGGTGTCGGAGAAGCTGATGGTGCCCCAGCTCACCTCCACCGTGGTCAGGGAGGACTACTTCCGCCACGGTCTGTTCGAGCTCGAGCTGCCTCCTGCCGCAGATGCGGTCTGGGAGTCCACCTGGAACAGCTTCTCCAAGGGGCTATAGGCGAGCGCAATGAGCAATCGAGAAGACACATCCGAGCGGCGCAGCCGGCTTCTGTGGATGGGACTCGCGGCGCCGGGCGCGGTCTGGCTGATCATCCTGTTCGTGGTTCCGTTCTACGTGATGCTGGCGGTCGCGGGCGGTGGCATAAACGAGTTCTTCCAGACCGTCGTGCCGGTGTGGAACCCACTGCACTGGTCGAGTTGGAACTTCAGCGCCGTGTGGCGCGACATCGCCGGCAACGGAGCGTTCATCGGCCCGGCTGCGCTGCGAACGCTCATCTACACCGCAACCGCCACCGTGGTCTCATTGGCGATCGCCTATCCGGTCGCCTACTTCGTCGCGCGCCACGCCGGTCGCCGCAAGGCGCTCTTCCTGGTTCTGCTGATCGCGCCGTTCTGGGTCAGTTACATGATGCGGATGCTCGCCTGGATCGACCTGCTCCAGCAGGGCGGGCTTTTCAACAGCGCGCTGTCGTCGCTCGGCCTGCCCGGGAACACCGACTGGCTCGGCGGAAAATCGGTGACCGTCGTCCTCGGGCTCGTGTACGGATACATCCCGTATCTGATCCTCGTGCTCTACGCGTTCCTGGACCGCATCGACCAGCGACTGATCGAGGCGGCCCAGGACCTGGGGCTCAGCAGGTGGCGGACCTTCTGGAAGGTGACAATTCCGCTGAGCAAGCCGGCGATCATCGCCGGGACGTTCATCACCGTGCTGCCGATGCTGGGCGACTACTACACGAACCAGCTGCTGTCGGGCGCGCCCGGGACGACGATGATCGGCAACGTGATCGAGGGGCAGCTGGAGGCGCCAGGGCAGACCGGGCAGGGCGCCGTGCTGTCTCTGATGTTGCTCGTCGTGCTGCTGATTCCGATGCTCTACTACGTCGTCAGCACCGCCAAGGCATCGAGGGAGTACAGCTGATGGCGGTCGAGCTCGGCAAACCGTCGGCCGCCGCACCGCCACCGCGCGCGGGAGCGGCGCCCGGCGTCCACCGCCTGCGGCGAAATCCGTGGCGGCGGCCATGGGTGATGGAGGGCTTCACCTGGCTGTACATCGTCTGGTCGATCGTGCCGATCGCGATCGCCGTCCTGTTCTCGTTCAACAAGGGCGCTTCACAGTCAACCTGGCAGGGGTTCTCTACGAAGTGGTACGTGGGCGGCTCAGTCAACTCCGTGCTGCACAACCCCGCGCTTCATCAGGCGGTCATCCAGACCTTGGTGCTGGCGGCACTGACTACGGTGATCTGCGTTCCGATCGGGGTCTGCTTCGCAATCGGCATCGACCGCTGGCGCAGCCGCGTCTCGACGACGCTCAACTTCACGATGATCTTCTCGTTCGTGATCCCGGAGTTGCTGCTCGCGGTCGCGCTCTTCTTGCTCGTGACACAGGCGCTGACGTTCATCGGCCTCGGCACCGAGGCCGAGGTGGCCGGGCTCGTGGTCTGGAACATCAGCTGGCCCGCTGTCATCGTGCGAGCGCGGCTCGTGAGCATCGGACGCAGCTACGAGGAGGCCGCGACCGACCTCGGCGCGTCGCACCTGGGGGCGATCTGGCGCGCGCTGCTGCCGATGCTGATGCCGGCGGTATTCGCGAGCGCGGTGCTCGTGTTCGCAAGTACGGTCGATGACTTCGTGATCGTCGAGCAGCTGTCGTCAACGGCCTCGACGCAGCCGATGTCGGTCCTGATCTACGCGAATGTCCACGGCGGCCTGAGCGGGCCCGCCCTCAATGCGCTGGCCACGATCATGCTGCTGTTCTCGCTGGCCGCGGCGCTGATCGGGCTGCTGGCGTACTGGTGGATGACCAGGGGTGAGCGGCGCGGCAGCACCGAGGCGCTGACGAGCATCGCAGGCATGTGAGAGAGGAGCGGGAGATGAGTGAAGGTCACATCCAGCTGGTGTCACTGAGCAAACAGTTCGACGGCGCCACCGCGGTCGACGACATCTCGCTGGAGATCAGGGCTGGCGAGTTCTTCTCGCTGCTTGGCCCCAGCGGCTGCGGGAAGACGACGACGCTGCGGATGGTCGCGGGCTTCGAGCCTCCGACCAGCGGCAAGATCCTGCTCGACGGCGTCGACGTCGGCTCCTGGGCGCCCAACCGCCGCAACGTCAACACGGTGTTCCAGTCCTACGCGCTGTTCCCGTTTCTGAACGTCGCTGAGAACGTCGCCTTCGGCTTGAAGTACAAGTCGCTGCCGAAGCCCGAGCGCGACCGGCGGGTAGCGGAGGCGCTCGAGCTGGTACAGCTCTCGGGACTTGAGAAGCGGCGGCCGAACCAGCTCTCGGGCGGTCAGCAGCAGCGCGTCGCGCTGGCGCGGGCACTCGTGCTGCGACCGGCGGTGTTGCTGCTCGACGAGCCGCTCGGCGCCCTCGACGCCAAGCTCCGCCGCGGCTTGCAGGTCGAGCTCGGCGCGCTGCAGAAGCAGGTCGGCATCACCTTCCTGTACGTCACCCACGATCAGGAGGAGGCGCTGACGATGTCAGATCGTCTCGCGGTCATGAACAGCGGCCGGATCGTGCAGCTCGGCACACCCGCCGATGTCTACAACGAGCCCGCCGACGCCTACGTGGCTGACTTCCTCGGCGTCTCGAACCTGATGGACGCTCAGGTCGACCCAGGCCCGGGCAGGCAGGGCTGCTGCCGGCTGCGCGTCGGCGAGTTCCTGCTCGAGGCGGAGGCGGGCACGCTTGACGCGACCGGCCTGGTGAAATTGGCGATCCGCCCGGAACGAGTCCACCTGCACGCATACGAGGACGCCGGCCCCAATCGCGTGCCGGCGATGGTGGAGCGCGTGGTGTTCATCGGCTCGACAACGCACATCCACGTGCGCCTGCCCACGGGCGAGGCGCTCCAGGCGCTGGTCAGGAACGACGGCAGCACGCTGCCCTACAGCCAGGGCACGGCCATCATGGTTGCCCTCCCTGCTGATGCGCTACGAGTGCTGCCCGACCCCGGCCTCAGCGTCGCCGAGATACACGAGGAAACGGTTGGGGAGCAGCTGCTCGATCTGACCAGCTAGGTGTTGCGCTGGATGCGATACGCATTCATTGTCGGCCAGCCTGCAGTCCTGCTGTCGGCGCTTGGTGGCTAGGGGCGGTCGGTGATCACGTGGCCGAGTGCCGTGAGATCGCGCGCCTGGTTGGATGCCCCGATATCCATGGGCTTTCCGGTCTCGGCGTCGATTACGACGGTCAGGAACCGGTACGAGGTGTCGGTCTCGATGAGCTGCCGGCCGGGATGTGCGGGTCTTGAGTGGTTCCAGCGGAAGTTGCCCTGCATTGCGAAGATGCAGGCCGGGGTGTCACTGAACGCCTTCGAACCGGTCGCGCTTGTGACGTCAAACCGCGTGCCACGTGCATGCCTGACAAGGACCGGGTCTGGGTCGCCCAGACGAGCCGCGACGTCGAGCGCGCGCGCAAGCAGCTCTCGGTCATCCATCGTGCCTGAACAGTGGGCTTGATAGTTCTCAGGGCTCAGCGCCAGAGGCTGCGCGTCGGGGTCCTCCCACCGAGGATTGCGACGCGCGATGCTGACAGCGATCCGCACCTCCGGTAATTCGACGGCGACCCCCTGCGCACCGGACAACCATCCAGCCTGCGCTGCCGCAGCACGCAGAAGTGCGTCACCGCGACCGCGCTCATACGGGGCTAGCTCGTTCTCGAGTACACGGAACCCCGGACCAGCGAGGCGGCCACTCAGTGGACCGACAGACTGCTGCCAGACAACGCCGTCCTCATCGGTCCACCCGCCCTCGTGACGGCGACGCGGCTTATCTGCAACCGCTCCGGGGTCGGATGTTGGCGCTCTCGGCACCCCCACACGGATTGCGGCGGTCATACGCGGACTCGCGCATTCGCCGACCCACCCGGCACCGACAAGCGCCTCCCACAACATGCCGGCAACGCCATCGGGCCGGGCGTCAAGCGTGGCGTTCTCAGACCCGTGCAGCGTTGCTGAGCCTCGGTACCGAACCTCCACGCCATTCTCAAGAAGGCCGCCCGCCATGCGCTCACCCTACCGCCAGGTTTCGGGTCGCTACCAGGGGACCGCGTTGAATTCGGAGCCCCATGAGTTCTCAGTCACCTCGCGCAGACGTGTCCCGTCGAGTTCGTAGATGTGGTCGTCGTCTCGGACTACGAGACCGTTGGGCTGGTCCTGGGTGATGAGAACCCTGTCCGTGTGAGGTTCGGGGGCGAGCAGTGTTTGATCGGGCGTGACCATCGTCAAACGCCTGCTTGTACCTCTCGGCCTCGAAGTCGCGACCCGCATAGCCACGGCAACACTACGAGAGACGACATGACGCGTCACGTCGAGCCGCCCGGTTCTCGGGCGGCTGGGAGTCGTTCATGGTGGTGCGTCGACAGTTCGCTACACGAGGCTGCAGCCAGCCCGGAGCGTCACCCGCGCGCTCTGTCCGGCATGGACGGTGACGGTTGTCGGCTTGCAGTCCGGTGCATGTTTCGGCAGGCGCGCTTGCAGCAGGTAGGTGCCGGGCGCGAGCGTGAAAGTGAACTTCTGCCCCGGGCGAGGAAGGAACTCCTTACTCACCAGCACGCGGTGACCGCGTGCGCCCGCCTCGCCGTAAAGCGTCACTGCTCCGGCGGAGGAAATCGCCGGATGCGTGACCAACGTCCCACCGGCGCGGCGGATCACCCCGGTGATCGTGCCCGACCCGAAGCCGAAGTGGAGGCCGAGCAGTGGCTGCAAACGTTCGAGGAAGCCTCCGCCGAGCAGTGCGCGCGCGGCATGGCCAGGCACTCGTAGAGTCAGCGGATTGCACGCGTACGAGCCTGAGCCGGTGTCGCTCTCGGTAGCACTCGCGAGCACACGCCCACCCGACCGGGCTCGGAACCGTAAGGTCACGTGAGGCCAACCGGTCACCATGTCCGGGCAGTTGTAGGAACCGGGCGGGACCGGTCTCATCCGATCGACCCAGGCGACGATCTTGCCAACAGTCGCGCGGTTACTCGTGACCGCCGCAACCGGTCGCTGACGAAACGCGCTCACACTGACGACATCGACCGCGCCGACGCCGGCAGGAACTCGGGTCCCCGCGGTCCCTGACCCGCCACATCCAGCGACAACCGCGGCGCATGCGCCTGCGAACACGCAAGTCAACCCGCCCCGGATCATCTGGAGACACCCAGCCGAGCGAACTGGCTCCGTGTGCAGGCCATACCCACTCCCACTACGTCGTCACGCCGAGAGCATCACACATGAGCGCCGGCGCGGCGACGACAACCCACACCCGGCGGCTGGCGCATACAGCGAAACGCCAGCCAGGCCGAGGAATGCGTCGCGACTCATAAGCCACGGATTCCGCACCGGTATCGGAGCCATATGAGAGACTCAGGCCCGAACCATGGCAACCCAGGCGCTGCAGGCAGGCGATCTCAGCATTCTTCGGTGGGCCGGAGACGCCCAGCTGTCGCCGGACGGCGAACAAGTCGCCTGGGTCGAGACCGCGCTCGACCTTGAGCGCGACAGGCCAGTCGCCAACATCATGGTGGCGCCAAGCGGGGGCGGAGCTCCTCGCCGCTTCACCGGAGGACCTGGCGACAGCGCACCAAGGTGGGCCCCCGACGGCCGATACCTCGCGTACCTGTCCGTGATCGACGACTCGCCCACGCTGCACCTTGCGCCGCTGGCTGGTGGGGTTCCGCTCAGGGTGGACACGCCCGGCCCGGTGAGTTCTGTGTCGTGGTCAGCGTCTGGGGACTCCCTGGTGTTGGTTGTCACCGTAATGGCCGACACGCCTGCTACGGATGACCCCAAGGTCAAGAACGCGCCGAAGCTGGTCCGCGGCACGGCCAGCCGGCTTGACGGCCGCGGCTACCTCGCCGGCCGTGACCAGCTGTTCATCTACACCGTTGAGGACCGTTCGCTGCGGCAGTTGACCTGGGGCGACTACGACCACAGGCAACCTTGCTGGTCGCCGGACGGCACCACGATCGCCTGCTTCTCAGACCGTACGCGTCATCGCAACGACGACTGGTTGTTCGCGGACCTGTGGCTGATCCCGACAGGAGGTGGCCGGTCGCGGAAGGTCGCGTCCCGCGTGACCGCTGCTGCAGACCCGTCGTTCTCGCCCGACGGCAAACGCATCGCGTTTGTCGGAGCAGTCGGACCTGCGCGGACGCTGATAGGTCGCAATCCACGCCTGCTTGTGATTCCGGCTGACGGTGCAAGCCAACCCGTCCCCGTGGCCCCCGATCTCGACCGCCCGGTCATGGCGTGGTTCCCGGTTGGCAACTACGCGTGGCTGTCGAACCGCGAGTTGCTGTTCAACGTCGTCGATCATGGAACCATCGGCATGCAGCGCGCCAAGCTCGGAGAGCGGCTCGCGCACCCTGTAGTCGCTGGTGACCTGCAGGTCACCAGCGTCTCCGTCGCAAAGCGTGGTGGGACGCTCCTGGCGGCGTTCACCGCCACGTGGGTCGATAGACCGGCTGAGGTATTCTGCCTCGACCTCAACGCCGGCGACGGTCGCGGCAGTGGTCGCCGCCGCCAAATGAGCGACGCCGGTAAAGCACTGCTGGATGCTGTTGACCTCTTGCCGGCCAAACGCTTCAGTGCCAAGGGGCGAGACGGCACGGAGATCGAGTACTTCATCATCAGCCCGAGCTCAGCAGGAAGCCCGCCGCCGATGTTCCTCGACATCCACGGTGGCCCGCAAGGATGGAACCCATTTGAACTCGCGTTTCACAGCTACCAGGTACTCGCGGCCGCGGGGTACGCCGTCGTGCTGCCGAACCCCCGAGGGAGCATTGGCTACGGAGAGGAGTTCGCGATGGCGGTCAACGGGGACTGGGGAGGCGAGGACTACCACGACCTGCTGGCATGCGCCGACGACGTGATCCGTCGCGGGCTGGGGGACAAGGACCGCCAGTTCGTGGGCGGATACTCCTACGGCGGCTACATGTCGGCCTGGATGGTTGGTCACACGGACCGCTTCAAAGCGGCCTGTGTGGGTGCGCCCGTGATCGACCTCGTCGCCGAATTTGGAGCAAGCGACGTCGGCCCGGTGATCGCTGCGGACCTGGGTAGCGATCCTTGGGACCCGAGCGGCATCCTGCAGGAGCGCTCACCGCTCACGCATGTCCCCAATGTGAACACACCAGTGTTTCTGTACGTCTTTGAAGGCGACCTTCGCTGCCCAACCGACCAGGCGGACGCGTTCTTCAACGGCCTGCGCTGGCACCGCAAGGAAGTCGAGTACGTGCGCTACCCGGGCGGGTCGCATATGTCCGCAGCCGACCTCGCCGCACCCCCCTCGCAGAGTGAAGATCGCCTAGACCGCATACTCGACTTCATGAGCCGCCACGGTGGTGTCAACACGAAGCGTGGCGCGGCCAGCGCCAAGCCGGCCCTCAAGCGAGCTAACCCGAACGGCTGACGTGTGGGGAGACGCCGGGCGGTAGCGAGAGCCCGAAGTGGGTCGCGAGGAGACTCAGGTCGTGTCGATCGGTTTCTTTGAGCGGATAGCCGATGTGGTGCCAGCGCTGAAGCTCCGCCGAGATGCAGCGGACGGCGTGGCCCTCTACGTGTCCCTCAGCAGCTAGCCCCTCGACCGGGTAGAAGCACCACGCTCCTTCGGGGAGTTCCTGCCAGCCGTTGCCGTCCTCGTCGAACAGGATCGGGTGGAAGTCGACGCCGCGACCGTCTGCTGCGAGCATGACCAAGCGCGCGGGGAATCCGGGCTCGGCGCCGGGGTCGTGGTGGAACCCGATCGTTGCGAGCGCTTCCCGCGCCCGAGAGCAGTCAGAACGCGCGATAACCATGTCGACATCGCCGTGAGGGCGGGTCTGTTTCCCAACGAGCGCGTCGACTCCCCAACCACCATCGAGCCAGATCGGGACTTCCGCGTTGTCGAGACAGTCGAGCAGCTCGATCAGCTGGACGGAATTCACGATCGGAGCTCTGCGGGGTCCATGGCGCAGAGGCTATTCCAGATTGCGGCTCGGCCAAGAACGAAGGTCGATCGACGATCGCATCGATCACCGTCTGAATCGTTTCGTGCTTGCCAAGGGTCTATCTAGCTGCAACCAGATTCCTCGATCAAAGGACCTAAATGACACAGCTGAGTCACGGCCCCTCCGGTAGGGCAGCCGAGCTCGATCGCACTGCTCGTGCCACGTTTGCAGCAGGCTGCTTCTGGGGCGTCGAGGCAGCCTTCCGCGAGCTCGACGGCGTCCTTGACGTCGCCGTTGGCTACACGGGCGGAACGACCCCTGACCCGACGTACGAAAAGGTGTGCGGCGGAGAGACCGGCCACGCCGAGGCGGTTGAGGTGATCTTCGACCCGGCAACCGTGAGCTATCGGAAGTTGCTGTACACGTTCTGGCACATCCACAATCCCACGACTCCGAACCGCCAGGGCTGGGACCTTGGAAGCCAATACCGTTCGGCGATCTTCTTTCACGATGCAGATCAGGAGCGGCTGGCGCTGGCCACACGCCAGGTCGAGCAGGAGTCGCTCGTCAAGCCGATCGTGACCGAGATCGTTCCGGCGACCACCTTCTATCGCGCTGAGGAGTATCACCAGCGCTACTACGAGCGCTCCGGGGTGGCCTGCGGCGTCACCATCGAGATCCCGTCGACCGACTGATCGTGATTCGGTCGGCTAGTGCGCCTGCTCGAGTTGGAGATACGGCTCGAGCAGGGCGCGCAGCTGCATACGCCCACGGTGCAGACGACTCTTGAAAGCTGCCTGACGTATGCCAGTCGCAGACGCGGCTTCCTCGGTTGAAAGCCCCTCGAGGTCGCGCAGAATCACGGCGGTGCGCAGGTCGGCGGGGAGCTGCGCCAGCGCCTCGGCGAGCACGTGCTCGAACTCGCGGCCGAGCGTGCTGTCCTCGGGCCCGCTGCCGGACACGGCTGGCAATGCCGCGATTGCGTCCTCGTCCTCGGGCTGCTTCGGCGTCGTCGACGCCGGGCGACGCGCGAGTTGCCGTTGTGCCTCGTTGAAGGCAATCCGGTAAAGCCATGTGGAGAACCGAGAGCGTTCCTGGAAGCCTGGCAGTCCTCGCCAGGCGCGCACGAACACCTGTTGTGCGACCTCGTCGGCCTCCTGCGCGTCCAGCCCGAATCGCCGCAGCGCTCCGTAGACGCGTGCCGAGTGCTCGGTCACGAGCTGCTCGAACGCGTCCTCGTCTCCCGCGCGGGCCCGCGCGATCAACGCGCGGTCTTCAGCGCGATCATCCGGCGGATGGCTCATGCAGCTGCAGCAGGACGCGACTGGCGAGCGCGGACCCGTCGATGACTGGCTCCGGGGCCGGCGCCGACTCGAGCAGAGCGAGCATGCGCCGCAGCTCGCCGAGGACAGCACGGCATTGCCGGCACTCAGCCGTGTGCCGCTCGAGGCGAGCACGTAGGTGCATCCGCATTTCCAGGTCCAGGTACGCGGACATGTGTCGTCGTGTCCACCGATGGTCGACTCGGAAATGCGGGTCGTGCCAGAGAGAGCTCATCGGTCGTATGACCCCGTCATCAAGCAGATAGGTTCTCACGCCCGTCGCATGAACCGTTTTTGCGTCCGGAGGGTCAAAACGTTCGTATGCATCACGAAAGGACCAACATGACCAGTCGTATCGAAAAGACCGACCAGCAGTGGCGCGACGAGCTGACTCCGGAGGCCTACGACGTCCTTCGCCGCAAGGGGACTGAGAGGCCGTTCACCGGCACCTATGTCCACACCAAGGAGGACGGCGTCTACCGCTGCGCCGCTTGCTCGGCGGAGCTCTTCTCCTCAGACACCAAGTTCGACTCGGGCACGGGCTGGCCGAGCTTCACCGATCCGGTAAACCGGGCGAACGTCGAACTGCACGAGGACCGCAGCCTTTTCATGCGTCGCACCGAGGTGACATGTGCAGCATGCGGCGGCCACCTGGGCCACGTCTTCAACGACGGACCTAACGGCTGCGATCGCTACTGCATCAACTCCGTGGCCCTACAACTTGACCCGGTTGACGCGTAAGCGATTGAACGGGGTTTCGGCAAGAACCAGAAAGGTCCGATGCGCTGCGGGCCTTTCTGAGTTCGATGTGCTCGATTGCCGCCGGGGCCGATGTGGGACACTCCGCTGAAATCGCGTTGGCTTCACGAAGGCTGTGAACTGGCGACAACCGGGGGGTGTCCGAATGGTGTTTCGAGATGCGGTTGCGCGGCGTGGGCTGGCAGTCGCGTGTGTGGTCGCGGGATCTTGTGGAGTGGCAGCTGTTTCAGCAACAGCCGCTGTGCCGCACAAATCGCCGCCGTCGAGTTGCCCAGCGGCTGCGAAGCTGGTTGGTCCCGCCGGAACCGCGCTCACGCGCAAGCAGTCAACCAAGAGCGGCGCCACCATTGTCTGCTCGTACACGAACAGCAAATACGCGAATCTGACGTTCGACATCACCACGGTGAAGGGCGTGAATGCATCGGCCTTCGACACGGCAATGGGTATCCAGGCCAAGGCGCAGCACGCGGTGGTAAAGACGATTCACGGTCTCGGGACCGCCGCTGTTGAGTTCTCGTTGAAGGACGCGAAGACCGACGCCGATGGGATCGCGACTACGACAGTCGCCGCATTGGTCGGCGACAAGGAGGTCGTGGTGGTCGCCACACTCCCCGCCAAGCACGTCCTCGACATTGCTCACGCGCTGGTCTGATAGCCCTGGTTGTCGCTGGTCGAGCGGTTCCTATGGCGTCTCGTTGCTCGAGACCTCATCGCGGTCGCTCTGGACCTCACCACTCCCGCACGAGCGCGGTGGCTCGGACCGGTCTGTTAGCCAGGCGGTCTACCAACAGCCGGCGGTGTCACGCCGAAGGTGATGCGGTAGTCGCAGCCGCCCGCGCAGGTGAACACGCTGGTCGCGTTGTCGCCGGACCAGGAGTAGGCGTACGGTTCGGCGCGCTTGAACACTCGTGCATAGTCGACCTTCCAGGTTGTCGCGGGGTTGCACCCGGAGGCGAACTGACCGCGGCAGCAATAACGGTCGCTGCCGAACCGCGCACACGGTGAGATGCAGGCGACGAGCCGGCCGCTGCTGTGAACCTGGAGCGCCCTTGGGCAGTGGACTATTCGTGTGCAGCCGTGGCCCGACTCACAACCGTTGCTGGAGATCCTGTCTGGCGTCCTCCCGCCCACGGTGGTGATGTACATCGGCAGGTTGGAGCCGTCGACCATCGAGACGTCGTAGAAGTCGAGGTGGTCGTAGGCGTCTAGGTCGTATTCGGCAAGAGTGGCAGGGACGCACCCCACCCCCGGCACTGAAACCGGCCTGCGCAGTCTCCTGTCGACAGCCACCGCGGCCACCCCGGTCGAAGTGGCAGCCGGTTCGACCCCACAGCCGCGCGTTCCAGTTCCCGACAACCACGAAACTGACCCGGGAGCCTGGGTTCAGACGCCATCCGGTACGCCCAGTCACCGACCCCGGCCACGCCGCAGGCCAGATCGTCACGTCCGTGCGGTTCACCAGAGTGATCGTGCGGTCTGAACCTCGGGTAGGCACGACAGCCGCTCGCGGCGCGGCCGCGGCCACGGCCACCGACACCCGGGCCCCGTCAGCGAGCCTTACAACAAGCAGCCCGACTGCGGCGACCGCAATGACCATGACCAGGCTTCGCGACCGCCTCACCCGACCGAGGGTACGCGCCAGGGCAGCCAGCGGGGTCGCACGCTGCGCGGCCCGGTCCGTCGACCGGAATGCGCTGCGGAGAAGGCTAGGACCGCTGCGACGCGAACGGCTCCCTTGCCGCGCCAGACTGAGCTAGTCAGCGATTCGGTGCGGCCGACATCGAAGAACGCGACAGGCGGAGGAGAAGCAATGTCGACGATCAGCCACAGAATGCTTGAAGGCCAACGTGCCCTGGTGACAGGGGCGACCTCAGGTATCGGTCGCGCCGTTGCGCTGCAGCTGGCTCGCGACGGCGCCGAGGTTGTTGTTCACGGCCGCGACGCCGAGCGTGGAGCGCAGACGGTCAAGGAGATAGCTGATGCCAGCGGGACCGCCACGTTCGTCGCCGCCGACGTGGGCGAGCTGGCAGACGTGCAGCGCTTGGGCAGCGAAGCGGGCGACGTGGACATCCTGATCAACAACGCCGGCATCGCGCGGTGGGCGCCCACGGCGGAGCTCGACCCCGACGCCTTCGACGCGATGTTCGCCAGCAACGTTCGCGCGCCGTTCTTCCTCGTCGCGGCCCTCGCTCCAGGAATGGCGGCGAGAGGCCACGGCAGCGTCGTCAGCGTCAGCAGCATGGCTGGGGGAGTAGGGCTCGTCGGAGGCGCGGCCTACGGTGCGACTAAGGCCGCGCTCGAGGCGATGACACGCGCGTGGGCTGCCGAGTACAGCCCGAGCGGAGTACGCATCAACACCGTCGCACCTGGCCCGGTCTACACCTCCTCGCCCTCCGGTCCGGAGGCCATCGCTGCGCTCGGCGAAACCACCCCGATGCACCGTGCCTCGCAACCTGAGGAGATCGCTTCGGCGATCGCCTTCCTGGTGTCCCCGGGAGCGAGCTACATCACCGGCACGACTGTGGCCGTTGATGGCGGACGTAGAGCGATCTAACCAGCCGGCCATCGCCGACCACAGACGAGTCAGATTCCGATGAAGGCCCTTCAGATCTCACGCTTTGGCGAGCCAACCGACGTCGTCGAACTCGCCGACATTGGCCGTATCGCTCGCTGTCGAGCCCGCCAAAAGGCTGGGGCGATCCCGTAAATGGGCGGGAATGCTGCTTGATCACTCGGCTCCCTGGTGACAAGCTGAACGCGCAACCCCAGCGGCTCTGCGGGAGGCGCAAATCCGCCAATTGCCAATTCGAATGCAGGCGGCTTCCAGACCGAGTGGCCGCTCGGCCTCGGGGGCGGCGCGCCTCAGCGTCGATGCAATCGGGTGGCTGCGCAGTGACGTGGTCGACGTAGTTGCTGTGCTCCCGGGGAATCCCGCTCATTCAGGCCTGGAAGTGACTCAAAATGGCGGCCGTTCCGCCGGCGAGCTTGACGAAGGGCTCGCCCGATGGAGCCGCAGGTTCACGAGGGAGCGCCTCTTTGTACTCGC
Source organism: uncultured Actinomycetota bacterium (assembly GCA_963818135.1). Lineage (GTDB taxonomy): Bacteria > Actinomycetota > Thermoleophilia > Solirubrobacterales > Solirubrobacteraceae > Palsa-465. The sequence goes on from CAWFRF010000022.1 coordinate 146,086, forward strand.
GCCGCGCGGGCTCTCATTGGGACTCAGCCTAGGTGCCCTGATTGCGCTGGCATTCGCGGTGAGCGGCTCGATGCTGAATCTTGCGGTCGTCCTCTGCCTCTCAGTGCCGCCGCTCGTTGCGCTGGCCGCGGTGCTCGCGAGCTCGTGGCGCGAGCCCAGCCAGCGTGAGGTAGCGCGGGTGTTCGACCGCGACCTGGGACTCGACGAGCGCCTCGGAACAGCAGTCGAAATCTCGAGTGCTGGGCTCGCCGTCGACGGCCTTGCGGCGTTGGTGTTGGCCGAGGCTAACGCCGCACTCGCGACGAGTCATCTCAGCGGTGTGCGACCTACGCACAGATCTGCCCGACGTGAGTGGCTCGTAAGTGCCGGCGCGCTCCTGATCATCTCGTTCCTGCTCTTTTTGATTGCCGGCCGCGGCGAGTCGCCCGGGCTTGGGCGACTGGCCGCTGGGACCTCGGCGGGGCACCCGGCAGCTCCGACCTCGGTGGCGAATACCGGCGGCGCAAAGCACGCGCGCCGGCTCATCACCGGACGCACCCAAAACGTCGGGCCAGGGAATAGGCGAGAGACCGCGCGGTCGTTGAAATCGGCCGGCCGGAACTCGGCGCTGAGCGTGGTAGCGCAGTCACAGAGTCCTGCGGCGGGGAGCCGGCTAACGGCCGGCGGTGGTAATCAGCGCACGCGCTCGGGGGCCTCGGGCAGGTCGGGGTCGCAACAAAGTGCGGGCCTGGGCACCAAGGCCGGTACACGTAGCGCCAGTCGCGGCGCGGGCCAGTAGCTCGAGCGCTCGAGCGAGCACGCATTCGGCTGGGTCGGCTCATGGCGGCAGAGCTGGGCCGTCTCGTGGGGCCGCCGGTGGTAGCCGTACCACCAACCCTCAGCGCACCGGTGGCGGCAGCCGCGCCGCCAGGTTCGATTTGAACCGGGCCACGGGTTCGGGTGGCTCCCTGAAGGCTGCGGCCAGCGGATAGTCGAACTCACGGTTCGGGGAAGACGAGTAGCCCGTCCAGCCAGTCCGCGGTCCACAAGCGAAGGTCACCTGCCAGTCACGGTGATTCCGGGGGCAGCTCTGCCGGCACGGGCTCCGGCGGCAATCCAGTTGGCCGGTCTCGAACGAAAGCGCTGGCCGAACGGGTCCGGCAGACTCTCTATTCAGGACGGGTACGCGACTGCGCGCACGACAATTCTGGCCCTAGGAGCGGTAGCCCCAGCGGTAAATCAGGAGGCAGGGGCGGGCACGAAGCTCGACCGAGAATGACGGAGGCTCGGCGACTGCGGTGACGCTTCCCTACATCCCTCCGAGCGCCGACATCGGGCCTGTCGACAACGCGCTACTGCAGCACTACTTCAGCGCGTCACCCACGGCCTCAACAGGCTGGTGAGAGTTCGGCGCGTCCCTCGCGCCGCGGCGCACCCCCGGTGAGGATCTCATGAGCCTGCTCACTCCCTGGGCGCTGGGCGGACTTGCGGTACTCGTGCCCCTGGTGATCCTTCACCTTCGGCACGATCGCAGCCGGAGCCGAGACGTTCCCAGCCTGCATCTCTGGTTGGACCTCGAGCCGGAACCGGCTCGCCAGCGCGCCTGGGCGAAGCTGCCGCGTCTGCCGCTGCTGCTCGCCTTACAGGTCTTGGCCGTCATATGCATCGTTGCTGCCCTGGCGCAGCCCGCAACTTCGCGCGTCGGTGGCAAGCGCGGGACGGTGTACGTGATCGACGGCTCGTTCTGGATGTCGGCGGCCGGGCGGATGCCGGCAGCGCTGGCCCGCGTGTCAGCGTTGGCCGCACGACTACCAGCGACGGCAAGGGTCAGCGTGGTGCTGGCAGACGGTTCGCCCCGACAGCTTTACAGCGGAGCCCCTGCCGGTGTTCGACAGGCACTGAAGGGTGTGCGAGCCGGTGACGCTCCGCCGACTTTGTCCGAGGCACTGGCGTTGGCTGCTCGTGAGAGCGACGGCGAGGACTTCAGGTTCGTCGTGATGCACGCGCCCGAGGACGCGGTGCCGGCGGTTCGTGCCGGGGCAACGCGGATTCAGGTGATTTCCGTTGGGCCGCAGATCTCCGACCAGGGGATCTTCCCAGTAGGGGCGCGCTGTGTGGGCACCTCCGCCCGAGCTTGCGAGGTACTCGCGGTCGTCGCGAACCACAGCCCCGTGCCGGTCACGGATAGCTTCACGGCGTATGACGACGGCGCCAGGACACTGTCGTCAAGCATCCATGTCATGCCGGAGTCCGACGCCGACCTCACCTTGGCATCGCGCCCCAACCAGAGGATCGAGCTCCGGCTCAATACCCGCGACGCGTTGGCTGAGGACAATGTCGCCTGGGTCACGGTGCCCGGCGCGGGTAACGCCTCCGAGCCACTGACGGTCACGCTCGTGGGGGAGCCGAGCCATGCACAGGTTGTGGCGGCGGCGTTCGCGGCGGTACCGGGCATACAGCTCCAGTTGCAGACTCCCAAGACCTATCAGGCCTCCGACGCGAGCCTCAGCGGGCTCACGATTCTCGATGGGTGGCTGCCGCCGTCCGGCCTGCCACCGTCGGGGAGTGTCTTCCTGATCGATCCTCCACGCATTCCCGGAGGCCGCGTAGGTGGGCCACTCGCGGAAACCGTGGTGAGCGGGATGGATGAAGGCACGGACCTGCTCGCCGGGATCGACCTGAGCTCGCTGTCGATCGATCCGGGGAGCGCCCGCACGGTCATGCTGCCGAGCTACATGTCGGCGCTCGCTTGGAGCCCGAGCGGCCCGCTGCTTGCTGCGGGTGATGATGGGGTCCAGCGAGTGGCGATGCTCACGTTCGACCCGGCTCGGTCAGATCTGCCACAGCTCCCAGCGCTTCCGCTGCTTGCAGAGAATGTGGTCAGCTGGGCCGCCGCGTGGGCCCCCGCAACCACGCCGGCCGGAGAGCCGTTCATCGTGGATGCGGCTCCCGGCGCCCGGCAACTGATGCTCGCGCTCGATGGCCACCGGCTCCGCACAATCCCGCTGAATCGTGCGGCGCAGTCACTCACGCTCGAGCGCCCGGGCCTCTACTCGCTGACGGAAACAGGTCCCTACATGAGTCGAAGCACGACCGTCGCCGTCGATGTCGGAGAGCCGACAGGCAGCCCGAGCGCCACGGATGATCTCACCGGCGTGCAAGCCCCGTTCGCAGCCCGCAGCTCCGATGTGGCCCCGTGGCTGCTGGCGATCGCCCTGTTCGTGCTGATAGTCGAATGGGGCTGCTGGCTCAGACTGCGCAGAGGGGCGGTGTCGCTATGAGTATCCGCTTCGGCGCGCCCCTCGCACTGCTGCTGATCCCGCTGGTTGCGGCGGCCGGTGCGATGCTTCGCCACTCCAACTCGAGGCGGGGCCGGCCTGTCCGGAGAAACCGTGTGCTCCTGCACTGGGCAGGCACGGCGCTCGTCGCGATCGCAGTTGCGCAGCCAGAGGTGCGGGTTGGGTCAGCCGCGCCTGCGGTCCTGGCCGTCGACGCGTCAGCCGGCATTGATCCGGCGATGCGAGCTCAGGAGCGCGACTGGGTCGCCGCAGCGATCACCGGATGCGCTCAGTCGTGCCATTTGGTCAAGTTCGCCGGTTCGACGCAGGTCGTCGCTGGCACTACCGGCGCCCTGAGGGAGCCCGTGGCAGATCCGTTGGTCGCCGATCCGGGCGCTGGGCTATTGGCAGCTGTCCGCTTGGCTCCCCGTGGGGGCCGGGTCGTACTCCTCTCCGGTGGGGGCGGAGCGAGCGACAACGGTCCTGATTCCTCGTTACGGGCCGCGGTTACACAAGCGCGAGCGCGCCGGGTTCGAATCGACACCGTTCAGCTGGCAGATCACCGGCGCGACGCGGCGGTCACGCTGATGCAAGCACCGGCGGTGGTGCATGCAGGCGATTCCATCCCGGTGCGTATCACAGTGCGCAGCAGCGTCACGGCCCATGGGCGGCTGTACGTATCCCGCGACGGCGTACGCGACGGAATCTGGTCCGGTGAGCTCGATCGGGGAGACAACCCATTCTTGCTGACCTACACGGCAGCACCCGGCTGGCAATCGTTCCGGGCGCGGATCGAAATATCAGGGGATGCGGTTTCGCGGAACAACGAGCTCGGGACCGCCGTTCACGTCACGGGTCGCCCGCGGGTGCTACTGGTGAGCGGTGACAACGCTGGCGCGGTACACGGGATGCTGCAGCAGGACGGCTTGGCGGTCACGGCCGTCCCTCCACGAGCGCTGCCGAGTGTCGCTGACCGGCTTGCGACCGTCAGTGCCGTTGTGCTTGACGATGTCGACGCGCGGTCGCTCTCGCAACCACAGATGCAGGCGCTCAGCACCGCTGTCCGTGAAGACGGACTTGGCATGATCGCGTTGGGAGGGCCGCACAGCTTCTCGCTGGGTCACTACGCCAATACGGTGCTTGACCGATTACTGCCGGTGTCGAGCTTGACACCGGGAGACCGGAAGCGCAGCAACGTGGCGATCGAGTTGGTGCTCGACCGGTCGGGCAGCATGATCGAACCCGCGGGAGGCGTGCCCAAGATCGAGATGGTGCGCGCCGGGGGTGCGGACCTCGCGCGCTTCGCCGCCGCGCACGACGATTCCCTGGGTGTCGTCGCATTCGATTTCCTGTCTTACGTGGTGATCCCGATGCAGTCGATCGCCAACTCGACGATCGAGCATCGCGTGATCGACCGCGTCACCAGACTCCAGGCCGCCGGAGGAACCGAGATCTACCCCGCGCTGGCCGCCGGTCTTTCGCAAATCGAGCGTTCGAACGCGCACGTTCGACGGATCGTCCTCATGACCGACGGGCAGGCCATCTGGCCCACCAGCTACGACCCTCTGTTCGAAAAGGCGCGAAGGCTGCACGTCACCGTATCGACCATCGCATTGGGTGCCGATGCTGACACCGGACTGCTTCGCCGCATAGCCAGTGCAACTGGCGGTGTCTATCGCCAGACCGATGACGCCCACCAGCTGCCCAGTGCCTTCGAACAGGAGTCCGGATTGGGCGTGAAGCCCGTGTTCGTGAAGGGCCACTTGACTGTGAACGCTGACGAAGACTCGCCACTGATCAGATCACTGGAGAGTCGGACACCGCCAGCGCTCAGCGGCGCCGTGGTGACCACGCTCAAGCCACGTGCTTCGGCCGATCTCGTGGCCTCTGGACGAAAAGGCTCGAGCCAGCCGGCGCTCGCACATTGGCAACTTGGATCTGGCAGGGTCGTTGCTGCGCCAGCCGGATGGGGTGGGCCCTGGGCGGCGGCGTGGATCGACCGAGGCGCACTCCTGAACGATGTGGTGCGGTGGGCGGAGCGGCCGGCATCTGCCTCGGCGCCGCTCGAGCTGGTCCCGGGCCCGCCGGCCGAGCTGCAGCTGGACGTCGGAATTGCCGCGGCCGAGCACCTGGATGGGGAGAGTCTCGTCGGGAGCCTCACGTCGAGCGCCGGCAAGCGCTCGGCAGTAACTCTGACCCAGACTGCCCCCGGGATCTACAGCGCTGCTGCCCTACAAGTCGCGTCGGGTATCTACAGCTACACGCTGAACGCCTCCGGCGCCAGGTCTGTCCGGATCGGCGGCGAGCTTGCGGTGCCTTACCCAGCCGTGTTCGAGCCTCGCCCGCAGGACACCACCCAACTTGGCGAGGTTGCGGCGCTCACCGGCGGACGGCCGCTCGCTGCCGACGATCCCAGCGTGATCGCTTCCGCTTCGTGGCACGCGGCTTGGTGGGCCGTGGCGCTTGCGGGGCTGGTGCTCGTGCTGATCGGGTTCGCGCTGAGGGTCCTCGAGCCGCCCGCGACTGGCGGCGGGGCCGACTACGGCGATACCAGTCCGGCGGCCCCCGCAAGCAGCTCCACCGGCTCGACATCGGTCGCCGCGCGAATGTAGCGCGCGTGTGTACGCGCGCAGGTCGCGGCGACGTGGTCCTGGAACCGTGCGAGGCGAACGCGGTACCCAGCCAGCGCCGAGCCGGTGATGTTCAGCGCTACTCGCTGCCCCGTCTCGCTGTCCCGGAGCTCAACTCTCCCGCGCCTGACCGCCGATGTCCGATCGTCGTGTGTCACGTGGATGAGCGTCACGGCGCCGCCCTGCAGCCCAACCCGGCGGAGCGCCTCATCCAGGCTCTCGAAGGACTGCAGCGCATCGCTGATCAGCACAACGAGCTCGGAGCGCGAGCGCGTCTGCGCATAGTCTCGTGCACTAGCGGCCAGGTCCGTGGATGCGCCGGCGGGGATATGCGCAACCTCGGCGACCAATCGCGACACCATCCTCGGCCCCTCGAAGCGAGGCGCCGGCTCTGCGTGACCGTCGGCAAGCGCCCAAACCCTGGCGGCATCCTCGTGCAGCAGCGCGACGGCGCCCAGGGCGGCTGCGATGCGGCGGGCGTAACGGACCCTGCTGGGATCCCAGGAATCCATCGACCTGCTGACGTCCAGCAGCACGTCGACCGTCGTGTGCCGCTCACGCGGCGCAACCTTTACGAACACTTCGCGCAGGCGCGCGTACACATTCCAGTCGACGAGCCGGAGGTCATCTCCGCGCGCGTAGGCGCGGTAGTCGGCAAGCTCGAATCCGGCGGCATGGGCCGACCCCAGTCGCTGACCGGCGACACCGTCCAACATCCGCCCCAGCGAGGTCAGGCTGAGGTTGGAGAGCGCGTGCAGCTCTCGCGCATCGAGAAGCGGGACATCCAGCTTGGTGTCAGGAGGAGGCATCCTCAGAGATCCCGGCGAGCGTGTCGGCGATGAGCTCCTCGACGGAAACGCCTGCGCGTTCGCCGTCAAAGGAGAGCATCACGCGATGCCGTAGGGCTGGTAGGGCCAACTCACGGATATCACGCAGTGCTACGTTCGGCCTGCCGTCGAGCAGCGCGGACACGCGCGCGGCCATCATCAGCGAGTATCCGCCACGCGGACTCGGTCCCAGGCGAACGTTCTCGCTTACCGACGCTGGTGCGGTGTCGTGCCTCGGCTGCAGGGCGAGCAGCAGGCGCGTCAAATAGCCGGTCACCTGCGAGGAGACCGGAACCGTGCGCGCCAGCGCGTTCATCTCGAGCAATGTTTGATCGTCGGCCAGCGGCGCAAGCGCTTCTATCGCGGTCTCAGGCGAGCTATCGGTGACGATGCGGCCCAAGTTGTCCGAATCGGGGTAGTCGAACCGGAGCTTCAGCAGGAAGCGATCGAGCTGTGCCTCTGGGAGCGGGTAGGTACCGTGCTGCTCGACCGGGTTCTGCGTGGCCATCACGCAGAACGGACGGGGCAACGGTCGGGCGACTCCACCAATCGTCACTTGGCCTTCCTGCATCGCCTCGAGCAACGCGCTCTGCGTGCGTGGCGAGGCACGGTTGATCTCGTCCGCCAGAAGCATGCCGGTGAAGACCGGGCCAGGAGCGAACTCCAACCGCGAACCTCGCCCAGGCTCATCGATCAGCACCGTCGTACCGGTTATGTCAGCCGGCATCAGGTCGGGTGTGAACTGAACGCGCCCGTGGGCCAGACCGGACGAAGCGGCGAGTGCCCTGACGAGCGTAGTCTTGCCGACGCCGGGGACGCCCTCGAGTAACGCGTGGCCACCCGCGAGCAGACAGATCAACGCTCCGCGCACCGCCTGCCTCTGGCCCACAACTGCCGTGGATATCTGTTGCTCGATCGCGACGGTGAGATCGCGGAACTGCTCAGGGCCAATCGGGCGCGTCACAAACGCTGCAGAAACGACGGACGACAACCCTTCCTCCGACGCCATCATGCGGAGCATACGGCAGCCCCAGACGCGGCTGACATCTCAAATGAGTGCCGTTCAAAGGACCACCACGCTGAGTGTTGCTTCAACGTCCCCGACTGCGCCAATCCCAATCGCCTGCGGTGTCCTAGAGCGGGCCGCCGCCGACCAAGCCGCTGAGCTGACAGGCGCTCGCGGCACGCTTCGCTGCGGGCGCTTGGAGGTTGATTGTCGAAGGAATCGCGAAGGACATGCCGCCGTGCGTGATCACGGCGCCGTAGCCGACGGGGCTAGTGATTGTTCTCGGTGTGGGGTCTGGAAAGCCGGTGACGCCGTGGGCGCGCATGCATCTGGCGATAGCCGTCATCTGGCTCTCGGCGGCGGCAGACGGCTTTGCGGACCCAGGACCGCCGCCCGAGATGCCACAGGCCTTCTGGGCCGCCTGGAAAGACGGTGATCCCGGGTTGATGCCAGAGAGGCTGATCATCGAGTGGCCGTCGACGGTGGTCGGATCCGGCAGATTCGGCACCCCGTGCGACCGCATGCACTCCGCGAAGCCGACCCCGGGCGAGGCCTGGGTTGACGCGCTTCTGCTGGTGGTGGTCGGTTTGCTCGAAGACCCACAGCCTGCGACCACCAGCACGCCTGACACGACAATGACCGCGCTCAGTACGCGACCGCAAGCCAGATGGAACGGCATGACGATACGGCGCGTTATACCGTCGCTCCGATAACACGACGGTTACGCCGCAACTCGAGCCCGCCCGCATTGCCGCCGATGCTGCCCGATACACAGGTCGTCGCGCACACATTCACACCCGAACCGCCCCACGTTCAACCCGAACCCGCGTACGAAACTTCCGGATTGGCTGAACTCGTCGATCCGGTTGTTGAGCTCATCGGCGACATAGACATCGCCCGATCCGGCCACCGCGACTCCAATCGCATTGTCGAGCTCGCCCGCAGTGACACCCGCGCTCCCCGCCTGGCAACTCGTGGTGCATACATCGACGCCCGTGCCGCCCACGTTTAACCCGAACGCGCGCACGAAGCTTCCCGACTGGGTGAACTCTTGGGGCCTGATTGCTCGTGGAGTCAGAGAGTCTTAGGTCACGGGCGTCGCGACTTTCGTCCGCTCGGCAGCCGGAGTAGCAACAGCCACCGACTCGTTTTGACGGCCTGGGCGTGCTGAGCAGCGTGTCGTTGTCTCAGTGATTGTCTGAGTTCTGAGCCGGCTACGTCCGAGTGATGAGGTTGGCTCTCAGGCGACGGGGGGCTGAGTAGTTTAGGAGTATGGGTCGTTCCAACAGCCAGGTTCAAATGCCCGGTGTGCCTTCGATGCGCTCGCCGGGCCGCCGTCCTTCGGCGCAGCGTGCGATTGCGGTCGTGTACGTGACCGCGATCTTCATGACGGGGATCGACATGCAGATCGTCAATGTTGCGCTGCCGACGTTGAGCCGGACGTTCGGCGCGTCGCTGCCAGACGTGCAGTGGACGGTGACCGCCTATCTGCTCACGCTGGCGATCGTGATCCCCGCCTCGGGGTGGATCGGCGACCGTGTCGGAACCAAGCGTACGTTCATCTTCGCGCTGGCTCTGTTCACCGCCGCGTCGGCACTGTGTGGCGCAGCCAACAGCCTGCCTGAGCTGATCGCCGCCCGTGCCCTGCAAGGGGTCGGCGGCGGTATGTTGACGCCGACGGGAACGGCGATGCTGTATCGCGCCTATGGGCCTGCTCAGCGGGCGCGGGTGGCGCGGACACTGATCTTGCCGATCTTGGTCGGGCCCGGGGCAGCACCAATCCTCGGTGGTGTCCTGACCCAGACGCTGTCGTGGCGGTGGGTATTCCTGATCAACGTACCGGTTGGCATCGTGATGAGCGCATTTGCCTACCTCTATCTGCCCGAGCATCGGGAGGCGCGTAGCGGCCGGCTCGACGTGCGCGGGATGCTGCTGTCCGGGGTCGGCCTGAGCGCGCTGCTATACGCGATCAGCGAAGGTTCGGTGGTCGGCTGGACGGCACCACAGATCCTCGCCACCGGTCTCGGCGGAATCGCGATGCTGTGGGCGTTCGCTCGGGGGGCGCTGAAGGTCCCTGAGCCGATCCTGCGGCTGCGACTGCTAGGGGAGCCCCTGCTGCGGGCAACCAACATAGTGTTCGTACTGACGGGCGGCGTGTTTCTCGCCAGCCTCTACCTGACTCCGATCTTTCTACAGCAGGTATTGCACCAGTCGCCGATCGGCTCGGGCACCACCACGTTCGTTGAGGTAATCGGCGTCGCCGTCGGGTCCCAGACCCTCGGCCGGCTTTACCCGCGACTCGGGCCGAGGGTCCTGACCGGGATCGGTGCGCTGACGCTGACCGCGTACATGGCGCTGTTCCTGCTCGTATCCCCCGGCGTGAACATGTGGCTTGTCCGGGCGCTGATGTTCTTCGGCGGGGTCGGCAATGCCGGCACGTTCCTGTCGATTCAAACATCGATGTTCACCCACATCTCCAGCCGGGACACCGGCCACGCGTCAGCGATCTACAACACTGTTCGGCAATCGTCGATCGCGCTCAACATCGCCGTGCTGACAACCGTCGTTGCCGGCGGTGGAGGCGGCCTGGCGGCGTTCCACGATGCGTACCTGACAGGCGCGACCCTTTGCGCCGTCGGCTGCGTACTTGCATGGACGCTGATCAGCACCGACGCGGCCCGCTCGACGATGAGTCAGCCGACTGAGGCTAAGCATTCTGCCCGCGCCGCCGCGGCCGCGACTCTCGTCGACTGAGATAACCCGCGCGGACGGCGCGCGCCGACGATTGCTTGCCGCGGCCCGGACACGCTGCGTAGCAACGCCTCAGATGCTCCAGGACGATGCGGCCGTCTGTCCTTGCGCATACGAGCCGCTTGCGACCGGGCGCCGGGCAGCGGCTGATGCTGGCGATCGGCTGTTGCTAAAGCCGGCCGCCAGCATGCTCAGGTGCGCTTGGCGTAGCTGCTGGCGCCGTAGAAGTCGACGACGACGACCGGCTCATCGCCCACCACCCAGGCATCGTGCCCACTAGGCAGAGAGGTGACATCACCTGGGACCAGCGGTGATTTCGGTGGAGTCGTTCATCCGGATCGCGAGTTGGCCTGAGACGTGGTACTGGAAGTGCGGTGCCTCGCAGCTCTCCGTACCTGCGATCGGCTTGACGTCGTTGGACCACCGCCAGCCGGGCAGGAAGGTCAGCCGGCCGATCTCGGCATCGCCGATTGAGAGGATCTCTGCCTTGCCGTTGGGAAACTCGCGGGTCTCGTCCGGATCTTAGGAAGCTCTTGTGCTCGGTGTTCTGGCGCGCAGGCGGTTCTGTCTCGTCCCACGCCTGAACGATGGTCTGACGCGAGATCGCTCCGCCCTCGAGCTCGAACACGGTCGTGCACAACACGTTTGTCCCGTCCGAATACCGGCATGCCTCTGCGAGCGCTCCAGCATGATCGTCGCTGACCGAGTGCAGCACCTTGTGGGTCATGTCGCGACCGTTAACGTCCTCGATCCAACCTCGGATCTCGGCGACTCCTTTGAGCACGCGCGGGGAGCCTGGCTGGGTGATCCGGTCGGCGATCATGACCATCGCATCCGGGGCGTACATCGAGACCTGCGTCTCGCTGTCACGCTCCTCGAGCGCGCGGGTGAAGCGAGCGAGCTCGAAGCTCGCGGTGGTTGAGGTACCCATTCTTAACCTCTCAGAGGTCGAGCGACCGGCTTCCCGGAGCCAGCCGCCTGGTTGAGAGGCTTATCTACTAGTAGGTAAGCCCCCGGTCGAAGCCAACCTACCTCCTAGTAGGTAAGCTGTCAAGACAACCCGACGAAACTCCCAAACGATGGCCTCACTCAAGCGAAACGACAGAACGACACCGCGGAGCGAATCCTCGATATCGCCGAGCGCCTGGTGCAGACGCGCGGCTTTAGCAACTTCAGCTACGCGGACATCGCCACCGAGCTCGGGATCACCACGGCGAGCCTGCACTATCACTACCGTGGCAAGGCCGACTCGGGCACGCGCTCATCACCCGCTACACGGAACGGTTCACCGACGCGCTCGGGCGGATCGACCAGGACCTTCCCGACGCCCGCGCGAAACTCGAGGCCTACGCCCGCCTATACGCAGACGTGCTCCAGGGCAAGCGCATGTGCATGTGCGGGATCCTCGCCGCCGAATACGAGACGCTGCCCGAACCGATGCGCACCGCCGTGATCCAGTTCTTCGACGAGAACCAGAAATGGCTCGCGGATCTGCTCAAGCAGGGGCAGACAGACAACACGCTGAGCTTCACCGGATCCGCAGACGACGTCGCCCAGAGCATCCTCTCCACTCTCGAAGGCGCGATGCTCGTAGCCCGGCCCTACGGCGACCTCGCAAAGTTCAACCGACGACCGACCGGCTACTGGCCAGCCTCGCCAGATAACAAACAACGGCCCGCGACCCGGCGGTCGCGACTGCGGACGGTGGGGTGTATCACCACGGGCCGACGTAGCGTGCTGATCCGCGATGTCGATGCGCTGCGTCGGCAGGTCCTCGGCGAGCTCTAGCCCCCTTCTCTGCCTCAATTCCTCGCGGCGCCTCGTTCGAGGCAGGACTGCGTCAAACGACCCACAACGACTGGGTCAACGGCCGTGGGCGGGACGACGGCCCGGCGCGAGAGTACCGACATCAACCCGGACGACCCATACCAGGCCCACCGGGACACTTCGCCGCCAAGCGGCCCGTCGGAGGAGCAGCCACATGTCACCGCACCTGCACCACGAGATCGCCCGCGCCCGCCAGCGGGAGATCGCCGCCAGCACCGTCAACGCTCATCACGCACGCGAGGTGCGCCGGACCAGCGGCCCGCGCAGACGGGTTATTCAGCACTTCGGCCGGGCAGTCGCCGCGCTGGGCGTGTGCCTCGCGATCCCGATCGCCGTCACTGTGGATGGCGCGCTGGCAAGTCCGGGGTCGGTGAAGTCCGGCGGCCGCGTCTCGGCCCAAAGGTACGCGGCGAGATTCGCGCGCTCGAGGCGAAGGGCTACACGCCGACGGCGTGCGCAGTCGACGGGACGCTGATGCGCGATTTCCGCACTGGTCGGTCTGTGACGGTCAAGCTTTGAAGGCGACCGGTTCGCCTTGAACCGCGAGCCGGGGACGCAAGCCGCGGGACACGGCCAGGACGGCCTTGCCCCCGGTGTGATCCGTGGATGATTTCCGGCGTGTCGCGAACCGAGAGCCGCGCCGACCATGCCGGCCCCTTGACCCTGTCGGCTTTGAGCTCACGCCTAGCGACGCTTCAGGTGGATACCGGTCGCTTTGAAGGAGCGGCCTCGTGCGCCTTCGCCGTCGGACGGTGCGCCGCCGCGACCTGATGTGCTGAGGCGCCGCGCTGGCTTTGCTTACTGCGAGACGGGGGACACCATCGGGGCGTGCTTCTCCGCCAAGGCCAGCGCGAAGTCGATCACCTCATCGCGGTCACGTTCGCGCCCTCGTCGTTGCGCTTCTGCCGTTGCGCGGGTGCCGAGCCTTCCACGCGCGGCGGCCATGAGCTGAAGATCGGCGTCGCTTGGGGGTTCGAGCGTCTCGCTCACCCAACGGAAACGTTCTCGCTCGATGTTGGCTTCTACGCCCTCGTCCAGCTCGACCGCGGCGCAGTCGTCACCGAGCCCGGCCAATGCCAGCGCGATCCCAGAGCAGACGAGCAACCCGTTAACCGGCATCGCGCGGGCGCGACGCAGTTCTTGGGAATAGCGGTGCAGCGCGACGGCGAACTGACCACGCGCCATTGCGATCTCCCCCCAGCAGTCCATCGTGAGCACAGAGACGAACGATCCGTCCAGTCGGGCATCCGCGAGAATCGCCGAGATGATCCGATCGGCTTCGTCGATCCGGCCGTGCACGAAGTGCTGGAGCGCGAGCTCGCCCTCGAGCAAGCCCCGGAGCTGGTGGTCATGCTCGATCGGTGGAAGCGCCAGCGCCGCTCTCAACAGAACGCCGCCGCGGTCATCGACGATCCCCGACTGATAGAGCAAGTGAGCCTGCGCCGCGCGCGCGATCGCTTCGTGCACATGATCGCCGAGCATCCGTCTGCACTCCGCGGCTCTGTCAAAGGCGGCAAGTGCTCCCTCGACATCGCCGGTACTTGCGAGAACCATCCCGTGTGCGACGTGCAGCCGCGCCGAAGTGTCGTCGAGGCCGGCGACTGCGACACGCTCGAGAATGTCGCCGGCAATCGTCGCCAGCCGGTTCACGAGGTAGTACGGGATCCCGAGCGCACCGACCAACCTGCGGTGCAAGTCGACGTCGTGATCGGAGCTCCAGCGAATCGCGGCGCCATATTCGTCGGCAAGTTCAAGCGTTCGAGCTGCCAGCGCCGGCGTCGCAAAGAAGAACTCGTCGTCGATCACTCTCGCTTCCTCGGCGAGCATCATGGCGTGGCACCGACGACGATTCGGCTCTACCCCTTGCTCGGTAAGCAGAGCGTGAGCGTGAGCCCTTACCGGTTCGGGCATCGCCAAGCGTCCGTCGCCCTGGGTCCGGACCAGGGCGAAGTCGAGCAGCGTCGCCGTCGCCTCCCACACGTCGAGTTCATCCGCGAGCATCGCCTCCGTTTGCTCGATCGTCCAGGCGCCCGCAAACACACCCAGTGCAGCGAGCAGCTGTCGCGCGTCCTCGTCCAGCAGCGAGACGGTGTACTGGAGCGCGGCTCGCAGGCCGCGTTGGCGTGCCGGCAGATCTTGCGGACCGGATCCGAGCACGTCGAGCCCGTGCTCGAGGGCTCCGAGGAGCCGTCGTGGCCCGCCGACCCGCACTCGTCCCGCGGCGAGCTCGAGCGCCAGCGGCAGTCCGTCGAGCCGTCGGCACAGCTCTGCCACGGCAGGAACATCGCCCGGGTCGAGCACGAACGCAGCGTCCGCAGCTCGGGCCCGCTGCAGGAACAGTGCGGCTGCCGGGACCTGCTCCAAGGCGACGACATCGTGCGCCGCGTTCGACGGGACCTCCAACGGAGCGAGCGCCATGACGACCTCCGAGGCAACCCGAAGCGGCGCCTGGCTCGTCACCAATAGCCGCAGCCCCGGCGAGACCTCCAGCAGGCGTGACAGCAGCGGTGCCGCGCCGAGCACGTGCTCCATGTTGTCGACGACCAGCAGCAACTCCCGCCTGGCGAGGTAGGAGAGAATCGCAGCCTCACCGTCACGGCCACCGTCGCCTGAGGCGCCGAGCGCGTCCGCAATCGCCAAAGGAACCTCGTCCGGCTGCTCGACGGATGCCAACCTGGCGAGAAACACGCCATCGCTGAAAGCTTCCAGGAGGTCCGTCCCACACGCCAGCGCCAGTCTCGTCTTACCGCTGCCGCCGACACCCGTCACGGTCAACAGCCTCGCCTCGCCGGTCAACCTCTCCCGCATCTCGTCCAGTTCTCGTTCCCGACCGATCAAGCGATTTGGCGCCGACGGAAGGTTTGTCCGAACTCGAGCAAGCGTCCTCGGCGGCGGGAATCGATCGGCTCCCGCGCCAGCGACACGGAGGTGAAATAGCGGCTGCGCGACCGCGAAGTCCTTGAGACCGTGCGCACCCAGATCATCGACCGCCGCACTCGGCACGCGCTCGCGGGTGGATGCACTCAACAGCACTTGCCCTCCATGGGCAGCGGCGCAGACCCGCGCAGCGTAATGCACGTCGACTCCCCAGTAGTCGGTCCCAATAACTCGCGGCACTCCGGTGTGAATGCCCATCCGGACGCGCAACCGGCCGCGATGGGCCCACCGTTTGGCGTCGAGCGCCACTTGAGCTGCGCTGGCCGCTTTGACCGCCGCTTCCACATCCGCAAACGCAACAAAGAATGAGTCGCCCTCGGCGTGGACGATCACACCGCCGTGCGCCGACCAGACAGCCCTCAACAGCCGATCGTGTTCAGCCAGAACATCTCCATAGAGGTCCCCGATCTCGTGCAACAACCGCGTCGAGCCCTCGATGTCGGTGAACAGCATCGTCACCGTCCCCCGTGGCAGGTCCCGATCCTCGCTAAACGCCATCACCGCACCGGGGTGAAGCTACCAGCCGACCGTCGACCCGCCGGATAGTCAACGAAGCTCGGTCAGCGCGTCCGCACATGCCTGAGGCCATCTGCCCGAGCTAAAGGCCTCCGTTCCGGTCGTCAAGCCAGGATCTTGGGCGGCAATTCGCGGAGCTCCGCTCTTCGTCTGTCTCCACAACCGTGCGACCGTAGGAGTCGTGATCCGTGAGGACGGGCCCAAAATAACCATGTCGCTGCGCTCGAGGTACAGGCGCGCTCGCGCCTCCCTTGTCGCTAACGCGCTCCCAGGATTCGCACCGCCACCAGCCGCCTGCACCCGTCGCTCGGCTACCTCACCCCAGACGAAGTCGAGAGCGAGGCGCTCGACCCAGGATCGAACCTGGTCCCGCTAGGACCGCGCCCAACGGGTCGAGAGAGAAATGATGGCGGCTGGTCTCGGCGACGGTCGTCCGAACACCAGCGCTGCGCTACAGCCGTACGCGACCAGTCGGCCCGTGTGCGGGTTTCGCAGCAGCGTCCGTCGCGGGTGCATGCCGCAGGCAGGTAGCCCTTGGCCTCCAGTGCGTGGATCTCAGGGGTTAGCGCGCTGCTGAGATGCCGGCGCGGGGGCGTGTGGGTGCGGGCTAGCCTGCGCGCCTGCGACGGTCAGTCCTGTAGCTGCTGCGAGGCACACGCCGAGTGCAGTGGCGGCCTTGCGCACCCGCGACCAGACCAACTGATGGGCCAGGGGTTGAGTGACGACGCGGTTCGCTCTGGATCGAAGCGGCGATCTGGCGTCGGCGATCGTGGCGGACAACTCGTAGTGCAGTGGCGACAGATGCATGGCTTGGCTCCCTAAACTGGCCGCCAGCGGCGGGTTTGCGATTGGGTCCGGTGACGTCGTCCGGGCTGATGGAGACACTCTCCCGCCGCGCGCCTATCGCGCCCAGGCCGCTCGACTCGGTCGCAGTGCGTCTTTTGACGCACTGAACAGGCCACTAATCGACGCTACGCTGCGCCGTCAGCGTGGCGGCGCAGCGCCTCGATGTCGCGAATCAGGCACACTCGCCTGCCGGTGCTGATACAACCCAGCGTTCGTAGCGTCGCCAGCGCCCTGACGGTCGCCCACGCGATGCGCCACACCAACTCCGCGAGCTCTCCTGCGAGAGCGGGAGCGCGACCTCGATCCCAGCGGGCGTCTCCTCGCCGAACCCTTCGCCGAGCTCCTCGAGCCGCAGCGCAACTCGCCCAAGCGTGCCGAGCGCCGCGAACTCCAGCCGTTTACGATCCGCATCCGCAGACGAATCGCAAGCACCCGCAACAGCTCGACGGCGGTGGCGGCATCATTCAAAACGCGGGTTAGCGCCGATCCGGGCGCGACGGTCGCCTCGAGCTCCGCAACGGCGACCGCCGTCGCTGACCGCGGCGCGCCGTCTAACGCGGACAGATCGCCGATCACCTCACCCGGACCGCGCAGTCCGAGCACCGCCTCGCGGCCAGTCCGGCCGCTGCTCGTGAGCATCACCCACCCGCGCTCGATCACGAACACGCGGTCGGCGAGGTCGCCCTCGATGAACAACGCCTGCCCGCGACGAAAGCGCACGCGTCGACCCTCTCGACGCAATGCGTCGGCAAACGGCTCGGTCGGACCAGCGGACCCAGACACCCGCACATTCTGACGCTACAGAGGCGCTCGAGCCCGGCACTGGCCGAGGAACCGACGCCCGAGCGCGAGATCGTCGAACACCGCACGGGCGCTGGAAGCCCGAGCTTCACAACGCTCTGGCTACCGGCGAGCGCCTCGCTACGCTAGCTGACGGCGATCCCGTTCGTCTCCCAACCCACGCAGATTTGGCTATCGGATTGGCCTATTTCGTGGTCAGCGAAGCACTCACGAACGTCATCAAGCATGCTCACGCAGCTGCCGCCGAAGTCACGGCCCGAGTCGACCGGGGCCAACAACTGCGAGTTGAGGCTCGCGACGACGGTCTCGGAGGCGCGCAAGGCGATCAGACCACCGGCCTGGGCGGTCTGGAGGACCGCGTTTCGGCACTTGGTGGACGCCTCATGCTGGAAAGCCCCGGGCGCCGGCACCCGCGTGTGTGTGCTGCTCCCGCTACCACAACCTGGATAGCGAATCGGTCGCGGCACGCGAGTGGCGCGGATGCGAAAGCGGTCCGAAATTGTTTCACCGTCATGACTCCGCGGAATCGTCGCAGGAGAGACAGTGTCTGATCTCAGGACATGTGTCGCAGGGGAGACAGGACTCGAACCTGCAACCCCCGGTTTTGGAGATGGGCGACCGTCTCGAGCGGTTACTGTGAGGTCATTCTGAAAGCGATGTCGGCACACAGGACATGTCACGACGACGGTCGGAACGGGGCTGGCCGAGCTGAGATCGTCATGTCGCAGCGGCGGCATGCTCGCGTAGGTAGCGGATCAGTCCTTTGACGTCTTCAGGTACGAGTCGGCCGATGGCGCCTGATGAATAGACGCTGACGATCACGTTCCCCGTTTGGTTGAGGATGAAGCCGGTGGATTGGAGGTAGCCGCCAGCCGGGTCGACGAACGCTCCGGTCGCGGCGGCGATGGCTTTGGCGTCCGCGCTATGGCCGATCGGGAACGTGAGATCGTGTTTGGCGATCAGCTCCTTGGTGGTCGGCTCGTCGTCCACTGACAGGGCGACGATCCCGGTCGCGAGTTCGGCGAGCTCGTCCTTGGCGCGTTGGAAGGCACGCAGCTGTGCGTTGCAGTAGGGGCACCAGCCGCCGCGGTAGAACAGCACAACGCCGAATTGGCCGCCGAGGTTGTCGGGAAGGCGCAGCGATCCCTGCCGGTCTTGGGGAGGGTGAGAGACGGGAAGGCGTCTCCTGGGCTCAACAGTGGCATCTTCGCGAGGCTCCTTGCGGTTAGGCGGCGGAATCGCCGGTTTCGCACGTCGTATGTTGAGTTGGCTGCGGATCGCCGTGTTCTCTTACGTCAGGCTTGGACGGCGTGGGCGGGCGGCTAGCATCGGTTGTCGTGCCGGGCGCTGGAGAATCTTTTGACGGCAGGGGCGATTCCGCCGTGGCGGAGCCGGTGCGGTCGGATGGTGTTCGGGGTCGGGAGGTTGGTGGTGACTGGGAGACGATTCGGTGGTTGCGTGGAGCTGACTGCTACCGGGCTTGTGCGTGACCGGGCTCTCGCAGAGACTGCACTCGATGCTCTTGCGGGTGGCCCGGGCGGAGTTGCGTCGCCGTCCGGGGCATGACATCGGCGGCCCGGAGTTAGATGATTTGGCGCAGCAGGCGGCTGGTGACGCGGTTGTCGCGATCGTCGCGAAGCTCGACCGGTTTCGTGGCGAGAGCCGGTTTACGACGTGGGCGTACAGGTTCGTGGTGCTTGAGGTGTCCTCGAAGCTCGGTAGGCATTTCTGGCGCCGCCCTGGCATCGTGATGGAGGCGGGTGACTGGGAGCGGTTGCCTGATCGCTTCGGGGTGGCTCCTGACGCTCACGCGGAGCGGTTGGAGATGATCCGTGTCGTGAGCCGCGCGGTTGCTGAGGAGCTGACGGACCATCAGCGCGAAGTGTTCGTCGCGCTCGTCCTCGATGGCGTACCGCTGGATGCGCTGGTGTTGCGACTTGGGTCGAGTCGCAACGCGATCTACAAGACGATGTTCGACGCGAGGCGTAAGTTGCGAATTCATCTGGCCGCGAACGGCTACATGGACGCTGCAGCTCCGGCGGACGGAGGAGACCTCGAAGGGCGGCCCGGATGAGCGGCTGGGGGCAGTTCGATCGTTTTCTCGAGACTGATCCGCGCGATGTCGGGTGCGAGGAGGCGGTGCGGATCCTGCATGTGTATGTCGAGCTTCTTCTCGGCGATGCCTCGGGCCGCGAGGCCGCACGTCGCTACCCGGGGGTCGCGGCGCATCTGCTCGCTTGCGGCCCGTGTCGCGAGGACCTCGAGGGTCTGCTGACCGCAACCAGAACAGCCGACCGATACAGCGCGGGCCTTTTGTGTCGCGCGGTGGCCGGGCGTAAGGATCGTGAGGCTCCGGGACGCTAACAGGAGGTAACCCAACGCAATCCTTGCCGTGGAGGTCCCTTGATGTCGTGACGCCGATTGCCGAGCACGTTAGGTCGATAGGTGCTGGTCAGCCAGCGGGTATGCGGAGCTCGTTTGACCGCGAGCGGCAAGCCCCGCACCAGCACCGAACCGAGCCAGATCTTCGCCGAGCTCGAGGCGCTGGAGTCCTGATGGCCGGCGCATTCGAGGGTCGCGTCGCGCTGGTCACCGGTGCCGGGCGTGGAATTGGTCGCGAGATCGCGATCGGCCTCGCGGCTACCGGCGCGCAGGTCGCGATGCTCGCGCGCACCGCCGCGCAACTCGAGGAGGTCGCGCAAGCGATCTCCGACCGCGGCACCGCTATCGCGATCCCAGTAGACGTAGCCGACCTGGCGGCCTTATCCGCTGCTGTCGACGAAACACTTTTGAGGCTGGGTCGGATCGATGTGCTGGTCAACAATGCTGCGGTCGTCGCTCCGCTGGGTCCGACCCAGTCGCTTGACCCAGCCCAGGTTGAGACGGCCCTGACAGTCAACGTGAGTGCCGTCGTCATCCTCACCGGCCTGGTGCTGCCGGGCATGCTGGAGAACGGTTGGGGCCGGATCGTGAACATCTCCAGCGGGATCGCCCAGAACCCCGAGATGATGGTCGGCGGCACTGTCTACGCGGCCTCAAAGGCGGCTCTGGAGGCGCACACGCTAAACCTCGCAGCCGAGCTCGATGGCACCGGCGTGACCGCCAACATCTACCGACCCGGGGCGGTAGACACAGCGATGCAGCAATGGATCCGCGAGCAGTCACCCACGGCGATCGGCCAGCGGCTGCACGACCGGTTCGTGGGAATGCACGCCTCCGGGACGCTGCTTTCACCGCAACAGTCCGCCACGAAGTTGCTTGAAAGGCTCGCCGGGAGCGATCAATCAGGACAGGTGTGGAGCGCAGGCGACTGACCCGGGCGCGAGCCCAATCCCCGATTCCATTGGCTAAGAGCCGGGGTGGGACGTGATCCGAAATACCCATGAGACACGAGGACGGGAGTAATCGATGACTGTGACCGTTGGAATCCTGGTACTGCTGGAGGCCAAACCCGACAAGTCAGAACAGCTAGCCGCGTTCATCGCGCAGGGTGGGGAGCTCGCGCTCGCCGAGCCGCTGACCGTGAACTGGTACGGGTTCCGGATCGACGCTGTCAACTTCGGGGTGTTCGACACCTTTGAGGCGGAGGCGGGCAGGGAGGCGCACCTGGCCGGCGAGATCGCCCGCGCGCTCGTGGCTGCGGCACCGGAGCTTCTGGCCAAGGAGCCGGATATTCGGATGGTGGACGTACTTGCCGTGAAGTAGAGGGAGGCATTCGGACGCTTCCTCGTTGGCAGTGCAGGTGACGCCAACGGGGGTGGCGATGACGCGGCGCCTGCCTTCAACGCCGAAGACGGGGTTGTTTGGACCGTTCGGCGACGACGCGCGGATCGGGCCCGGCGTCAGCTTTACGCCGTAAAAGCTTACGGTGTAAAGTGGCAGGCGATGGCGCCACAAACATCCGAAAGCCCGGGCTCTGTAAACGTCCCAGGTACAGAGCCACCGGAGTCGTCTCCGAGCCTTGACTGGGCTGGCGGGGCGCGGCGGGTTCAGGGATGGCTCGCGGCCACGAAGGTGGGGCTGGTTGTGATGGCGCTGTTGGTTGGTGCTATCGCGGGATTGGCGGCTGCTGGATTCAGGGATCTGATCTACCTCATCACCTGGCTGTTCACTGGAAGGCAGGCGTACGGTCAGTTTGGTCACCAGCCGAGTCCGCATCTGCCGTTCTTGGGGATCTGGTTTGTGCTGATCACACCAGTGGTGGCGGGGCTTCTGTACGGGCCGCTGATTCAACGGTTCGCGCCGGAGGCGCGCGGGCATGGCGTGCCTGAGGTGATGCTGGCGGTTGCCGAGAATGGCGGTCGGATCCGACCCGAGGTGTCGTTGGTCAAGGCGCTCGCGTCGGCTCTGTGTATTGGGGGCGGCGGTTCTGTCGGACGGGAGGGACCGATCGTGCAGATCGGATCGGCGTTTGCGTCGACCCTCGGTCAGCTGGTCAGGATGAGTGAGGGACGGATGCGTGTGATCGTCGCGTGCGGGGCTGCCGGCGGGATCTCGGCGACGTTCAATGCTCCGGTTACGGGGCTGTTCTTCGGGTTTGAGATCGTGCTGAAGGAGTTCTCTGGTCAGGCCCTGGCGGCAACGATCCTGTCGGCGGTAACGGCCGATCTAATCAGCCGTGCTTTCTTCGGCAGCGCGGCATTCTTCACGAGCGTGCCCCACAACCTCGCGATCGGCAACGACGCCAGCTTCCTGCTGATCGCCCTGCTCGGTTTGATAGCCGGGGGAATCGGCGTGCTGTTTCAGAAGACCCTCTACCGAGGCGAGGACGTCGCGGATCTGATCTGGCAGCGGCGCCCCCAATGGCTGCGACCGGTTGCTGGCGGCTTCCTTCTTGGCGGTCTGCTTCTGCTTCTACCGCAGATATACGGCGTGGGCTACCCGGTGATGGACCGTGTGTTCGCCGGCAACTATGTGCTCTGGTTCGTGCTGCTGCTGCTGGCCGGCAAGATCCTGGCGACCAGCCTCACGCTATGGATCGGCGGGTCCGGTGGCGTGTTCGCACCCTCGTTGTTCATAGGAGCGGCCACGGGCACGGCGTTCGGGACCATTTGCCACCACCTGTTCGGCGCAGCGATCGGACCCGTGGCGCTATACGGCGTGGTGGGGATGGGGGCCGTGTTCGCCGGTGCCGCCCAGGCCCCGCTGACCGCAATCGCGAGCGTCGCCGAGATGACCGGCAACTTCACGCTTACGCTGCCGATCATGCTCGCCTGTGGCATGGCATCTCAACTCGCACGGCAGATCACGCACGGCAGCATCTACACGACCAAACTCCTGCGCCGCGGAATCGACATCGAGCGCCCGAAGGCGATCGGCGCGTTGCGGGCCCTGACGGTCGAGCAGGTCATGCAGCCGTTGCATGCGATTGAATGGTCAACCTCGCGTCTTCCGCGGCGAGGCTGACGCGACCGAGCCCTTTGGCGCGGTCGCCTGGCAGCAAATCGTCGGGCCGGTCACGCTCTCACGCCGCCCGCAGGTGCTGTTCGCCGACGAGGACCTCGAACAGGCGCGCCGTCAACTCGTGCTCTACGGCCGCGACGGGCTTCCAGTCCTCTCACACGACGGCCAACTCAAAGGCTGGCTCACCCGCGCCGACATCCTCAGGCGCTCACCACGAAGCTCGAGACCACCGACCAAGAGATCAAGAGAGGGAGCAGCCGCCATCGACCCGACGGGCCGGCCGAAGCAGCGACTGGCCCGATGCCAACCCGGCCGCTGCCAGGCTATGAGCTACTCGAGCTCCGCGTGCAGCCGGACTCGCCGGCCCTCGGCAGGCAGATAGGCGAGATCCGCTGGCCGCCGGGAGCGCGGTGGTCGCGCTGACGCACGGACGCGAGGTTCACGCTGCATCACCCGAGCTGCGACTACACCCCGGCGAGCGAGTCCTTGTTCTCGCACCTCTGCGTGAAACGCCAGATCGTTAGGCGCTGATCGCCAGCGTTCGGGGCCCTCACGTGGACAGGGCGAGCGTGACCGCAAAGGTCGCGTATCCGAGGACGATGGCGATGCCACCGGCCCGCCCCAGCCCACGGCCCGCGAAGGCGAGCCCGAGGACCAGGACAGTGAATCCGGCATACCAAACGGTGATCAGCACCGTCTGTCCCGAGCGGGCCCCGAGGCCAACAAATACCGCCGGCAGAAGTAGCCCCGCGAGGACGTTCAGAGCGTTGCTGTTCAGTGCGGTGCTGAGCGTGGCCGCGCCGCGACCGCGGATTGCGAGATACACCGCAGACACCGCGTTCGGAAGGCTGGTGACCGCAGCAAGAACCAGGGCACCGATCACGATCTCAGGGATGCCGTAACGAGTACCGAGCGTCGATCCGGTCTGTTCCATCGCGACGCTTGCACCGATCACCACCAGCACGGCAACGATCGCGACGACCACGTCGCCTTTACGCGGCCGCTTGTGATCGAACGCACCAGCGAGCTCGAGCTCCTCCTCGGCGACAGCCTCGCTCAGCCAATCCCGCCACCTGGCCGGCAGCCAGCGCTGACGGCTGGCGCCGCTCGAGACCGCAACGTAAGGGACGAGAACGACAACGCACACGAGAACCCCGGCAGCGGGCGGCAGTCCCGCGACGACGACCGCCAGACCGGTCGCGGCGATCAAAATGGCGACGACCCCTTCGAACAGCAACACACGCCGGTGAAGCACGATCCGGCCGGCGGCGATCGCCCCCAACCCCAGTAGCGCGGCAAGGTTGAACACGTTGGAACCAATCACGACACCAACACCGATTCGCTCGTGCCCACCGGCCAGGCGGTCACCGCCGAGGTGATCTCGGGCCATCAGCCGCAAGCGCGGCAAGCATGCCCAAGAGCGCCTCGGAGAGACCAACGCCAGCTCCGATTCGCTCGAGCCGCGTAACAAGCAGCCAGCTGGCAGCCAGACTGACACCAGCCCCAACCCAGAACGAAGCCAACAGCAGCAGATCCGACATCACCCATCCCCTCGGCGGGCCGGGGAGTCAAAGTTCAGGTTGGGTGAGATTTGAGAACCGAGCAAAGAGGGCACCCGCGCGCACGCGAACAGGGCGCCGACCAGTCTTCCCGGCTCACCAAACCCCAGCCTATCGCTGCCGATACGCCCGCGCGGAACGTCACGCCGGACCACCGAGCCCAAACAACAGTGCATCAAGACCCAACATGAAGGCCGCATCGGCATCGACCTCGGCGAGTTCGCCAGCCTTTCCGGCAAGGATCGGAAACTCAGACAGAGGAAGGGATGCGAGCCGCTTGCGCCCAGCCGGCCGAGCGGCATCGACAGTGAAACCGCTCGCCTCAGCCAACGCATAACCGCGGGCGAAGCTGACCGTCGCGCGATAAACCCCAAGCGCCTCGGCTGGGCGGAACCCAACTCCCACGAGCACCCCCAGCAGCCGCTCAACAGGCTCCAGTGCCGCGGGCGTGTCAAGCGGCTGCAGGCCGAGGAGCTGGAACGTCGCCGGCCGGGTCATAGCAATGTCCCGCAGCGCGATCGCGAACCTCCGACACGCCTCCCGCCAGTCTCCCCGAGCTCCAACTCGCGAAGCGGCTCGAGCAGCCGATCGCCGATCGCAGCCAAGAGCTCCTCGCGACCCTGGAAGTGGTGATAGATCGCCATACCCTCGACCCCCAGCTCTGACCCCAAGCGGCGCATACTCAGCGAGGCAGGCCCCTCGCGCTCGATCAGTGCGATCGCACCATCGAGAATCACCTCACGGTTCAACGGACGATGCGCCCGGTCGCGGGCGGCTGTAACCGAGCTGGAACACGCCACCAAACCGACTTTACAACGTAAGGCTACGGGTTGTCCAACCTGGCGGCCGAGACCTGCACATGCTGGAGCGGGTACCGCTTCCCCGCGCGCATTGCCGGCTCCGTCCGGACAGCGATCGCGGCGGAGCATTCCAGCGTTCGTCGCATGTCGAGCTTCTGCTTCCTGTTCGGGGCACCAGCCGCTGAGGCTGCCGGTGGTTAGGGCGACTCGACGTCGAGCGTTAACTCGCATGCGTCGACGGAGACGCGGGTGCCGGGCGTCTCGTCCGAATCCATGGCGCTGAACACGCGTCCGGCCGCCTCCATGTCATCTTGCGTCGCGAAGTACTGGAGTACCACGGCAGTCCCGTGCGCTTCGTCGAAGAGCATCTGAATGCCCGTACTCCGTACTCCTGGCGGTGGCCCGTCGGAAGCCTTGATCTGACTGACGACCCCTTCAAGCCGCTCGCTGCTCACGTCGGTAAATCTGACGACCCTCACATACATGGCAATCGCCTTCTAGTTTGTCGAGGTAAGGCCAAAACGCGGGGCCCGGGACCGAGGGCTCCGAATAGGGCTGTCGCGATGAGCGGTTAGTCTCGTGCGGCGTCTCCCATAATCAACGGGCGTATGAACGGCGGTGCCTTAGGGAGTTGATCGTGCTCGAGTTCTGCGATCGTAAAGCCGGCCGCCCTGATGCTGCTGAGTGTGTCGCGATTGCAGTTGCACCCATGTCCGATGCGGTTCTGGATGCCGTTCAGGCGGTCCTGCCAACGTGCGAGTCGGGCGTTGTCGGAGCGCACGTGTTCCAGAAATACGAGGCGTCCGCTCGGCTTGAGCACGCGACGGATCTCCTTGAGCGCTTGGGCGGGGTTGCCGACGGTGCATAGCACGAGCGACGAGATGGCTACGTCGAAGCTTCCATCCGGGAATGGGAGGCTTTCGGCGGACGCGCGTACGACGCGCACGGGAACCTTGCAGCTGCCCAGTTTCTGCTCGAGACGGCGGGCCATCGGCTCCTCCGGTTCGGTGACCACGAGGTCCTCTACCGTGCTGCC
Organism: uncultured Actinomycetota bacterium; assembly: GCA_963818135.1. Classification (GTDB taxonomy): domain Bacteria; phylum Actinomycetota; class Thermoleophilia; order Solirubrobacterales; family Solirubrobacteraceae; genus Palsa-465. Next base: position 172,282 of record CAWFRF010000022.1, read on the forward strand.
ATAGAGAGGCAGATTTGCACCGGTCCCGCCACCAATCTCGACTACGCGTCCGCCAACGTTCGCGAGCAGCGCTTCGCGATGCGCGCGAAGTCCGGCGTTCTCGGTACCCGCCATGAATTTGTCATAACCAGCAGCGAACACACGACCGTAAATGCTCAAGTCTCGACCTCCTCGTTACGAACCGAAAGCCTTGGAGCGCCAGAGTCCCGACGCAGCCGGGCAAACCAAGTCGCGCTCAGGCGGTCCTCAAACGGCCGAATCACGTCCGGCACATCGAAGCTGTTCGGGGTCAAACCAGCCATCGCAAGCCTTCCCGGGAGCGTTCAGAAATAGAACTCATCCACGGGCCACGCCACCTGCCGTAGCGGCAAGTTAGCTTAGCAAATCTTTAAGGTTGGCTGGAGGCCATTGCGAACAACTTTGCGCCCGTTCGCTCGCCGGTGGTGTCCGCGGGGATTGTCGTAGCGCGTGCGCGCGGACCGTCAGGCCAGTTGGTATGCGCCCGGAGCGAGTCGAGCGGTACGGCGGCGGTAGGTGCCCGACATCCACGGCCACTGATTGGGATCATTGCCGTGCTCGTCGACGTACCAGTTGGTGCATCCGGTGTGCCAAACGGTCGTGCCGAGCGCCGCCCGTAGCTCACGATCGAAAGCGTCGGCAGTGTCGCGGCGCACCTCGATCGTCCGCGCACGGTTGCGCTCGAGCTCGCGCACCGCTGCGATCACGTGCTGGACGCCAGCCTCGATCGTGTAGATGACCGACCCGTCCCGCCGTTCGTGTTCGGCCCATAGAGCAGGAACATGTTCGGGAACCCGGGGACGCTCAACCCGAGGTAGGCGCGCGCGAGTTCGGACCACTCCTGCGTCAGGCTGCGCCCCCCCGCACCGACCACCTCCATCGGTGCGACGAAGCCGTGCGTCTTGAACCCGGTCGCAAGCACGAGCACATCGGCAGGACGACTGCGCCCGTCGGCCGTCCGGATCCCCTCTGGTGTGACTTGTTCGATGCGGTCGGTGATCACTGAAACGTTCGGCCGTGTCAGCGTCGAATACCAATGATCGGTGAGCATTATCCGCTTGCAGCCGATCTCGTCGGTCGGCCCGACCTTCCTGCGAAGTTCCGGGTCCTTGATCGCCCTGGTGATCTGCCCGCGCCCGACCGCCCGCAGCGCCGGTCGCAACCAGGGCTGGCTCGTCAGCGCCAGCGCGCCGGTCTCCATGTAGTAGAAGTTCGCTGCACGGTCCAGGCGCTGGAGGATCGGCATCCGCTTGAACGCTCTCTTCGCGCGCTCGCCGTAGGCGGTGTCAAGCTTCGGCAGCGTCCACCCCGGCGATCGCTGATAAACGTCGACACCGGTAACGGTCGGCTGGATCGCCGGCACGATCTGAATCGCGCTGCAGCCGCTTCCGATACCGCGACGCGCTTGCCATCGAGCGGGACGTCGTGGCGCCAGCGAGCCGAGTGAAACGCCGGCCCGTCGAAGCCCGCGAGCCCGGGTATCGCCGGAACGCTCGGCGTCGACAACTGACCGCACGCGGTGATCAGCATGTCAGCCTCATGCGTACCGGCGCTCGTCTCAAGCGCCCACTTCGGGCGGTCCGCATCGAAGGTCGACGCGTCACCTCGGCGCCCGTTCGAATCCGGTCGATCACACCCTCACGGCGCACAACGCCCTCGAGGTACGACTGAATCTCCGCCTGCGGCGCGTACCGACGCGACCAGTCCGGGTTCGGCGCGAACGAGAACTCGTACAGATGCGACGGAACATCGCACGCCGCGCCGGGATAGGTGTTGTCACTCCACACACCCCCTAGACGCTCCCCGCGCTCGAACACGCTGACGTCGTTGTACCCCGCCCGACGTAGCAGCACCGCAGCTCCGACGCCGCCGAAGCCCGCCCCGACGACCGCGAACGAAGGCATAGCGGCGACCCTACCAAACCACTCTCATCCCGACCATCGCCCGAGCCCACCGCAAACTTGACCATGGGACGTGCGACCCAACCTCGAGTGACACCAGAAACGGGGCCGATCGAGGGACGTGTGTCACTCCCTGCTGTTACTCCGTGGTCCCGAAGTCCACTGGCGCGGTTGGCTCGAGAGCCCGAAAGGCTTCATCTGAAGCCTTCCCCGAAGCAGGGGAGACAGGACTCGAACCTGCAACCCCCGGTTTTGGAGACCGGCCAAAACAGCGTTTTTCGCGTCTTTTCAGGCAATCCTAGGTCACCAAAACCCTAATAAGCACGGTCAATCGTAGGCGTTTGTGCCCTCCTTTTGTGCCCCCCGAGTTTAGTGTGCCCCCCTGGCGAAATCGTGTGCCCCCCGCCGAATCGCAGTGTAAATTCATTGGGCATGAAGCCGTCCTCGAACGCACTTGGGCTTGCGGTGTTCCGTCCAAGGTGGAGGGCGAGCTTCCATACTGGGCCGCTCGTTGGAGGGAGGGGGAGCAGCAGCCCAAGAGACGCCTAGGGCGAGCGTGGCTCGCGCCAACCGGATCGCGCAAGGCCAAACCAGGCGGCAAGACCTACGGGCAAGGAGGCCGGTGGACGCAGCGCCGGGGTAGGGTTCCAGAGGGCGCGCTGGATGAGCATGGCGCGATGGAACTTGCGCGCAGGGAGCAGCACGAGTGGACGCATCGCGTCGCGACCGAGGCTGCGGAGCGTGAACGATAACCAAGAGCTTCCGGACCCTGGCGCACGAGTGGCAGGGGTACATGATCAAGATCGGCAAGCACAAGCCGAGCACCGCCTACGACGTCGCCTGCACGCTCGTTGAGCCCGGGATCACGTACAGGCGCCGGGAGGGAGAGTCTCACGGTCTCGTAATGCGCCTATTCGGGGCACTCCTGCCCACCAGGTCACGCAGGCAGATATCGAGGAGATCTTCGACGAGTAAAGAGCTCGGCCGCGGCGGACGAACGATCAACAAGGTCCGCGAGCAGCTCCGCGCGATCTTCAACTACGGCTGCGATCCGCGCCGCGGTTGGCATCTGGAGACCAACCCCGCCGCGCTGACGGACCCTCGTCGTGTCAACGCGGCGGGAGGGGTCAAGTACTTCGAGATTGCCCAGGTCGAGGCGATCGCGCACGCCGCGGCGGCCGGGCGCTGGCGAGTAGCCACGCGCACCGCGTATGACCGCAGCGCGCTCACGCTCGAGCAGGAGCAGGAGGAGAACGACCAGCTCGCTGATCTTGTCCGCTTCGCCGCGTACACGGGACTGCGACAAGGCGAGCTCGTCGTCCTGCAGTGGTCAGACATTAACCTTCAGAGAGCAGACGGCGATCGTGGAGCGGGCGCTGTCGGGCAGTGTGACCACCGCCCCCAAGTCCGGCAAGATGAGAGTCGTCCCGCTAGGTGCTCCGGCGCTTGCGGCGATCAAACGAGTCAAAAGGCGTCCAAACTTCACCCGCCCCGACGACTACGTGTTCGCGACGCTGGCCGGCGACAGGCCGGACCCGTCGGCGCTGCGGCGCCGATATAACCTGGCCCGTGACCAGGCCGGCGTTCCCGCTCTGACGTTCCACGGGCTGCGGCACACGGCCGCCTCTCTGCTCATCCGCAAGATGGACGTCCAGATCGTCAAGACGATCATGGGCCACGCCAGCATCAAAACCACCGAGCGTTACCTGCACGCGGTCGCGCCGCAGACCTCGTCGACAAGGTCACCGACGCGCTCACCGGGCCGCAGAGCGACGAGGAGCGGCTCGCCGATCACTTGCGAACACTTGATCCAGAAGCTCTAGCGAGAGTTCTCGGTTCCGTGCGCCCGGCCGCGTAGCCACTCGTTGCGACGCAGAGGGCGAACCCGCTCGGGTTGCACTTTCCGCGGTGGCTGTCGCACAAAGTGGGTGTTGTCTGCCGCGTTTAATAGTGCTTTGTTAGGTGTGGGGTAGGGTTCGGGCTGTCGCTGCCGAATTTGTCTTGCGTCCGAGGTCTCGACGCGAGGAGGCATCATGGCTGTGATGGCGGTGGATGCGGATGCGCCGGCGGCGGTGAAGGAACGTTTGGAGGCGTTCGCGGGTGAGGTGCTGGCCGCGGCGATGAACCGGCCGGTGCAGCGGGTCAACGGCGCGTTGTATCTGCGCGGGCTGTTGGAGCAGGGGCCTCGCAAGTCGCTTGAGCCGATCGTTGAGCGGCTCGGTGGGGACGCTGATTATCAGTCGATGCAGCAGTTCGTGGCTGATAGTCCGTGGGATCCGGCGCTGGTCGTGAGGGCGACGGCTGAGCGGGTCGCGCCACAGATCGATGTTGAGGCGTGGCTGTTGGATGACACGGGGTTTCCGAAGGACGGGAAGGACTCCCCAGGTGTCAAGCGCCAGTACTCGGGCACGTTGGGCAAGCGGGGTAACTGTCAGATCGGGGTGTCGCTGCATGCGGTCGGGAGCGAAGGGACGGTGCCGCTTGGGTGGGCGCTGTATCTCCCCGAGGACTGGTGTGCCGATGAGCAGCGCCGGCGCAAGGCGAAGATCCCCGAGCGGGTTACGTTCAAGACCAAGTCGGAGCTCGGGGTCGAGTTGGTCGAGCTTGCCTGTGGCTGGGAAGTGCCCAAGGCACCGGTGCTCGGCGATCACGCCTATGGCGGGAACACCTGGCTGCGTGATCGCCTTGATGAGGCCGGGTGCGAATACGTGCTGTGTGTCGGGCCGGACACGAAAGTATTCGAGCAGGGCACCACGTTTGCTGTCCCTCCCCGCAAGAAAAAGGACGGCGCTGGACCCACACGACTACGCCCAGACCGCAACGCAGAGCCGATCGGTGAGCTGATCGCCCGACTCGCGAGCGACAGCGCCCAGACCGTCACCTTCCGCGACGGTCCAGACGGAGAGCCGGTCACCTCCAGGTTCATCTTCGCGCGTGTTCACGCCGCTCACCAATGGCGCGCAGATCAGGTCAAGTGGCGCGAAGGCGCCGAGGTCCCCCCGCGCGAGGAATGGCTGATCGCCGAATGGCCCGAAGGCCAAGACGAGCCGAGCGACTACTGGATCTCGAACCTGCCCGCCGACACCGAACCCGAACGACTCACCCGGCTGGCGCGGATGCGCTGGAAGATCGAGCTGGACTACAAACAGCTCAAAGGCGAACTCGGCCTGGACCACTACGAAGGCCGCTCCTGGCTCGGTTGGTATCACCACACCGCGCTGGTCACCGCCGCGCACGGGTTCCTCACGCTCGAGCGGCTGGACCCTTTTCACCCGCGGCCGGCCTGACACTCCCGAAGGCCGTGCTGCTGATGCAGCCGATCTTCAAGTGCTGGACCGGCCGCTGCCAAACCTGCCGCCAGCCAGTCGATCTCGCCCATCTGCCACTTTCACCCCCACGACAGAGCGAACCTAACAAAGCACTATTAAGAGAATCCAGGGATGGGTCAGAACTTCTGGATTGTGATCGTGAGCAGGCGTTTTTGTTGCCGCCGTCGCTTAGGGATTGGTTGCCTGAGGATCATCTGGCGTGGTTTGTGATCGACTCCGTTGCGCCGGATGGACCTGTCGGGCTTCTACTCGGCTTATCGCGCGGACGGGCACGGGCGTGCGGCTTATGAGCCGTCGGTCATGGTGGCGTTGGTTCTCTACGCTATGCGACGAACGAGCGGTCCTCACGGGGGATCGAGCGCCGCTGCCGCCAAGACATCGCCTACCGGGTGATCACTGGTAATCAGGCACCGGATCACGCGACGATCGCGAGGTTCATTCGCCGCCACCAGGAGTCGCTCAACGAGCTGTTCGGGGCGGTGCTCAGGCTCTGTGACCGTGCGGGGCTGGTCGACACGGGGATCGTCGCGGTGGATGGAACGAAGCTGACCGCGAACGCGTCGAGTGACTCGAACGTTGACTATGACCGGATCGCCCGGGAGATCATTCAGGACGCGATCGCGACCGACCAGGCCGAGGACGACAAGTTCGGGGACGCGCGTGGCGATGAGCTCCCACCGGAGCTTGCAGACCGCCGCTGGCCGCCGCGCGTGGTTGGAGCGTGAGCTAGCCCGCGACGAGCAGAACGAGGGTGAGAATGATCCTGTTGAGTGCCGTGGCGAGGAGCCAGCCGGGGAGTTTGATCCGGAGCGGATCGGCCGCCGCGGCCGGCGTGGGTGGCTGCGGGAAGCGCACCGCCATCTAGAGGCACAACGCTGGCAGGACGCCGGACCGGTCCCACGCTCGCGCGAGGAGCGGTTGCGGCTGGCCGCCCAATGCTTAGAGGACGATCTGGCCGCCGAGTGCCGTGGCAACAAGGCCTATGAGGATCTTCGTGAGCACCGCCGGGTGCATGACCGACGCCGGCTCGGCGGCCCGGCGAAGCCCTACACACCACCGGAGATCCCGGCCGGCGAGGTGAACGTGACCGACCCGGACTCCAGGCGGATGAAAGGCAACCGCCGCTACATCCAGGGCTACAACGCCCAGGCGGTCGTCAACGACCAGCAGATCGTTCTGGCTGCGGAGATCACCACACAGGCCAGTGACTTCTCACAACTACAACCGATGATCGATAAAGCGCTCGACGAGCTCCAACAGGCGGGCTCAGAGGTGAGGCCGTCGGTCGTTGTCGCCGACGCGCAGTATTGGAACGAGCAGCACATGGACCACCTCACCGGCGGGCATGGCCTCCAGGTGCTGATCCCGCCCGACGGCGGCAAGCGTGACGGTGAGCGGCCTGGGTGGACCGGCGGGCGTTACTCGTTCATGCGCGCTGTGCTGCAGACCGAGCTTGGCAAAGAGCTCTACATCAAACGCCAAACAGCGATCGAGCCCGTGTTCGGTCACACCAAGCACAACCGCAAGATCTACCGGCTCAACTACCGCGGGAGATCACTGGTCAGAACGGAGTGGCGGCTCGTGATGCTCTCCCACAACCTCAAAAGCTCCACCGCCACCAGCTCGCCACCGCCCTCGGATAGAAGCCAACCGGCGATTTGCGATTCCAGCAACTCTCGACCTCGACGGCCACGAACCAGCCGGCCCACCTCGCCGCGCCTTTGAGCGACAGCCACCGCGCAAGGCACGACTGCGAATCTCTGCGCCGGGAGGCGCGTCCTGAGGGCAAAGCGCGTCGCAGACGCACGCCTGCCGCTTGCGCGTGGCGAAGGGCTCGCGGGGGCTGTGCCGATTATCAGCACGTCGGTTCGTTGCCGTCGCGGATGAGTGAGCCCGCTAGCTCATGGGGCAGATGACGACGGCGGATGGACGCCTCGGGGAAGCATCCCGCACTTTTGTGCCGCTGAGTCGAACGCCGGCGAGTGGACATCGCTGCCGCGAACGACCCAGAACATGCCGCCGCGTCCGAAGGCAACCTCGCCGCTGCCGAGGGCGGCAGGGTTGGGCGGGCTTTCCGTCGGGTCAGGGAACTGTGCGATGCCGTGCGCGCGCATGCACTTGGAGGCCTTCACCGCCAGGGCCTTCTGATGTTCGCTTGCCTTGGGGGGAGCGATCGCGCCCGGAGCCTCATCCCCGCAAGCCTTGTTGGCGGCTTGGAAGGCGGGCGATGAGACGTCAAGGTTGCTGCTGAAGTTGAAGCCGCCCCCGGGCTGAGGATCGGGGAAGTTCGTGACTCCGTGGGCGCGCATGCAAGCTGCGAACGTCGCGCCGGGCACCTTGCCCGCGGACGCCGGCTTCTTGGCAGAACCTCCACAGGCTGTGAGCGCCAGCGCGCACGCTGCGGCCGCGAACGGGACGGTGACGCTCTTCATCGTCGGCGGTTTACAGGTCTCTCGATAACAGGCGGGTTACGGCCGCTCAGTGCCTCAGCTCAGGCATGTGTCCGAAGATGATCTGCGTGTGGATGGCGAGCTTGTCGTCGACCGTTGAGCGAGCTCATTTCGGGTCCAAGGTTGTCGCAACCCGCGCATTGCGGCGAAGCCGGCACGGGTCGCGAGATGCCTCAGCGGTGACCGAAGCGGGTCTCGGCGGCGTGATCGAGTTCATGGCAAAGCGATGTCAGGCTGAGTAACAGCATCGTGACTGCTCTTGATCGTGGCGATCGTCTCAGTGAGTTCGTCGATCGCGTTATCAACATGCTCGACGATAATCGTCCGATGCCGCGCACATCGTCTGTTCGGCCCGGCCGAGATCGACCGCCGACGGATCTCGTTTGGCCGCAATCGTTGACCCCCCCGCCCGACCATGTTCGCCTCGTCTACCTCGACCTCAACCATTGGATAGGTCTCGCGAAGGCAAACACGGGCCACAGCGACGGCGCGGGCTATGTCGCTGCGCTCGGAGCCCTGAGAGTCGCGGATCCCACGTTCGTGTTTCCGCTCTCGTCCGTTCACTACATGGAGATAACGGCGATACGGGACCCGAGACAGCGGTCCGACATCGCAACCGTAATAGAGGAGTTCTCGCGGTTCGCGTGCTTGATGTCGAACTCCATATTGATTCAGCTGGAAGTAGACGCGGTAGTTGCGCGCCGCGTCGGGCGTCCAGAACGCATAGCCCCAATCCCGCTGCTCGGTCACGGCGTCATGCAAGCGTTCGGAATGCGCGGAGGTCTCCAGATCCGCTCACCCGAGGGCGACAGAACCGATGAGGCACGCCGAAGCTGGCCCGGCGGACAGGAGGCGTTCGATGCGTTTCGCGCTGACGCAGAGCTAAGGCTGAACCGGATGGCGCTCGCCGGTCCCAGCGACGCAGAGGTTCCAGGACTTCAAGCCGATGGCTGGGACCCGACAGCGGCGCGTCGCGTTGCGATCGATCGCGCAAAGCAAGAGACCGAACAGGCTGCACGACTCGCAGCCGAACCTCGGTGGCGACGCGGACGGCTCCGTGACCTCGTGGCCGCTCGTTACACGATGATCGAGGCGATGGACGCGCTCAACGACGCTCTGTCGTTCTACGGCTTGACCATCGACGAGTTCGCTGGCGGCAGCATCGACGATGCACGCGAGTTCACTGACTCAATGCCGAGCGCTGACGTGTACATCTCGCTGATGACCGCGGCCCACAGCAACGCACAAACCACCTGGGAACCCAACGACATCTTCGACATTGATGCGATGAGCGCAGCCGTGGCGTACAGCGACGTCGTCGTAATGGAGCGCCACAGAGCGCACCTACTCAACTCGGGCGGAGTCGCCAAGCGTCACGGAACGACCGTTCTCTCCGATATCGCGGACCTCGTCCCCATAGTCACAGCGGCGCAGCCTCATCAGGCGCGTAGCTAATCGGTGCGTCAGCGGCCAAGCTTGCGTGGCATTGCACTCATCATCCTTGCTGCGCCCCGCGCGAGGCCTTTCCGAGCAAAGCGATTCGATCGACTGCTCATGTTTGAATGCGCTGCGTGGTTCATCGTGGAAGTCGCGGCTATGTTCGGCGGGTCGGCCTCGCCAGCCTGTTGGGGGTCGTTTTTGCGATCTTGGTAGCTGGCTGCGCTGGCAAGTCGACTCAACTCACCATCTCGACGAAGGGCACGTTCGTGTCGCTGCTGCGGGTGTGCAGATTGAGTCCGCCGCGAGACCGGCTGCTTACCGGGTGTGTGAATGGGCATTACGACCTCGCCTTGCAGCAATTCTCGCTATCGACCGGTCGGCGGATCAGAACGGTCACGGCGGTGCCGTTCAACGCGGATTCCCCGGCGGCGATTCCTCCTGCTGGCACGAATGCTGGGGCGATCCTGCTCACCAGTACGAGCGGTCCGCGGTGCCTGAAAGACGGCAAGCCCCTCAAAGGCGTCTATATGGAGTGCCAGCCGTCGAAGAACTCCTGCATCAACACAGTCATGAAGGTGAGTCCCGACCATCCGACGCCAACACGGCTATTAACCGTCGCGAGCAACCAGACGATCGGGGCTGTGGTCCCGAGCCCCGACGGGTCCGAGGTTGCCTACAGCGCTCAGCCCTGTGTCGGAACCATTCCGCAACCTGGGCTCTACATCCGCGACCTGCGAACCGGTAAGACCCGAGAGATCGTCAAGACAGCGTATTGCTCTTCGATCGGGCGGCCCGCATGGAACGCCGCCGGAACCGAAGTCGCTTTTCGGTTCCATGCTTCGTCATCGCCACCGCAAGCCGCGCCTGTCGGCAGCCCCGGACCGGGATGCTCCGAACCGGCCGACTCGGCATGGGATCTCATCATCACGAAGACCGTGCCAGGTACACAGCCGACCCGGCTCTCCTCGTTCCGTCGCGGCTGCAGCATCGACGCAGCAGCCTTTGACTCAACAGAAATCCTCGTCGCCGAGGGATGCACCGCAACACATCAGTCGCTCTCGTTCGACGGCGCGGCGCGTGGCCGGGCCTACATATTGCAGTACACCCAACGCGGGACCCTCACCGCACGAATACCGCTGCCCTACCGGGGGCTGGACCCCGAGCAGACACTAATCACCAACGAACCGCAGTCGGACAAGATGCTGATCACCCAGGACCAGCCCAACGGACTTGTCGAGCGCAACGACGACCACGTCTATGAACTCAGCCGAACGCATCTGCACCAGGTAGCCGAGAACTCGTGGGGTTCGGACTTCACCGCCGTTCCCTGGTGAGGAACAACCCACCAACCTCCTCAACCCTTCCGGTGGGGGGCTATTGCTTCGACGGAAAGGACTCGAGGGGCAAGGCGAAGAGGTCACGAGCGCTTGGCCACGGATCCGTACCTTTGACATCGAGATCAGCAAGACCGTTCGAGTCGTGTCAGCGACGGAGCGCGAACCGTTCGAGAACGACCGTCTCGCCTCTCAACTGGCGTGTCAACTGCTGCTCGTGCGTGGCGCCCACCGCCTGCGCGACTCGTGGAGAGACGCTGTGTTCTGCGACTCGACGTCGACATGGATGACATCGATGTCGAGATGGCTAAACGCCCAATCCGGCAATCAAGGCGAACGGCTTTGCTGGCCAGACCGGTCTCCGGCGATGCTCCCGCATGATCCAGTAGCCGAAGCGAGCGGCTGCGCCGGTCGTCAAGCCCAAACAGCCCCGACCATCCCCAGCCGGCTCCGATTGACCGATGCCGGCTCGATCGCGAGCACGACCCGGCGCCGCCAGCGGTGCGCTGGAGTTGGGCGGCGTGATCCAGGCGGCGGGCGCCCTCCTGGGTGTAGGTGATGCGGGTACGGTCGTGAACCGGCAGATGTCCGGGTCGCCACACCACGACATCAAGCAACGCGGCATCCGCGAGCACCCATGGGCGGAGCCGGAGCCCAGAGCCGGCAGATCGTCGGATCTGAAATCGGCGGATCCATTTACGCAGAGTCTCGCGTACACCGGGTGTGAGCCGCCACCGCGTGAGAAGCAACCGCTGCGCTCTGGTGTCGGGTGGCCCGGGAGTTGCGTCGCTCACTGAAAGCGAGAGCCGATCGCAAACCCGCGAGTGCCCTCCTCCTCGCCAAAGGCGAGGCCGGTCGGGTTCTCGACCACTTGCGCGAGTCGGCGGCGGACGGTCAGAGGTTCCAGTCTCTGGGTGTCGTTGCGCGCGCGTCGGCGTCGCTCAGGGTGAGGCTCTAGGACGGGTCGGGTTGGTTCGCGGGAGGTCTCATGTCGCGCTGCGTGTCGTTGCGGAGGCGGCGGATGTACTCGTCGACGTCGTCGCGTAGGAACCGTCGTTCTTTGCCGAATTTGAGGACGGGGAGCCGGCCTTTTCGTGCCTCGCTGAGGACCTTTTTGCGTGAGGATCTGAGGATCTCTGCGACCTCTTCAGGTAGCAGGACCTGGCTGCGGGTCAGCCCTGTCGGTTGGGTGTGCGTTTCGGTGCTCACTGTCGTCTCCTCTCTGGGTGTGTCGCTGCAGGACCCATAACGAGCGAGCACCGTGTTTTGCGATACGCACCGAAGAGACGCTCCGGGCTTGGAACGCATCCAGCGGATTCCTTGGTTTGGAGCAGGTGGACTCCGCCGTGGGCGACACGGGACCGTCCGGCTCTTGACTGGTCGATCCATATGAAGACCGTCCCAGGAGCGCGGCCGTCGCACGACAGTGACGCGCGGAGCGGCCAGGACCAACAGATCTGAAAACCACTGTCGTGCGCAGTTGGGCGTCAGGTTGTGGACAGTGAAGATCACACGGTTCTGAGCATCTTGATACGACAGGAAGTGCGATCTTCGGCACCAATTGCCTTGTCACGAACTGTTGCGGTTGGCTGAAATCCCGGTGCGACACTCGCCACCACCCCGACCACCAACAACAACGGCAACGGCGAAAATCACACGCTAACTGCCCCCTGGAGGGGCTGGTAGGTTCCCGGCGGTGAGACCAGGGCCGCAAGGACGTGGCGGACGACCGGCATCCCGACGACCGGGGGTCGGGGTCGTGGGTCTGAATATGACGCCGTTGGCGTTTGTCCCGGCGATGTTGCTGTATCCGTGGGAGGAGATCGAGGAGGACCTCTCCCAGCAGCAGGCGCTGACTGACTACATGCGTGAGGGCGAGCGCGCCCAGGTGCAGTGGGTCGGTAACCCGGTCGGGTTCGGGTTCGCCGGTGAGCCGTCGCAGGAGCGCGGCGATGATGATGTTCGAGGGCCTGGCCGGTAACGGGGAGCGGTTGGCGCGTGAGGCGAGGGAGGTCGGGATTGATTTCACGTTCTCGATCGGTAAGGACCTCTCGATCCTGTACGTGCTCGGTGACGACCAGTTGCGCGAGAGGATCGACCGGGCGCGGAAGCGTGCGATCGAGCGGACGCTGGCGGTCGCGGAGCGCGACTACATGCGCGTCCGGCGTGGGTCGGGGAAGGATGAGGCGAACCGTGTTGCGGAGCGGCCGGCGGCGTGGATGGGGATTCGCTACTCGCATTCAGCTCGAATCGTGAGGGGGAGCCGCTGATCCATGATCACGTGCACGTCTCGACGTTGGTGCAGAACCGTGACGGTGGGTTTCAGCGGTTGTGGTCGCGGGCGTTGTTCGCGCGCGGCGGCGCGGTGTTGGAGGCGCTCGGTCACAGGCATGAGGCGGAGCTTCGTGAGGCGATCAGCGAGGAGATCCCCGGTGTCCGTTGGGGGGAGCTGGGGGAGAACGGCACCGCGCTGGTCGAGCAGGTCCCGGAGGCGTTGCGTGATGCGTTGAGCACTAGGACACGCAAGCGGATCGATCCGGTGGTGGCGGAGTGGGAGGCGGCGAACCGGATGCCCGCGACATCGGCGGTCAGGCAGATGATCGCGTTGCGGACGCGGCAGAAGAAGGATCTCGCGGCGGTGATGACGCGCGAGCAGGTGGAGGCGGTCGCGCTTCAGCATGGTGTTGACGAGATGACGATGCTGCGCGAGATCGTCACCGCCCCACCGGCCGAGCAGCGGACGAGCGCGAGCGTGAAGGAGATCGCGGACCAGGTGGTGAGCCCGGATGGGTTGACGAAGATGACGACTGCGTTTCGGTTGCCGGCGGTGCAGTTGGCGGTGTCGCGGGCGGGGGTGCCGGCGTCGCAGATCGACGCGTACGTCAAGCAGATCGTCGAGGACCCGCGGGTCGTGCGGATCGAGACCGCGAAGGAGGTCAAGTGGACGACGGTCGAGCTGGTCGAGAAGGAGCAGAGCCTGATCAACGCTGCTCACCGCGGCGCGGCGCAGGACGCCGGCGCCGGTCGTTGACGCGCACGTGGTCGAGCGGGTGATCAGCTGATCGCGGTGCGACGCCGAACGCGGGGCAGCTCGCCGCGGTCCAGGCGTTCACCGGCACGCCGCGGCGACCGGTGCTGATCGAGGCCAACGCCGGTACCGGCAAGACGTATGTGGCGGGATTGGCGAACAAGGTCTGGGAGCACGAGGGGATCCCGGTGCTGGGTGCGGCGCCGACCGGTAAGGCGGTGACGGAGCTGAAGGCCGCCGGGGTTGCGCGGAGTCGTACGTTCGCGAGCCTCGCCAACCACATCAGCCAGGACAAGCCGCTCGTGGAGCTGACGGGTGGGGTGCCGGGGATCCTGCTCGGCGACGAGCTGACGATGGTGCACACCCGCGAGGCGGAGCTGGTGCTCAGGACCGCGGTGAAGGAAGGGTTCGCGGTGCGGGGGATGGGGCACAGCGCGCAGCTGCAGTCGGTGCAGGCCGGCGGCTGGTTCAAGCAGGTCACCCACCAGCATCAGGACGAGCTCGGCGAAGCGCTGCTGCGGCTTGATGAGGTCATCCGGCAGAAGAACACCGATGAGGGCAAGGCGCTCAACGGCCTCGCCGCCCGCACACCTCACAAGTGGGTTGCCTACCAGGAGAAGCACGGCCGTTTGCGTGGATACGGTCTCTCACCCCGGGAACGGCACCAGGCGACCATGGACGCGGTTTCGATGTGGCTTGGAGCGCGCCGGGCAGGACGTGCTGCTGATCTCACCGACTAACCAGCTGCGCCAGGACCTGAACGTGCTCGCGCAGGCACAGCTGCGAGACACAGGACGGCTTAGTGGCGAACCGTTGGGTTTTCAGACGAGCGAGGGCGACACGATCCATGCCGGCGAGAAGCTGATCCTGAAGCGCAACGACCGCGCGCTTGGGGTCGATAACGGCACCCGCGCGACCGCGCTCGCCGCGTTTGATGAAGGGTTGCTGATCCAGGTCGGCGACCGTGAGGTGCTGCTCCCGGCCGGGTACATCTCGGAGCATGTTCGTCTCGGGTATGCGGTCACGATCCATGACAGCCAGGGAGCGACCGCCGACCACGCGATCGTCGTGACGCCCGTCAAGAACCTCGACTCGGAGCTCGCCTATGTCGCAGCCAGTCGCGCGCGCCACACGACCACCGTGCTGGTGCTGACCGACCCCGACCCGGGGTGGAAGAACCTCAAATCCCGGCTGCGGCTCGAGGGCGCCGAGCAGACAGCGACCCAGCACCTGGAAGCGGCGGCGAGAGTCGTACTTACAGATCCGCACCCAGACGTTTGTGTCGAGGGCATCCGCAGGCCGCGAAGCGCAGCGACGAACAGGAGCCGTCAATCGTCGCCGCTCCGGAGGCCGCGACAGCGACACCCGAGGTCATCGAAGCCGGTCCACAGGTCGAGACGCGGAGCCGCCGACACCGCCAGAGGCGACGCGTGCGCACAGCGGTGGCCGGTCTCGAAGCATCGCTACGCGCTCGCCGAGCTTGACCTGAAGCTTGAGCGACGCGAAGGAAACCCATGCCCAGGTCATGCAGGACGCCGCCGAGAAGGCTGAGCGCATCCGTGAGCTCGACGAGCAGATCGAGCAGATCAAGAACGCCGCGCGCGAAGACGCACAGAACACCAGCATCGACACCGCAAGGAACTCGAAGCCCGCCAAGCCCTGCGACAGGAGCAGCTCAACCGGCTCGCCGCACGGCGCGCCCAGCTGCCCGTCCCACCCGAGCAGCGCAGACGCTCGCCGACGAGTTCATCGCCTACCAGCAGCGACACCGGACGCCGGCGGAATGGCGATCGTCGAGGACGCGGCGGTCGAGGAGATCGAGATCGGCACGCCCGGTGTTCGAGGAGACCCTCGGGCCACGACCAGAACCAGGCAGCCCGGCAGCGCGAGGTCTGGAACCGGGCGGCGCTCGCGATCGGCAAGCACCGCGTCAGCACAACATCACCAACCCTCACCGAGCACGGCATCGACACAGGCGACCGGCGCAACCGCAAGCTCGTCAGAGATCTTGACCAAGCCGTCGAGCAACTCAACCGTCACTGGGCCGCGAAGGCCTGCAAATCAACATCACGCCGATCAGGGGGATCGAGACCGCGACGGTGAACCTGGGATGTAAGCCGTCCAGGAATCGCCACAGGCACAGATAGACGTGGCTCCCCGTGGCCGGTGGCGGGGCGCTCGTGTATCAGACCTGGCGGCTGCCTGCGCAGAATCAACCAGCCGTCGGGTCGCACCGCTTGGCTCCCAGCCCTCCTCGTGGCGAAAGGCGGGTTTTCTCCGGCGGGTTAGGTCGACAGTCCCGCTTTCGGATTTCGCGGGTACGCGACGATGCTGGTGTCACACCCTGTGGGGGTTGTGCGCCTACGGTGTGATGACTTGGTGCGTGGATGCCGCTCGATCCTGACGATATCGCCGCGATGTATGCCCGCCATGCTGGTGAGCTGTCTGCGTTTCTTGGCGCGACGAACCTTCGATCCGGATGCGGCGATGGATCTTTTGGCGGAGACGTTCGCGGCTGCGTTCGAAGACCGAGAGCAGTTCCGCGGTGACGGACCGGAGACGGCACGCGCCTGGTTATTTGCGATCGCGCAGCGCTGCCTGCTGGACTTTTATCGCAGTGGGCGGATCGAGCGACGGGCGCTGGCGAAGCTGGGGATCGAGCGGCGCGCGCTGACCGATAGCGAATATGACCGGATCGAGGAGGCCGGCGGTCACGCAGGCGCTGCGGTCGGCGATCGGCGAGCAGCTCGAGCGCCTGTCGGAGCCCGACCGGGAGTTGCTGCGGCTGAGAGTGGTCGACGAGTGCCCGTATGTACAGATGTCGCGCGTGCGCTGGGCATCAGCGAGCAGGCTGTCTGTGCCGCGCCAGTCGTGCGCTTCGAGCTTTGCGCGATGCGGTCGCGCCGACCAGCCGCTGGAGGTTGCAGATGAGTGATCCGTTGATTGACGAGTCGCCGATCTGTGCGAGAACTCGAGGCGGACTTGCGGGCCGCGTTCCGCGCCGCTGACTCGCAGCGGGCACCGCGCCGGAGGGGTGCTGGCGAGCCGGCCTCGTTGGTCAGTGACCGCCGCGGCCGCGGCGCTCCTAGGCATCGTGGCGGGGCTCGCGGTTGCGTTCCAGAGCGGCGGCGTAACACCGGCCCTGGGGTCTTCGGCGCTGCGCCGCGCTGCGGACGTTGCCCAACGGCAGCCGGCCCAGTTTCCTCGAGATGACCAGTTCATCACCTGCGTAGCGTCGGCACCTACTGGCGGCCGGTGAGTGCCCAGTGCCACCACAGCCCCCGAAGTGCGGTTGCAAGTCGAGCAGCAGCTGTGGTTCAGCGCGGGCCGAACGGGGCTGACCCGGTCTCGGGTTCTGTCGCTGCACTTCGCCAGGAGCTCAGCACGCCGAGCATGGGAGCGCGTTGGGCGACCCTCGTTCGGCACCAGTCCGCAGCGGATCGCCACCTTGGGCGCGACCGGTACCTGCTCGGAGACCTCGAGCTCAGCCGGCGACAGCTACTCACGTTCAGACAACCGACCCGCGAGAGGTCTACCAAAGGTTGTACGCGGCCGGCCGTTCGGCGCACGAGGTATTCGTCGAAATCGGCGACCAGTTGGCGCAACCGACCAACCCCAGCGCCACTACGCGCCGCGCTCTACCGGGCACTTGCGCTGGTACCCGGATCAGACTGGTCGGCGCCATCACCGACTCGATCGGCCGCCACGGCGAAGCGGTCGCGTTCACAGATCACGGCGTGGAGGATGAGTGATCTTCGACCCGAAGACCGCGACGATGCTCGAAGAGCGCACTATCGCCACCCCACGAAACCCGTTACGGCTCCCGGCCGGCACCACCATCAGCAGCACCACCTACATACAACGCGCGATCACCGACAAGATCGCCGCTCCCTAGCCTGCATGGGGAACGGCGCAAGCGTGGCAATCCACTCGTCATGGCTCGCTTGGGATAGACGATCCCTTCGAGCGCAAAGCAGTGTACGGCCCGGGTGGCTCCGGGTAGCCTCCGATGTGTGCCCGAAACGCCGAAGCGCACGGTTCTCACGCTGACCTGCACCGAAACACCGTCCATCCGGGTCCACTTTGAGCCAGAGGGCGCTGAGCACGGTTGAAGCGGGGCGACGAATTCCGAGTCGAGTTCTCCTCCACCACGGATGGCGAGGTTGAGGTCGGCTGTTACCCCGGCGGAATATCGGTTTGGGCTTGGCCTGGCGCGACAACCCGCGCTTGGAGCCAAGCAGCCGGAGAACTCCGGCCGTAGCCGGCCTACCGATGACGACCCTTCGCAGCTGACCTGCGTCGCTACTGGTTTCGGTTCGATCCCGACACCATGGTCTTCCTCCTGGTGCCGTGCTCGGTTACGGCGTTACCGCCGTAGATCGTTTCGATGCAGAGGCACTGCTACGCCAGACCGTTTTTGGCGGTGAGCCGCTTCCAACTCCAATCGACGTGACGGAGAACGTCGACGTGGGCGATCTTGATGCTGGCCACGTCCTCCCGAACATGAGCGATCCGTCCGTGCGCGGCATCTGGTTTCCCCGACTCTGACTCCGGACTCGCCCTCGACTGCTCCTTTTGATCCAAGGCACTCGTCCGACCGGTGCTAGTGTCAAAAGCGCTATGCCACGAAAGGGCTGCTGCCGCACGTCGGTCCGCTCGATTCCGGCTTCGGCGATCGTGTTCGCCGCTCCTATGTCAAGTTGGGTTCGCTATTTGCGGGTTTTCACCGGGTGCAGGGCATCAGTCCTGGAGCGGTGACTGTGACTCGCTGCTTGGCTGGTTCTGGCAGCGCCGGTAGCGGCCGGTCGGTTGTAGAGGAGGTGCCAGTCCTGGCGGCGATGTGGCGTTGACGCCCGGATCGCTTCGCGCTTCGTCTGTTTCTGAATGCGGCGCTGGATGTAGGCGCGGGTCTCCCGGGTTCCGCGCATGCGGCCCAGCGCGATGATGTGGATCGCGCGGTTGACTGCCAGTCACCGCCGCGGTCGAGGCGGTGGCGGACAGTGTCCCGGAGCTGGCGGGATCGGGGCCGTGCCGGTGCCGGGCGAAGCACGCCTCGCTGCGGAACCTTTTGGCGCCGGCAGTGCGGCCGATGATCACCGCCGCCGTCACCGTCCCGATGCTCGGCTGTTCCAGGAGCTGCGGGGCGTCAGCCTCAAGCAGCACGGTGAGCTCGTCGAACACTTCCTTTTGCTCTTTGCTGATTTCGTTGATCCTGCGCAGCTGCTCCTTCTCGACCCGAAGCTCCGGGGTTTTGGCAGCTGCCCAAGTCACGGCGGGCAGACGCGCAAGGACTCGTGGGCCCTTCAACCCTTCAGGACCGATCTGGGACTCGATTGGCGCGATCTTCACAATGCCAGCGCATCCGGTTGATCAGCTTCGCGCGTTCGCGCATCGCTGGTCGGTAATCGCACAGCACCCAGATCTCATACGCCTCTCGTCAAGGACGCGACCGGCAGCGTCTCGAGTCCCTCGCGGTCGCCGCCAGCGCGACCACTTGGGCGTCGATCGCATCAGACTTCCCCTTCG